>JBBATJ010000003.1:0-123232 GCA_040398785.1 Cypionkella sp. | reverse complement strand
AAGCCGCCGCAGACGCCCAAGCCGCAGATGAGGCCGCCGCCGCCCAAGCCGCCGCAGACGCCCAAGCCGCTGATGAGGCTGCCGCCGCCCAAGCCGCCGCAGACGCCCAAGCCGCAGATGAGGCTGCCGCCGCCCAAGCCGCCGCAGATGCCCAAGCCGCTGATGAGGCCGCCGCCGCCCAAGCAGGTGTCGACGCGCAAGCAGTCACAGATGGGTTAGATGCCGCACGCTTGGCGGCAGAAACCGCAGCAGCCGACGCGCAAGCGCAGGCCGATGCAGCAGCTACAGCGGCCACCGATGCCCAAACGGCCGCAGACCAAGCAAGCCAATCCAACACGGCAGATGAGGCGGCAACGGCCGCCATCCAAGCCGCCCAATCTGCGTCGGAGGCTGCCGCGCAATCTGCGGCTGATGCCCAAGCTGCTGCTGATCGTGCCGCCCAAGGTGCCGCAGATGCCGCACAGTCCGAAACAATAGAAGACGCAAATCTTGCGGCAGAGGCCACACAAGCCTCCTTGGAAGAAGCCGCCAAAGCCGCCTCTGCTGCTGCACAATCCGCAGCAGACGCAGCCGCGCAGGCCGAAATTGTAGCTGGAATTGTCGCAAATCCTGCCGCCGATCCAAGTGTTGATCCTGCCGCCGATCCAAGTGTTGATCCTGCGTCTGTTCCAAGCGTTGATCCAACCACCGATCCTGCGCCCACCGCAGAAGAGGCGGCCGCTTTGGCGCAAGCGACCCAAGAAACCACCGCCCCAGATGGCACCCCAATTGATCCAACTGCTGGATTGAAAGTTGAGGCAGAGGTGATCGACCCGAACGCAGTTCCAATCGATGCGCCCGAAGTCAGCGCCACCGAACAAGACACGCTTTCGACACTTTTGGCCGCGCCCGCTGATCCGTCTGGTGAAGCGGCCGCGCCTCTTGCAGCCCCCGTTGATGCGCCAATCGCTGCAGGCACCCCGCCTGCACCACTTGCCGATCAGCCAGTTGACACCGCCGCCGTTGCCTCGACCACCACAGTCGTGACCGCCGAAACCCAACGCAGCGCCGCCCAAGAATTCAAAGCGCCCCCCCAAGAGGTCGCGCCGGGCAAGAAAACAGGCCTGTCTGATCTGGAAAAAGTCGGCCTATTTGTTTTGGGCGCGGTTGTGATTGGGTCCGTTTTGAACCAAGGCAAAAAGGACGGCGGTCAACAGGTCGTCTCGAACACGGGCGATCGCGTTGTCGTGTTGAACCCCAACGGAACCTATTCCATCTATAAAGATGACGATGCGGTGTTGCGTCAACCTGGCGCGACCGTGCGCACCGAAACCTTCAAAGACGGCTCGACCCGCACCATCGTGCAACGTGAAGACGGAAGCCAAGTGGTTACCATTCGCAACGCCACAGGTCGCGTTTTGCGCCGCAGTCACTATGATGCGCGCGGATTTGAAACCGTTTTGGTTGATGATATGCAACCCGAACAGGTCTATGTCGTGCGCAATTTGCCCGTGCCACCAAAACGGGTGATCATCTCGACGTCGGATCAGGATGCCGCCCTAAAGGCCGCACTCGCCGCACGACAAATTGACAAGCTCGGCCGCAAATTCAGCCTTCGCCAAGTGCGTGACATCCCAGAAATCCGCCATATGGCCGCCGAAATTGATGTCGAAAAGGTTAACTTTGCCACAGGATCAGCCGCGATCAACCCCGCAGAAGCCAATGATTTGGCCGATTTGGGCGCGATCATGCAAGAGTTGGTGGATAAAAACCCTTCTGAGATTTTCCTGATCGAAGGGCACACTGATGCCACGGGGGCCGCGGCGATGAACTTGGCGCTGTCGGATCGTCGGGCTGAATCTGTAGCGCTTGCGCTGACCGAATATTTTGGGATACCGCCTGAAAACATGGTCGTCCAAGGCTATGGCGAAAGTGAATTGCGGATCAACACCCAGAAAAATGAGCCGCGAAATCGCCGTGTCTCGGTGCGGATCATCACGCCACTTCTCAGCCAATAGGATCAAAAGGCCCCAAGGAAACTTGGGGCCGAATTATAGGCGCGCCGATCTAAACCAGACAGCGGCTAAGACCAATGACACCAGACCATTCCAGCCCGCCATTGAAATTCCAAACATTTGCCACGCTATCGCGTCACAGCGCACAGGCGCGCCCACAGTGACATCGGTGTTCAGCAAATCGTCAAGGCTGACATTGCCCATCGTGTCGGCGGTGCAGGTGGCCAGACCTTCCCACCAAGCTTGTTCGACCCCGACATGAAACAAGGCCACTGCTGCCGTGGTCAGTGCCGCCACGCCGCCCAAAATCGGCCATATACGATGCGGCAGGGACAAACCCAGCGCCGCAAACACAATCGCGGCCGCATGGGGCCAGCGCTGCCAAATACACAGCGTGCAAGGCCAAAGCCCGCCAATATATTGAAATCCAAACGCCCCAGCCAACAGCGCAGCCGAACCAAAGGCCGCAATCAGGATCAAATTTTGCCGTGTCATGCGTCCTCACAGATAATGTAGTGCAACCCATAGCGCCATTAAAAGGACCAGGGCCGCCGCACCCAGTATTGGCAGACGACGTTCGATAAATCCCAAAATGCTTTCACCATAGCGGCGCAGCAAAAAGGCCAGCAGATAAAACCGCCCCCCTCGTGCCACGATGGCCGAAGCAATAAACCATTTCAGATCAAATGACACCACACCTGACAAAATCGTGACCACTTTCATCGGCGGCAGATGGGAAAGACCCGAAGTGATCAACATAATCAAGATGGTGCCCGTGCCGGTGTTCGATTTCAGTGCCTCAAATGCCGCCATTTTGCCGTAGAAATTCAGTAAGGGGGCTGCCATCGTCTCAAACGCGAAATGACCAATCCACCAGCCTAAAATTCCACCTAAAACCGATGTAATTGTGGCGATCAGCGCATAGCGCATGGCCTGATCAGGGCGCGCCAAACACATGGGGATAAATAAGACATCCGCAGGAATGGGAAAAACACTGCTTTCGGTAAAGGAAATCGTAGCCAAAGCCTTGTCGGCGTGACGCGATCTTGCCCAAGTCAGTGTCCATTCATAAAGTTTGCGAAACATGGTGCCTCCGATGGCGTATCCTTGGCGCGGAGTTGGCCTGAGGTCAAGAAGGTTGCGGCCCTTGCCGTGCTGACTATGATAGCCGCATAGATTTAGGCATTTGGGGGCGCATGATGCAATGGCGTGGACGCAGGGGAAGCGACAATATTGAAGACCGCCGTAATACGGCGCGATCTGGCGGGGCAGGGCGCTTGGGTGGGTTTGGGCTGATTGCCGTGGTGGTGATCGGTTATTTCTTGGGAGTTGATGTGACGCCGTTGCTGAACAACACAGCCCCGCCCCAAATCCAAGGCGACAACCTTACCGCCGCAGATACGCAGTCCGCCGATTTCGTCTCGGTTGTGCTGGCCGATACCGAACAGGTTTGGACAAAAATCTTTGCCTCGCAATTGGATCTGCCCTACACGCCCGTCACTTTGGTTTTGTTCAAAGACGTGACCGCTTCGCCCTGCGGGGATGCCTCGGGGGCGACGGGGCCGTTTTATTGTCCAGCGGACAAAAAGGTTTACCTTGATACCGGTTTTTTTGACACGTTGCACCGTGATCTGGGGGCGAATGGCGATTTTGCGATGGCCTATGTCGTGGCACATGAAGTGGCGCATCATGTGCAAGATGAACTTGGGATATTGGGACAAGCCAATCAGGTTCGCGGCCAAAGCGACGAGGTGACCAGCAATCAAATTTCCGTGCGGATTGAATTGCAGGCCGACTGTCTGTCAGGGATTTGGGCAAAAGCCGCCGAACAACAAATCGGCAGCATTGAGGCTGGTGATTTCGCCGAGGCTTTGGACGCGGCAAAACGAATCGGCGATGACACGCTGCAACGCAATGCGGGTCAGCGCCCAATGCCGCATACATTTACGCATGGAACATCAGCGCAGCGCGCGCATTGGTTTGACATTGGCCTTCGGGCACAAGACCTGAATGCTTGCAATACATTCAGCACCAATAATCTGTAAAACGGGGTGTTGACGCCGCCTTGCGGGGCGGCTAAACCGCCTGCAGTGCCCGAGTGGTGGAATGGTAGACGCAGTGGATTCAAAATCCACCGCCGCAAGGCTTGTCGGTTCGAGTCCGACCTCGGGTACCAATCATTCCAATTAAATATGTCCTGTGTGGGACCCATTTTTTATAGAAAAAAATGAGGGCGTGCCGCCCTTTGGGTATCTTTGTCAGAAGAAAATGCGCAGGCCGTGTCGTTCAAGTTGGCGATCCAGTTGGCGGTGGACTTTTGTGCCATGTTCGCGTTGATTGAACCACAACAGATGATCGACAAGGAGGGATCGATGCCCGCGCCTGTGAATGAGCTAAAGCGCCGCTTGCGTGCTGGAGAGGTGCTTTATGGGGCATGGGTCGGTATGGCCGATCCTTATGCGGCCGAAATGGCGGGAACTTCGGGATTTGATTGGCTGTTGCTGGACGGCGAACACGCGCCGAATGATATGCGCAGCTTGTCTGCGCAAATCGGTGTTTTGCGTGTGGGGCCGACGCAGGTCGTCGTGCGGTTGGTCGATGATAATCCTGCCAAGATCAAACAGGCATTGGATATTGGTGCGCAATCCTTGTTGATCCCAATGATCGAAAGCGGCGACCAAGCGCGGCGGGTTTTGCGGGCCACGCGCTATGCGCCCGAAGGGATGCGTGGTGTTGGGTCATCCTTGGCACGGGCGTCGATGTTTTCGGCCATTCCAGATTATCTGACCACTGCGAATGCGCAAATCTGTCTGATCTTGCAGGTTGAAAGTCGCGCGGGACTCGCGGCTTTGGATGATATTTTGGCTGTCGACGGCGTAGACGCTGTTTTTATTGGCCCATCTGATTTGGCGGCAGATATGGGTTTTTTGGGACAGGCGGGCGCGGTCAAGGCGGCCGTTTTGGATGCCATTCAGCGTATTCGAGCGGCGGGACTGTCGGCGGGTGTTTTGACGACAGATCCTGATTACATTGCGGATTGCGTTGCGGCTGGGGCAAATTTTGTGGGTGTCGGGATTGACGTGCTGCTTTATGTCGAGGCGATGCGCCAATTGGCGCAAAGGTTTAAATCGCCAAAGTCCTAAATCGTCAACGCGGTTATGATCCCTTCAGGTGTGCCATGGCCATGCAATCTTTACTTTTAATCAAAAATATACCAAAGAATATATATTATATTATTGTATAATTCATTATAATCCTATTGAATAAAATGTAAATGCAAGTTGCGCTGTTTGCAGCAGCGAGCCAAGCCAATACAGCCTTGGAGATCAAAATGAAGACGTTTATCGCGCGGATCGCAATGACCATGGGTGTAGCAGCCCTGACACCTGTTGCCGCGATGGCCAAAGAAACGGGCGGTTACACGATCCAAGAGGTGTGCACGAACCCCGCCCTTGCGCCGCTGAGCCAAAAGCTGTGGGATTATGTTGCAACGCAGAACAAACTAGAAGTCTATATTGCCTATCTTGAGGCTTGCGGCGATTCGCCTTTGACGGCAGAGTTTGCAACACTGGCGCGCGACGTTGTCATTCGGCAAACTGCAAATTACGCGAATGTGCCGACAGACAAATACGTGTTTAGCAAAATCAGTGATCGCCGCGTCAACGCGTATTACGTGGGCTAGGTCTGCGTCTGGGCTTTGAAAAACGAAGGGCGTCCTGAATTTCTGCCTGATTTCTCCTCATTAGCAGGCGAAACACTTAGGGCAAGCCAGTCGAACTCTGTGCATTTTGCCCAATTGTTGGACAAATCCAGCACCCAGCGTCGGTTTGATTGGCAAGATTGGGCGATGCGCGCGGGACTGACGCGGTTTGCCGATGATCGGGGATTTGTAGCGCGTTGTCTTTGTGCCGCGGCAGAGGGCCCAGACGCCGTGTTGGTGCGTGGGTTGCGCGCCGTTTTAGCAAGTCTGCCGAACGCCAGTGAGCCGATGGTTTTTGACGCATTGGCGCGGGCAGATTTTGTTTTGGGGGATTTGGATCGTGGCGCCGACCGCTTGACGGCGCTGGCGCGGAGCTTTCCAAAATACAACCAATCTAAGGTCCGCACTTTTCAATTACAGGCGATGTTGGATCGCGGACTGCTATCGGCGGCCTTAGATCTTGCCCGCCTTCTTGGGGTAAATGAAACCACCCAATCTGTTCGTATTGAAACATTTTTGCGCAATCACGCCTATCAGGATATCGTTTCTGCGGTGGATCAAATCGGCGGGTTAGACCAGACAAAAGATCCTGATCTGGCGGCGGCATATTTGTCAGCGCAAGAGGCGCTGGGCAATTTGGAACAGGCGATGTCCCAGTCGCTTTCATTTTTGGACCGATGTCCGCAAAGCCATCAGGTCGCACATCTTTTGCGATTTTTGGCGATTCGTCTTGACCGTTTGACCGAAGCGCGCCCCGTGCTAGAGCGTGCGGCCTTGTCTTTGGCGGGCAAAACTGAAGGGTATGCGTTATTGGCGTTGCTTGCGATGGACGTCGACGATTATGCCCGCGCGCGCAAAATTTTGACACTTGAAGGTGCGCTTGGTGACGGGACACCCCAGTTTGAGATGACACTTAGCTTGGCCTTGGCCGATCCTGCCACGACGCGCCGCCAAGCAAGGCGCGCCTATGATGCGGCGCGTCGGGCAGGGCCAAGGCACGCTGGGCCCGAGATGCAATATGCAAGTTATGTGATGAATGAGGCGCGCCGCCCCGCCGATCTGCGTGAGGCGCTGCAAGTGACGCGAACGGGCCTGCCATTCGCCCAAGGCAACCCCTATTTCCACCGCCTGCATTTGTCGGTTCTGATTGCAAATAACGCCTTGGATCAAGCTAAGGCGTATTTTGACGCCTTGCCGCTGGCCCTGCGTCAATCGCAGCGCCTGCGCGAGGTCGCGATTTATTTCGACCATCTGACGGGCGCAAAGCAGGATGCAAAGCAGGCATGGAAGGATCATGCCAAAACGGCTGGCTACCGCGTTTATGGGGCCAAGACCACGCCCGCACGGCGGATCAAACAGGTTGCGATGGATGGCAAGGTCATCGCGTTTAGTGTGGTCTATAATGGGATGGATTATTTGCCCCCTTATTTTGACCATTATCGGGCGTTGGGCATCAAAAGCTTTGTGATTGTCGATAATGATTCGTCGGATGGCACCCGCGATTACTTGGCCCAACAGCCTGATGTTTGTCTGTATGCACATTCGGGCAGTTTTCGCGCGGCCGCCCATGGGGTGGCGTGGATCAACCCGCTGATTCAGCGCTATGCGCGCGGCAAATGGGCCCTATTTGTCGATGTGGATGAACATTTTGTCTTTCCGCTGTCAGATCAGGGTCGATCCATAGTGGATTTGGTCGATTACGCCCAATCCATTGGTGCGGGCAGTTTTGCGTCCTTTATGCTGGATCTTTTTGCGACGCCGCGCAGTTTCGCCAAGGGTTTTTCGGGCCATCGCTATTTTGATCCGCAATATCTGCGCTATCCCTCTGTTGCGCCGCCGTTCATCACTGTCCAAGGCGGGGTGCGTGGCCGTCTGACGGGGCGGCATTTTCTGATTACAAAATCTCCGTTGGTGCGGGTGGACCGCGATCTGCATTTCACGGAAAACAACCATCACCACAGCTATTTGACGACCAGTGATGTGACGACGGCGCTGCTGCATAACAAATTTGTAGGCGACACGCAGCATAAATTCACCGAGGCCGTAACGCGCGGCGAGCATTTTTTGGGTGGGCGATTTTACCGCGATATGTTGGCGCGGATGCGCGGCAAAGGCATTCGCGCGGGTCTATGGGCGCGAAGATTTCGGGGCGTCAATCAATTGCAGCGCTTGGGTCTGATGACGGCGTCGCAGTCTTGGCAAGAATGGACGAACAATGACTGAAATTTTGGATTTTCCCGTCATTCTCATTTTGACAAAAGGCAGGTCAGGCAGCAATTTGCTGGCCGATATGCTGGGAAATCTGGATGGAAATTTGCGCCTGATGGAGGTGCTGCACCCAATCACGCGTGGCGGTATCCATCGAAACGCGGTATTTTTTATGAAGCTGCAACAGATTCTTGGGTGCAGCCTAACAGATATTGATGATCCTAAATTGGGGGAAATTATCGAGCGTGATCCGGTTGGATATTTTAACGCTCTTTGCGAAACTGCAAAAGATTTGGGTTTTTCGTCTCTAAGTTGTAAGATTTTTACCGAACAAATAAGCATTCCACATTTAGAAGAGATTTTAAGACGGCCGAATTTGAAAGTGATATTTTTGATCCGTCGCCGTATTGATCGTCACATTTCAGCTTGCAAGGCCGTGATTACAAGAAATTTCACCAACCTAGACACGACAGAAATGTTTCCTGAATTTGACATTCAATCTTTTTTGGACTCAACCCAAGAAATTGACGTCGGGATAGATGCATTTTGGCAGGCAGTTCAGTCTACAAAACGTCCTTTCACGATTTTGGACTATGACAACGATATTAATATTTCGGATGAAAAGCGGAACAAAAATCTACGTCAAGCATTGCAAAAACTTGGTGTAACCCAAGATTTTAACCCTCATGTTCCACCAAATTGGTTGTCCAAGCAGGATAACGCAACAGATTGGCGCGATAAGGTCGCGAATGGCTTTGCAGCGGCGGCCAGTTTGGCGGGTCTTGGCCTGCTGGAATATGCCGAAACCGCGCCTTTGATGGATATTTTGCCCACCAAGGGGGATCGGTCCCTGTCGCGTGCCAAATTAAAGGCGGATCAGGTTGCGGCGGTGCCGCGTCGGGCTGTTTTGCTGCAAGAAGGCGGTTATTTTCGGGCCTTTTCCAAGGATCCTTTGCTGACGATGACCTCTATTCAGTTTGGGCGATCGTTTTTTGCGGAATGGATGGTTGGGCCTGATGCGGCCTTTGATACACCCGCCGGCGTTCACTTTTTAAAACCCACTTGGACGATGCAAACCAGTCCCTTGGATGCGCTGGGTCAAGCTTTGCGTCTTGCCGAAGAGGATAACCCAGGCCATATTTTCATTGCATTGCACGTGAATTCCGCCGAGGCGGAAAATTACCGAAAATCGGGTATTCGCTCTATTTTTGGTAATATCGGATTGTTTGAAGATGAAACTGTTTGGGCCGAGGATGCCCCACCCTTGGCGGGTGTCCCTGATGCCGATGCATTGATGATTGCAGCGCTTGTGAATTGGAAAAACCACCATTTGGCCGCTGAACTTAGTTCGGTGAATTTTGTCTATGGCAAACCTTCGGATCAAAATTTGGCACGGGTTCAGGCGCAATGTCCGCAGGCGACATTTGTCAATCATCGCTCGGGAAATTACACCTATCTGCAGCGGTCTGAAATGCGGGCGGTGATGTCGCGGTCCAAGGTGTTTTTGGCGCTGTCAAAAGAAGAGGGCACGATGCGGGCCGCAATCGAGTCGCTTTTGTCAGGTCTGCCTGTTTTGTCGATCCCATCAGTTGGGGGCAGGGACGCGTTTTGCATCCCCGACAATTCCCTGATCATCGAGCCTACCCCCAAGGCCGTGCGACAAGGCGTCGATGCGCTGATCGCGCGCAACTTGACCCGCGACATGGTGCGCCGTGCGACAATGGATGTGATCCGACCGATGCGGCGCGATTTTGAACAGGCCGCCAACCAGGCGATTGCCGCGCATCTAGGGCCAATGGCACCAGAATTGCGGGTGCGCGATGTGTTTGGCCTGTTGACCGAATATCAAAAATTGGGCAGTTTTGTCGAGGGGTTGAAATGATCGCCTTTGACAGCCCCGAAGGACGTATTTTGCGCGATGTTGGTCTGTCGCGCTCTGCTATTTTTGCGCTTTGGGTCACATCCTTAGAAATGTGCCAGATGGATTGGGCAGACTGGGCCCGCGCCCAGCCCATTCCAGGCACGGATCCAAATAAGATCGCGCTGCAATTCCTGCACGCCGCGGCCCTCGGCAACGCAGCACAAGGCCGCTTGATTGCAACTGTCTTAAAAACATTGCCGCCGTCGACACAGGATCTGTTTTATGTGCGCAGTGCTTTGGCCCTTGCGGCGATGATATTTGTCCAGACGGCATAGCCGCGCGCGAGAGGTATTTCTGTATCTCAGCCGAGGTCAGTCACGCGGGACATTGATACGTTGCAACAGGGCCCAATCGTGCAACTGCGTGCCGAAATGGTCGGTCTCGGGGTTTTCGGTGCGGATGTTGCTGGCCAAACCCGTCCCCGTTTCTGGGCGGCCTTTGACAAAGCCTTCGATTGCGTGATTTGTGGGGAAAAGGCCCAGCGACAGGGTTTCTTCGCCCGTGCTTTGCGGAATGGCGCGCAAAAACAGGGTGATTTCGCGGTGTCCTGTGATTTTGATCCGTTTGATATCAGGCGCAACCCCGCCCGATTGATGCCAAGTGAATCCATAATTCGGCAGGTTTCGCACGCCCCAAATTTGATGGTTTGCCCCCTTGTCATGATGGAAAGCCAACGGGCCTGTGCCGCCTGTAAAAGTGACGGTGATGATGTTGTCGCGCCGCTTTGCTAAGGCCATCTGCAAGGGTTTCCAATCCTGACCCAGCAGGCGTTTTGCAATGGCACGGCCATGATAGGCCCCCAAAAGCGCGGTCGCTTGCGGGGTCAGATGCAGGCCATCAAAACTGCGCGCCAGGAAATATTCGGGGCAGGCAAGGATAAAGAAATCAGGGTGTTTTTGCGCGATCAACATATAGGCACAGGCCACGGGCGCAGGATCTGGTAACGTTGCTGGTTGCTCATTCCATCTAATGCCGCACAGGTTTGGCTGGCACAAATCAGAACAGGGGTATCGCGCCCTGTGATTGCCAAAGCATCGCGTTTTAGGTTCAGATGCAGCGTCTTGATCCCACGCCGAAAATGCGCCTTATCAAGGCCACGATCCGAATGCCCGTGAATCCAAGAAACAATCACTTGGGTGATATCATGGCCTTGATTGGCGATATGGCCCAGCAGGGTTTTCAATCCTGAATACTGGGTTTGCCACCCATCGCGGTTTGGAATGATCTGAACCAGCCTTGTGCGGCGGCGGCCCAGATTGGCGGTGATGATCCTGCCCTCTATGGCGGGCAGAATGGCGCGGGTCGCCTCGGTCAAGGGTTCTTCGCTAATGCGGCTTTGCAGATCGGTTAAGGGTTGATTTTCAAAAATGGAAACGCGCGGCCCTGTGCCAAACATCAGGGCGCGGCTTTGTGCTATGGGGTCAGTGCTGACCACGGCCTTGGCGCGGCAGACGCCTTCCATCAAGGATTGGCCAAGACCAAAGTAAACCGCCGTTTTGAATGCGTAATCTTCCAAACAACCGCCCCCAATACGGGGGCAGTTTGATACAACTTAGGCGGGTTTGTCGGGGGTTAACCGCGCATCCTTGCCCCATCGGCGTCGAACAGGGGGGCCATATTCACTGTGGCCTTGCGGCGTTCGCCCAAAATCTCAATCTCGGCCACCAGCCCATCCTTGACCTGATCGGCGGGCACAAACCCCATTGCCAGCGATTTGCCCAAGTGATGCGAATAGCCGCCAGAGGTGCAGAAACCCACCACTTCGCCGCCGATCCAGATCGGCTCCCATGCCACAACATCGGACTCGTTTGCGTCGACAATGAAATTGACCAGACGGCGTTTTGGGCCTGCTGCTTTTTCGGCCATGGCCGCGGCTTTGCCAATCCAGTCGGCATCTTTGTTCCAGCGGATGAACCGATCCAGACCCGTTTCGGCGGGGGTATAGTCTGGCGAAAACTCGCGGCTCCAGGATCCGAACCATTTGTCCAAACGCAAGGACATCATGGCGCGCATCCCGAAAGGCGTCACCTCCATGCCAGCCCCCATCAGCGTATCCCATAGATGGCGCACAGACATATGATCGCAGAAAATCTCATATCCCAGATCGGCGGTGTAACTTACCCGTTGCACGATGCAATTGGCCATGCCCACGGTCATCCGCCGCACATCCATGAATTTGAACGCGTCATTGCTGACATCCGATCGCGTGACACGCGACAAAAGTTCCCGCGCCTGTGGCCCTGCGATTTGGAAACCAGAACGGGCATCCGAGACATTCTCAACAGTCACCCCATCCATCGCATTTTGTTCAAACCAGCGGTAATGCCAGCCTTGCGCGCCGTAACTGGCGGTCAGTTGGAATTCGGTTTCCGACAGGCACGACACTGTGAAATCGCCGATGATCTTGCCCGAATGGGCCAGCATTGGCGTCAAGGACAGCCGCCCAGGTTTCGGGATACCCCCCGCCATAATGCGGTCCAGCCATGCGCGGGCATTCGGCCCTCGCACAATATATTTGCCGAAATTCTGCAATTCATTGATGCCCACACCATTGCGCACGCCTGCCACTTCGCGGGCGGTTGCGTCCCACGCATTGGACCGACGGAAGGTCGGTTGTTCATATGTCGGCTCGCCAGGCAGGGCATAGTAATTGACCACCTCAAGACCATATTGCTGCCCCCAAACCGCCCGCAGCGCGGTGTTGGTGTCATACATCGGCGTTGTGCGGAAGGGGCGGGCGGCGGGGCGTTCCTCATTCGGATAGCCAACCGAAAAGCGCATCTGATAGTTTTCGATCACCTTGGGCACGGTATAGCCAGGCGTCGTCCAAGTGCCAAAGCGCGACACATCAAATCCGCGCGGATCGCGTTCCACCTCGCCGTGGATCATCCATTGCGCAAGGGCCAGACCCATGCCGCCGCCTTGGCTAAAGCCCGCCATCACCGCGCAAGCCGACCAGTAATTGCGCAGACCTTGCACGGGACCGATCAGCGGGTTGCCATCGGGGGCAAAGGTAAAGGGGCCGTGGATCACCCGCTTAACCCCCGTGCGTTCCAGAACGGGGAAACGGCGATAGGCGAAATTAACAGAATCCTCAATCTTATCAAACTGTTCGTTCAGCAATTCATGCCCGAAATTCCATGGTGTGCCGTCGATCGACCACGGCTCGCAGGGTTTTTCATAAAAACCAATGCACAGACCGCGCCCCTCTTGGCGCAGATACGACTCGCCGCCTGGGTCCATCACATGGGGAAATTCCTTGCCCGTTTTCAGAATGTCCATAATTTCTGGGATGTCATCGGTCACCAGATATTGATGTGCCATCGGCAGCAGCGGCAGGTAGACCCCCGCCATCGCCCCAATTTCCCGCGCCCAAAGACCGCCCGCATTGACCAGATGTTCGCAATAGACTGTGCCTTTTTCGGTGACCACTTCCCAGCCGTCCGCCGTCGGATTGGTTTCCAAAACGCGGTTGTGCAAGACAATCTCTGCCCCCCCCATCCGTGCTGCCTTGGCATAGGCATGGGTCGTGCCTGACGGGTCTAAATGGCCATCCAACGGATCATACAGCGCGCCAACGATGCCCTCAAGGTTGACCATCCCATTGGTCAGCTTGCGAATTTCCTCTAGGCCCAAGATTTCCGTATCCAACCCCATATAGCGGTGCTTGGCGCGTTCGGCCTGCAATTGTTCAAACCGCGCCTGATTGTCGGCAAGGGTAATCCCGCCCACATGGTGCAGGCCGCAAGACATCCCCGTGATTTCCTCAAGCTCCTTATACAGCCGAATGGTATAGCCTTGCAGCGCGGCCATATTGGTGTCGCCATTCAGCGTGTGAAACCCCCCCGCCGCGTGCCATGTGCTGCCCGAGGTCAATTCCGACCGCTCAATCAGCATCACATCCGACCAGCCAAGCTTGGTCAAATGATACAGAACCGAGCAGCCGACAACGCCGCCGCCAATCACCACAACGCGGGTATGAGTTTTCATTTTGGACGTCCCCAAGGATATTTTCGCCAATTTAGCGGGGGATTGGCCGTTTGGTATGTCCAAGCGCGACAAAAACTGTCGCGAATGTCTTGCAAGTTGCCCAACGAAAAGGACGCCCGAAGGCGTCCCGTCTGCATCTGATCTGACCCTTACTTTGGCGAGATCATCATCACCATCTGACGACCTTCCAGCTTGGGCATCGATTCAATCTTACCCGCGTCGGCCACGTCAGCCGCAACGCGGTTCAACAATTCCAAACCCAACTCTTGGTGCGCCATTTCGCGACCGCGAAAACGCAGGGTGATTTTGACCTTATCGCCCTCATCCAGAAATTTCAGAACCGAACGCATTTTCACATCATAATCATTGGTGTCGGTGCCAGGACGGAATTTTATTTCCTTAATCTCAATGATCTTTTGCTTTTTGCGCGCTTCGGCCTCGCGCTTTTGGGTCTCGTATTTATATTTGCCAAAGTCCATAATTTTGCAGACAGGCGGTTCCGCGTTGGGCGAAATTTCTACCAGATCAAGCCCAGCCTCTTCGGCCATAGCCATAGCGACAGAGGGTGTGACGACGCCGACATTTTCCCCATCTGCGCCAATCAGGCGGATCTCGGGGTTGCGGATGCGATCATTGATACGTGGTCCGGTTTCGCGTTGCGGCGGGGCGTTGTGAGGTCTGCGGGCTATGGTAGTGGTCCTTTGAATTGTTATCGTTGTGCTAGAATAGGGCTTGGCGCGCGCCGCTTCAACCTGAAAAGGGGTTATTTTGTGCTTGTGGCCGAACAAATGGGCTTTTGGCCCCTTTGGCCTTTCCAATCAATATCCAATAGGTCATATCCCGCCTTGCCGAACCTCCCTCGGCTATAGGAGAAGATCATGGATAAAAGAATCTTGGGCGTTGTGATTGTTGTCGTCTTGGCGATTGGCGCCTATTTCGCCTTCAAGCCTGCCGATATGGACACCAAAGCGGCCACCGAAACCGCAGCCACCGCAACCAAGGCCGCCGAAGACGCAGCCGCCGCTGCAACCAAGGCCGCTGATGACGCCGCCGCCGCCGCCAAAAAGGCCGCGGATGACGCCGCCGCTGCCGCGAAAAAAGTCGCTGATGATGCCGCTGCCGCTGCAAAGGCTGCAACGGATGCCGCCGCCACCACAGCCGCCGCAGCAACCACTGCCGCAACCGACACTGCTGCCGCTGCAACGGATGCAATGGCTGCTTTGACCCCAGCCACCTTTGACGCTGTCAAAGTTGCCGCTTTGATCGATGCATCGCCTTTAGACGCGACCACCAAAACCACGCTCAAGGCCAGCGTAACCGCAGCGGCTGCAAACCCTGCTTTGCTGGATGGTGCTTTGGCGGCCGTCAAAACCGCGCTGGGTATGTAATCCCCTTTTTAGGGCCGTGTCGCAGGACGCGGCCCTTTATATGCCGTCGCCGACAAAGGCCTTTTCGACCACAAATTCTTTCGGCTCTGAATTGGCCCCTTCGCGCAGGCCGAACCCCTCTAGAACCGCTTTGACATCGACGTTAAACGCCAAACTGCCGCAAACCATGGCGCGATCGTCCGCAGGGGTCATCGCAGGCAGGCCCAAATCCGCAAAAACCTTACCTGATTTCAGATTGTCGGTGATGCGCCCCATATGGGGGAAAGTTTCGCGGGTGGTCGTTGGGTAATACAGCAGTTTGCCCGCAACCATTTCTCCAATCAGCGGATCATCCGCCAATGCCGCGACCAATTCGCGGCCATATTCCAATTCGGCCACTTCGCGACAGGTATGCATCATGATGATTTGGTCATATTTTTCATAGGTTTCAGGCTCTCGCAAAAGACTTGCAAAGGGCGCAAATCCCGTGCCTGTCGCCAACAGCCACAGCCGTTTTCCCGCAAGCAGCGCATCATGCACCAACGTGCCCACGGGTTTTGGCCGCAAGATAATCTCGTCCCCCACAGCGATATGCTGCAGGCGACTTGTCAAAGGTCCATCGGGCACCTTGATCGAATAAAATTCCAACTCCTCATCCCATGCAGGCGAGGCGATGGAATAGGCGCGCAACAGGGGCTTGCCCGTCTCACCCATCAGGCCGATCATCACAAATTCCCCACTGCGAAAGCGCAGGGTTTTGGGCCGCGTCACGCGGAAGGAAAACAAGCGGTCGGTCCAATGCCTGACCATTGTAACGATCTGGGCGT
Source organism: Cypionkella sp. (assembly GCA_040398785.1). Classification (GTDB taxonomy): domain Bacteria; phylum Pseudomonadota; class Alphaproteobacteria; order Rhodobacterales; family Rhodobacteraceae; genus Cypionkella. Next base: position 107,225 of record JBBATJ010000003.1, on the reverse strand, counting down.
CGGGCAGGTGGGGTTTTGCGATATCGGTCATAGAACTGCTTTCAGATATTGGGGCGCTAACCGCGCAAACGTGCCTGATAATCATGCGCTTGCCAATCACTGCGGGCAACCCATTGCGATTCCGGCTGTCGGGCGGCCAAGGCATCGGGAATTTCCACCTGATCAAAGCCGACACGGCGCGCCATGGGATATTGGTCCACAATCATCGGCCCAACGGCACGCAAAATGCCGCGATATCCCAAGGCGCGCAGCCGCCGCGCAATGGTAAAGGCGCGCCCATCGCTAAAGGCGGGGGTATGAATACGGATCAGCGTCAGATCTGGCAAATAATCCACCAAAGCTTCGGGTGCATCGATATGGGCCATATCCACCGCGCCCTGATGCGCCGCGATATCGGCCAATGCGACAGCCTGAACGGCAGGCGCGGGGGCAAAGCCCTGATCGGTGACAAGAATGTTCATGCGGCGGTCTCCTTGCGGGCGGCTTGGCCATTGATGAAATGGATGCCGCATTCGGTTTTTTGACTGTTGCGCCAGCGGCCCGCGCGGGGATCTTCGCCGGGGGCGACGGGGCTGGTGCAGGGCGCGCAGCCAATCGACGGATAGCCCTTGGCGACCAAAGGATGGCGCGGCAAGCGGTTGTTTACCATATATTCCTCAATATCCTCGCGGCCCCAATGGGCAAGGGGGTTCACCTTGATCCGCGTCTCACCTTCGGCCTCAAAGAACTGAACCTGCTCGCGCGTGCTGCCTTGATAGCGTTTGCGCCCCGTGATCCACCCATCAAACCCCGCAAGCGCGTGCTCCAACGGCGCCACTTTGCGTAACGCACAGCACGCATCGGTGTTGAACTGATGCAACGTGCCGTCAGGATCATCAAAGGCAATGCGCGATTGCGGCGCACGGATGGTGCGCAGATCGCACAGATGCAAGGATTCCGCGACCCCGCGTTGATAATCCAGCGTTTCTTGGAACAGCATTTTGGTATCGACGAACAACACGGGCGTTTGCGGCGCAATCACCGACACCAAATGCAACAGCACCACGGATTCCGCGCCAAAGCTGGACACAAGGGCCACTTGCCCCAAATCCGCGTCTTTCAGCGCGTGTTCCAGCACGGCGGTCGCCCCATGATGGCGATAGCGGGCATTCAGCGTCGCCACACGGTCCGAAACCGAGGCGATGTCACGCTGCATCACGGTCCGACCCATAAAGCGCGATCTTGAATGGCCCCGCGCCAAGGCGGCGATAGCATTGCAAGAATGTCTCGGCGGCTTCCAACCGCACCTCTAGATAAGCGCGCAGGATACGCTCGATGGCGGGCACAATTTCGTCATAGGCGAACCCTGGCCCCACCTTTTCGCCGATACTTGCCAACTCCGTGCCGTCGCCGCCAAGGGTGATCTGATAATTCTCCACGCCTGCGCGGTCCAAACCCAAAATGCCGATATGTCCCACATGATGATGCCCACAAGCATTGATGCAGCCCGAAATTTTCAACTTTAACGGGCCGATGTCATGTTCCAGTTTCAACGCGTTGAAATGATTTGCGATATCTTGCGCCACAGGAATGGAACGCGCCGTGGCCAGCGCGCAATAATCCATCCCAGGGCAGGCGATGATATCCGAGATTAACCCGATATTCGCTGTGCCAAGCCCCACTTGCGCCAGTGCCGCATGAACGGCAGGCAGATCGGATTTATGCACGTGCGGCAGGATCACATTCTGCTCATGCGAAATACGCAAATCCGAATGCCCATATTTTTCAGCCAAATCCGCCAGAACCCGCATCTGATCACTGGTCGCATCGCCCGGCGTTTGCCCATGCGCCTTTAACGACACGGTCACAATCGCATATTGCGCGTTCTTATGCGCGGTCAGGTTCGTGTCGGCCCAAGCCCGAAACACGGGGTCTGCCGCGTAAAATTGGTCAAAGCCAGTGGTGTCAAGATTGCGGTAAGCAGGCGGCGCAAAGGCGGTGCGGATATCATTCAACAAGGCCTGATCCACACCGCCAAATTGCGGGCGAATTTCGGCAAAGCGGGCCTCGATCATCCGGGTGATTTCCGCGGCCCCCGTTTCATGCACAGTGATTTTGATCCGCGCCTTATATTTGTTATCGCGCCGGCCAAGAATGTTATAAACACTTAGAACAGCCTCAACATAGGGCAGTAAATCTGCTTCGGGCAGAAATGCGCGCACCTCGTGCCCCAGCATCGGCGTGCGCCCCAAACCTCCGCCCACCATCACGGCAAATCCTGCCTGACCTGCCGCATTGCGCACCATCCGCAACCCAATGTCATGCGCATGGGTCACCGCGCGGTCATTGGGCGCGCCGGTGATCGCAATCTTAAACTTGCGCGGCAGAAATTGGAATTCGGGATGATCCATAGACCATTGCCGCAGAAGTTCTGCATAGGGGCGGGGGTCTAGGATTTCATCGGCGGCAGCGCCCGCAAAATGATCTGCAGTCACATTGCGCACACAGTTTCCCGATGTCTGGATCGCGTGCATTTCCACATCCGCAAGTGCGCCCAAAATCGCAGGAACCTCGCCCAAAATGGGCCAGTTGTATTGAATATTCTGGCGCGTGGTGAAATGGCCATACCCCTTGTCATAGCTGTCAGCAATCATCGCCAGTTGGCGCATTTGACGGGGGGCAAGCGTGCCATAGGGAATGGCCACGCGCAGCATATAGGCGTGCAATTGCAGATATAGCCCGTTCATAAGGCGCAATGGGCGAAATTCCTCTTCGGTCAGACTGCCATCCAAACGCCGCGCCACCTGCGAGGAAAACTGATCCACCCTTGCGCGCACGAACTCTTCGTCGAAATCGGAATAGCTATACATATCAGACCTCTACCTGTTTGCCATGGGCATAGTTTGACGGGCCACGCGTGCGAAACACCTCGCGGAAATGAATGGGTTCGGGGCCATTTGCCCCCACCCGCGCATCTGCCAAATAGGCACCTACCACGATCAGACTTTGCGCCACGGCCTGCGTCAGCTGAGCATGGGCGCGGGCCTCATCGCTGAACAACTCTGCTTCATGATGATGACGCGACCACGTGCCTGTTGCCGTCAAATAGACCACATCGCCAAGGCGCAAATCATTGGCCGTCACGACTTTGGGCGGAAAGGGACGGCTCATTTTTGGACCTTTTTCAGCAGGGATTGTGTGGCTTGGCGCGGGGCCAATCCGTATAAAATAATGGCGGGGCCGGTCAAGCCTGCGGCAATCGCGGGCAGGCTGGATAAGGTAGCCGCAAAGATACGCTGATCGGTGCGGCTGACGTTTTCCACCAAAGTGACAGGTGTGTCAGCCGCCGCCCCGTGCATCATCAAACGACCTTGGATAAAGCGGGCAGATTTTTTGCCCATGTAAATCGCCGCCACTGCACCGACAAGGCCGCGCCAATCTTGCTCGGCAAAGCCATCCACATCATGGCCCGTCAAAATCCGCAAGGACGCATTGCGCCCGCGTTTGGTCAACGATTGCCCAATATTGGCCGCAGCCACACTTGCCGCCGTCAGGCCCGGCAGGATTTCAAAGCCAAATCCTGCCTGTTCCAGCGCATCTATTTCTTCGTCAAGGCGACCAAAAATGCCGCAATCTCCCCCCTTAAGGCGCACCACCTTGGCCCCCGTTTCTGCCTGATCCACCAGCAGCGCATTGATCACCGCTTGGGCGGTTTGGAGGCCAAAACCGATCTTGCCCACATCAATGCGGCGCACATTCGCAGGGATCAAATCCATGACTTCGCGGCCAACAAGTCGGTCATGAATAACCACATCTGCCCCTTGCAAGGCGGCATAGGCCCCAAGGGTCAGATGCGCCGCTGCACCGGGGCCTGCCCCAACAAAAATCACATTTTGGCCCATTGCACCCTCATCTGGTCAAACCTACAAGCAACATAGAATAGTTTCCCAAGATTTGCCATATTGCCTTGCAAAAAGGGAAAATTGTTCCATATTAAAACAGAATTGGAAAAAGTTTCTGCAAAAACAGGAGTGCGGCGAATGGCGGCCCAACTGGACGAATTGGATCGGAAAATTCTTGGTATTTTGCAAGAGGATGCTTCGCAATCGCTGGATGAAATCGCCCGCGCCGTCGGGTCCAGCAAGACCCCCGTATGGAACCGAATCCGCCGTATGCGCGAGACCGGCGTTATCTTGCGCCAAACAGCCTTGCTCGACGCCGAATCCTTGGGTTTAGAAGCGTGCTTTTTCGTGCTGATCCGCACCTCGGAACATGAGTCCGACTGGCAAAACAAATTCCTACAAGTGCTGCGCGCCCGTCCCGAAGTCCTTGAGGCGCATCGCTTGGCGGGGGATATTGATTATATCCTAAAAGTGCGGGTCAAAAACGCGCGGGCCTATGACACGTTTTATCAAGCGCTGATTTCCGAAGTGCGGATTTACAATGTGACGGCATTGCTGAGTATGGAAGAGATCAAATCAACCACGGTGCTGCCCCTATAGGGGGGCTTTGCCCCCCAAGATTTTTCGGAGAAAAATCTTCCCACCTCGGATATTTGGACAACGAGCAAGGTGTCAGGCGCTGACTGTCAGTGATTTCAGGCCGTGAAAATGATAAACATTGGCGTATTCAGCCGGTGCTGCAAGGCGCAGGTTTTGCAAGCGGTCAAACAGGATTGGCAAGGCGATTTGCAATTCCAACCGGGCGAGTGGCGCGCCTACACAAAAATGCAGGCCAGCGCCAAAACTGATATGCGGTTTTGCCGCGCGGTTTGGATCAAACAGATTCGGGCGGTCATAGGCATCAGGATCACGGTTTGCAGCGCCCAAAAGCAGCGCCACTTGATCGCCGCGCTTGAACGCTTGGCCCATAACCGTCACGTCCTCATAGGCCCAGCGGGTGAACATATGCAGGGCAGGATCAAAGCGCAAAATTTCTTCTACCGTCGTCTCGCAATTGTCTGGCCTCGTGCCAGTTTCCAGCAGGGTTTTCACCCCGTTGCCGATGGTATGGACGGTCGCCTCATGACCCGCGTTCAACAGCAGAATGCAGGTGGTGATCAATTCGTCGGGGGACAGACGGTTCCCATCCTCTTCTGCGCTGATCAGATGGGTGATCAGATCGTCGCGCGGATCATTTCGCCGCGCTGTAACATAACCGCGCAGAAAATCGACAAATGCCAAAGTAGCGGCAGTGGCACGATCCTCGACCTCGCGGGTGCGGTTGGCCATATACATACCGACCATTGCATTTGACCATCGCAGCAGATCGGGTGCCATCGTTTCTGGCACGCCCAGCAACCGCGCAATAATAATGACGGGCAGTTTGGCCGCGAAATATGGCAATAAATCAAACGGGCCTTTGGGCAGGGCGTCGATCAACGTGTGGCTCAACGCCATGATCTCCGGCGCCAGCGCCGCAATCCTGCGCGAGGTAAAAGCCCGCAGCACCGTGCCGCGCAATCGCGTGTGGCGGGGCGGTTCCAATTCCAGCATCGAATGCGCTTCAACCGCGTAAAAGGGGGCGATATGCGGTGGAATGATGGGCGCAAATTCTGCAGGTGCCTCGCGGCCAAAGCGGCGATCGCGAAAAATCATATGACAAGCCGCCGCAGAGGGCGAACACAGCATTCCATATTCCGCCCAATGAAAAAACGGGCCTTGGGCGCGCATTTTGTCATAGAATGGATAGGGGTTTTGGACGAAATCTGGATCGGTGGGGGATTGCTGGATCATCGCCGAATGATCCCTTGGGCAATCAACACACCCAGCACGACCAAACCCGCCGCCGCAACTTGCCGCCAATCCCATGCGCCGCCCAAGGCGAACAAAATCAGCATCACATAGAATGGGGCCGCGTTGATGTGGAGCGCCGACCAGCCAATGCCCAACCGCCCGACCGAAATGATCCACAAAAGTTGGGATATGGCCAAGGATCCGACGGAGAACAGCGCCATCGCGCCCCATTCTGCAACGCCCCATGTGCCAAAATCAGGCGTCGCATGGCCGGCAAATCCGATCCCCGTCAGCGCCACCACAGATGTGGCCAAGCCAGCCCCGACAAGCGTCACAGCGGTGCGCCCCAAAGCCGTTTCATTGGGAAAAGAGGTCACCGTCATCCGCGAGCTGACGGCATAGCAAACCACGGACAAAAAGCAAAACAGCGCGCCGATGCCCAAAGACACCCCGCCCTTACCAAAATCCAGCGCCAGAAACCCGCCCAAGACCGACAGCGCAAGACCGATGGTCAGCGCGGGCGTCATTTTGCGGCCGTCCAGGATCACCTCAATGGTAATTCCGATCAGGGGCAGGGTGGCCGAAATCACAGCAGTGGTCACAGCCCCCCCGCGCGCCTGACCCAAAACCAAAAACCACGCCCCCGTTCCCAACAAACCGCCCACACCCAGACCCTTTAGCCAGTTGACGCGGCGCAATGGGGCAAATCCCTCAACCAAAGCCCATAGGGGCAGCACGGCAAGAGCGGCCAAACTCATCCGCATGGCAGTCAACTGGTCTGCGGCCAAAAGCGGGATTAAGTAATCCGCCGCAGGCAGACCCGCCGCCCAAATCACCATTGAGGCGGTGCAGATCAAATTGGCCGCCAGCAAGGTGGATTTCGGGGCGGTCATGTTCGGAGATTGTGACATGGTGTTCCTTTTGGTGCCAATCTGCCCCAAAGCGGGCCGGTCCGCCTTGCCAATACCGACACCTTATTCGGCAGAAAGGGCGGTGATGATCGCGCCAAAATCGGCGGCCTTTAGGCTTGCGCCGCCCACCAAAGCACCATCCACATCGGGCAGGGCGAAAATATCCGCCGCATTGGCAGGCTTGACCGAACCGCCGTAAAGAATGCGAAAGCCATCCGTGCGAAAGCGTGCTGTCAGATCAGCGCGAATTTGTGCGTGAACTTCGCTAATTTCTGCCAAGGTCGGAATTTTCCCCGTGCCAATCGCCCAGACAGGTTCATAGGCAATCACGGTATTGCTTGTCGTTGCCCCATCGGGGGTTGAATTGCCAAGTTGCCCTGCCACGATTTCCAAAGTGCGCCCCGACTCTCGTTCGGCAAGGGTTTCGCCGATGCAAATCACCGCGATCAGACCTGCGGAATGTGCCGCAAGCGCCTTGGCATGAATGCAATCGTCCCTTTCTGCATGATCGGCGCGGCGTTCCGAATGGCCCAGAATCACATAGCTTGCCCCCGCATCCAGCAACATTTGCGCCGAAATATCGCCCGTATGCGCCCCACTGGCTTTCGCATGACAATCCTGCCCGCCCAAGGCAAGTGCATGGTCGCCTTTGGCCGTCGACATCCGTGCCAGCAAAGTGGCAGGGGGGCAGATCAGCACATCAACATTGGGTCTAGGAAAGGCGGCCATCAGCGCCTGCACTTCGGTCAAATCTACCGCAGTGCCATTCATTTTCCAATTTCCAGCGGCAAGTTTTTTGCGCATTTCTATCCCCTTTTTTCCAAACGGATAGCCAATTTTACCGACCCTGCCTAGGGAAAACCGTGGATTTCTTGGGATTATGGAGCAGAATGTTGAACCGAGGATTGTGTCGTCAGGGCCTCATCAAACTTAATCGACTCGCCGCAGCCACAGGAATCGACCACATTTGGATTGCGAAATTTGAACCCCGCCGTCAAAAGGTCGACTTCGTAATCAATCACGGTACCAATTAGAAACAATTGTGCCATGGGCGCGATCAGCACCTTAGCGCCGTCTTGTTCCACCACTTCATCCATCGGGTTGGCTGTAGACACATAATCCATCGTGTATTCCATGCCCGCGCAACCGCCCTTTTTGACACCAATCCGCAAACCTGCTGCATTTTGCTTTGCCATCAAACGCGCGATTTGTGTGGCCGCCGAGGCGGTCAATGTCACAGCGGCTTTGCCAGGGATACCAAACATCATATGTTCCTTTTGTCCCAAGATAGGTGCGATTTCGCCCCATCACAAGTCTTACATAAAGCCCATTTCCAAACGCGCCTCATCCGACATCATTTCCATCCCCCAAGGCGGATCGAATGTCATAGTGACATTGACGTGTTTGACACCCGCGATCGGTTCAATTGCATCGGCCAACCAGCCCGGCATTTCGCCCGCAACAGGACAGCCCGGGGCTGTCAGTGTCATCATCACCTCAACCGCGTTTTCACTGTCGATTTCAATGGTATAGACCAGTCCCAGATCAAATACATTCACCGGAATTTCGGGGTCAAACACAGTGCGACAGGCATTTACCACATCCTCATACAACGGATGTTCCGTGGTCGAGGGACGGATCAAAGGTGCGCCTTCGATTGTATTTTCAGATGTGTTCATATCGCATCAACCCTTTTGTTGAGCGATTATATAAGGAATAGGGCGGCACAGTCCAGACCTATGCCGCCAAAAGTTGTCAAAATGGAATTTCGTCATCCATATCAGAGCGTGCAGATGATCCGCCCCCCGATCCGCCTATCGAACCTGCGCCGCCACCGTATCCACCCACCGCGGGCCGCGCACCATAGCCGGCATCATCGTAACCGCCGCGTTCCTCATAGCCGCCTTGACCACCACCGCCTTCGCGCCCATCCAGCAGCGTTAATTCCCCGCGATAGGGGCGCAAAACCACCTCGGTCGAATATTTTTCCGCACCCGATTGGTCGGTCCATTTGCGGGTTTCCAACTGACCCTCGATGTAAACCTTGCTGCCCTTTTTCAGATATTGTTCGGCGATCTTGCCCAAAGGTTCATTCAGGATCGACACGCGATGCCATTCGGTGCGTTCTTTACGCTCACCGCTGGCCTTGTCGCGCCAAGTTTCTGATGTCGCGATATTCAGGTTCACCACCTTACCGCCATTCGGGAACGCCCGCACTTCGGGGTCGCGCCCCAGATTGCCGACGATGATCACCTTATTGACCGAGCCTGCCATGTTTCCTCCTTGATTCCGAACACAAGCGGCAGTGTCGCCGCGTTTGGTTAATAAAGCGTATATTTGCGAAAATGACCATGGCCCTGCGCGGTTCTGATGGCGGTTCCTTGCCGACGGAAACCAAATCAGGTGTGGGCACTGGCACAACCCGCAAAATATTCTATAGTCTTGCAAATTATCGGGGGGACCGAACCGATGCAGCAAACCCTAAGGGCAGGCATCCTTTTGACTATGATCGCGGTTTTGCCCGCTTCGGCCTTGGCCGAGGGATTGAATTTGTCTGGCAAGAAACGCAGCCGCACCTCACTGCTCCAATCGCAAATGGCGCTGTTGGATGGCCGTTTGGCCAAGCAATATGAGGGATCCGTGCGTCTGCGCCCCGATGCTGACAAGATTAGCTTTTTGACGGATGGCCCCCTGCCCAGATTTACAGGCAGTTACAAAGGCGAATATCTGGAAACGGCGCGCGCCGCCGCCCGCAAACATGACATCCCAGAGGATTTGTTTTTGCGCCTTGTTCAACGCGAGTCGGGCTGGAACCCAAATGTGAAATCCAGCAAGGGCGCGCAGGGTTTGGCCCAATTGATGCCAGAAACCGCCGATCTTTTGGGCGTGGATATCAATGATCCCACGGAAAATCTAAATGGCGGTGCGCGCTATTTGAAGATGATGTATAACAAATTCGGCAACTGGCGTCTTGCCTTGGCCGCCTATAACGCAGGTCCAGGGGCGGTTGAGGATGCGGGGGGTGTCCCCCCGTTTGAAGAAACCAAAGCCTACGTCATGGCAATTTTGGGCTGATTATTCCGCCGCGATTTGAATAACAGGTTCCATTTTCGCAAAAATATCCGCGCCAAGGTGACATTTGATCTGATGACCGTTTGACAGCGTTTGCACGGGCGGCATCTCGCGATCACACAGCCCCCCAGCAACCTGATCTTTCCAACGGCAACGCGTCTGGAACGGGCACCCCGAGGGCGGGTTCATTGCCGATGGAATATCGCCTTGCAACACGATCCGCTTGCGCGTCACGCGCGGGTCGGCAATCGGCACCGCTGACAAAAGCGCCTCAGTATAGGGATGATACGGCGGCTGGAACACTTGATCGGTCGTGCCCATTTCCACCACATGGCCCAAATACATCACCAAAACGCGGTCGGATAGATAGCGCACAATCGACAGATCATGGCTGATGAACAAGAGTGTCGTCTTATTCTCGCGCTGAATATCCATCAACAGATCGGTAACAGCCGCCTGCACCGACACATCCAGCGCACTGACAGGTTCATCCGCCACAACCACCTTGGCGCCGCCCGCAAAGGCACGCGCAATGCCGACGCGTTGTTTCTGCCCGCCCGAGAGTTGGCGCGGCATACGCGTCGCAAAGGCACGGGGCAGTTTGACCAGATCCAGCAATTCCAGCATCCTGACTTCGCGTTCAGAATCGGATTTCCCCTGCTTGAACACTTCCAAAGCGCGGATGATTTGACGCCCCACACTCATCGACGGGTTCAGCGTGTCAAACGGGTTTTGAAACACCATCTGCACCGACGACACCATATCCACATTGCGTTTCTGAATGGGCGTCGATTGCACATTTTCATCAAACAGCATGATGCTGCCCGATGTTGCGGTTTCCAGCCCCATCAACACCTTGGCAAAGGTGGATTTTCCACAACCAGATTCGCCCACAATGGCAAGGGTTTCGCCCTGATGCGCCTCGAATGATAGGGTTTCATTGGCCTTAACCACCTTGGCCGTCCCACCACCAAAGGCGCCAGAGCTGACCGAATAATATTTCTTAAGATCTTCCATTTTCAGCACAACAGGCCCAATGGGGGATTTTTCCTTGGTGATCTTGGCGGCAGGCGGGGCCGCCCAATCGATTTCCGCCCATTTCAAACAGCGCGACGCATGGCGATCCCCATTTGGGACGGACGACATCGCAATATCGCCGCCATCACAACGCCCTGCGGCAAAGTAATCACAGCGCGGCCCGAAATTGCACCCATTGGGTCGTTCATGCGGCAGGGGAAAATTGCCAGGGATTGCAATCAAAGGGCTGGCGTTTTTATCCGCCGAGGGCAGGGGAATGGCGCGAAACAGCGCTTGGGTATAGGGATGGCGCATATTGGAAAACACTTCGCGCACATTGCCCGTTTCCACGGCCTCGCCCGAATACATCACGCACAGACGGTCGCAGACATCCAAAATCAGCCCCAGATTATGACTGATGAACAACATCGACGTGCCGTATTTATGGCCCAAATCCTTGACCAGATCGACAATGCCCGCCTCAACCGTCACATCTAGCGCTGTCGTCGGCTCGTCCAAAATCAGCAGGGCGGGTTTGGCCATCAGCGCCATAGCAATGACGATCCGCTGTTGTTGACCACCTGACAGTTGATGCGGATAGGCTTGCAGGATGCGGTCAGGGTCGGGCAGGCGCACATCGGCCACGATTTGCCGCGCCAAATCCCACGCCTGCGCGCGGTCCATGCCCTGATGGATCATCGGCACCTCGGCCAATTGCGCGCCGATTTTCATCGCGGGGTTGAGGGACGCCATCGGCTCTTGGTAGATCATCGCGATTTCGGCACCGCGAATAGATTGTAGTTCCTGTTCGGACATATGGGTCAGATCACGGCCCTTGAACTTGATCGTGCCCCCCACGATGCGTCCGTTTTTGCCCAGATCGCGCATGACGGCCAAGGCGACAGTGGATTTCCCACAACCCGACTCGCCCACCAAGCCCATCGATTCCCCCGCCATAACCGAGCAGGAAAAATCCATCACGGCCGGGATTTCGCCCAACCGCGTGAAAAAGCTGATCGAAAGGTTTTCGATTTCAAGGATCGGTTTTGTATTGTCCCAATCAGCCATTTAATTCTCCTGTATCAGCGGGGGACCAGCCCCCTAGGTCACATTGGCCTTGGCCAATGTGACTTCCCCCCGGGATATTTGTACAACGAGGAAGCATCAATCTTTTAGGCTTTCTTCGCGCAGCCCATCGGCAAGCAGGTTTAGGCCGAGGACAAGGCTCATGAGGGCAAGGGCGGGGGTGATGGCGGGATGGACATACAGCGACAGCAGCTTGCGCCCATCATCAATGGTTGATCCCCAGTCGGGGCTATCGGCGGAAACGCCAAGGCCAAAGAAACCCAAAGTGCCCAAAAGGATGGTCGTATAGCCGATGCGCAAACAGAAATCGACAATCAAGGGGCCGCGCGCATTGGGCAGGATCTCCCACAGCATGATATACCAAGCGCCTTCGCCGCGCGTTTGCCCCGCCGCCACATAGTCGCGCGATTTCAAATCCATCACAATGCCGCGCACAATGCGAAACACTGTGGGCGCGTTCACAAAGACCACCGAGACAAAGACGTTCAAGATATTTGGGTCCATCTTCCAAACGCCCAAGGGGTCAGCATGAAAGGCAAGGCCTGAATAGGCCCAAAGTCCGATGACCAGCGTCGCACCCGCGTAAAGATTGCGTTTCGGCGGGTTGGTGTAATAGCGGGTTTGAAACAGGGTGACGAAAAACAGAATGGGAAAGATGAACAGAACGGCGGCAAGGGTTGTGGGAATGGCGGTATTGCGAATTTCGGGCGTCACCAGCAGATAGAACAGCAAGATCACCGGAAAGGCCAGCACCAGATTGGCCAGAAACGACAGCGCTGTGTCCAGCTTGCCGCCGTAATAGCCCGCAGGCAGGCCAAGGGTGACGCCGACCATAAAGGCGAATGCCGTGGCGGCGGGTGCGATTTTCAACACCGACCGCGCCCCCATCACCACCCGCGAAAACACATCCCGCGCCAAATGATCCGCGCCCAGCAGGAAATGCGGATAGCCCGTGCCAGGATCCACCAATGGCGTGCCAGGCGGCGGATTTTTCACCCGCCCAAACTGTGCCACGGGGTCCATCGTGATGATGAAATCGGCGAAAAATGCGGTGTAGACCCAGAACAGCACCAAGGCTAGCCCGATCATGCCCACGGGACTGTCCATCAACTTTCCCAAAAGGCCCAGCCTTGATTTGAAACTGATGGTCAGGGTGAAGGTGACAATCAAGGCCGCCCAAACGGGCAGAAACTGCCACAGGATCCGGGCAATGATTTGGCCCCAAGTCAAAAGCTCTGCGTTCATCATTGCCTCATGCCAGCCGAATACGGGGGTTCAAAAAGACATAGCCAATGTCTGAAATCAGTTGCGTGACCAGCACGACGATAACGGCGACAACCGAACAGCCCAACAAGAGTTCAATATCATTGTTCCCCGAAGCCTGCACCAATGTCCAGCCAAACCCTTTGTAATTAAACAAAGTTTCGACGATCACAACACCGTTTAACAGCCAAGGAAACTGCAGCATAATCACGGTAAAGGGTGCAATCAGCGCGTTGCGCAGGGCGTGACGGATCACCACAATGCGAAAGCTGACGCCTTTCAGGCGGGCGGTCCGGATATATTGTTGTGTCATTACCTCTGTCATCGAGGCGCGTGTCATGCGTGCGATGTATCCGATGCCATAAAGTGCTATGGTCATCACGGGTAGGGTGAAATTCCAAAATGTAATGCCATCCAGCGCTGATGTCGCCGTGCCCAAAAACAATGTTTTGGTCGAAAGCCAGCCCCAGTGCACCAAGATCGGCGATATGCCTGCTGTGGCAGAGGCAAAAATCGCGACCAGCACCACGCCTGATACATATTCTGGGGTTGCGGTTGTTGCGATGGAAAAAAACGACAACACGCGGTCCGTCCGTGATCCTTCGCGCATCCCAGATACGATGCCGATCAACAAGGATGTCGGCACCATCACCATCATCACCGCAAACATCAAATAGGCGGTCTTGCCCAGTTTTTCCACCAAAGCTTGGGATACGGGCTGCTTGAAAACAGTTGAGAATCCCCATTGCCCTTGCAGGACGCCGCAGAATTTCGGTGCGGTGTCCACTGTTAGGCCATTGTTGATGCAACGTCCGCGCGTCACACCCTTTGCATCTGTCAAAACCCAGCCTGGTTTCAACCCCAACCATTCAGCATAGCGTAGAAATACCGATCCACCATGGCCGTTTTCGACGATCCAATTGGCAACCGACTGATCTGTCATGCGCACGGAACCCTCGGTGCGGGCAAGTTTTTCCAAATTTGGCGGCAGATTTGTTAGGTAAAACACTACAAAAGTCAGCGCGAGCGCTGTCAGCACCATGACGCCAAAGCGTCTTAGTACGAATTTAAGCATTATTTCCCCCTGCGCCGCGATCTTGAGTGACCGCTGGTCATGGCCCCGAAGGGCAGGATCGGGCGCAGAGCGCGCCCGATCCGCTGTTTCATTATGCCATCGACCACTTATAGTGGTGATGCTCGAACGATGGGTGCATATCAACATTCACCCCCTCTTTTGCGTGACGATACAAGGAACGCCAGTAGGGGTTGATGATATAACCTTCGCTTTGCAGAATGGTTTCCAAGGTCACCATCACTTCGCGACGCGCATCGGCATCTGCCAAAGACAGCGCCTTGGTCATTGCGGCGTCAAAATCGGCATTTGCCATGCCGGTTTCGTTCCATGACCCCGTCGATGTATAGGCATAGGACATATTCTGCACAGCCAAGGGGCGGTGGTTCCACGTGGTCGACGAGAAGGGGTATTTCTGCCAATCGTTCCAGAAGGTCGACGAAGGCATTGCCGTATGCTTGACGATCGCGCCTGCCGCAGCCAACTGAGCCACAACGTTTGCGGTGGTGTCAAATTCAAAGCCGCCATCAAGGCTGATGACTTCCAATTCCGTTGCACCCAAACCAGCGGCTTCCAAAGCAGGCTTCAGGCCCGCCGCATTGATCGTTTGTGCTGGGATCTGTGCGTATTCAGGATGAACGGGGCAAGCATGGTGGTTTTCCGCAGTTGTGCCCAGACCGGCATAGCCGATATCCAGAACCGTCTTTGGATCAACAGCCAATTGGATTGCTTGACGAACAGCCTTATCTTTATACAGGTCCGAATTCGAGTTCATACGGATCACGATGGTCGATGCGGTGACGGCATCCAGCTTTTTCCAACCAAGACCGTCCAACTGGGTGATGAAATCGCCCGTGGTTTCATAGTTGGTGTCGATTTCGTCCGAACCCGCAAGCGCGACCATGGCCGATGGATCGGTGCCAAAGTCGATATAGTGGATCTCGTCCAAGGGTGCAGTCCCGCCCCACCAGGTGTGGCCTTCGGCGCGCACCAAAACGGCCTTTTGGCCAACAGCGACCTCTTTTGGAACATAGGGGCCAGTGCCGATTGCATTGGTCGATGGATCCGATCCGTCGACATAGGAAGAATGGACAACCGCGGCAGGATAATCTGCCAAGTTTGCCACAACAGCCACATCCGAGATTGTCATCGCCAATTTGACGGTCATATCGTCAACTTTGGTGACCGCGCCATCGCGCAGCTTGCTGACCATGACAGGCTCGCCCTTGTCGTTCACAACGGCCTTGCCGTCTGCGCCCATCGCGGCAACCTGCTCGGTCAAGCCGGGGAAACGCGACGCCATTGCGTTGCCTTCAACCGAACCATCAGCCCAGCGGCCAAACATACGCACAACGTCATCCGCGGTGAACGCATCCCCATTGTTCCAAGTCACGCTTGGGCGCACCTTAAGGGTGTATTCGGTCGCGTCACCATTGGCTTCCCACGATTCCAGCAGGCGGCCCTCAAAGGTGCCATCGGGGTTATACTGGATCAGATATTCCAGCCAGCCACGATAAACGTTGGCAATCTGTGGCCAATCTGCGGTGCGGGGATCCTTTTGTGCCTTAACTTCCATCGCGCAGCGCAGAACGCCGCCAACTTTGACATCTGCCGCCATGGCAGGTGATGCCAAACCGATCAGATTATATGCCCCTGTCGCGGTCAGACCCAGCGCTGTGGCGCGGCTGAAAAACTCGCGGCGCGACAATTTGCCTGCGGTATATTCCGCGGCGTGCATCAAGGCACCAGGATGGATGCCCTTGCTTTTAAACAGTTTCATTATCGTCTCCCTGTTGTGGTGGGGCTATTGCCCCTTTAGATATCCTTGGCAGAGGCTGGCCCGCTGCATTTATGGCGACGTCACAGATACGAGTCTGGTTTCATCCATTCTCGCATCCGACACCATTTCGGCCGATTTTTCTGTGTCGATATGCGTCATCTTGTGGTGATTTAACGACAGAGACAGCATGAATGCTGAAATGCCATCCCGCAAGCTTTTTTTGCCATGCCGATTTGTTTCATCAAACTGCGCGGCGAAAGGCGCTGGGGGACTGGCCCGTTTGGTTTTGAAATGCCCGCGTGAAATAGGCCGCCGAAGTGAATCCCAAGGATTCGCCAATCTGCCCCACGGGTATTTTCGTATCCGACAGCAGCTTGCGCGCCTCAAACAGGCGGCGATCTTGCAGCAGTTCTATTGCGGTGCGCCCCGAAGCGGTGCGACAACAGCGCGTCAAATGGGTGGCCGTCACACCCAGTTCGGCGGCCAATTCGGCAATGCCGACACCGCTGCGAAACCGCTGCTCCATCACATCGGCGAATCGTGCCACAAGGCGGTGCGCCGCATCTGGGCGCACGGCCTCTGGTGCTGCGTGTAAAACTTGGCGTTCCAACCAGACGCTTAGAAGGCCCAAATAATACTGTGCTGCGCGATCATTTGCGGCTTTTGAACTTTCGCTTTCGCGCAGGACCATCTCCATGATCATGGACAATTCGCTTTGGGCGGTTGTTTCGCGCAAGCGCAAATGTTGCCCCGAAGCAGGCAGCGCCAAGGTGCATCCGCGCCCAAAAAACACCGCTGTGCCAGCGACGTTCGGCCCAACTTCGAATCCGTGCATCACACCTGCTGGAATAAAAATGACATTATTGGCGGAATAGCCCCGTGTCACCCCTGACACGGTGATCCTGCCCATGCCTTTTTGGACATGAATAAGGCAGGCCTCTGACAGGCTGCGCATCGCCTCGACGCGCCAACGGCCCTGTGCAACCAGCCGTTGCAAGGGGATCAGTCGCATCGTTTGGGAATCGGTGGACATTTTGCGCCTTTACATATTTCAACTTATTTACCAGTTTATGTGGCCGGTTTTTCCAAGTAAATATGACAAATTCTACCATTTCGGACATATCGGCGCGAAATCATGGGGAGAACCCTGTGGATAAGTCAGAGGGTGTCACCGCGCGCCAATCTTGCATGGATTTACGCAACCAAGTGCGTTGGCGTTTGGCATATTGGCGTGATGCCAAAACTGCGGCTTGGGTGCTGTCGTGCAGGGATATTTGGCCGCGCAAATACGCAATCAATTCTGGCGCGCCAATCGCCTTGGCCCAAGGGGCGCGGGCGTCCCAAAAGGGCAAGGCGGCGCGCACCTCGTCCAAGGCACCTTGTGCGATCATTTTGGCAAACCGCGCTGCGATACGCTGATCCAACCAGTCCACATCAGGACGCAGAACGATCGCCTCACACTGGGCGCGCGCCACCAAGGGCGGCCCTGTTTCCGATTGCCAACTGACCAGTCCGCGCCCCGTGGCCATCTGCACCTCCCACGCGCGCTGCACCCGCGCGGGGTTGCGCTGATCAATGCGGTCTTTGGTGGCGCAATCCAAATCAGCCAACATTTCGGCAATTCCCGCCTGCGCCAAAACGGCATCCGCGCGGGCGCGCACATCGCGGGGAATTTCGGGAATTTCTGCCAGACCTTTGGTCAAGGCGGTAAAATTCAACCCAGTCCCCCCCACAATCACAAAAGGCTGCTCAATCAGGCCCGCAACCTCGCGCAGCCAGTGGCCAACGGAATAGGGCTGATCCCGCCTGATGTGGCCATATAGCTTATGCGGCAGGGTCAATTCTTCGGCCAGACTGGGGCGCGCCGTCAGCACCCGCCACATATCAAACACCTGCAAGGCATCCGCGTTGATAACGATACGCCCATCGCGCGCCGCAAGCGCCATTGCCAGTTCAGACTTGCCCGATGCTGTTGGCCCCGCAATCAAAACAGGAGCCTCGCGCGAAATGGTTTTGATCACTTGGTCGCTTCCCCGTTGAACCTTTGGACGTTTTGCGACATTTTGGGCGGCAGTCAACCAAAACCATCAGATAGGATTCTTCATGACCGACACCCCAACAGCCTATAGCCGCGTCATGTTGAAAATATCGGGCGAGGCGCTGATGGGCGATCAGGGGTTTGGCCTGCACCCTCCAACTGTCCAACGTATCGCGTCCGAGGTGAAATCGGTGCGCGATATGGGGGTCGAGGTCTGTATGGTCATCGGCGGTGGCAATATCTTTCGTGGCCTTGCAGGCTCCGCCCAAGGGATGGAACGCACGACCGCCGATTATATGGGGATGCTGGCAACCGTGATGAACGCCCTTGCCATGCAATCTGCCTTGGAACAATTGGGCGTCTTTACCCGTGTTATTTCCGCCATCCCAATGGATCAGGTCTGCGAGCCCTATATCCGCCGCCGCGCCGTGCGCCATTTGGAAAAGAAACGCGTCGTGATCTTTGCCGCAGGCACGGGCAATCCCTATTTCACCACCGACACGGCGGCGACCCTGCGCGCCAATGAAATGGCCTGTGAGGCGATTTTCAAGGGCACCAAAGTGGACGGCGTCTATGACAAAGACCCGAAAAAACACCCCGATGCCAAGCGGTATAAAACCGTGACCTATGATGAGGTGTTGCAACAGCATCTGGGCGTAATGGACGCCTCTGCCATCGCCCTTGCTCGCGACAATGACCTGCCGATCATCGTGTTTTCTCTGGACGAGCCGGGCGGATTCAAGGGGATTTTGGCGGGTCAAGGCACCTACACGCGCGTGCACGGCTGATTTTGCGTTACCGCCCCTATACCGACCCGCAATATTCCTGTTATAGCGGCTAATAATAAGACAGTGAATGAGGACGTTATGGCTGACGATTTGGACATTGACCTAGACGCAATTCAACGCCGCATGGATGGGGCGATGAACGCGCTTAAGACCGAATTTGCGGGCCTGCGCACGGGCCGCGCCTCTGCGTCGATCGTGGATGCAATCCAAGTTGAGGCCTATGGCGCAATGACGCCAATCACGCAATTGGGCACTGTCAACGTGCCAGAGCCGCGCATGGTGGTGATCAACGTTTGGGACAAGGCGATGATTGCCAAGGTCGAAAAGGCGATCCGCGAATCTGGAATTGGGATCAATCCTGTCTCGGATGGCCCGCTGATCCGCCTGCCCATCCCCGAATTGAACGAAGAACGCCGCAAACAATTGACCAAGGTTGCCGCAGGCTATGCCGAAAGCGCCAAGGTTTCCATCCGCAACGTGCGCCGCGACGGCATGGATCAGATCAAAAAGGCGAAATCGGCTGGTATGGGCGAGGACGACCAAAAAATGTGGTCCGATGAGGTTCAGGAATTGACCGATAAATTCATCGCCGCTGTGGATCGCGCGCTAGAGTCAAAACAAGCCGAGATTATGCAAGTGTAGCGGAGCGGCGCAGTGTCCAGTCACCCAGACCCAATGCCGGCAGATCCTTTGGCCCCCTTGCACGTGGCCATTATCATGGATGGCAATGGGCGTTGGGCCACCAATCGCGGCTGGCCGCGTCTGGTCGGACATCGCAAGGGCGCCGAACGCGTGCGCGAAATCGTCGCCGCTTGCCCTGATTTGGGGGTCACGCATCTGACCATTTATGCGTTTTCAACTGAAAACTGGAAACGTTCCACGACCGAAGTGTTGGGCCTGATGAAAATCTTTGCCCGCTATATCAAATCCGAGGCGAACAAGCTGGCAGAATCGGGCGTGCGCCTGCGCTTTATTGGCGATCGCACGCGGCTGGATCCCAATTTGCAAGAGTTGATGGCAGGGATTGAAACCCGCACTGCGCAGGGGCGGGTATTGAACCTGACAGTTGCGATCAATTACGGGGGCCGAGATGAGCTGACGCGGGCGATGCGGAAAATCGTCGATTTGGGCATTGATGCTGCAAGCATTACCGAGCAGACCATCAGCGAACATTTGGACACCGCCGATTTGCCCGATCCTGATTTGGTGATACGCACCTCTGGCGAAACGCGCACGTCGAATTTTTTGCCTTGGGCGGCGGCCTATGCGGAATACGAATTTACCCCCACCCTGTGGCCCGATTTCACCCCGACCGAATTGTCGCATATTTTGGCGCGGTTTGTCGGGCGCGAGCGGCGTTTTGGCGGCGTGGTCACAAAATGAACAAATCCACCCCTGATCGTTGGTCGGACCTGCGCCCCCGCGTGATCTCTGCGGCGGTGATGATCTTTGTGGGTTCAATTGATGTTTGGCTGGGTGGTTGGCCCTTGCTGATTTCGGTTGCGGTTTTGATCGGCGTGATGATTTGGGAACTGGCGCTGTTATCCGAACCCGACGCACATAATCGTGCGATTTATATGGGTCTTGCCGCCGGGCTCTTGTTATTTTTTGACGAAGGTTGGCCCGCGTGGACGGGTTGGCTGTTGATCCCAATCTTGCCAATGATGTTTTTGGCAACCAAACACCGCGAGCGACGGGCCATTTTGGCGATTGCAGCTCTTGCGATCATGGTGGCGGGCAAAGGTCTGATTGAGATGCGCGCGCATCATGGGATTGCCGCGATTCTGTGGCTGATCGGCGTGGTCGTTGTGTCTGATATCGCGGGATATTTCATTGGGCGCAGCTTTGGCGGACCCAAGTTTTGGCCCAGCATTAGCCCCAAGAAAACATGGTCTGGCACTCTAGCAGGCTGGATTGGCGCGACCTTTGTCGGCGTGGCTTTTGCCGCACAAGGCGGGGGTATGTTGATCGTGTTGTCCCCCCTAATCGCTTTTGCTGGACAGATGGGCGATATCGGCGAAAGCTGGTTAAAGCGTCGCGCGGGGGTCAAGGATTCGTCGCATTTAATCCCGGGCCATGGTGGGTTTCTGGATCGATTTGACGCGCTGATCGGGGCGACAGTGGCGGTGGTTTTGTTGAACCTTATTTTCCCATTTTGGCTGTAATCATGCCACCACTTTCAGGTCGAGCAATCTCAATTTTTGGCGCAACAGGATCGATCGGGGCGTCGGCCTTTGATTTGATCCTGCGCAATCGTTCGGATTACCGCACAGTCGCCTTGACGGGGGGGCGCAATGTTTCCCTTTTGGCCCAAATGGCGCGCGAACTGAATGCTGAAATCGCGGTGACGGCCTATGACGATTGCCTGCCCGATCTGCGTGACGCCCTATCGGGCAGCGGGATTGCAGTTGCAGCGGGGGAGGCTGCCATTATTGCCGCTGCCATGCGCCCAACAGACCTTGTTCTGAGTGCGATTGTCGGCAATGCGGGCCTTGCCCCTGGTTTCGCCGCACTTGCCCATACAAAAACCCTTGCCCTTGCCAATAAAGAAAGCCTTGTCACCGCGGGTCGGCTGTTATTGGCCGAGGCCGCGCGCCACGGCACCCGTGTCTTGCCCGTCGACTCAGAGCATTCTGCCATTTTCCAAGCCCTGCGGGGCGA
This sequence comes from Cypionkella sp., assembly GCA_040398785.1. Lineage (GTDB taxonomy): Bacteria > Pseudomonadota > Alphaproteobacteria > Rhodobacterales > Rhodobacteraceae > Cypionkella. The sequence goes on along the minus strand of JBBATJ010000003.1, from coordinate 85,823 downwards.
GGATATGGCCAATGTCGAACGGGTCACGATCACCGCTTCAGGGGGCGCTTTGCGCGATTGGCCTTTGGAAAAACTGGCCAGCGCCACCATTGCACAGGCGTCGACGCATCCCAATTGGTCGATGGGGCAGCGTATCACCATCGATTCCGCCTCTATGTTTAACAAAGCGATGGAAGTCATTGAAGCGCGTGAGTTTTTCAGTTTAGACCCCGATCAGATACAGGTCGTCCAGCACCCCCAATCTATCATTCATGCCATGGTCAGCTTTGTGGATGGGGCCGTGATGGCGCATTTGGGCACCCCAGATATGCGCCATGCGATCGGCTATGCACTGAACTATCCTGACCGCAGCAATTTGCCCGTCGCGCGCCTTGATCTTGCACATATCGGCAGTCTGACATTTGCCACGCCCGATCTTGACCGCTTTCCTGCCTTGCGGATTTGCCGCGAGGTCATGGCGGTTGGCGGCGCGGCGGGCGGTGTCTTTACCGCCGCCAAAGAGGTGGCACTGGATTTGTTTTTGGCGGGCAAAATTGGTTTTATGCAGATGTCAGCGGTGGTCGAGGCGACACTTTCCCGCCTATCTGGGGAAATTATGATGCAAAACACCCCCGATACCCTTGAGGCGGTGCTGCAAATCGACCATCTGACACGAAGGCGCACCCATGAGGCCGCGCTTTCTTTTATTCAAGGCAGGTAACGCGTGGATTTTTTGGCAGATTTGGGCGGATTGGCTTGGACGATTGGATCGTTTTTGATCGCTTTGGGCGTGATTGTCGCCGTGCATGAATATGGTCATTACATCATCGGGCGTTGGTCGGGAATCAAGGCGGATGTCTTTTCCTTGGGCTTTGGGCCCGTAGTTGCCACGCGCACGGATCGTCGCGGCACGCGTTGGCAATTGGCGTTGATCCCTTTGGGGGGATTTGTGAAATTCAAGGGCGATCAAGATGCCGCCTCGGCGCGCAGCACCACGACAGAGGGGCGCGATACAATGGCAGGCGCACCTTTGTGGGCGCGGGCGGCCACGGTCGCGGCAGGCCCGATTTTCAATTTTGTTTTGGCCTTTGGCATTTTTTTGGCGGTAATTTTGGTGACGGGCTTGCCCCAAGACCGCCCCATTGTCGGCGTGGTTCATCCGATGCCCAATGTCACCTTGTTGCAAAAGGGGGATGTGATTTTGGGGGTGAATGATCAGGCCACACCAGATTTCAAAACCTATCTGGCGCTTGCGTCCAAATTGCCTGCAGCGCCCACAGTATCCTATCATATTCAGCGCGGTGATCAGACGATTGACGTGGTGTCTGCCCATCCGATGCCTGCCCTTGTTGGGGCGGTTTATCCAAAGAACGCCGGCATGGCGGCGGGGATAAAGCTGGGCGATGTCGTCTTGTCGGTGAATGGTCAGCCTGTATCGGCCTTTGCCGAATTGCCGCCGATGGTTGAAGCATCCAAGGGCGCGCCCGTAAACTTGGTGATCTGGCGCGCGGATGGTGAAACGGGGGGGCAAGAAATTGCACTGACCTTGACGCCAAATCGTCGCGATTTGCCAAAAGCAGACGGCAGTTTTGAAACGCGGTGGCTGGTTGGCCTGTCATCGGGTCTGTTGTTCGATCCCCAAACACGTCAAGCGGGCCTGTTTGAGGCCGCGCAGATGGCGGCAAACCAAGTTTGGTCGGTGCTGTCGGGCAGTCTGTCGGGCATGATCCATTTGGTGCGCGGCGATATCAGCAGTTGCAATCTGTCGGGGCCAGTTGGCCTTGCGGGGGCGATGGGTGACGCGGCGCGCAGCGGTCTTGCCAGTTTTGTATCAATGCTTGCAGTGGTTTCTCTGGGGGTGGGGTTGTTGAACCTGTTCCCTGTTCCTGTGCTGGACGGCGGTCATTTGGTGTTTTTCGCCTATGAGGCCATCACGGGCCGCAAGCCCAATCCCAAAGTGTTGAATGTCGCCGTAGCCATCGGGCTTGCGCTGATCTTGGCGCTGACAGTCTTTGCCTTGGGCAATGATTTAACCTGCAGCTAGGGCCATATGGCCCCATCGTGCAAGATCGGCAACGCGCCTCAGCTTATTTACAAAAACCACTTGGGCCTTTTGACATTCCCTGTCATTGCGGATAGTTATCCACATAAGAATTATGGCAGGTGGAGCGGCTATGCACAATAAAATCATCTCAAAGATGCGGGGCTCTCGGAAAATGGGCGCCAACACACGGGGCACTGAATATTCGGTCTCGGGAAAACTGCGTGGACGCATCCAAGCGGGGGTTGTCGTCGCGGCCTTGTCGGGGGCAATGGTGTTTGGCGATCTGGTTTTGCCAAGCTGGGCACAAGACTATTCGTTTCAGTCGATCAAGATTGAAGGCAATGCGAATGTGGATGCAGGCACAATCCTGAAATTCGCGGCGTTGCAGCAGGGGTCCACCCTTTCGGCAGCCGCGCTGAACGATGCTTATCAGCGCATCACGGCCTCTGGCCTATTTGAAAGCGTGGAATTGCTGCCAAAGGGCGACAGTCTTGTGATCCGTGTCGTGGAATTGCCCATCATCAATGTGATCGATTTTGAAGGCAACAAACGGATAAAAGACGAAGAATTGACGGGTCTGATCTCGTCCAAAGAACGGCGCGTTTATTCGGCGGCCATGGCGGAATCGGATGCGGCGGCGATTGCTGACCTGTATACTGCGCGCGGTCGATTGGCTGCCACTGTGGATCCAAAACTGATCCGCCGCGACAATGGCCGTGTTGATTTGGTGTTTGAAATCACCGAAGGCAAAGTGGTCGAAAATGAAAGCATTGCCTTTATCGGCAATCGCGCCTTTTCAGACAACCGCCTGCGCCGTGTGTTGCAAACCAAACAGGCTGGTTTCTTTCGTCAGTTGATCAAAGCAGACACCTTTAGCGCGGATCGTTTGGAATTGGACAAACAGGTTTTGCGCGATTTCTATCTGTCGCGCGGCTATATTGATGTTCAAGTCGGCGAGGCGGTGGGTGAATTGTCGCGCGAACGCGATGCCACATTTGTTACATATAATGTAACCGAAGGCCAAGTTTACCACATTGGGAATGTTTCGTTGGTGTCGGAAATTGCGGATCTGGACACCGCGGATTTCTCCAAAGAATTGCGGTTGCAGGCGAACGACACCTATTCGCCATCCAAAATTGAAACAAATATCACCCGCCTAGAGGCCGTTGCCCAGCGCAAAGGTCTGAATTTTGTTCAAATTGAACCCCGCATCAAACGCGATCCGAAAACCCAAAGTTTGAATGTGGAATTTGTGGTCAAACGCGGCAAGCGGGTGTTTGTTGAGCGTATTGATATCGAAGGCAATACCACCACTTTGGATGCCGTCGTGCGGCGGCAATTCCGCACCTCTGAAGGCGACCCCTTTAACCCAAGAGAAGTGCGCCAAGCGGCGGAACGCATACGGGCGCTGGGCTTTTTTGATCAGGCGAATATTGATGCGGCCCCCGGATCTGCCGCCGATCAGGTTGTGTTGAATGTTGATGTCACCGAGGCGCCGACGGGGTCGATTTCCTTTGGTTTGACATTTGGATCGTCTGCTGGTGCGGGCGGCAATTTGGGCTATTCGGAAACCAACTTTTTGGGCCGTGGGCAGGGTTTGAACCTGACGCTGCAAGCCACCCAAGACACCCAAGATTTCAGCTTTGGCTTTGTTGAGCCCGCCTTTTTGGGGCGTGATGTCAAATTAAAACTGAACAGCAATTACCATTCCACCACGGCAGCCAGCGCAAATTACGACACCAAAACGATGTCGTTCAGTCCCGCGCTGGATTTCCCTACGGGCAAGCAATCGCGTCTTGAATTGCGCTATCGCTTGGCATCGGATGAAGTGGTTACAAACGGCACAGGTTCGGCTTTGATCACGGCAGAGGCCGCGCGCGGTGCCGAAGTTACATCGTCCTTGGGCTATACGTTTTCATATGACAACCGCAAAACGGGGCTGAACCCCTTGGGCGGTGTTTTGTTGCGGTTCAGTCAGGATTTTGCGGGTCTTGGGGGGGATGCAAAATATGTCTCGACCACAGGTTTGGCCGTGGCGGAGCGTAAGGTTTTGCAAGAAGAAGTGACGCTGCGGGCGATCTTTGAAGGCGGCGCAATTGCCTCTTATGGAGGGTATGGCACGCGTGTGACAGATCGTTTCTTTGGGGCGGGCAAAATTCGTGGATTTGAACGCAACGGCATTGGTCCGCGTCAAGACGGGGATGCTTTGGGCGGCAATATGTTCACCTCTGTTCGGTTTGAGGCGGATTTCCCACTGGGATTGCCGCAAGAATACGGGATCACGGGCGGTGCGTTTTATGACATCGGCTCGGTCTGGGGATTGGACGACGCCACGGGGGCATTGGGGGCAGATTATGCCACACGCCAAGCGGTGGGCCTGTCGATGTTCTGGGATACGCCCATCGGTCCGTTGCGCTTGAACTTTTCCAGAGCCTTGCAAAAACAAAGCTTTGACCTTGATCGTAACTTTGAGTTGACGATTTCGTCCAAGTTCTGATGCAGCGGGTCTTTGGGGCAGTGATGATCTGTTTTGCAGGCGTGGCGGGGGCGCAAACCCCGCCCGCAGAAAAGCCTGTTACAGCGCCCGTTGTGCAATCAACCATTTTGACCCTTGATCAAGAGGCGCTGTTTTCGCGCAGTCAATTCGGCAAAGCCCTGCGCGCCACTATTGCCCAAGATGCCAGCGTTGCCGAGGCGGAAACGCGAAAAATTGATGCCGACCTAGAGGTTGAGGAACGCGATCTAACCGACAAGCGCGCCAAACTGCCTGCGGATCAATTTCGCCTTTTGGCCGATGCTTTTGACACCAAGGTGAAAGGCTTGCGCGCGCAACGCGAGGCTGCCGCATCCGCCTTGCGCGAAAAAGAGGCGGCGGCGCGGCAGAAATTTGTCGCCGCCGTAACGCAAATTATCGGCGATTATATGGTCGAACGCGGCGCCACCGCCATTGTCGATAAAAAGGCAATTATCGTGTCATTGTTGTCGATTGATATCACCACTGAAATTGTCGCGCTGATCGATCAGAAATTGGGCGACGGCACGGTGAAACCCTAGTCTTGTCAACTGGTCCTTGCCTTGTTACCTAGGCAAAAAGGCCTGCGAGATGGCCCGATAAGGAGAGAGTATGTCTGACACAGCCCCCCTCAGTGCCGATCTTGCCCTGATCCAGCGGATCATCCCACACCGTTATCCGTTTTTGTTGGTCGACAAGGTGCGCGATATCATTGTCAACGAATCCTGTGTCGGCATCAAAAACGTCACCTTTAACGAGCCGCAGTTTCAGGGCCATTTTCCCAATATGCCCGTCTTTCCCGGCGTGATGATCATCGAGGCGATGGCGCAGACGTCGGGAATTTTGGTGGGCCTGTCGATGGATTTGGTCGACAAGAATGCCAATGTGTTCTTCATGGGGGTGGATGCGGTGAAATTTCGCCGCAAGGTCGTTCCGGGCGATGTGATGGAATTGCACGTGCGCGCCCTGCGTGGCGGGGGCCGCGTTTGGAAATTTGAAGGCCGCGCCATGGTCGAGGGCGAATTGGCCTGCGAGGCGCAGTTTATGGCAATGTTTGATGTGCCAAAAGCATGATTGATCCCAGCGCCAATATTCACCCCGCGGCGGTGATCGAGGCGGGGGCGGTGATCGGCGCGGGCTGTGTCATCGGCGCCTTTGCCCTTATCGGCCCTGAGGTGACGCTTGCTACGGGCGTGCAGGTAAAATCGCACGCGGTGGTGACAGGCTGGACAGATGTTGGTGCGGATACCGTGATCTTTCCTTTTGCCACTGTGGGCGAAGTGCCGCAGGATTTAAAATATCAGGGCGAGCGCACGCGCTTGATCGTGGGCGCGCGCTGTCGCATTCGTGAAGGTGCGACTCTGAACACAGGCACGGCTGGCGGCGGTGGTGTCACGCGTTTGGGTGATGATTGCCTGTTGATGACGGGGGCGCATATCGGCCATGACGCACATTTGGGCAATCGCATTGTCTTGGCCAACCAGGTCGCCATTGCGGGGCATTGTGTGATCGGCGATGATGTGGTGATTGGCGGGCTGTCGGGCATTCATCAATTCGTGCGCATTGGACGGGGCGCGATGATTGGCGCGCTGACGATGGTCACGAATGATGTGATCCCTTATGGATTGGTTCAGGGACCACGAGGGGTTTTGGACGGGCTGAACCTTGTGGGTTTGAAACGCCGTGGGCTGGATCGCGCAGATATCGCGGCTCTGCGTGGCGCCTATCAGGATTTATCAGGGACCGAGGGCAGTTTTCTGGAACGCGCGCGCAAATTGGCAGAGGTGGCAACATCCCCCCATGTGCGCGAGATGATGGCGTTCATTCTGGACGTCTCGGACCGCAGTTTTTTGACGCCAAAATGAAAAGATTGGCGCTGATCGCAGGGCAGGGGGATTTGCCAAGTGCCGTTTTGGCGGCCTTGCAAGTGCCACCTTTGGTCTGTGCGCTGGACGGGTTTGCACCAAAAATCGCCGTCGATCAGGTGTTTCGACTGGAACGGCTGGCGCTGTTTTTGCGCTATTTGCAAGATGGGGGCGTGGGCGAGGTGATCTTTGCGGGTGCCGTTCAGCGGCCCAATCTGGATCCCAGCCTGTTTGATCCCCAAACCGCGCAGATGGTCCCGCGTCTTTTGGCGGCGCTTGGCGCGGGGGATGATGGGGCGCTGCGCGTGGTGATAGAGATTTTTGAGGAACACGGGTTTTCCGTGCGCGGCGTGTCTGACATCGCCCCAGATCTGATCCCGCCCGCCGCGATTTATGCGGGGCAAATCAGCGACCAAGACCGTGCAGATGCCATCCGCGCCGAAGCAATTGTCACTGCCATGGGCGCGGTGGATATTGGCCAAGGCTGCGTTGTGGCGCATGGGCAATGTCTGGGCGTCGAGGTGGTCACTGGCACGGATGCAATGCTGACCAATGTCGCCATGATCCCGCGCCCCGCCAAGGGTCTGTTCTATAAATCCGCCAAGCCAACCCAAGATCGCCGTATGGATTTGCCCACCTTGGGCGTGCAATCCGTGGTCCATGCGGCTGATGCGGGCCTTGCGGGAATTGTCTGGCGGGCGGGCGATGTGATTTGCCTTGATCTGCCTGCGATGCAGGTGATGGCTAATCAGCGCGGTCTGTTCCTATGGGCGCGCTAAAGTTCTTTTTGATCGCGGGCGAACCATCTGGCGACAGTTTGGGCGCGTCCTTGATGATAGGGCTGAAAACCTTGCATCCTGATGTGGAATTTCTGGGCGTGGGCGGGCCATTGATGTCTGCGCAGGGCTTGGACAGTTTGTTTCCTATGTCCGAACTGTCGATCATGGGGTTGATCGAGGTTTTGCCAAAATACCGACAACTGAAACGGCGGATCGCACAAACGGCGCAAGCGGTGCTGAACACCACTCCCGACGCACTCATCACCATCGACAGCCCAGATTTTTGTTTGCGCGTGGCTGGATTGGTTAAATCTGCGCGCCCTGATCTGCGCACCATGCACTACGTCGCCCCGTCAGTTTGGGCATGGCGTCCGAAACGGGCCGAGAAAATGGCGCGGGTGATTGATCATGTATTGGCCCTTTTGCCGTTCGAGCCCCCTTTGATGCAGGCCGCAGGGATGAGTTGCGATTTCGTGGGTCACCCGATTGTCGCTGAACCCTTGGCAAGCACTGGCGAAATTGCCGAATTTCAGGGGGCCAAGCCGCTGATCCTGATCCTGCCCGGATCGCGCAAGGGCGAGGTGACGCGCCTTTCCCCCATTTTGGGTGCGGTCGTGGCCAAGATCAAATTGCGCCATCCTTTGGCACGGATTGCCCTGCCGACTGTGCCGAATGTTGCCGAGCTGGTTATTAAACTGTCACAGAATTGGGCCATAAAGCCTGAAATTATGACCGATGCTGCGCGCAAGCGGGGTGCGTTTGCAGCGGCAGATATGGCGATTGCCGCCTCGGGGACTGTGTCGTTGGAACTGGCTGCGAATGGATGCCCGATGGTGATTGCCTATGATATGAACCGTCTGACGCTGGCCTTGATGCGGCGCATGGCGCTGATTGATACGGTGACTTTGGTCAATATCGTGTCGGGAACCCGCGCTGTGCCCGAATTCATCGGCCCGCGCTGTCATCCCGATTTAATCGCCGATGCGGTGTTCGAGGTGTTAAATCACCCGCAGGCGCAAAAAGCAGCAATGAATGAAACCATGCAGCTTTTGGGGCGCGGCGGCACCCCGCCGCATTTGGTCGCCGCGCAGTCGGTCTTGTCGGCCTTATGAGCGAGCTTCTCGCATTAACCCGCTGCTTTGGACGCATTGGCATTCTGTCCTTTGGCGGACCAGCCGCGCAAATCGCCTTGATGCACCGCGAGGTGGTGGATCAGCGGAAATGGGTGTCTGAGGCCGAATATTTATCCGCACTGTCATTTTGTATGCTGCTGCCTGGACCCGAAGCGATGCAACTTGCGACTTGGATCGGTTGGCGCAGGGCAGGGGTTTTGGGCGGATTGATCGCAGGCGGGCTGTTTGTCTTACCTGGCGCAGTGATCATTTTGGCGCTTGCCATGATCTATGCCAGTTTCGGCACCATTCCTGTGGTTGCCGCGCTGTTTGTGGGGGTGCAAGCCGCAGTTCTGGCCGTGGTGATTGAGGCGCTTTTGCGCGTGTCGAAACGTGCGTTGAAAACAAAGGTGTCATGGGTGCTGGCCGGCCTTGCCTTTGGGGCGCTGTATCTGTTCCAACTGCCGTTTCCTGTCATTATCGCCACGGCGGCACTGATGGGGGCCTTGCAAACCCCGCCTGCCGCAGAACCTGTGATCGGGCCTTTGCCGTGGCGCGCGTCGGGCAGGGCGGCTTTGATTTGGGGTGCTGCATGGCTTATCCCGCTTGGCTTGATCGTGCAATTTGCGCCCGATTTTTTGGCCGATGTCGCAATATTTTTTTCCAAATTGGCAATTTTTACCTTTGGCGGTGCCTATGCGGTTCTATCGTGGATGGCGGCCGAGGTGGTGACATCCAAGGGTTGGATCACCGCCCCCCAGATGCTTGCGGCACTTGGCCTTGCTGAAACCACGCCCGGCCCGCTGATTTTAGTGACAGAATTTGTCGCCTATCTGGCGGGGCACCGCATTGGGGGGGCAGTCTTGGGAATAGCTGCTGCTGTCATCACTCTTTGGATGACCTTTGCGCCGTGTTTTTTGTGGATTTTCGCGGGCGCGCCGTGGATTGCCCATCTGCGCGGCGCGCCACGTCTGTCTGGGGCGCTGAATGCGATTATGGCGGCGGTGGTGGGGGTGATTGCGCATCTGTCGCTGTGGTTTGCAATTCATGTTCTGTTTGCCGCGCAAGTCCCGCTCAACGTTGGCCCTATGCATCTGTTGTTGCCTGATGTTGTCACGGTTCAACCGATGGTTTTGGCCATTGCCGGCCTGTCTGGCTATCTTTTGCTGGGGCGGCATTGGTCGTTGCCGCTTGTTTTAACAGTTTCTGCCCTGACATCGGCCCTGTTCGCAATATTATAGCGTCCTGCCCCTTTTCATCAGACACGAAACGCTTAATATGTCTTAAAGTTGCACGAGGGATTGCCGTATGGTGAAGTCGATAGATTACGGAAACCTGATGCACCGCGCCATGCGTGGGCTGATCCAAACAGTGCTTGCGGGTGTTGCCAAAGAGGGTTTGCCGGGCGAGCATCATTTTTTCATAACCTTTGAGACAGCCATTGAAGGGGTTGAGATGGCCGATTGGCTGCACAGTCGCTATCCCGATGAGATGACTTTGGTGATGCAGCACTGGTTCGCCGATCTTAAGGTGGATGATGCCGGCTTTTCGGTCACGCTGAATTTTGGCAACAATCCGGAAAACATTCGTGTGCCGTTTGACGCGGTGCGCACCTTTGTCGATCCGTCGGTGGAATTCGGCCTGCGGTTTGAAACCCATACGACAGACGAAGATGAAGATCCCGAAGATGATCCCCCCCCACAAGGAGAGGCGCAAATTTTGCGTCTGGATAAGTTTCGCAAATAAGTCATGTGCGGCCGATAGACTGGGCGCATCTATGTTATTATATCAATAACTTACGAGGTGCTCTGTGGCCCATGATCTGCTGTTATTTGCGCGACAATTGTTGCACAATCCGTCACAAATTGCGGCAATTTCGCCGTCGTCTCGGTTCCTTGCGCGGGCTATGGCCTTTGGTTTAGGGCCGCAGACGGGGCCAGTTGTTGAATTTGGTCCAGGCACGGGGCAATTGACAAAGGGTATTTTGGCCGCAGGGGTCGCCCCAAAAAACCTGACGCTTTTTGAAATGAGCGCGGATTTCACCCACCTGCTGCAAAGCCGCTTTGAAGGGGTGACGGTGCACCGTGCGGGCGCGCAATTGGCGGCTAACTTTGTTCCCTTGGGCAGCGTTGGCGCAGTCGTCTCTGGTCTGCCGCTGCTGTCGATGCCCGAAGCAGTGGTTCAGTCGATCTTGACCGCCGCTTTTGATGTTCTGCGCCCCAATGGCGTCTATATCCAGTTCACCTATGGCAATCGGCCCCCTATTCCTGCGTCAGTGATGGCAAAATTGGGAATTGAGGCCGCAGCGGGACAAAAGGTTTGGCTGAATGTGCCGCCCGCACGGGTCTATTATCTGCGCCGCAAACAGGGTGTGCAAACGCATACCGATTGATCGGCGCGCTGTCTTGCCCTATGAGGTCGCAAACAGGAGGCGCGTATGACCCGCATTGAAACCGACAGCTTTGGCCCGCTTGATGTTCCATCCGAAAAATATTGGGGTGCGCAAACCCAGCGCTCTATCCAGAATTTCCCGATCGGCTGGGAACGTCAGCCGATCGCCATTGTCCGCGCGTTGGGTGTGATCAAAAAGGCCTGTGCGCTGGTGAATATCGCCCAAGGTGATCTGGATCGCGACTTGGGCCAAACCATCGCAAACGCCGCCCAAGAGGTGATTGACGGCAAGTTTGATGACAATTTCCCGCTGGTTGTCTGGCAAACTGGGTCTGGAACCCAAAGCAACATGAACGCCAATGAGGTTATCTCAAACCGCGCGATTGAAATGCTGGGCGGGGTGATGGGATCCAAAAAACCCGTCCATCCCAACGATCACGTCAATATGGGGCAATCGTCCAACGACACATTCCCGACGGCCATGCACGTGGCAATCGGGATGATGGCGCGGGATGTTTTGTTGCCGGGCTTGGAAAAACTGCACAACGCGCTGTTGGCAAAATCCGTTGAATTCAAAGATATCATAAAAATTGGCCGCACCCATACGCAGGACGCCACGCCCTTAACCTTGGGGCAGGAATTTGGTGGATATGCGCATCAAGTTTCCCAAGGTATCATGCGGGTCAATAAAATCTTGCCCGAAATCTATGAACTGGCCCAAGGCGGCACCGCCGTTGGCACGGGCCTGAACACCCGTGTTGGTTGGGATGTTCGCGTGGCCGATCAAATCGCGCAGATCACGGGTCTGCCCTTTGTCACCGCGCCCAATAAATTCGAGGCATTGGCCGCGCATGATGCGATGGTCATGTTTTCGGGTGCGTTGAAAACAGTGGCCGTCAGCCTGTTCAAAATCGCCAATGATATGCGGCTTTTGGGATCGGGTCCGCGTTCGGGGCTGGGGGAGTTGATCCTGCCTGAAAATGAGCCTGGGTCTTCGATCATGCCGGGCAAAGTGAACCCCACGCAAGCCGAGGCCCTGACAATGGTTTGCGCCCAAGTGATGGGCAATGATGCAGCCGTTGGCTTTGCAGGATCTCAGGGGCATTTTGAATTGAATGTCTATAACCCCATGATGTCCTATAACGTTTTGCAATCTATGCAGCTTTTGGGGGATTCGGCGGGATCGTTCACCGATAATATGGTGGTGGGCACGCAGGCCAATTTGGCGCGCATTGATAAACTGATGAAAGAAAGCTTGATGTTGGTGACGGCCCTTGCGCCCACCATTGGCTATGATGCGGCGACCAAAGTGGCCAAGACCGCACATAAAAACGGCACCACCCTGCGCCAAGAGGCGATTGCGTTGGGATATGTGGACGGCGAAACCTTTGACCGCGTGGTGCGGCCACAGGATATGATCGGTCCCAAAGGCTAATGGCAGAAATCATCAACCTGAACCGCGCCAAAAAGACCGCTTTGATCAAGGCGGCCAAGGTTCAGGCCGATGCAAATTGCGTAAAGTTCGGCCAAACCAAGGCTGCAAAAACGGCCCAAAAGAAAAACGCCGATAAGGTCCAGCGTGATCTAGACGGGCATAAACGTTGATGACAGATCGCCCCGCCAAACACTCGCTTACCCTTCGTGGCCATCGCACCAGCGTGTCGTTAGAATCAGAATTTTGGGCCGCTTTTTGTGATATTGCGGCAAAGCGGGGGCTGTCGCTGAATGCTTTGGCCACGGAACTTGATGCCACGCGTGCGGGGGGGCTTGCCTCGTCGATACGGGTGTTTGTGCTGAAATCGTTTATGGCGGAACGACACCCCAAAGATATGTAATGAAATAGGGTCTTATGGGACAAAGAATACTTCTCTTGGTGGCCATGGCGCAGGAATTGGACGTGGCACCGCGCCCCGATATGATTTTGCACCACACAGGCGTTGGCAAAATCAATGCGGCTTGGCGCACGGCGCAAGCAATCCAACAACATCGCCCCGATTTGGTGATTAATTTTGGCACGGCCGGGGCCTTGCGCGCGGGTCTGTCAGGCTTGGTCGAGGTCGGCACCGCGGTGCAGCGCGATATGGATGTGCGCGCCTTGGGGTTGGATCTGGGCCATACGCCCTTTGAAGCAGACAGCCATCAAATCCGTTTTTCACCAGCGCCCCTGATCTGCGGCACGGGGGACAGTTTCGCCGATGCCCCGCCCGAACTGCCCTGCGATCTGGTCGATATGGAACTTTATGCCATCGCCAAGATTTGCCGTGCCGAGGCGATTCCCTTGCGCGCCTTTAAATTCATCTCTGACAGCGCCGATGGCGCCGCACCAGCGGACTGGCGCGCCGCCCTAGACCATGCGGCTGCAGCCTTTGTGGCGCATCTTAAAAACAGCTAAGTGCTTTTTTGAAAATATCCTAGAGGGAAGATTTTTCTTCGAAAAATCTTGGGGGCCAAGCCCCCGTTTGACGCAATGCCACCCTTAGGAATGAAAGCCAAATTTGTGGGCTCGCGCTGAAATTTCCATATTTATCATCGTTTTACCAAGAATAGGGAAAAGTGCCAGATTCTGTTGCCAGGCTCTGGCGGGCCCCGCCTTACGCGGCTAAGCGCAAGGACTTAGTTTCGGCGACCTAAACTGCTTACGCAGCCAAAGCCATTGCCGGAGCACGGTTGTCATTTGCAACTGTACGATTTGGACCGATAACGGTGGTTCCTCACCGAGCAAAAGCTGGCCCCTTTAGACGTTCGTCGATCCTATTTCGACCCCACAGGCCCCAAATGACAGGGCGTTTGGTGGAGTCGCCGGGTACCGCCCCCGGGTCCGAACCGTGTATTACGGGTGCGTTTATCGCCATAGATCAAAGCAAGCCTTGAACAATATTAGATATAAGTGCGGCCAACGAGGGATGCAAGGCCCAAGGTTGCGTGCGAGACATCAGACCGATGATTTGATCCAGTAAAGCGAAAGGTTTGTTTGGTGTCTACCAGTCTTTGGACTGAATGAACTGTGCAATCGCAGATGCCATTTTGCGCATCGTCCCCAGTCCTAGATGCACTTGGTCGTCGGTTGGCTTGGCCAACCAATCGACGGGGATCGCGGTGTCGTAATCACCCAACACATCGCGCCAATCCAAGGTGTTATCGGGCCAGCGCGATTTAATTTCGATGGCCAGCGCATCCCTGATGGTTTTATCGCCAAATAGCGGTGGAATGACGACAAAGTGGTTATGTGCCAGTCCATTTATCCCGTCTTGCAACAGTGTGACATATTCATCGACGGATTTCAGCCCGTTAAACGAACCATCCCAAACAACCGTAATACGGGAGCGGAAATTATCATTTTCGGCGCCCAAAAGGCGCGCCACGATTTCCTGCATTTGCGCCCCACCTTTGGCGGTATCGTCAACTGTGCGATAGGTGGCGTCGGCAATCAATTTTGAAAGAGATACGTCATACGCCCCTTGCATATAACTGTCGCCTTCGGTCCAAATCATCATCGACGTGAAGGCGGGTGCACCGCTTGCGGCCTGTAAACTTTGCCAATACTCAGCATATTTTTCTTGGACTGTTTGCGTGCCGACCACCATAAGCGTTGCATCGGCATAACCCGAAATTTCCCCAACGGAGACCGCGCACCAAGCGCCCTCAAAAAAGCAGGTGCCGATCATGACCGTGGTTTGTGCGGGAATTTTGGCAATTAAGGTATAGGGTCAAGGCGCGGCCCGAATATTTAGGCGCGCCGTTGTCTTTGCCTCAAAGGGTTGCCATCCCTCAGCGAAAGCGGCCGAGACAAATAAAAGAAAAATGCACACTGCAAAATTGAGTTTCATTTTAAAATTCCATGTCAGCGAATTGGGATATTCTAAGGGATATAATGCCGTGTGCCAATGGTTATATTTTATGGATTTTGGTTGTTACGTGTGCTTCGATATCTGCGAAAGACAGGTAAAGCCGTGCTAAAATCTAAGTATGCGTGGCGCAGAAAACGCGCCCAAAGCTGCTTTGGGCGCGTTTTATACCGGATCAGAACCCTTGTTTGATCAATTCAAACTCTTTGGTCATCCGTTCGGTCATTTCAGGTGTCAAAGGCGACTGCGCCAGAACCTTGCCCTCGATCGGGTCAACGTCATGCGCTTTTAGCTCGTCCAAAGTGATTTCTTTCATCGCGGCATCATTTGCATGGGCATAGCCAAAGTTTTCCAGCAATCCCCGCGCTGACCCGTGATCCAGCCAAGCGTTGATGAAATCATAGGCCTTGTCTTCTTTGCCTGGGGCGTCTTTGAAATTGACATAGCCGCAGTACCAGTTGGACGCGCCTTCCTTGGGCGTGCGGTTGAACACCACGGGCACGCCCTCGGCGCGGACGGCGGCGGCCCCGTCATTCCATGTCCAGGCGACCGCAACTTCGCCTGATTTCATCAATTGCGCGACTTCGGCAGGGTCCGCCCAATAGGTGCGCACGTTGGCATGGGCAAGGCGCAGCCAAGCGGCCGCCGCTTGGAATTGATCTTCGGTGATATTGGACCAATCGGTGACGCCCGTGGCCAACAGACCCAAGGACCAAGCATCGGGCGAGTTGTCGGGCAGGGTGGTGCGGCCTGCAAATTCTGGATCGACAAAGATTTGCAAGCTGGACGCTTGTTCTGCTGTTACCTGATCGGGATTATAGGCCATCGCCGTATAGGCATAATCGGTCGGGATATACCAAACCCCCGCGTCATCCTTAAAGATTTTGCTGTCAAGGAATCGCGGCGCAATATTTTTGAATTCTGGAATGCGGCTGACATCCCAAGGTTCAATCAGGCCTTTGTCGCGGTATTTTTGCACCATCTGGCTGCAGGGATGGGCCACATCGGCCTTGAACCCCGAGGACACTTTGGTAAAGGCCTCATCCTCATCGCCGAAAAATGCATATGTGGGCATATCGCCATTCTTGGCAACATAACCTTCAATCAAGGCTTGGTTTTCAAAGCCCGCCCAGTCAAAAACCACCAAATCTGGGTCGGCCGCAAAGGCGCTGGTGGCAAGGGTTAGGGCAAGTCCAGTGCTGACAAGCAATGAAATCTTTTTCATGACGGCTCCTTGTTAGGTCTGATGTGTTGCATCTAGAAAGTGATAGAATTCGATGCAAGCTTTGAATTAAAAATGACAGGCTTGATTGGGGATGCAAGGGAGAATTCGCTTAGGCTGCTGTCGCTTTTGCCGAAAACTCAGGCAAGGGCGCAAAAGCATACCTTGTCATGGTGCCGCAGGGCTGATTTTATCATTGCGACATTTGTTTGAGGGCAACATGATTGATCTAGACTTCACACGGCAGCAATTTCCAGCGTTTTCGTCTGATCTTTTGGGACAAAACGCTTTTTTTGAAAATGCGGGCGGATCTTTTCCGTGCCGTCAGGTGGTGGATCGTCTGCACCGATTTTATACGGACCGCAAAGTGCAACCCTATGGGCCCTATTCTGGCGCGCAAGAGGGGGGCGCGGAAATGGACGAGGCGCGGGCGCGATTGGCGGCGATGATGGGCGTCAAAGCGCCGCAGGTGTCTTTTGGCCCGTCCACCAGCGCAAATACCTATGTCTTGGCCAATGCAGTGCGGATTTGGCTGCGCGGGCAAAATGCGGCGATCGTTGTCACCAATCAGGACCATGAGGCGAATTCAGGCGTCTGGCGGCGTCTGGCGGATGAGGGGATTGAGGTTCGGGAATGGCAGATTGATCCGCAAACGGGCAGTTTGGACCCCAATGATTTGGCGGATCTGCTGGCCGATGGGCGGGTCAAACTGTTGGCCTTTCCCCATTGCAGCAATGTTGTGGCTGAAATCAACGATGTGACGGCGATTTGTGCGATGGCGCGGACAGCAGGGGTGCGCACTGTGGTTGATGGCGTGTCCTATGCGCCGCATGGTTTCCCCGATTTTAAGGCGCTTGGGGCAGATGTCTATTTGTTTTCTGCCTATAAAACCTATGGGCCTCATCAGGGGATTATGATTATTTCCGAAGAATTTGGCGCGGAATTGCCCGCGCAGGGGCATTATTTCAATGCCGGCAGCCTGTATAAACGATTCACCCCTGCGGGCCCCGATCACGCGCAGATCGCTGCTTGTGCGGGGATGGCCGATTATATTGACGTGCTGCACGATCATCATTTTGCACCCAATGCCGATCCTGTGGCGCGCAATCGCGCCGTTCACGACTTGATGCGCGCGGCAGAGGTGGCAACTGTCGCACCTCTGCTTGATTATCTGGCCGCGCGCAATGATTTGCGCCTGCTGGGGCCGCGGGCGGCCGTGGACCGCGCGCCAACCGTTGCGGTGGCGCTTGATCGCGCGGCCGAGCCTGTGTCAGAGGCCTTGGGCAAAATCGGCATTGCTTGCTGGGCGGGTGATTTTTACGCCGTGCGACCCTTGGCGGCAATGGGGGTGGATCAGGGGGTGCTGCGTCTGTCTTTGGTGCATTACACCAGCCCCGAGGATGTAACACGGCTGATCGCCGCTTTGGACCGAGTTTTGTGACGTAAGGGCAAAATAGGTATTTGGGCCAATATGAATGCAAAGGGTGATCCAATGTGCCACGGCCTGCGTAAAGTCTTGAAATAGCGTAGGTATGATGCAGAACGCACCTTTGATAATTTGGTTTCGCCGCGACCTGCGGTTGGATGATCATCGCGCTTTGGCGGCGGCGTTGGGTTTGGGGCGACCGGTGATCCCGCTGTTCATCTTGGATCCTGAAACAGAATCGGTTGGGGCGGCGGCAAAATGGCGGTTGGGTCAAGCGATTGCCGCCTTTGGTGCGCGTTTGGCGCAAGCCGGCAGTCGATTGATTCTGCGCAAGGGCGCGGCCGAGCAGGTTCTGGCCGCGGTCTTGGCCGAGGTGGGTGGCGCTGGGGTTCATTGGCAAAGGATGTATGACCCCGCCTCGGTCGCACGCGATACCGCCGTCAAAGCCGCGCTGAAAGCCGGCGGGTTTTTGGCCGAGAGTTTTGCCGGCGCTCTATTGTGCGAGCCTTGGCAGGTTGAAACGGGCCAAGGCGGGCCGTATCGGGTTTATTCGCCATATTGGCGCGCGATTGCAGGGCGCGATTTTGGTGCGGCAGTTGCTGCGCCAAAATCCCTGGCCGCGCCCAATCATTGGCCTGAAAGTGCGACTTTGGCCGATTGGAATTTGGGGGCGGCAATGCGGCGCGGCGGGGATGTTGTGGCGCGCCATGCTGGTATCGGTGAGGCGGCCGCCCTAACCCGTCTGCACGATTTTCTGGCGGGTCCCGTCGGTCCCTATAAAGAAGCGCGCGATTTTGTCGGGCAAAATGCCACCTCAAACCTGTCTGAAAATCTGGCATGGGGTGAAATCAGCCCGCGTCGTATTTGGACGGATTCTGAACGTGCCTTGCACGAGGGGGCGGCAGGGGCCGAACATTTTCGCAAAGAATTGGTCTGGCGCGAGTTTGCCTATCATTTGATGCATCATACGCCGCATATCCTTACGCGGTCTTGGCGCGCGGAATGGGACGATTTCCCTTGGCGCGGCGATTGTGACGATGCCGAATTGTGGCGGCGCGGTCTGACGGGCGAGGATTTTGTTGATGCGGCGATGCGCGAGGTTTACGTGACCGGGCGGATGCACAATCGGGCGCGGATGATCGTCGCCTCTTATTTAACCAAACATCTGATGATCGATTGGCGGGTCGGGCAGGCGTGGTTCGATCAGGTTTTGACCGATTGGGATGCAGCAAGTAATGCGATGGGCTGGCAATGGGTTGCGGGGTCTGGGGCGGATGCCGCGCCCTATTTTCGCGTGTTCAATCCCGAAACGCAGGCGGAAAAGTTTGATGCCGATCGGCGCTATCGGCGGCATTGGTTAACAGGGGCGGGCGCCGAGGCGTTTCGCGCGGCGGTGCCAAAGTCTTGGGCGATGACCGACAAACGCCCCAAGCCGATTATAGAACTGGCCAAGGGGCGCGCGCGCGCTCTTGCGGCATATGGTGCAAGAAAATCTTGACCTGTCGCAAACTGATGACACGATAAGGCAGCAGACCTAAGGGGTGGATGATGACGATTTTAACGACGACCGCGGGGCAAAAGAATCTGCCGCGCTATTTCACGGCGGCCTATGCCGTGGCAAAGCGGTTGAAACAGGGTCGGCTGGATTTTGTCATGCCCGATGGTCGCCGTTTTCGCATTGAAGGGGCCGAGGGTGGACCCGTCGCTGAATTGGCCATTCACGACAATGACGTGTTTGCGCGACTGATCCGCGAAGGCGATCTGGGATTTTGTGATGCCTATTTAGAAGGTGGCTGGTCAACACCTGATCTTCAGGCCTTTATGGACCTTGTGCATATTGGCAATGACGCGGTTTATGACGGCTATCCTGGCCAAGGCCTGATCCGCGCTTATGAGCGTTTTCGGTTCTGGTTTCAGTCCAATTCCAAGACCCAAGCGCGCAAAAACATCGCCTATCACTATGATTTGGGAAACGATTTCTACAAACTCTGGCTGGATGGGACGATGACCTATTCGTCGGCGATTTTTCAGACGGGCCAAGAAAGCCTTGAGGCGGCGCAGACGGCCAAATATGCCTCGATGGTGGATCAGATGGGGGTTAAGGCGGGGGATCACGTTCTGGAAATTGGCTGTGGCTGGGGGGGATTTGCCGAATATGCGGCGGGCACACGGGGGTTGCGGGTCACTGCTCTGACGATTTCCCAAGCACAGCATGATTTCGCCGTGGCGCGCATTGCGGCGGCGGGTCTGGCGGATAAGGTGCAGATCAAGATGCAAGATTACCGCGATGAGACGGGCATTTATGACGGTATCGCCAGTATTGAAATGTTTGAGGCCGTGGGTGAGCGGTATTGGCCCACCTATTTCAACACCGTCAAGGCGCGGCTAAAACCTGGCGCATCGGCGACGTTGCAGATCATCACTGTGGAAGACCGCCGTTTTGCCACCTATCGCAAAACTGTTGATTTTATTCAGAAATACATCTTTCCGGGCGGAATGTTGCCATCCCCGTCGGTGCTGCGCCAGCAGGTTGAAAAGGCAGGATTATCGCTGCATGGATCCATCGAGTTTGGCAAAAGTTACAGCACCACCCTGCGCCGTTGGCATGACAGTTTTACCGCCGCATGGCCGCAGGTTGCCAAAATGGGCTTTGATGATCGGTTCAAACGGATGTGGGATTTCTATCTGACCTCTTGCGCCAGCACTTTCGAGGGCGGCAATTGCGATGTGACCCAAATCACCGTCACGCGACCATGACCGAGTTGCCGACGACGTTGCGTCACAGGGCGGGGTCGCAGGATGTGCAGATTGTCGCGCAATCGGTGCCGTATCGTGATTTCTTTGCGGTGCAAGAAACCCATCTGACGCACCGCCGTTTTGATGGCACGACCAGCGCAGTGATCAAACGGGCGGCATTTATATCAGGCGATGCTGTGACGGTTTTGCCCTATGATCCCCAGCGCAAACGGGTTCTTTTGATCGAGCAGTTTCGCGCAGGCCCCTTTGCGCGGGGCGACGCGCAGCCTTGGTCCCTTGAGGCGATTGCGGGGCGGATCGATGCAGGCGAGACCCCAGAAGTGGCGGCGCGCCGCGAGGCTATGGAAGAGGCGGGGTTAACGCTTGGGCCACTGCATCAAATTGCGGCCTATTATCCCAGTCCAGGTGCGATGAATGAATATCTTTATTCCTTTGTGGCGATCTGCGATTTGCCCGATGGGACGGCCGGTATCCACGGCCTGGCAAGCGAGTCGGAAGATATTCGTGGCCATCTGGTCAGCTTGGACCACCTGATGGATTTGGTCAGATCGGGCGAGGTGAACAACGCCCCCCTGATCCTGACAGCGCAGTGGTTGGCGCTGTCAGCGGCGACCCTTTTGGGGGATTCTGGTGTGACATGATTGCGGTTGATCGTATCTTTTGGGATGATTGCTGCACGAAGGTGCCTGCAGCGCAGGTATTTAGACCGGCATGAACGGCTTTCATACCAGCCTAAACACCCAAGAGGGGAACGCAATAGAACATTTCTGGCGGGCGCAACGTGTCTTGCGCCATTTTTGCCTAGAAACGGTGTTGAAACTGCAAACCTAGGCTGGTGCTTTTGTAGTTGGCCGTGCCAAGCCCGTCATAACTGGCCGTTAAGGAAAGTGTCTGGTCCTGTGCGAATTGACGCGTCATGCCCGAGGTGATCTTGCCGCGATGGCCTTGCAGATCGCCAGATCCGCCCGTCCAGACATCGAACAGACCCAGCGTCGCGGTCAACTTGCCCGACGGCGCGGGCAAGGCAAAGCGCCCCTCAATCCCGCCTGCTATTTGGCCAAGTCTTGTGTCCGTGGCCCCAATCGCCGTGCCTACGCCGTCCGTATAGGCGGCGGTTTTCTCTTGGGCCAAAGATGCGCGCAGGCTGGGGGCCCATGTCACGCGGCCTTGGTTGATTTCGCCCGTAACGCCGAATTGTGCCAGCAGGCGTTGGCTGTCAAAGCGGTCCACAAATGTGCCAAGCGGCGCGAAAGTGTTGGATGCCGTGCCAAACAGCAAGCGCCCGTCAAAGGTGATGGATTTGTCGGGCAGGGTGGCGATCACATAGGGGCCGGCCAAAAATCCATTGGCCGACAGGGTTTCTGCCCCGTTTACCGAAGCCATATGGTCAAATTGCAGCATTGCGCCCAACGTCACATGATCCGAGACCTGCGTATGGGCGCCAACTGCGCCCAAGACATAATCGTTCTTTGTGCCTGTCAGCGTTGACCAATTCCCCCTCAGGCGCAACCAGACGTTTTGGCTGGGCGAAGTGGCCACATCGACAATCCCGCCGCGCGTCGAGACTGATACATTCGCCCCACCGCCGATGACGGACAAAAGATCAGGCTGTAAATCGATCAAACTGTTCATGCGGGTTTGGGCGAATTTGGTGATGGCGGCCGCGGTGTCTGCCGCGGTCGGGCCATCGACCACTGTTTCGCCGACTGTCACGGTCATCGTGTCGGTGACGCTGCGCGAAGGAAAGCCTTCTATATCCTCGGTCAGGGTCAAGGTTAGCGTGTAAACGGTGCCGATTGCCGCCCCATCTGGAATGGTAAAGGTTGGCGTCAAGGTGATGAAATTCTCAAGCAAACCGCTGGATTGAGTCCATTTTGGTGACACGAAGCCAGTCGATGCGCCTCTGATCGCGCCCGCAAGAACCACCGCCACGCCAGCCTGCGCGGTTACATCTGCACCCGCATCTGCAGTGATTGTTACGGCTGGCTGTGCCACGACGACGGCGGTTTGGGTAAAGACAGTGTTTGTCACACCTTCCAAGGCGTATACGTAATCCTTTGTGATGCCGCCAATGGTGCCGCGAAAGCTGAACCCAAGGTAATCATCCGTCGCAAAGAATTTATTCGCACCATCTTGTGCAAGAATAACGACATGTTCAAATCCGCAGGCTTCAATTGACGCGACCGTAGCACGGTCACCGCCCGTAATGGCTTCTCCAACTTCGTCGCTGTTGCCGTAATACCCCCCACCAACTTGGATGTTGGCAAAATTTATGGCAGCTTCTTTGCTGAGCGCACTGTCATTGAAACCTACGCCCATGCTGCAACTTCCGAAGGGAATAGTTGAGTTTAGGTTTAGACTTCCCCCAAAGGCATCGGCCTGTGTGGCGGGAAGCAGCAGCGACACAGCCGTCAAAACAGACGCAGCCATGCCGCGCCGAAATGGGCGCGTGTAAAAAGACATCGTATAATCCTTTGGGCAATTGCGATCGCAGCGCTGCACGCATACGAAGGCCAAGTGCGGCGTATTTATCTATGCCACTTAACCTATCCAAAAGAATATACAAACTATACGCCCCGTCAAACCCAAATCGGGGCTTGCGCCGCTATGACGGGGCCTATCGTAATTATACAACAGAATCCGTCGGCAACCCGCGAAAATAGGCACTAGAGCGCCAGTTTTACCCAAGCCGCGTTTTTGGCCGAAGACCGCACGCAGGCATCGACAAAGGCCACGCCCTCTAGGCCTTCGCGCAATCCTGGGAAGGTGACGGCGGGATCAAGGGCCAGACCATCACGCCGCGCAATGATAGCGCGGGCGGCTTCGGCATAGATATTGGCGAACCCTTCTAGATAACCTTCGGGATGACCCGACGGAATGCGCGTCATGCGGGCCGCCGCATCCCCCGTGCCCGCGCCACCCCGCGACAGACGATAGGGCGGCGCGCCCAAGGGGGTGACATTTAGATAATTCGGGTTTTCCTGCTCCCATGCAATGCCCGCTTTGGTGCCGAAAATCCGCAGGCGCAGGCCGTTTTCCAGACCTGCCGCGACTTGGGAACACCACAGCATCCCACGTGCACCGCCCTGATAGCGCAGCATCACATGGGCATTGTCATCCACCCGCCGCCCCGCCACAAAGGATTGCAAATCCGCAGACAGGCTGTCCAGCGTCAGCCCGCTGACAAAATTCGCCAAATTAAACGCATGGGTTCCGATATCGCCCGTGGCCCCCCCCGCGCCTGATCGCGCAGGATCCGTGCGCCAATCGGCCTGTTTTTGTCCCGTTTGTTCCACGGGTTCGGACAGCCAATCTTGGGCATATTCCACCTGCACCAGCCGAATATCACCCAAAACGCCCGTTTGCACCAATTCCTTTGCCTGACGGATCATCGGATAGCCCGTGTAATTATGCGTCAGCGCAAAGACCACGCCCGAGTCCGCCGCCGCTTTGGCCAATTTCTTCGCCTCACTCAGGTTATGCGTCAGGGGTTTATCGCAAATCACGTGGATGCCGCGTTTCAAAAACTGCAAGGCGACAGGCGCGTGCATATTGTTTGGGGTGACAATCGCCACCGCCTCGATCCCATCTTTGCGCCGCGCCTCACGCGCGGCCATATCGGCAAAACTGGCATAGCTGCGTGCGACGCCCAGATCGGCGGCAGAGGCAGCACCCCGTTCCGCGTCCGATGAAAAACATCCCGCGACCAATTCATATTGATCGTCCAGCCGCGCCGCAATGCGGTGAACCGCGCCGATGAACGCGCCACGCCCGCCGCCGACCATCCCCAAACGAATGCGCGGTGCCCGCGCCACATATGCCGCCGTAATAGCCATTATGCCCCCAATCCCAACATTTTGCGATTTGCCGCCCGATCCGTGCCCGCATCCGCGAAATCATCGAACGCCTTTTCTGTGACACGAATGATGTGATTTTTCACAAATTCCGCGCCTTCACGCGCGCCGTCTTCGGGATGTTTGATGCAGCATTCCCATTCCACCACCGCCCAGCCGTCAAAGCCGTATTGCGTCAACTTGCTGAAAATGCCGCCGAAATCCACCTGCCCGTCGCCAAGGCTGCGGAACCGCCCCGCGCGGTTGATCCAAGATTGAAAGCCGCCATAAACCCCTTGACGCCCTGTTGGGTTCAACTCGGCGTCTTTGACGTGGAACATCCGAATGCGGTCATGATAAAAATCGATATGTTCCAGATAATCCAAATGTTGCAGCACATAATGGCTGGGATCATACAGCATATTGGCGCGGGTATGGCCGCCCACGCGGTCCAAAAACATCTCGAATGAGATGCCGTCATGCAAATCCTCGCCGGGATGGATTTCAAAACACAGATCAACGCCGCAATCTTCGGCGTGGTTCAAAATCGGCGTCCAGCGGCGGGCAAGTTCGTCAAACGCCTCTTCCACCAGTCCTGCAGGGCGTTGCGGCCAAGGATACAGATAGGGCCAGGCAAGTGCCCCTGAAAACGTTGCCTGTGCCGTCAGACCCAGATTGCGACTCGCGGTCAGCGCCTTTTTGACCTGATCCACCGCCCATTCGGCGCGCGCGGTGGGATTGCCGCGCACGGATGGGGCGGCAAATCCGTCAAAGGCCGTATCATAGGCGGGATGAACCGCCACCAATTGCCCCTGCAAATGAGTCGAAAGTTCCGTGATTTGCACGCCATTTTGCGCCGCAATGCCGATCAGGTCATCGCAATAGGTCTGCGACGTGGCGGCCTTGTCCAGATCGATCAACCGCGCATCCCAAGACGGGATTTGCACACCCTTATAGCCCAAATCCCCCGCCCATTTCGTAATCGCTTTTAATGAATTGAAGGGGGCGGCATCCCCTGCAAATTGCGCCAAAAACAGCGCCGGCCCCTGCATCGTTTTCATGTCAATCCCTTTCATCTCTGGCATAGAAATCTGTTATTTCGGGCACTTGCAGCCCAGTTTGGGGGGGGTGGCCGTCAATGGCCGCAATCACAGCATGGGCCAAAAAAGCGCCCGCTTGCCCCACATCCTCTTGGGCAAGCACGATTTCTTTGCGAAAACGGTGCAGAAACTCGATCGCTTCTTTTGAAATCACATCGAAATCTTGGCCTATGCGCAGACCATGTGCTTCGGCCCCTGCAACCGCCGCCATTGCCCCCGTCGTAGAGGCCGAGATGATCAGATCAGGACGGTCTTTGCGCGCAAAGCGTTCAAAGACAGCGCGGTCAATTTGCGCCGCAGGACTGTCCGAGGTAACGCCTGCGGCCAGTTCAAATGTCAAACCCTGCGTTAAACATTCCGATTTAACGCCGTCAATCGTATGCAGCGCATACATATGATGACGTGGCGGGGCGAGCAGATAAATATGTCGCCGCCCCATTTGCGCCGCCTTGCGTGCGGCCAAAACGCCGTAGGTTTTGCTGTCATAATCAAACGAGGGATGGGCAATTCCCATATCTGTGCGCCCATGCGTGGCAAAGGGAAACTGATGGTCGTTCATAAAGGCGATACGGGCGTCTTTTGGTTCGGTCTGGTTCAGAATAATGCCGTCTGCACTGCCAGTTTCCACAATGTAACGCACGGGATCCAGCGGGTTTTGGTCGCTGAAAAACGGCATGACCACAAGATGATAGGCCGTGCCCCGCAGCGCGGCGGCGATCGAATAAATCAACTTGGCGGTGTTGTTCATCACATCTGCTTCGGTCGACAGCACCAAGGCGATGACATTGGTTTTACCTGTGCGCAAACGCACACCAGCGCGGTTCGGGCGATACCCCAATTGCAGCGCCATAGCGCGCACGCGTTTTTTGGTCGCCTCGCCAATATCAGGCGCGTCTTTCAGCGCGCGAGACACAGTTGCCACCGCAAGCCCCGTCGCCAGTGCGATGGTCTTTAGGGTAGGGCGATCCTGTGATGCGGTTGCATCCTGCGGGCTTATCGTCGTCATTTTGTTCCTTTCAACGCGATCTTGCGATTCGCCTGTGGCCAAGGATGCGTGCGTGACCGTTCGGCTGATTTTGGATGCGCTGACACGTTGTTTTGCGAAAAAGTTAGTCGGCAGATTGCGTAGGTTTTGACGATTTCTTCGTGATACTGGGCGCTTGCGTGATGTGACACTAGCTGAAATTGCGGTCACAAAAAAGACAAGAATGCAAAAAAAAATGGCTTGATTGGAAAACTATAACGATTTAGCGTTCTCCTATAACGTTACAGAGTCGGGAGGACTGAATGAAGAACGTGAAATTCCTAAGCGCATTGTTGCTGACCGCTGCCTTGCCTATGGCCGCCTATGCAACCGATCTTGAGGTGACGCATTGGTGGACATCGGGCGGCGAAGCCAACGCTGTGGCAGAGCTGGCCAAGGCGTTTGACGCCTCGGGCGATCACTGGGTTGATGGCGCGATAGCAGGCGGCGGCGATACCGCGCGCCCTGTGATGATCGCGCGCATCACTGGCGGTGACCCGATGGGGGCGACGCAATTCAACCATGGACAGCAGGCGATGGAACTGGTTCAGGCTGGCTTGATGCTGGACCTGACCGATGTTGCCGAAGCAAATCATTGGAAAGACGTGATCAATCCGCCGTCTTTGCTGGAAGGCTGCACCATTGACGGCAAAGTTTACTGTGCGCCATTGAACATCCACTCGCCCGAATGGCTGTGGATCAACAATAAGATTTACGAAGATATCGGCATTCCTGTTCCACAAAACTGGAACGAATTCGTGGCAAGCGCGCCCCAAGTCGAAGCCGCGGGCAAAATTCCATTGGCTTTGGGCCGTCAGCCATGGCAGTCGAACCTTGCCTTTGGGGCGATCACAGTGGGCGTTGGCGGTTTGGATCTGTGGAAAAAGGTCAATATCGACAAAGATATGGATGCGGCCGCTGGTCCAGATATGCTGAAAGTGTTCCAAGCTGTGGTCGATGCCCGCAAATTGGCTGCAAAATCCACCGTTCAAGACTGGAACCAGGCCACCAATATGGTCATCACCGGCGAAGCCGCCGCGCAGATCATGGGTGACTGGGCACAGGGCGAATTCGCGGTGGCGGGCAAAGTGGCGGGCAAAGACTATACCTGCCTTCCTGGCATGGGCCTGAACGCCTATCTGACCACGGGCGGCGACGCCTTTTACTTCCCCAAGCTGAAGGATGCTGATAAAGAAGCCGCGCAAAAGCGTCTGGCGGCGCTGTTGGTATCGCCCGAAGTTCAGGTCGCGTTTAACCTGAAAAAAGGCTCTTTGCCGATCCGCGGTGACGTTAATCTGGATGCCGCCAATGACTGCATGAAAAAAGGTCTGGAAATCCTGAAATCGGGCAACATCATGCCGGCAGGGGATCAACTGTGGTCGCCAGACGTGCAAACCCAATTGGGCGAAATGCAGGGCGAATTCTGGTCAACCGAGATGACCGCAGAAGACGCACAAGCGCGTTATGTGGAAATCCTGAAGTCGGGTATGTAATCTGATCGCAGTTTAGGGGGGCCGCCTGCGAAGGCGGCCCTTTTTTACCCAACGGGAGGCAATGATGGCGGCGCGAAAATTCAAACTTTTCCGAAATCTGAATGCCAAAATTGCGGCGATTCCGATGGTGCTGACCACGATGGTGGTCTTTGTGGGCGGCACGCTGTGGACGGTGCTGTATTCGTTCACAAATTCCAAACTATTGCCCAAGATGCATTTCGTGGGGTTCGATCAATATACGCGGCTTTGGGCCAATGACAGTTGGAACGCGGCAATCCATAACCTGCTGATTTTTGGCACTTTGTCGATGATATTCACGATCAGTATGGGGTTTTTGCTGGCCGTATTGATGGATCAAAAAATCCGCTTTGAAGACACGTTTCGCACCATCATGCTGTATCCTTTTGCGCTGTCGTTCATCGTCACGGGGTTGGTCTGGCAATGGATTTTGAATCCTGAAATGGGCATCCAAGAGGTGGTGCGCCGCATGGGGTTTTCAACATTCAATTTTGATCCGCTGCATTCGCCCGACACGGTTTTATATGGTCTGTTGATTGCGGGCCTGTGGCAGGGCACAGGATTTACCATGTGCCTGATGCTGGCGGGTCTGCGCGGCATTGACGACGATATCTGGAAGGCGGTCCGCGTGGACGGCATTCCGAAATGGAAAACCTATCTGTTCGTGATCCTGCCGATGATGCGGCCTGTGTTTATCACGGTTTTGGTTCTGGCGGCGGCGGGAACGATCAAACTGTATGATCTGGTGGTGGCGCAAACCTCGGGGGGGCCGGGCAATGCCAGTCAGGTGCCCGCGATGTATGTCTACCGCTATATGTTTTCGGCGCAGAATTTGGCGCAGGGATTTGCTGCATCGACCATGATGCTTTTGTCGGTTCTGGTGGTGCTGATCCCTTGGGCCTATTTGGAATTTGGGGGCAAAAGAAATGGCTGATTCCATCCCGCGCGGGGCCAAGCCCAAGACGCCATTTTCGGGTGCCAATATCATGCTGTATGGCACGCTGATATTCGTCTCGATCTATTACCTTTTGCCGCTTTATGTGATGGTGATGACCTCACTTAAGGATATGACAGAAATTCGCGTTGGCAATATTTTTGCGCCACCGATTGAGGTGACGTTTCACCCATGGGTCAAGGCCTGGGCCGAGGCTTGCACGGGCTTGAACTGTGACGGATTGCAGCGCGGTTTCTGGAATTCGGTCAAGATCACCGTGCCGTCTGTGCTGATTTCGATCATCGTCGCCTCAGTCAATGGCTATGCTTTGGTGAATTGGCGGTTCAAAGGGTCGGATACGTTTTTCACCATTCTGATTTTTGGATCCTTTATCCCCTATCAGATCATGCTGTATCCGATCGTCATTATCCTGCGCGAATTGCATATTTATGGCACGTTGGGCGGCTTGGTTATGGTGCATACGATTTTTGGCATGCCGATCCTGACGCTGCTTTTTCGCAATTATTTCAGCATCTTGCCCGAAGAATTGTTCAAGGCCGCGCGCGTCGACGGGGCGGGATTTTGGACGATCTATTTCAAGATCATGCTGCCGATGTCCCTGCCGATTTTCGTTGTGGCCTTGATTTTGCAGATCACGGGGATTTGGAACGATTTTCTGTTCGGCGTGGTTTTCACCAAGCCCGAGCTTTACCCAATGACGGTGCAGCTGAACAACATCGTGAATTCGGTTCAAGGCGTCAAAGAATATAACGTCAATATGGCCGCGACGGTGCTGACGGGGCTGGTGCCTTTGATCGTCTATTTCGTTTCGGGCAAACTTTTTGTGCGCGGCATTGCTGCGGGCGCTGTGAAAGGCTGAATGATGACAAACTCTATCGAAGTCAAAGATTTGACGTTGAATTTCGGCAATGTGTCCGTGCTGAAAAATATGAACCTGAATGTGGCCGAGGGCGAGTTTATCGTTCTTTTGGGCCCATCTGGGTGCGGGAAATCCACGCTTTTGAATTGCCTTGCGGGGCTGTTGGACATCACTGACGGGCAGATTTTCATCAAGGGCAAGAATGTCACATGGTCCGAACCAAGCGAGCGTGGCATCGGCATGGTGTTTCAATCCTATGCGCTTTATCCGCAGATGACAGTGCGGGGAAACCTGTCCTTTGGTCTGAAAAACGCGAAAATGCCACAGGCGGAAATTGACAAACGCATCGCGCGGGCGGCGGAAATTTTGCAGATGGAGGCTTTGCTGGACCGCAAACCTGCCGCCTTGTCGGGGGGGCAGCGCCAGCGGGTGGCGATTGGTCGTGCCCTTGTGCGGGATGTGGATGTGTTTTTGTTTGACGAGCCGTTGTCAAACCTAGATGCAAAACTGCGCAGCGAATTGCGGGTGGAAATCAAACGCCTGCACAGCCGTTTGAAAAATACGATGGTCTATGTCACGCACGATCAGATTGAGGCGCTGACATTGGCCGACCGCATCGCTGTCATGCGCGGCGGCATCATCCAGCAACTGGCCGCGCCGCAAGAAATTTACAACCGTCCCGTCAATCTGTTTGTGGCAGGTTTCATAGGCTCTCCTTCGATGAATTTCCTGCATGGCACGATCACGGGCAAGTCGTTTGAATTTGGTCAAACCAAGTTGAAACTGGACGGCTACGAAGGCGGCGCTTTGCACGATATTCCCAAGGCGATTTTGGGACTGCGGCCAGAACATTTGGAAATCACCGATAAGGCCGTGGCAGGTGTCACCATCCCCGCCACTGTTGAAATCGACGAGCCGATGGGCGCGGACAGCCTGATTTGGTTGGTGGCAGGTGGTGTGCAAATGTCGGTCCGTGTGCCAGTGGAACGCCGCATTGCGGCAGGCACCGAGGTGCATTTGCGCGTCGATATGGCCAAGGCATCCTTGTTTGATCAAGCATCCGAGCAGCGTTTGTGATCATGCAAGATCTTGGCGGCCCATGGCAGTTACATGATGCGGGCGGCGAATATACCGCCCCTATGACCCTGCCCGGGGATGGGGTATCGGCACTGCACGCGGCAGGGCTGATCCCTGATCCCTATTTTGGGCGCAATGAATATGATCTGCGCTGGATTTGTGGGCGCGATTGGGTGGCCAGTCGGCAATTCACCGTGACCCGCACCGATCTGGTGTTGGTGATTTCCATGCTGGATACGATTGCGGAAATTGCCGTGAATGGCGCTGTTGTTCATCTGTCTGACAGTATGTTTCGCGCCTTCCGCGTCGATCTGTCGGACGTCTTGCGCATGGGCACGAATGACATCGCGATCACCTTTCGCTCTCCACAAATAGAGGCCGCGAAACGGCAGGCGGCCCAGCCCTATTTCGTGCCGTTTTCCGCCAATAACACCCCGATCCATAACGGAAATATGCTGCGCAAACCCTCTTGCGATTTTGGATGGGATTGGAACATTGCCCTTGCGACATTCGGGTTGTATGGCGATTTTTATCTGGAACCAAAGGTCGCGGATCGGATCAGCGATCTTCTGATCACGCAAACCCATGGCACGGGCTATGTCGATGTCACCGTCACTGCGATTGGCGCCGTGGGGGATGTGACGATCAGCCTGTGTGGTGTGACCAGCCAGAGCGGCACTCTGCGGATTGAAAACCCCATTCTTTGGTGGCCTGCAGGGGCGGGGGATCAGGTATTGCACGATCTGACCGTGACCTGTGGCGATCAGGTGTTGCACCGCAAAATTGGTCTGCGCGATGCGCGCCTGATCAATACGCGCGATGCGTCCGGACTGGGATTTAAATTCAACATCAATGGCCGCGATATTTTTGCCAAGGGGTCGAATTGGATCCCCGCTGATGCGTTGGCAGGGCGGATTACGCCCCAGGATACGCGCGATCTGCTGCAATCGGCGGTCGACGCCAATATGAACATGATCCGCGTTTGGGGCGGTGGGCGGTATGAACCGACCTGGTTCTATGATCTTTGCGATGAGTTGGGCCTGATGGTCTGGCAGGATTTTATGTTTTCTTGCCATATCTATCCTGCGGATGCGGCATTTTTGGCCGATGTCGCCATTGAGGTGCGCGAACAGGCCCTGCGGCTGCATCATCACGCAAGTGTGGTGCTGTGGTGCGGCGATAATGAATTGATCGGCGCGCTGACTTGGTTCCCCGAAACCCGCGCCAATCGGGATTTGTATTTGGTGGCCTATGACCGATTAAACCGCACGATTGAACAGGCGCTGAAATCCGCCGTGCCGGATGCAGTCTGGTGGCCGTCCAGTCCCAGCCCAGGTCCGATGGATTTTGGCGATGCCTGGCATGACGATTCCAAGGGCGATATGCATTTCTGGTCCGTCTGGCACGAGGGGCGCGATTTCGATCATTACCGCGACATATCCCCGCGTTTTTGCAGCGAATTTGGGTTTCAGTCCTATCCATCGATGGATGTGATCCGCCGATTTGCCGACCCCAAAGATTTCAATATCGCCGCCCCCGTGATGGAAAGCCATCAAAAGAATGCGGGCGGCAATGCGCGGATTGCGGAGACCATGTTTCGCTATTTCCGTTTCCCAGTGGATTTTGAAAACTTTGTGTATCTGTCCCAAGTGCAACAGGGCTTGGCGATTAAGACCGCTGTGACCCATTGGCGGTCGTTGAAACCCCATTGCATGGGCACGCTGATTTGGCAGTTGAATGACACTTGGCCTGTCTGTTCGTGGTCCAGTTTAGATCATGGCGGCGGGTGGAAATTGCTGCATCATATGTCAAAGGCGTTTTATGCGTCTGTGTTTGTATCCGCCGTGCCTGTGGACGACCTTATCGAATTGCGTGTGGTCAATGACGGTGCGGCGATGGATGTGACCGTCTCGGCAGTCGCGGTCAATATGGCGGGGCAGACGCGCTCTTTGGCGACGGCCACTGTGCAGGTGGATGATGCCGCCGTTTGTGCTTTGCGGATCACGGGTCTGGGCGCGGATGAGATGCTGTCCTATGTTTGGGCATCTGGGGATCAACGGATTGGCGGCGATCATTTTGCGCCGAAGCCGTATAAATCCTATGATCTGCTGCCCGCACAGTTAGCGCATAAAGTTCACGTTAAGAGCGGCGTCTATCATATTGATATTATTGCGAAAAACCTTGCTTTGTTTGTTGCGGTCGAGGCGAATATTGCGGGCCGATTTTCGCATAATGCGGTGACGATCTTTCCAGATCATCCCGCCACAATCACCTTCACCCCAAAGGTTGCGGGCCAAAGCCCAACCTTTACCCTTCGCGATCTTCACTCTGCGACTTATGGTTAGGAGCCGTTATGTTCAGCTATCAACTTTATTCCTCGCGCAACTTTCCGCCCGTATCGGACACGCTGCAGATGCTGGCGGGTCTAGGCTATGATGGGGCCGAAGGATTTGGCGGTCTTTACGCCGACCCCGCGGGTTTACAGGCGCTGGCGGCGGGTCTGAAACAAACGGGGCTGAAAATGGCCTCGGGGCATTTCGGGCTGGATCAGGTCGAAGACACGCCTGATTGGGCGATCAAAGTGGCCAAAACCTGTGGCATGGATACGGTCATTGTGCCTTGGATACACCCCGATCTGCGCCCCAGCACGGCCAAGGGCTGGCACGATCTGGGCGCGCGTTTGCAAAAGGCGGGGGCGCCCTTGCGGGATGCAGGCCTGCGCTTTGGCTGGCACAACCACGATTTTGAATTTATCAAATTGCCCGATGGCACCATTCCCCAAACCGCGCTGTTTGATGGCGGGCCAGACCTGAAATGGGAAATGGATGTGGCATGGGTGGTGCGCGGCGGCGTTGACCCGATGGATTGGATCAACGCGCATAAGGGACGCATCATTGCCGCCCATGTCAAGGACATCGCACCTGTAGGCGAGAATGCGTCCGAGGACGGCTGGGCCGATGTCGGCCATGGCACGATTGATTGGAAAACCATCCTGAACACCCTGCGCGGCATTGGCGTGACCAATTTCGTGATGGAACATGACAATCCCAGCGATCATGCCCGTTTTGCGCGGCGTGCGCTGTCATCTGTAAAATCGTATTAAGGAAAATATCATGTCAAATCTTGGCATTGGCATCATCGGATGCGGCAATATCTCGACCAGCTATCTGCGTCTCGCCCCGCTTTTCAAGGGGCTAGAGGTGCGCGCGGTCGCGGATATGAATATGGATGTAGCGCGCGCTAGGGCCGAAGAGTTCGCCACCCGCGCCCAGTCGGTGGATGATCTGCTGGCGAACAAAGATATCGATGTGGTGATCAATCTGACCATTCCTGATGCGCATTTTGCGGTGACAAAATCCATCCTGACTGCGGGCAAGCACGCCTATTCGGAAAAGCCGTTGGTGTTGACCCTTGCCCAAGGGGTGGAGTTGCGCGATTTGGCAAAATCCAAGGGTCTTTCGGTGGGCTGCGCGCCTGACACATTTCTGGGCGGCGCGCATCAACAGGCACGCGACATCATCGATTCAGGTGTTTTGGGCCAGATCACCACGGGCAATGCCGCCATTCAAGGCCACGGCCCCGAAAGTTGGCATCCGAATCCAGAGTTTTTCTATAATCCAGGTGCTGGGCCGATCATGGATATGGGGCCATATTATATCGCCAATCTCATCAACCTGCTGGGCCCCGTGCGTCGCGTGGGGGCGCTGACATCTTCGGCCACGCCCACCCGCACGATTGGGTCGGGGGATCGTATGGGCCAAGAAATCGCTGTCAAAACCCCGTCCAACATTCAGGCGCTGCTGGAATTTCATTCGGGGGCCACGATCAGCTTTTCGGCAAGCTGGGATGTTTGGCACCACAAGCGCAACCATTTTGAACTTTATGGCACCGAAGGCACGCTCTATGTGCCTGATCCGAATTTCTTTGGTGGGCCGTTGCAAATGGCGGGGCGCGATGGCGTGATACACGATCTCGCTGCGTGGGATCATCCGTTTGGACTCATCAACCAAAAGGGGCATCGTGGCGAGGATTTGGCGAACTATCGCACGGCGGGCATGGCGGATATGGTGATGGCAATCCATCAGGGGCGGGATGCGCGCTGTTCTTTGGAACGCACCTTGCACGGGGTGGATGTGATGACGTCTATCCTGAAATCAGGCGAGACGGGGCAGTTTGTCACCCTGACGACGACCTGCACACGGCCCGAAGCCTTGGGTCCAGAGGCGGCGCGGGCATTGCTAAAATAAGATTGGACCCGCGTTTCTGGACGGGCCAAAGGCGCGCGGGTGATCCGCGCGCCAAAAATATGAGGAAGATGTAAGATGATCGAAAATCCGATCCTGCGCGGATTCAATGCCGATCCGTCGATTTGCCGCGTGGGGCAGACTTACTATATCGCGACATCTACATTTGAATGGTATCCAGGCGTGCAGATCCATACCTCGCGCAATCTGGTGAATTGGCAATTGGCGGCGCGCCCCCTGCGGCGCGCCAGTCAGTTGGATATGCGCGGCAATCCAGACAGTTGCGGGGTTTGGGCGCCGTGCCTGTCACACGCGGATGGGCTGTTTTGGCTCGTCTATACGGATGTCAAACGGCTGGATGGGGATTTCAAAGACGCGCATAATTATATCGTCACCTCGCCCACGATTGACGGGGATTGGTCCGAACCGATCTATGTGAATTCATCAGGCTTTGATCCCAGCTTGTTTCACGACGACGATGGGCGCAAATGGTTTTTGAATATGCGTTGGAACCATGGGCCTATGGGCAGCGGCATAAACCCCGCGCATGACCGATTTGACGGGATTGAGATGCAAGAATGGCATCCTGAAACGGGTCTGAAAGGGCCTGTTCATATGATCTATGCGGGCACAGATTTGGGCCTGACCGAAGCGCCGCATCTGTTCAAACGCAATGGCTGGTATTACCTGACTGTGGCCGAAGGGGGGACGGGTTACGATCACGCCGTCACCATGGCGCGGTCGCGCAACATCACAGGGCCATATGAAACCCATCCCAATAAACATCTAATGACGGCGCGGTTTGATCCCGATCATGCGCTGCAACGTGTCGGACATGGGCAATATGTCGAAGCCGCGGATGGCACACCCTATCACAGCTATCTGTGCGGTCGCCCACAGCAGGGGGTGGTTGGGCGGTTTTGTGCAACAGGGCGTGAGACGGGCCTTGCGAAATGTGTTTGGGGCGCGGACGGTTGGTTGTATCTGGAGGGCGGGGGCCTTACGCCACCTGTGACGATTGCTGCAACAACGCCCACGGCGCGCACTGCGTCATGGCACCGCTGTTTTTCCAAAATGACTGTTTTGCCACACGAGTTTCAATGGTTGCGCACACCGCATCCTGATCGCCTATTTACATTGACAGGCCATGCCCTGCGCCTGACAGGGCGCGAAAGTCTTGGATCCTTGTTTGAGCAATGCTTGGTCGCGCGCCGCCAAGAGGAGGCCAGTTATGATGCCAGCACCTCGATCGTGTGTGATCCGCCAAATTTTCAACGCGCGGCGGGGTTGGTGACATATTACAACCGCCACAAATTTCATGCCCTTTGGATCACGCGCGACGCAAAGGGGGGGCGGGTGTTGCAAATTGTGTCGTGCTTGGGGGATTGGCAAAGACAGAGCCTAACCTATGGCGCAAGTTGCCCCATCCCAGAGGGGCGCATCACCCTATCCGTGGAGGTGCGCGGCGCCACTCAGCAGTTTTTCTGGGCGCTTGAGGGGCAGATGCATAAGCCATTGGGCGGCGGCTTGGATGCATCGATCATTTCGGATGAAGGCGGGATAGGTGAGCATGGATCCTTTACGGGGGCCTTTGTGGGGATGTTTGCGATGGACATGACGGGGCACGGCTGGGGGGCGGATTTCCTCAGCTTTGATTACACCAACCATTAGGGGCGCTGCAGGCCCCCCACGGCGCAAATGCGTCTCCCGCCCTGAAGTATTTGGATCAATGTGAAAGCGGCAAAAGTGGCTTGGGGTTTGGGGGGGGATGTATTATGAACTTCTCGCAGTGTCCAAAGGGTTAAGTTGATGACGCAGGTTGTGATCCATCCAAAGACAGCGAAGATACCCACGCATGAGGTCACTTATGCGCGGCTGCGCGATATGATCCTTTATGGTGAGTTAGCGCCCGGACAGCCCGTGACGATCCAAGGATTGATTGCGGATTTGGGGGCGGGCATGACGCCTGTTCGCGAGGCGATCCGCAGGTTGGCCGCCGAAGGGGCCTTGTTGCCGCAGGGAAATCGCCGCGTGTCGGTGCCGCGACTGAGTGCCGCTGACTTAGAGCAATTGGCCTTTGTGCGTTTAACGATTGAACCGCGTCTTGCGCAGATGGCGGCGGGCCATATTACGGATGATTTGATCGCGCAATTGCGAGCGCTGAATGCAGAGGTGGACCGCACCGTGGCCGAAGGCGATGTGCAAGGCTATTTGCAAAGCAATCACACGTTTCACTTCACGCTTTATGCCGCGTCGGGGGCGGGGGTCTTGCTGGATATGGCGCAGTCCTTATGGCTGCGGTTTGGCCCGTCCTTGCGGGTGGTGACGCAATTGTCGGGGCGCGCCAGCTTGCCGGATTCGCATTTTGATATTCTGGAGGCATTGAGCGTGGGACGCGGGGATATTGCCGCAGATGCCCTGGCGCGGGACATCGCATTGGGCGTGGGCCATGTGCGCGACGCGATGACGGGTAAGGCGTTTTAATAATTTGATCAAATTACTTGAGCGTGGCCCGATCTGCGCCTATGCTGTGCCAAAGGCCCCAGATTCGGGGAATAGGAGCAGTCATGAATAAGATTACCAATCATATGGCTACGGCGGAATTGCAGGCACTGGACGCGGCGCATCATATGCACCCGTTTACCGAAAACGCGGCGCTGGCGAAAAAGGGCGCGCGGATTATGACGGCGGGCAAGGGGGTTTGGCTGACCGACAGCGAGGGCAACCGCATCATCGACGGGATGGCGGGGCTGTGGTGCGTCAATATCGGCTATGGGCGCACGGAATTGGGCGATGTGGCCAAGGCGCAGATGGACCAATTGGCCTATTACAACACGTTTTTCCAAACCAGCCATGTGCCAGCGATTGCATTGGCGGCGAAATTGGCGGAACTGGCGCCTGCGGGGATGAACAACGTGTTCTTTGCGGGCTCAGGGTCCGAGGCGAATGACACCAATATCCGCATGGTGCGCCGCTATTGGGACATCAAAGGCCAGCCCGAAAAGCGTATCATCATCGCGCGCAAAAACGGCTATCACGGATCGACCATGGGCGGCGGATCCTTGGGCGGGATGAAATCTATCCATGATCACGGCGGCAAAATCGCGGGCATCGTCCATATTGGCGAACCCAACTGGTGGGCCCAAGGTGGTGACATGACGCCCCATGATTTCGGCCTGATGCGGGCGCGGGAACTGGAAGCCACAATTTTGGAACTGGGCGTGGAAAATGTCGCGGCCTTTATCGGTGAACCCGTGCAGGGCGCAGGCGGCGTGATCATTCCGCCCGACAGCTATTGGCCCGAAGTGCAGCGGATCGTCGATAAATACGGCATTTTGCTGATCGCGGATGAGGTGATCACGGGATTTGGCCGCACGGGCAATTGGTTCGGCAGCACCACCTTTGGCATTCGCCCCCATATCATGACCATCGCCAAGGGGCTGTCATCAGGCTATCAGCCGATTGGCGGGTCGATTGTCTGCGACGAAGTGGCCCATGTCATGGGCGGTTCGGGCGATTTCAATCACGGCTATACCTATTCGGGGCATCCCGTGGCCGCCGCTGTGGCCTTGGAAAATCTGCGGATTTTGCAAGAAGAACGGGTGATTGACCATGTGCGTGATGTCGCCCATCCCTATTTGGCCAAGAAATGGGCGGGGCTGACCGAGCATCCCATGGTCGGTGAGGCGAAACTGGTCGGTCTGATGGGATCGATTGCGCTGACGCCCAACAAGGCGACACGGGCGCGGTTTGCGGGCGAACAAGGGACAATTGGCTATCGCTGCCGCGAGCGGTGCTTTTCCAACAATCTGATCATGCGCCATGTCTATGATCGGATGATCATCTCGCCACCTTTGGTGATCACGACAGATGAGATTGATACTCTTATGGAACGGGCATGGCAAAGCATTGATGAATGCTACACGGCTGTAAAGGCCGAAGGCTTGTTTGTGGCGGAATAGGGGCTGGACGCAGATTTTTCGCCGAAAAATCTTCGGATCCAACGGGCGTCAGGTATTTGGGCCAATGTGAAACTGGCTTGAGTTTGGGATGTGCCGCGCCTATTCAAGATCAAAAGGAGTGTTTTGATGCCCATTCAATCCCTGTTTGTCACCCCGCTGTATCGGGCGAAATTGGCCGATCTGGGCAAATCTGTTGATATGTCGGAATTGGAAACGTCTTGCCTGTCCATTGCCGAGGATGACGAGGCGGGGCAGGAATGGTGCGATAAAAACGGCTATCCTGGATATACCAGCTATGCGTCTTTGGCGGATTTGGGTTGGCGGTTTCAGATTTTCAAAAATCTGGTCAAGGGCCTTGACAAGCACATCGCGGAATTCACCAAGGAATTGCATTTCGATTTGGGCGATAAGAAAATCAAACTGGATTCGCTTTGGATGAACATCCTGCCTTATGGCGGGGTGCATACGTCGCATATTCATCCCCATTCGGTGATTTCTGGCACAGTTTATGTCGCTATGCCCAAAGGCACTTCGGCAATAAAATTTGAAGACCCGCGTCTGCCCATGATGATGGCGGCCCCCACCCGCAAGAAAAAGGCCCCCGAAGAGTTGCGGACCTTTGTCTATGTCACGCCCGATGTAGGGGATGTCCTGCTTTGGGAAAGTTGGTTGCGTCATGAGGTGCCTGTCAATATGGCCGAAGAGGATCGCATTTCGGTCAGTTTCAATTACGGCTGGGGTTAAGCTCCCTTGAGTTTGCGGTGATCCGCGCCTAAGACTTGGGCAGTGGTAAAAGGAAGTCATCATGCGCATTCACAGTGATTTGGCCGACACAATCGGCAACACACCCCTATTGAAATTGAAACGTGCCTCGGACATGACGGGCTGCACTATTTTAGGGAAATGTGAATTTCTGAATCCTGGTCAATCGATTAAGGATCGTGCGGCACTTTACATTATCCGTGACGCGGTGGCCAAGGGGTTGTTGAAGCCTGGCGGCACCATTGTTGAGGGGACCGCGGGCAATACGGGGATTGGTTTGGCCCTTGTGGGCGCAAGCATGGGCTTTCGCACCGTGATCGTCATTCCCGAAACCCAAAGCCAAGAGAAAAAGGACATGATCCGCTTGGCGGGGGCGGAATTGGTGCAGGTGCCTGCGGTGCCCTACCGCAACCCCAACAATTATGTGCGCTATTCTGGGCGTTTGGCGGCGGAGTTGGCGAAATCGGAACCCAATGGCGCGATCTGGGCCAATCAATTTGACAATATCGCCAATCGTCAGGCCCATATTGAAACCACGGGGCCAGAGATTTGGGATCAGACGGGCGGCAAGGTGGACGGGTTCATTTGCGCGGTCGGGTCGGGTGGCACTTTGGCAGGGGTGGGCATGGCGCTGCAACCCAAGGGCGTCAAGGTGGGTCTGGCCGATCCCGAAGGCGCGGCATTGTTTTCCTATTACACCACAGGCAATTTTGACGCGCCTGGCACATCGATCACCGAAGGCATAGGGCAGGGGAGGATCACCGCCAACCTCGAAGGCTTCACCCCCGATTTCAGCTATCGCATTCCAGATGCAGAGGCGTTGCCCTTGGTATTCGAGATGCTTGAGGAGGAGGGGATTTGTTTGGGCGGATCGTCGGGCATCAATATTGCGGGGGCTATTCGCATGGCGCGCGATATGGGGCCGGGCAAGACCATCGTCACCATCCTGTGCGATTACGGCAATCGTTATCAATCGAAACTGTATAACCCTGCGTTCTTAAAGGAAAAGGGACTGCCTGTGCCCGCATGGCTGGATCGTCCGCCCCATAACGTGCCCACGGTGTTTGAAGACGCATGAAAACACGGCTTGCGCTGATCTGTGCCTGTGGTCTGGCCCTTATGGGGCCTGCCTTGGCGCAGGTCACTGCTGATCCAAGCGGGGCGCTGATTGGACCTGTGGGCAAGCCGAACAATGCGATGACGGCAATCAGCGCAGGCGAGGCCGCCAATCAGCCCGCCGCCTTGGATTATGGCGTCTGGGAGCGAAATGCCGACAAGGCCGAAGCGGAAATTGAAAATAGCGCCACCGAAGACGCCGCTTTGGATCAATTGCGCCGCCAATTGGTCGATTGGCGGGCGGCGTTTTTGGGGGCGCAAAATGCCAATTCGGCCCGAATTGCGACATTGCGCGCGCAGATTGCCGCTCTTGGCCCCGCGCCCACCACACCAGAGCCCGAAGATCTGGCCAAACGCCGCAGTGATTTAGCCGATCAGCTGGTGCGGTTGCAAGCGCCCGGCATTGCCGCAGAAGAGGCTTATCAGCGCGCTGATGGTCTGATCGGCGAAATTGACCGCACCTTGCGCGACCGGCAGGCGGCGCAATTGCTGACCCTTTGGCCTGCCCCCATCAACCCTGCCAACTGGCCCGAGGCGGTGATTGGCCTGACCGACACCGGCGTGCGTATATGGGACGAAGTCACCGAGAATTGGACAACGCCCGATCGGCGCGGGGCGCTATGGGCCAATATGCCACTGATCGTTCTGGTTTTGGCGATTGGCTTGGGCCTGACGATGACAGCGCGCACTTGGGTGCAGAACCTTGCGATACGGTTGCGCGAAAAGGGTTCGGCGGGGGCACAGCGCATCGTGGCCTTGACCGCAAGTCTGGGCGAGATTTTCTTTCCGCTTCTGGGGGTTGCGCTGTTTTCTTTGGCCTTGCGGCTGACGGGCATGGCGGGGGAATTGGGCGGGGCGATTATTGATGCGCTGGTGGGCATAGCCTTTCCGCTGATCGCCGCCGCCTGGATGGCGGGGCGGATTTTTCCGCGCGGCACATTGGCGGGACCGCTGAATTTGGGGGCCGAGTCGCGCGCCGAAGCCCGGGTGTTGATGATATTTTTGGGTTTGATCTTGGCTGCGGATCGTCTGCGGTTTGCCGCGATGAATGCCCAAGATTATTCCGAAGGGACGACGTCGGTGACCAGCTTTCCGATGTTGGTGGTCGCGGGTTTGGTTTTGGTGCGGATGGGGCAATTGCTGTCGCGCCATTTGGCGGGGTTGCAACCGCGCGACGGCGATACGCAAAATTTTGGCCGACAATTGTTGGTCTTGGTGGCAAAAAGCGTCGTCGTGATTGGTCTTTTGGGCCCCGTCATTGGCGGTGTTGGTTATGTGGCTGGGGCCAGTGCGCTGGTTTATCCTGCGGTGCTTAGTCTTGGGTTGATTGCGGTTTTGCTGATCGTGCAGCATCTGGTGGGCGATATCTATGCGATGATCACCCGCACCCATGGCGAGGCCAATGACACGCTGATCCCTGTTTTGGCCAATTTTGCCGTTGTGGTGGTGTCGATGCCAATATTTGCGCTGATCTGGGGCGCGCGTATTGCCGATTTGACCGAACTTTGGACGCGGTTTCGCGAAGGGTTTCAACTGGGGGCCACGCGCATTTCGCCCACCGATTTTCTGCTGTTTGCAGTGGTTTTTGCCATCGGATATGGGCTGACCCGTGTGTTGCAAGGTGCCCTGCGCAGCACGATTTTGCCGCGCACAGGTCTTGATCATGGCGCGCAGACTGCAACAGTGTCTGGGGTGGGCTATGTCGGCATTTTCCTTGCCGCGCTGATTGCGATTGATACGGCAGGCATTGATCTGTCGGGCCTTGCCATCGTGGCGGGGGCCTTGTCGGTGGGTATCGGGTTTGGCTTGCAAAATATTGTGTCAAACTTTGTCTCTGGAATTATCCTGCTGATCGAGCGCCCC
Organism: Cypionkella sp.; assembly: GCA_040398785.1. GTDB lineage: Bacteria > Pseudomonadota > Alphaproteobacteria > Rhodobacterales > Rhodobacteraceae > Cypionkella. The sequence continues at coordinate 43,585 of JBBATJ010000003.1, read as the reverse complement.
GTCTCCGAGGGCGATTGGATCGAGGTTGGCACGACGTCGGGGATCGTGAAATCGATTTCTGTGCGATCGACGCGGATCCAGACCTTTGATCGATCCGATGTGATTGTGCCCAATACCGACCTTGTGGCGGGGCGCGTGACCAATTGGACGCGGTTTAACCTGTCGGGGCGCATCACTGTGCCCGTGACGGTGCGCCACGGTACCGACAGCCGCTTGGTCGAGAAAATCCTGCGCGAGATTGCCGAGGCACAGCCCCTGACCGTTATGACGCCGCCGCCCATTGTTGCGTTGGCAGGATTTGGGCCAGAGACGCAGAATTATGAGATTCGTGTGATTTTGCGCGATGTGAACGCCCAAGTTCAGGTCAGATCCGAGATTAATCACCAAATCGTTGCCCGTTTTGCCGAGGCAGGCATTGCCTATTCCCTTGCTGACGCAACCGCGCGCGAAACCGTTTTGGCCCCAAAAGGACCTTTGCCATGACCGAGATGATTACCAAACTGTTGTTTCGCGATGACGCCTATCTGCGCGAAGCCCCCGCCAGTGTGATCGGCCATACCGCAGAGGGCGGCATTGTTTTGGACCAAACGGTGTTCTACGCGACATCAGGCGGGCAACCCGGCGATGCGGGGCATTTGATGTGGCAGGACGGGCAGTTGGCCATCGCGACGGCCGTGAAACAGGACGGGGCGATTGCTTTGGTTCCGGCTGAATTGACACCGCCACCCCCGATCGGCGCGCAAGTCATGCAGCATCTGGATTGGCCGCGCCGTCATGGGCTTATGCGGATGCACACGGCGCTGCATCTTTTGTCTGTGGTGATCCCAATGCCGGTAACCGGCGGTCAGATTGCTGTTGGTCGGGGGCGTCTGGATTTCGATATGCCCGATGCGCCCCCCGATATTGGCGCACTCAACCTTGCGCTGAATCTGATGATCGCGCGGGATTTGCCTGTAACCGAGACTTGGATTACGGATGCCGAATTGGACGCGAACCCGGGTCTGATCAAAACCATGTCAGTCCGCCCGCCAATGGGGCAGGGCAGGGTGCGTCTGGTCAGGATCGGCGCAGGCGAGACCCAAGTTGATCTGCAACCCTGCGGCGGCACCCATGTCGCGCGCACCGCCGAAATCGGCACAGTTCAAATCGGCAAGATTGAGAAAAAGGGCCGCCAGAACCGCCGCGTTTATTTGCATTTGGACGATCAAATCAATCTGGGTTGATCCTCTGGCTCGGCCTTGGCGGATTTTACGGTATCTTTGCGCGCCATCGGCAAATCCAATCTTTTGCCCGCTAGAATGTCGGCGACAGTCACGATTTGCAAACGGTCATCTTCGCGGTTCAACAAAGGGTGCTGAAACTTGCCCGCATGGGCCACCTCATCGCGCATGGGTTTGGTTGGATCGTCCATTGTCATGAGAATCCCGAATTCCGCCTTTTCCTTTTGCCGATCCGAGTTTAATTTCGCCATATCGCCGCGATTGGCCCCGCCCGATTTCACCTGAAACACCGCTTTGCCATTGGTGTCCTTGTCCAATAGGAAATAGGCGATACCATCAATTCCCCCATCCGCGCCCTTTTTATCATTGATCCGCGCTTGGTTGTTGGAATAAGTCAACACCGCCCATTTTTCAAATTCCTTGCGGGTTTTATCATCTTTGCGGTGCGCCAAGGCGCGGGCGGATTCAATATCGCGCGGCACGCCGTCAAGGTGGATATTGGCCTCAATCGCGGGATAATCGCCTTGATATTTATCCGCCAGACGTTTCAGGATCAACGAGATGGACTGAAAGGTAATATCAATCCCAATCCATGTCCGATTAAGCCTCGCGCCACCGCCACCGTGGTGCCACATCCGCAATAGGCATCAAGGATTACATCGCCTTCGTTGGAACTGGCTTTTATGATACGCTCTAACAGGGCCTCGGGTTTTTGGGTGGGATAGCCGAGTTTCTCTTGATGCCACGAGCGCAGGGCTTGAATATCATCCCAAGAGTCCTGTGCTGGAATCCCTTTGGCCTCGTCCAAATAGCGCTTACGCCGTGCTATTCCATTCTTCGTATAATAAATGTCGCCTGCATCGTGAAGGCGCTGCATGGTTTCTACTGGGCAGCGCCAATATTTATTATGACCATTCCATTCATAAGTATAGCCTCCTCCTGCTAGCCCTGCGGCGCTAAGGTTATCTGACATCCAACGCCGCCCATCAGGGTCTTTATATCGGTAATACTGTTCCACATAATCAGCATTATATGGTTGGTATAGATCATTCCATGTCGCTGTCAGAGACTTTGTGTAGAAGAATATAACATCACGAATTCTTCCATATCCAACTGCGTCGCTATGGCTGGAGGTTCTTTTCCAAGAAACTTCGTTTTTATAATCCCCGCCCTGCCCACAAAACACCGCATCCAGCTCCAATTTCAAATAATGGCTCGCTGTCGGGTCGCAATGCAGGTAAAAACTGCCCGTTGGTTTTAAGACCCTGTGAATCTCTACAATTCGCAGCGTCATATGCACCAAATAGGCCAGCAGCGCGCCCTTTTTTAAAACCTTCTCCAGCCCTTTTATCAAATCCACCGATTGTTCGGTCAATTTGCCCGTATGCAGCCGATCTATATCGCAAATCCAATCCAGCCCCGCCTGCGCCTCATCCCCCTATTCCCATATATCGACAAAGGCCTGCGCCTGTGCGCGATCCTCGGATCCTTGGTTGTTGTAAATCTGGAAATAATTGCGTTTGGAATTGAACGGCGGGTCGATATAGCACAAATCGACCGAATTATCCGCGACCTTGCGGCGCAAGACATCCAGATTGTCGCCATAAAACAGCTTGTTTTGCGGGGCGGTTAGTGGTGGTCTGGTCTGGTCTGGTCTGGTCTGGTCTGGTCTGGGCCAAAATCTGTCCTTTCAACCTCGCGCTTGGATGAGATTATTTTCCAAGAACAAGGTTAAGACAATCTGAACGGGAATGTCACCCCCCAGTCCCCAAATGCCGCAAGTTTTCCCCTTGCACCCCGCCCATCATTACGGCTAAACACCCCCAACGGAGCGGTGGCCGAGTGGTCGAAGGCGCACGCCTGGAAAGTGTGTAGGCGGGGAACCGTCTCGAGGGTTCGAATCCCTCTCGCTCCGCCAGTACCCTTTGAAATTATTAGATAATTTAGATTATTTTGTAGATTACCCCCTAACTTACCCTCGATACCAAAAGCGAAACTATTAGCGGGTTGGGTATGACGCTTGAAAGCGGTTTAGAGTAATTCAGAATTTTTTGGTCCAAGTCGTTGCATTGGCTCTTTACGGTGGCCTATGTGACATTGCTCGTGCCTCGCCAGCAAAGCGTTCTAAGTGACTAAGGACGCCAATGCGTGCTGAAGGTCTTTAGTCTCCAAAAGCATTCCTGAGACTAACCCCAGATGCTATCTGACCTGTTACCGCCCCTCCAACGCTGCCACCCTCGCCTCTAGCTCCGTAATCTCCAATGTGCGGCGGAAGCTGTCAATTAGGCCCATAATCTGCACGGCCTCATTCGGGGTCAGGTGACCCTCGCAGACCGCCTGTAGGGTAGCCCCAGACGCCGCTACGGCGTCACTGGCGGTCGACATCTGCGGCAACGCAAATGAAACAGGCGCATCCCTACGATGCGGTGCCAGACGCTCAAGGCAAAGGCGCAGGGCAGTGCTGTCGCCCCTAAGTGAACCGCCCCGTCTTTACCGGAGGACAAAACTCTCGGAGAATTGCCAATTATTGAACATGTACAAAAGAAGAAGACCTCGAAGCCGTATTCACCGGAGTTCCGCGAACGCGCGGTGCGGCTTTTGATGGAACACCGCGATGAGTATCAAAGCGAAGCTGCGGCGCTGACAGCGATTGTAGGTAAATTGGGGTGTTCGCCGGACAGCCTTCGCGTTTGGGCCCGGCAAGCCCAGCGTGATGGTGGCGAACGGCTAGGTCAGACGACGGCCGACAGGGCGCGGATCAAGGAACTCGAACGTGAGAACCGTGAACTGCGTCAGGCCAATGAGATCCTGAAGAAGGCGTATTTTGCTCAGGTGCGAAATGCAGCGCGGCACCGTTTCAGCGCTGCCTGTAGCGGCTCGACCGCCCGTTCCGCAAGTGACTGATTTCATTGAAGAACATAGGGGTCAGTTCGGGGTCGAGCCGATGTACAAAATGCTGCAAATTGCCCAGTCCACCTATTATGAGCGGCGCACCATCGCGCGTGATCCTGATCGTGCATCGGCACGGGCAAAATCTGATGCGGCTCTGTGCACCAATATCGATGCTGCCTGGAAAGACAACCGCAAGCTCTATGGCGCACGGAGGATCTGGCATGTTCTGCTCAGAGATGATGAGGACGTCGCGCGGTGCACTGTGGAACGGTTGATGCGCCGATTGGGCCTGAAGGGCGTGCTTCGGGGTAAAAAGGTCATCACGACCCAGCCTGATACATCTCAGCCCTGCCCAGATGATAAGGTGAACCGCTTGTTCATGGCTGATCGTCCAAACAAACTGTGGGTTTCAGATTTTACCTTTGTGCAAACTTGGTCTGGAACAGTCTATGTGGCTTTTGTCATCGACGTCTTTGCACGGCGGATCGTGGGCTGGCGTGCCTCGACTTCGATGAAGACCCAGTTCGCTCTCGACGCACTGGAACAAGCACTCTGGCAAAAAAAACTCCAGATAACAAGAGCTTGGTTCACCATTCGGACCGCGGTTCCCAATACTTATCGATCAAATACACCGAACGCTTGGCCGAGGCGGAGATCGATCTCTCGGTCGGAACCGTCGGTGACGCCTACGATAATGCCTTGGCAGAATGCATCATCGGCCTGTTCAAAACTGAGGTCATCATTCAGATCGGCCCGTGGAAATCTATGGGCGACGTCGAATGGGAAACCCTTAAATGGGTCGATTGGTACAACAATCGCCGCCTTCTCGGCCCTATCGGCTACATCCCACCAGCAGAAGCAGAGGAGGCGTTCTATGCAAACCTGAACACACTTGATATGGTCGCTTGATAAATGAACAAATCACCCTCCGGTAAACTCGGGGAGGTTCAATTGGCGCGCGGCGAAGGGGTGGCAATTGCCACAGGCTTGATCATCGCAATGCTTCCCCAAGCCGATCCTGGGCGCGAAGTGGCGATGGTGTTGCGCTTTGCCGATCAGGCACGCGTGCAAGCGCGGGTGCATCGCGTTGCCAGTCTTGCCGCCGTGCCAGCGCTGTATCAACGCGCGCGCGAAGGTCGCCTTGCGGCGCGTGATGCCTTGCGTTTGGCACAAACCTTGACAATGTTTGGCAACCTTCTGGATTCAAAGAATTTTTATGCGGCCGCAACCGCTGTCGTTAATCGTCTGTCCGAGATGTTCGCCTGCGAGCAAGTCTATCTAACATGGAAACGCTCTTTTGGGCAGCGACTGGTTGCGGTCAGTCATGGTGATCTGCCGCAACAAAGATCAACCTTGGCCGCGATGGTCGAGGAAATGGCCCAAGAGTCGCTTACCCAGCAAAGTGAGGTTCTGTTTTCTGCCCAAATAGACGGGGATCAGCGGGTCAGCGCCCATGCCGCAGCGCGATTTTTCGATCTGGCGCGCCCCGGCAATGTCATCACTTTGCCGATGCTAGATTTTGCCGATGATGGCGAGATCATCGAATGGGGGGCGGTGGCACTGACGCGCAGCGCGCATCCCTTTACCGAGGCCGAACAATGGGCCTTGCGCTTGATCGTTGACATGGTGGCGCGGGTGCTGGCTGATAAATCTGCGGGATTGCAAATCTTGCCCCTGCGCCTTTGGGCAGAGTTGACGCGATCAGCGCCAAAATGGATGCAGGTGAAAACCTTGCCAGGCCGTTGGTTGTTGGGCGGCACTGTTTCTGCGCTTTTGCTTTTGATGTTGTTGCCTGTGCCCTATTCCATTTCGGCGACGGCGGTGTTGAAAACCGAATCCGTGGCCTTTGTCGGTGCCCCCTTTAGCGGCTTTATCAAATCCAGCGCCGTGGGTCTTGGCGATAAGGTTGAGGTGGGCCAACCCCTGTTGGCCATGGCAACGGATGAGCTGAACCTAGAGCGTGAGACGCGGCTTGCCGAACTTGCCCAAGCGAACCGTGATGCCGAAATTAACCGCGCCGTGGCCAAGTTGCCCGAAATGCAGATTGCAAAATCCCGCGCCAATGAGATTAAGACCCAACTTGTCGTGCTTGACGCAAGAATTGCCGCCGCACAGGTGATCTCGCCAATCCAAGGCGTGATTGTCGACGGCGAGCCTGCTAAAAAACTGGGTCAAGCAATCAGTCGCGGTGATATGCTTGTGACCATCGCGCAGATCAATGGTCTTTATGTCGAGGCAGCCGTGTCAGAACGTGACCTGAATTTGGTCTCTTCTGGGGCAGATGCGCGCCTGACATTATTGGCGGACCCTGATGTTCAATTCGATATGATGGTGGATCACGCGATCCCCTTTGTGCGTCAACAAGACGCCCAAAACGTCTTTCCTGTCCGAATGCGCGGGTCAGAACAATCGGCGGATTGGTGGTTACCGAGAATGACCGGCGTTGTTCGGATCCAAACGGGCAATGCACCCTTGGTCTGGGTTTTAAGCCGCCGCTTGGTCGATTATCTGCGCCTCTATTTCTGGGTTTAAACCTTTTGCGGTCTTGTCAAATATTACCTTAATTGGCGTCTCGCTGTCATGTGGATAAGAACCGGTAAATTGCGCACATATGGACCAGATTATTTGAGGTATTATAGCGGTTTACGACAGGTTCAACGTTTGCAATAATGGTGCAAGATGTTTTTCATACTGTTTCCATTTCGCAACTGACGTCGAATACATCGGATTTCGAACTTGGGTGACGCTGGCGGTGCGCACGCGGCGTTTAGCGGTGTGAAACGATAGACACGCGTCATCCCAAGTCAAACCACAATATGCAATCAATGCGCGGGCTTCGGTTTCAGGATCATTGACCAGTGCTTCATAAGAAATGGTATGAAAACTGTTTGTTGGAAGGACTGATTGCCAATGTCGCATCAGGCGGGCATAGCCGTTGTAATACTGTCCCAACTCTTGCAAATCATAGCTGTGATATTGGCTGCGTTCAAACAGGCGGGTAAAGCAGGATACGCAAGTATCGACAGCATCACGCGCTACGTGAATGATCTTTGAATTCGGCAAAAGGGCGTTTATCAGACCTAATAAAAGAAAGTTCGACGGCATTTTGTCCGTAATGCGCATCATGCCCGGCGAGTGAGCATCCAACTGGGCAACGTATTTTGCGATATGCTGCGAAATCGCTGTCGGTTGACCATTCAGAAAGCTGCGCATTTGGTCAATATTCTGCACTGTTTCCGTGCGAAAGAGGCGTTGCAAATGATTTAACTCACCCGCCCCATAAACAAGAGGATGGCTTGCAATAATTGATTCCGTAAGAGTTGTGCCAGAACGTGGCATTCCCAACACAAAAATGGGCTGTGTCGACATATCCGCGGATTGGCGCAGATTGTTGATCAGATTAATGTCGAAAAGTTGAATGATCGCATCAATCTTTTCATCATGAGATTTTGCATCATAGTTTAGGGTTGATCGTTTTACCTTTGCTCCGAACTGGAATTGGGTGAACGCCTTATCAAAAGACGCAATGTCTTCATAGCATTTTGCCAGCGCATAATGAACCGCGATCGCTTTGGACGGGCGAAACTGGGTTGATTCTGCGGCAAGACGTTCCAAATGTGTGATGCGCGGATCGCCTTGTTTAATTTTTTCCATACGCACGCTGGAAAACAAATACTCGACCGAGTCTGGCTTAATCTCTGCCACCCGCGCGAAATCTAGATTGGCCAAATCCATATCGCCGTTTTCCATGTGCAAATACCCACGCGATAACAAAGCAGGCACAAAATTCGCATCTAACGACAAGGATTTTTCCAAATATTCGAATGCCTTGGGAACATTTCCTAAATCCGCCTGACAATGTCCCATTTGTTGATAAGCATAGGCGGATGTCGGGTCGATTAAGGCCGCTTTTTCAGACTCAGAAAACGCCAGTGCGGGGTGGTTTTTTTTCTGAAACACCTCTGCTAAGCCCAGCATTGATTCTGCGTGATCTGGTTTTAGGGCCAGCGCTGCACGAAAACTGCGTTCAGCGTCATCTAAATTTTCCAGTTGCAAATAGCCGCGTCCAATTGAACGATACAGTTCGGTGTCATTTGGTGTCTTTGTCAGCCTTTGCTTTGCCAGATCGATTGCTAATTGCGATTGGTCGGTTTCCAACAACAACGAAATCAAATTATTATGCGCGTTTGCCTCATCGGGGTCATGCTGCAAAGCGGTGCGATAGCTTTTTTCAGCACCGGCAAAATCCAGCTTTTTGCGCAATGCTGTCCCAATATTATTATGGGCTGTGGCAAAGTTTGGATTTATTTCAATCGCGCGTTGCAGTGCCGCCAAAGATCCGTCGTAATTTTCCATATCCAGCAGGGCCATGCCCAGGTTGCAATGCGAAATTGCATAGTTCGGCGCGATTTTAACGGCAGTTTTGCCCGTGGAAACAGCCGAGGCAAGATCACCATTCATGCGCTGCATTTCACATAAATTAGCGAAAATCGCGCCGTTGTGCGCTGCAAATTTTGCGGCTTTTTTCAGCATCTCAATTGCGTTTGTCAGTTGCCCCATGCGTTGCAGCGTTATCCCCAACAGATGCAGGGTTTCTGCGTTTTCTGGAACAGACTGAACAATCGAGCGCCCCATTTTTTCAGCAACTGGCAGATTGTTTTGATCAAGCGCGCGGCGCATCCGTGCAATGGCCTCTGGCAGTGTCAGTTGAACCTTGGCGGGGGTGTTCATGATCAATCCTAGGACAATTAAAATTTGCAATCACGGAAAAATCCGTGGCTTCCTCCACCCCATATCGGCAAGCGCTGAAGGGCACCTAATGATCTTTCGTATATAATGACGCGCGTAAGTATTTTTTTACTTGGGGTTTTGCCGTGGGTTTCACACAATCATAAAATTAAATCTCAGATTTTCAGTATATTTCTGTATGCTTTAGCATATAAATTGTTATTTCAATAGAATTTTATATGCTTTTGCAGATTTTGAGTTTTCCACAATTTCACCCAGCCGTGAACATGGTTAATTTCGTGGGTTTTGCGCCCTGTCCCCTATTTTACGGAGTCGAATGATGAAAACGATGATGAACCTTATCTGTGGTGGTCGGATGGTGAAATGGAAGGGCTGCGTTGCGAGCCTTGCGCCCGCTTTGGCATCGGTTTCGGTGGTGGCTTTAATGGCGACGGGTGCTGTGGGTCAAACCGTGATCACGGGCACCAATGTAACGCAACTTATTACAGTTGACGAAGATATCACTGTGTCGGGCCATGTGAATATTTTAGACAGCGTGAATTATAATCTTGATTTGGTGGCCGTTGATACTGGCTCTGATTACGCCAGCACTTTTATCAATAATGGCGTGATCGAGGGCAATATCGCCTATACTTCGGGGATCGACACTGGTGCTGTTGTGGGTTTGACCATTTATAATGGTCTGGCAGGCAGCATGGTCAACAATGGTGAAATTTCATTGGATTTGATTTCCAATGACAGCACAGATCCATCTGCAACGGGCGTTTGGATCGATGGCGATGTGTCGGGCAGCATCCTGAACGCGGGCACGATTTCGGCGACGATGTCGACCAGTTACAGCACCGCCCTTGCCTATGGTTTGTATGTAACCGGCTCTGTGACGGATACGGGATCGATCACCAACTCGGGCACGATTTCGGCGACGGCACGGTCGGATTCGGATGCTGCCTCTGCCTATGGTATTTATTTGGGGTTTGATTCTGGCGATTTGGCGGGTGCGTTCACCAACACCGCCAGTGGCGTGATTTCGGTTCTGGCACATAGCGGCAATTATACTGCGACGGCCGAGGGCATTTACCTGTCGGGTGACGTGACTGATACGGGTTCGATCACCAACGCGGGTTCGATTTCGGTGACGGCGGATGCGGAATAAGAATATTACGGCATCGCCTATGGTATTGAAACGGGCGATATGGCTGGTCTGATCGACAACACGCGCAGCATCAGCGTTTTGGCACATGGCGCCAGTGAAAGTGCGACGGCCTATGGTATCAGCGTAAACGATGTGTCGGGCACGATTTCCAACGGCGGCGTCATCACGGTCACAGCAAATCAGGGCACCGAAAGCCGCGCGTTTGCCCTTGGTATTGACGCTGGGGATCTCAGCGGGACAATTCTGAACACGGGCACCATCAGTGTTGTTGCGAATGCTTCTACGGATAACGCCTCCGCCTATGGCGTCTCTGTCAATAGCGTGACCGAGGCGGGTTCAATCAGCAACCAAGGCCTGATCGACGTGTCAGCACAGCAATTGTCGTCTTATGCCTATGCTTACGGCATCTATGTCAGCAACGATCTGGATGGTAACATTTCCAACACCGGCGATATTATGGTGGACGCGGTGATGACTGACGCCTATGGCGGTTCGGCGGCGGGAATCTATGTCGGCGGCGATGTGAATGGCGCGATCACGAACTCGGGCCTGCTGGATGTCAGCGTCAAAACCGTTCAAAATACCGATGACGCTTCTGCCTATGGCATTTTTGTTGCCGGCGATCTGACGGGATCGATCACAAACACGGCAACGGGCGTGATCAATGTCATGGCGCGTCCTGGGTTTGGGTCAGGATCGGCCAATGGTATCTACGTAAATGGTGACGTGGCGGATGGCGCATCTATCCTGAACCAAGGCGCGATCACAATTGAAAATCACGGTTTTTCAGACTCGGTCACCAGCTATGGAATTTATGTTGGCAACGATCTGTTCGGGTCTGTGACCAATGCGGCGACAGGTGTGATCAATGTGAATATCTCATCGGGCAGCTCCTCACCTGACTCTTATGGTATTGGTGTGGACAGTGATGTTTACGGCACGGTTAGCAATGCGGGAACCATTTCTGTAAAGGTTGCGACCACCGAAGTTAACGACGGCTCTGATGCAACGGCCTATGGCATTTATGTCAGCGGAAATGTCGTTGAAAACGATAAATATACAGGCTCTGTCGTTAACTCGGGGACGATCACCGTCAACGCTGATGGCATATCAGGCGCTGTGGCCTATGGCGTCGAAGTCCAAGGCGAAATGCAAGGCACGTTGACCAACACTGCAACGGGTGTGATCACTGTCTCGGCCACGGGTGGCGAGTCTAATTCCGTAACGGCCTATGGTATCTATTCATATTCGATCAGTGGGATCGTGACCAACGCAGGCACGATTGACGTGTCGGCTTCTGATACGGGCACCGAGTCGGAAACCGATGTGTTGGCCTATGGTATCTATTCGGTCGATCTGTTTGGCGGCGGCGAGATCAACAACGCGGGCCTGATCAAAGTGCGCGGCACGTCCGAAGGAACATCAGATTACACTGCGGCGGGGATTTGGATTGACAATGCGATCCATGATGGCACTGTCACCAACACGGGCACGATCGACGTGGCGTTTGACAGCTCCAGCTATTATAACGCGGCCTATGGCATCTTTGCGGGTGAAATCCAAGCTGACGGCAAAATTGACAACCAAGGTCTAATCACGGTGTCCAGCACAGGGTCGGACAGCGCATTTGCTTATGGTATTCAAGTTGGCAGCAATGGGATTGCAGGTGAAATCAGCAACAGCGGCAAGATCGTTGTGACAGCCGCGCCTACGGGCGACAGCTATGCCTATGCTTACGGGATCAAAACGACTTCGACTGTCAGCGGCACGATTACCAACACAGGCGAAATCACAGTAAGCGCATCTACAACTGGCGAGACCAGCGCCGTAGCCTTTGGTATCGACGTAGATAACGTGTCTGGGACGATTGCGAACAGCGGTATTATCATTGTATCCGCCGATGCGACATCGTCCTATGGCTTTGCTGGGGGCATTTTCGGCCGCAACGTTGCGACAAGCGGATCTATCGTGAACAGCGGCACGATCCGTGTGGACAGCAGCAACAGCTCTGACAGCGAAGCGACGGGCGTCTATGCGGGATCGTTTGAAGGTTATTTTGAAAATACCGGTATGATTGCTTCGAACGATGTGGCCTTCCAATTGGACAGCGGCGAGGCGGGTGGTTCCGCCTTCCTTAGCACGGGCGGCTTTATTGAAGGCATGATGATTGTGGATCGGGCCGCAGTCGATGTTCAGGGCGACCAAGGAATGTCGGTGCATTGGACGTTGCAAGACAGCGATACGTTGAACGGGGCCAATACCGCCAATAATGTTGTGGATACGATCGCGGTGTTCACCCGCAATCTGGATGGTGTTGCGCCCGAATATGCGACCTTTGACGCTTCTTCCATCGCGGCGGGCCGTCAACAGGGTGCGGATTCGGCCATGGCAGGCATGGGCGATCTGATGGCCAGAACCTCGGCAGCCACAGCAGTTCCTGCCCAAGTCACCAGCGGCCCGGCGGATGCAGGCGGGTTCAAACCGTTCGTCAATGCGTCATCGTCGCGGCTAAACTCTGCGGGCAACGATACGGCGATGGATCAGTCGGTGACGACAACCGCGCTGACAGTCGGCGGCACCAAACAGACAGACGGCGGTTTGTCTTTGGGCTTGGTGGCAGGCACGGCGATGGGGGCGACGTCGGTTGCGGGCCAATGGGCCACCGCATCTGAAAGCACCAGCAATGGCGCATTTGCCGGCGCGTCACTGGCCAGCAGCATGGGCAACGTCACACTTACGGGCGGTGTGACAGCGGGTTCGGTGAACTTTGACAACACCCGCTTTGTCAACGACAACTTGGCAACAGATGGGATTGCCGAAATGGCGTCTACCAATTCTGACACGTATTTGGCGGTGCAATTGGACATGACGGGCCGCTTTGCGGTGGGGTCTGATATGGCGCTTTTGCCAACGGCAATGGTCAGCTATGCCAATCATGCAACGACCGGTTACACCGAAGACGGCGTTGATGGGGCGACTGTGGATGCCAGTGCCTTTGGCGTGGCGCAGGGCGAGTTTGGCCTGACCATGGAAAAAACCTTGGCGCGCGGTGTTCTCAGTCTTGGCGTCAGCCAAATGACCCGCAGCTATAGCGGCGGCACCTCGGTAGATGTAGGATTGATCGGCGATACGGGTTCGGTGGATGCGACCATTCCAAATGCCTCGGCCACCAAGGTCAGCATTGGCTATACCGCAGGCACAGTCGGTTCGGCACAGTTCAACTTTGGCGCAGAAACGCTGCTGGGTGCGGGCGGTGTGACGGGTGGCAAAATTGGCGGCACGATCAGCTTCCGGTTCTGATTCCTTTTCACAAGCTTTAAAATGGCGGCCAATCCTTGGCCGCCATTCATCATAGGATCCACCATGCGCAGTATTATTATTTCGTTGTTTTTAGCGGCCTTTCAAATCGGATCCGCTATGGCAGAAACCAGCCAAATAAAGGCGGGAACCGCCTTTGGGAATTGGGTGTTTCAATGTTCGGCTGTGACGCAAAATGCGACAAAATGCGCCTTGGTGCAAACCATCGTGGCAGGCGCAGACAAACACAAAATCGCCCAAATTCAGTTTGTTGAGCCTGTCGAGGGCAGCAGCCCACAAATGTCGCTTTTGTTGCCACTGGGGTTGGATTTGCAAAGCCCCGTGACAGTTCAGATCGATACGGCAGAGCCTGTGGCACTTGCGCCAAAGACCTGTATCAAAAGCGGCTGTTTGTTCGCGGTGGGCGTGGATGCGACCTTTGCTGCATCTTTGGCGGCGGGAACCAAACTCTCGGTTCAGTTTTCCCTTGCCAATGGCAAGAAAGACATTGGTTTTGGCGGTTCGTTGACTGGATTAACCGATGCTTTTGCCGCGGTGGCGTGGTTCTAATTTAGGGGGCTGATCCTTTGCAGCACTTTTGGCAAAAGATCAGGCAAATCTTCTGAAATAAGACCAAGACCAAAGGATTGCGCCGCCGCACCATGCAGCCATACGGCGCTTGCGGCGGCGAAAAACGGGTCCATCCCTTGGGCCAAAAGACCCGTAATCATCCCAGATAAGACATCGCCAGATCCCGCCGTTGCCAACCATGGCGGGCCGTTTGAGTTGATCACAGCACGTCCATCTGGTGCCGCGATGACGGTGTTTGACCCTTTGAGCACCACAACCGCGCCGCACTCTTTCGCCGCTGTCAGACATTTGTCCAACTTTGGGCCGGTTGTGCGAAACAAGCGGGAAAATTCCCCCTCGTGCGGGGTTAAAACGCAGTTGGCGTGCAAGGCCGCGTTCAGACCAGCGGAATTGTCTTGAAAAACACCGAGCGCGTCTGCGTCCAAAACTGTCGGCAAATTTCGTCCCAGCAAGATCAGAACGCGCCGTTTTGTGTCTGTCGTCACGCCCGCCCCCGGGCCAATCATTAGGGCGGACAAGGTTTTATCCATCAACGCCCGTGTCAATTCCGTGATTCCCGCTATGGGTTTAACAATGACACTGGTCAGACTGGTGGCATAAATCGGCAGGGCGATGTCTGGGACGGCCAATGTCACAACGCCCGCGCCGATCCGCAATGCGGCGCGTCCCGCCAACCGCGCCGCGCCCGTCATAGGATACCCGCCCCAGATCAAGGCATGGCCGCGATCATATTTATGACCGGCTTTGTCCAAAACGGGCAGGGCGGCGCGCCAAACGTCGGGATGATTTTCACAAATGAGCGAACTGGCTGGGCTGGAAACAGAGTTGGTCTTTGCGGCAGTGGTCATGATGGGCCACCGCCTAAGACCGCGGGCGCAGTAAAACGCGTGCGGCTAAAAAACCCAAAGTAAAAATGATTTCCCCAAGTTGTGGCTCTGGTTTTGGCGCTGGACGCGGTTTTTTGCCGATGATTATCAGCGCCAGGGCCAAAAAACCGATCCCCAATGCGAAACTTGCCCAAATCACACCGATCAAGGTTGCAAGGGCCATCAACAGGGCGGCAAGGATCAGCCCCAGACCAAGCAACGCAAAAATGCCGATCGCCGCACCAGAAACAAGGGCAAAAGCGCCCTTGCGTCCCTGTTTTTGAACGAATTGTTTCAAGACTGCGACTGCATTGGTCAAAGCGCGCCCCTGTATCGTTAGCGCCGCGTCAGTGCGCCCAATAAAACCCCCATGCCGGCCGCCAATCCTAGGGCAATATACGGGTTTGCCGCCACAGCGCCTTCAACGCTTTGATCGGCATCATGACCCTTTTGGCCAATGTATTTTGCGGCCTCTGTCATGGCATCCGTCACATCTTTTGTCATGGCATGGCCGCGCGTGCTGGCCAAGGTTTGCACATGATGCGCCAATTTGCTGACATCCGCGCGCATGGCAGTCATTTCGGCAATCACCGCCTCATAATCCGCCGTTGCGGTTTTCAAAATTGAATTTTCAATCGCCATGATCTGCATCCTTTGCTGTTGCCCCTTGGGGATGGTTCAGTATCGCAGGCAGCGCGTGGCGGCGCACTAACACGGGTCAGCGGAAAAGATTTAGCGAGTTGCTTTGGATCAGCACAGCCGGATGTGTCGCCATCTAAGGCTGGGGCAAGAACAGTCACAAGGCGGTCCCATGCCCAATTTTCTGCCCGCAATCACCCCCAAATTCGTCGCATTGTACAAACGTCCGTTTGTTTGGGGGGTGGTTGCCGTCCTAGCTTTCGTGGTCGGCGGTGCAATCTATGTGCGGGTTCAGGCCAAGTCGATTGCATCTGTTTTGGTCGAAACCGCCAGCCTTGGTCCCGTAACGCGGGTCTTGGCGGTCAATGGCAAAATAGCTGCCAAAGATCAGGTTCAAATTCGCGCCACAGTAAGCGGTCTTATTTTGGCCTTGCAGGCGGGCGAGGGCGATTTGGTGGCCAAGGGCGCAACTCTGGCGCAGATTGATGACAGCCAACAACATACGATTGTGCAACAGGCCCTGTCGGGATTGCAACATGGCCGAACGCTTGCCGCACAGGCCGACGCCAGTTATCAGCGCTACAAAGCGCTTGGGGCGGTCGTCTCGCGGGCGGTTTTGCAAGATGCCCAATCCAATCTTGATGGCGCCAATCAAGAGGTGGCGCGCCTGACTGCGCTTTGGGATCAATCGGTTATTCAATTGTCGCGCTATGATGTCACGGCCCCTATGGCAGGCACGATTGTCTTGCGCAGCGTGCAACTGGGTCAATTGGCCGACACATCGACGCCGCTGTTCACTTTGGCCGATCTGTCGGTTTTGACAGTTGAGACCAATGTAGATGAGGCGTATGGCGCGCAAATTATGCGAGGCCAAGCGGTTAATCTGCAATTGGTCGGCAGTCGCGTTGTATTGGCGGGCCATGTCAGCTTTGCCTCACCCAGAATTGACACAGCCACGGGCGGGCGGGCGGTGACAATCGCCTTTTCGACCCCCCAATCGGCGCCCGTGGGCATGACCGTCACCGCCAATATTGTTGTCGAGGCGCGCAGTGCCGTGACGGTGCCGCGCGCTGCTCTGCGGGGGGATGCAGTGTTTTTGCGGGTGGCAAAACACGCAAAGTTGACGCCCGTCACGGTCATCGACTGGCCCGCCGCGCGGTTGATTGTAACCGATGGGCTTTTGGTCGGGGATCAGGTTATCATCGATGCGACGGGTCTGGTTGATGGGCAGGCGGTCAACTGATGCTGTATGCGCTTAAGATCGCCCGCCGCTATTTGACCGCGTCCAAGGCGCAGACGGCGCTTTTGGCGGTAGGGGTGGCCTTGGGCGTGTTCATCTTTATCTTTATGTCGGCACTGATTGGGGGCTTGGCGGAATATATCATGCAGCGCACGGCGGGGGATATATCGCACATCACGATTGCCGCCACGGCTGTTGATCCTGCGTTGCTAGGGCCTGCAACGGGGACGACCCTTTTGGTGACGGCCCCCAGCAATCAAAAGACCAACTTGAATGACGCGTTGAATTTTTTGCCGATGATTGCCGCAATGCCCCAGGTCAAGGCCACATCGCCCCAGATTTCCGGCGCGGGGATTGTGCGGCGCGGCACGTATAGTGCGCAGATTTCCGTCGTTGGGCTGGAACCGGGTCGGGAATCGGCGATCCTGAATTTGGACAAATATATGATCATAGGGTCTGCGCGACTGCGATCGGGTGCGGTGCTGTTGGGGCAGGCTTTGGCGACAGATTTGGGACTGACTTTGGGGCAAACGTTGCAAATTCAATCTGCGAATGGCACAGACGCCGCCCTGACCTTGACGGGGATTTATCAAATCGGATCTGGCGGGCCAGATCGGCGCATGGCTTATGTCAGTCTGACCACGGCGCGCACCTTGTTTGCCATTCCCCAAGGGGTCAGTCAAATTGAGATAAAGTTATTCGATCTTTATACCGCTGATGCTGTCACCGCGCGGATCAAAGCCTTGACAGGACTGCCGGCAAAATCATGGACCGAAGACGGTGCGCAGTTGCTAGAGGCGCTTAAAGCGCAAGCACAAACGGGATATTTTCTGAAAAGCTTTGCGATGATTTCGATCATTATTGGTGTCGCTTCGTCCTTGCTGTTGTCGACCTATCGACGTCGCCCCGAAATTGGGATCATGCGCGCCATGGGCGCATCGCGTCGATTTGTTGTTGCGGTTTTTGTCATGCAAGGGGCGCTGGTCGGTGTGATGGGTGCGGTGTTGGGGGCGGTGTTGGGTTATCTGGCCCTGCTGCCTTTTCCGTCACGGGATCATTTTCATGCCGGAACATTGCCAATCGACATCACCCAAGGTTCCTATGGATTGGCGATTGCATTGACAGTGCTGGGGGCGATCCTTGCGTCGATTTTGCCCGCGCGGTCGGCTGCCCGTGTCGACCCTGTCACGGCCATCGGACAATGAATTTGCTGTCTGTGCGCCATCTAAACAAGGATTTTGGCGCAGGCGACGCGTGCACCCAAGTGTTGCGCGATCTTGATCTGGCGTTGGGGCGGGGGGAAATGGCCGCGCTGCTGGGGCCGTCTGGGTCGGGCAAAAGCACCCTTTTGACCATATTGGGCACCTTGATGCAGCCGACATCGGGGGCCTATCGGATGCTTGGCGTTGATCTGATTGCGGCTTCTGACCCGGAACTGACGGAATTTCGCAATCGCCACATCGGCTTTGTGTTTCAATTCCACAACCTTTTGCCCGATTTCACCGCGCTGGAAAATGTGATCTTTCCCACCGCCATTCGTCAAGGACGCGAAACGGCAGTGGCGCGGGCGCGGGGGGCGGAACTTTTGGCCCGCATGGGGCTGGCCGACCGCATTCATTTCCCTTGTGCAAACCTGTCGGGTGGACAAAAACAGCGGGTCGCCGTGGCACGCGCCCTGATGAATGGGCCCGAGTTGGTTCTTGCGGATGAGCCGACTGGAAATCTGGATCGGGCCTCGGCCATCCAAGTTATGGCTTTGATCGCCGAGATCAACCGCGATGCAGGAACGACATTTTTGATATCGACCCATGACGAGAAAATCGCTGCCACCTGTGCGCGCCAAATTATCGTCGCTGATGGGCGCGTCACGGGCTAAAGCGTTAACCAAGCCTTGATCGGCAAATGATCGGACGCACGCCGCGCAAGGTCGGTATCATGGGTGAAAATTTCACTAAGACCGCCAGATGCGCCAATCAAGATTCGATCAAAGGGCAGCATAGGATATCGGGCGGGAAAACTGGCCTTTGGGGGCGCGATCTGAAACCGCTCTCCCAAGGTTTTCAGCATGGCCGCACTGCCGCGCCATTCGTTTAAATCCCCCAGTAAAAGCATAGGTCGATCCTGCAAAGTGGCGATTTTGTCAATAATTGCCCGCGCTTGGGCCGCGCGTGACCGTGGCAACAGCCCAAAATGCGTATTGATTATTCGCAGGGACTGACCGGCAATTTGCACATCTGTAACCATCGCGCCGCGCGGTTCAAATCCTGGTAAGGTTAAGGGATGGATGTCTTGGATCAACGCATTTTTGATCAATAGCAGATTGCCATGCCAGCCATGCGCCGCCCCGTTTTGTGCCAATGGCACCGCAATCAGCCCCAAATCGCGCCGAATACTTTCCAAATCCAACAACCCCTTTGGGGTGCCAAAGCGTGTATCTGCCTCTTGCAGGGCCAAAATATCAGCGCCAAGTTCCGCAATCACCGCGGTCGTGCGGTCCAAATCGCGCCGCAAATCCCCGCCCACGCCTTTGTGGATATTGTAAGAGGCCACAGATAAATCCCGCATTGTCACAGCAGCCACTGCAACGGCAAGACGCGCACGGCAGCTACGATCAAACGCAAGGGAAGCGTTGTGTTCGGCTCTACTTGAAAAACCGTGGCCGCCCCTGTCGCATCTTGCCCCGTCCAGATCACCCCATTTTGGCGCGTCAGCGTCAAACGATAGGCAAAGCGTGGCAGAATATCATCCAACCAATCTGATATCTCGCCCGCAATCTGGGGGCTGTCGATCAAAACGCCCATTTCCGTGTTCAACAACCGCGAACGGGGGTCGAAATTCAGCGATCCGATAAAGACCCGCTTGCGGTCGATCGCAAAACCTTTGGCGTGCAAGGCCGCCTTGGACAGATCGAACAGATCGAAATCCTTGAACCGCCGCTTTGCAGCCCCGTCGCGGCGCAGTTCATAAACCTCAACACCAGACGCGATCATAGCACGACGATAGGGGGCATAACCGCCATGCACCACAGCCACATCGGTCGATTCTAGCGCGTTGGTCAAGGTGCGCACTCGCACCCCGCGCGCGGTGTATTCTGCCAAACGTTGCACCGCCGCCGCGCCTGGGATGAAATAGGCCGAAATCAGATCAACGCTGATCGATGGCGGGCCGATCGCGCTGAGCAACCGCTGGATCAACCGATCCCGACTGCGGTCCTTGTCCAAGATTTTGGCGGGATCATCGCTGAAAATTTGACAATGAACCCAAGTCAGTGCCACCGACGTCAGGTCAAAGGCGGCAATTTGTTTTGCGGCCCTTTGGCCCAGCGGCGTTTCCCGCACCGCCTGTAGGCGTCTGTGAAACTGCGCGGCGCAATCGGGCAGGGCGCTGATGATCCCCGCCAAAGGATGCGCAAAGGGGCAAGCCCAGTAACGGGCGAAATCGGCGCTGACATCTGTCGCCGCAATCCCCGTCACCATAACATCTAAATCTATGTAATTCAGCCGCATATCCGTTTCAAAATAGATATCGCCAATGTTGCGCCCGCCCAGAATGCTGATCGCACCATCCACTGTCTAGGATTTGTTATGCATCCGACGGTTCAATCGAAAAAAGTCGAAACTTAGGTTCAGAATCCGGGCGCGGCGCAGCACAAAGGGGTTGAAAATGCGCACTTCGATCAGCGGATGTGCATCCAGCGCGGCAAGCGCCTGATCCAGCCCCAAAATGCCGTTATCATCGATCAGAAGCCGCACCAAAACCCCGCGGTTTGCGGCCTGAAACAGCGCGCCCAACAGCAGGCGTCCCGTAACGCCGTCGTCCCAAATGTAATATTGTGCGTCAATAGATACAGTCGCCTGTTGCGCCAGAACCATGCGTGCGGCAAATGCATCCGACCCAAGGGCCAAAACCGCCACACCCGATTTCAGCGGTTCAATGTTGTTTTTGGGCGCATAAGACATGGTCGTTTTGGCATTCGCGGCAAAGGTGCTGATCTCGGGCTGTCTGTCCCGCTTGGGCGGGGCAAATAACGCGCGCATCGTGATCACATAAATCCCAAATCCAGCCAGACAAAGCGCCATGGCCCCCGCAAGATCCAACACAAACAAAAACATCACGCACCTTTCACTTTGGTTCAGTGTAAACGCGCGGTGCCTTGCTTGGGCTGATGCAGATCAAACCTGTCTCAACTGCACGGCCTTAATCCCTTCTAGTGACATCATGACAGCCGCCGCGACCAAGGGCGGGCCTGTCCACCAAACCGCGTTTGGCAATTCGAACCCAAACAGGCCGCGCAAGGGAGGAAATGCGATGACGGCGCCCATCAAGGCCGTGATGATCAGCGTGATGATGCCAAGGGCTTGGTTATGTTTAGACAATGCCCCGATCAGCGAAGGACTGCGCCGGCGGTTGACCAAGACCAGCACAAAGATCACCAAAACCAGCGCCACAAAGACCAAGACGCGGGTTTGATCTGTCGGCAATCCCTGCGCCGTCAGATACAGGGCAACCACCGCGCCCAAGGCAATGATCCCTTGGGCCATGCTCCACAAAATCGTTGCCGTTGAAAACAAGGGCGCGTCGATGGCACGGGGGGGGCGAGTCATCAGCCCTGCCTCGTCCTCCTCTGCCTCGAACACCAAGGCGCAAACGGGGTCGATGATCATCTCAATAAAGGCGATATGGATCGGGCCAAACAAAAGAGGCGCGCCCAAGATCAGGGGCAACAAGGCCAGACCCGCAATCGGCACGTGCACCGCCAAAATAAAGCGCATTGCCTTACGCAGATTGTCGTAAATCCGCCGTCCCAGCGCGATCGTCGTCACGATTGCGGCAAAATCATCTTGCAGCAGAACAATGTCGGCGGCTTCGCGGGCGACGTCTGTGCCGCGTTTGCCCATGGCAATTCCGATCTGCGCCGCCTTAAGCGATGGCGCATCATTCACCCCATCCCCCGTCATCGCCACAATCGCCCCCATTGATTTTAACGCTTGGACGATACGCAGTTTTTGTGCGGGGGTAATGCGGGCGAAAACGTTGGCCCCAGCCAGTGCTTTTTGCAAGGCCGCATCTTTCATTTGGGACAGCATCTCGCCTGTGATCGCCTGATTTGCGATAAGGCCAGCCGCCTGCGCAATAGCAAGCGCGGTTACAGGATGATCGCCCGTCATCATGATCACCCGTATCCCCGCCGACAAACAGCGCGCGACAGCATCAGGCACTGTCGCGCGCAAGGGATCGACCAAGCCGATCAGCCCCAAATACCGAAATTTGAATCCCGTTTGATCGTCAGGTAGATCGCCCACGGGGGCCACGGCAATTGCCAAAACCCGTTGCCCCTGTTTTGCCATCACCTCAATACTGGCGCTGTCTACGGACAGGCCGCACAGGGTTGCAATCGCCTCTGGCGCGCCTTTGGCATAGGCGGTCATCTGCGTGCCTTGTTGCCAAACTTGGGTCATTGCAAACAGACTTGGCGTGAAAGGATAGCTGCGGATCAGCGTGCCCGCGCCCAACGGCGACTGCGCATGAAACGCCTTTTCCATCGGATCAAACGGCGCAATCTGACAGGCGCGAGTGCCAGATTGCGCCAATTCGATCAGATCAGGCGTCATGTTTGTCGGGCCATAAACCTGCCCCCCCAGCGGTTGCAAACTGATGATTGTCATTTGGTTTTGCGTCAAAGTGCCTGTCTTATCCGTGCAAAGAACCGAGGCCGCGCCCAAGGATTCAATTGCCGCCGCGCGCCGGGTCAGCACGTTGACCCGTGAGATACGCCACGCCCCCATCGCCATAAACACAGTCAAAACCATTGGGAATTCTTCGGGCAGCATCGCCATGCCCACAGATATCCCCGCAAGAAGCGCCGCCAACCAATCGCCGCCACGCAATAATCCATCCATCAGAACCACTGCCACACTGACCGCGCCACCCGCCAATGCAAACCAAAATACCAACCGCTGCAACTGGCTTTGCAAATGTGGGGTTTCGGTTTCAAGCAGCGACCAGGATGTCCCAATTTGCCCGATTTGGCTGCGCGGACCTGTGGCGGTCACAGTGGCCAAACTGTCGCCTGCAACAATCAAAGTGCCTGCATAGATTTTTGTATTTTCTGCCGTGGTTGCGTCGAAACTTTTGCGCAGGGGCACCGCCTCTCCCGTCAGCAACGATTCGTCCACTGTAACCCGCCCGATCAATGTGGCATCGGCAGGCACTCGGTCCCCTTCAGACAGGGCAATCACATCGCCAATTACCAGTTGCGCGGCATCTATTTTGCGCCGAATCCCGGCGCGAATGACATAGGCCTGCGGGTTGGTCAAATCGCGCAAGGCCGCCAAAACGTGTTCAGAGCGGGCCTCTTGGGCAAATGTGATGCCAATCGAAAGGCACGCAAAGGCCAACAAAACCAACGCTTCGGTGCGGTTGCCAAGGATCAGATAAATCACGCCTCCCCCCAGCAAAAGGGCCAACATCGGCTCTTGCATCACATCCAAGATCAATCGAAACGGGCTGCGCCGTTTTGGTTTACTTAGGGCGTTTGGCCCGTCCTTGGCCAATCGCGTTGCCGCCTCTGTCTCGGATAACCCTTGTCTCATGATATGCCCCTAAAATCCTGCCTTTTGGTTTTTTCAGAATTTTAAAATCCTGCTGCTGATCCAAATCAGGGCAAAGCCGCGCCTTGTCGCCCAATCTGTCTTCAGAGGCCACATCGGCCATCAGGGGGATATCATGCAGATAAGGGCTGGGATTTTGACGGTATTGATTGGCGTTGCAGGCTGCACCAACGGCCAGCCCAATCAGCCCGCCGCAGGGGCCTTAATGGGCGGTGTTGCGGGGGCGGTCTTGGGCCATGCCATTGGCGGCAATGTGCGCGGCACCGTGATTGGGGGTGCGATTGGGGCGGCGGTAGGCGGCAGTATTGGTGCCAATATGGCCGCACAAGAGCGCGAGTTGAACCAAGGTCTGGCCGGCACGGGTGCGCAGATCACAAATAACGGCACATATTTGCGCGTGATTTTGCCCGAAGATGTCACATTTCCCACCGGGTCGGCCACTGTCAACAGCGCCTTTCGCCCCGCACTACGCCATGTGGCGCAGAACTTGGTTCTACATCCCAATTCATCCGTCCAAATCATTGGACACACAGATAATGTCGGCACCATGGCCTTTAACCAAAACCTCAGCCTTGATCGCGCGCTTTCGGTGTCGCGCATTCTCATCGGTTATGGGGTGCAATCCTTCCGCGTCACCTATGGCGGCCATGGGTTTGAAGAGCCGATTGCGTCGAACAACACGGCCACGGGTCGCGCCCAAAATCGACGTGTTGAAATCATCATTACGCCCACGAATTGATCCCAAATGGCAAATAACCTTGGATCGGCGAAGCAATGGCATTTCCCGAATGCCTTTACGATTCTGTTTTTGTTGATCGTCGCGGTCGCCGCCCTGACTTGGGTCGTTCCCAGTGGTCAATACAGCCGCGTTGCCTCTGAGACTTTGGGCAAGGATGTGCCCGTTGCGGGCAGTTATGCCCCCACAAAGGGCAATCCGCAAGGGCTGGTCGATATCGCGCTTGCGCCGATCCGGGGGTTTTATGACCCCGACACCTATGCGGCCAATGCTGTTGACGTGTCGTTGTTTGTGTTGATCATCGGCGGCTTTATTGGCGTTGTCACGGCCACGGGGGCAATTGATGCAGGTATTCGCCGTGCGATGATGCGCCTGAAAGGGCGCGAGATGTGGATGATCCCGATCCTGATGGGATTGTTCGCGCTTGGGGGGACAACATACGGGATGGCCGAGGAAACCTTGGCCTTTTACGGCCTTTTGATCCCTGTGATGATTGCGGCGGGATATGATGCCGTTGTCGGCGTGTCGGTGATCTTACTGGGCGCAGGCATTGGGGTGCTGGGGTCCAGCATCAATGCCTTTTCCACAGTGATTGCATCCGACGCGGCGGGGATTAGTTTTGCAGATGGTCTGCCGTTGCGCCTTGTCATTTTGGCGCTGACATGGGCGGTCAGCGTGGCCTTTGTGATGCGCTATGCGGCACGGGTCAAAAAAGACCCCAGCAAATCGATTGTCCACGACCAAAAGGCGGCGAATGATCTGCATTTTGGGGCGGATCAGCCTGATCTGGGGTTCACGGGTCTGCACAAAATCGTGCTGCTGTTCTTTGCTGCGACCTTTGGGGTGATGATCTGGGGCGTGTCGATGGGGGGCTGGTGGATGGCGCAGATGTCCGCGCTGTTTTTGGTCATGGCGATTTTGATCGGCCTTATTGGTCGCTTGGGTGAGGCGCGCTTGGTCGAGGCGTTTCTAAACGGCGCGCGGGATCTGTTGGGTGTCGCGCTGATTATCGGCTTGGCCCGCGGAATTGTGGTTGTGATGGACGCGGGCCAAATCACCGATACCATCTTACACAGCGCTGAAGTCGCTGTATCCAACCTGCCCAAAGCCGCCTTTGTCAGCATGGTCTATCTGGTGGAGGTTGGAATGTCGTTCTTTGTGCCCTCGACATCGGGGCTTGCGGTTCTATCCATGCCGATCCTTGCCCCCGTTGCCGATTTTGCAGATGTGCCGCGCAATCTGGTTGTTACCGCCTTTGCCACCGCAAGCGGCTGGGTCAATCTGATTACCCCCACCTCGGCCGTGGTCATGGGCGGGCTGGCCATCGGCCGCGTGCCCTATCAACACTGGCTGATGTTTTTATGGCCGCTGTTGTTGGCCCTAACGATCATCGTGTTGGGTGCCTTGATCATTGCAAGTTGGATATGAAAATGACCTATGGTGTTCACTCTGAGGCGGGGCAACTGCGCCGCGTGCTGGTTCATTCCCCACATCTGGAACTTCAGCGGTTAACCCCCGCAAATTGCAGCGCGCTGCTGTTTGATGATGTTCTTTGGGTCAAACAGGCGCGGATTGATCATATGACCTTTGTGAATGCGCTTGAGGATGCGGGGGTTGAGGTGATGATTTTTCGCGACCTGCTGTGCCAGACGATGGATGATTTGATTGCGCGCACTTGGGTTTTGAATGCGCGCATTACCGATGACACAGTGGGTGTCGGCTTGGCCGCTGATCTGCGCGCCGCGATGGCGGAAATGCCGTCTGATCGGGTGGTTGATATTCTGATCGGGGGCCTCAGCCGCGCTGAATTGCCTATTCCAGCGGCGGGGGTTTTGGCACCGATGCTGGCCCCCCAAGATTTTCTGATCCAACCCTTGCCCAATCAAATCTTTACGCGCGACACAACCTGTTGGATTTACGGCGGTGTTACGCTGAACCCCATGTTCTGGCCCGCCCGTCGGTGGGAGACATTGAACGCCGCCGCCGTCTATCGATTTCATCCTGAATTTGCGGATCAGGCCCCCGTCATTTGGGGCGATCCGCTGCAAGACCACGGGGCCGCCACGCTGGAGGGCGGCGATGTCATGCCCATCGGCAACCGCGCCGTTTTGATCGGCATGGGCGAACGCACCACCCCCCAAGCCGTCGGCCAATTGGCCCGCGCCTTGTTTGCGGGCGGCGCGGTGGACCGCGTCATCGCCTGTCAATTTCCACGTGCAAGGTCTGCCATGCATCTGGACACAGTGTTTACCTTTTGCGACCGCGATTTGGTGACAGTTTTTGCCGACGTGACTGATGCGATCCAGACCTATAGCCTGCGGTCGGACGATCACGGCGGGATCTTGGTTGAAACTGAAACCAAACCTTTTCTGGACGTTGTCGCCAACGCCCTGAACCTAAAATCCCTGCGTGCCATCCCCACAGGCGGCGACGCCTATGAATCCCAGCGCGAACAATGGGACGATGCCAACAATCTGCTATGCGTCAGCCCTGGTGTGGTGATCGGCTATGATCGCAACACCCATTCCAACACCTTGCTGCGCAAAGCGGGCGTCGAGGTGATTACCATACCCGGATCGGAATTGGGCCGTGGGCGCGGCGGATCGCATTGTATGTCCTGCCCCCTCATCCGCGATCCTTTGTGAAAGCTTTCCCATGCCCCTTAATCTGATTGGCCGCAGTTTTCTGACCCTATTGGATTTCACCCCTGCCCAGATCAGGTTTCTTTTGGTCTTGGCGGCCCAATTAAAATCCGCAAAACAGGCAGGCACAGAACAACCACGCCTGCGCGGCAAAAACATTGCCCTTATCTTTGAAAAAGACAGCACCCGCACGCGGTCTGGGTTCGAGGTGGCCGCCCATGACCAAGGCGCGCACGTGACCTATATTGGCCCCACGGGCAGCCATATCGGCCATAAAGAAAGCATGAAAGACACCGCGCGCGTGCTGGGTCGTATGTTTGACGGCATTGAATATCGCGGCTTTGGTCAAGCGAATGCGGAAATTCTAGCACAGTTTTCGCGCGTGCCCGTGTTTAACGGACTGACGGATAATTTTCATCCGACCCAAGTATTGGCTGATTTGTTGACCATGCGCGAATATACCCATCGCCATCTGTCCGATATCAGCTTTTGCTTTATCGGCGACGCCAGCGGCAATATGGCGGCATCTTTGATGATTGGTGCGGCCAAGATTGGCATGGACATCCGCCTATGCGCGCCGCCCAGCCTGTGGCCCGATCCTGATTTGGTGGCATCAGCGCGGGGAATTGCGGCGGATACGGGCGGCAAAATCACTGTCACCGCCGATCTGACAGCGGTCAAAGACTGCGATTTCATCTATACCGATGTTTGGGTGTCGATGGGCGAGGCAGACAGCGTTTGGGCCGAACGCATTGCCCTTTTAATACCTTACCGCGTGGATACGGCGCTTATGGCGGCCACAGGCAATCCGCACACAAAATTCCTGCATTGCCTGCCCGCTTTTCACAACATCGATACCGACGTCGGCAAAACGATCCAAGCCCGCTTTGGCATTGACTGTATGGAGGTCAGCGACATCGTCTTTGAAAGCGCCGCCTCAGTTGTGTTCGATCAGGCGGAAAATCGTTTGCACACCATAAAGGCGGTGCTTGTCGCCACATTGGGGGGCTGATGCGGGTTGTCGTGGCCTTGGGCGGTAATGCGCTGTTGCGGCGCGATCAGCCGATTTCGGCGGCGGCGCAACATACCAATGTGCGCATTGCCGCGCGATCCATCGCGGACCTGGCCCGCGACCATGAAATTATCGTCGCACATGGCAACGGCCCCCAAATCGGCCTGTTGGCGCTGCAAGCGGCGGCATATGATGCGACGTCCGTTTGGCCCTTGGATGTTTTGGGGGCAGAAACCGAAGGCATGATTGGCTATTTGATTGAGCAAGAGCTGATGAATGCCCTGCCCCTAGGCGCGGAATGTGCTACGCTCTTGACCCGTGTCGAGGTGGATGCGAACGATCCCGCCTTTGCCAATCCCTCAAAACCCATCGGACCTATCTACACGGCCGAACAGGCCCAAAAGGTGTTGCAACTGCACAATTGGCCGATGATCGATGTGGGCGATGGCGGAATGCGACGCATTGTTCCATCGCCCTTGCCGAAATCCATTCTGGGTTTGCGCGCCATTCGTCTGCTGGTCGATGCAGGCATTTGCGTGATCTGTTCGGGCGGGGGCGGCATTCCCGTCATGCGCCGCGCTGATGGTGGCATGGACGGAGTTGAGGCGGTGATTGACAAAGACCGCACGGCGGCGCTGTTGGCTACGGCATTACAGGCGGATGCTTTGTTGATGCTGACCGATGTCGCGGCGATTTTTACCGATTGGGGGGGGCCTGCACAGCGGGCTATCAGTCATACTACACCAGATGTGATTGAAAAGCTGTTGTTTCAGGCGGGGTCTATGGCGCCAAAAGTGGCCTCGGCGTGTGATTTTGTCCGTGCGGGCGGGGCCATGGCAGGGGTGGGCCGTCTGGAAGACGCGCGCGCAATTCTAGAGGGACGGGCGGGCTCGCGGATCACGTCGCTTGGTCTGGAAGTGAACCGCAGTCTGTCCATAAGCGACGAACCGCCCAAGAATGACACCTTGTCATAGGTTCAAACCTGCATCAGCACAGACAGCGCAAGTCAGGCGCAAACTAGGTTATGAGGCACGAATTCCCGTGCATCATAGTTGCGCCAGGCCTTGGATCCTCCCGAAACGCTGCGCTCAAATCCCCACGTTTGGGGGCAGAACACGAAATCCAGGGTCTGGTTGCCGAAAGGAAATATCATGACACTAACCACATCCACAGAAGATAAAATGAAATCTGTCAAAGCCGCTTGGGACAAAGTGCCCGCTGGTCCAAAAAAGGCCAGCGCCCTGACGCATTATCAGGCCGCCGAAAAGGCGCAGGCTGCAAAAGACGATGCAGGTTGTATTAAGTGTTTGGACGCGGCAAGCCGCGCTTTGGCCTAATATTATCGGCTCTCCACATTTTGTGGAGAGCCGATCCTAGGCCAAAATCACGCCCTCTTGATCCAGATAGCTGCGATCAAAAGAACAAAATTCGATCAATCCATCATAATCGTCAAACACCACGCGGCCCTTTTGAAAGGTCATCAGACCCTCTTCGCGCAATTCGCGCAACACGCGGTTGACGTGGACCGCACTTAGGCCCAAGGCATCGGCCAGCAAATATTGCGACAAAGGACAGGCGTAACCCGCCCGCGTGGCCATGCCGACCAATTGCAAACGCGTGGCCAATTCCAGCAGAAAATGCCCCATGCGTTGCGCGGCATTGCGCCGCCCCAGATTGACCAAATGCTCAACCACCATTGCCTCATCGCGCGACGCGGCCCACAGGACCGCCGTCGACAGGCGCGGCGAACGGGCAAAGGCATCCAACAAATCGCGCCGTTTCACTTCGCTTGCCTGCAAGGGGGTGATGGGTTCCACATTGTGATCTGCCACGCGGAACAAAACCGAACGCAGGCCCAAAAAATCGCCTGGAATCTGAAAATCCACGATTTGCCGCGTGCCATCGTGCAATATTTTATACGAACAGGCCCAACCCGAGGCCAAAACATAAGCGCTTTGATCGGTTTGGCCCTGATGGATCATATCCACCCCCACCGCAAAGGCGCGGCGGCGGCGGTGAAATTCCGCAATTTCAGCTGCTTCGGTGGGGGAAAGATTGATAAAGGTTGATAATTTCCGCCCGAAGGGACTGCTTTGAATGGGTAAGGTGGTGAAAACGGCGTTCATATGTGCGTCCCTTTTGTGTCGACCAGTTGGGTTCTGTCCAGCACACGTATAGGTTATTTATCCGCTTGTGTCATTGATCCATATCAGAACGCATAGTTTTGTTTGCGTCATTGTCTGACCATGGGTCAATCCAGACCCCTGAAATATCAAAGGTTTACCCAATGCCCAATTCTGCGGATGTCTCGGCCCTTGCGGCCCTTGGAATTCTTGAATCCCTGATGCTGGCGATGAACGATCATAAAATTCTGCCCGAGGCAGAAATTGTCGGCATTTTGCAAGATGCGGCGCGCGCGCACGCGCAGGCCACAACGGGCGATATGGAAATGCACAGGGCGGTTGCCGCGTTGATCATGGCGATTTTGGACGGCGGCAACTCGGTGCGCCGACGCTAAAGTATCGCCCAGCGGATCAGTGTGGCGACCAAGGTCAGCGCCGCCACACTGGCCAACCAATAGGCCGCGAACCATCCAAGTTTTGAAAGTTTGCGCATCAGTGATAGGCCTTGATGGATTTGACCTTGCCGCGAAACACCCAATACGAATAGGCGGTATAGGCCAAAATGATCGGGATCAAAACCACCGCGCCGACCAACAGAAAGCTAAGACTGTTATCAGGCGACGCCGCCGCCCAAATCGTCACACTGTTGGGCACGATATTGGGATAAAAACTGATCCCTAGGCCCATAAAACTAAGGACAAACAGGGATTGCGCCGCCAAAAACGGGCTAAGTTCACGCCGCGCCCGCAGCCCTGTCAGCAGCCGATAGGACGCATAAAGCACCAACAATGGCACAGGCACCACCAGCAGGCTTTGCGGCCATCCAAACCAACGCGCGCCGTAAATTGGGTTCAAAAATGGTGTCCACAAACTGACAATCGCGATCATCGCAATCGTGATCGGCCCCGCCCATGCCGCAAAGCGGTAGGCATGGTCTTGCACCCGATCTTGGGTTTTCAAGATCAGCCATGTCGCGCCCAACAATGCATAGCCAAACACAAGGGCCATCCCCGTCAGCAGGCTGAACGGCGTCAACCAATCCCACCAGCCCCCCGCATAGGCGCGCCCCACAACGGGAATCCCCTGCACCAGCGCACCCAAGGCCACCCCTTGGGCGAACGCCGCCGCCGTTGATCCCCCCGCAAAGGCCCAGTCCCACAAAAATTGCCCACGCTTGGTTTTCCAGCGAAATTCAAACGCCACGCCACGAAACACCAAGGCCAGCAGCATCACGATGATGGGCGCATACAGCGCGGGCATAATGATCGAATAGGCCAGAGGAAAGACCGCAAACAACCCGCCGCCGCCCAAAACCAGCCATGTTTCATTGCCGTCCCAAACGGGGGCGACCGAATTCATCATCTCGTCGCGTTCCGCCTCGCCTTTGACAAAGGGAAACAGGATGCCCACGCCCAGATCGAACCCATCCAAAACCACATAGGCCAGAACCGCAAAGGCGATCAACGCCGCCCAAATCATTGGCAAATCAAGCATGATCTTTCCTTTCAGACAGCACGGGGAACAGACCGCTTGCGCGAATGGGTTCATCCACCGCCAGACCCGTTTCGGGCGCGTAGGGGGCTTTGTTCATCAAGCGTAGGATATAGAATGTGCCCAAACCGAACAGCGCGAAATAGACGACGATAAAGGCCACCAGCGATGTGCCAACGGCGGCGGCATCAATGTTGGACCGCGACGCGGCCGTCGTCAGCAGGCCGTAAACCGTATATGGCTGACGGCCCACCTCGGTGGTGATCCAGCCCGCAAGCACCGCAATGAATCCTGTCGGCCCCATCAAAATCGCCGCGCGGTGCAGCCATGGCGCAGAAAACAGCCGCCCCTTTGCACGGGCGATCAGGCTCCAGACCCCCAGACCCAACATCGCAAAGCCCAAGGCAATCATGATCCGAAAGCTGTAGAACACAATCGTCACAGGGGGTTCCAGCGCGTCATCCACGCTGTCCAACCCCGCCATCGGCGCGTTCAGATCATGTTTCAGGATCAAAGACGACAGTTTGGGAATTTGCACCGCATAATCAATACGCTTTTCCGCAGGGTTTGGAATGCCAAACAGGATCAACGGCGCGCCATCGGGGTGGCTGTCGTAATGCCCCTCCATCGCCATGATTTTCACAGGCTGATGTTCCAAAGTATTCAGCCCATGCGCATCCCCCGCCACGATCTGCAAGGGCGCCACAATCGCCGCCATCCACATCGCCATCGAAAACATCACCCGCGCCGCCGCATTGGTTTTGTCGCGCAGCAGATGCAGTCCTGCGACCCCACCCACCACCAATGCCGTCGTCAAATAGGCCGCCAAGGTCATATGCACCAAACGATACGGAAAGGACGGATTAAAGATCACCTCAAGCCAATTTTTCACGATAAACTGCCCCTGATCGTTGATGCCATACCCCGCAGGCGTCTGCATCCAAGAGTTGACCGATAATATCCAAAACGCCGACATAAACGTGCCCAAAGCCACCATGAATGTCGCCAGAAAATGCAAGCGCGGCCCCACCCGTTCGCGGCCAAACAGCATAACTCCCAAAAATCCCGCCTCTAGGAAAAAGGCCGACAGCACCTCATATCCCATCAATGGTCCCAGAACGGGGCCGGTTTTGTCGGAAAACACACTCCAATTCGTGCCAAACTGATAGGACATCACAATGCCCGACACGACGCCCATACCAAAGGCCACGGCAAAGATTTTTTTCCAATAGTTGAAAAGATCCAGATAGACCGCTTTGCCCGTTCGCAGATAAAGCCCGTTCAAAACCGCCAGATAGCTGGCCAATCCTATTGAGAACGCAGGAAAGATGATATGAAAGCTGATGGTAAACGCGAACTGCAATCGTGCCAAAATCAGCGGGTCTGTCAGATCCATTTGTGCCTCGGGGTCTATTTTCGGTTATCCAAGAGATAAGATCAGCCGTCCAAATTAAAATAGTCGCGATTGTCGCAGGGCCGCTATTGGTCCGTTGGCGCGCAATAGACGTCATACAGTGTTTCCAAAACCCGCCGCACCTTATCACTTGCCAACCGATAATAAATCATTTGCCCCGCGCGGCGGGTGTCCAACAGACCAATCGCGCGCAGTTTTGACAAATGTTGTGACAGGGCAGGGATCGACAAATTGACCGCAGCCGCCAAATCCCCAACACAGCGTTCTTGGCTGAGTAGGCTGCACAGCACCACAAGACGTTTGGGATTGGCCATAGCCCCCAACAACAACGCCACTTCGCTTGCTTTGACTTCAAGCATCTCAAAATCGGTATCTTTCATGCTTGACACTTAAGCATATTCGAAAATACTAAACAATAAGATTTTCCAAGGAGCAAACACATGATCACACAGTTCACCCCCATTGCATCGCTGCTGGGCGGGGTCTTGATCGGGCTGGCGGCGGTGATGCTGATGGCGCTGAATGGGCGCATCGCGGGCATGACTGGCATTTTCAGCGGCATCTTGGCGCCGTTTGATGGGGCCAATCGCTGGCGGCTGGCGTTTTTGGGGGGTGCGATTGGTGCGCCCTTTATCGCGCAACTGCTGGGCGCGGGGTTTGTGTCGATGGCACCCGTCACAGGTCTGCCCTTGGCGGTCGGTGGCGTGATTGTGGGCATAGGTGTCAGCTATGGCGGCGGCTGCACCTCGGGACATGGGGTCTGCGGGATTGCGCGCCTGTCGCCGCGCTCTATCGCAGCCACGCTGGTTTTTATGACCGCGACCTTTGTCACAGTCACCCTGATGCGTCACGGAGTTTAACATGAAACCGATCCTTTCCGCGTTGTTCGCCGGTGCTGTTTTTGGTCTTGGGATTGCCCTTTCTGGCATGGGAAATCCTGCCAAAGTGCAAAACTTTTTCGATATTTTTGGCACTTGGGATCCCAGCCTTGCCTTTGTGATGGGCGGGGCGTTGAGTGTCACCTTTATCGGCTATCGGGTGTTGTTTGGCGCGCGGTCTGCGCCGCTGTTCGATCTGAAATTTCATCTGCCCACCGCCAAGGGGCTGGACCTGAAGTTGATCGGCGGCTCTGCCCTGTTTGGCATTGGATGGGGCATTTCGGGATTTTGCCCAGGGGGGGCTATTCCCGCAATGGGGTTTGCGCCTTGGCCCACGGCGCTGTTTTTGACGGCTATGGCGTTTGGAATGATGATTGCCCATGTTTTACAGGCGCAGAGCAGAAAATGATCCCCCTTCAAATTGACATGGCGTTCAGCCCAAAAGTGACGGCCTTTTTTGATGCTGCCACAAATACTGTCACCTATGTGGTTCAAGACCCCCATACCAAGGCCTGCGCAGTGATCGATAGCGTGATGGATATTGATTATGCGGCGGGGCGGATCACCCATGCCTCGGCGGATCTTGTCATTGCGTTCATCACGGACAACGGCCTGCAGTTGGACTGGATCATCGAAACCCATGTTCACGCCGATCATTTGTCGGGCGCGCCCTATATCCAAGGCAAATTGGGCGGAAAAATAGGGATTGGTGCCAACATCACCCTCATCCAAGAGACCTTTGGCAAAGTGTTCAATGAGGGGACAGAATTTGCCCGCGACGGCAGCCAATTCGATCATCTGTTTGCCGATGGCGACAGCTATCTTATCGGCACAATGCCGGCCTTTGTTATGTCGACACCGGGCCATACGCCCGCGTGTATGACCCATGTTATCGGCAATGCCACCTTTGTGGGGGATACGTTGTTTATGCCCGATGGCGGTTCTGCGAGGGCGGATTTTCCGGGGGGGGATGCGCGTATTTTGTATCAATCGATTCAGCGCGTTCTAAGCTTGCCCGCGCAGATGCGCCTGTTTATGTGCCATGACTATGGTCCCAATGGCCGGGATATACGCTGGGAGACCACCGTTGCCGAGCAAATCGCCCATAACATCCACGTGGGCCATGGCATCACCGAAGATGAATTCGTCGCGATGCGGCAGGCGCGCGACGCCACGTTGGATATGCCGCGTCTGATCATTCCGTCCTTACAGGTGAATATGCGCGCAGGCGATCTGCCGCCCGCCGATGACAACGGCAAGCGGTATCTGAAAGTGCCAATCAACCTATTGTAACCCCAAAGGGGCCTTGTGATGTTTAACGTCCTTCCGAAATGGGTGAAAACCTATTCAAAATCTGACGCGTTCAGTGATGGTATCGCGGCGCTGATTGTCACCGTGATGCTGGTGCCGCAAAGCCTTGCTTATGCCATGCTGGCAGGTTTGCCGCCGCAAGTGGGGCTTTATGCCTCGATCTTGCCGCTGATCGCCTATGCTGTTTTTGGATCCAGCCGTGCGCTGGCGGTGGGGCCTGTGGCGGTGGTATCGCTTATGACAGCGGCAGCGGTCGGTAAAGTTGCGGCCAGTGGCACGGCTGATTATCTGACGGCTGCGATCACTTTGGCATTTTTATCGGGGCTGATCCTGATTGCAATGTCCGCGCTGCGTCTGGGTTTTTTGGCAAATTTCCTAAGTCACCCTGTGATTTCAGGGTTTATTTCGGCGTCGGGTCTGTTGATCGCGGCAAGCCAGTTGAAACATATCTTGGGGATCAAATCCTCGGGCGACACGTTGCCTGTGGTGGTTGCAGGGATTTGGGGCGGCGTTTCCATGATTAATTTTATCACATTGGCAATCGGCACCTTGGCGATTGGATTTCTATTTTGGGTGCGTAAATCGCTGAAACCGATTTTGCAGCGCATGGGGGTCGCGCCCCGCCCCGCCGATTTAATCGCAAAAGCAGGCCCTGCCATGGCGATTTTTGCGGCTGTTTTGGCGGTGGTCAGTTTGGGATTGGTCGACAAAGGGGTCAAGATCGTGGGCGACATTCCTGCGGGCCTGCCGCCATTTGCTGTGCCCTCGTTAAATTTCGCACTTTGGCAGCAACTTGCCTTGCCGGCGCTGTTGATCAGTTTGGTCGGATTTGTCGAATCTGTGTCTGTGGCGCAGACATTGGCGGCCAAGCGCCGTCAGCGCATTGTTCCCAACCAAGAGTTGTTGGCGCTGGGTGCGGCCAATATCGCGGCGGCGGTCTCGGGCGGCTATCCTGTGACGGGCGGATTTGCGCGGTCTGTCGTGAATTATGATGCTGGGGCAGAAACGCCAATGGCGGGGGTGTTTACCGCCGTTGGAATTTTAATTGCTACGCTGTTTCTGACCCCGTTTTTCAAAATGCTGCCCCAAGCGGTCTTGGCCGCAACCATCATCGTGGCCGTGCTGTCCTTGGTTGATTTGGGCGCAATTCGGCGCACATGGCGATATTCGCGGGGCGATTTTGCCGCCATGCTGCTTACAATCGTAACTGTTTTGCTCGTCGGTGTTGAGGCAGGGATCACCGCAGGCGTCACCTTGTCTCTGGTCTTATTTTTGGCCCGTTCATCGCGCCCGCATATGGCCATCGTCGGGTTGATGCCGGGAACCCAGCATTTTCGCAATGTGGATCGCCACGACGTTTTGACCGATTCCAGCATCTTGTCGATCCGCGTCGACGAAAGCCTGTATTTCGCCAATGCTCGCGTGCTGGAAGATCGGATTTATGACGCGGTCGCCACGCGGCCCGATCTGAAACACGTCATCTTGATGTGTCCTGCGATCAACGAAATCGACAGCAGCGGCTTGGACAGTTTGGAGTCCATTGCGCATCGCCTAAACTCTGCGGGCATTGGTTTTCATCTTTCCGAAGTAAAAGGCCCGGTGATGGATCGCCTGCAAAGTTCAGATTTTTTGCAGCAGTTCAAAGGCCAGATTTTTCTGTCGCAATTTGCGGCGGTCACCGCGCTTATGCCAAATGGCAAGAGACTTGGTTAGGACCAATCGCGCGCAAATTGGGCCGATCAACCTTGCACCGATCAACCGCAATTGGGCAGCGCGGATGAAAACTGCACCCCGTCGGCGGATTTAACGGCGAGGGCAGTTCCCCCCGCAAGATGACTCTATCCCGTTTCGCCAAAGGGTCAGGTTTCGGCGTTGCCGACAAAAGGGCCTGCGTATAGGGATGGCGGGGGGTTGCGAAAATCACGTCGCGCGGTCCCTGTTCCACAATCCGCCCCAGATACATCACCATCACCTCATCCGCGATATGACGCACCACCGACAGATCATGGCTGATGAACAGATAGGCCAGATTGTGCCGCGCCTGAATATCGGCCAAAAGGTTCAGCACCTGCGCTTGAATAGAGATATCCAAGGCCGAGACAGGCTCGTCCAGCACCAAAATATCGGGGTCTAACATCAAAGCCCGCGCAATGGCGATACGTTGGCGTTGGCCGCCCGAAAACATATGCGGATAGCGGTCATAATGTTCGGGGCGCAGGCCGACACTGGCCAGCATATCGCGCGCGGCAGTGGCGCGGGCAGGGGCGGGCATTTGGGTGTTGACCAAAAGCGGCTCTTCCAGCGCGTGGCCAATCTTTTGGCGCGGATTTAGCGATCCATAGGGGTTTTGAAACACGATCTGCACTTTGGGGCGCAGATTGCGCAGGGTCGCGGCGTCCGCCCCCACAATCTGATCGCCTGCAATTTCCATGGTGCCACTTGTCGGCGGCTCAATCATCGTCACCATCCGCGCAAGGGTCGATTTTCCGCATCCAGACTCGCCCACCACCGCCAAGGTCTTACCGCGCGTCAGGCTGAAACTGGCACCTTCAACCGCGCGCAGGGTCGACGGCGGCGAAAAAAGACCGTTTTTGACGCGGTAATGACGGGCCAAATTGGTGGCGTTTAGAACAATGCTCATGCGGGCACCTCTATAGGTTTGCCGTGATCTAGCGGGCGAAAGCATAAGGCCCCATTGGCCGCACGCGGCGGCGCGGTATCACAGCGCGCATCTTTAAATGAACAGCGCGGCGCGAACAGACACCCTTTGGGGCGATCCAAAATTCCGGGCACGACGCCGGGGATAGAGGGCAGGGTTTTTTCATGCGCGCGTTCGGGCAGGGCGGCCAGCAGCGCCGCCGTATAGGGATGATGCGGATCGTCAAACAGGGCGGCCACGGGCTGTTCTTCGACCTTTTGCCCCGCGTACTGCACTGACACCCGCTGGGCGGTTTCGGCCACAACCCCCATCGAATGGGTGATCAACACCAGACCCATTCCCGTCTCTGCCTGTAATTTCGTCAGCAAATCAAGGATTTGCGCCTGAATGGTCACATCCAGCGCCGTGGTCGGCTCATCCGCGATCAACAATTTCGGGTTGCACGCAATGGCCATGGCGATCATCACGCGTTGGCTCATGCCCCCAGACAATTGATGCGGAAAGGCGCGCAGACGGCGTTCGGGGGACGGGATTCCAACCAGTGTTAACAGTTCAATGACGCGGGTGCGGCGCGCGGATTTGTCCATATCCGTATGGGTGCGCAGCGCCTCTGCCAGTTGAAATCCCACAGTAAAACAGGGGTTCAGCGATGACATCGGTTCTTGAAAAATCATCGTGATATCTTTGCCGATGATCTTGCGGCGATCGGCCGCCGACATCCCCAGCAAATCGCGCCCCTCAAAGGCCAAAACATCCGCCGTCACTGTCGCGGTTTTCGGCAACAGCCCCATCACCGCCAACATCGCGACCGATTTGCCAGAGCCAGATTCGCCGACAATCGCCAGAACCTCGCCCGCGTCAATGGTCAGCGACACACCATCCACGGCGCGAAACGGCCCTGCACCCGTCTTAAACTCGACGCTCAGATTGCGGATTTCCAATAGGGCCATGTCAGCTTTTCCTTAGGCGCGGATCCAGCGCATCGCGCAGGCCGTCCCCCATCATATTAATCGCCAAAACCGTGATCAAAATCGCAATCCCGGGAAACGCCATAACCCAAGGATGCGACACCATCAGATCGCGTGTATCGGCCAGCATCGCGCCCCATTCGGGCGTTGGCGGTTGCGCACCAAGGCCAAGAAAGCCCAAACCCGCCGCCTCTAGGATCGCATCAGATATCCCCAAGGCCGCCTGAACGATCAAAGGCGCCAAACAATTCGGCAGCACCGTCACCGTCATCAGCCGAAACTTGCGCACGCCAGACACACGCGCCGCCGTCACATAATCCTTGGACAATTCCGACAGGGCGGACGCCCGCAGCAGCCGCACATAGCGCGGCAGGCCCACAATCGTGACCGCAATGATCGTATTGGTCAGCGTGGGCCCGATGATGGCGATGATCAGGATCGCCAGCACCAGCGAGGGGATCGCTTGGATCAAATCCATCACGCGGATGATCGCGACATCAATCAACCCGCCGAAAAACGCAGCCGACAGGCCCAATGCAATGCCCACAACCATCGACACCACCATCACCGCAAGCCCGATGAACAAAGACACCCGCGCCCCATACATCAACCGCGACAGCATATCGCGGCCCACCGCATCCGTGCCCAAAATGAAACGCGGATCATGGCCGTCGACCCAAAACGGCGGCAATTTGGTGAAACCGCGAAACTGTTCAATTGGGTCATGCGGCGCCAACATGGGCGCAAAAATCGCGATGAAAATCAGCGCCAGAACGATGGCCAACCCCACCACCGCGCCGCGGTTTTCGCGGAAGGCGCGCCAAAAATAACGGCTATTGGCCATGTGACACCCTTGGGTTCAAATAGCCATTGATCAGATCAACCAGCAGATTGACCACAATCACGACAATCGAAATCAGCATAATGCCGCCTTGCAGCGCAGGATAATCTCGCCGCCCGATGGATTCCACCAGCCATTTCCCCACCCCCGGCCACGAAAAAATCGTCTCTGTCAGCACGGCCCCCGCGAGCAGCCCCCCGATTTGCAATCCAATCACCGCGACCACAGGGATCAGCGCATTGCGCAGCGCGTGCAGCCCAGTCACCCGCAGGGGCGACAACCCCTTGGCCCGTGCCGTGCGCACGTAATCTTCCTCTAAAACCTCCAGCATGGCAGAGCGCGTCATCCGCGCAATCACCGCCAAGGGCACCGTTCCCAGGACGATCGTGGGCAAGATCAAATGATGCACAGCATCCCAAAACGCGCCCTTTTGCCCAGATAGCAAACTGTCGATCAGCATAAACCCCGTGGGCGTGTCATAATAAAACTTAATCAAATCAATGCGCCCCGACACGGGTGTCAGACCCAGCGTGTTCGACATCAGCACAATCAGGATCAGCCCCCACCAAAAAATCGGCATGGAATAGCCCGTCAGCGCCGCCCCCATCATCGCCTGATCCACCGCCGACCCGCGCCGTGACGCCGCGAATACCCCCGCGGGAATGCCCAAGATGATCGCAAAAGCCATCGCGCAGATTGTCAGTTCTAATGTCGCTGGGAACAAAGCCGCAAATTCATGCAAGATCGGGGTTTTGGACACCGTTGATGTGCCAAAATCCCCGTGCAAAATCGCCATCACATAATCGTAAAACTGTTTCCAGATCGGCTGATCCAGCCCCATTTCGTGACGCAATTCGGCCAAACGGGTCGGATCAATCCCCCGCTCACCGCGCCGCACCTCGATCGGATCGCCGGGCACCAGTCGGATCATCACAAAGGTGACGAACATTAGGGCAAAGAATGTGGGCAGCGTCAGCAACAACCGACGCAGAAAAAATCTGAACATCATAGCCCCATAGAAAAGGGGCGGCGGGTTGCCCCGCCGCTTGCCGTTTATTCGGCGACATCCACCAGTTGGAATTCATGCGCGCCGAAGGGGCTGATCTCATAGCCCGAAACTTCTTTGCGAATGGGTTCAAACACAGTCGAATGCGCGATGTTCAGCCATGGCACATTGTCATGGTGGATTTTCTGCATTTCTTTATAGATTTCGGTCCGCGCCGCGACATCGGTCAGGGTGCGCGCCTTAAGCAAGTCTTCATTGAACTTTGGGTCACACCATTTGCTGATGTTCTGGCCTGCGGGCACGCCGTCTTTGTCACAGCCTGCCAAGAACAAGAAGTTGTCTGGATCGCCATTGTCGCCCGTCCAACCCAACAGACCCATCTGATGCTCGCCCGCCTGCAAACGCTTGCGGTATTCGCCCCATTCATAGGACACCAGTGTCGCCGTGATGCCCACTTTGGCCAAATCGGCCTGCATCATTTCCGCCATACGCTTGGCATTCGGGTTATAGGGGCGCTGCACGGGCATCCACCACAGATCGGTTTTCAGATCGGTGACACCAGCCGCAACCAACATTTCCTTGGCCTTTTCGGGATTGTATTCGTAATCCACCGTGCTGTCGTCATAGGACCACATCGTTGGCGGAATAGGATTTTTCGCCTTTTGGCCCGCGCCCTGATAGACCTCTTTCAAAATCGAATCGCGGTCAATCGCCATGGCAATCGCCTGACGCACCTCGACCTTGTCAAAGGGCGGCTTAGAGGCATTCATCGACAGATACCCGATGTTTAGACCCGCCTTTTCCAGCAGGTTGATATCGGCATTTGTCTTCATCTCGGCCAAATCAGCAGGGTTTGGCGCGATCATCACTTGGCATTCATTGGCCTTGAGTTTGGCATAACGCGCCGTCGCATCGGGGGTGATTGCAAAAATCAGATCGTCAATCTTTGGCTTGCCCGCCCAGCCGTCAAACGCCTTGTAACGGATCACAGCGTCTTTTTGATAGGTGACAAATTCAAACGAACCCGTGCCAACGGGGATTTGATCGAATTCTTCGGGCGTGCCCTTGTCCATCAGGAACTGGGCATATTCTGCCGAATGGATCGTCGCAAAATCCATCGCCAAATTCGCCATGATTGGCGCATTGGGTTCATTCAAAGTAAAGATCACAGTCAAATCATCATCGCCCTTGGTGATAGATTTCAACAGATCAGGCATCCCCATATCGTTGAAATAATCGTAGGAACCGCCCGAAACCTTGGCATAGGGATGATCGGGCTTCCACATCCGTTCAAACGACCAGATCACATCCTCGGCTGTCAGATCGCGCGTCGGGACAAACCCATTGACGCCCGTGTGAAACTTAACACCCGCGCGCAGTTTGAACGTAATCACCTTGCCATCATCGGAAATCGTATACGACTCGGCCAGTGCAGGCTCCACTTCGGTGCTGCCAGGTTTGAACTGCACCAAACGGTTGTAAACGGGGCGCGCCGCGTCCAAACTGGTGCCCGTGGTGTTCATTGAGGGCGAGAAATTCTCGGGCGAGCCTTCGGAACAATAGGCCAAAGATTTGGCATGGGCGATCCCCGCCAAGGCCGTCGAGGCCAAAAGTGCCGCGGTAAAAACCAAATTGCGTTTCATATGCTTCTCCATGTTGGGGGCAGGGCGTGCCTGCTGGCCCCAAGGTCCATGCCAAGGGGTCCAATAATTTGGGTCCAAGCCCTATCTCAAGTTCACGAGGATTTGACTCGAAAGTCAATTCTTGATTCCGCGACCTTAGGAAATTGTTTCCGCCGAAATCTATCTTTGACCTTTTTTTATATTTTTTTCAATAGTTTAACGACGAAGTTGGAATGGGATTTTTCATCAGTTCAAATCGGTGAAAACGCGAGAGTGATTATTTTATGCCCGAACCGCGCCAAATTTTGCGCAAATCATTGAAAGGTAAAATACCATTGGTTAGAACAGGCCATGACATATTCCATGCCCACACCCGCCCAACCTTTCAATATCGGCACACGCGGCTCACCGCTCGCACTTTGGCAGGCGCATGAGGTGCGACGATGCCTGATGGCGGCCTTTGATCTGCCCGAAGAGGCCTTTGCGATTTGCGTCATCAAAGTGATGGGCGATCAGATTTTGGACCGCGCTTTGAAAGAGATCGGCGGCAAGGGTCTGTTCACCCGCGAAATCGAAGAGGCCTTGCTTGCAGGCCAGATCGATATCGCGGTGCATTCGATGAAGGATATGCCGACCATTCAACCCAATGGTCTGATTTTAAACTGCTATCTGCCGCGCCAAGATGTGCGCGATGCGTTTTTGTCGCCTGCGGCTGATGGAATAGCCGCCTTGCCGCAAGGGGCGGTTGTCGGATCGTCCAGTTTGCGCCGCCGCGCGCAATTGGCGCACCGGCGCCCTGATTTGAAACTGGTCGAATTTCGCGGCAATGTGCAAACGCGGATGCAAAAACTGGCCGATGGCGTGGCCCATGCGACGTTTTTGGCCATGGCGGGGCTGAACCGTTTGGGGATGACGCATCTGGCACGCGGCCCGATTGAGGTCACCGAAATGCTGCCCGCTGTGGCCCAAGGCGCGATTGGTGTTGAACGGCGTCTGGATGATCCGCGTGCCGAAATGATGCTGGCGGCCATTCATCACGGCCCCACAGGGGCGGAACTGGCCGCAGAGCGTGCGTTTCTGTTGCGCCTTGATGGATCCTGCGAGACACCAATTGCAGGGCTTGCACGGCTGGACGGCGATCAAATCTGGCTGCGCGGCGAGATTTTGCGCCCCGATGGCAGTCGTGTGATCACAGGTGAGTTGCGCGGCGCGCAGGCGGATGGTGCGCGACTTGGGGCGGACTTGGCCGATGATCTGCTGGGCCGTGCGGGCGCTGGTTTCTTTGACTGAGACAAGGGTCCTTAAAGTGAAGGGGCCCCAAAATTAAGGGGCCCCAAAATCAAGGGGCCCCAAAATCAAGGGGCCTATATGGCCCCTTACGGGCAAAGCCCTATCCCCGCAGGATATTTGGAAAAAGAAGAAATTTAGGCGACAGCGTGCGAAATCGCGCATTGCCGCCAAAGTGACGCTAAGGCATTGGCGAGGTGGTCGATATCTGCGTCTGAGTGATAGGGTGTTGGCGTAATCCGCAGCCGTTCTGTGCCTTTTGGCACGGTGGGATAGTTGATCGGTTGCACATAGATGCCCCAATCCTTCATCAAAATATCCGAAATCATGCGGCATT
>JBBATJ010000002.1:0-493131 GCA_040398785.1 Cypionkella sp. | reverse complement strand
TGAAGTTCAACGTTGAACTGATTGCGCCGATTGCCATGGAAGAAAAACTGCGCTTTGCAATCCGCGAAGGCGGCCGCACCGTCGGCGCTGGAGTGGTTTCCAAAATCATCGCTTAACTTTGGTCGCGCCCCTTGGGGCGCGCCTGACCAAGGCGGTGAAAAATCATCGCCTCACCAAACGAATCCCCTAGCCAAGGGGGTTTGATGTGGATAAGGACACACGGCGCACCTTTGGGTGCGCCGAAGCCTTTATCTTCGATTTTAACAATGTGAACCTATGGGCCGAACATCCGTTCCGCCTACGTTCAGAAGGAAGAACAAATGCAAGGTCAAACCATTCGCATTCGGCTCAAAGCCTTCGATTTCCGTGTTCTGGATGCCAGCACCCAAGAAATCGTCAGCACCGCCAAACGCACCGGCGCCACAGTGCGCGGCCCAATCCCTCTGCCCAACAAAATCGAGAAGTTCACGGTTTTGCGTGGCCCGCATATCGACAAAAAGTCGCGCGATCAGTGGGAAATCCGCACGCACAAGCGTCTTTTGGACATCGTAGATCCGACCCCCCAGACCGTGGATGCGCTGATGAAGCTCGACCTCGCCGCTGGCGTGGATGTCGAGATCAAAGTTTAAGGGAGGGCATAGACATGCGCTCTGGCGTAATCGCAAAGAAACTGGGCATGACCCGGTTGTTCCTTGAAAACGGCACGCAGGTTCCTGTGACCGTTCTTCAACTTGATCATTTACAGGTCGTGGCACAGCGTACCGTCGAAAAGGATGGCTATACCGCCGTTCAACTCGGCGCGGGGCTTGCCAAGGCCAAGCGCACAACGGCCGCCATGCGTGGCCATTTTGCAAAGGCAAATGTCGAACCCAAGCGTAAGATCGCGGAATTCCGCGTCTCGCCTGCCAATCTGATCGAAGTGGGCGCGGAAATCACCGCAGGTCACTATCTGGAAGGCCAGTTTGTCGACATCGCTGGCACCACGATTGGTAAAGGCTTTCAGGGCGCGATGAAGCGTCACAATTTTGGCGGTCTGCGTGCGTCGCACGGTGTGTCGGTGTCGCACCGTTCGCACGGCTCGACGGGGCAGTGCCAAGATCCTGGTAAGGTCTTTAAGGGCAAGAAAATGGCGGGTCACATGGGCGCTGTACGCTGCACCACCCAGAACTTGCAAGTCATCCGCACGGATGCCGAGCGTGGCCTGTTGATGATCAAGGGTTCGGTTCCCGGATCCAAAGGCGGCTGGGTCACTGTTAAGGACGCTGTGAAAAAGGCGGCCCCAGCGGGTCTGCCCTTGCCTGCCGGCATTCGCACCGCCCACGTTGCTGCGGCCCCTGAAGTGGCTGTCGAAGGGGGTGAAGCATGAAACTTGACATCATCAAACTGGACGGCGGA
This sequence comes from Cypionkella sp., assembly GCA_040398785.1. Lineage (GTDB taxonomy): Bacteria > Pseudomonadota > Alphaproteobacteria > Rhodobacterales > Rhodobacteraceae > Cypionkella. The sequence continues at coordinate 491,736 of JBBATJ010000002.1, read as the reverse complement.
AAAGCTGGGTCCATCGAGTTGAATGAGGCCTTGTTTGGCCTTGAGCCCCGCGCAGACGTTCTGCACCGCGTGGTTCGTTGGCAGCGTGCCCGCGCGCAGGCTGGCACCCATTCGGTGCTGACCCGCGCCGAAGTGTCCTATTCGACCAAGAAGATCTACAAGCAAAAAGGCACCGGCGGCGCACGTCACGGTTCCAAAAAGGCCCCGATCTTCCGTCATGGTGGCGTTGTTAAGGGTCCAATTCCCCGTTCGCACGCGCATGATCTGACCAAGGCGTTTCGTGCGCTGGGTCTGCGTCATGCCCTGTCGGCCAAGGCCAAAGCGGGCGAGTTGGTGATTTTGGATGCGGCCACGATGGCCGAAGCCAAGACCGCCATTCTGGCAAAGCAAGTGTCTGAATTGGGCTGGAAGCGCGTTCTGATCATTGATGGGGCAAGCGTTGATGCGAATTTCGCATTGGCTGCACGCAACCTTGAGGGCGTGGACGTTCTGCCAACCATGGGCGCAAACGTTTATGACATCCTGAAGCGTGACACTTTGGTGATCACCAAAGCAGGTGTCGAAGCATTGGAGGCTCGTCTGAAATGAGCGCGAAACCCCAACATTACGACCTGATCAAAAAGCCAATCATCACCGAAAAGGCGACGATGGCAGCCGAGCACAACGCATTTGTGTTCCAAGTGTCTATGGACGCGACCAAGCCCCAGATCAAAGAAGCCATTGAGGAAATCTTTGGTGTCAAGGTCAAGGCGGTGAACACCGTCACGACCAAGGGCAAGGCGAAAAAGTTCCGTGGCCGCGCGGGCGAGCGTTCGGATAAGAAAAAGGCCTATGTCACGCTTGAGGCTGGAAACAGCATCGACGTCTCGACGGGTCTCTGATAGATCACACGGATTGTCACGGCCCCAAGCCTTCTTGGGGCCGTGAACATTTACTGAATTCGGTTTGAAAACAGGGGCTTGCCCCATGATCTTGCCGCGAATCGGGGACCTTTGGGGCCCTATAAATTTGGGGACCTTAGGGGCCCTGTAACCAAGGGTCCGATTGGACCCCTAGCTAACGGAAGACAGAAAGCATGGCACTTAAGTCGTATAAGCCGACGACGCCTGGCCAACGTGGGTTGGTTCTGATCGACCGTTCGGAGCTGTGGAAAGGCCGTCCCGTTAAATCCTTGACCGAGGGTTTGATTAAGACGGGTGGCCGCAACAACACCGGACGCGTTACTATGTGGCACAAGGGTGGGGGCGCAAAGCGTCTTTATCGTGTCGTCGATTTCAAGCGTCGTAAATTTGACATTGCAGCGGTCGTTGAGCGGATTGAATACGATCCGAACCGCACCGCGTTCATCGCGCTGATCCGCTATGCGGATGGCGAACTCTCGTATATCCTTGCCCCGCAGCGTTTGGCCATTGGTGACAGCGTGATCGCTGGCGCGAAAACCGACGTGAAACCTGGCAATGCGATGCCCTTCTCGGGTATGCCCATCGGGACGATCATCCACAACGTGGAACTTAAGGCAGGCAAGGGCGGCCAATTGGCGCGCGCTGCTGGCACCTATGCCCAGTTTGTGGGTCGTGATGGTGGCTATGCGCAGATCCGCCTGTCTTCGGGCGAATTGCGTCTGGTTCGTCAGGAATGTATGGCGACCATTGGCGCTGTGTCGAACCCCGACAACAGCAACCAAAACTTTGGTAAAGCAGGCCGTATGCGCCACAAGGGCATTCGCCCAACGGTGCGCGGTGTTGCTATGAACCCAATCGACCACCCCCACGGCGGCGGCGAAGGCCGCACCTCGGGCGGCCGTCACCCTGTGACCCCATGGGGCAAGGGCACCAAGGGTAATAAAACCCGCAAAGTCGGCAAAGCTTCGGACCGTCTGATTGTTCGGTCGCGTAACGCGAAGAAAGGGCGCTAATCTATGGCACGTTCTATTTGGAAAGGCCCCTTCGTTGACGGTTACGTCCTGAAGAAGGCCGCTAAGGCACAAGAGGGCGGCAAGAACGAGGTGATCAAGATTTGGTCGCGTCGCTCGACCATCCTGCCACAATTCGTTGGGCTGACTTTTGGCGTCTATAACGGCAAAAAGCACGTTCCCGTTGCTGTGACCGAAGAAATGATCGGCCAGAAATTCGGTGAATATTCGCCTACCCGCACCTATTACGGCCATGCGGCCGACAAAAAAGCCAAAAGGAAATAAGCCATGAGCACGGAAAAAAATCCCCGTCGCGTGGCGGACAATGAAGCAATGGCGATTGCGCGTATGTTGCGCACCTCGCCACAGAAACTAAACCTTGTTGCGGGCCTGATCCGCGGCAAAAAGGTGGAAAAGGCCTTGGCCGATCTGACCTTTTCCAAGCGCCGCATCGCGGGCGACGTGAAGAAATGCCTGCAATCGGCCATCGCCAATGCAGAAAACAACCACAACCTCGACGTTGACAGCCTGATCGTGGCCGAAGCATGGGTTGGCAAGAACCTTGTGATGAAGCGTGGCCGTCCACGGGCGCGTGGCCGTTTTGGCAAAATCATGAAGCCATTCTCTGAGATCACCATCAAGCTGCGTCAAACCGGGGAGACTGCATAATGGGTCAGAAGGTAAATCCGATCGGCATGCGTCTTCAGGTCAACCGCACCTGGGACAGCCGCTGGTTCGCTGAATCGAAAGACTATGGCAATCTGCTGCTGGAAGATTTGCGTATGCGCGAGTTTATCCACAAGGATTGCAAGCAGGCTGGCGTCAGCCGTGTGATCATTGAACGCCCGCACAAAAAATGCCGCGTGACGATCTATACCGCACGTCCTGGTGTCATCATCGGCAAAAAAGGCGCGGATATCGAAACCCTGCGCGCAAAATTGGCCGTGTTCACCAAGTCGGAACTGCACCTGAACATCGTCGAAGTGCGCAAGCCTGAACTGGACGCGCAATTGGTCGCGGAATCCATTGCACAGCAAATGGAACGTCGCGTTTCGTTCCGTCGGGCGATGAAACGTGGCGTGCAAAACGCCATGCGGATCGGCGCATTGGGCATTCGTGTGAACGTATCGGGCCGTTTGGGCGGCGCGGAAATTGCACGGACCGAATGGTACCGCGAAGGCCGCGTGCCTTTGCATACGTTGCGTGCAGACATCGACTATGCCCTGTCCGAAGCGATGACCCCCTATGGGATCATCGGTGTCAAAGTGTGGATCTTTAAGGGCGAAATCCTGGAACATGATCCACAAGCACATGATCGCCGTCTGGCCGAAGCACAAGAGGGCCCCGCCCCACGTGCACCGCGCCGCGAACGCGCGTAAGGGAGAAGAGCAATGTTGCAACCAAAACGGACTAAATTCCGCAAGATGCACAAAGGCCGTATCCACGGCGAGGCAAAGGGCGGCTCGACGCTGAACTTTGGCAGCTTTGCGCTGAAATCGACGGAACCTGAACGTGTGACGGCCCGCCAGATCGAAGCGGCCCGCCGCGCGATCACCCGCCACATGAAACGCCAAGGCCGCGTCTGGATCCGTATTTTCCCAGATACACCTGTGTCGTCAAAGCCCACCGAAGTGCGGATGGGTAAAGGTAAGGGTTCGACAGACTATTGGGCAGCCAAGGTCAAACCAGGCCGCATCATGTTCGAGATCGACGGCGTGTCCGAAGTGATCGCCCGTGAAGCCTTGCGTCTGGGCGCGATGAAACTGCCAGTTCTGACCCGCATCGTGGCGAAAGAAGACTGGTAATTTGATCTGTAGGGTGCACGCGCACCTTGACCGGCCTTGAGAGTGGTGCGTGAATCACGCACCCTACTTACAGAATCCCCGCTGGTAACGGCGGGGATTTTTGTTTGTGGAAACTGGGATCGAGGATAGGGTATCAATTCCAAATTCCCGCACATTCTGAAGGCCAAAATGCAATCTTCCCTAACGATTTTGAACACCTACGATATCCTTTCGACGCCAGAGGCCTTTTTGGCGGCGATCACCAAGCTGGCGGCGCGGGTTCAGGTCGAGGGACATCGCGGCGTCCTAAGCTATCGATTTTTCTGCGCCCCAGATTTGATGCAGGCGCGTGCGGTGATTGATTATGCAGGGCCAGAGGCGTGGATTGGCCACCATGACATCGCAATGTCATGGCCAGAAATGCACGCCCTGCATCAAGCAGCACGACTGGTCGAGGTCACATTTTTGGGGGACGTGACGCCAGAAATTCTGGATTGGATCAGCCGATCCGCCTTGCGTGCCAGACTGATCACTGGTTTTGTCGATGCGGCCGGGTTTTATCGGTAATTTCACAATGCAGCGACTTCCCACTTGCCAGCCTGCGCTAAGCCCCCTATAGGAACCCATCCAGCGGATTCCCTTTGGGGATTCGCTGATATTGTTTTGAACCCACCAGATCACGGGTTACCCATCTCGGGGCTTGCTGGTGAAAAAAGGAGATGGCGGATGAACGCCAAGGATTTGCTGACCCAGACGCCAGAGGCGTTGCGGGAAACCCTGACCGCATTGAAAAAAGAGGCGTTTAACCTGCGCTTTCAAGCGGCCACCAACCAATTGGAAAACACCGCCCGTATGCGTGCCGTTCGTCGTGACGCCGCCCGTGTGTTGACCGTTTTGAACCAAAAGGCCGCGCAAGCGGCCGCGAACTGAGGAACACGCAATGCCCAAACGTATCCTGCAAGGCGTCGTCACCTCGGACAAGAACGAGCAAACCATCACGGTTCTCGTGGAACGTCGTTTCAAGCATCCGCTGCTGCAAAAGACTGTACGTAAGTCGAAAAAGTATCGCGCGCATGACGAAAACAACACCTATAAGACCGGCGATCAGGTCCGCATTGAAGAATGCGCCCCGATTTCCAAAACCAAACGCTGGACCGTCGTCGCCGCATAGGCGCGACGGTTTAAATGTAACACGAAACCCTGGGGAATGATCCCCAAAGGTCGGGAGAAACCAAATGATCCAGATGCAGACCAATCTGGATGTTGCTGATAACTCTGGCGCGCGCCGAGTTCAGTGCATCAAGGTTCTGGGCGGTTCACACCGCCGCTATGCATCCGTGGGCGACATCATCGTGGTGTCGGTCAAGGAAGCAATTCCAAAAGGTCGTGTGAAAAAGGGCGACGTCCGCAAGGCCGTTGTTGTTCGCACCGCCAAAGAAGTTCGCCGTGAAGACGGCACAGCCATTCGTTTTGATCGCAATGCTGCCGTTATCCTGAACAATCAGGGTGAACCCGTTGGCACGCGTATCTTTGGGCCAGTGGTCCGCGAATTGCGCGCTAAGAACTTTATGAAAATCATCTCGCTGGCTCCGGAGGTGCTTTGATGGCTGCTAAGCTGAAAAAGGGCGATACCGTTATCGTGCTGGCTGGTAAGGACCGTGGCAACAAGGGGCAGATTGCCTCGGTTGATCCAACGGCGAACAAAGCGGTTGTTGACGGCGTGAATGTTGCAATCCGTCACACCAAGCAAACCCAAGCCTCGCAGGGCGGTCGTTTGGCCAAGGCCATGCCGATGGATCTGTCGAACTTGGCCTTGTTGGACAAAAACGGCAAAGCAACCCGCGTTGGTTTCCGCATGGAAGGCGACAAGAAAGTGCGTTTTGCCAAAACCACAGGGGAGGCCATCTGATGTTGGACCAAGCCACATATACCCCCCGCCTCAAGGCGGAATATATCGCGAAATACCGCGCTGCCATGAAGGCAGAGTTTGCGTATAAAAACGATATGCAAATCCCACGTTTGGACAAGATCGTCCTGAACATGGGTGTTGGTGAAGCCGTTAAGGACACCAAAAAGGTAAAGCGCGCTGTCGAAGAGTTGACCCTGATTGCAGGCCAAAAGGCAGTGATCACCCACGCGAAAAAGTCGATCGCTGGTTTCCGCGTTCGGGAAGAAATGCCACTGGGATGCAAGGTGACCTTGCGCGGTGATCGTATGTATGAATTTTTGGACCGTCTAATCACAATCGCGCTGCCGCGCGTTCGTGACTTTCGCGGTGTCAAGGGCACGTCCTTTGACGGCAATGGCAACTATGCCATGGGCCTAAAAGAACAGCTTGTTTTCCCTGAAATCGAATTCGACAAAGTCGATGAGATTCTGGGCATGGACATCATCATCTGCACCACCGCAAAAACCGATGCCGAAGCAAAAGCGCTGTTGAAGAATTTCAACATGCCTTTCACATCGTAATCGCGAGGAACCTGACAATGGCAAAGAAATCCATGGTGAACCGCGAAGTGAAACGCGCAAAATTGGTGGCACGTCACGCCACCAAGCGCGCGGCACTGAAAACGGTTATCCACGACCAGGCAAAACCCGTTGAAGAGCGCTTTGCAGCGACTTTGAAACTGGCCGCGCTGCCCCGCAACTCGTCCGCAGTTCGTATGCACAACCGCTGCCAACTGACGGGCCGTCCGCATGCGTTTTATCGCAAGCTCAAACTCTCGCGCATCATGTTGCGGGAACTGGCCTCGTTTGGTCAGATCCCTGGCATGGTCAAGTCGAGCTGGTAAGGAGGTCGCAAAATGATGATGAACGATCCTCTCGGCGACATGCTTACCCGTATCCGCAACGCCCAGATGCGCGGCAAGTCGACAGTGTCGACCCCTGCATCTAAGCTGCGCGCTTGGGTTCTCGATGTTCTCGCCTCTGAAGGCTATATCCGTGGTTACGAGCGTGTTGCGACCGACAATGGTCAAGGCGATATCGTAATCAGCCTCAAGTATTTCGAAGGCACCCCTGTGATCCGCGAAGTCAAGCGCGTCTCAAAGCCAGGTCGCCGCGTTTACATGAGCGTTAAGGAAATTCCAACGGTCCGTAACGGCCTTGGTATTTCGATTGTCTCGACGCCCAAGGGCGTTATGTCGGATGCAAATGCACGCGCTGCCAATGTTGGCGGCGAAGTGCTTTGCACCGTATTCTAAGGGGAGGGTGCAATGTCTCGTATCGGCAAAAAACCCGTAGGTCTGGTCAATGGCGTCTCGGCGACAATTTCCGGCCAAACCGTTGAAGTGAAAGGTCCAAAAGGCACCCGCAGCTTTACCGCAACCGACGACGTCACGCTCACGATCGACGAAGGCGCAATCAAGGTGACCCCACGCGGGACATCCAAGCGCGCCCGTCAGCAGTGGGGCATGGCCCGTTCGATGGTGGAAAACCTGGTCATCGGCGTGTCGACAGGCTTTAAAAAAGAGCTGGAAATTCAAGGTGTGGGTTACCGCGCGGCGATGAACGGCAATATTTTGAAACTGTCCTTGGGCTACAGCCACGAAGTCAATTTTGACGTTCCAGCTGGTGTCACTGTCACTTCCCCGAAGCAAACCGAAATCGTTGTGGAAGGCATTGATCAACAGCTTGTTGGTCAGGTCGCCGCGAACATCCGCGAATGGCGCAAGCCCGAGCCCTATAAGGGCAAAGGCATCCGCTATAAGGGCGAGTTCGTCTTCCGCAAAGAAGGCAAAAAGAAATAAGGACCGCAATCATGGCGAACAACAAGAGAGAGCTGTTCCTCAAGCGCCGCCAGCGCGTCCGGAACAAAATCAAAGCGACTTCCCACGGGCGTTTGCGCCTGTCGGTTCATCGTTCGAACAAAAATATCAGTGTTCAACTGATCGACGACGTCAAAGGCGTGACCTTGGCTGCGGCATCCACCTTGGAAAAGGAACTGGGTTTCGTGGGCAAGAACAACGTCGAAGCGGCGTCAAAAGTTGGCGCAGCTATTGCTGAGCGGGCTAAAAAGGCCGGCGTCGAAGAGTGCTACTTCGATCGCGGCGGTTTCCTCTTTCACGGTAAGATCAAGGCTTTGGCCGATGCTGCCCGTGAAGGTGGACTTAAGTTCTGAGGAGTTGAAAAATGGCAGAACGTGAAAACCGCCGGGACAATCGTGGTGGCAATGACCGCCGCGACAACCGGCCCGAGGAAACGCCAGAGTTCGCAGACCGTTTGGTCGCGATCAACCGCGTGTCCAAAACCGTCAAAGGCGGTAAACGCTTTGGCTTTGCAGCGCTTGTGGTCGTTGGTGACCAAAAGGGCCGCGTAGGCTTTGGCAAAGGTAAAGCGAAAGAGGTTCCAGAGGCGATCCGCAAAGCGACCGAGCAGGCCAAGCGCCAGCTTATTCGCGTGCCGCTAAAGGATGCGCGGACGCTGCATCACGATATGGAAGGCCGTCATGGCGCAGGCAAAGTGGTGATGCGGACGGCAGTTGCCGGTACTGGTATCATCGCGGGTGGTCCAATGCGTGCTGTGTTCGAGATGTTGGGTCTGCAAGACGTGGTGGCAAAGTCCATCGGCTCGCAGAATCCTTATAACATGATCCGCGCCACCATCGACGGGCTAAAGTCGGAAACCTCGCCCCGCCAAGTTGCTGCACGTCGCGGCAAAAAGGTGGCCGAGATTCTGAACAAGCCCGCCGCTGAAACCGTGGAGGCATAAGACATGGCCGATAAGAAAACCCCCGCTGCGGAAGCAGCAAAAAAGACGATAGTGGTCAAGCAGGTGGCTTCCGCCGCCCGCCGCCCCGCCATCCAGACCGCGACCCTTAAGGGTCTGGGCCTGAACAAAATGAACCGCACCCGCGAATTGGAAGACACGCCTTCCGTGCGCGGCATGGTGACAAAGATCAGCCATCTGGTCAAAATCATCGAAGAGCGCGGGTAAGGATGGTGCGTGGAAACCACGCACCCTACACCTAGAAGAACGCCCTGCCGAAAGGTGGGGCGTTTTGTTATAGAATAATCTTCCCAAACCTATACGGAATGATAGGCTGATCTCGCGCAACCCTGAGTCGCGCGGTTTCTGGGAGGAAAACCATGTCAGCAAATTATGCAGGCGGCTGCGAACACGTCCATGTGACCGCGAGCGCCGAGCCGATTGATAATCACGAATGTCATTGCAATGTCTGCAAGGCTGTCACCAAACAACATATGACCCATGTCGCCTTTTTCAACTATGGCGATGTCAGTGTGGATCATCCTGAAAAGATCAAACGTGTGCCGTTTAATGCGGAAAATCCCAATGGGCCGCTGGAACTGTGTATCTGCACGGATTGCGGGGCGGCGCTGATGTTGGATGACAAGCAAAAGCGCATCCGCGTCGCGGTGCCGAATGTGATGGGCTATGATGACGCTGCCTTTCCCAAGGCGAGTTATCATGCGTTTTGGGATGAGAGCAAAGGCTATGCGAAACCTGACGATGGTCGCCCTGTGTTTGGGGGCTTGCGTCCAGAATTCCACTGGCCCGCGGGCGCCTAGGGCGCTGATTGATAAGGGAAATGTTTGGCAAAGCGCAAAAGGTTGAGATTGCCATCAATCCGCTGTGCCAAATCCCAAATCGCATCCAGCGCGATCTGTGCGGCCTCGATCAGGTCGCCGTTGCGCTGGACTTGGACCTCGCCGTGAAAAAGGTTGGTATGCACATCTTTGATCACTTGAAGAAAGTCTGCCAAGCTGTTGACTGCGCGTGCTTTTTTCCATGATACCTTGCTGTCTTTGTCGACCTTTAGCAGGGCAGGGGGTGACACGAACAGGATCGACAGCTCTGGCATGGCGCGCAATTGGGTTAGGGTGTCAGGGCCAAGCGCGGCTGCAAAACTGGGCCAACCCGCCTCGGCCGAGGCGCCCAATTTGTCGTATTTCAAGAACCCCGACATTTTCAGTGCATATTCAAACCGCATAAAGGTGGCGGAAAAACTGCTCCATTCATTTTTGAACTGCAGTTTGATACCCGCGCGGTAGTTGGTGTCGATGGCCATGGGGATCCCGGGTTGCAAAAAGGCAGATACGCAGGATTTTAGGATGAAGTCTAGCGAAAGCGTTTTGCGTTTCGCCTTTCGGTTGTTCGTGTTAACGATCGGTTAAGATTTGAGACCTAGACTGAGGCGATAAGCGGTGCAAAATATGGGTATGTGATGCTGTATTATGATCTTTCATCCGAAAATCGAATTACCGCTGTCTCTGGCGGTTGGGATGCCGCTGCGGTTGCGAACACTGGGTTCAATTGTGTCGCCAAAAAGGTTGTTGGGCGCAATATTCTGGATTTTGTGTCGGGTTTTCAAACCCAAACCTATGTCAACGCGCTGCTGTTTGCGGCGCGGACATCGGGAAAATCCGTTTCAAACACCTATCGTTGCGATTCAGATGTGGCGCCGCGGTTGATCTATATGACTGTTAGCCCCCGCGACAATGGGCAATTGCGGGTGATGCATAGGGACATTCCAATTGCCGTTGCGCCAGAGGTGCCGCTTTTTGAAGGTCAAATTTTGCGTGGGCAATGTGGTCAATGCTATGCGTTGCATTTGAACAAGGATTGGGTCGCGGCGGGTGTTGGGCATGATATGTTCATGGCACCCGTTTCAACTGGGCTATGCCCGAAATGTCGGGCCTTGGCTGCCAACGCGATATCGGCGAATATGAATTATGCTGCTGCACGGGTTTCGCGCCCTAAGTCAGGTGCGGTTCAAAACACTTGCCCATAGGGGTAAATAGACATATACGCGCCGAATGTCCGCCTATGGGCATAGAATCAACGCCGTGTTTGTCCTAGCCGTCGCAGCAAGGACAGTTCCGGCATAGGAGTATGCGACATGAAATTGAATGAATTGCACGACAATGACGGTGCAACCAAAAAGCGCAAGCGCGTTGCACGTGGTCCTGGTTCGGGTTCGGGTAAAACCGCTGGCCGTGGTATCAAGGGTCAAAAATCCCGCTCGGGCGTGGCTATTGGTGGATACGAAGGCGGGCAAATGCCGCTGTATCGCCGCCTGCCAAAGCGCGGCTTTAACAAGCCAAACCAAGAGCGCTTTGCGGTCATCAACCTAGGCCTGATCGAAAAGTTCATCGGTCTGGGAAAGTTGGATGCCAAAGGCCCGATCTCGGAAGATATGTTGGTTGAGGCGGGTTTGACCGGCCACAAGCGTGACGGTATCCGTATTCTGGCCAAAGGCGAGATTAAAACCGCGATCATTCTGACTGTTGCAGGGGCGTCTGCCTCGGCGATTGAGGCGATCAAGGCCGCAGGCGGGTCGATTGTCGTGCGCGAAGCCAAAGTCGTTATCACGAAAGCCATGCGTTTGGCCGCAAAAGCGTGATTTCACGTTGAAACGGGTTGTGAGCGTTCGCAAGACCGCTTACATCTTCATTAGGTTTTCCCGCGCCGCCGACCGGAAAACGGTTTGGCGGCGCTGCTTTTAGAAAGATCTGACATGGCATCGGCTGCAGAGCAAATGGCGGCGAACCTCTCGTGGGGCGCATTGGGTAAGGCGACGGATCTGCGGAGCCGTATTTTCTTTACCATTGGACTTTTGATCGTTTACCGTTTGGGCACATATATTCCCGTTCCGGGGATTGACGGAACCGCCCTGCGCGAATTTATGGACAAGGCGGGCCAAGGCATTGGCGGTATGTTGGCCATGTTCACGGGCGGCGCGATCAAGCGGATGGGTATCTTTTCGCTGGGGATCATGCCGTATATTTCGGCCTCGATCATCATTCAGTTGATGACAACCATGTTGCCCGCGCTGGAACAGTTGAAAAAAGAGGGCGAGCAGGGCCGCAAAAAGATCAACCAATGGACCCGCTATGCCACAGTTGGCCTTGCGACATTGCAAGGTTACGGAATCGCGATGTCGATCCAGTCGGGCGGCCTTGCGCATACCCCAGGAATTTTCTTTGTGATTTCTTGTGTCGTGACGCTTGTGGGCGGCACGATGTTCCTGATGTGGTTGGGCGAGCAGATTACATCTCGCGGGATCGGCAATGGAATATCGTTGATTATTTTCACAGGTATCGTTGCGGAAATTCCGCGCGCACTTGCGCAATTCTTTAGCCAGGGGCGCGCAGGGGTCATTTCAACCCCCGTGATCTTACTTGTGATCGTCATGGTCGTCGCTGTTATCGCATTTGTGGTGTTCATGGAGCGCGCCTTGCGCAAAATCCATATCCAGTATCCCCGCCGCACCGTTGGTATGAAGGTTTATGACGGCGGATCGTCGCATTTGCCGATCAAGGTGAACCCAGCGGGCGTTATTCCTGCGATCTTTGCCTCTAGCTTGCTGTTGCTGCCCATGACCATTTCGACCTTTTCGGGGTCGGCGGGCACGGGGCCGATCATGTCGACCATTCTGGCCTATTTCGGCCATGGACAGCCGCTGTATCTGTTGTTTCTGGTGGTGATGATTGTGTTCTTTGCCTATTTCTACACAAACAACGTCGCGTTCAAGACGGACGAAGTGGCGGAAAATCTGCGCTCGCAAGGTGGGTTTATCCCAGGGATTCGCCCCGGCAAAAAGACCGAAGAATATCTGGATTATGTGGTCACGCGGGTTCTGGTTATTGGTTCAGCCTATTTGGCGGCGGTCTGTTTGTTGCCAGAGATTCTGATCAAAGAATTCTCGATCCCCTTCTATTTCGGCGGAACATCCGTGCTGATCGTGGTGTCGGTCACGATGGACACGATCAATCAGTTGCAATCGCATCTGCTCGCCCATCAATACGAGGGTCTGATCGAAAAATCACAGTTGCGCGGCAAAAAGCGCAGCACCGCCCCGAAACCCCCTGCACGTCGCTGAGGTCTCTATGATCAATATCATTCTTCTTGGACCTCCCGGCGCAGGCAAGGGCACGCAGGCAAAACGTCTGGTCGATGGGCGCCATATGGTGCAATTGTCCACGGGCGATATGCTGCGTGAGGCCAAGACGAGTGGGACGGACATGGGCAAACGCGTCGCCGAAGTGATGGCGCGCGGGGAATTGGTCACGGATGAAATCGTCATCGGTCTGATCAAAGAAAAGCTAGAGGGTGCGGCGGGTGGCGGTTTTATTTTTGACGGCTTTCCGCGCACCCTGAAACAGGCCGATGCTTTGGGGGATTTGCTGACGGCGATGGGGCAGACCCTGAATGCCGTCATTGAAATGCAGGTCGATGATGCGGCTTTGGTGGCGCGGATCACGGGGCGTTATACCTGTGGTTCCTGCGGCGAGGTTTACCACGACCAGACTCGCCCCAGCAAAGTCGACGGCACCTGTGACGTTTGCGGCGGCCACAACATGACGCGGCGCGCGGATGACAATGCAGATGCGCTGAAAACCCGCCTGATGGAATATTACAAGAAAACCTCGCCGCTGATCGGCTATTACTATGCCAAGGGCGGGCTGTCCTCGGTCGATGGCTTGGCGGAAATGGACGCGGTTGGTGCGGCCATTGCACGGGTTCTGGATAAGTCCTGAAGAACACGTATAATTATGGGTCAGTGGCCTTGACGGGTTCACAAAAACTCCATAAAGCACGGCATCCCGATACGGAATCATCGTAGACGGGTCTCCCATTATTGGGATTCGGTCTGCCCCTTGGGGCAGTGTTGTGAAAAAAGGTTCTGGCACTACGGAACCGCAACCAAAAAGGAACACACGTTTGGCACGTATTGCTGGCGTTAACATCCCGACGAACAAACGGGTGCCTATCGCGCTGACCTATATCGCTGGTATCGGTCCGCATATTGCAGAGCAAATCTGCGAATCTGTCAAGATTGACCGCGCACGCCGCATCAATGATCTGTCGGATGCCGAAGTTTTGGCGATCCGCGAATTCATTGACGCGAATGTCACCGTTGAGGGTGATTTGCGCCGTGAAGTGTCGATGAATATCAAGCGTCTGATGGACCTTGGTTGCTATCGTGGCCTGCGTCACCGCAAGGGTCTGCCCGTTCGCGGTCAGCGCACCCATACGAACGCTCGCACCCGTAAGGGCCCCGCAAAAGCCATTGCTGGCAAAAAGAAATAGTAGGGGGCAGATATGGCACGCGATACAAAAGCATCCCGCACGAAGAAAAAAGAACGCAAGAACATCGCCGCAGGCGTGGTTCATGTGAACTCTTCGTTCAACAACACCAAAATCCTGATTTCCGACGTTCAGGGCAATGCGATTTCTTGGTCGTCCTCGGGCACCATGGGCTTTAAGGGGTCGCGTAAATCGACGCCTTACGCCGCGCAAATGGCGGCCGAAGATGCAGCCCGCAAGGCGCAAGAGCATGGCATGAAGACCGTCGAAGTCGAAGTGCAAGGCCCAGGTTCGGGCCGCGAATCGGCGCTGCGCGCGCTGGCGGCTGTTGGCCTGAATGTGACGTCGATCCGTGACGTGACGCCCTTGGCGCACAACGGCTGCCGTCCGCCAAAACGCCGCCGCGTCTAAGGCAATTATCTTGGTCGGGTCGTGCGCTGACGCGCGGCCCGATTTCGTCATTTTTATCCTCGGGCGCTGGCTGCTTATGGACATGGGCACAAGGCAAGTATGGAGGCGGTAGCATGATCCACAAAAATTGGCTTGAACTGATTAAACCAACGCAATTGGTTGTCAAAGCGGGGGCAGACGCCCAACGCACGGCGACAGTTATCGCCGAACCGCTTGAGCGCGGTTTTGGGCTGACGCTGGGCAATGCGCTGCGGCGTATCCTGCTGTCGTCTTTGCAAGGCGGCGCGATCACCTCGGTGCAGATCGACAATGTTTTGCACGAGTTTTCCAGCGTTGCAGGCGTGCGCGAAGACGTCACCGACATCGTGTTGAACCTGAAAGGCGTGTCCTTGCGGATGAGCGTTGAGGGGCCAAAGCGGTTGTCGATTTCCGCTAAGGGTCCAGGTGTTGTGACCGCTGGTGATATTTCCGAAACCAATGGTATTGAGATCCTGAACAAGGATCATGTGATCTGCCATTTGGATGACGGCGCGGATGTGTTCATGGAACTGACCGTAAATACGGGCAAGGGCTATGTCGCCGCGGACAAAAACCGCCCCGAAGATGCGCCGATTGGTCTGATTCCGATTGATGCGGTGTTCTCGCCCGTCAAGAAAGTGTCTTACGAAGTCACCCCGACCCGCGAAGGTCAGGTGCTGGACTATGACAAGCTGACGATGAAGGTGGAAACCGACGGCAGCCTGACCCCCGAAGATGCCGTGGCCTACGCTGCGCGCATTTTGCAGGATCAGCTGGCGGTCTTTGTGAACTTTGACGAGCCTGAGTCGGCTGGCAAAGGTCTGGAAGATGCAGGTCTGGAATTCAATCCGCTGCTGCTGAAAAAGGTGGATGAGCTGGAATTGTCGGTGCGTTCGGCAAATTGCCTGAAGAACGACAATATCGTCTATATCGGCGATCTTATCCAAAAGACCGAGGCCGAGATGCTGCGCACGCCAAACTTTGGCCGCAAATCCTTGAACGAAATCAAGGAAGTGCTGTCGGGCATGGGGCTGCATTTGGGGATGGAGGTCGAAGAATGGCCCCCCGAGAATATCGAAGATCTGGCCAAGCGTTTCGAGGACCAGTTCTAGGAAAGGTGCGTGGTAACCACACACCCTACTTTCTGTAGGTAGGGTGCGTGGTTTCCACGCACCATGGTTAAATGCCCGCAATGGCGGGGAAATGGTGCGGGGAAACCCTCGCATTTGGCGCAAGCCCAAGGTGAGCGGGACCAATCGAGGACCTGCCGGACAAAGCAAAACACGAACGCTAGGAGACTATCATGCGTCACTCAAACGGCTATCGTAAGCTGAACCGCACCCACGAACACCGCAAGGCGATGTTCGCAAATATGGCGGGTTCGCTGATCGAACACGAACAAATCAAAACCACTTTGCCCAAGGCAAAGGAACTGCGCCCGATCATCGAAAAGCTGATCACTTTGGCCAAGCGCGGCGATCTGCACGCCCGCCGTCAGGCACATTCGCAACTGAAACAGGATATGCACACGGCGCGCCTGTTTGAAATTCTGGGCCCACGTTACAAGGACCGTGCTGGCGGTTATGTGCGCGTCCTAAAGGCGGGTTTCCGTTACGGCGACATGGCGCCAATGGCGATCATCGAATTTGTGGACCGTGATCCAAACGCCAAGGGTGCAGCAGACCACGCCCGCACCGCCGAAGCGTAATCTTTCGACATCTCAAAAACGCCTCTTCCGCAAGGAGGGGGCGTTTTTCTTTGCTCCAACCGTCAACACGGCGTAACCTGCAATTATGGCAGACCTTTTTGACAGCGCCCCCGCCCCCGCCGGTCCCCGCCCCTTGGCCGACCGTTTGCGGCCGCGCAATTTGGCGCAGGTGATTGGGCAGTCGACTGTTCTGGGTCCAGACGGCCCGCTCGGCGCAATGATTGCGGCCAACAGCCTGTCATCGCTGATTTTTTGGGGCCCGCCGGGGGTCGGTAAGACCACAATTGCGCGGCTGCTGGCGGATGAAACCGACCTGAACTTTGTGCAAATTTCTGCGATTTTCACGGGCGTGCCAGATTTGCGTAAGGTGTTCGAATCTGCAAAAATCCGCCGCCAGAATGGGCAGGGCACGCTCTTGTTCGTCGATGAAATCCACCGTTTCAATAAGGCGCAGCAGGACGGCTTTTTGCCCTATATGGAGGATGGTACGATCATCCTTGTCGGTGCGACCACAGAAAACCCCAGTTTTGAATTGAACGCGGCGCTGCTCTCGCGCGCGCAAGTCATTGTTTTGGAAAGGCTGACCCTGATTGATCTGGAACTGATGGCGCAGCGCGCGGAACAGGAATTGGGTCGTGCCCTGCCCCTGACGGGCGATGCGCGTGAGGCGCTGATTGAAATGGCGGATGGCGATGGGCGCACATTGTTGAACCTGATCGAACAGGTGGCGGCATGGAAAACGGATAAGCCGCTGGATCGGGCCACGCTGTCGACCCGCCTGATGCGCCGCGCCGCCAAATACGACAAATCGGGTGAAGAGCATTACAATCTGATTTCAGCCCTGCACAAATCGGTGCGCGGGTCTGACCCTGACGCGGCGCTGTATTGGTTTGCGCGGATGCTAGAGGGCGGCGAAGACCCCCGTTTTCTGGCCCGCCGCATCACGCGCATGGCGGTTGAGGATATCGGTTTGGCCGATCCGCAGGCGCAGCAGGTTTGTTTGGACAGTTGGCAAACCTATGAGCGTTTGGGCAGTCCCGAAGGAGAACTCGCCCTTGCGCAGGCCTTGGTTTACCTTGCCCTCGCGCCGAAATCGAACGGGGTTTACACCGCCTACAAGGCCGCCCGCGTTGCCGCCCGCGAAACGGGCAGCCATCCGCCCCCCCTGCATATCCGCAACGCGCCGACCCGTCTGATGAAGGACATAGGCTATGGTGCAGGTTATTCCTATGACCATGATGCCGACGATGGATTTTCGGGGCAAAACTATTTCCCCGACGGGATGAAACGCCCGATTTACTACGCCCCGCCTGAACGCGGATTTGAACGCGAGTTGAAAAAGCGGATCGAGTATTTCGCCAAACTGCGCGCAAAACGACAAACCGATTGACTCTGGCCCCTGTCCACCCCAAGGAAACCTGATGTTTATCACCCTGATCCAAATTGCGATTGGCGGGGCCATCGGCTCGGTCTTGCGCTTTCTGACACTGTCGGTCGTCAGCGCCCCTATTGGCACGTTGATTGTCAACGTTTTGGGCAGTCTGGTCATGGGGGCCTTATTCGTGATGCTTTCCAATCGCGTCCATCCGCTGTTGATGACGGGGATTTTGGGGGGGTTTACGACCTTTTCGGCATTCTCACTGGATGCGCTTAAACTTTGGCAGGGGGGGCAGGTCGTGCCCGCCCTTACCTATGTTGTGGCATCTGTGATCCTTTCTCTTATCGCCGTCGCCCTTGGCGCGGCACTTGCACGCGGAGCCTTTGCATGAGCGGCGTTATGATACTGACCGTCTCGGCGGATGAGGGCGAACAGCGGCTGGACCGTTGGTTCAAGCGGCGGTTTCCACAACTGACCCAAGGGGCGGTGGAAAAGATGTGCCGAACGGGGCAGGTGCGGGTTGATTCGGCGCGGTGCAAGGCGTCGGATCACGTGGTGCCGGGGCAGGTGGTGCGCGTGCCGCCCTTGCCCGATGGTGCGGCCCCCGTGCAGCGGCGCGGTGGTGTCAGTGCTGCGGATGAAAAGATGATCCAAAATGCGGTTTTGTGGAAGGATGAGCATATCATCATTCTGAACAAACCACCGGGTTTGCCGTCGCAAGGCGGATCAGGCCAAGGCGACCGCCATGTGGATGGTCTGACCGAGGCGTTGAAATTCGGCTATAAAGAGCGCCCCAAACTGGTGCATCGCTTGGATAAAGACACATCAGGCCTTTTGATGCTGGCCCGCACGGACCGCGTGGCGCGGGCACTCAGTGAGGCGCTGCGGCATCATCTGACGCGCAAGATTTACTGGGCCGCCGTCGCGGGCGTGCCGCATCCCCGCAAAGGGTCGATCAAATACGGGTTGATGAAGGCCCCAGGTGGCGGGCGCGGCGATGAAAAGATGGTCTGCGTCCATCCCGCCAAAATGGCCGATTTCCCTGATGCAAAACGCGCCCAGACAGATTATTTTGTGCTGTGGTTTTTGGGGACGCGCCTGTCTTGGATGGCGCTGGAACCGATCACGGGGCGCACCCACCAATTGCGCGCCCATATGGCGGAAATGGGTCATCCGATCCTTGGCGATGGGAAATATGGCGGCTCTGGCACGGAAAATATGGGCGATGGTTGGGGGGCGAGCATTGGCGGCGATATTTCGCGCAAGCTGCATCTGCACGCGCGGATGTTGATTATTCAGCACCCGATTACCAAAGAAATGATGACCTTTACCGCGCCTTTGCCTGACCATATGGCGCGGACGTGGAAAACCCTTGATTGGGGCGAAAAGGATGTTCCCGCCGATCCGTTCGGGGATCGCGGATGAGTGCTTGGGCCGCCAAGCGGTTTTGGAAATCGGCCAGTGTCGTTTCCGTTGAAGGGGGATTTGCCGTGCATCTGGATGCACGCCCCGTCAAAACCCCGTCTAAAAAGCTGTTGATTTTGCCCAATTCCGACATGGCGCAGGCGATTGCCGCCGAATGGGACGCGCAACAGGGTCTGATTCGTCCTGACACCATGCCGATGACGCGATATGCCAATTCTGCCATAGAAAAGGTTGCCCCCCAGTTTGACGCTGTGGCAGATCACATCGCCACTTATGCCGAAACGGATTTGTTATGCTATCGCGCGATGGCACCCCAAGCCCTAATCGATCGACAAAATGCGGCTTGGGATCCATGGCTGGAATGGGCCGCGCAGGATTTGAACGCGCCGCTGATCGCCACGGCGGGGGTGATCTATATCGCCCAGCACCGCGCCAGCCTGTCCAATCTGCGGGCGCAAATTGACGCGATGTCCGATTTTCACCTGTCTGCCTTTCACGATCTGGTCGCTATTTCGGGGTCATTCGTTCTAGCTTTGGCGATGGCACGGGGGCGAATCATGGCGGCCCAAGGCTTTGCCCTAAGCCGAATCGATGAGGATTGGCAGATCGAACAATGGGGCCAAGACGATGAGGCAAGCGCTTTGGCTGCGTCAAAAGCCCGCGCTTTGCAGCAGGCTCTCACCTTTTTTGAACTGCATAACGAATAGTCTTTCGGATGATTTCTGACCAAATTAAGCATATTTTTGAGGCGTTTCGGTCAGAACCCCCCCAAGACTGACGCCAGATCTGGTTTTGGAATTTCCTTGACCTATGCTCAACCTATAGCCAATGCTTTCCGACACTGGTCAATTCCGACGACCATCGAAGGTGGCCATAACCCTTGCATCCGCGATCTACGCGGGGCAACAACCCGTCGCTCTATTTGGGCGAAAACAGGAAGAGGTATTTATGAAAAAATCTGTGTTTCTCGGCACGATTGCGGCGACCACGCTTTTGGCGGGCGCAGCATTCGCAAGCACGCTGGACGACGTCAAGGCGCGTGGCGAGCTGATCTGTGGTTCGAACACTGGCCTGACGGGCTTTGGTGCGCCAGACGCGAACGGCGTGTATCAGGGTTTTGACGCGGACCTGTGCAAGGCTGTTGCTGCTGCCGTTTTGGGCGATGCAACCAAGGTAAAGTTTGTTCCAACAACCGGTGAAACCCGTTTCACCGCGCTGGCCTCTGGCGAGGTTGATCTGTTGGTGCGCAACTCCACTTGGACGTTCTCGCGCGACAACGATCTGAAATTGGACTTTGTGGCGGTCAACTATTATGATGGTCAGGGCTTTATGGTCAAAAAAGATCTGGGCGTGTCTTCGGCCAAGGAATTGGATGGCGCGACCGTCTGTATCCAAACCGGCACCACGACCGAGTTGAACTTGGCTGACTTTTTCAAAACCAACAATATCAAATACACCCCTGTGACCGTGGCCGACGATGCCGAGGCGCAGAAACAATTCGAATCGGGTGCTTGTGACGCCTTCACCACCGATGCATCTGGCCTGGCCGCCAGCCGCGCCGCGATGGCAGATCCTGCAAACTATGTCATTCTGCCTGAGATCATTTCCAAAGAACCGCTTGGTCCAGTCGTGCGTCACGGCGATAACCAGTGGGGCGATATTGTCCGTTGGACGTATTTCGCGCTGTTGATCGCAGAAGAAAAAGGCATCACCAAAGCGAACCTAGAAGAAGTGGCTGCCAAGGTTGCCGCTGATCCAGCAGCTGATCCAGAGATTAAGCGTCTGTTGGGCGTCGGCGACGATGACATGGGCAAGATGATGGGTCTGGACAAAGAATGGGCCAAGCGCGCGATTGCAAATGCGGGCAACTATGGCGAAATCTTTGAAGCCAACATCGGCACGGCAACCCCAATCGGTCTGGCACGCGGTCTGAACGCGCTGTGGACCCAAGGTGGCCTGCAGTACGCACCGCCAATGCGCTAATAAACGAAAGGGCGCGGGTCAAACCGCGCCTTTTTGCTATTTTGAATTTTCTATTCGACGGGGAATTAGCCCAAAAGATCGGCCAAAGGTCGGCATCGAATAGGGACAGGGGGTAATTTATGGCGATTGCGACAGAGGTGCCGAAGGCAAGCTTTCGGCTGGGAATGCTGGTTTATGACACGCGCTATCGGTCGATCACCATTCAGGTTATCGTTCTGGCGCTGTTTATCGCCTTTGTGTGGTGGCTTTTGGGCAATGTGCAGTCCAATCTGGCCGCCAAGGGCAAAGACATCAGCTATGACTTTTTGTTCAACCGCGCGGGCTATGACATTGACCAACAGTTGATCCCCTATACCAATGACAGCACACATGGCCGCGCTCTGTTTGTGGGGCTGCTCAACACGCTGCTTGTTGCGTCTTTGGGCTGTGTGGTGGCGACGTTCATCGGGGTCTTTGCGGGCGTGCTGCGTCTGTCAAAAAACTGGCTCGTCGGGCGGTTGATGACGGTTTACATAGAAGTGTTCCGCAATGTGCCGTTGCTTTTGTGGATCGTGCTGGCCTCCACGATTTTTTCCGAGGCGATGCCAGAGGTCAAAGAATTCAAAGTCACCCAAGAGATGATCGATACGGGAACCCCCCCTGCCGCCTCGATGATTCTGTTTGACACCGTTTCTGTGTCCAATCGCGGCACCAATATCCCCAAGCCCTATCTGGATCGCCCGCTTGGCGGGACCATGATCGCGGGCGTGCCGATCAATTATTCCACGCTTGCGGTGCTGCTGACGCTGTTTGCATCCCTTTGGTTGAATGCACGCATTCGCGCCAGCGCGAAGGCCATCCAAGAGGCAACGGGTGTGCGCCCTGTCACGTGGTGGAAATCCATCGCGATCGTCTTTGTGCCCACGATTGCGCTGTTGTTGGCGCTGGGGCTGCATTGGGATATTCCGCATTTCAACACCGACGCCAATGGTGTGTCCAAAGGTTTCAACTTTGTTGGTGGAATCAATGTGGCCCACAGTTTCACCGCGCTGTTGATCGCGCTGTCGGTCTATCACGGCACCTACATCGCCGAGGCGGTGCGGTCGGGGATTTTGGCCATATCGCGGGGTCAGACTGAGGCCGCCTATGCACTGGGTCTGCGGCCCAATCGTACGATGAGTTTGGTGATCCTGCCCCAAGCCCTGCGGGTGATTATCCCGCCGCTTATCAGTCAATTCCTGAACCTGACCAAGAACACGACCCTGGGCATGGCGATTTCCTATTTGGACCTAAAGGGCACGTTGGGCGGTATCACCCTGAACCAAACGGGGCGGGAATTGGAATGTATGCTGTTGATGATGCTGATTTATCTGATCTTGTCGCTGCTTATCAGTCTGGGGATGAACATCTATAACAATTCCACCAAGTTGAAGGAGCGTTAAGATGGCCTTATCCTATGTCCGCTCTGAAATGCTGCCACAACAAAAGCCGCCCGTAACGGAAACAGGTGTGCTGAAATGGGTGCGAGAAAATCTGTTTTCCAGCGCCTTTAACACGGTTTTGACGCTGTTGGGCCTGTATGCCGTCTATTGGTTGGTCACGGCAGCCTATCCGTGGCTGCACAATGGGGTGTGGACGGCGTCATCCTTGGGTGAGTGCCGCGATATTATTGCGAAAAATGGTGGCACCACGGGGGCCTGTTGGGCGCTGATCAATGCGCGCTGGAACCAATTCCTGTTTGGGTTTTACAATCAAGATGCCTATTGGCGGCCCCTGATGGCCTTTGGGATGTTGTTCGTGGCGTTGGCGCCCGTTTTGTATTTCGGATTGCGTCGCCCCACGACCCTGATGGCAGGGATCGCGAGTGTGCTTTTGGTTTTGTCGCTGTGGGGTGTTTCGACGGACACATGGCATGTGATGTTGGTGGTCTGCATCATGGCGGGATTGACCGCCATTGCATGGGTCGCACCAAAAAAGCTGGTGTATTTTACCGCGATTTATCCTTTGGTCGGGTTCTTTTTGGTCTGGGGCGGGTCGGTTTGGGGACCGATTGGCGTTTTTGTGGGCTTTTGTCTGGCAGTGGCGGTATTGATGCAGTTGCAGGGGCGCATTGGGGTGATTCCTGCGGCGGCACTGTCGGTGCTGGTGGCGTGTCTTTGGTGGTTTTGGGTGCAACCCCTTGTGACCACGGCCTTGGCCAATGCTCTGCCGATTGGCCTTGTGGATGTCGATTCGTCCAAGTTTGGAGGGTTCCTTTTGTCCTTTGTGATTGGTGTCACGGCCATTTCAGGATCACTGCCGATTGGGATCCTGTTGGCGTTGGGACGGCGATCAGATATGTTTTTGATCAAAACCCTGTCGGTTGGATTTATCGAATTCGTGCGCGGCGTGCCGCTGATCACGATGCTGTTCACCGCCAGCCTATTGTTGCAATATTTCCTGCCGCCGCGCACCAATTTCGATCTAATCCTGCGCGTTATCATTTTGGTGACGCTGTTTGCATCCGCCTATATCGCCGAGGTGATCCGAGGTGGTTTGGCCGCCCTGCCGCGTGGACAATCCGAGGCGGCGGGTGCCTTGGGGATGGATTATTGGCAGGAACAACGCCTGATCATCATGCCGCAAGCGCTGAAAATTGCCATTCCCGGGATCGTGTCGTCCTTTATCGGTCTGTTCAAGGATACGACCCTTGTCGCCCTTGTGGGATTGGCCGATCCCTTGCAAGGCATCACCAAAATCGTGCGCGCCGATATCGCGTGGAAGGGTATTTACTGGGAACCCTTTATCTTTGTCGGCGCGATATTCTTTGTCTTTTGTTTCGGCATGTCCCGATACTCGATGTATCTGGAGAACAAGCTGAAAACCGATCACCGATAGGAGTTTTTCATGGCACAAGCACAAATGCAGGTCTCGGATGAGGTTGCGATCCAAATCACCGCCATGAACAAATGGTATGGCACGTTCCATGTGCTGCGCGACATCAATATGACCGTCAATCGCGGCGAACGGATTGTGATCTGCGGTCCTTCTGGGTCGGGAAAATCGACATTGATCCGCTGCATCAACCGCCTAGAAGAACACCAGCAGGGCCAGATCATTGTGGATGGCACGGAACTGACCTCGGACATCAAAAACATCGATAAGGTTCGCTCCGAAGTTGGCATGGTGTTTCAGCATTTCAACCTGTTTCCGCATTTGACCATTCTGGAAAACCTGACCCTTGCCCCGATTTGGGTGCGTAAAACGCCCAAGCGCGAGGCCGAAGAAACCGCGATGTATTTTCTGGAAAAGGTGAAAATTCCTGAACAAGCGATGAAATATCCTGGCCAATTGTCGGGCGGGCAGCAACAGCGCGTGGCGATTGCGCGGTCCTTGTGCATGAAGCCGCGGATTATGTTGTTTGATGAACCCACGTCGGCGCTGGATCCTGAGATGATCAAAGAAGTGCTGGACACGATGATCGCGCTTGCCGAGGAAGGCATGACGATGATTTGTGTCACGCATGAGATGGGCTTTGCCCAAGCGGTCGCCAATCGCGTAATCTTTATGGATCAGGGGCAAATTGTAGAGCAAAACGCGCCGAAAGAGTTTTTCAACAATCCGCAGTCGGATCGCACGAAATTGTTCCTCAGCCAGATTTTAGGGCATTAAGAAGGGGGCGCGCGCGCCCCCTCGGCTGCGCCTCACCCCCTGCGGATATTTGTGAAAAGAAGAAATTACGCGGGGTCAATTTCGCGGGGGATGACGAAATCCACAGTGGCGCCCGAACCATAGGTAATGTCGGACCAGTCGTCCGCGATGAAATCCACGACCAGCGTGGCCCCCGTCGGATAGCGGGCGAAATCGGGGTTGATGGGCGGCACTGCGACCAAGCGAGCGGCAAATTCGGCAATCCCAGGATTGTGACCGATCATCATCACTGTGTCTGCCTTGGCGTGTTTCAGCACCGCCAGCATCACATCTGATCCTGCGTGATAAAGTGCGGGTTTCAATTCTAGAATTGGCGAGCCGGGCAGCGCGGGGGCGATCCCGCTCCAAGTTTTGCGGGTGCGTTCGGCGTCGGAACAAAACACCTCAGTCGGCACATAATCGCGCGAGGCCAGCCATTGGCCCAGATCGGCGGCTGCGGCCTTGCCGCGTTCATTCAGCGGGCGGTCATGGTCAGCCATGGCGGGGTCATCCCAAGCCGATTTCGCGTGGCGCGTCAGGATCAAGCGTTTCATTCAATGCCCCCTATGAAACTGCGCCATGTGATAGGCGCTGTGTTCTGGCAGTCTTGCATAGGCAAGGGAGAGGGGGCAAGCACGACGAGAGGCGCAGCCCAATTTCATGCAATCCTTGCCAGCATCCAGCATATCGTGACAGGCGGGAACGTCATAGCCCGATGCCGTCAGGGCGGGGCAAGTGGTCAGGCAGGGGGCCGCGCAGGTGTCACAGGGTCGCGGCTGTGGGGGTGGCAGGTCAATGCGTTCCTTCAGCGCGAGCGCCCCGCGAAAGCTGACCATTAGGCCTTGATCGGCGTGCACCAGCAGTTTGATTGGGCTGTCCCAAACCCGCCCCGTTTGCCGCGCCCAAGTGTAGAACGGATGATAGGGCGCGCCACCAAAGGGAAACAGGGCCTTTGCCCCTAAGTCGCAGGCCATGCGGCCAATCACGCGGCGCGACCAGCGATCTATGGGATCTGGTGCGCCGTCCCATTCGGGTTGCCCATGGATATGTGCCCAAAACCCAGGCTCGGCAGGGCCAAGCAGCAAAAGGGTTTGGGTGCCGTCGGGCAGGGTTGGATCGTTGTCCGCATGAAAGCCGCCCAGCACCGCCAGATGGTGCGTGGCGGCGGTTTGGGTGATCTGCGCCAGCACTAGCGTTTGACGCGCGGTGTGACGCGCGGCGCGGTCGATCTGATCTGACTGCCTGCGCCGTGGTCGGTGAACAATTCCAAAAGGCAGGCATTGGGGATGCGCCCGTCCAGGATGGTGACGGCACGCGTCCCTGCCTCAACGGCGGCCAGTGCCGTTTCGGTTTTGGGGATCATGCCGCCTGCGATCACGCCGTCCTTGATCATTTGGCGGACCTCGTCTGGGGTGATTTGGGTCATCACCTCGCCCGCCGCGTTTTTCACGCCCGCGACATCCGTCAGCAGCAGCAATCGGTCGGCCTGCAAGGCCCCTGCAATCGCGCCTGCCGCTGTGTCGCCGTTGACGTTGAATGTCTCATTATCGGCCATGCCGGTTGCCACGGGGGCAACGACGGGGATGATGCCTGCGTTATATAGATCGCGCAAAACTTGGACATTCATTTCAACTGGGCGGCCCACGTATCCCAGTTCGGGATCATCGGCCACGCAGACCATCAGATCATCATCCTTGCCCGAAATGCCCACGGCGCGCCCGCCCGCATCCATGATCGCCTGCACAATGCGTTTGTTGACCAGACCCGACAGGATCATTTCCACAACTTGCACAGTTGCCTTATCCGTCACCCGCTTGCCGCGCACGAACTCAGATTTGATGCCCAATTTTTCCAGCATCTCATTGATCATCGGCCCGCCGCCATGCACGATAACGGGGTTCACCCCCACTTGGCGCATCAGGACGATATCGCGGGCAAATTCCGCCATGGCCGCATCATCGCCCATCGCATTGCCGCCGAATTTCACCACAACTACCGCGCCTGTAAAACGCTGCAAATAGGGCAGCGCCTCGGACAGCATTTTCGCGGTGGTGATGGCGTCGGACATACTTAGGGTCTGCGGTTTCATGGATGCCTCCAAAGTTAGACCAGCGTGGCAATAACAGCGCGCAGGGTTTCGATCCCGTCGCCTTTTTCCGAACTTGTGACAATGATTTCTGGATAGGCAGCTGGATGTTTGGCCAGCGCCCCTTTGACTTGTTCAATATTCGCGTCGCGCTCGGTGGTCGAAACCTTGTCCGATTTGGTCATCACCACTTGGAAGGTGACGGCAGATCGATCCAGCAGTTCCATAATTTCTTCGTCCACGGCCTTCACGCCGTGGCGGGTGTCGATCAGCACAAAGGCGCGGCGCAGGGTTTGGCGCCCCGCCAGATAGGATTTCAGCAGCGCCTGCCATTTCGCCACAACGGCAAGCGGCGCCTCGGCATAACCATAGCCAGGCAAATCGACCAGAAATCGGTTCATCTCGCCAAGGGCGAAAAAGTTGATCTCTTGGGTCCGACCAGGTGTATTGGACGCGCGCGCAAGGTTTTTGCGACCTGTCAAGGCATTGATCAAACTGGATTTTCCGACGTTGGAACGGCCTGCAAAACACACCTCTAGGCGGTCAGGGGGGGGCAAGCCAGACATGGCCACCACGCCCTTAACGAAATCCACAGGGCCCGCAAACAACAGTCTCCCCGCCTCGCGGTCGGCAAAATCATGTTCGGGTGCAAGGATAAACTGCAGTGCCATTACTTTTTCACATCCGTCTTTTTACGAAAGCTGGACATGATATTGCCAAAGATATCTGGCTTGTGCCCATGGCTGCGCATGATCAGATATTGTTGTGTAAAGGTGATCGTGTTGTTCGTGATCCAATACACCACCAGACCGCTTGCAAAACTGCCCAGCATGAACATGAATATCCACGGCATATAGGCAAAAATCTGTTGTTGCACGGGATCGGCGGGGGCTGGGTTCAGTTTTTGCTGCAACCACATAGAGATGCCCAAAAGGATCGGCAGGATGCCAATAAAGATCAGCGCAAGGGTCGAATGTGGCGTCGGATTGGCCCAAGGCAGCAGGCCAAACAGGTTGAACAGACTGGACGAATCCGGCGCAGACAGGTCATTCAACCAGCCAAAGAACGGCGCTTGCCGCAATTCCAGCGTGACAAAGATCACCTTATACAGCGAGAAAAAGATTGGGATCTGGATAAAGATCGGCAAACAACCCGCGGCGGGGTTCACCTTTTTCTCTTTGTACAGCTGCATCATTTCCTTTTGCAGCTTTTGCTTATCCTCGCCCGCGCGTTCTTTCAACGCCTCCATCTCGGGCTGAAGTTCCTTCATCCGCGCCATAGAGACATAGGATTTATAGGCCAAGGGCAGGACGAGCAATTTCAGGAAAAACGTCAGCGCGATGATCGCCAGACCCATATTTCCGATGATGCCATGCAACCAGTGCAGCAGGATAAAGATTGGCTTGGTCAGGAAATAGAACCACCCCCAGTCAATCGAATCGACAAAGCCCGCGATGACGGGTTGGTTTGGATCCACCCGTGCACCGAACAGTTTTGCGGTCCAGCTGGGGTTGTTTTCATAATGGCTGATGGTTTCCCATTCTTTCGCGCCCGCAAACAGGCGGGTCGTGTTTTCCACTGTTTGGCCAGGGGCCACGGTTTGCACGGGCTGGCGCACTTCAGCCTGATAGATATTGTTGGCGGGCACATATTTGCTGACCGACGTATAGGGTTTGCCCTGTTCGGGGATCAGCGTTGTCATCCAGTAATGGTCGGTAAAGCCAATCCAGCCATCTGTTGCGGCCTGTAAAACCTCGGCTTGGGCACCTTCTTTTTCGACCACAGGCAGCCCTGCAAGGGCCTTGTATTTCATTTCTTCCAAGGTGCCATCGGTGCGGCGGATCAGCCCTTCGTGCACGACATAGATATTTTGCAGCTTTGGCAGACCATGACGGGCAACAATACCGTAATTATACAGGCTGGCGGCTGTGGTCCCCGTATTTTCGACCGAGTCCGTGACGGTGAACAGAAAATCCCCATCGACCGAAATTTTGCGCAAAAAGTTCAGCCCCTTGCCGTTCGACCATTGCAAGGTCACGGGTTGTTCAGGGGTCAATGTGCCGCCAGATGCAATCGTCCATTCGGTTTTCGCACTGGGCACATCGTCTGCTGTCAGACCAGCGCCAGGTGCCCAGCCAAAGACCGCGTAATAGGGTGTGGCATCGCCGATGGGCGACAGCATTTTCACATTTGGCGAGTCAGGTTCAACAGTATCGCGATAGGTTTTCAACGACAGATCGTCCAAGCGGCCACCCAGCATGGAAATTGACCCCGACAGTTTTGGGGTATCAATCGTCAAGCGGGGTGCGTTGATGGCGGCTTCGGTCGCCAGTTCGGCCGCAGGGGCCGCTGCCGAGGACGTGACTTGCGCGGCATCCGTGCTTGGCGCGGTTTGCGTGGCCACGGGTTCAGGGAACCATTTTGGAAACAACATCGGCCCGCCGACATACCATGTCAAAAGCACAGCAAGGCTGAGCACAGTTGCGAGTATCAGATTCTTATTTTGATCGTCCATTGGACCACCACCATCCTGTTCAAGGTCAGCGCAGGTTCAACGATAGGGGGCGGCAAAGGTCAAGCGGTTTTCCCATCCTTGGGCGGATTGGCCGCGCATTCTGGGCAGAATCGCCCATCTTGGCCTGAATATCGCCGCAAACTGTCGGCGGCGTCGCAACGCGCCCCTAGCGCTGGGCCTGACTGATCCGCAAAACGGCGGGCACGGATGCGCGGTGTCGTGCGATCCATTCCAGCGTTTCGTCCATCGGCATGGGCCTAGCGATGCTAAATCCCTGAACGTCATCACACCCCAGTTGCGCCAAGATTGCGTGTTCGGCGGCGGTTTCCACGCCTTCGGCCAAAGTGGCCAGACCCATACGTTCGGCCATGGATAAGATCGCAGATAACATCTTTTGTTGTGCGCGGTCCTCATCTATGCGCGTCACAAAACTGCGGTCAATTTTGATCCGGCGAATGGCAAAGCGGCGGATTGAGGTGATCGACGCATGACCCGTCCCGAAATCATCCAGATCAATACCGCAACCCAGTCGCGAAAGTGCCGCGATATTGGCGACGATCACATCATTGTCGGTGCTCGCGACAACATTTTCCAAGACCTCAACGCACAACCGATTTGGGTTCAGATCAAAACGGTCAAGTTCCCATTTCAATTTATCCACCAGTCGCGGATTGCGCAGTTCTTCCGCAGAGAAATTGACCGATACGCAGGGAATATCCAACTGTAATCGATCCCAGCGCACAAGGGCAGCCAGCGCGTTTTGCAACATCACCTCGCCCAGACGTTCGGACAATCCCGCCTGTTCGATTTGCGGCAAAAAGCCTGAGGGTCCGACCAGCCCCTTGGTTGGATGATACCACCGCGCAAGCGCCTCAAACCCCGTAATCGCGCCTGTGTTCGTTGATACTTGGGGTTGGAAATGCGCACGAATTTCCCCCGCATTCAGGGCGTGTTCCAGTGTGTTGCGCATTGCGTCGTGATCGGCGCGAGTGCGCGCCATCGTTGGTGCAAAGGCGCGCAATGCGCCCGGCCCGCACCGGCGGGCATCATCAGCGGCCACTTGCGCCGCCTCGAGCAGGGATTGCCCCGTTTTATCGGGCGCGCGGTCCGAAATGCAAAACCCGATGGAGCATGACACATACAGCCGCGCAGAATCAATTTCCACAGGAGCGGCCACAGCCGATTGCAGGCGCGCCGCCAATTGCACCATCGATTCGGTGTCCAAGCGGCGCACAGGCGACAAGGCAATTGCAAAACCGCCCCCCTCTAGGCGGCCGACCGTGTCACCATCGCGCAAAACCGCGCAAATTCGTTCGGCGGACCGCGTCAGAACTGTCATTTCCGCGGCCCGCCCGTGGCGGTCCAATAATTTATCGGCCCCATCGAACTGCACCACAAGGCAGGCGGTTAATTTGCCTGTATAAGGTGTCTCTTGCAGAATTTGATCCATCCGATCGACAACATGGTTGTGCAACGCAAGGGCGGATGCCCCGATCCCCACTTGTACTTTCTGTTCCGTGCGCAGGTGAAACGATCCCGCCACGGCAAAGGCCAGCGGCATGCCAATCGCGGTGATTGCCAAAACACTTTCGCCGCCCAGCCAAAAGGCGGCCAATGTGATCGCGGGCAAAAACACCATCCATTCGGGGCGGCGCAATAAGGTGCCGATGGCGAAAAGGGTGATGCGTGTGGCCGTTGGTTTTGGCATTTGGTTCCCCTGGTTTGGGTCAGGAAACCGCCCTGACCTTGGTTCAGCCTAGGGTCAGGGGTTAACCACTCCGTTAATGTGCACCGCCAAGTTGAGCAGGATTTCCATCAAATTTTATCTGTTCTGCAGCCTCATGTGACACCAATGCGCGCCGCCTTTTGATGCAAGCCTAGCGATGGGTGTCAAAATCTGGGTCTGTCCCTGGCACGGGATCATAGCCAGACCCCCCCCAAGGGTGACAGCGGCAAATGCGGTGCGCCGTAAGATAGCTGCCTTTGAGAGCGCCGTGACGCGACAGGGCCTCAAGTCCATAGGCCGAGCAGGTGGGCTGAAACCGACAGCCATGCCCGACCCAAGGCGACAGCACCAAACGATAGGCACGGATCGGCAAAGCGATCAGGGCGGCAAGGGGTGTCATTGGGGGCGTCTCATGGGCGGACCCGATGAATGGCGGCCAGTGCGGTGGTCAGATCGGATTTAAGCGCGGCAAAGTCGCGGTCAATCGTGGCAATTGGTTTGGCAACAATGACATAGTCCCAACCCATCTGACCCAGCGCCGGCAGAATTTCGCGCACCAATGCCCGCAGGCGGCGTTTGGCACGGTTGCGCGCCACGGCGTTGCCGATTTTCTTAGATGCGGTAAATCCGACGCGGATCAGGGGCCGATCGTCATTGCGGGCAAAACCCTGCACCATAAACCCCGCTGTCCCCTGACGGCGCGCCGAAGCACAACGCAAAAAGTCTGGGCGGTTTTTTAAAGTTTCAATTTTTGCGGGTGTTTCGCCATCATCCGCGCAAACGAAAACCGCCGACACATCAGATGATACGGCCGTTACGCCAATCTCCGATATGTTCGGCGGTGTCATCGCTGATCCTATGGCCATCAGGCCAGCAATAGATTACGCGGACAGCTTCTTGCGGCCCTTGGCGCGGCGGGCTGCCAGAACCAGACGGCCGCCCTTGGTAGCCATACGGGCACGAAAGCCGTGGCGGCGGGCGCGAACAAGGTTCGACGGTTGAAAAGTGCGCTTCATAGCGGTCTCCATCAGACGGGGTTCCCGAAGATTCGGAAATAGCAAACTTGAAGTTCGTCCTTTAGGCGCGCTGGGCGCGCAAGTCAACGCTGCAATGCATAGATTTCTGTAACAATTCCAATTGCGCGCCCATGCCGAAGTCATTCTGTTACAATTGGGGTGCACAGGGGGCGGGTGTTGGGATCAACCCCGCGTGATCATCCCGCAAGACGGTGGCGCAGATGGGGTCAAATAGGGCAAACTGACCCAAATAAAGGAAATTGAATGTTGCAAATCGCCAATTGGCACCGCCGCCTGCCCCTTATCGTCATCGTGATCATCGCGATTTTCGGCGCAGTCTTGCTGCGCGAGTATCTGAGCTTTGACGCGCTGTTCGCCCATCGCAACACGCTTTTGGCCTATCGCGACAGTCATTATATGTGGGCCAGTCTGGCCTTTGTGGCGATTTATATCCTGTTGGTGGCCTTTAGCGTGCCGGGGGCAATTTGGGTCACGCTGACGGGCGGGTTTTTGTTTGGCCTGTTTCCAGGGGTGATTTACAATCTAATCGGATCAACCATCGGGGCGATATTTGTCTTTCTTGCGGCGCGGGCGGGGATTGGGGCCGAGGTGGATGCCAAGATAAAATCTACTGGTGGTTTGGCCGCAAGGATGCGTCGCGCCTTGGCGGAAAATGAGGTATCCGCCCTGTTGACCATGCGATTGGTCCCCGGAATGCCGTTCTTTCTTGTCAATCTTATTCCAGCCTTTGTGGGCACGACACTGCGCCGTTTTGCATGGACCACCGCGCTAGGGATGATCCCTGGGACGTTTGTTTTCACCTCTGTTGGTGCTGGGTTAGAGCATATCTTCGCCACGGGCGGGCGGCCAGATTTGGGGATAATTCTTTCTTGGCCGATCTTGCTTCCGTTGCTGGCACTGGCCGCGCTTTCGATGTTACCCAGCCTGTATCGGTATTTTCGCAAAGGGACCTAAGATGACGGCAATCACGGCGGATATTTGCATCATCGGGGCCGGATCTGGGGGGCTGTCGATCGCGGCGGGGGCGGCGCAGATGGGGGCACGGGTCGTCTTGATCGAAGGCGGGCAGATGGGCGGAGATTGTTTGAACACGGGATGCGTGCCGTCTAAGGCGCTGCTGGCTGCGGGGCAGGCGGCACAAGCAATGCGGAAGGGAGGCATGGGCATCACGCCGCAAGAGCCCAATATCGATTTCGCCGACGTCAAGGCACATATAGCCGCTGTGATTGCAACAATCGCCCCTGTCGACAGCCAAGAACGGTTTGAAGGATTCGGCGTCCAAGTCATCCGTGATTGGGCGCGATTTATCAGCCCCAGTCAGGTGCGGGCAGGGGATCATGTCATCACGGCGCGGCGGTTTGTGATTGCGACGGGATCGCGCCCCTTTGTCCCGCCGATTGCGGGGATTGATGGCGTGCCCTATCTGACAAATGAAACCATCTTTTCCCAAACCACGCGCCCTGATCATCTGTTGATCTTGGGC
Organism: Cypionkella sp.; assembly: GCA_040398785.1. GTDB lineage: Bacteria > Pseudomonadota > Alphaproteobacteria > Rhodobacterales > Rhodobacteraceae > Cypionkella. The sequence goes on along the minus strand of JBBATJ010000002.1, from coordinate 458,572 downwards.
GGCGGGCCGATTGGGATGGAAATGGCGCAGGCGCACCAGCGGTTGGGATGTCAAGTGACGGTGATTGAGGCGGCAAAGGCGCTGGGCCGTGATGACCCAGAGGCGGCGGCGGTGGTGTTGGACGCGCTGCGCGGTGAAGGGGTGACGATCCTAGAAGGGGTGGCTGTGACGCAACTTGCCATGCAGGGGCATCAGGTCTGCGCCACGCTTGCCGATGGGCGTCTTGTGACGGGCAGTCATCTGCTGGTCGCCACAGGCCGCGCCGTGCATCTGGATCATTTGAATTTGGATGCGGCGGGCGTGGCTTTTACCCGCAAAGGCGTCACTGTGGGGCAAAATCTGCGGTCCAGCAATCGGCGCGTCTATGCGGTCGGGGATGCGGCGGGTGGATTGCAGTTCACCCATGTTGCGGGCGCGCACGCAGGGGTGATTATCCGCCAATTTCTGTTTGGCTTGCCCGCGCGGGCGGCAACCGTGATCCCTTGGGTCAGCTATACCGATCCCGAACTGGCGCAAATAGGTCTGACTGAGGCGCAGGCACGCGCCGCGCATGGCCCAGCCCTGACAGTGATCCGCCAAGAGTTCCACCACAACGACCGCGCCCTTGCCACGGGCAAGGCCAAAGGATTCTTGAAATTGATGCTGATCAAATCCCGCCCTGTTGGTGTGACGATCGTCGGATCTGGCGCTGGTGAAATGATCGGGCTTTGGGCGCTGGTGATGAACAGTCGGCTGAAAATTGGCGCAGTGGCGGGCACGATGCTGCCCTATCCCACGTTGGGCGAGATTTCCAGACGCGCGGCGGGGGCCTATTTTTCGCCAAAACTGTTTGAAAGCGTATGGGTCAAACGTGTCGTTGGCATGGTCCAGCGTTACATTCCCTGATAGGATCATTTTTTAGGCGGCCAAACCATTTTGGGAAATTGGACAATCACGGCGTGACGACAAGAAAAGGCGCATTTCTAAATACCTTATCGGGGCGGTTTTTGATCTTAACCGTGGCCTTTGTCATGCTGACTGAAATTCTAATCTTTGTGCCTTCGATCGCGCGGTATCGCGATGATTTTCTAACCATGCGGCTAGAAAAGGCGCAGATTGCTGCATTGGCGCAATTGGCAGCGGCAGATATGGTCACGCCCGAATTGGAACGTGAACTGCTTGCCAATGCCGAGGTATATAACGTTGTGTTGCGCCGCAATGAGGTGCGCGAATTGGTGCTGTCATCCGAATTGCCTGCACCCATTTCCGATACTTATGATTTGCGTGGCGCGGGGCCTTGGGTGCTGATCCGGGATGCTTTTAACGCGATGATCGATGGCGATGAACAGGTTATTCGCGTCATAGGTCAGCCTGTCCAAGATGCGGGCCTGTTGATTGAAATTACGATGTCATCAAGTCCCTTGCGCGTTGCTCTTTTGGATTACAGCGGGCGGATTTTGATTTTGTCAGCGCTGATTTCTGTCGTCACAGCGTTCTTTTTGTTTATTGCAGTGCAGCGGTTGATGGTGCAGCCCATAAGGCGTGTGGTCGAACATATGCAATCCTATGCCGAGGCCCCCGAAGATGCCCGCCGCGTCATTGCCCCCACCGCGCGCGTCGAAGAACTGCGCCGTGCCGAAGAGGCGATGCAAAGTATGCAAACCCAATTGACAAGCGCCCTGCGACAAAAGGAACGTTTGGCGCAATTGGGGGGCGCGGTGGCCAAAATCAGCCATGATCTGCGCAACATCCTGACCACGGCGCAATTGTTTGTCGACCGCATAGAGGGCAGCGTTGATCCCGCCGTTGCGCGCACTGCACCCAAACTCGTGGGCTCTATCAGCCGTGCTGTGGCCTTGTGCGAATCGACCCTGACCTTTGGCAAGGCTGAAGAGGCTCCGCCGCAACTGCGCCCGATCGAGGTCAGCACTTTGGTCGATCAAGTGGCCGAAGACGATGGGATCACCGCTGAGACACAAGTAACCTTGCAAAATCAGGTGGCGGCGATGTTGCGCCCGATGGCGGACGCCGAACAACTGTATCGGATCCTGTCCAACCTTATTCGCAATGCCCGTCAAGCCATGGAGGCGACAGGCAAGTCTGGCGTCATTACAGTCACCGCGGGCGAAACACCGACCGAACACTGGATATTGCTGCAAGATACGGGGCCAGGCCTGCCCGACCGCGCCCGTGCCCATTTGTTCGAGGCGTTTCAGGGCGGTGCGCGCAAAGGCGGGGCGGGGCTGGGCCTTGCAATTGCAGCAGAATTGGTGCGCGGCCATGGGGGGCGGCTGGAATTGCTGCGCAGTAATGATGCTGGAACCGCGTTTATCATCCACCTGCCGAAACTTTTGCTCTAGGGGTGGTTTTGGCCCTTGCATTGCAAACCAAGCAGGGCTAAACGCGCCCCTAGTGGACCCATAGCTCAGCTGGATAGAGCATCAGACTACGAATCTGAGGGTCGGGCGTTCGAATCGCTCTGGGTCCACCATCACCCTTATATGTCAGATAGATAGAAATACGCGACAGTCACGCTGTTGCTCTGGTTTGCAAATTGCGTTGCCGAGGCGTTCTCAAATGCGTCCATCGCGGCGCTGGATAGAGCAGCAGTTCTGGGAAAATAGCGCTCAAGAATCCGAGTCGCGCTTTGCAAAGTATGCCCTGTAACCGATACGATCTGTGGGATTGTTGCATTCGCTTTGGCAAGAAGGGTGACGGCAGTTCCCCGAATACCATTGAAATGCAACTGCGATTGTTTTTCCTTTTGTGACATTTCCTCAAAAGGTTTCTTGTAAAACTCAGCAGCGTCCATATGCGCCCGCCACGCCTTTGACAGGTATTTGTCGTCATTTGTCGTTCTTTGCCAAAGGGCCGGGTAAGGTGAATTTTGAAACCGCTGTCGCCGTGACGGTTGCAGATGCGCCCAAGGATTTGGTGGCGACGCCCAGTGCAGGGCAATTGTCGGTGGCCTTTACGGCACCTGTCAGTGATGGCGGTGCCGAGATCACCGATTACAAATACCAATTGAATGGCGGCGCATAAGAGGGGGCGCATTGGGGCCTGTTCCCTGACGCAGATGGGACGTGCGGCCTGTGAGTGACCAAATCGTGGCCGCACCTCAAGGTTGAAATTTGGTGCTACTCTGGCGCTACTCTTGCGCATTGGGGCAGGCCGTTTTTGGACGTAGCCTGCCCTAGGCTGGACCCAAAAGGCGCGCGATTTTTGCGACCGTTTCATCCCCGCAGCGCGGCCATAAAACGGCCTTCGTTCTGAACCTTTATCGCGCTTACCCTGTCCCGCCACAGATGCGGTGATCGCTTATCCTTTCGGATTGCCAAAATGTAACGCCAATATTGATGAAAATGTATGCGTTTTTGCGGGAATCAGATTTGCGCGGGGTCGGACAACCCGCCAATCTAACCAGACAGATGAAAAAACCATCTTTGCTTTCTGGGAGGAAAACATGAACAAACTGACAAAACTGGCCTTTGGCCTAGGCTTTGGTCTGCTGAGTGCAACGGCTGTCCTTGCGCAATCGGCAAGTGAGTTGACCATCGCCATCGTGAACAACGGCCACATGATCAATATGCAAAAGGTTGCCGAGGCCTATACCGCGAAAACCGGTGTGAAACTGAACTGGGTCTCGTTGGAGGAAGGCGTTCTGCGCGAGCAGGTCTCTTCTGATACCGCAACGGGTGGTGGGCAATACGATATCATCAACATCGGTATGCAAGAAGCCCCGATTTGGGGCAAAAAAGGCTGGATTCAGCCGCTGGAATTTGGCGCCGAATACGACATGGACGATATGTTGCCTGCCATTCGCAACGGACTTTCCGCCGATGGCACGCTGTATGCCGCGCCATTTTATGGCGAATCGTCGATGGTCATGTATCGCAAAGATTTGACCGATGCGGCGGGCGTCACCATCAAGGACAACGATTCTTGGGACAACATTAAGGCAGCTGCCGCCGCGATCAACAATCCTGAAAAGGGCATTTATGGTATCTGCCTGCGTGGCAAACCTGGCTGGGGTGACAACATGGCGTTCGTGACGACCATGGTCAACTCTTTCGGCGGCGCTTGGTTCGACAAGGATATGCACCCCACCATCGACTCGGCGCAATGGAAAGCGGCGATCAATTTCTATGTTGATTTGCTGCGCAGTTATGGCCCGCCCGGATCAGAGGGCAACTCGTTTAACGAGATCTTGGCGCTTTATAATGAGGGCAAGTGCGGTATGTGGATTGACGCCACCATCGCGGCATCTTTCCTGAAGGTGCCCGGTGTTGCCTATGCGCAATCGCCAAATGCTGGAACGCCAGTTGGGGCGAATTGGCTGTGGGCTTGGGCGATGGCGGTTCCTGCGGGTTCGCCCAATGCGGATGAAGCCAAGAAATTCATCGAATGGGCAACGTCCAAGGAATATATCCTTGCCGTGGCAAATCACCCAGAATTTGGCTGGGGTTCGGTGCCAACGGGAACGCGCAAATCGACCTATGCCTATCCCGAGTTCCAAGCAGCGGCACCTTTCGCCTCGGCTGAACTGGCGGCGATCGAATCTGCTGCACCAGAGGCCACGGACATCAAGCCCTATGTTGGGGTTCAATTCGCCGCAATTCCTGAATTCCCCGAAGTTGGGGGGGCTGTTGCCCAAGAAATCGCCGCTGCTTTGACAGGTGCGAAAACGGTGGATGAAGCTTTGGCTGCGGCACAATCTGCTGCGGACAAGATCATGTCCGAGGCGGGTTATTACTAATCCTCCCAAGGGGTAACGCTGGGGCCCGGTGGCGATCCACTGGGCCCTTTGCATCTAAACCGTTGCCTAGGGCCCGACCTTGGGTCAGCATCAAAGATCATCGCCCAATTTCAGCCGCATAAGGTGACGTCGACAATGTCGAACAGATTTATTCCCCGCCTGTTGCAAGCCCCTTCGGTCGTGCTTTTGCTGATTTGGATGATTGTGCCGCTAAGCATGACGTTGTTTTTCTCGGTCATCCGCTATGTGCTCAACAGCACGACGCGCCCCGAATGGACGACGCCCAGCATCGCGAATTGGCGCGGCTTGGGCAATTATGCCTATGTGCTGGACGCCAAGGATTTTTGGCTGGCCATCAAAAACAGCCTGTTTATCGTCAGCAGTATTTTGATTTTGACTGTTGTTTTGGGACTTGCCATCGCGGTCCTAATCAATCGCAATTTTCCTGGTCGCGGCATCGTGCGGGTCTTGTTGATTTCTCCGTTCTTTATCATGCCTGCGGTCAATGCCGTTTTGTGGATCAACATGATCCTTGACCCTGTTTTGGGTCTGAATGGCATTGCCGTGGCGGGGCTGAACAATATGATCGCGGGCCTTACGGATTTTCCGATTTTGGGGCATTTCTTTGCGCTTTGGCCGAAATTGGAACCGATATCTTTTCGCGCCGCGCAAACCGCATCTTATGCGGTGATTATGATGGTGACATGGCAATGGACACCCTTTGCCGTGCTGATTTTCATGACCTCGCTGCAATCCGAGGACGAAAGCCAAAAAGAGGCGGCGATTTTGGATGGGGCCAGTGCGTGGTCGCGTTTCATCAATTTGACAGTGCCGCATCTGGCCCGCCCGATTGCGATTGTGGTGATGATCCAATCGATTTTCCACCTGTCGCTTTATGCCGAAATCGAAATTGTCAGTCGCGGCAATGGCAATAAAAACCTGCCTTATTTGATCGGCGAATTTGCCGCCAATAACATTGGCGCGGCCAGTGCCACGGGCATTTTCGCCGTGATCCTTGCCAATATCGTGTCGATATTCCTGCTGCGGATTATCGGCAAAAGTTTGATGGAGTAAATCATGGCCACTGTCACCGACACATCGCGCCTTGGAAAATTGCTTTGGCCCGCTTTGGCGTGGATCGTTGCGCTGGTGTTTTTCTTTCCGATCTTTTGGATGGTCTTTACCAGTTTCAAGACCGACGCCGACGCCGTAAAGCCCGAATTTTTGTTCACCTTCACGCCGACATTGGAAAACTATGTTAACATGGCGCAGAATTATGATTACTGGCGCTTTGCGACGAATTCGGTGATCACATCCACCTTTGCCACCGCCCTTGCCTTGGTGGTCGGCGTGCCTGCCGCCTATGCGATGGCCTTTGATCCCAGCAAGCGCACCAAGGATATTTTGGTCTGGATGCTGTCAACGAAAATGCTGCCTGCGGCGGCGGTTTTGTATCCCATGACCTTTTTGACCAAGAATTTCTTGGGGATTTTCGACACGCATTTTCTGGTGATCGTGGTGCTGTGCCTGATCAATTTGCCGATCGTGATCTGGATGCTTTTCACCTATTTCAAAGAAATCCCCAAAGAAATCATTGAGGCGGGCAAGATGGACGGGGTGAATACTTGGGGTGAGATTAAGGATATTTTGATCCCGCTGGCATGGGGGGGAATCGCGTCCACCGCACTGCTGACCTTTATTTTTTGTTGGAATGAGGCCTATTGGACTGTCCGCCTGACCACTTTGGACGCCGCCACCCTATCAAAATTGATCGAGGGAAATCGCGCCCCCGAGGGTCTGTTTTTTGGCCGCTTGTCGGCGGTTTCCACCGCCGCCGTGGCCCCCATCATCGTCTTGGGTTGGTTTTGCCAAAAGCAATTGGTCCAAGGCCTAACATTTGGAGCCGTGAAATGATCTTGAATGCAGCGCCGACCGATTTGACGGGCAAGGTGGCCTTGGTGACAGGCGCGGTGGGGGGCATTGGGGCCAGCACAGTCGCGCATTTTGCAGCCCTTGGGGCGACTGTCTATGCAACTGATATTGCCGACAGCTTTGACGGGCCAGCTATTTATCGGCGGTTCAATCTGTTGGACGATGGCGATCTGGCGGCTTGCGGCGATTGGATTGCAGACATCAAACCTGATATTTTGTTCAACAATGCGGCGATTTTCGCCATGGGTTCGGTGCTGGATTCGGGGGACTTGGAACAATATGACCGCCTGTTTGGGGTAAATGTGCGGGGGTTTTATGCGGTGATGCAGGCCTGCGCCAAATCTATGGTCGCCAACGGGCAGCGCGGATCGATTATCAACATGGCGTCCCAAGCGGGGCATCGCGGCGAAGCACTGGTTGCGCATTACTGTGCGACCAAGGCTGCTGTGATCAGTTACACCCAGTCGGCGGCATTGGCCCTTGCGCCCCATAAAATCCGCGTCAATGCGATCAGCCCAGGTGTGATTGATACACCGATGTGGGCCACAGTGGATGCGCTGTTCGCGAAATTTGAGGGCAAGGAAATTGGCCAAAAGAAACGCGAGGTTGGCTTGGCCGTCCCTTTGGGGCATATGGGCGCGCCTGCGGATGTGGCGCGTGCTGCGGTGTTTTTGGCCTGCGATCAATCGGCCTATATGACGGCGCAAACCATCGGGGTTGATGGCGGAAATGTGCTGAGATAGCCGATGTCCATCATTGAACCCGAAATAGAAAAGGTTGATCGCAGCACGCGGTCCATTCGCTATCTTCAGCACGGCTGGCCCAATGAATTGTGCCGCTGGCACGCGCATGAAGAATATGAATTGCATCTGATTGTCGAAACCCGTGGCCGTGCCTTTATCGGCGATTACATTGGAGATTTCGAGGCGGGCGATCTGTATATGACGGGGCCGAACCTGCCGCACAATTGGATCACCGATCAGGTTTGGTCGGAACCTGTCGCCACCCGCGATATGTTGGTGCAATTCAGCCATGACAGCGTGCAAAAACTGGCCGAAGGCTTTCCCGAATTTTCCCAAGTGTTGAAGATGCTGCAACTCGCGCAGTCTGGTATTTTGTTTGAGGGATTTAACCCCACCTTTGCCCGTGGCCATATGGAGGCAATTCGCGAAAGCCGTGGGGCAGAGAGGATTTTGGCATTTGTCCGTTTTTTGGTGCGGCTGAATGAACACGCGGAAAAGCGCACGCTGTCGGTTGTGAAATTGATCCAACCCGAAGGCGGCAGCAAACACGCCCGCATCGCGGCAGTGGTCGATCACGTCACCAAACATTTCGATGATATGTTATCGGTTGCTGACGCCGCGAAAATGGCAGGGATGACAGAGGTCACCTTTAGCCGCAATTTTCAGACGGTCACGGGACATGGATTTGTTGAATTCCTAAACCTGATCCGCATTGGTCATGCGTGTTCCATGCTTTATGCCAGTGACGCGCAAATCATCACCATTGCCCAAGAGGCTGGATTTAACAGCCTTGCCAATTTCAACCGCCATTTCCTGAAACTTAAGGGGATGACACCCTCGGCCTATCGCGACACGGCCCGCAAAGACCTGTTGCCACACTCGGAGCATTTACAATGAATACCGCGACCAACACCGCAATTTATGCCACGCGTTATGATCGACACGCGTGCAAGATCGGTGTCGTTCATCTGGGCTTTGGGGCCTTTCACCGCGCGCATCAGGCCGTCTATTTGGATGACTATATGCAGGCCACCCAAGACCTGAACTGGGGCATTGCGGCAGTCAATCTGCGCGCCACGGAATCTGCGCAGTTTCTGGCGGCAAGCCAAGATATCGCGCAACATGATGGCTATTTCCTGAAAACCATTTCCGCCGAGGGGGCAGAGGTTCTGCGCCGTGTGCGCAGTCATGTGCATTTCGCCGATTGGTCGCAAGACAGTTCGGGGGCCGAGGCACTGTTGGCCCGCGCGTCGGTGCATCTGGTCACGATTACCGTGACCGAGAGCGGGTATTACACCGATCAGGTGGGAGATTTAAATCTGGCGGATGGCGTCATTTCATCTGAATTGGCGGGTGGCACGCCGCGCAGCATTTACGGATATTTGCGCGCGGGGTTGGCGGCACGGAGGGCGCAAACTGCCGCCCCTCTGACGATCAGTTGTTGTGACAATATTCGCCAAAACGGCAAGATGTTGGCACGCAATATGTTGGCCTATTTGCAGGCTTGCGGCGATCAAATGCTGGCGGATTGGGTGCGGGACAATGTGGCCTTTCCCTGTTCCATGGTGGACCGCATCACCCCGCGCAGTCCCGCCAGTTTGGCTACGGAAATGACCGCGCTGATTGGGCGCGATGTCACATCCCCCATCATGGCCGAAGATTTCATCCAATGGGTGCTGCAAGACACATCAGCCGCCGAAATGCCCGATCTGGCGCAGGTGGGCGTGACCGTCACCGCCAATGTCGATCCCTATGAGGAAACCAAAATCCGTGTGCTGAACGGGGGGCATACGGCGCTGGTGTATCTCGCCGCCCTTGAGGGTGTCATCACCTTTGACGCGGCAATGCGCGTGCCGCATCTGGCCGCGCATTTTAACGGTTTCGAGACATCCGAGGTGCTGCCCGCCCTGACGCTGGAATTGCCTTTTTCCAAGCAAGACTATTTGGCCAATATCGCCCGCCGCTTTGGCAATCAGGCGATCGGCGATACGGTGGCGCGGATTTCGGCGGATGGCATGGCCAAATTTCCGATCTTTATTCGCCCGACTTTGGCGGGGTGTTTGGCCAATGGCATCACGCCGCATTTTGCGATCCGTAGCGTCGCCAGTTGGTATGTGTTTGCGCGTCATGTCGCGGCGGGCAAAATTCCCTTTGACTATGTTGAACCCAGTTGGGACGCGCTTTTGGCAATGCTGGGCCATGATGACTTTGTCACCAGCGCCCGTCTTTGGGGCGATCTGCCGCAAACCTATCCCATATTTGCCGAAACCTTGCGGCATGAAATTTCTGAATTGGAGTTGAAATGGCCAGTCTGACCCTGCGCGATGTCCGCAAAAGCTATGGCAATGTCGATGTCATGCATGGCGTTGATTTGGACATCCAAGACGGCGAGTTTGTGGTGTTTGTCGGCCCGTCTGGCTGTGGAAAGTCAACCCTGTTGCGGATGATCGCGGGGTTAGAGGAAATATCAGGCGGCACGGTGGCAATTGACAATCAGGTGGTCAATGCGGTCGCCGCCGCCAAACGCGGTGTGGCGATGGTGTTTCAAAACTATGCACTTTATCCGCATATGAGTGTCTATAAAAACATGGCCTTTGGTTTGAAACAGGCCAAAACCGATCCCGCCGAGATTGACCGCAGGGTCAAGGCCGCCGCCGAGATTTTGCAGATCACCGATTATCTGGACCGCAATCCGCGCAATCTGTCGGGGGGCCAGCGCCAGCGTGTCGCCATTGGCCGCGCGATTGTGCGCGATCCAAAGGTGTTTTTGTTTGACGAACCCCTGTCCAATTTGGACGCGGCCTTGCGCGTGCAAACGCGGCTGGAAATTGCCCGCCTGCATGAACGGCTGGGCACCACGATGATCTATGTGACGCATGACCAAGTTGAGGCGATGACCTTGGCCGATAAAATCGTCGTTTTGCGGGCAGGGCGGATTGAACAGATTGGCACGCCCATTGATCTGTATGAACGTCCCGCAAATGCCTTTGTCGCGGGGTTTATCGGCAGTCCGAAGATGAATTTTTTCACATCCGCCGATGTGACTCCCGCTGCGGCGACGCTTTTGGGCCGCGCTCTAAACTCGGACCTGTTGGGAATGCGGCCCGAACATCTGCTGATGGGCGGTCAGGCCGTGGTTCAGGGTCGGCTGGAACTGGTCGAAAATCTTGGGGAATATGCCTTGGTGCATTTGATCACCGCAACGGGGGTGGAATTTATTGCTAAGACCGAAAAACCGCCCGCCGTTGCCAAGGGCGAAATGATCGGATTTTCGATCCATCCCGACCGCCTGCATATTTTTGACGTGGCGACAGGGTTGCGCCGGACTTAGGCGCGGTATTTAGGTGGTTTTCACGACAAAATCCGGAACAATCGCACAGGCTGCGATAAACGGCGCGGTATCAAAGCCCGCAAACAATCCGTGATCTGTCACCAGAACTGTGCGACATCCCGCCGCGGCACCGCCCAAGATATCGGTGTGCAGCGTGTCACCGACCATGGCAAGGCGCGCGGGTTCAAGGCCTGCGCGGGCTATTCCATCCGCAAAAGCATCGCCAAACGGTTTGCCAAACCAGTGCACATCTGCCTTGGCCGCGTCCAACAGATCATGACCAAACAGGCCAGGTTCCAGCGACAACCCATCTTCGCGCGGGGCTACCAGATCGGGATTGGCGATGACCAAGGGGCGCGGATTGCGGATCAGGCTGTCGATCAACCTGTCTTGCAAGGCGGGTGACCAACGTGCCGTTGATAGAAACAAAATGCCGTCAGCCGCATCCAAGGTGCTGGGGTCGGCCACGGCGTCCAATGTGCGCTGCGGGATGTCGCCGCCGTCATCCCCCCCTATCACTGCCCAAGTCGCATTTTGTGCGATTTGTTCCAGCCGCGCCACTGCGACTTCGCGTGAGGCGACGATTTCATCCATCGTGAAATCAAAGCCAAGCCTCTGGTATTTCGCCAAAAGTTGCGCGCGGGTGTAACTGGCAGCATTGGTCAGAACAACCAATTTCTTACCCCTTGCGCGCAAACTGGCCATGCGCGCCACTGCCCCCGCAATCGCGGTTTCGCCCACGTTTAAGACGCCAAAGGCATCTAGCAAAAACCCGTCCACGTGATCAGCCACCTGTTCCAGCGAAGGCAGCGGGGTCGAGGCTGTTGGGAAAATGGCGCTGGGCAGTCTGGCACGCACCGCCTCATATCGCGCAAACGCGGCCTGCGGATCCAAAACGGGAAAACTCATGCGCGCCGCTCCACACTTTGCGCGGCCTGTTCCAGCAATCCGCAATCGTCCAGTAAATCCAGAATTGTGTATCGACTGCGCAAAAACCGCGCCTTTAGGATCGTTTGATACAGATAGGGAGCGTCAACCCCAATATCGGCCCTGCCCGTCGGCGCGCCTGCCTGTGCAAGATGATCGGCCATTTTGTCTGCTGTCCACAATCGCGCCCGCAACTGTGCGGATAAATCGGGCCAAATGGTGCGCAGATGTGTCAGGCGTGCGCGCATTGTATCGCCCTCGGTATGTTTCAGGCGAGTTTCCACAATGGCACGCTCGGCAATTTCGCCCGCGCCGAACAGGGCCCTGATCTCGGCCTCTTTTACGGCCAAGGGGGTGCCTGCCATCCGTGCGGGGACTATTGTCAGGGTCGGTTGCAACAACAGCCAATCATACATCCGCAGCGCCGCGATCGTGCCCACAGCAACACAAGCGCCATGGCTGACCCTTTCGCCGCCAAAATGCAAATTGTCCATTTCCCACAAATGCGCGATTTGGTGATCTGCCCCAGAAGCAGGGCGCGAGGTGCCATGCGCCTCCATCGCCAGACCCACCCATGTCAGGCCCAAAAACAGACCCTCAATCGCGTCAGGTGCGCCCGCGGCAATGCGCGCCGCCTGTGACAGCCAGTCGTGCAAATCGTCTTGGACCATAGGCCACGCGACATCGTCAATCGGCTCAATTCCCAATGCGTCGGCAATCATCCAATCGCCGCCCGCTGGGATTTTTCCCGCCAAATCGCCGTAACCCCATCCCGTCATTTCAGGTGGGGCGGCAGAGATCACATCCAGATCGGCCAGCAACACCTTGGCAGGGCGGCAGGGAATGGTTTTCTTGAAACCGTTTTCCGACAGGGGCGCGCCGGCAGACGTATAGCCATCCATACTGGCAGCGGTTGCCACGCACATATAGCGGAGCCCCGCCGAAAAAGCCGCGTGTTTGACCACATCATTTATCACGCCCGACCCAATGGCAATTGGGGTTTCGCCTGCCTGCAAAGCGGCGCGCAGACTGTCGGCCAGATCGACAGTTGGCTTTGGGCGCGGCAGGGCGGGAATGATATGACGTCTTGTTGAAATGCCTGCCGCGGTCAGCGCCGCCTCAGTCTGTGGGCCCGCCGCAGCCCAACCGCGCGCATCCGCGAACAAGACTGCAGAGCCAGAAAAATGTCGGTGATACAGCAATCCCGCCTGTGCCAACACCGCGCGACCAATCCGCACTTCGGCAACATTGGCCGAGCGTGCAACTGCCTGTTCTATTTGCATCATCTGCCCCCCGCCTGCGCCTATCCACGCTGAATTGCGTCCAAGGCGCAAGTCCAATTCAACGTATATGTCGGGGTGAAGATATTGCGGCAAGCCGCCGTTATGGCTGTTCGTGTCTTGATCTTTGACGTTATTGCATCAAAGCATATCGGATAAGGGGATGATTTTCGCCCCGAGGGAAAGGTTTTAATGACCCTGCATATCGGCATTGATCTGGGCACATCTGGCATCAAAGCGGTGCTGATCGAGGATTTGCAAACTGTGGTCGCCGTGGCGGCAACTGCAATTGCGGTCAGTCGCCCTTTTGTCGGTCACAGCGAGCAAGACGCCGATCTGTGGGTGTCCAGCGTCTTTGCTTGCCTTGATCAATTGGCCGTCCTTGCGCCAAAGCATATGGCGGCGGTCTGTGGCATTGGTCTGTCGGGTCAGATGCTTGCCGCCCTTGTTTTGGATGCAAATCTGCGCCCCTTGCGCCCTGCGATGTTGTGGAACGATCAGCGCGCGCTTGCTGAATGTGCCGAATTGCTGGCGGCCGTGCCCGATATTGGCCTGCGCACAAATGGCACGCCCGATCCTGGCCTGACAGCGCCGAAATTGATGTGGTTGCGTCGTTATGAACCTGCGCTGATGGACCGCGCAAGAATGTTGATGTTGACCAAGGATTATGTGCGTCTGGCCCTGACGGGCGAGGTCGCAACCGAGCCGTCGGATGCGGGCGGCACGCAACTTTTCGATGTGGCATTGGCCCGATGGGATACGGAGCTTTGCGGCGCCGTCGGTTGGGATCCCGCATATCTGCCCGCCGTTTTGCACAGTTGGGCCGCGGCCGGGCGCGTTAAGCCTGACCTTTTGGCGCGGTGGGGCATGGTGGGGCCTGTCGCAGTGGCCGCAGGTGCAGGCGATAATATGGGGTCAACTCTTGGGGCAGGGGCGGCGCGGGCGGGGGATGCGGTGCTGACCATTGGCACATCTGGTGTTGCGTGCATCGTTGATGCCGCCTTTCACGCCGGCCCTCAGCGCGCAATCCTGACATCCGCCCATGTCGTGCCCGAGGTTTTTTTGTCAATGGGCGTGGTCATGTCGGCCACCGCATCCTTGGATTGGGTGGGGCAAATAACGGGGCAATCCGTGACCGCTTTGGATCATGCGGCGACTGCATTTATTGCCGATCAGGGGCCAATGGCCGCCCCGATCTTTTTGCCTTGCCTGACAGGCATTCGCACCCCCCTGAACCGCCCCGACGTGATGGGCCGCATCCATGGCCTGCATCCTGGTGTGACCCCTGCCATGCTGACCTATGCAACCATGGAGGGAGTAGCTTTTCAATTCGCCGACTGTATTGCCGCCCAGCGTGAGGTGGGCTGTAATCCAGAAAGATTTACTGTCGTGGGCGGGGGCGCGCGCAGCCAATTGTGGCTGTCACTTTTGGCCAGCGCGTTGGATCATCCTCTTAGCGTGATCAAGGATGCTGATTTGGCAGGCCCCAGAGGGGCCGCGCGCTTGGCCGCCGTTGCGGCGGGCGCAGCGGTTTGCGTGTTGCGCGAACCTGTCGCGCCCAGTGGAATCATTGTCCCTGATGCCGCCTTGCGCGATTTCCTTGCGCCACGCCGCGCCGCAATGTTGCAATTGATCCCGCATCGGTCTTGAATCAGGCGGTTCTGCGCCAAAAACTGCCGCTTTTTTAGGCACCTATCCACAAGAGCCATCGCATCACGCCCCAAGGTCGAATGCCCGCTTGACCTGAACCCAAAGTCGGACAATCTATGCCTAACATTTGGCTGAACGCCAGTTGGCATACGGGCCCGAACCAGCCTCCTTGACAGGGGTCGGTGCGGGCTTTTTACATTTTGGGGTTCTCTTGAAACGCAACATCCCTGTGGGAATCGTCTATTCGCAATCTGGCAGTTATGCACGGATCAGCGACGCCTGTCGCACAGGGGCGTTGAACGCGATTGCGCGCATCAACGGCGATCCCAGTCGACAGATCACGTTGATGCCTTATCTGCGCGATCCTGCGGGCAACGTCGATCTTTATGCGCCAATGTGTGACGACATATTGCGCAACACCCCCGCGCGTCACATCATTGGATGTGTCACTTCATGGAGTCGTAAAGAGGTTATCCCGACGCTGGAAAAGTTGGGGGGAACCCTGTGGTATGCGGTTCCCTACGAAGGGTTCGAGGCATCCGATCACGTGGTCTATTTGCACTCTTGCGCCAATCAGCATTTGTTGCCGTTGCTGGATTGGGCATTTCCGACCTTTGGGCGGCGCGGCTATTTGACAGGCAGCAATTACATTTGGGGCTGGGAGATGAACCGCCTTGCGCGCGAAACCATCGGCGCGGCGGGCGGTGCTGTGTTGGGTGAACGGTATTTGCCCATCGGGTCGGTTGATGTGGCGCGGATGATCGACGAGATCAGCGTAAGCCAGCCTGACTTTATCCTAAATTCCCTGATTGGCCCTTCTTCTTATGCGTTTTTGCAGGCTTATGCGGCATTGGGGCGGGTAAATTCACGTTTTCACCCAGATCGTTGCCCTGTTTTATCGTGTAATCTGACCGAATGTGAATTGGCCGATATCGGGGATGCCGCGAATGGCGTGATCGCGGCAGGGCCGTATTTTCAAGATGGGTCAGCGCGATTTGCCAGCAGCGTCGAGGCGGCGGCGGATCGGGCGGTGCATTTGTTGGCCGAATTGTTGGAACAATCACCCGATGCCCAAAATATTTCTGAATTGTTGCGCAGTCAGGCCGGATTGCACAGCGGGATTGATCCCAGAACCCATCATACTTCGCAACAGGTGCTGATTGCGCGGGTGGATCAAGGTGCCTTTCAGGTCGTTCACAACGCGGGCCTTTTGGCGGGCGACCCCTATTTGACCCAAGATTTGCCAAAAGCTCCCCGCCGTCTGCGGGTGGTGTCATGACGCGCGCGGTCAGAACAGTTGATCTGGGCGGGGCAAAGGCGATTATCCTGCACCGCCCGCATCCCGTTGTCGCGGCCCTGACGCGACAGCTTTTGGCCGTTGGATTACAAGTTGCGGTTCATTGGCCCACCCTAGAGGCAGATGCGATTGCCGCAGATTTCGTGTTTTTTGATGCGGACATGGGATTTGACGAACAGTTTCCATGGAACAAGCCGCCCATGCCAATGATCGCGCTGATTGGATCCGAGGCCCCGGGTCGTATTGAATGGGCGCTTTCGGCGGGGGCGACGGCGCAACTGTTGAAACCTGTCGGAGACAGCGGCGTCTACAGTGCGTTGTTGATCGCCCGCAACGCCTATGAGGCGCGCCGCAGTCTGAACGCCGAAGTCGCCGATCTGCGCCAAAAACTGGGCGAACGCCAAACCGTGGTGCGCGCAGTTGTGATCCTGATGGGACAAACTGGGTCCGAGCAAGCCGCCTATGCCGCCCTGCGTCAGTCCGCGATGGACGCGCAGATCACCCTAGAAGAAGCAGCCGCGCGTATTGTGGGACGCGCCCTGCGACAGGAGGCCGCGCGTGATCGTCAATAACAACACTTGGCACCGCTTGATGCGCCGCAAAATGGTGGTTTTCGGCATGGCTTTGGTGCTGATCATCGTGGGGGCCGCGATTTTTGCGCCGCTGATCGCGCCGTATGACCCGCTGGAACAGCATTTCGACGGTCTGGCCATCACGGGTGAGCCGTTGGCCCCTAATGCCATGTATTGGATGGGAACAGATTTGTTGGGGCGCGATTTGTTCAGCCGTCTTTTGTATGGCGCGCGCACATCCCTGATTATTGGGCTTTTGGCCAATGGCATATCCTTGCTGATCGGCACGCTTATTGGCGTGGTCGCCGGCTATTTCCAAGGCTGGATCGGCGCGGCCCTGATGCGGTTCACCGATTTGATGATGGCCTTTCCCGCGCTTTTGTTGGCGATTTGTCTGGCTGCGATATTTCAGCCGTCCCTTTGGATCGTGGCCTTTGTGATTGCGATGGTCAATTGGGTGCAGACGGCGCGGGTGATCTATACCGAAACCACGGCCCTTGCGGCGCGGGATTTCATTGCGGCGCAGCGGGCGCTGGGCGCAGGCACTGCGCGGATACTGGGCCGCCATATCCTGCCGCATCTGGTGCCAATCATCATTGTCTGGGGCACTTTGGGTATTTCGACCACGGTGCTGCTAGAGGCAACCTTGTCCTATCTGGGCGTGGGCGTGCAGCCGCCGACCCCCAGCTGGGGCAATATCATCTTTGAAAATCAAACCTATTTCCAATCTGCGCCGTGGTTGGTGTTTATCCCCGGCTTTGCGATCGTGGTGCTGGCGCTGGCGTTTAACCTTGTGGGGGACGGCTTGCGGGATGTGCTGGACCCAACATTGCGGGGGTCAGAGTGATGGCGGCTTTGATTTTGCGACGGCTGATCCAAGCAGTGCTGATCCTAATCGGCGTGTCCTTTATCACGTTCTTTTTGTTGTATGTTCTGCCTGCTGATCCTGTGCGTCAGATTGCAGGTCGGTCCGCCACACCGCAAACCGTGGCCAATATCCGCGCCCAACTGGGGCTGGATCAGCCCTTTGTTGTGCAATATGGCCGCTATATGGCGGGGCTGGTCCAAGGCGATCTGGGCCGCAGTTACCTGCAAAAAACCGATGTGGCGACGCTCATCTGGGCGCGTCTGCCTGCGTCTTTGCTGTTGATGGCGGCTGGGATTGCGGCGGAATTGGTGATCGGCTTGACGATGGGTGTTATGGCCGCACTGTGGCGGGGGCGGGCGGTGGATCATAGTTTGATGATGACCAGCTTTGTCACCGTATCGGCCCCGCAATTCGTGGTGGCCCTGTTGCTGCTGTATGTTTTCGCCGTGAAATTGGGATGGTTCCCGATTGGCGGTTACGGCACGGCGGCGCATCTGGTTTTGCCCGCCATGACCTTGGGCATCCTTGGGTCGGGGTGGTATGCGCGGATCATGCGGTCCAGCATGATCGAGGTGTTGCGCACCGATTTCATCCGCACTGCCCGCGCCAAGGGTCTGACCCGCGTCCAGATCATTTTCCGCCACGCCATGCCCAACGCCATCCTGCCCGTCATCGCCATGATTGGCATTGATATCGGCATTTTCATGGGCGGCATTGTCGTGGTCGAAGGTGTGTTCGGCTGGCCAGGGATTGGCCAACTTGCTTGGCAGGCGATCCAGCGCGTCGACATCCCGATCATCATGGGGGTTACGCTGGTGTCTGCCTGCGCCATCGTTTTGGGCAACCTGATCGCCGATCTGGTGGTCCCCCTGATCGATCCCAGAATTCGTATTCGCTAACCAACGGAGAGAGAGAATGAAAAAACTACTAGCCTCAACGGCTCTGATTGCAGCCCTTGCCCTGCCTGCTATGTCCCAAGAAACCCTTGATCCAAATGCAAAATCGGGCGGCAACATCACCATCACCTATAAGGATGATGTGGCGACATTGGATCCTGCCATCGGCTATGATTGGCAAAACTGGTCGATGATCAAATCGCTGTTTGATGGGCTGATGGATTACACGCCCGGCACCACCGATCTGCGCCCCGGCCTTGCCGAAAGCTATGATGTATCCGCCGATGGGATGACCTTTACATTTCATCTGCGCAAGGGCGTGAAATTCCACAATGGCCGCGAGATGGTGGCGGATGATGTGAAATATTCGCTGGATCGCGTGACCAATCCTGCGACCCAGTCCCCAGGTGCGGGGTTCTTTGGCGCGATTGCGGGTTATGACAAAATGGCGGATGGATCGGCCACTTCGCTTTCGGGTGTGACCGTCATTGACCCTGCCACAGTGGAAATCAAACTGTCGCGGCCTGACGCCACGTTCCTGCACGTTATGGCGCTGAACTTTGCCTCGGTCGTGCCCAAAGAGGCGGTGGATGCCGCAAATGGTGATTTTGGCAAAATGCCTGTGGGGACGGGTGCCTTTGCCCTTGCCGAATGGACCATCGGTCAGCGTCTGGTTTTTGCGAAAAATCCGAACTACTGGCGCGCGGGCCTGCCCTATCTGGACAGCGTGACATTTGAGGTCGGCCAAGAACCCATCGTTGCCCTGCTGCGTCTGCAAAAGGGCGAGGTCGACATTCCAGGCGATGGCATTCCCCCTGCCAAATTCCAAGAGGTGATGTCAGACCCCGCGCAA
Organism: Cypionkella sp.; assembly: GCA_040398785.1. Lineage (GTDB taxonomy): Bacteria > Pseudomonadota > Alphaproteobacteria > Rhodobacterales > Rhodobacteraceae > Cypionkella. Next base: position 439,488 of record JBBATJ010000002.1, on the reverse strand, counting down.
GCGGCCCAAGTTGTCATCGGCGGCCAGTTGCAAACGGGATATATCACGCTGAACGTCACGATCCCGCCTTTGGATAACGTCAATGTCCGCAAGGCGATCAATATGGCGGTCAACAAAGATCGGATTATCCAGATCATCAATGGCCGCGCCGTTGTGGCAAATCAGCCGCTGCCGCCTTCCATGCCCGGCTATACCGCCGATTACAAAGGCTATGAATATAACCCAGAGGCGGCCAAAAAGATGCTGGCCGATGCAGGCTTCCCTGATGGGTTTGACACCGAACTGTTCGCCAACAATACCGATCCAAACCCCCGTATCGCCCAAGCGATCCAACAGGATTTGGCGGCGATTGGCGTGCGTGCGACCATTCAATCCCTTGCTTCGGCAAGTGTGATCGAGGCGGGCGGCGCAGGCACGGCGCCAATGGTTTGGTCGGGTGGTATGGGCTGGATTGCCGACTTCCCCGATCCATCCAACTTTTACGGCCCGATCTTGGGCTGTTCAGGCGCGGTTGAAGGTGGCTGGAACTGGTCGAAATTCTGCGATCCCGCGATTGACACGCAGGCGACCGCCGCAGACAGCATGATCGATCCCGCCGCACCAGAGCGGTTGAAAATGTGGTCGGATGTTTACGGCAAGGTGATGGAACAGGCCCCATGGGTGCCCGTGTTCAACGAGCAACGCTATACGATGAAATCGGCCCGTATGGGTGGCGCGGACAATCTGTTTGTTGATCCCGTCTCCATCCCCGTCAACTATGACTATGTTTACGTAAAGGAATAATCAGATGTGCAAGGCGTGTGATTACACGATCCATGGCGCGCAACACCACTTTGGATGGGACAATTCCTTTGCCCCCGCCCTTAGGGTGGAACCGGGCCAGACGATCAAGTTTCACTGCCACGACAGTTCGGCGGGCCAGTTAGGCCCGTCGTCCACCGTGGCAGATGTGACGGCGCTGGACTTTGGCAAGATCAACCCCGTTTCTGGCCCGATTTACATCGAAGGGGCGGAGCCAGGCGATGCGGTCAAGGTCACGCTGGACAGTTTCATCCCACAAGGTGGCTGGGGCTGGACGGCGAATATCCCGGGCTTTGGCCTGCTGGCCGATCAATTCCTAGACCCCGCATTGCATATCTGGTCCTATGATCCCGCCACGATGGCCCCTGCGATGTTTGGCAAAGAAGGGCGCGTTCCCCTAAAACCTTTTGCGGGCACGATTGGAAATGCTTTGGCGGAAAAAGGTCTGCATTCCATTGTTCCGCCGCGCCGTGTGGGCGGCAATTTGGACATTCGCGATTTGTCTGCGGGCACCGTATTGTATCTGCCCGTTGAAGTGGCAGGGGCCTTGTTCAGCGTGGGCGACACCCATGCCGCCCAAGGTGACGGCGAGGTCTGCGGCACCGCGATTGAAAGCCCGATGGATGTGATCCTGACGCTGGATCTGGTCAAAGGCGCGCATCTAAAAACCCCGCGCTTTACCACCGCAGGCCCCGTGACCAACCATCTGGACGCCAAAGGCTATGAGGTGACGACAGGTATCGGCCCCGATTTGATGTCGGCCAGCCGCGACGCCGTCTCGCATATGGTCGATTTCCTATGTGCCACGCGCGGAATGGCGGCGGTTGACGCCTATATGCTGGTCAGCACCTGCGGCGATCTGCGGATTTCCGAAATCGTCGATATGCCGAATTGGGTCGTTAGCTTCTATTTCCCAAGGTGCGTTTTCGAATGACTTTGCGGGAAAAATCTGCGCCAAAGGCCGATGCAGCCGACGTCATTTTGTCGGTGCAAGGCCTTTGCGTTTCTGTCCGTCAGGATCAAGGCCTGTCGCCCCTTGTGCAAGATATCAGTTTTGATCTGCGCCGCGGCGAAACCCTTGCGATTGCAGGTGAAAGCGGGTCGGGCAAATCGATCACCTCATTGGCGATCATGGGGCTTTTGCCGCCACCTGCGGTGCGGGTGACGGGGGGCGCCATTCTGCTGGGCGGAACCAATCTGACCCAAATGCCCGAATCCGATCTGCGCCACATCCGTGGCAATCGCATAGCGATGATTTTTCAAGAGCCGATGACATCCCTAAACCCGATGCTGTCCGTTGGTGCCCAATTGATTGAGGCAATCCGCGCCCATTCTGATTTGTCCCAAAGGGCCGCCAAGGCCGAGGCCATCGCGGCCCTGACGGCGGTCAAAATGTCCGATCCTGTGCGTCGGATGCGGCAATATCCGCACGAGTTGTCGGGCGGGATGCGCCAACGGGTGATGATAGCCATGGCCCTAGCCTTGCGTCCCGATGTTTTAATCGCAGACGAGCCGACGACGGCGCTGGATGTCACGGTACAACGTGAAGTTCTTGATTTACTGCGTGATTTGCAAAAAACTCATGGCACGGCGATATTGTTGATCACGCATGACATGGGTGTCGTGGCCGAAATGGCTGACCGCGTTGTCGTGATGCGCCGGGGCCAAATGGTTGAAACCGCTGCGGTCGCCACCATCTTTGCCGCGCCTGCGCAGGCCTATACCCGCGATCTGTTGGCAGCTGTGCCAAAAATGGGAACAGGAGGTCAAGATCAGCCGCGCCCAGATACGCCCGTCGTGGCGGATCTACGTGATATTCGGGTGCAATATGACATCAGAGGCGGGATTTTCAACCGCGTTACCCACCATGTGCACGCCGTCGCAGGCGTCAGTTTCGACATTCGCCAGGGTGAAACATTTGCGCTGGTGGGCGAATCTGGTTGCGGCAAATCCACCATCGCCCGTGCTTTGGTGGGGCTTGTCCCACATCTTGGCGACATCATCGTCGCGGGTCAAAGCATTGAGGTTTTGACAACGGCCATGCGCCGCCAACTTAGCGCGAGCGCCCAGATCGTGTTCCAAGACCCTATGGCGTCGCTGGACCCGCGTATGACAGTCGGTGATCAAATCGATGAACCCTTGATGATTCATGGCCGGACGGGCCGCGCCGCCGAATTGATGGAAAAAGTGGGATTGACTGTCGCGCAGCTGACCAATTATCCGCACCAGTTTTCTGGCGGTCAACGTCAGCGCATTTGTATCGCCCGCGCCTTGGCCCTGAATCCCAAACTGATTGTCGCTGACGAAAGTGTGGCGTCATTGGATGTCACTGTCCAAGCCCGCATTCTAGAGTTGCTGGGCGCGCTTAAGGACGAATTTGGCCTGGCCATGCTGTTTATCAGTCACGATATGGCGGTTGTCGAAAACATCGCAGACCGTGTTGGGGTGATGCAATTGGGTCAAATCGTGGAAATCGGCAGTCGCGCACAGGTGTTTGGTAATCCACAACATCCCTATACGCGTCGTTTGATGGCTGCTGTTCCCGTGGCCGATCCAACATTTGTGCGCCCGATTGTGCAGCCAAGCTTGGACGATCCCAGTAGCCCAGTTCAGCCCAAAAATGCGGTGGTCGTCCGCCACAAGATGAAAGAAATCACCCGTGGGCATTTCGTTGCCGACCTAAGCTAAGCTTGCCCTTAAAATCGCAGTTGAGTTTTAAGGGCAAGGTCTGTTCAAGTCGCTAGATGTGAAAAATCACGATCACAAAGTTTGTCGCAACATACAGGCTTGCGATGATGACCATCGCCCAATCATCCAATTTAGCGGACAATTCCTCTTTGTTTTGATAACAAATCCGCAGGGAAAGGATGCTGATTGCCACACACAAAAAGATCGTGCCAATTGCCAGAAAATTGATCTGCTCAGCCAAGGTAACTGTCGTGCTTTGCGGCAGACTGTCGGCGATCACAAAAGCGTTGGCGCTGGCCGCAAAAATAGAGCCTACCCCAAGGCCAAAACGCGCATCCAAATCCGTTGCTTTGACCCTAAACGCCATAAGACCCAGTAAAACCGATAGGCCCGCAATCCAAAATTGCTTAAACAGGGGACCATAGCCTTCGCGGTGCAGTTCCACATTAAATTTTGCCTGCGAATAGGTTGCCGCGTCAACGCCACTGGAAACAAGGCCATAATTTGTCGGGTAAAGGTGGTCCTCTACAGTTTGCGGCGCCAATTTTATCGCCCATCCTGGGACATTTAGACCGGGGTCAATCGCTGTGTTTGCATCTACCAAATAGACGATTCGTGTATTGTCCGCCGCCTGATCTTCAAGGCTGATGGAAAGATTATGATCGTCCATTGGATAATTCTTGACGTCATAATCATGAAATACAGTGCCTTGAACCCGCAAGGTCGCATAATTCATATCACCATCCATTTGCAGGCTTGTTTCAGAACGGTTGTCGATCCGACCGTTTGAAATCTCAAATGTCTCATAGGGTTTTAGCGCCGCATCCTTCCAGCGAAACCAAAGCCACATATCGACGTTAAATGTTCCATCTTTTTGCGAGACATTGTTAAGTCGCATGATATAGGCGCCCACCTGCACCTGCTCAGGTTGCGCGAACGCTGTATTAACTGCACCAAGCAAAAGTCCAAAAAAAGCGATCAAAGAAATCGCTACGAACTTGTAAAGTTTTTCCATCTATTTGTTCCCCGTGTTGCCCCAGATTATGTCCACGTGACAGGTTATTTTGTCAATATTCAAACGTCCATGTGTCTGACTATAAAGCCTATATCTGTCATTTTTCGCAATCCAAGGGATGAAATTGCACATTCTTTCGCACTATAATTTCAATGGTGGCTTTGGGGCAATAATATCCTTGATGATCCAAATATAGCGGAGCGCGTTCATGAAGATTCATCCGGTTTTGATTGTCTTTGCGTCATGTGCGACGCCTGCCTTTGCGCAGGTTCCAAGTTTCGATTGTTCTTTGGCAACGCGCCCGGACGAAGTTACCATATGTGCCGATCCACAGTTGTCAGAATTGGAAAAGACCGTATCGGATGCCTATCAGGCGGCAAAGGATCAGTTGGGTAAGAATTTAGCAAAATCAATCGGCGCACCTATATTGGCCCATCGGCGGCAATGTGGATCAGACGCGCAATGTATTTACGATGTATTACAAGGCGCGTTGATCAAATACCAAGACGCGGGGATTATTGCTGCCGCGCCCCAAATATCAGACGCCGCGACCGCAATGAATAATCTTATCAACGAATGGCATGATTCAAATGGCGCTTGCCGTGATGCCGTGGGTGCAGAAGATGTAAACAATCAATGTGGATTGCGGGATCAACTGGCAGAGCAATTGAACGAAATTGGATTATGTCAGGGCAATTATTTGTTCGACAGTCCTGATTTTGATATGGCAACAATTTTGCGCGAACATTGGGTGCCCTGCATATATACGGAACTGTTGAATTAAGCACCAAGCTCAGGTCGTTGCTTTAAACAGCCACTAAAGGTGTTTTCTTGGTGCGATATTTTGTATAGGCCCATACGATCACCGCGACGGCGGCAATTAATCCAATTGACAAAAGTGGCCTTACAGCAAACCAACCGATTGCAATGACAACGGTTCCCACCGCCAATGCCATCACAAACGAAATTAAACCCGTACCAAAGGCGATCAGGGATCCTATAAACGGGATCACGTCCCCAATGACGCTGAAAATATTTAATATGGCCGCAAACCCGATAAACAGCCCTAAAATACCTGCCGCGCGGATCAGCCATGTTATCAAAACATTCTCGGCCTGACTGTCTGCAAACATCTTTGCAAAGGGCTCGCGCCCCGCCGCCAATAGAAACAGACTGTAACCATTTTGCGTCGTATAATCCGTCACGCCGTCTCCGTGCTGCATTGCTACGATGCTGACCGCTGGCAGCACAATTTTTTCAAAGCTTATTTTGGTGTCGCCGATTTGCGGCGATTTTTCGTCAGCGCCGAAATACAGCGCCTGCATCACCGCGCGCCCCTCACCGGGATAGCCCAAGGCAGCGGACGCCGCCGCGGCAGTTTCGTCTGTGATCGGCAATGCCTCGCGCGTGCCAACAGAGGCAATTTGCGATCCTGCCACCTGAAACGCCCCTAATTGCGCGGAATCCACCAATGTTTCGGATGCGGGCAGCCAGAAATTCACATTTTCATGGCCCGCTGGTTCTTTAAAGGCAGAAGAATCTTGGGCTGAACTGTTCCATTCCTTGGCATAGCTGTAGGTTGTCACGGTTTCTTCGCCGCCGCCCAGCTTTTTCTCGGTGCTGCTGCTTTTTGTTTCAACCCATTGATACATTTCAACATTACGGACCAGTCCAATCACTCCGCTTGCGGTTATCCCCGTTTCGGCATCGACGACATCGGCGGCAGGCACAACGTCACTTTCGATATGAACCAACTTTCCTTCAAGGGCGGGATCAATTTGCGTTGGATCGGTAGAAACGACGATCGACAGCCCTTCCTTTAGGGATTTGTAGGTCGCAACTGATCGGCCTTCGTTCCAAAACAGCGCAACGACCGCAACGATCAACAAAACAAGACCGACCAATGCCCCTGTCAAGGCCCCGCCCAAACGCGAAAACCAAGATGTCGATGTTTTTTCCACGACGTTCATGTCAGCCCCCAAAAATTTGCAACACTATTGTATCTGCCAGCATATTTAACAACTTTTATCTGCAGCAAAAGTCCAAATCTTTTGCGAATAACGTTGTGCTTTCGGTTATATTGCGCAGGCTGATCATGCCACGCGTTGCCCTGCAACCCATAGACCGCGCTGCTGTGCGATTCCTGCCACGCGCCCAACGCGCACCATATCAGCGCGCCGTCCAATTTGCAGCGCACCGCGATCTATCATTCCGACAGATTTTGCAGGGTTGGCGGTGACGGTTGCAATGCCGCGCGCCACGTCGCCCCATAGCTCGCCCAGCATCAACGCCCCAGCCATCAGCGCCGAAGGCACATAATCCGACGATAAAATGTCCAGCAAATCCGACTTGGCCAAATCCACTGCCGCGACGTTGCCGGAATGTGATCCGCCACGGATTAGATTCGGCGCGCCCATCATGACCAAAATGCCCGCCGCGCGGCAAGCGGTTGCCGCCTCAAGCGTGGTTGGGAATTCTGCAAGTTTTGCGCCGTGCACAGATGATTGGGCCACATGATCCGCCAAAGTGTCGTCATGACTGGCCAAAACCGCACCATAGCGCCGCGCCGCTGCCACGGCGGCGGCCTCATGTGCCGCGCCCAATCGCTCTGTTAGGGCTATTTGATCGGCGACATGAGATTCAAACTGATCTTCGGACAACCCGTGTTTGCCGCAAACATAGTGGCGCAACTGAGTTAGATCACGGAATTGCCGCTGACCTGGCGTATGGTCCATCAGGCTGACAATACCAACATTATCATCGGCGCTAAATTTTTCCAATTCTGCAATCAGCGTTTCCGAACAAACTTCGGCCCGCAAATGCAGCAGATGATTGATCCGCAGCGCCCCCTTAGAGCGCAGGTCCAAAATCTCATCCGCCAAGAGACGGGCATATTCGCCATAATTTGCCTTGGCGTTCGATGTGACCGACCCCACCCGCAAGGCATCAAACACTGTGGTAATTCCCACACTGGCCAATTCGCCGTCGTGGGCCACAATCGCGTTTGTATGGGGCCAATTTACCTTGGGGCGGGGTTCAATATGGCGTTCTAAATTGTCTGTATGCAATTCAATCAGCCCGGGCATCAAAAGATCACCGTTCAGATCGACCGCCCCAGCGGGCAGATGCCTTCCTTGGGAAATATCTGCGATCAGTCCATTTTTGATCTGCACGGATCCTGACATTGTTTCATGTTCCAGAACCAATGTCGCATTTGCAAGGATCAGATCATTCATATTTTCGCCTCTGGCTGCTAGACGGTGTGGGTGGCATGAAACTGTCACAGCGATGTGACAAAAGACGGAAAACTTGCAAGGACACTGTCAAATGAAACGCTATGCGATCTATTATACCCCGCCCGCAGGCGCGTTTGCCGATGCCGGTGCGGCTTGGTTGGGCTGGGATGTCGCCCAAGGCCGCGTTGTGGCGCAACCTGATCCAAACCTTGCCGCCATCACCGCCGATCCGCGGAAATACGGTTTTCACGCCACGATAAAAGCGCCGTTTCGTCTGGCGGCCGGGGCCGACGTAGATGACCTGAAAACCGCGTTCACCGCACTTGCAGCACGGCTTGCCCCTGTCGCCTTGACAGGCCTGAACATGGTCCTTTTGGACGGATTTTTGGCCCTGACCCCCGCTGCCCCCACACAGGCGTTGCAAAGCTTGGCCGCCCAGATCGTGCGCGATCTTGACCTGTTTCGCGCGCCCTTGAACGCCCATGAACGCGCCCGCCGCCGCCCAGAAACCCTGACCCTGCGCCAGCGTGAATTGCTTGAAACCTATGGTTATCCTTATGTTTTGGAGCAATTTCAATTTCATATGACCTTGACGGGACGCACGGATGATCCCAGCCTGAAACACATGGCGCTGTCGCATTTTGACGGGCTGATCCCCGCGCCCTTGATGATAAATGATCTGTGCCTGATGGGCGAAGACGACTTGGGCCGCTTTCATCTGCTGACAAGGGTGTCTTTGGGATAAAGCGCTAAGACCAGTCGCGCCACGCCAATCTTGGGGCTGTCATCATTGACAATATCGATCACGGGAATCCCTATGTCCAATTCATAACTGGCCCGCGCCAATCGTGCCAAAATATCCTCTTTGCTTTCCCGCCCTCGCGCTGCCAAGCGTTCCGCCAGAATATGGCTGGGCGCAGAAATGCGCAGAACGATCATATCGGGAAACGCCGCCAAGGCAGCCTGAATTGCCCCGCGCGACCCGTTGATCAGCACGTCTTGGCCCTGATCGCGCGGGGCAATTTCCGTGCATGGCACGCCATAGCACAACCCGTGCGCCTGCCAGTGCAAAGCAAATTCTCCCGCAGCGCGGCGCGCCTCAAATTCCGCGATGCTTACCCCCTCAAAGGGTTCGCCCCCTGGCACCTCGGCCCGCGTGATGACCCGCCGCGCCCAATGCAGGTCGGGATGCAGCGCCTTGGCCCCCGCAATCAGCGTGTCCTTGCCCGCCCCCGAAGGACCGACAACGATGAACAAGCGCCCGCTTTTCATGGCGCAAAATCCCGCACATCCACCAGCCTGTCGCAAACCCGCGCGCGCGCGCCCTCATCGTGGAAAATCCCCAAAATCGCCGCCCCGCGCGCTTTGGCCTCTTCAATCAAGGTCAGAACCACCTCGCGGTTGGCCGCGTCCAAACTGGCTGTCGGTTCGTCCAGCAACAGCGCCGCAAAGGGATGAGCAAAGCCGCGTCCAATGTTGATCCGCTGCTGCTCGCCTCCCGAAAAGGTGGTGGGCGACAAAGTCCACAGCCGTTCAGGCAGGTTCAATCGTGTCAACATCTCGCGCGCGCGGTCATGGGCAATGTCCACAGGCACGCCCAAATTGCGCAAAGGTTCCGCCACCACGTCCAAAGATGGCACACGTGGCACCACACGCAGGAACTGGCTGACATAGCCCATGACGGCACGGCGCATCTGAATTATCTCACGGGCTTCGGCGCAGGCCACATCCAGCCCCCCCACCATGATGCTGCCCGACGCCGCCAGATAATTGCCCCAAACCATCCGCATCAATGTGGATTTCCCCGCCCCCGACGCCCCGATCAGCCCGACACATTCGCCGCGCGCCACGTCCAGATTTGCCCCCACCATCACCGGGATCACGGCGGCATTTTGATTGTGCAGGGTGAAGGTCTTGGAAAGATTGGATATATGGATCATGTCACACCTGTAGAACCGAGCTGACCAAAAGCTGAGTATAGGCGTGTTGCGGATCATCCAGCACCTGATCCGTCAGCCCCTGTTCAATCACGTGCCCGTCTTTCATCACCATCAACCGATCTGCCAGCAATCGAACCACCGCCAGATCGTGCGTTACAATAATCGCCGACAGGCCCATGTCCCGCACCAACCCGCGCAACAGATCCAGCAAGCGTGCTTGGACAGACACATCCAGCCCCCCCGTCGGCTCGTCCATAAATACCAATCTTGGCCCCGTCACCAAATTGCGCGCAATCTGCAATCGTTGCTGCATCCCCCCCGAAAAGGCGCGGGGGCGGTCGTCAATGCGGTCGGCGCTGATTTCAACGCGCCCCAACCAATCGATCGCGGTGTCGCGAATATCGCCATAATGTCGCGCGCCGATTGCCATCAATCGCTCGCCCACATTTCCGCCCGCCGAGACGCCCATGCGCAACCCATCGCGGGGATTTTGATGCACAAAGGCCCAATCCGTTCGGGCAAGTCGCCGCCGCTCGGCCTCGGGCATCTCCACCGTGTCGCGGGGGCCATCCGTGGTCTCAAAAATCACACTGCCGTGATCTGGCGTCAAATGCCCCGCAAGGCATGACAGCAGGGTAGATTTTCCCGACCCGCTTTCGCCCACAATCCCCAAAACTTCGCCCGCATAAAGATCAAAGTTGACATCCCGACAGCCAATCCGCCCGCCATAGTTTTTGCTTAGACCTTTGACGGCGAAAAGTGGGCGCTCGTCTTTCACATTCATCGCTAAATCCAGCATCACGCACGCCCCCCACAGTAATCCGTATCCGAACAGACAAACATCCGCCCGCCCTGATCGTCGGTAATCACCTCATCCAAATAGCTGGTGGTGGATCCGCAAATATCGCAGGTATGATCTGCCTTGCTGGCGACAAAGGGGTGATCGTCGAAATCCAGACTGATGGCCGCGGTAAAGGGCGGAAGGGCGTAAATCCGCTGCTCGCGCCCCGCGCCGAACAGTTGCAGCGCCGCATTGCCCGAAAGTTTAGGATTGTCGAATTTCGGGATGGGTGAGGGATCCATCACATAGCGTCCTTCGACTTTGACAGGATAATCATAGGCGGTCGCAATCGTGCCGTGTTGGGCGATGTCCTCATACAGTTTGACGTGCATCAGGCCGTATTCCTCCAACGCGTGCATCTTGCGTGTTTCCGTCTCACGCGGTTCCAAGAACCGCAAAGGTTCAGGGATTGGCACCTGATAGACAAGGATTTGCCCCGATGTGAGCATTTGTTCAGGTATTCGGTGGCGTGTCTGAATGATGCTCGCATCCGCGGTCTTTTCGGTCACCGCCACCCCCGCTGTGCGTTGGAAAAACTTGCGGATCGAGACAGCATTGGTCGTATCATCCGCACCTTGGTCAATGACCTTAAGCGTGTCATCAGGCGTCAAACACGCCGCCGTCACCTGCACGCCGCCCGTGCCCCAGCCATATGGCATCGGCATTTCGCGGCTGGCAAACGGCACCTGATATCCTGGGACTGCGACCCCTTTCAGGATGGCGCGGCGGATCATCCGTTTGGTATCTTCGTCCAAATAGGCGAAATTATAGGCTTGGTCGGTCATTTAATCACCTCGGCGCGCATTTTGCGGACCAGTTCCAATTCTGATTGAAAATCAACGTAATGCGGCAGTTTGATATGTTCCAAAAACCCTGTTGCTTGAATATTGTCGCAGTGCATCAAAACGAATTCCTCGTCCTGTGCAGGCGCGCCCATGAAATCTTCGCCCAATTCTTGCCAACGCAGGGCGCGATCCAACAGGCTCATCGAAATGGCCTTACGTTCGGTTTGCCCGAACACCAGACCATAGCCGCGGGTGAATTGCGGCGGTTCCGTCTTGCTGCCCTTGAACTGATTGACGGTTTCACATTCGGTCAGTTCAATCTCGCCAATTTCCACGCTGAATCCCAGTTCAGGTATTTCCATTTCAACTGCCACCCTGCCGATCCGCAACTCGCCCACAAAGGCATGGGTGCGGCCATATCCGCGCTGGGTAGAATAGGCCATCGACAGGATAAACCCCTCGTCGCCGCGCGTTAGGGCCTGCAATCGCAAGGCGCGATTTGCCGGTAATTCCATCGGCTCACGGGTCAGATCGGGGGGCGTGTCATCACCCATCGGGTCTGCCTCGATCAGGCCGTCGCGGTTCAGGAAACCCGTCACGTGCGGGACATCGCGGGCAAGGCTGGGCTGCTCTGCGGCAGGTGCAACTTCGCCCTCTGCCGCCAGTTTAAAATCCAAAAGGCGGTGCGTATAGTCAAAGGTCGGCCCCAAAATCTGCCCGCCTGGCAGATCTTTGAATGTGGCCGACACGCGGCGGATCACGGCCATTTTGGCGGTATCCACGGGATCGGACACCCCCAGCCGTGGCAATGTCGTGCGATAAGCGCGGATTAAAAAGATCGCCTCAATCAAATCACCGCGCGATTGTTTGATCGCAAGTGCCGCAAGATCGGGATCATACAGGCTGCCTTCGGTCATGACCCGATTAACCGCAAGTGCCAGTTGCCCGCGAATTTGCGCCAGTGACAGTTCGGCCACTGATGGATCGCCACGGCGTTCTTCGGCCAACCACGCATGGGCATTGTCGATGGCGCGCTCGCCCCCTTTGACGGCAACATACATCAGATCACCTCAATTTTGGTCGAACGGGGCAGGGCGGCGATGCGATCACCACAGGTAAAAAAGCAGTCCAGTCCCAGCGGAAAATCAGCGCGATTGCGAAAGCCTGCGGGCAAAGACAAGCGCGCGCTGACCTCAATCCCTGGACCCGTCAGGCGCGCGCCCGTTGCGGTTAGGCTGGACATTTCAACAATTAACGTTGTGGCACGGTCGGGGTATTCGGCGGTTCCAATGGCGAATTCATCCAGCGCCAAATCTTGCCATTGCCCCAAAGCAAAACCCGCAGTTCGTGTCCCTACCAGTCGTGCACCCGTGTGAAACGTCACCCATTCGCGCACCGCTGCGCAGTCATAGGCCCCCGCCAGATGCAGGGATGTTGTGCGGTCGCACAGGGTTAGAATCAACACGCCTGCAGCAACGGACATCGGCGCAGGTGGCGTGGCCCCCGATAGGGTTTCGATCATCCCAGGACGTGACAGCGCATTTAGCGCCGCGCGAAACGCATAGGCCGATTGATGCGGCGCGTTGGTAAATCCACCTGTCAGGCTCATTGATCTTCTCCTCGAACTAAGGTGAAAAACTCGACCTTGGTGGCGGCGGCCTTGTCGGCGCGGGTTTGGCGTCTGGCCGTTTCCTCGGCGATCAAGGGGCGCAAAATCTGGGCGGTCATCTGCGCACCATCGCCGCCCTGTAACAACGCATCCAAAATCGCTGCCCGGGTCGCGTGACCCTTGTCGCGGCCTTGGACATGGGCATGACCGACAGTCCCGTCTGCCAACGTTACCGTGCAGCGCGTCACCGTCATTTCGCCCAAATTGAACGGCTGTCCGACGCCGCCCGTGCGCCCCCGCACCATCACTGCCCCAATTTCAGGGGGGCGCAAAAAACTATGCGCAGGCAGGTCAGGGAACAGTTCCGCCAATCGGTCAGGATTGGCGCGGGCCAAAAGGCCCATCCAGTTTTGGCGTGTTTCGGTGGGGATATTTGGGGCGATCATCGCGTCCTCGACATCTTGCGGATTTGTCTAGATTACTATACAACTAGACAAATCAATAACCTAACCGCCCCAGATTGGAAAGTGAATTTTTGATGACAAAGATCAGCGTCTGGAAAACCATCGCCGCGACTTTGACCGACGAGATCGCGGCGGGCATTTACCCCGCAGGGGAAAAACTGCCGACCGAGGCGCAATTGGCCACCCGTTTTGGCGTCAATCGCCATACGGTGCGCCGCGCCTTGGGGGACATGGCGGATCATGGCCTGCTTTATGCGCGGCGCGGTGCGGGTGTGTTTGTGGCGACCGTGCCCACCGAATACCCATTGGGGCGGCGCGTGCGGTTTCATCAAAACGTGCTGGATACGGGGCGGACTCCGTCACGACAGATTTTGCGAATTGAAACCCTGCCCGTGACGGCGAAACAGGCCCAAGCATTGGGCCTGTCTGCAGGGGCGAGCGTGCATTTGCTTGAGGGGCTGTCGCTGGCCGATGGTCTGCCTTTGGCGCGGTTCATCTCAGTTTTTCCGGCGCAAAGATTCCCGAATTTCCCCGAACATATGATGACCCAAGGCTCTGTCACAGCGGCGCTCGCGGCCTGTGGTCTGTCTGATTACACGCGCGCCTCAACGCGTCTGACGGCGAAACTGGCCGATCCTATTTTGGCGCGGCATCTGCAAATTCCCGATGGTGCGGCGGTTTTGCGATCCGAGGCGGTGAATATCGACGCATCTGGGCAGGCCGTGGAGTATGGGATGACATGGTTTGCAGGTGACCGCGTGACCCTTTCGGTTATGCCCGATCCAGTGTCACAATAGTTTTGCATGATTGGGCTAGTGCAGGGTCAGAATCACGGAGAAATCCATGCCCCATGCCACGCCGCCCCTTCGCCTGACCAACGCGCAAATCTTGCGCGAGGGTATTTTGCAGCAAAAATCCATCAGCCTTGCGGATGGTTTGATCACACGCGGCCCTTTGCCCGAGGTGGATTTGTCAGGCTATTTGATCCTGCCGGGGATTGTGGATTTGCATGGTGACGGCTTTGAACGCCATATGGCGCCGCGCCCCAGCGCGCCCTTTCCATTGGCTGCGGGCTTCGCGAGTTTCGACCGCGAGGCGGCGGCGCATGGTGTCACCACCGCCTATCTGGCCCAAGGTTGGAGCTGGGAAGGCGGTCATCGTGGCCCCGATCACGCCGAACAGGTCATGGCAGCGCTGGATCTTTACCGCCCTCATGCCCTGACCGATCTGCGCCTGCAAATCCGCGCCGAGACGCATTTGGTCGATGAAACCCAACGCTTGATCGCGGCCGTCAAACGCCATCAGATCGACTTTGTCGTGTTTAACGACCATTTGGCCGAGGCGCTGCATATGGCGCGTCTGGCCCCCACGGATTTCGCCGCTTGGGCGCGCAAAATTGGCCGCACGGCAGATGAGTTGGCCGCGATGGTGGATGCCGCCGCCGCGCAATCCAAACGTGTGCCGCGCAGCCTGTGCACTTTGGCCGAGGCGTTTGATCAGATGCACGTCATCTATGGCAGCCATGATGACGCGGACGGCGAAATGCGCGAACGCTTTGCGATGATCGGCGCACGTCTGGCCGAATTTCCCCTAACCCGCAGCGCCGCTGCCGCCGCCCATGCGATGAACAGCCCTGTGATTATGGGCGCGCCAAACGTGGTGCGCGGCAAAAGTCAGGCGGGCAATGTCTCGGCAAGCAGCCTGATCACCGAGGGTCTGTGCAATGCTTTGGTGTCAGACTATCACATTCCCGCCTTGCCTTTGGCGGTATGGTCGCTGGTGGATCGCGGCATCATGGATTTGCCCCGCGCTTGGGCGATGGTGTCGCAAAACCCAGCCGAGATTTTGCGCCTGCATGATCGGGGACGCCTGCTCCCGGGGCTTCGCGCCGATGTCGTGGTTATGAATGCCGCGACACGGGTGATTGAGGCCACGATCTGCGCGGGTCAAATCACCTATTTGTCTGGAGAGGCCGCCGCGCGGTTTACCTCACAGGCGATCCAACTGCCGATGGCGGCAGAATAATCAGCCTTGATACTTTTCAAGAAAGGCTTCGGCCTGAAGCGCGCGAAAATCCATCAGCGCGGCACGCAACCGCAGATGGTCCCAATCCCACCATGCCAAGGCCATTAGCCGATCTGCGATATCGGCGGAAAAACGCGGCCGCATAGGCGCGGCGGGCAACCCCGCCACGATCATATAGGGGGGCACATCGCGCGTCACCACCGCGCCTGAGGCGATGATTGCCCCCGCGCCGATGGTCACATCAGGCTTAACAATCGCGCCGTGGCCGATCCACGTATCTGGGCCGATCACTGTGCGGCGTGCGGCACGACGCGCAAAGAATTCGGGATCATCGGCGACGTCGTCCCAGTAATAACTGGAACGATACAGAAAATGGTGCAGGCTGGCGTGGTCCATCGGGTGATCGGTCGGCCCAATCCGCGTCATCGCCGCGATATTGGCGAATTTGCCGACTGTCGTGTTGGCGATATCAGAATATTGATCGCAATAGGCGTAATCGCAAAATGTGGAATTGATGACGCGTGAGGCCAAGCCCACCTCGCAATAGGCGCCGAAATCAGAATTGTCGATATAGACGCCCGCGTGCAGAAACGGTTCAGTGGCCGATAGTTTTCTCATGCCTAGCCCTTTATCAAACGACTGCGGATTTGGTTCGACAGCCAATCCAAGATCATCACCATCAGCACGATCAAGATCAGATAATAGGCCACATCTTCCCAATCCTTTTGGGTCTGGATCGCTTGGGTCAACAGCAAACCAATCCCGCCGCCGACAATCGCGCCGATCACGGTGGCGCTGCGGGTGTTGGATTCGAAATGATACAAAACTTGGCTCATCAGCACGGGCATGATCTGGGGAATGACACCAAAACGGGCGCGGATCACCGCATTTGCCCCTGTCGATCGGATTCCTTCGACCTGTTTTTCGTCGATGTTTTCTAGGGCCTCGGAAAATAGTTTTCCAAAAGCCCCCGTATCCGTCAGCATGATCGCCAAGGCCCCCGTCATCGGCCCGGGCCCAAAGGCACGCGCCAAAATTATGGTCCAGATCAGTGCATCCACCCCACGGATGAAATCAAAAATCCGCCGCATGGCAAAGCGCACGGCGCGCAGGGGCATCATGTTTGACGCCGCGATAAACCCCAAAGGCAGCGCAAGAATAGCCGCCGAGAATGTCCCCAAAAACGCCATCAGGATCGTTTCAAACAGGGCCCAAGCGACAGCACCATGGTGCCACATACTGTTGTGCCAAAAGTCTGACAGCATCGCCTCAATATTCGGCATATCGGGCACAAGGCGGTCTTGCCACAACGCCAATTCCGCCAGTTCCCCCCAGCTTTTGCCATAAAACGGGCTGTCAAAGGTGAAAAAGAACAACTCCCAGCCCGCGAAATAGCGCATCACCTCAACCTTGGATTTGGTATAGGCAAAGCGCCCTGCGGGGGTGACAACGCTGATGCGGGTGTCAGACGGATTGATCCAATCGGGCAGGGGTTGCGGTGCGTTCAAGACCAGATTGCCATTAGCCGCGACGCTGACATCAATCGTGCCATAATTTGGCACGACATAGCGCGCGCCGTTGCTGTCATAGGTCACGATATTGCCACGGCCCAGATCAACTGTCGTCACATCTCCCGCCTGTTTGACCCAATCAGGTTGAAACGCGGGCGGAAATGGATAGCGGTTTTCCCCTTCAATCGAGGTGACAACACTGTTCTTGCGATTGTCGCGGGTGACTTGCACCTTATAGGACCAGAAATCCGACAGCAGCACCGCTGCATTGTCCATCCGTGCCCTTGACGCAACGCCCGCCAAATCAAAGGCAAAGGCAGTATAGATCAAATACAGCAGCACCAAAACAGGCAGGGCAAAGGCAAACAGACGGCGGCGGGCAAATCGGGTTTGCACAGTTTGGAACAATGGGCTTGCCATGGCATCGGACATCTTACACCCCCTTGGTCAGGCGCTGACGCACGCGATCCGACAGGCGGTCAATCGCGACAATGGTCAGAAATAGAATGATGAAAATGGCCACGACCTGATCGTAGCGGCCCTGTCCCCATTGCATCGCCTCTTTTAAATCTGCGCCAATGCCGCCTTGGCCGACAAAGCCCAAAATCGCACTGGCGCGCACATTAATTTCAAACCGCATCAGCCCATAAGACAGCCAGTTCGGCGCAACCTGCGGGATCACCCCCAGCCACATCCGTTGCCCCCATGTCGCCCCCACGGACGCCAGACCTTCGACAGGTTTCAAATCGGCATTCTCGGCCACTTCGGAAAACAACTTGCCCAAGGCCCCCGACGAGTGCAGCGAAATGGCGATGACGGCAGGGATCGGGCCGCCGCCCAAAATATAGATCAAAACCAGCGCGATCACGATATCTGGAATGGCGCGTAAGGCGTCCATCATGCGGCGAAACACAGGCACCAGCAGGGGCCAGCGCCCAAGGCCGCGCGTTGCCAAAAGCGCCAAGATCGACGCGGCAATGCCCCCCAGAATGGTCGATACCGCTGCGATGTTCAGCGTTTCAATCAGGGACGGGATAAAGCGGATAAACAATTCGGGCAGATTGGCGCGGTTGGCCCAGCCTTCGGTCAACACTTCGGACGGAAAGGCCCCCAGCATCGGCAGACCGCTGATAAAATCGCCTGCGTTGCGTTCCTCGGCGGTGCGGAACCCCGCGGCCAAAAGGGCGATGAGCAAGACCAACAGGATGGTGCTGTAAAGCCGTCTGCGGCGCAGCAACTCGAAATAGGCACTGCGTGGATTGGTCATGTCGGGGCGTTTGCCCGGTTCTGGCCCAAAAGCAATATCAACCATGACGCCCCCAAAAAAGAGGCTAGGCCTTGTTGCCAAGGCCTAGCGTTTTTAGCGATTACTTCGCTTTGTCTTGCAATTTGCGGGCCTCAAGGATGCCTGCATAGATGGATGCGTCAACTGGAACGAAATCTTTCAATTCGCCGCCATTGATCGAGGATGCGCAAGCCATGTCGGTTTCTGGCATGTCAGCGGTGATCGCAGTGACCTTGTCCTTAACGTCCTGTTGCAGGGCTGCGCGCACAACGAATGGACCGTTCGGGATGATCGCCGAGTGCCAGATTTCGACCAGATTGTTCATGTCAACCAGACCAGCAGCAGCGGCCTTGTGGATCGCGCCCGAAGTGTAACCATCCGCCCAATCGCCCAGACGGTCGCCGTTGGTCACGCCTGCGTCATAGGTGCCGTTTGCAACGCCAACGATGGTCTGCTCATGGCCGCCCGAAAACGCGGTCGATTTGAAATAGGCGTCCAGATCGCCGTATTTTGCCATCAGTTCTGCCGCAGGAACCAGATAGCCCGAGGTCGAGTTTGGTTCCGCGAAAGCAAAGGTTTTGCCCTTGGCGTCGTCCATCGAGGTGATGCCCGATGCTTTGGTCGCAATGCCGATCGAATAGTAACCTTGGCTGCCGTCGACGTTGACGGGAACCAATTTCAGATCAACGGCCTTTGGATCGGTCAAAACGATTTTCGCATAAGCCGATGCACCCAGCCAAGCCATATCCAGCGTGCCGCCCAGCAGACCCTGGATCACGCCATCATAGTCAGCAGGCGTAAAGATTTTTGTGGGAACGCCCAAAGCGGCCTCGATTGCGGCGCGATAGCATTCGTTGCCGGTCATGCGGTCTTGGGCATTTTCGCCGCCCAGAACGCCGATGTTGAATTCTTTGATCGCGTCTTGTGCCAAGACAGGACCAGCCAGCGCCGTGGTTGCAGCCAAAATAGCAATGATCTTTTTCATCGTCGTCTCCAGTTTGAATGAACGGGGTTGCGAGGCTAGGCCATCATCTGTTCGGCATAGGCGGCGTCGCTTGGACCGCTGATTGCCGTGGATGTGGCCTGTTCGTTAAAGCTGTCGTCCGCGCCGTAAATGTCGCGGGCAACGCCTGTGGTCAGTTGATCGGGTGTTCCGTCAAAGACGATGCGCCCGTCGCGCATTCCAATCACGCGGTCGCAATAGCGCCGCGCGGTGTCCAAGGTGTGCAGGTTCGCAATCACCATTCGCCCATCTTCGTCATGGATTTTGCGCAAGGCATCCATGACCAGTTGGGCATTCATCGGGTCAAGACTGGCAATGGGTTCATCTGCCAGAATAACTTTGGGGTCTTGCATCAAGGCGCGGGCAATGGCGACGCGCTGTTGTTGACCGCCTGACAGGGCCTCGGCGCGTTTGGGGGCCTGTTCAGCAATCCCCAGACGTTCCAGAATATCCAGCGCGCGGTGAATTTCCGCCGTCGACCACAGATTGAACATCGCGGCCAAGCTGGAATGTTTGGACAATTTGCCATGCAGCACGTTGGACGCGACATCCATGCGCGGCACCAGATTGAACTGCTGAAAGATCATCGCGCAGTCGCCTTGCCAAGCGCGCATTTCCGCGCCCTTCAGCGCCAAAACATTGCGGCCTTCAAACAAAATCTCGCCCGATGACGCATCCGTCAGGCGGTTCATCATGCGCAGGACTGTCGATTTTCCCGCGCCAGAACGGCCAATGATGCCCACAAAGGCGGACTTTTCGATGGAAAAACTGATGCCGTCAACGGCCCGCTTTTGGCCAAACAGACGGGTCACATTTTGAACCTGCAGCATCTGACATCCCCAAAGTTTGATGTCAGATACCTACGTTTCGTAACGCGTGCGTTATGGTTGGGTGAAAGTTTTGTAACGCGTGCTAGACCGAAACACACGCGCGCAGGTCGGATTTTTCCAGATCTGCTTTGCGGCCAGACAGCGCCACTGCCCCGCGTTTGAGGACATAAAACTGATCCGCCAGATCATAGGCAAAGTCGAAATATTGTTCTACCAAGACAATCGCCATCGTGCCCTCACTGCGCAAAAATGAAATCACGCGGCCAATATGTTGGATGATATTGGGCTGAATGCCTTCGGTCGGCTCGTCCAGCAGCAGAACCTTGGGCTGCATGATCATCGCCCGCGCAATGGCCAATTGTTGCTGTTGCCCGCCCGACAAATCGCCGCCGCGCCGATGCGACATATCGCGTAGCACGGGGAAAAGATCATAGATCACATCGGGGATTTTGTGCTGGGATTTGGGCAAAACGGCGTATCCCGTTTGTAGATTTTCCAAAACAGTCAGCAGCGGAAAGATCATTCGCCCCTGCGGCACATAGGCCAAACCCCGCCGCGCCAATTCGGTGGATTTGGCGGGACCAACAGTTTGGCCGTCCAACTCCAAGGCACCCGCTGATCGCGGATGCGTGCCTGACAGCGCCTTCAGCAGGCTGGTTTTCCCTACTCCGTTCATCCCCATGACACAGGTCACTTCGCCCGCCTTTGCGGCAAAGTCGATGTCATACAGAATTTGCGATCCGCCATAATGCAGGCACAGCCCGGTGGTTTTCAGCATGATCTAGCGCCCCAAATAAACATCAATCACCGCTTGATTTTTGGTGACATGGGCCAAAGTCCCCTCGGCCAAAACAGCGCCTTCGTGCAGCACCGTCACCTTGCAATTCAGACGGCGCACGAATTCCATGTCATGTTCAACCACGATCACCGCGCGGGTCTTGGCCATCTCGACCAGCATGGCGGTCGTGGCCTCGCGTTCCGCAAGGGTCATGCCAGCGGCGGGTTCATCGACCAGCAAAAGTTTGGGGTCTTGCGCCAGCAGCATCCCCAGTTCCAGCCATTGCTTTTGCCCGTGGCTTAACTCGCCCGATTTGCGCGCCAGCACATCAGACAGACCAACCTGCGCGGCAAGTGCATGGATCCGTTCCATATCAAGCGCCGTTTTGCGCGAAAACAGAACCGCCCATGGGCTGCGGGGCGCGCGCAGGGCAAGGCGCAGATTTTCCGCGACAGTTTGATCCTCGAACACGGTGGGGCGCTGAAATTTGCGGCCAATGCCGATCTGGGCGATCTGTGCCTCGGATTTCGACAGCAGCGATACCGCCCGCGGCCCAAAGGTGACGCGTCCCGCATCGGGTTTTGTTTTGCCCGTCACGATGTCCATAAAGGTGGTCTTACCCGCACCGTTGGGGCCAATCACCGCCCGCATCTCGGCCGCCCCGATGTTGAACGATAGATTGTTGATGGCGCGAAACCCGTCAAAGGACACGGTGACGCCTGATACTTCGAGTAGGGCGGTCATCTGTCAGCCTCCG
This sequence comes from Cypionkella sp., assembly GCA_040398785.1. Lineage (GTDB taxonomy): Bacteria > Pseudomonadota > Alphaproteobacteria > Rhodobacterales > Rhodobacteraceae > Cypionkella. Next base: position 417,920 of record JBBATJ010000002.1, on the reverse strand, counting down.
CTTCTCGCAAGGATCCTGCATCAGGGCCAAGGTCTGCGCCGTGCCGACTTGGCGCGATACGGTCAAACAATCCGCCAATGCCGCGCGGGGCGTAAAGCGTGACCAAAACGAACGACAGACCCAGCACAATCTGCCACCAATCGACCCAATGCACGGTGACAAAGCCCAAGGGCAGATCAGGGGCCGATCCGCCCGTGAACCAACTGGAAATCAGCGAGACAAAGGCGGCGCCAATCACCGCGCCATATATCCGCCCGCGCCCGCCAATCGCCACCCAAACCGCAAGGTAAATCGACGCCATGGTCGACATCTCGGCAGGGTTGATAATGCCTGCTTGGGGGTAATAAAGCGCCCCCGCAATGGCCGCGATCAGGGCCGTTAGGGTAAAGATGAACAGCTTATACCCCTCAACGGAATAACCCAGAAACCGCAGGCGCTGTTCGTCGTCGCGGATGGCGCGCAGGGCCTGACCAAACTTGCCCGACACCACATAAGCCGCCAGAATATAGCCCAATCCCAGCGCAAGCGCCGAAGCCCAAAAGAACCAGATGGACACAGTATCTTGGCCATAGGCGTCAAGGCCAGGGATGTTTTGCAGGCCCGACAGCCCATTGTTGCCGCGCAGGCCTGAATCGTTTTGGAAAAGATGCAAGGACAGGGCAAGGGTCATCGCTTGGGTCAGGATCGACAGATACACCCCTGCGACACGGCTGCGAAACGCAAGCCAGCCAAAGACCAACGCCAAAAGGCCCGGCACCGCGACGACAAGGAACAACTGCATCGACAGACTGCCCGCAAAGGCCCAAATGGCGGGCATTTAGGACGATCCGACGACGCCGAATATTTGGTTGGTGATGCCTGCGTGGATTTCATCAGGCGTGGGCGGCAGGGGCGAATTGGCCAATGCGGCCACAACGATTTCCCGCGTGCGCGCATACATAAGCCACATCCCGATCATATAGCCGCCAAGGCCAAAAAATGCGAAATGCCCCAAGGACAGAATGCCCGCATAGCCCCAAACCAAATCCATCGCGATGGCAATAAGGCAAAGGCATAGGGTCTTGCCAAGGGTTTTGATGAAAGAAGTTGAGATCAGATCAATCCCATAGGCGGCGCTGGACAGGGTGATGATCAATGTGAACAGCGCAAGGCCCGCAACAAAGATCAGCACCGAGGGGTTGCGGGCCAAAACGCTGGGATTTCGGCGCGATGGGGGGGCCAGCCCCCCCGCGGATTTGTCAGGCCAAATCCGCCCCCCCCCGAGGTATTTTTGCCAGAGTGAAATCACAAGGCGGGTCATATCAGTCTCCTGCTGCGCGGCCCCTCAGGGCGATGATGCCACGGGGGCGCAATTGGATGAAAACGATGATGAAAAGGATCATGTAGGTTTGGGCGGCAAGGGTATTGGAGGGGTTGAACCATTCAATCCCCTTTTGCAAAAAGCCGATCATCGTGGCGCCTGCAAGCGCGCCCCAGATATTGCCCACGCCGCCCACAACGACGGTCATGAAACTTTGGACGATGTAATCGCTGCCCAACTCTGACGTGACTTTGGCGAAAAGGCCGATGGCCACGCCTGCAATGCCTGCAATCCCTGATCCAAGGCCAAAGGTCAGCATATTGATGCGGTCGGGGTTGATCCCCATCGAGGCGGCCATGGCGGGGTTTTGGGTCACGGCACGCACCGACAGCCCAAGGCGTGAGCGTTTCATCATCAAAAGGAACAGGGTGAAAAAGGTCATCCCCAGCACAAAAATCGCAATGCGGATATAGCTGATCGAGACAACATCATTCAGCACCCATGCCCCATCCAGCCATGCGGGGGCGGTCAGGGGGCGTGCTTGGGTGCCGAAAATATTTTTGAACAATTGTTGCAACGCGATCGAGATGCCAAAGGTGGCGAGCAGGGTTTCCAAGGGGCGTTTGGCCAGATGGCGGATCACCAGTCGTTCCATCGCGACACCTGCAGCGAAGGTCAGCGCAAAGGCCAAGGGCAGAGCGATGACCAGCGATAGGGTGTAATTTGTCACATAAATCTGCACGACATAGCCCGTATAGGCGCCCATCGTGATAAACTCGCCATGCGCCATATTGATGACCCGCATCACACCAAAGGTGATGGCAAGGCCGATGGCGGCCAGAAAATAAATCGACGCCAAAGACAGCGCATCAAGGCTGAGGTCCAGCGTTTGCATCACGGCAAGGCGGGTTTCAATCCGTGACAGGGCCGATTTGGCGGCAGTGGTCAAGGTGGCGTCTGGTTCCGTATAGATATCGGCAAAACTGTGCGCTGCCAGGGCGGCAGTCACCTCAGCCTCGGTTGCGGCTGGGGGGACAAGGCCCGTCTGCTCTAGCATGGTATAGGCGCGGTCGCGGGCGGATTGATCGGACATCTGAGCCACGGGAATACCGCCGACCATACCATCTTTGATATTCGCCTCTAGGGATTTGCGGGCCTGATCAACGGTCAGGCGGGCAGGGGCAAGGTTGGCTGATACCAACAGATCATAGGCCTCGGCGCGCGTCAGATCGCGTCCTATGGTGAGGGGTTTGGCGATATTCTGCCCATCTTGAACGGGGCCACGGGTGGTGGCAAGGATTGGGTTCAGGGCTGCGCGCAGATCAAGCGCAATGTCACTGCCAAAGCCACCTATTGCGTCAAGGCGTGCAGGAATCGACGGGTCGAATTTCAGGGTCAACAGGCGATCAAGTCGCTGTTTTTGTTCTAAAATTATGGGGTCAGTTTCCCCCGTTACAGAGGCGCGCAAAGGTGCAAGCATCCCTGCGGCGGGCGCGCGGGCGATGGCGGTGAGCGCGTCTGTGCGTTTGGCGGGATCAGGATCGGACAGCTGAAACTGCACAAGTCCGCCTGCAATGAGGCCGCGCACCCCCGAATTCGGTTTCAACATGGTAATGTCTGATTTGGGCGCGGTGCCCGCTGGGGTAAGGGTCAAATCACGCAACTCCCAGGTCTCGCCCGCGGCGGTAATCAGGAAAAACTGTCCGTCCTTGCGCAGGCCCAGCCCTTTGTCGGCCCAAGCGTTGAGCACGACACTGGCGGCGGGGTCGCCACTGGCGGCGATGGCGGCAATCACAGGTTCAATCGTTTGCCGAGAGGGCTTTTCGATCAGCTTTGCATTGGCTGCAAAAAGTTCTGCCAGGGGAATAGCATCGGCATTCGTGCCGCAAAACATCAGGGCGATGAGGCCCAAAACTTGGAAATACACGCGCATTCAACCCCCCGAAATTAGGTGGCAGGGGGGTGTCCCCCCCCCCGCCGAATTCAAGCCTTTCGTTTAGTAATTCGATTTGATCTGAACGCAGGTTTTGGTTTCTTTGTTGTACATCCCGCAACCCAAACCTGGCCAATCGGACTCCAGCACTGCGGATTCTGGCAAAAAGTCTGTCCATGCGTCACCTGCGACAGGCTCTGTTTGGCTGACGATATCAAACTGACCATCCGCCTGAATTTCGCCGATCAAAACCGGCTTGGTCAGGTGGTGGTTTGGAAGCATCTTGGCGATACCGCCGGTCAGGTTTGGAACCTCTAGGAAGTTCATCGCATCACGCACTTTGTCAACGTCAGTTGTGCCTGCTTTTTCAACTGCAGCAACCCACATTTTAAAGCCGATCATTGTGGCTTCCATTGGGTCGTTCGTGACGCGGTCAGCGCCGGCATAGGCGTGCCACTGGTCGATAAACGCCTTGTTTTCAGGGGTGTCAGCCGATTCGAAATAGTTCCACGCCGCCAAATGGCCAACAAGGTTGCTGGTATCAAGGCCCGACAATTCCTCTTCGCCGACCGAGAAGGCAACAACAGGGATGACATCCGCCGAAACGCCTGCCGCTGCCAGTTCCTTGTAGAAACCGATGTTGGCGTCACCATTGATGGTAGAGATCACGCCGACCTTTTTGCCATCCGCACCCAACGCGACAACATCGGCCACGATTTTCGACCAGTCTGAATGGCCGAATGGGGTGTAGTTCACAAAGATATCTTCTTTTGGAATCCCTTTCGAAATCAGATAGGCCTCAAGAATGTTATTGGTGGTGCGGGGATAGACATAGTCTGTGCCCAGCAGCGCGAATTTCTTGACGCCCAATTCGTTCAGGAAATAATCTGTGGCAGGGATCGCCTGTTGGTTTGGGGCTGCCCCCGTGTAGAACACGTTTTTGGAAGATTCCTCTCCCTCATACTGGACAGGATAGAAAAGCAGGCCGTTCAGTTCTTCAATGACTGGCAGAACGGATTTGCGCGATACGGATGTCCAGCAACCAAAGATCACATCGACCTTGGATACGGTCAGCAATTCGCGCGCCTTTTCGGCGAACAATGGCCAATCCGAGGCAGGATCAACCACCACGGGTTCGATTTGCTTGCCCAAAAGACCGCCCTTTTTGTTCTGCTCGTCGATCAGCATCAAAACAGTATCTTTTAGCGTGGTTTCCGAAATCGCCATCGTGCCCGATAGTGAATGCAGAACACCAACTTTGATCGTGTCGCCTTCGGCATGGGCGGCGCCTGTCATGGCAATGCCAAGACCCGCGCCCAAAAGCATCTTCTTGAAAGTCTTCATCTTTTCATCCTTTTAATGGCGTCCTTGGGGGAGGTTCCAAGACGCAAAGGTTATATTTGGGGAAGGATTAGCCTTACCGCCCTGTTGGGGCCTAAGCCGCCATGGATCAGGCTGGCCAGATTGCTGCACCGCGGCAATGCCAATGAAAAATGGCGGTGGGCTCGGTCACGAATTCGTGACTATATGCCCAAGCATTGTGCGCTAAAGTTGAAAATATGTGCGAAACGAAGATGCTTTGGGTGAATTTAATTAAGAATTAACCAGCATCAACCGCGTGATTCGTCCTTGAGCAAAAGATAAAGGGCAAGCACAGTCAGCCCGATTCCCCCCAAAACATTCAGCGGCGGGTGGTCATGGCCGAGTGCCAGTTCCCACAAGATCACCCATGAGGGCACCAAATAGGTATAGGCCATGACCTTGGCCGCAGGCAGACGCATCGCGCCAAATTGCAACAAAACAAAGGTAATCGCACTGGCCGCCACGGAAACATAGATCAGGCAAATCCAAACAATCGCAGGCAAGGCCACCCAATCGGTTTGCAAAACCGCCCGACCGCCCCAAACCGTCAGAATCAAAAACCCCGCCACCATCATGCCAAAGGTGCCCACCAACGCCGTCTCACCCCTGTTCAATTTGCGCACCAAGGGCGCATAGATCGCGTGGGCGACGCATCCGACAAAATAGATCATCTCGCCGCGCCCGATCTGTAAACCCAACAGGGCGTGCAGATCTCCGCGAAAAATCACCCAAATCGCCCCCATCGCCCCGATCATCAGCGCGATCCCCATTCGCGGTGTCGTGGTTTGGCGCAAGATCAACCAACCAAAACCCGCAGTCATCACGGGCGTCAGGGTAAAGACGGCGGCAACCGGCACCGCGGCGGCGGTTTGCAGACCCCAAAACATCATCACGAAATAGACCGACAAAAGACCGCCTGAAATAAAATATCGCCAAGGTGCCCGCAGGGCCGAACGCGGTATCCCCGTGGTCAGCGCCGCCATCGTGCCGACCAACGCCCCTGCAATTGCAAAGCGCACAACCGTCATTGCAGCAGGCGATATATGCGGCGCGGCCATTGCGCCCAACGAAAAAGATCCCGCCACCAGCGCCGAGAAAATCAGCATCCCCGCATGACCCTTGCGCGCAGGGGTCATGCGATCCGCTATCGCTCGCAGGCCCATCACCATGATTTTGCACGACTTTTTAGATAGGTTAGGAACGCTTGCACCTTGTTCGTGCGGTGCAAATCGACATGAGTTACAAGAAACAACTCGGTCGTCCAATGTGGCCTTTGGGCGGTCACCTCGACCAAATTGGGATCTGATGCTGCATCAGCCAGATTGATCAACCCAATTCCCGCGCCCGCTAGAATGGCATGGCGATATGCCGCGGATCCCTCGACGCGGTAATGAATGCAACTGCTTGGCACCAACTCAGCCAGCCATTCGTTAAAGGGCGCGCGGGTGGTGCCTTCGGCCAGGCCAACAAAGCGGTGATTGACCAGATCAGCATCGTCGCGGGGCAGGCCGTGGCGATCGATGTAGGACCGTGCTGCCATGAGGCGCACCGACATTTTCATGAAAGGTTGCACAACATTGTCAGGCTGTTCGGGGCGCGTGCCGAAACGGGCGGCACGAATGGCGATATGGGCCTCGCCATATTCCAATTTGAAAATCCGCCCCCCCGTGAGATAGCGGATGACCAAATCAGGATGCTCTGCCTGAAAATCGGTCAGAACGGGCGACATTTGGGGGGCCAACTCCTCAAGCGAGGTCACAACCAATTCCCCCGCAATCGCATCGCCTTGGCCTTTGATCCGGCTGGTCAATTGGGCAAATTGTTCTTGGGTTGTTTGGGCCACATCCAACAAATCGCGCCCCGATTCCGTGGGCGTATAGCCGCGTGAATGGCGTTGGAACAATTTCGCGCCCAGCCGTTTTTCCAGCGCGTCGATATGGCGAATGACGGTGGCATGATGCACCCCCATCGCATCCGCCGCCCCCGAAACCGTGCCCAGTTTGGCGACATAAAGGGCGGTTCGGATTTCGTCCCAGTTTTCCATGCGCCCCCCGATGGTGCAATTTTGCACATCAGACACAAAAGCAGGCTTGGGTGCAAGGGTGCGCTGCGGATGAGGACCTCAAACGTTCAATCCGACCTGTGTCACCGAGCGTTCCTGACACATCAGCGCGCCCAAAGGTTACCTGCGATGAGGTGAAAATTCAACCTTGGATTTAAGTTAACACCGCTGGCTTCTTGGCGGCGTTCAAATGAGAAACCAAAAGGAAGCATACCGAATTGATTTTATCTGCTGACGGGTTCCACAGCGGAACTCAGCTTTTTATTCTATAAGCTTTTGGCCTAGGTGGAAAGATCCAAGGTATTTGGGCCAGTATGAAAGCGCTTTCATACTGGCTCAAATACCTGCGCCGCAGGCACCTTGGGGCTGACCAACCCTTGATATTCGACCAGCATCCTTGACACATCCCCCCAAACATCGTAACGCCACCCCTAATTCACCCGAAGGTTATGCCTTCGGTCCCATACTTTTTGGGATCGCCACCTGTCAGCGCGTTGCGCCCACAGGTGCCGTTCTGCATTGGAATTGGGAAACCCGCCCCCCATATGGGGAAAAAGAGGAGTGCGATCATGTTTGAAGGCCTATCAGAACGCCTTGGCGGTGTGTTTGATCGTTTGACCAAGCAAGGTGCCCTGTCCGAGGCGGATGTGGATGCGGCGCTGCGCGAGGTGCGGACGGCTTTGTTGGATGCGGACGTGTCCTTGCCCGTGGCGCGGGATTTCATCAAGGCGGTGCGGGTTAAGGCGACGGGTCAGGCGGTGACCAAATCGATCACGCCGGGCCAGCAGGTCGTCAAGATTGTGCATGACGAATTGGTGCGGGTGTTGGCGGGCGATACGGATGTCGCCCCTTTGAAAATCGACAACCCGCCTGCGTCGATTTTGATGGTGGGGTTGCAAGGCTCGGGGAAAACCACGACCACGGCGAAACTGGCCAAACGTCTGAAAGAAAAGAACGGCAAGCGGGTGTTGCTGGCGTCTTTGGACACAAACCGCCCCGCCGCGATGGAGCAATTGGCGATTTTGGCGGGTCAGGTCGGTGTGGACAGCCTGCCCATCGTTAAGGGCGAATCTGCGGTACAAATCGCCAAGCGCGCGAAAACTCAGGCGGCTATGGGCGGCTATGATGTGGTGTTTTTCGATACCGCAGGCCGTTTGCACATCGACGAAGTCTTGATGGATGAAATTCAGGCCGTGCGCGATGTGATTGCGCCCCGCGAAACCTTGCTGGTCGTCGACGGTCTGACAGGCCAAGACGCGGTCAATGTCGCCGCTGAATTTGACGGCAAGGTTGGCATTTCGGGCGTGGTTCTGACCCGTATGGACGGCGATGGGCGCGGCGGTGCGGCACTGTCAATGCGGGCGATTACGGGCAAGCCCATTCGGTTTGTCGGTCTTGGCGAAAAGATGGATGCGCTGGAAACATTCGAGGCAGAGCGTGTCGCGGGCCGTATCCTTGGCATGGGCGATATTGTGGCCCTTGTCGAGCGGGCGCGGGAAACGTTTGAGGCCGAGCAAGCCGAACGCATGGCGCGGCGCTTTTCCAAGGGTCTGTTCAATATGAACGACATGAAGGGCCAGTTGGAACAGATGATCAAGATGGGCGGTATGCAGGGTCTGATGGGCATGATGCCCGGCATGGGCGGCATGGCGAAAAAGGCCGAAGCTGCGGGCTTTAATGACAAGATGCTGACCCACCAAATCGCGCTGATCCAGTCGATGACGAAAAAGGAACGCGCAAATCCTGATTTGATGGCGGCCTCGCGCAAGAAACGGGTTGCGGCGGGGGCGGGGTTGCAGGTGTCGGACCTGAATAAGCTGATCAAACAGCATCAGCAAATGGCTGATATGATGAAGAAAATGGGTAAGGGCGGCATGATGAAACAGGCCATTGCCCAGATGATGGGAAAGGGCGGGGCTATGCCCGATCCGTCGACCATGTCACCCGAGGCGATGTCCGAATTGGCCAAAGGCATGGGCCAAGGCTTGAATTTGGGCGGCGGCTTCCCCGGGATGCCCCGCGGATTGCCATCGGGCCTGTCGGGATTGATGAAAAAGAAATGACCCTGCCCCTTATCGAAACCCCCAGATTGCGGTTGGTCGCCCCTGCGGTGCGGCATATTCCTGCCTATCAGGCCTTTATCGCGTCGGATCGCGCCATTGCCCGCGGCTGGGGGGCCATGCCGCATGAGGCGTGGCGCAACTTTGCGGCGATGCTGGGGCATGGGATTCTGCGCGGCTTTGGCCCCTTGGTGGCCGAGGCGAAATCGGATGGGCGTGCGATGGGTCTGTTCGGCCCCTGGCATCCCGAGGGCCAAGCCGAGCGGGAAGTAAAATGGTCGATCTGGTCTGGCGCGGATGAGGGGCAGGGGTTCGCGGCCGAGGCCGCGCGCGCCATGTTGGCCCATGTGTTTGGCGCGATGGGTTGGCAAACGGCTGTCAGCTATATCGCACCTGACAATGAGCGATCCGCCGCACTCGCCCGCCGATTGGGCGCGGTGCAAGACGGGGTTTGGACCACACCACGCGGCACGGAAGTGCGCGTTTTTCGCCATAGGGGGCAGGCATGAGCGACACAACCACCCGCGCCGCAGCACTTTTGCGCGGCCATCGCGAAAGTATCGACCGTTTGGATGCGATCCTTGTTTACACCTTGGCCGAGCGGTTCAAACAGACCCAAGCCGTGGGGCGTCTAAAAGCCGAGCATGATTTGCCCCCGTCCGATCCCGCCCGCGAGGCGGATCAAATGGCGCGGCTGGAAAGCCTGTCGCGCGAGGCCGACCTGGACCCAGATCTGGCCAAGAAATTCCTGACCTTCATCATTTCCGAAGTCATCAGGCATCACGAGAAACTGCAAAAATAACCGAATGATGCGCACGCATCCTACTTAAGGAGACTATGTTATGTCGATGAAAATCCGTCTGGCACGTGGCGGCAGCAAAAAGCGCCCTTTCTATTCGATCGTGGCCACTGACAGCCGCAATCCCCGCGATGGACGTTTTCTGGAAAAGCTGGGCACTTATAACCCCCTGCTGGCCAAAGACGCCGAAGACCGCGTGAAAATGAATATGGAGCGCGTGCAATACTGGCTGGGCCAAGGTGCGCAACCCACCGACCGTATCGCGCGTATGCTAGAGGCTGCTGGTGTGATGCCGAAAAAGGCACGCAGCAACCCAAAATCAGCTGTCCCAGGTAAGCGTATGACCGAATTGGCCGCGAAAAAGGCGGCACGTAACGCCGCCCCTGCGACTGCTGAATAATCCTATGGTGGCCCTTCGGGGCCGCCGTTTTTCCCAATCATAGGCCTGTCATGTCTGATCTGATTTGCGTCGGTGCCTTTGCGGGCTCTTATGGGGTGCAAGGCGATGTGCGGCTGAAAAGTTTCTGCGCGGAACCTACGGCGATTGCCGATTATGGCCCCTTGTTTACCGCAGATGGCAGCCGCCAATTTGCCATTACCCTATTGCGGCCAGTGGCGGGCGGGTTCTGCGCGCGGGTCACGGGTGTCACAAGTAAGGAACAGGCGGATGGTTTGCGCGGCGTCAGCCTGTTTGCGGATCGCGCAAAGATGCCCAACTTGCCCGATGATGAATTTTATTATGCCGATCTGATCGGGCTTGAGGCGTTTGACACGGGCGGCGTCAGTTTGGGCCGCATCACAAATGTCGAAAACCACGGCGCAGGGGATATTTTGGAAATCGGCGCAAAGGGGCTATTGATCCCCTTTACCCTTGCTGCGGTGCCGACTGTCGATATGGCGTCCCGTCGCGTGATTATTGACATCCCTGACGAGGTTGAGGGATGAGCGAAGACACACCTACCAAATCACATGGTCGCATTTCCATGCGCGCCAGTCTGCAACCGCGCGATCTGATGGAAGAACCGCGGGTCGTGCGTGATGCTTGGCGGGCGCGGGTGATCACGCTGGTGCCCGATGCTTTCCCGGGGATTTTGGGGATGTCGCTGACGGGGAAGGCGCTGGATCTGGGGATTTGGGCGCTGGAAGTGATTGATCTGCGCCGTTTTGGGCAGGGCAAACATCTGAATGTCGATGACACGCCTGCGGGGGGCGGCGCGGGGATGGTGCTGCGCGCGGATGTCTTGGATGCGGCATTGACGGCGGCGGGCGGCGGGGGGCCGCGCTGGCCTGTGGTTTACCTTTCGCCACGCGGCAGGCCGTTCGATCAGGCGATGGCGCGCCGCTTTGCGGAATGTGACGGCATCACACTGCTGTGCGGACGCTTTGAAGGGGTGGATCAGCGGATTTTGGATCACCACGGCATCGAGGAAGTCTCTTTGGGCGATTTTGTGATGACGGGGGGCGAAATTGCCGCCCATGCACTTATGGATGCTACAGTGCGACTGCTGCCAAAGGTGTTGGGGAACGCGGAATCGACTGTTGAGGAAAGCTTTTCCAACGGGTTGTTAGAACATCCACATTATACCCGTCCGGCTGAATGGATGGGTCTGACGATCCCGCCTGTGCTGACGTCTGGCAATCATGCCGAGGTCGCCAAATGGCGCCGCGCGCAGTCGGAAGAGGTGACCAAGGTGCGGCGGCCAGATTTATGGGCGAGATGGATGCGGCGGTCGTAGGCCCAGCAGCGGGGTTTTTCACCACGCGCTCTGTTGCGCGCAACAGAGTCTTACCCTCTGGATATTTGTAACAAAAATAAGGGACGAGTGGATCCTTATCTTGCTAAAGCAAACCTGTTGCAAGACATAGATGAACGCAGGCTTGGTTGGTCAATATTGCCTGATTTTTGGTCAACCCGCCGATTTCATGTAACCCTAAGTTTGATTTACGACAGAATCTCCGACGGGTGTCATGCCCAGTCAGACGAGGTTATCAATCGGGCGGTCTTGCCACATTGGGGACCATTCGTGCATAGGCCAAGCGGGTTTCTTGCAGCAGCGGATCTAAGTAGCAGGCCATTTCAAGACACAGATAATTCAGCGCCGTATAGGTTTCATACAGGGTTTGTCGCGCGGAATTGGTCAAATTCTCGCGGCGTTTTTGCGAAATGCTGCCACCGCGCGCGTGATAAATGATGCAATCGGTTGCAAGACGTAAATCATATCCCGCCCGCAAAAATCGCAATGACAGGTCTTGGGTTTCGCCATAGCCTTCGGGATAGGTGCCCATATCAAACCCGCCAACCGCATCATAGGCGGCCCGATCCAACAAAACACAAAATCCATGCAGCATCGGCAGTGGCACAAGCGTGCCCTTGCCCATATTGTCCGCGGAAAGTTGCAGTCGGTCGCGGTCAAAGGGATCGGGAATGGGGGCATTGTTCAGGCTGTTGGTGGCATCAAAGGCGGGACCATAATTCTGCCACGCGGCATTGTTCGACATTGCGCTGACCATCGCCGTTTTCGCCGTCGAGCGCAGGGCGCAAGACAGTCGATCCAGCCACCCCCTTGTCACCAGCGTGTCACTGTTGAGGACGACAAACGCGGGCGCGTCGCTGGCCGACAGGCCGCGCAAAACCGCTGTGGTAAAGCCAGATCGATGCGCCGTATGCACCAAAATCACGTTGGCACTGATACAATCGGACAGGGCGGCCACGGTTTCGGGCGCACTGCCATCATTGACAAGGATCAGCTTTCCAAGGCGCGTCCCACTGTGCGCCTTTACCGTTTGCAGGCAGGCGCGCACTTGATCCAGTGCGTTGTGAATGGGGATGATAACGTCAATGCTGTCGTGATCCGTGCTGCCTTGTCGCGCCAAGACTGTGGCGGGCGTCCAAGGGATGTCCAAAGCGGCCAAAAACGCCATGTAACGTGTGGGGCTGTTGTGAAACGCGCGAAATGCACGGCGAAATGCGGCCAAGCATTCTGACGCGGTTGGGTATGTTTGGCAAAGATCAGCCGCAAGGACAAGCGCGGCCTCATGTTCGCCCTCGAGGCTTAGGATGTCGATCTGCACCAAAAGAACCTCGTGCGTCTTGAACCCAGTCTGCATCAAGTCGTCGACATATGTCTTGGCCATAGGGATGTTTCCCAAGGCAAACTCTGCCCGGGCCCGACAAAGCATCGCATCGGGATGTTTAGGATCAATCTTCAGCGCCTGCGCGGCATAATGCTGGGCTGTGATCACATCGTTCAAATACAGATGCGCCACCGCAAGGGATGACAAGATCGCGGTATTTTGGGGTTCATATTCAAGACCGGCGTGAAAGGATTCGATCCCTGCATCTGTGTCGCCATTTTGCACAAGCACCGCGCCCAATCCCGCATAGGCGCTGGCATTGGGTGACATCTGCAAAACCCGCAGCCAAGTCCGCTTAGCGCGTCCTAAAAGGCCAAGATAACTTTCAATACGGGCAATAGTGGTTAGGTTTTGTTGGGTTTCGGCTGCTGGCTGCAAGGCGAGGGCGAGGGCAGCAAAAACCTGACCCTTGGCCATCAGGGTTTCGATGTTGCGGGCGTGTATCGGGGCGTCGCCCAAATCATCGTTCAGCGGGTGTTTGGGATCCGTGCGCAAATGAATGTCATCCTTTATCAAGGCCGACACGGGTTCCCCTGCAATGGGCGAAGGATCCACGTTTTGAAAGGTGTTATAGACATCTCCCCAATTCGGATCACCGCGCAAATTTTCCGGAAAATTGATGATAATTTCGGCATCGTGCAGCATGATTTTCTGATGCGCCTGCATGACAATCAGGCCAAAGGCACGTTCTGCGACGTGTTCTGGCTGACCGTCCGTGTCGTTATGCACGACAAAGCAATCGGCGGGATATGCCGCGTCCAAGCCCGCAAAGACCTGTGGGCGGCACCAAAACATCGTCCCTGCAAAAAAGCCCCAACCTTTGGGGGCGGCGCCATGTTGCAGGGTCAGCGCGCGCGCAAGTCCTGCTTGATGCCCCGCCCCATCCACATAACAAAATCTTGGCCCTGCGAGGCCAAGATCAGGGTGGCGCGCGAATGCGCACAGATAATCTTCGACTGTTTTGCGATTGCCCAGCAGTCCGGCCACCACGTTCTTGCGCCAGGCAGAATGTCGCCCATCCGATCGTTTTGTATGAACCTTGCAGACCAGATCATAGCATTGCAATTCAGGCAGCCACGCCAGAAATGATGCAACGTCGCGCCCAACGTTGGGGTGTGTTTTGATTACGGCCGTTGGAAAGGCGTTTCGGATCTGATCCGCGAACGCACTTTCTGGCTGCAAACTGACAAACAGCGTAAAAGATTGCGGTATATGTGTCAAAGCCACTAAGAATTCGGGCCATTGATCTTCGTAAAACAAATGTAAAACCACTGCCAATTTAAGTGTTATTGGCGCGTTTTGAAAAGATGCCATAGCGACGGCCTGCCTGTCATTCGGATCGTCGTATTACACCGCTATTCATAGGGCGGCAGCATTCTGATTGCAGGGACGGCAAACAGAATGTAATTTTCTAATCTGCCGCTATACCTTCTGCGCCTAACAGATATTTGCCCAACCCGCACTGACTTGTGGGCGGTTGTTCAAAAAGTCATAAGACAGCACCAAGGCGCTATGGTCAAATGTATAGCCAAGGCCTGCATCAGCACCAAAATAGCCGCCATTGTCCATAAAATACGTCACACCCGCGGCACCGACAATGCTGTCGCGCACATTGGATGACAACAGCTTTGCCGTTACGCCATATGCTGCGTCTTTTCCACCGCCGAAATTCACGCTAAGACCCAACATCAAGGTTCCTTCGGCGAATGCGGCCGAACCAATCATCGCAGAGACCAATGCGGTTGTTGTAAGCAAAGATTTCATTTTTGAACCATATCCTGTTGCTCGATTGAATAATTCAATACATCTAAAATAATGATTCTGCAATATTTGTGCGAGAGGTTATGATAAAAAATCTGCAAGGCTTGGCGTCACCGGCATCATCTTTAGGATATTGTAATCTGGACCCATTCATTGTGTTTTACGGCCCTCTTGGATCCCAAAGCGCATAAAATGCTCATAGGGATTCATGCCGGCGGCGCGCACGTCTGGATGTATCGTCAGGTATCGCACAGGGTCAAAGGTCTGAATGGCATCAAAAGCTGACGCCTTGACCTGCGTTGCAAGCAACGCATCCATGATGCTTTTCACAAAACCATCCGCATAGTCGGCGTCAAAACTTGCAGCGATATCCACCTGCTCGGGCAGATGATCATAGGCGGAAGGGTCCAGATATCTGTGGATCACGTCTGGCGCGATGGGGTGGCCCGATCGCTGAAACAGCGCGACCAAGGCCGCATTGTCGGCCTGATCCCGCCTGATCATCGCCTGTGCGACAGGGCGCGACACAACAATCGGCAAGGGCCTGCGTTGGCCTAAAATCAATCCGTTCAGCTGGAATTCAACGGTCGGATTGGCGCTATTGCGGCCGTAATGCGCCCTATTTCGGATCAAATGGCGCAACAGGTCATAGTCTGTTGCGACATTCAGTCGGGTGTCTTGGGCGGGCCCAATCGCACCCACAAAGTCCAAAAAGGTGGGAATCGGCCCTTGGGAAATATCGTGAACGCAGATGTTTTCAACGCGTGAAATCTGACGCCAAGCGTTGATCACCTTTAAAAAGTTGATCGGCGTTAAGGCATCAATCGATGGTGCATCCATCCAAGCCCCCCATTGCCACCACGCGGCGTTCACCCAATCCACCGCAGGCCGCGTCAGCATAAAGACATCGATCGGTAAGGGTGCGCTGTTCAGGATTTGATGGACCTTGGGGGTGACAAAGCTGTCGTTTCCCCATGCTTCAGAACTGAGAACAACGGTATCATCGGGGCCGCTGATCTGTGCGATCTGCGATAGGACAGACGCAAAAAGGGCTGGATTTGACAAAAGATCGCTATCACTGAGGGTAAAGTCAAAAACATTTCCAACCAGCGCGGCTTGCATCATGGCCTCACCTTGGATTATTTTTCCCGCCATATTGGTCGCGATATAACGCACGACCCCTTTATTCTCGCCTATTTTATCCAAAATTGGATTTTTGGTCAAATAACCTTGCAGCGTGCTGCTGGCGCATTTGCTGTGGCCGATGTGCAGAACCAAACGTTTCATCAATCCCCCATGAGTTTGCTATAACCCGTATTGATGCAAGACAACCGCGACGTCATCGTAAAACTTTCGCCAAGATTCGGCGTCATTTCCGAAAATGACTTTGGATGCATTTATCACAAAAAGCGTGTCATTTTGCAGTTTTTTGGGCCAGGAATACACATATTTTTACAGTCGCCATTTGCAAAAATATTCCTTATCACTGCCATTTTTCTGAATGGTCAAGGATGGGCGTGCCTGAAAAAGATGATATTGTTTTTCAAAATACTGAGCTGTCCAACGGATCGCCGTCAGCAGACCAGCGTTTATGGCAAAAGGAAACGCAAGATTGGATAATTCCGCCGAAATCGTGATCCATCAGTCAGGTCTTTTTGACGCTGTGTTTTATCTGACCAAATATCCCGATGTCGCTGCAGCAGGCGTTGATCCTTTGCAGCATTTTATACAGCATGGCGCGTTTGAAGGGCGCGATCCAAGCGCTGATTTTTCAACGATTGCCTATCGATCTTTCATGCCCAACGTCACGAACGCAGAAAACCCGCTGTTGCATTTCATCCGATCTGGAAAAACGGCGATGACGGCCACGTTGCGGGCGCAGTTGCAGGCATCAGGCTTGTTCGATGGAGCGTGGTATTTGCGGATCAACGAAGGTGTGCGTGACGCGGGTATTGATCCGCTTGACCATTTTCTGACCTTTGGCTGTGCCGAGGGCCGCAATCCAGGGCCAAAGTTTCCTTTGGCCGCCTATCGGCAGCGGTATAAGATGCAGTTGGCCGATGGCACCAATCCGTTGGTGGATTATGTGTTGAACGCCGAACACCGCGATTTGCGATTCACCCCTGACCAAGAAATCACCCTAAGGCGGCAGTATTTGATGGATATCGCCACAAATTCTTTGCTTGGCGCACAGGCCAGATTCGACGCGGCCTATGGGCTTGTCTCTAATGTCCAAGACCAACATGATGATTTGATTGCATTATTTGGCACATTGTCGCAGTTGCCCGAACTTGCGCAGGCGGCGACGCGGATGCAGGTTTTGTGTCGCCAATTGGCGCGGCGGGCCAAACGGATGCCCCTAGAGCCATACCGAGACTTGAACCCTGTCACCTTGGCGGGTCCAATAGAGGATCCTATTCTGGCAAGTGAAAGCGTGATGATCCAACGCCGCGCCGATGCGACGCGGGTTATTCTGGTGTTTACTGGCAATGATCAAAGGGTATGGGTGCCTGTGCAAGTGTTTCAATCCTATCTGCCCGAGGATGCACATATCGTGTTTTTGCGCGATCCCAGCCATGCGGGTCATAAATACGGCCTGAACGCCTTGGGATTTGGCTATGAAAACACTTTGGGTGGCCTGAAACGTTTGATCCAATCCCTTGGCGCGCATCAGATTTACT
This sequence comes from Cypionkella sp., assembly GCA_040398785.1. Lineage (GTDB taxonomy): Bacteria > Pseudomonadota > Alphaproteobacteria > Rhodobacterales > Rhodobacteraceae > Cypionkella. The sequence goes on along the minus strand of JBBATJ010000002.1, from coordinate 400,827 downwards.
GTATCGGCAGTTCCACTGGCGGATTTGCTGCTATGCGCTATGGTTTGGATTTGGGCGCAGAACGGATCCTTGCCTTTGTGCCCACAACCTATGACGACACACCTGATTTGGCCAAACTGCAGGATTTTCTACAAACGGATTTGCATCTTGCCCAACCGCCAGGGGGGGATGATTTGCGGCAGGTCTATGTTACGGCCCCGCGCCGCGCCGATGTCACCATCGTCTATGGCGGCGCAAACCTAGATGACGCACGCCAAGCGCGGCATATGCAGGATGTGCCGTCCGTGACATTGATCGAATTGCCCGATTACGCCGGGCATGACGTGGTGTCAGAGTTGATTGCTTCGGGTCAACTTGAGGTGTTGATCACGGCGCTGGTTGCACCATCGCCTGCGTCATCTTGACTTATGCGCGTTTCAGCCAGCCGTTGGGATTGCTGGTTACGTTATAGCCAAAACGGTCGCAGTATTCGGTGGCGACCTTATAGGTGTGACCGCGTGCTTGTAAAAACCCCGCAACAAAGTCTGAAATGGCACTGCTGCTGTGGCCGGTGAATTGGTTCAAAATGCCATCCTCTATCAAAAGCCAGTCCCCCGATTGCAGCATAGGATCAAAGAATTGCACAACGGCGGCAGTCAGATCGCCGAAATGGGCGGCATCTTCGATGACGATCCAAGGGCGGGGCAGGTTCGCCAGAAAATCTGGTGCAAACAGGTCCGCGAGTTTTGCGGCGTCACCCTGAAAAAAAGTGATCCTTGGGTCGTCAAAGGCGCGCGGTTCTATGATGTCCACTGCCACAATCTGCGGCTGACAGCCCAAGGCCTGCAACGTATCGGCCATCCACAAGGCGCGCCCGCCCTCGGCCGTGCCGATTTCAAACACGGTGCCTGGGCGCACCTGTTGCAGCAGTTGCAGCATATTGGCCATATCGAACGGGTTCAGCATGATTGCGCGCCCCCTGTAAGATTGCTTGAGCATCCCAGCCTGTAACGTTCCCAATAAATCTTGTGAAATAGCACTGTCAAATGAACGCGTTCGCGCGGGATCGGGCCGCGAAATTTCGGTGCCAGTCAGGCGCGCCAATTGCCCCGCCGCCAAAAGACCGTCGATGCGTTCCTTTTCCAACAGACGCAACATCTGCCGGATCTCGGGCGTGGGGGTGATCCGCGCCAACGTTTCGGCCAAACGCGGATTGGCGCGCAATCTGGCCTTTGGCACGATCACCGCAAGGCCAAACAGCCCATCCAGCCACAAGATATCTACCTGATCTTGCCGCAAGTGTAAGGCGTCTTCAATCGCGGTACGGACGCCGTTTCGGGGGCCGCCCTCTTGTGTTGCGTTGTGAAAGGTCTGGTTGATCCCATAGGGGGTCAAACCGCGATCATAGGGGCTGATGCCTTGGGACAGACTGGGGTGTTGGGCGGGCACAGTTTCGGGGGCATAATACATATCACGCCGCCCATAAGGCCATCCCACATCATGGCAAATCGCGATGGGGGCAGTTTCTGCAATTGGCCCGTTTTCCCCGTACAGGATCTGCATTTCATGAAAAACGGTATGCCAGTTGTGATCACCGTCTACCAACACCAAGTCCGCGGGCATCAAATCGGCCAAAACATCCAAGCTGAGTGCGCGGTGCATCTGCCCGGCCACGTCCAGTGTGGCGGTGTCAAAATCAGGCACGGGATCAATACAATCAAATCGCGCGCCGTTTTCTGCGGCCCAACGCGCCAGCTTGGCGGTATTCGCGCCCTGAAAAGCGCCAACTTCGACAATATGGCGCGCCTTGGCAGATTGCAAAATGGGATGAATGACCGATGACCAAAACCGCTTCAACTTATGCCCCTTTGCGCCAGTAAACGCCCATCCAGTCAATGCGCTGGATCCGTTCGGTGACACCGCAGCGGTCCCGAAACGCCGTCACCGCCGCGCGGCAATCGGGAATTGTATAATCGTCCACAATCAAAAATCCGCCGACCGACAGTTTGTGATACAAATGATCCAGCGCCAATGTCGTTGCGCCAAAGCTATCGCCATCCAGCCGCAGCAGGGCCAGTTTTTCCACAGGTGCCACGGGCAATGTGTCACTGAACCATCCCCGCAAAAAGCGGATATGCGGTCCCAACAGACCGAACCGCGCAAGATTTGCCTGCACCGCATCTTGTGACACGGCCAAATCTGGATGCGCGCGCAAAAGGTCGTCTAGATATGCGCTGGATTCGTCTTTGGTTGCCAAAGAGTTGGTGAGTGGAAAGCCAGCAAAGGAATCGGCCAGCCAAATGGTGCGATCTGTTGACTTATGGGCGGCCAGTAGGGCGGCCATCAAAATACCAGCACCGCCGCGCCAAACGCCACATTCCATCAGGTCGCCTGGGATGTTATCGGACAAAATGGTCTGGACGCTGTCCCCCAGTTGATCCAAGCGTTTGCGCCCAATCATGCTGAGCGTCTCTGGCAAGCGGGTTCGCCACCGGCCATCTCTGCGGTCCTTGCGCAATTGGGTGACCGCGTCCGACAATGCGGCATCTTTGGGCTCGACCGCGCCCGCTGCCAAGACAAGGTTCAGTTTCGCCTCTAACTCTAGGTTTGGTTCATTCAAAATCACTTGTTTAAGCAGTGCGATATAGCGGTCATCTGGGGCTGGATCGTGCGGTGGTGGTGGGCTGTCGGATAGTGGGGCCAGTTGCACCATCCAAAAGGGCTTTGTGATTGGGCGCACCTTAGTTTGCCGCAAGCGGGCATATTCGCGCGCAAAGCGCATCATCTGGTTCGGCGCATCGGCGTGCGCGCTGGAAGAGCTGTCGCTGTGAAACTGATGAAAAGTGGCTTCGCCCAAAACATGGATCAATTGTGTGTCGGGCAAAGCACAGGCGCGAGAGAACAAGTCATGGCTAGAAAATCCGCCGCCCGGGGTCTGAAATCCCAAATCATACCCCCCAGTTTCCGACCATAAATCGCGCGACATGAACAAGGCATTGGATTCGTAGGCGGGCGTCAGCCAACGTGTAATATCGCTGCCTTGGCGTGGCCAAGACGCAATATCAAACAGACGATAGCCGTCTTGCGGCCAATCGATTCTGTCCAGCAACGCATCTTCGACCGACTAATCATAACCTGTCTGCGCCGATTGCCATTGTGGCGCATGGCCCAGTTGCAAACTTTGGGTAAAGACGATGGCGCGTGGATGCATCCTTAGGGCGCGGTCAGCCGCCGCCAAAAGGCGTGGTGACGCCATGCGTGCGCCGTCGATCATCACCCCGATATTGTCCGCATCAACGCAGGCCAGTCCCATGTTCAGCGCGTGAACGGGTGACGGCGATACGACATCGCTGTTCAAAAGCCGCAGGTTCAATCCAAACCCTGTCAAATCATGTTGCTGCGCTGGTTTGCTTGATCCATTGTCGACAACAATCACCTGATAATCCAAGTTTTCGATATCGCGCTGATAGGGGCGCGCAAGCGATTGCAACGTGCGCGGCAATTCGCGCGCCATATTATAGGCGCAGACCACCAGCCCAAGACGAAAGTGATTGCCGGGATGATCCGTCACGCCAGATCATCCACAAGGCCCGTTCGCACCATATCGGCAATCAAATCGTCGATATTGCGGTTGCGCAGGAACAGGGTGGCATCCACTTCAACATCAAAATGTTCCTCTAGGTATCCGCCCGCAATTACTGCATCTGCCGAGTCCAGACCTAAATCTGCGAAATCAGATTTAAAATCAATATGTTCTGCGGGTTTGTTCAAGTGATCTGCAAAATGGCTATGCAGCCAATCACGCAGGGCGGCTTGGGTCATTTTGGGCATATTTCGTCCTTTTGATGGGGGGGCAACAGTCGCAGGGGCAGGCAGGTCAATCTGCGCAGGGTTCTATGATCCCAATACCGTCTTTGACCCGTATTCGCCTGTCCAAGACGGGGGGCCAAGAGGCGCAAAGACACGCTTGCCTCCATTCTGGCGAGTTGCGCGCCCAGACAAAAATGCAGCCCCGCCCCAAACGCAAGCAGACAGGTGTCGGTGCGCAAAGGGTCAAACACATTGGGCGCGCTGAAACGGGCGGGGTCACGATGCGCGGCGGCGATCAACAAGATCAGGCGATCGTGTTTGGCAATCTTTGCCCCGGCGATTTCACAATCGTGCAGCGCAATACGGCTGGCCTGATGCACCGGTCCGTCAAACCGCAAGGTTTCCTCGACCCATGGGTCGATCAGATCTGGATCATCGCACAGGCGCAAGCGCGCCGCAGGGCGATCGACCGCGGCCAACAAACTATTTCCAATCAAGGCCGAGGTGGTTTCTGCCCCTGCAATCAGCAAAAACAGAACGTGGCTGCCCAAGGCCATATCGTCCCGCCCAAACCGCGTTTCCCACAGCGCGATCATCCGTGTCAGCCCGTCATCGCGCTGCACCGCGCGGCGCGCAGCGATCTGAGGCTCGATCATTGCGCGCGCCTTGGCCACAGTTGCATCGACCCTTTGATAGAACCGCAAAGATCGACCCCGATCAAAGCATTTGGTAATTTCTGTAACAATCGACATAAGATCCAACACCAAGCCATCGTTTAGACCCAACAAACGGCCAATAAACAAAGGCGGCAAGATATCTGCAAACTGCTGCACGATGTCGATCTCTTGATCGGTGTTCAGCGCCGCAAGCAAATCACGGCCCACCTGCTCCATCAGCGCCATATGCGCAGACCTTGGACGATCGTTGATCAAAGCTGCCAGAAAATGTCGCCTTTCGGTATGCCCTGGCGGATTGTGCAAGAACAGCACTGCAGACAGAACCGACGCTAAATCTGCAACAGAACGGCCTGCTCGCGCGTTCAAATCCGTCACAAGGTCGGCCAATTCGACAACGGCCAAGGTGCGATCCGCCAACAACGTTGCGACATCCGCATATTTATGAACGATCCACGCCTGTTCGGCATCGCTGTAAAAGACGTCAGGCGCGTCTGCAAGATGGGCATAATGTTCAAACGGCGCGTTTAAAAACCCCTGTGCCAAGGTTGAAAATGACCCAAAGTTCATGTGCGATATACCGCGTCATGCAGCAGATCGGTGGCAAGATGAATGGTTTCAAAGGCAACGTGTCTGCGGATTTTGCCGCTGGTCGTGCGCGGCAAACTGCCCCATTTTAGGAACAAGATCCTGTCCAACCGCAGGCCAAAGCTGCGCGTGACCGCGCCATTAGCGCCGTCTGCCAAGGCCGCGAAATCGTCGAAAACGCCAGGGCGCGTGCGCAGTTCGATCATGCCCACCGCATCATTGCCCAGATTGACCACGGCGGCAGGACTGCCTTGCAGGCTTGGGTGGCTTTGGCACATATGCGACTCAATTTCTTCGGCGCTGTAATTGACGCCGCGCACAATCACCTGATCCTTTAGCCGCCCGACAACATAAAGAGCGTTTTGCGCCAAAATCCCTAAATCACCCGTGCGCAACCAAGATTGCCCCGCCGCATCGGTGGTAAAGCCAGACAAATTGGCGGCTTTATTTTGCCAATAGCCAGCTGTCAGATGGGGGCCGCGCAACAAAATCTCGCCGCGCTGACCCGTGGCGACGTCTTGTAACGTTGAGGGGTCGACAACCCGCAACCCCGCTGGATAGGCGACCTTGCCGCAAGACGTTTCAGAATTAGGCCCGTCTGCCATGACCCCTGCGCCGTGTGGTCCCCCCGACACAAACAATGTCGCTTCGGCCATGCCATAACAGGGGAAAAGCGCCCGACGATCAAATCCTGTCGGGGCCAGAAGATCAGCGAAACGGGTTAGACTTGCGGCGCGCACCGGCTCTGCACCGCAAAACGCGACCTTCCAGCAGGACAGATCTAAATTCTGTAACGCCTGAGGGTTCAGATGTTTGCTGATCAAATCATAGGCGAAATTTGGTGCACCGCTGGTGGTGGCGCGATGAGTTGAAATTGCGTTTAGCCATCGGATCGGGCGCTGCATAAAGGCATAGGGGGACATCAACCAAACCGGCACGCCCAACCAAATCGGTTGCAACACTTTACCGACCAACCCCATATCGTGAAACGCAGGCAGCCAACTGACGAAACGTGTTTCGTGATCATGACCAAAGGCTGTTTGTATCATCGCCATATTGGCGGCAATATTGGCATGGGTGATGATCACGCCCTTTGGGTTGCCCGTCGAACCCGATGTGAATTGCAAAAACGCGGGCAGTTCGCGCGCAACAGGGGTGGGCAGGGTTTGCGGGCCTGAAGCCATCTGCAGACTGTCTAGGGGCACCACGTCTAAGTTTGATATCGGGGCAAAAGCGTCGCGAAAGCCGATCAAATCCTGCGCCGCAACAACAACCGCCCGCGCCTGCGCCGCCTTAGCAATGTGAACCAGCCGCGCAAATGCGCTGGATTGCAGCGGATAGGGCACGGGAACTGCAATCACGCCCGACAAAAAGCAGCCAAACAACGCCGCGACAAAGTCCAGCCCTGCGGGAAAAGCCAACAAGACTGGTTGGCCGCGCAATCCTTGTGCGATCAAGGCATTGGCGATGAGGACAGCTTTTGCGTGCAGCTCGCCAAATGTCAGCGCCGCATCTGGCACTTCGCCGCGTTTCAAAAAGGCAATCGCAAGATCGTTGGGGCGCTGGGCTGCCCATCGGCCAAGCCGATCGTTCAGGGTTTCAATAGGATCAGTCACTTTCCCGCCCCGCGCCGTGCGAATTTGGGAAAACAGCGAGATGAATCAACGGCAATCTCCCGCACAAAGGGTTGCGATCCGCCAAAGGCCGCCGCGTCTATTTCTTGGTCTGATTTGGCGGAGTGATCAAGCGCACCTATCCGAATGATCCAGTAAAGCGGTCTTGGTGCACAAGTTTGGCCAAGGGGGTGCGCGGGTATGGACAGTGCGCCCATCGCACGCATGGCCTGTGGCGTCGATCTTTTTCCGTTGCGCGGATGGGCAATCCTGATCATGCTGCTGTTTTAGACGCCCCGAAGGCAAAGGTATGAAATGCCCATTCCCGTTGTTCTGACTGTTGGCAGTTTGCATTACGATATCATGGTCGAGGCGGACCATCTGCCGCGCAAAGATGAAACCGCTGTGGGGTCGCGCTGGTATCCAAAATTCGGCGGCAAGGGTGGCAATCAGGCCGTCGCCGTCGCGCGGGCGGGGGCTTGCAGCCGTATGTTCGGCGCGCTGGGCGATGATGGCTTTGGCCAGTTTATGCGCGCCGCATTGCGGGCGGGCGGCGTCCAAGATGATTTTGTCAGCACAGTTTCGGATGTCGGATCGGGAATGAGTGTGGCCATTTTGGATGGGCAAGGCGATTATGCCGCGACCATTGTATCGGGTGCCAATTTGCATATTGATCTGGTGGGGCTGACGGGTGCGGGATTGTGGGCCGATGTGGGGCTATTGATTTTGCAAAACGAAGTGCCCGAAGCGGTAAATATCGCTGCGGCAACTCAGGCACGCAAACGCGGTATTCGCACTGTGTTAAACGCCGCCCCTGCGCGGGATTTGTCGCCCGATCTGGTCGCGCTTGTCGATATTCTGGTCGTCAACGCGATAGAGGCCGAGATGATGGGCGCAGACCCGATTTCCGATCTGGACAGCGCCGCTGCCGCTGCCAAACATTTGGCCGCAAAGGTTGCCGCGGTGATTGTAACCGCAGGCAGTCAGGGGCTTGCCGCCGTTACCCCCGATCACCAGTCTTTCACCCTTGCCGCGGAAAAGGTGCAAACTGTGTCCAGCCACGGCGCAGGCGATGCCTTTATCGGCGCATTGTGCGCGGCTTTGCTGGGTGGGGTGGCATTTGCAGATGCCGCTGCGTCCGCGTCCCACGCCGCTGCTTTGCACGTCAGTGCGGCAAGGGTCTAACCCACTCGATCCCCTTGCCGCCCCGCCTTCGGCGCGATTTTTCGCATGAGTTGGTGCGGGAACCGGAACCCTGATGGCAATTTTAAATCGAGAGTTGGAGACAGGTGCGGAAAAATCCTTGCCGCGAATTTGAAACCAAGGGATGGGGCAAATGACCGCATTTCCCCCAAACTCATCGCCGCCGCGCTGGCATTGCACGTGGCGCGGATCGTCCCGCTTGCCACAGATGCGTCGCTATTGCGCGGCGGCGGGAATTCGCGGGGTTTGTATTCTAATCAAGCGACGGTTTGGCTACGTGACCGGACCTTAGAGACCGCTGTAGGGTGCGTGGTCTCCACGCACCTTGGTCAGCAGTTTTGGTCATGGTGCGTGGAAACCACGCACCCTACAAAGTCCGAATAACTGTCGCTAAAGAAATATCGTTTCAACCTCTGCGACCGTCAGCAGTCGCCAATCCCCGCGCGCCATATCCTGTGGCAGGGTCAGGCCGCCCAAGGCTTCGCGGTGCAAGGCGTAAACGTGATTTCCCGTGGCCGCAAACATCCGGCGCACTTGGTGGTAGCGGCCTTCGGTCACGGTCAGCAGCGCCTCGGTGTCGGAAATCACCGTCAACGCGGCTGGGGCCAGCGGTTTCTCCTCGCCGTCCAGCATCAAACGGCCCGACGCAAATAACGCCGCCTCTGTGCCATTCAAAGGGCGGGCCAACTGGGCGCGATAGATTTTTTCAACCTGTCGCTTGGGGCTGATAACACGGTGCAACAGATTTCCGTCGTCCGTCATTAACAGCAGGCCCGACGTTTCCTTGTCCAGACGCCCAATCGTTGAAATCACGGGGTCACGCCGCCGCCATCGGGCGGGCAAAATATCATAAACCAAGGGGCCGCCCTCTTTGTGCGAACAGGTCATTCCCAAGGGCTTGTTCAACAGAATGACCAGCCCCGCGATCGGGTCCAAACCTGCGCCATCAATTTCCATACGGGTGACCAAATCTGGCGTCACGGGGATGCGTTGGGTGGCGTCCCGCAATTCGGCCCCATCCAGCGTGACCCCCCCCACCTTGGCCAACCGCACCATTTCGCCGCGCGACCCATAGCCCATCGAGGACAACAGTTTATCGACGCGCGTGGTTGGAATCTTGGTCATGTATAGTCCTTGTGCCAAACGCTTGGGCAATGTCTGCAGCTAACATGATCAGTCCTTGATCCCAAGGATGATTTCCATCAGGGTAGCGGTGCCCCTGATATATAGGATAGGCAAAGGCGCGGATGATCTGTTGATCCAGCCCTGCGATTGATCCAAAAACGGACCCTTAACCGTAAAGGGCCAAACCCATGTTTCGCATTCTCTTTGTGATTTCCGCAATGATCGCAGGGGCCGCTCTGCCCTCTTCTGTCGGAGCCATGCAGATTTTTATCAAACCCCTCACCAGTGGGCCATGGGCGATTGACGTCGAACCGGCTGACACAATCGACAACGTCAAACAAAAAGTCTTTGATCGATTTGGCGTTCCCCCGGATCAACAACGCCTAATTTTCGCTGGTAAGCAGTTAGAGGACGGCCGCACCCTTTCGGATTACAATATTCAAAAGCAATCGACGCTGCATCTGGTGCAGCGGATGCCAACTGTGGCGAGCGATCTCCCTGATTTTAGTGCGGCTGCACAATTGCAATCGGTGACGGATGCTCTTGTCCGTCGGTTAGGGTCTACAATGGACAGAAATACTTGGGTGTCCACAACGGCACTGGGCGGGGATTATAAGGGCGGCAATGTGACTGTTGGCGCAGATACACGCCTTGGCGCGGCAGTTGTTTTGGGCGTCTATGCGGCCTATGATTGGACGCAGATTGCAGCGCAACAGGCCAAGTCGCCGGCGCTGGGTGCTTATTTTGGCGCACAGATGGACCGGTTCCAATTGGACGCCCAATTGGGTGCGGCTCGTTCTGAATACATTGTTGCGGACGCCGATTTTAGTGGCGCGCGGGTTTTGGGCAGTCTTGGCGTGACAGGGTCTTGGGACGTGCAGGGCATCACCCTTGCCCCCAGCTTGCGCATCAGCGGCTATGATGAAACCATCCCCGCCCATCACGAAGGCATTACCGCCTTTGACGACGATCATCGCCAGTATCGTGCCGCAACGGCCAGTGTGCGCGCCCGCATTGGCGGCGATGATGTGCAGCCCTATGTTCAAATTGATCTGGGGCGCGCGCAGATTAGATCCAGTCGCGATGACGATCAGACCTTTGACACAAGGCGGGTTGCGATTGGGCTAAGTGGCCCTTTGGGTCAAGGTCGGTTGTCCGTTGAAATATCAGGTGGCAATGTTTTGGCCGAAACGCGGGATAGCCGCGTCTCGGTTCAATATTCTGTTAGGTTTTAACCCGCGACAGTCCGACAGAACTGGTGATCATGGCAAGAAACCACACGATTGGTCCAAGCAGCACAGGCAGGCTGAATTCGATCACCCCCGACATCACCAACAGGGTCAAAAAGCTAAGATCCACAATCCCGATGATCACCGCGCCAAGGGCAAAGGCCAGCCAAGTCGGTTGTGTCCACATCATCCAAGCCACGAACAGTCCCAAGACCCCCGCTGCCCCGACATTCATCGTAAAGTTCAAGATTAACTGACCCTGCGCGAACAATGTGGCGGCATCGGTGGCCATCTGAAATGCCGCACGCGGCATCGCGGCCCCGCCGATCAGCATCTGCCATTGTCCAACTGGGCCTGCCGTAAAATATTGGTGCAGTCCCTCATACCCAACCCAGATATGCAAAATACCCCATAGAAGAAATAGGGCTGCACCTGTCTTGGTCATCATGTTTTTGGTTTTCATTGCGGCCTCCTTTGCCTGAACGCAAGATATCATTGCAACGAATTTGGGATAAGCTGGACATTTGGAATTCATTGATCCATCTTTGCAGCAATATGGACCATTTTCGCAATATAGAACTGTTTGTTACTGTCGCGCGTTGGGGTGGATTTCGCGCGGCGGCACAGGTTTTGAACCTGCCCAACTCCACCGTGTCGCGCCGCGTGGCCGAGATGGAGCGTGACCTGGGCCTGCGCCTGTTCAACCGCACCACGCGGCGGGTGGAACTAACCGACAGCGGGCGGATGTATTTTCATCGCTGTCAGGCCTTGGTTGAGGCGGCCGAGGCGGCGCACGCCGAATTGACCCAGCAGGCGCAAGATCCCAGCGGAGTGATTCGGGGCTCTTTGCCAGTGGATTTTGCCGTTGACCGCATCACTGTGATCATCGCGGAATTCATCCGACTGTATCCGCGGATCACATTTGATCTGGACCTTAGCCCGCGCCAATCGGACCTGATCGCTGAACCCGTTGATTTTGTCGTTCGCATTGGCCGCCCCAGTGAGGGGGGCCTGATCCAGCGCAAACTGACCGAGGTTTCAATCGGCCTATTTGCCAGCCCTGACTATATCGCCGAACATGGGCTGCCGCTGCACCCGCAAGACCTGCAGCAGCATAACGTGTTGTCGATCTTGGGGCGACCGTTGCGGTTTCTTGCTGATGTGCCCGAGACTCGCCCCAATTCCCCTGTTTTGGTGAACAATGTCAGTTGGTTGCGCAGGTTTGCCTTGGCGGGGATGGGCATTGCCGCCTTGTCGTCAGATATGGCGCGTCCCGAAGTGGTAAGGTCGGCATTGCTGCCGATCTTACCCGATTGGCACCTGCCCAAGGTTGAGGTTTACGTTTTGACCGAAAGCAGGTTGTTGCCCGCCCGCGTGCGCCTGTTTTTGGACTATTTAATTGCCAATCTAGACGCGGCCTAGGCCTTGATCCGCGCGTTGCTGGGATCATACAACGGCTTCAACGTGATATCGCAGGGCACCCGTTGGGTTGCGACATCCAATTCATAGCGTCCTGACAGAACAAAATCCATTGTCACACCACCCGCGTTGCGCACAAACCCCATGCCGATGGATTTACCAATCGTATGGCCATAGCCGCCCGACGACAGCCACCCCACCCGAACGCCATCGCGGTAGATCGTCTCGCGCCCGTTCAGGATCACATCGGCACTTGCCGTAAAGGTCGCCATCATTTTTTTGACCCCACCCGTGCGCTGGGCCATCACCGCATCGCGCCCCTTAAATGGTGCGGATTTCTTGGCCGCCCATCCCAAGCCAGACTCAGTCGGGGTGTGATCTGGGCCAATATCTGCCGCCCATGCACGATAGCCTTTTTCAAGACGCAGGGTTTCAATGGCGCGGTATCCCGCATTGCGCAGACCCATGCCCGTCTGATGCAGGGCTGCATAAACCCCCGTCGCATATTCGACGGGAAAATGCAGCTCGTATCCCAGCTCGCCCACATAGGTCACGCGCAGTGCCATGACGGGCGCGCCCGCAATGCCGATGGTCTGCGCCGTGCCAAACGGAAAGGCCGCGTTGGACACATCGGCCCGCGTCACTGACTGCAATATAGCACGGGAATTCGGCCCCATTAGGGACAAAACACAGTTGGCCGAGGTGACATCCACCAATTGCGCATTCATCCCCGCAGGGATATTTCGCGCAATCCAATCGAAATCATGCGTGGCAAATCCCGTGCCCGTGACGATGTAATATTCGTCCCTTGCGCGGCGCATCACTGTTACATCCGCCTCTATCCCGCCGTGATCGTTCAGCATTTGCGTATAGATCAAACTGCCGACAGGGCGCGCCACATCATTGGCGGCAATCCACGTCAGCGCCGCCTCGGCATCAGGGCCCTTTAGGGTGAATTTCGCAAAAGATGTCTGGTCAAACAACACAGCCGCCTCGCGGCAGGCGCGGTGTTCAACGCCTACAGCGGTGTGCCAATTCGGCCGCTGGAATGTGTATTCATCCGCAACACCGCCAAACCAATTTGGCCGCTCCCATCCCAGTTTCTCGCCAAATACCGCCCCATCGGCGCGCAGCAAATCATACAGCGGCGATTTGCGGGCAGGGCGGGCAGAGGTATATTCCTCGGACGGCCAAGCCATCGCGTAATGCTTGCCATATGCCTCATAGGTGCGTTTGCGGATCCAATCCGTGTCAAAATGCGGGCGACCAAAGCGGCGAATATCCGCAGGCCACAGATCAAACGGGGCCTCGCCCTTGGCGACCCATTCCGCCAGACACATCCCTGCGCCGCCCCCCGATGCAATCCCAAAGGCGTTAAAGCCTGCGCCGACAAAGAAATTGCGCTGCTCTGGCGCCTCGCCCAAAATGAACATCCCGTCGGGGGTAAAGCTTTCGGGACCATTGATCATTTGCTTGACCCCCGCCGTTTGCAAGGCAGGCACGCGCCCCAGCGCCAGTTCCATTGTGGGTGTAAAATGGTCGAAATCATTGTCCAAAAGGGTGTAATGAAAATCCTTGGGCAGGCTGCCATCGCGCCAAAGTTTTGGATTGGGCTCATAGCCGCCCATCACCAGCCCGCCCACATCTTCCTTCCAATAGGTCAGACGATCAGGATCGCGCAGGGTGGGCAGATTTGGGGTCACACCATCAATGCGGTCGGTAATGATATATTGATGCTCGACAGGCACCAAAGGCACGTTGACCCCATGCGCCGCCGCAAAGGGCCGCGTCCACATCCCTGCGCAAACCACCACCTTTTCGCAATCAATTCGGCCATGTTCAGTGATCACACCTTTGATGATCCCATTCTGGATATCCACCGATAACACCTTGGTGTCTTCCAAGATTTTCGCGCCTGCCATCCGCGCGCCCTTCGCCAGCGATAAGGTGATATCGGACGGGTTCGCCTGCCCATCCGTCGGCAAAAACGCGGCCCCCACCAGATCGCCGATATCCATCAGGGGCCATAAATCTTGGGCCTCTTTCGGGGTTAGCAATTGCATATCCAGCCCAAAACTTTGCGCCGTGGTCGCCTGACGTTTCACTTCGGTCCAGCGTTCCTGATTGCAGGCCAGACGCAAACCGCCGTTCATTTTCCAGCCCGTGGCTTGGCCCGTCTCGGCCTCTAGTTTCTTATACAGTTCAATCGAATAGCCCAAAACTTGGGTCACATTGGCGCTGGTGCGCAATTGCCCCACCAATCCCGCCGCATGGAACGTCGTGCCAGAGGTCAGTTTTTTGCGTTCCAGCAAAACCACCTCGACCCCCATTTTCGCCAAATGATAGGCGGTGGAACAGCCGATAATGCCGCCGCCGATGATCACGACCTTGGCCGATGAGGGAAGATTTTGCATGGTAAGTCCTTACAAAGATTGAAACTGCACATAGGCCGCACGATACGCTGCCAGATTTTCCGTCGTATAGGCGCTATAGTCAAAGTCGATACTTGAGGCCTGTTCAGACACCATGCTCCACAGGGTTTCGCGCAACAAAGACGCGGCCTTCATCGCAGAATAACGCCGCCACAACTGGCCCGTCAGAGGGCGATCATAATAGCTTTCCAGCAGCAGCGTTTCTTCGGTCAGATCAAAGCCGTTGTTGGATGCAAGCCCGCCCAAATCGAACAAAGGATTGCCAAGCCCCGCATATTCCCAATCGATCAACCACAGCCGCCCCGCGCCCCACAGGATATTTCCTGCCAGCAGGTCATTGTGCCCCAGCACTGTCTCAGACGGGCCGATCGCCTGATCGAGCACCGCCGCCTGTTGCAGCAATTCCCCCAGCAGCGGTTGATACAACGAATCCTGCAATTGCCGCGCATAATCGCGCAGGATGTGAAATACATGAAACGCCAAAACCGGGCCTTGGATCACAGCCAAGACATCGCGGTGCACCCGCGCCACCATATCGGCCAGTTTTGGCACCATGTCGCCTTGCCGATCCGCAATCGGTTGGGCATCCACATAGTCCAAGACCATAACACCATCCGCAGCATAGCGCACCTTTGGGCCAAGCCCCGCACGTTCCGCCGCCCTTGTGATCGCCAATTCATTCCAACGCAAAATGCCATGGACCGCAATATCTGCCCCAAACCGCACCACAAAACTTTCGCCCTGATCCAACAGCAAAACATTATGATTGGTCTTGCCTCCGCCCAAAATCGTGGCTTTTTCGGGTGCGCGAAAACAAGGCAAGCGCGCGGCGCGGTCCAGCAAGTGCCGTTGCGCAAGATCAGGGGGTATTTCGCGCATCACAGCTCCTTGGATGGGGTAACCTAACAAGAAAACATCGCAGGGCAACATCAAATCATGCAAAATCAGCCGACTGCGGGCAACTGTCCGTCCGGCCATACTGCGCCATTTTTGCCACATCGGCGGCAGTTTTCGCAAAGCTAACCCAGATCAAGCCCAAATGGTTCCCCAAAGTCCAGTTTCATTTCAGCCCAGTCAGAACCAAATCTTGGTTCTTCGCCGTGGCTTACTCTGCACTTTGCGCAAACCCGTTCCCTTGGCCCCGCTGGGCCAGTTCTGAATTTTACATCAAACATAAAGCAAGCCTTTGAAAAAGGGGTCTGATGGGGCGCTGCGCCCTGTGGCGATCCTATGCCATCCCTTTGGCGATTTTTCGATTCCTCCCCCTTGTGCAACCAAATTGGAGACTATGATGACGAAATTTGCTTTGACTGTTGCTATGGCACTGGCGTCCAGCACCGCCGCTTTTGCGGGGGGTATTACAGAGCCTGTGGCCGTCGTCGCCCCCGCCCCCGTTATGGCCAGTGCCCATGATTGGACGGGGTTTTACGCGGGCGTGAATGCGGCCACCAACCGCGGCACCAATAATTGGAATGGCGCGTATTTTTTGGGTGGTGACCCGCTTGCGCCGCCGACACTGGGCACATTTGATATGAACGGCACGACCGCCGGTGTCCAAGCGGGCTATAACCTGCAATCGGGCCGAATGGTTTACGGCATCGAAGGCGATATGGGTTGGGGTGATGTTTCGGGCACAGGGGATCCGATTGATCCACGTTCGGCCGATCCGACCGTTCCCAGCGCCAAGTTTGACCAAATGGGCAGTTTGCGCGCCCGTTTGGGCGTCGCCACAGGCAATGTTTTGCTATACGCGACAGCCGGTTGGGCCAGTGCAAGCGGCAATATGGGTCTAACCAATCTGGACGGCGCGGGCGATAACCGCACGGCAGATATCACCGCAAGTGGTTGGACGGGTGGCATTGGCGCCGAGATTGCACTGAATGATCATCTGTCGGTCAAGGGCGAATATCTGGATTCGCGTCTGACCATGAACGAAGTGCAATTTACGGGTGTGGCCCCAGCCGACTATTTGGCAGTCAATGGCACAGTCGATGTAAAGACCTTTAAGATCGGCCTGAACTACGCATTCTGATGCCAATAGGGCCGCCCCAACGGGTGGCCCTGTCACATCATCATGCGGTGACGACCCCTGAGCAGGCCCAGCGTTTCCGCCAGTTCTGCTGCGGTTCTGTCTTGGTTCCAGCCGAAAATATCTGCCATCAGCTTGGCCAGTTCTGTGACGCCTTGGGCGGTGAGGGCGCCTTCAAAACACATCAAACTGCGGCGCAAAACGATGTCTTGCAGTTTGCTCACACGCTCTTGGCGGCACAGCAGGGCAATTTCGCCCCTGCCATAGCCCGTGACGCCCGCAATTTCCGTTGGGTCCGTCATGGTAAAATCCACCGCATCCGCGCCATACCGTTCCGCCAGAATGGTGCAGCGCGCCAGATCCAAACCGCTATCAGTCGCCATAGTCTGACAAAACTGCAAACGCTGGGCAGACCCGCGGGGAAAGTTCTTTCCGCCCCCAATGGCCAAATCTTGGGTGCTTTTGTGGCGTGTCAGACCCAGTTGCCCCATCACCGCATCGGCGATTTGTTCACCGCAGACGCGGTAGGTCGTCCATTTGCCGCCGATCAGCGTGATCAAGGGAAAGGGCCGATCCTGCGTCGCCCCAAATGTCATCAATTTGTGATCCCGACTGATCGCGCCCGTCGCCCCAGGTTTTGAAAGCGGCAAAGGCCGTACCCCCGCATAAGCAAAGACAATATCGTCGCGCGTCAGGCGAATGGCGGGCAAAACATCGGTCAGCGCGTCAAACAAATAGTCAATTTCTGCGTCAGTGCAGGTCTTGTCATTGGGGTTATCGCTGCGCAAATCCGTCGTGCCCAGCAACAAACGATCGCCGCCCATCGGATAGATCAGACAGGCGCGATGATCCGCAGTTTCAAAATACAGCATCGTATCAATCAACGCATGGGCCAGTTCCGCGTTTTTTATTACCAAATGTGATCCCCGCGTGCCGCCAATCATCGGATCCTCAAATCCCAGATTTTCCTGCACCCCATCAACCCATGCGCCTGCCGCGTTGACCACAAGGCGTGGCCGCACCGCAAACACTTCTCCCGTGATGGTGTCGGTCAGTTCCATTGCGCCATCATGCATCTTGCCCGCCGCCACATAGGGAATTGCCATCGACGCTGGGCAATCTGTTTCGGCGTCGCGCACCAATTCCACGACCAACCGTTCGGGATGGGTGATCCGCGCGTCATAATACTGCGCCACCGCCCGCAGATTGGGTGACAAAAGCGGCATCCTGTCCCGCGCACGTTTCGCGAAGAGCAGGCTGTGATTTGGCATGGTTTGATGCGCTGCACCGAACCGATCATACAGCATCAGCCCCAAAATCACAGGCAGTCCGCCTTTGGGGCCGGGTGTGCGCGTCAGCCCCAAAAACCGTGCTACGGCCATAATACTGCCCTTAAGCCAAGAATTCAGCGGCACCCAAACGGGCAAGGGATGCACCAAGTGCCCCGCATTTTTCAGCAATAGATTGCGTTCTGTCAGCGATTCGCGCACCAAAGCCGCCTCGCCCGTTTCCAAATACCGCAATCCGCCATGAATCAGGCGCGATGGTGCAGAACTGGTCCCCGAGGCGAAATCCCCCGACTCGACCAGCAACGCCGCATGACCCTGCGCCGCAAGATCGCGAAATGCCCCCACCCCGTTGATTCCGCCGCCAACGATCAGCACATCAGGGCATTGGCCCGCGCGCAAAAGGGTTAATAATTCTGCTCTTGTGCGCATTGCCGCCTCCTGCATCCTTTTTTCACCGCGTTTGGCTGCACGCAAGCCGAAATCAACGGCTAGATGATTGCCGTTTCCAAAAATGGACGGCCCGCGCGAATACGGTCAAACCCAAAGGGGCGCATATCGAACGTGCGATAATCGCCATAGGTCAGCCATTCCGCCGTGGCCCGCCCCATCGCGGGCGATTGCTGCAATCCATGCCCCGAAAATCCATTCAGGAAGATGAAATTTTCGACCTGATCATGGGGGCCGACAATCGCATTGGCATCTAGCGTGTTCATATCATAATGCCCCGCCCATTCGCGGTGCACCTTGATCGCTTCAAACGCGGGCACGCGATGGGCGATGGTGGGCCAGACATGGTCGGTCCAGATATCTTGGTCCATCTCAAAATCATCGAATTCCACGGCTGGATCAATGCCATGATGCGCACCGACCATATATGTGGTTTTGGTGTCTTGGCGCACGTGGACGCCGCTGGGGTCAATCGTCAGCGGCAGATCCCGCGACAGCGGCGTTTCGGCGGAAAACACCCAAGTATATCGTTTGCGCGGTTCAATCGGAATGTCTATCCCCGCCATTGCCGCCACTTTTGCCCCTCGTGTGCCTGACGCATTGACGAGCTGACCGCAGGCAACCACCTCTCCGCTGGTCAACGTGACACTGACGACGCGCTGCCCGGATGCGTCCTTGGTCAGGGCAACAACCTCATTTGCGATATATTCAACCCCCCGTTCACGGGCGGATCTGCGAAACCAATCAAACACCGTAATGCCGTCAAAATACCCCTCATCCACAGTGTTGATGCTGCCCAAAACCAGATCATCCACGTGATAGAACGGATATTCGGCGGCAATCTGTTGCGCAGTTAACAAACGTGTTGCGGCCCCTGCGGCCACTTGGTTTGCGTGACTTGCGCGCAGCACATCGGCAAAGTCATGATCCCCCGCCAGATACATATAGCCGTAATTTTGGATGCGCAGATGAGGCACCCGCGGATCATTGCCCATAAATCGCGGCAGGTTTTGGACGAACTCTGCCCCAAACTGCGAGATTTTGACATTCAGCGGCGCGGAAAACTGTTGACGGATACAAGAATTGGTCAATCCCGTGCCAGAAAATTGATAGCTGGGGTCACGTTCCACCACCAAAATACTGCCATCAAAATCGGGATTATCGGCCAAAAACCATGCGGTTGCAGACCCCATCATCGCCCCTCCAATGATCACAATGTCATAGGTCGCGCGTTTTGGTGCCTGTTGTGCCGTCATGGTGTGATCCCTTATTGTCTGGCGCGACCCTATCTGATTTCGCCCGCAGCGCAATATTTGAACCCAACCCAATCGGGCGCGCTACACGACTATTTCGGATGATTGCCGCAAACTGCCCGCGTTGGATCACCTAAAATTCGACAAAGCTGTCAATTGCGCGGACCGGGGCATCGCCGCCGCCCAACCGCGTGCGCATGGATTGCAGTTTTACGGCACGCAAGATGTCGTCTTGGTCAATCCGATCGGATCCTGCAATCGCCTGGGCAAGACCACCCATAAATTGTGCAAGGTCTTCAATGGATTGGCGCAGCAAATCCATATCCTGCAATCCAATGCGCAATTGCGCCGAAATCGGGCTGGTGATGATGGGGATAACGCCATCCTCGACACGCGTCAAAATTTCATTGCACAGGCGCAATTCTGCAGCGCATCGGTGCAACAGGTCCTCGGGCGTCGGGACAGCGCGTATCATTTACAGCTTCCCCACAACACTTTCGATGGCAGTTTTAATGGTCACCGTGGTAAAGGGCTTGCGCACCATATTGTTCAGCCCCAGTTGCTGCCCCTCACGGATAATTTCAGGGCTGGGGGTGCCGGTGATCAAGATAAAACCGATCCTCTGGGTCGTCTTGGCCTGACGCAGGGCACGCAGCAATTGCAGCCCATTCATACCCGGCATATTCATATCTGAAATCACCAAATGAACTGGCGCCGCCGCAAGTTTTCCAAGCGCAACTTTACCATCGTTTTCCGTGACATAGTGTTTAATACCAATCTCATCCAAGGCCTGTGCGATCAGGGCGCGGCTGACGGACATATCGTCCACAACCATAATGCGAAGGTTTTCTTTCAGGCTCATGTTAATTCCTTTGTTCGTTAGACTGCAGCATTTTGGCCAAGTTTTCGATATGCCGTAACGCCAACACTTTTCATCATTTGGCTCGCCGGGCCTGACAGCCGTTCAGAATGGCCGATAAACAAATGGCCATCTGCAGGGATCATCGCGGCAAAGCGGTGCCATAGGCGCGCCTGCGTGTCTGCATCGAAATAAATCGCCACATTACGGCAAAAAATAACATCAAAAGGACCCGAAAAGGGCCAGTCTGCAATCAGGTTCAGTTCGGCAAAACTGATCAATTTGCGCACCAAGGGCACAAAGCCAAAGGTTTTTGCCTGCGCCTGGGGCGGCACCACAAGGTCGTGATATTCCCGTGGAATGGCGACCAATTCTGTTTGGGGATAAATTGCGGTTTTGGCGAATCTGATAATCTTTTGGTCAATATCCGAGGCAAGTATTTTGAAATCCAATTTCGCCGCTTCGGGGCAAAGCGCTAAAATAGTTAAGGCGATCGAATAGGCCTCTTGCCCAGCGGAACACCCTGCCGACCAAATGCGCACCCGATACCCCGCCCGCGCTCGTGCGACCAATGTCGGCAGAATGACATCGCGCAGATAGTCAAAATGATGCTTTTCGCGGAAAAACTGTGTGACATTGGTGGTCAGCGCCGACAATAATTCGCCATGCTCAGATTCGGCGGCGGGCGAGTTCAACAAGCCAAGATAGCTGGAAAAATCCTGCAGGCCCAATTGCCGTAACCGCTTGAGCAGGCGCGAATAGACCATATCCTTTTTGGCGGGTGTCAGGTTTAATCCATAGTTTTTATGCGCAAAATTGGCGATAAAATTGAACTCGCTATCCGCAAAAGGAATTGATTTCACGCCAAGCGGTTCAGCCTGTGGAGAATGCGAACGTGTCATCCTTGCAGCGCACCTTTGTTTCGGATCACGACATCCAAATCGATAATTTGCGTCATGCCCGCCTCGGTGCTGATCAAGCCTGAAATGGTTTGTGGGCCGATATCGCTGCGCAAATCCGGCGGCGTTTGAATGGCATCAGAGGGCAAGGACATGATTTCCGAAACCGATTCTACCAACAATCCCAAGGTTTGCTCGCCATGCAGCACCACAACAATCACGTTGCGTGGATTTTCCGCCGTAGGGGGCAGACCAAGGCGGGCGGCAAGATCATAGATAGGAATGACCGAACCGCGCAGGTTCATCACCCCTAAAACGCCGGGCGGCGCGTGTGGCACGGGGGTGAATGGCCCCCATCGGCGGATTTCACGCACCTTAGCGATATCGATGCTGAAGCTTTGCCCCCCCGAGAAAAAGGTCACAAATTCATAAAGTCCATCGGTCTTTTGTGCCGTTGATGACATATCAGTCTCCTGCCGATTGGGTTGCAAATTCTGTCGCAGGCTCGGCCGCGAAACCGCGTTGAAAGGCGATGGCGTCCAAATCCAAGATCAGCGCGATATGACCATTGCCCAGAACCGTGGCCGCCGAAACGCCGGGCACAGAAGCATAATTGTGTTCCAGCCCTTTGATGACGACTTGGCGTTGGTCATGCACTTCGTCCACAATTAACGCGCATTGTGATTGGTTTTCCGATTCGACCAACAACAACAGGGGCGCGGGGTTGATGTCGTTCCCGATCTTGAACCCAAGGCTTTGCGCTATATCGACAATAGGCACGAATTTTCCGCGCACCGACAAATAGCGCCCGTTCGGCCCATAATGCATATCTTCGGGGGCGGGGCGAACGGTCTCCAAGATCGACGCAATAGGCGCGACCATCGTTTGATCTGCCACGGATACCACCATTCCATCCATAACGGCCAATGTCAGCGGTAAAGAGATGGTGAATTCCGTCCCCAGTCCCGGCGTAGACATGATCGCAACGCGGCCCCCCAGCGCCATCACGGCGGTGCGCACAACATCCAGACCCACGCCGCGACCAGACAGGTTTGATATCTTCGATGCGGTCGAAAATCCTGGCAAAAACAGCAGGGCATCAATTTCCTGATCGGGCAGTTCGATGTCCGCTGGCACCAATCCTTTGGATTTTGCGATGCTTAGGATTTTGGGGCGGTTCAGACCTGCGCCGTCGTCTTTGATGGAAATGATGACGCGTCCCGATCGATGCGCCGCCGAAAGGCGAATGGTCCCTGTGGCATCTTTGCCCGTCGCCGCCCGCGCCTCGGGCCCTTCTAGGCCATGGTCCACTGCGTTGCGGATCATGTGGGTCAAGGGATCGGCCAGCCGTTCTATGACGGTTTTATCCACCTCAATTTCTTCGCCAGCCGAAATCAGTTGCGCCGATTTTCCGGTTGCCTCTGCCGCCTCGCGCACAATGCGCGACATCCTCTGAAACAGGGGTTTGACAGGCTGTGCGCGAATGGCCATCACGGCCTCTTGGATGTCGCGCGCCAAAAGTCGGTAATCTTCGACATAGGTGACCACATCAGAATCCGATGCAATCGCAATTTCGCCAACCCGCTGCGAGATCATCGCTTGGTTGATAATCAACTCTCCAACGGCATTGATCAGCCGATCCACGCGGTCCAAATCCACGCGCAGGGTGGGTTTTGGGCCATGGGCTTCGGTCGGTTTGGGGGCGCTGGGGGGGTCGGCCACAACCGCGCGCACCTCGGGTGTATCCACGCGGATCATCGGGGCAGTTTCCTTTTTGGGAAGGTCTGGCACATTTGCCGTAATCTCAAGTGTGCACAAGCCGTCAACAAAATCGAAAATGGCCCTGATCGCGGCCTCGTCTTGATCGGTCGCGAGCGTCAGGGTCCAAGATATAAAGGGCACTGTGGGATCGAAATCATCCCAATCTGGCACGGCACTGATGTCCATTGTAACATCCAGCGCGCCCAGATCAGATAAAGATTTGAACAAAAATGCGGGGTCATGCCCATTGGCAAACAGCGTCGACGTGGGGCGAAAAGTGATGTTGAATTTCGTCCGCTCAGCGCTCAGCGGATCGCTGTCGATCGCCATGAAATCAAATTGCACAGCGGCAAAACTGAATTCCTCTTCACTGCCGCCCAAGCCACTGTCTTCCAGACACGCGTCGAGTGACAGCAAGAAACTTTCGGTGACGGCGGCGTCAATTGCGGTATCGTCGCGCGCCGCCTCAACCAAAACATTCAGATGGTCCGCCGCGCGTAACAGCACGAACATCAAATCTGGCGTCAACTCTAACTTGCCGCCGCGCAACCCATCCAACACCGTTTCAAACCGATGTGCAAAGGCCACCAAATCAGACAAATGAAACGCCCCCGCGCCGCCTTTGATCGAATGCACAGCGCGAAACACGGCGTTGACTGTCTCAGGGTCATGCGCGCCCGATTGCATCAAGGCAAAGCCATCGGCCAAAGCCGCAAGCAGGTCCTCACATTCTTCAAAGAACGTGTCGCGGATTGCGTTCATCGTCGACATCTTAGACCCGCGCACCTGTCACGCGCCGCACAATCGACACGATCGTTTCATCATCAAAGGGTTTCACGATCCAGCCTGTCGCCCCTGCATCCCGCGCCCGCGTCTTTAGGTGATCGGCGCTTTCAGTGGTCAAAACCAAAATCGGCACCATGCGATTCGTCGTGCCCGAGCGAATGGTTGAGATGACACCAAAGCCGTCCATATTGGGCATATTGATATCTGTGATCACAATATCTGGGCTTTCTTCTGCAAATCTATTCACGCCGTCCACGCCGTCTTCGGCGCAGATACAGTCAAATCCAGCGTCCTCCATCACCTTGCGGATCAGGCTGCGGATCGTGCGTGAATCGTCAATCGCCAAAACTTTTAGCGTCATTGTGCTGCACTCCATGTCAAAATTTCGGGGCGCACGCCCAGTAACTCCATGGATTGCGCCAATTCTGCCCGCAGGCCCGTCACCTGCAGGCTAAGACCCTTAGTTGCCCAAGATTGTGCCGCCGCGATCAAATATTGGATGAACAAGCTGTCGATGCGGCGCAAATTTGACGCCGCAATTTCGATATCAGCTTCGGCGTTCTGGGTTAAAAAAACCCGTAACGTCGTGTCTTCGTCAAACGAATATCGGTCAGGCAAATGAAATACAGAGCGCTTTTGCGGCATGATTCGTCCTATTGAACCTAATTAAATCCAGCGAAAGGTGCATACCCTACAGCCGTCTTGTCCCATGTGTACGCACTTGGGTTTAACAAAGTGTTTCTGTGATCTTGGTTTTCCCAGAATTTACCGAATGCCGCAGCATTCAAGTGTTGCGCTGAGTCGAACGAGGGGCGCAGGCAAATAACATCTAAAATTGAATCTATCTGCCGCCGTCTGAATCGCCCTTAAGCCGCCCTTAACAAAGCCTGCGTTAGATAGGGCGCAACGGTTCCTAAAAACGGGCACCAAAACGTTTATGACCAAGGAGTAGCCGATGTTTGGTTGGAACAACCTGTCGATTCGCATAAAATTACCGGCCGCCTTTGCAACTGTGGCCTTGGTGGTGGCGCTGATCTTGTCGATCGGCTCTGCGATCATCGGAACCAGGGGCCAAATGCGCCTTACCCAAGAAAACTTGACGATGACGGGAATGAACCGCCATGATTTGTTGCATGGATGGCTGAAGGCCGTATCCGCGGCTGTCCGCACCGGCAGCAGCGACTCGAATACACTTCAGGGGCTTTATGCCCTGTCGTCGGCTTTTAAAGAGTTGGGGCCAGATGCCAAATCAATTCTGCAATCCGCCTATATCGCGAACAATCCAAATCCTGTTGAAAAGCGTGCCCTTTTGGACAGGGCAGAGGGAAATGAATATTATCATTCACAACATATTTTGTATCACAGTCAGTTTCGCAACTTGACCGAGCAGCAAGAGTTTTACGATGTATTTTTGATCGATAATGCGGGAAATATCGTCTATACGGTGGCAAAGGAATCTGATTTTGGCGAAAATCTAAAGACTGGTCGTTTAAAAGATACGAACCTTGCCAAGGCGGTGGATGCCGCGTCCAAGGGCAAAGCGGGTGAGATTTTCTTTTCGGATTTCACCACCTACGAGCCAAGCGGTAACAGTGTTGCAATGTTTGTCGCATCGCCAGTTATGAACACAGCTGGCAAAGTTGTTGGCGTGTTTGCAGTCCAAATGCCACTTTCAAAAATCGGGAATATTTTAGACACCGATAATTTGGCCGGCACATCGACGGATATTTATTTGATCAGTAATTCAGGACAATTTCTGTCGGATTCCCGTTTTCCTAGCCACTTTAAAGCGGGTGATAAGGTGCCCGACCTAAAGCAAATCAACGATGGTGAACGGGGTGCAGAGGCCTTTTATAAAGATACAAAACTGGTCTCAGGGAATATGGGATTTGCGCAGTCCTATCAAATCGAAACGAACGCAGGCTCTTGGACCTTGATGATTGAGCGCGATAAAAATGACGTCTTCGCTTCGCTGATGGATTTATTAATTTTACAAATTTCTTTCGGAGCAGCTGGGGTCATTGTCAGCTTGGCAGTTGGCCTATGGGTTTCGAAATCGTTTTCAAAACCCATTTCGCAAATTAATAGAGAAATTAGTAATGTCGCCGCAGGTGATTATCAAACCCAAATCCAAGATGTTAGCCGCAAAGACGAGTTTGGTAGCATTTCCAAGTCGATTGATCTTTTGCGCCAAGTCTTGGCAGTTAACGCGGCGCAGGAATCGTTGCGCGAAACCAAACGCGGGGAACAGTCCATTGTCGTTGAGCAGTTGAAAAACGCGTTAGGGCAGGTGGCCGCAGGTGACTTGACCCAAAACATTGCCCAACCCTTTGCCGCTGAATACGAAGTTTTGCGCGAATATTTTAACGATGCGATGAGCAAAATCGACGCGGTTGCGTCGCAGATTGCCAGTGCTACCGAAGGCATTCACGCCCAAGCGGGCGAAATTACCCGATCTTCTGAAGAATTGGCACATCGCACCGAGGTGCAGGCCGCCACGTTGGAACAAACGGCTGCTGCGATGGATGAAATGACGGTCAGCGTCAAATCGGCCGCCGCCGGTGTTGAAGAGGTCGAAGGTATTGTCCGCGACGCCCGCAAAGACGCAGATCAAAGCGGCCTGGTTGTCAAAGAGGCCGTCGCTGCCATGGCGGAAATTGAAAAATCATCGGATCAAATCAGCCAAATCATCGGCGTCATTGACGATATCGCCTTTCAAACCAACCTTTTGGCGTTGAATGCTGGAGTAGAGGCGGCACGCGCAGGGGATGCCGGCAGAGGATTTGCAGTGGTGGCCAGCGAAGTCGGTGCCTTGGCGCAGCGCGCCTCTTCGGCAGCCAAGGAAATTAAGGGTTTGATCAGCACCAGTTCCCAACACGTTGAGCGCGGTGTTGATCGGGTCAAACAGGCAGGCGAAGCCTTGCAGCAAATTGCCCGCCGTGTGACCCATATATCATCGCTGACATCGAACATTGCGACGGGCTCGCGCGAGCAGTCTATTGGGTTGAATGAAATCAACCTTGGCGTGACCCAATTGGATCAAGCAACGCAGAAAAATGCAGCGATGGCCGAAGAGGCGACAGCGGCCAGTCAGTTGCTGAAACAAGGCGCGGGCGAACTTAGCGAATTGATTGGAATGTTCAAACTGAACGGACATCAAGCGCGCAGCAAAAGCCTGATTGATTTGCCAAACTTGGCCCAAGTGCCCGTCACCCCCAACGAAGCGCCGCCGTTTGAAGAGGGGGAGCTGCAAGTTGCCGCAGGATCGGGCGGCCGTGGCGTCTGGCAAGATTTTTAAAATATCTGGCCCGCCTGACACCAATTCCAAGAAAGGAGACAGCTGATGGCCCCGATCAGAATAGTGGTCGCGACACCCAGTGTGATCGAGCAGGTCAGATTAGAGCGCCTGCTGTCTGCCCATGCCGATCTTGAGATTATCGCACAGGTGCGGGATTTGTCTGCTGCCTATTCCAAAATTGAAGAAACCCTGCCGAACGTCGTCTTAATGTCCAGTATTTTTGCCCAAACAGCAGAATACCCCTGTATGGTGTCGTTGTTTCGGGCGGTGGAAACCGCACAAATTCTAATTTGCGGCACATTTTTGCAAGAGGATGCGGCAGTTTCCAAAGTGGGTGCAACCCAACTTGCCTCTGTGACCACACAAATGGCATCGGCGCAAATCCATCAAACGATCCTGTCTGCGATTACTCCAAAGGCCGATTACACCCCAATTCGGCCCAGCTTTGGGCTAAAAATGTCGATCGCAGAGGATAAAGTCGTCTTAATTGGCGCCTCGACAGGGGGGATTGATGCGCTGACCACGATTTTGTCGGCATTTCCCGCCAATTGCCCGCCAACGGCGATCGTGCAGCATACTGGCCGCAATTTTAGCGAAACCTTGGTGCGGTTGTTAAACAATCGCTGTGCAGCCGAGGTGGTCATGGCACAAACGGGTGTCGTAATGCAGCCTGGACGGATCTGCTTGGCGGGGGGTATTGACGGCCATTTGCGCTTTGATATCGGTGCCAAGATCACCTGTGTCGTCCAACCTGGCCCCGAGGTGTCGGGCCATGCGCCGTCGATTGATGAGATGTTCGCATCTGCCGTGCCCATCGCCAAAAATGTGATCGCTGTGCTGCTGACGGGGATGGGCAGGGATGGTGCCCTCGGATTGCAAAGCTTGCGGGCGGCAGGTGCCCAAACCATCGGCCAAGATGAGGCCAGTTCCGTTGTCTATGGCATGCCGCGCGTCGCCTTTGAAATTGGTGCGGTGCAAACCCAGATGGCTTTGGACAAAATCGGTCCGGAATTGATGGCGCGCTGCAGTGACGTGCTGCCGCGTCGTGCGCTGTTACGGTCCACCTAAATGGCACAAGGGCGCATTTCCTATGTTTCACAAGGCGAATATCGCGCAACCCGCGACCCCTTGGAAACGCTGTCAACTGTCTTAGGGTCATGTGTTGCCGCCTGTCTGTGGGATCCTGTCGCCTTGGTCGGTGGCATGAACCATTTTTTGTTGCCGAATGCGGGAACGGGGGCGGATGTTTTGTCGTCGCGTTATGGCATTAACGCGATGGAAATGTTGATCAACAATCTGCTGAAATTGGGGGCTGACAGACACCGCATTCGCGCCAAACTGTTTGGTGGCGCCTCCATGAGCAGCAATTTGGCCGATATTGGCGGTTTAAACGCGCGTTTTGCGAAATCTTTTTTGGCGACCGAAGACATTCCTTGTGTCGCCGACAGCTTGGGCGGCACCTCGGCGCGGCGGATCACCTTTCATCCATCCTCGGGCCATGCCCGCCAATTGATCATAGAGGCCCCAGATCCAATCCGTCTGCCGACCCCTGCAGCGCCAAACCCTGTGCATCCGTCGAATGTGGTGCTGTTCTGAACCGCGTTTCGATATTTACACTGGCCAAGGCTCTGCTAGGGTTTCACAATTGGAAAAAGTGATTGCAAGGACGAACAAATTTGCTGCCGCGTATCCTAAGACACATTTGGATCGGCCCGCATCCCGCGCCTGTGCAATGGATGCAAACATGGCAAGATGCCCATCCTGATTGGGCATACGAGCTGATCGACAACACCTACATTTCCAATCGGCGGTTTCGCAATCAAGCGCAAATTGTCGAATATTTTCGGCGCGGCAAGTTCGCGGGCGTCTCGGACCTGATTCGATACGAAATATTGGCTGAACAGGGTGGTTTTATCGCAGAGGCGGACTCGTTATGCCTGCATCCTGTCGATGAACTGTTCACCCAAGATCGCGCTTTTACGGTTTATGAATTCCCCGAAGGTAAGACAGGCATGATGTCCCCCTTTATGGCCTGCGGGCCTGCAAATCCGGTTTTGACTGCGGTGGTTTCCGAAATGGGGCAGTTGATTCCCTCTGAAATGGGGATGCCTTGGACCACAACGGGCAATGGGTTTTTGCGCCGCTTTTTTGCACAAAACCCTGATTTGAAAAAGAAAACGACGATCTTTCCATCGCATTATTTCATACCTGAACATTACAAAGGGCAGGTTTATACAGGCGCGGACCGCATTTATGCACGCCAGCTTTGGGCGACCACGACGCGCAGCTATCCGCATCAATTGGACATGACGCCCGAGAAAAAGGCGGCAGCAGCCCTGCGCAGTGCAGACCTGCTGACCCAGCTGGAGGCGCAGCTTGCCAAGGCGGGTGATCTGGCGTGATCGGACCGATGCCTGCCGCCGCCCCCCCCCTTAAGGTCATGTTCATCGGCGCGCATCCAGATGACGCCGAAATTTACAGTTTCGGCACCCTTTTCGCCTATCGTGACCGTGCGGCTGATATCATAATTGTTCTTGCCACCGCGGGCGAAGGCGGGCTGACAGTGCGCAGCAAACATCAGCCGCTGGGCATAACGCGTATGGCCGAGGCGGAGCAGGCCGCTGCCATGTTGCCCGCGCGGGTCGTGCAATTGGGCATGGAGGATGGTGGTTTGGGTCCACAGCGTGTCATCCTGTTACGAAAGATCACTGATTTTATCGGTTTTGAAAAACCCGATGTGATCTTGACACATTCGCCCAATGATTATCATCCCGATCACCGCGTGCTGTCGGCTGCTGTCAGTTTCGCGGCGATGGACCGCGTGCCGGTATTTTATATCGACAATATGAAGGGGCGCAATTTCACCCCCACGCATTACGTCAATATCAAAAAATTTCATGCCCAAAAAATGCTGGCCCTGCGCCAACATCAAAGCCAAAAGCCACGCCGTTATGTTTTGGCCGCAACCGCCCTTGCATATGACCGCGGGTTTGCGGCAACAGGGCGCGCGGATGCCTTAATGGAAGGATTGCGGATTTACGACAGCCCCGCGTTCAAATCCATCACCCATCTTTTGCCCAAAGGCACCATTTTGGCACCCGAAGTTGTGCACGGCCGCCCCATTGCGGCGGATGAATAACAGTTTTCCGCGATATTTTGTCCAATATGTGCAATCGACACAGCGTCAACATTGACCCTGATTTTATCATCGGGCATTGATTTGGCAGGAATTGAGTGAGGGTGAGATGAGCCAAGAGATCGCGCGCGAGCAGATGGAATATGATGTGGTTATTGTCGGCGCGGGGCCTGCGGGCCTGTCTGCCGCGATCCGTCTAAAACAGATTGACCCAAACCTGTCCGTGGTGGTTTTGGAAAAGGGATCAGAGGTTGGTGCGCATATTCTGTCAGGCGCAGTTTTGGACCCTGTCGGTCTGGATCAATTGATACCAGATTGGCGCGAAAAAGGCGCGCCCCTTAAGACCCTTGTCACGTCGGATAACTTTTATGTGCTGGGCCCCAACGGCCAATTGCGCATTCCAAATTTTCCGATGCCACCCCTGATGAACAACCACGGCAATTATATCGTGTCGATGGCCAATGTTTGCCGCTGGATGGCTGGCCAAGCCGAAGAGCTGGGGGTTGAGATTTTCCCAGGTATGTCGTGTTCCGAACTGGTTTACGAGAACGGCGCGGTGCGCGGCGTTGTTGCGGGCGAGTTTGGCAAGAACGCGGATGGGACGCCCGGCCCAAGCTATGAACCCGGCCTCGCCTTGATCGGCAAATATGTGTTTTTGTCTGAGGGTGTGCGCGGCAGTCTGGCCAAAGAGGTGATGGAAAAATATGATCTGTCCCAGGGGCATTGCCCGCAGAAATTCGGCCTTGGCATGAAAGAAATCTGGGAAATTGACCCCGCCAAGCATAAACTGGGCACTGTGACCCATACGATGGGCTGGCCCTTGGGCGGCAACGCGGGCGGTGGATCGTTCATCTATCATCTTGAAAACAATCAGGTCTATGTCGGCTTTGTGGTGCATTTGAATTATCAAAACCCACATTTGTATCCGTATATGGAATTTCAGCGATTTAAGCATCATCCGATGGTGGCGGATCTGTTGGCGGGCGGCAAACGTGTTGCCTATGGGGCACGCGCGATTTCTGAGGGCGGTTGGCAATCGATCCCAAAACTGACGGCACCTGGGGTCGCCCTGTTGGGATGTTCGGCGGGTCTGGTCAATGTCCCGCGTATTAAGGGCAACCATAACGCCATGCTGTCTGGGATTGCGGCGGCAAATGCGGCGGCGGCGGCGATTCATGCGGGTCGCGCCAGCGATGATTTGGTGGATTACGAATCTGATCTGCGCAGCGGCCCGATTGCGGCTGATCTGAAAAAAGTGCGTAATGTCAAACCTTTGTGGTCGCGCTTTGGTTTGATTGCCAGCCTTTTCGGGGGCGGGATCAGTATGTGGGCCTCGACCCTTGGACTTGGGATTTTCACCTTGAAACATGGCAAAACCGATGCGGCGGCCACGGGCAAGGCGGCGGATTTCAAACCGATTGATTATCCAAAGCCTGATGGCGTCTTGTCGTTTGACCGCCTGACCAATGTCGCATTTTCTGGCACCAATCACGATGAACATCAGCCCGCGCATTTGAAATTGCGCGATCCATCCATCCCGATTGGTGTCAACCTGCCGCTTTACGGCGAGCCTGCGCAACGCTATTGCCCCGCTGGCGTCTATGAAGTGATCGCCGCAGAGGGCAAGGAACCACGTTTTCAGATCAATTTCCAAAACTGTGTCCATTGCAAAACCTGCGACATCAAAGACCCGTCGCAGAACATCACTTGGACGACCCCGATGGGTGGCGGCGGACCGAACTATCCGAATATGTAACTCACCATTTGGTGACTGCGGGCAGGGGCAAAACGCCTTTGCCTGCATTGCCTTTTGGCAGGCGACCCCCTAGGTTGAGGCCAGCCTAAAAGGATGTTACGATGCGCCATGCCCCCCTGATGTTGACGGCCTTGATTTTGGGAATGGCTGGGGCGTTGCGGGCACAGGACATGGATGCAGGCGCCTATTTGGCGGCCAATTTTGCCCAATCCCAATCAGATTTCCGCAGTGCCGATGATTGGTATAGTCGCGCATTGAAAATCGATCCGAAAAATCCGGCAATTTTGGGCAATGCGATGGTCACCGCTTTGTCATTGGGCGATGTGGCGCGCAGTGCAGATATGGCGCGCGCCCTAACCAAACTGGGTGTGCAATCGCAAAATATCGCTTTGGCCCAGTTGGCGGATCGGGCAATGCAGGCCGATTATGCGCGAATTTTGGCGGATCAAAAAGGCGGCGCTTCGGTGGGTGCGCTGATGGATCAGCTTGCGGCGGCTTGGGCGAATGTGGGACTTGGTCAGATGTCTGACGCTTTGGCATTGTTTGACAAAATCATCGCCACCCCAGGAATTGGCGGATTTGGTTTGTATCACAAGGCGCTTGCCCTTGCCCAAGCAGGGGATTTCGATGGTGCCGCCCAAATATTTGCCGGCAAATCGGGTAAATTTAATCTGTCGCGGCGCGGCGTGATCGCCTATGCCAAGGTTCTGAGCCAATTAGAGCGTGGTGCCGAGGCGGCGGTTATGTTGGAGCAAGGGTTTAACCCTGCCAATGATCCAGAAATCAAAGATTTGATTGAACATTTGCGCGGGGGGCAGGCGTTGCCCTTGGCGGGGCTAATGGATGCCAAGGACGGTTTGGCGGAATCGTTGCTGGGCCTTGCGGGGGCGTTGGACCAAGAAAATGATGATGGGTTCGCGTTGATGCACGCCCGCGCCGCCTTGGCTTTGCGGCCCCAAGATGCCGAGACGATTTTGTTGACCGCAAGTCTGCTGATGAAGTTAAATCAATCCGATTTTGCCGCCCAAATCTATGGGATGATCCCAAAAACTGATCCTGCCTTTCGTGATGCGGAAATTGGACGCGCGGGGGCCGAGTTTGATGCTGATCGCCCCGATGCAGCGGTCAAAATTCTGTCTGATTTGGCGGCGGCCAATCCCACCGATGCTGATGTTTTGCTGGCTTTGGGCAATGGTCAACGTCGCGTAAAATCATTTGACGCGGCGGTCAAAACCTATGATGCGACCATTGCCCTTTTGCCACCACCCAACCCCAACCATTGGCCTGTGTATTTCGGGCGGGGTGTGTCCTATCAGGAATTGGGCAAATTTGATTTGGCAGAATCCGATATGCGCATGGCGCTGAAGCTGTCGCCAGATCAGGCAGATGTGTTGAATTATTTGGGTTATTCTTTGGTGGATCGCGGTATCAAACTGGATGAGGCGCTGGGGATGATCCAGCGCGCCGTCGCCGCCCGCCCCGAGTCTGGGTTTATCGTTGACAGTTTGGCTTGGGCGTATTTTCGGCTGGGCAAATACGCCGACGCTTTGCCCCCGATGGAGCAAGCCAGTCTTTTGGAACCTGTCGATCCCATCGTGACCGACCATTTGGGCGACGTCTATTGGGCCAATGACCGCAAACGTGAGGCCGAATTTCAATGGCGTCGCGCCTTATCTTATGAACCCACAGAAAAAGACGCCGCGCGTATTCGCAAAAAACTGGAACTGGGCCTAGATGCAGTTTTGGCCGCCGAAGGCGCTGCACCTCTGGTCAAATCGGCCCATGATTAGGGTCTTTGCGCCTGCAAAGATCAATCTGGCGTTGCACGTCACGGGGCAGCGCGCCGATGGCTATCATCTGCTGGATATGCTGGTTGGATTTGCTGATGTTGGCGATATGGTCAGGGCCGCGCCCAGCGATCGGCATAGCCTGACCATCACCGGCCCCGAGGCGCAGGCCTTGTCCAGTGGCCCAAACATCATCACAAAAATAACTGACGCGTTTGCCACGGGGCCAATGGCGATCACTTTGGAAAAAAACCTACCCATCGCGTCGGGCATTGGCGGTGGATCAGCCGATGCCGCCGCCACATATCGCGCCATCGCGGTGGGGCGGGATGACAGCGCCCGCCTGCTGGAAATTGGTGCCGATGTGCCGATGTGCGTCACCTGCCAACCCGCGAGGGTGCGCGGCATTGGTCAGGATATTCTGCCGCTGCATTTGGCAGAAATGCCGATAGTTTTGGTCAATCCTCGGGTTCAAGTGGCAACCCCTGCGGTATTTAAGGCACTGATAAGGCGTGATAATTCCGCTTTGGACGATTTGCCTGCCGATTTGGACAATCCTGATCGTCTGATCGAATATCTGGCACGACAACGCAATGATCTGCAGTCTGCAGCCGTCACGATTGCGCCTGTCATTGCAACTGCAATTGCGCAAATCACCCAGTCGGGCGCAAAAATAGCCCGTATGTCGGGATCGGGTGCCACGTGCTTTGGTCTTTATTCCAGCGCAGCAATGGCCCAGTCCGCCGCCCGTGATCTGTCCCACGCGCACCCCGCATGGTGGATCACAGCCGCCACATTAAATGGCCCAATTGATATAACCCCTCAGGTGATACGCGCCACCACATAATCGGCCAAATCCACCAACATATCGCGCAGCTGGTGGGGGGGCAGGGCGTCCAACGCCACCACTGCCCGCCGCGCCCAGGCCCGCGCATCCCCCCGCGCCGCCTCCATTGCGCCATGTCGTGCCATGATCGCCATCGCCTGTTCCAAGTCCCCGTCATTCTGCTGACCCTTGCCGATCACACGCGCCCAAAACGCACGCTCGTCGGCGTCTGCCAGGGCAACCGCTTTGATCACAGGCAGGGTCAATTTGCGTTCCCGAAAATCATCGCCAACGTTTTTGCCCAAGGTCGCCGCTGACCCGCCATAATCCAGCAGATCATCGACAATCTGAAATGCGATTCCCAGTGCGTCACCATAATCAAACAGCGCACGCGTCTGCGCCGCATTGGCCCCCGCAATCACGCCTCCCACTTCGGTCGCCGCCGAAAACAGCGCCGCTGTCTTACCGCGCACGACTTGCAGATAAATCGCCTCGGTCGTGGCCAAATCCTGTGCGGCAGTCAGTTGTAGCACCTCACCTTCGGCAATCGTGGCCGAAGCATTGGCCAAAATATCCAGCACCCGCAAAGACCCCGTTTCCACCATCAATTGAAACGAGCGTGAGAACAGATAATCGCCAACGAGCACTGAAGATTTGTTATCCCAAAGCAGGTTTGCCGTAGGCCGTCCCCGCCTGCGCGCTGATTCGTCGACCACATCGTCATGCAAGAGCGTCGCTGTGTGAATAAACTCGACCGTCGCCGCCAAGTGAATATGATAAGGCCCTCCATAGCCGCATAACCGCGCCGCAGCCAAGGTCAGCATGGGCCGCAAACGCTTGCCACCCGCCTCGATCAAATGGGCGGTCACTTCGGGAATGCGCGGCGCGTGTTGTGACGCCATGCGGTCACGTATCATCACATTGACCGCCGCCATATCTGCCGCCAAATAATCGGCCAATTTGTCATGCGGTTTTTGCGCGGCATCTTGTGTCATTTGTAACCCTATCTCGACGGGGCAAGTCATTCGCGGTATGGTCTTTGCATGAAACTTTTGCTGTCAACCACCGATCCAACCGCCATTCCCTTTGCCCAAGTCCTGCTTCAGGGTGAGGATATAGACAGCTTTGTGATGGACGTCCACATGAGCGCGCTTGAAGGCGGTCTAGGATTTTTGCCCCGACGTTTGATGGTCAGTGCCCGCGATCATTTTCGCGCAAGTGCGATTTTGCGTGACAACGGCTTTGCTGCGCCAGACCTTGCCCCATGATGGATGTGACACAGGACGCTTTTTTGTGCGGCAAGTTGCAGTTGTGGCAACCGCGCCATGGCTATCGCGCCGCCACCGACCCTGTTTTGCTGGCTGCCGCCTGCTTTGCGCGGGCAGGTCAATCGGTTTTGGATTTAGGATGCGGCGTGGGTGCCGCGTCCCTGTGCCTTGGCCGCCGCGTGCCTGATCTTGCACTGTTCGGACTAGAGCTTCAGCCCGAATATGCCGATCTAGCCCGTCGCAATGCGACAGAAAACGCAATACCCCTGCAGGTCATTACGGGCGATCTGACCGATATGCCCGCTGTGTTGCGCCGCGATTTCGATCATGTCATTGCCAATCCGCCCTATTATCGCGCAGGTGGCACACCCAGCCCCAATGTGGGCCGCGCCACCGCCCTTCAGGTCGGCGACACGTCATTGGGCATATGGGTGCAGGTGGCGACGCGCCGCCTGGCCCCCGGCGGATGGCTGACGCTGATCTGTGGCGCGGATGGTCTGCCGCAGGTGCTGGGTGCCTTGGGGGACAAAATGGGGGCGGCCTCGGTCCTGCCGCTTGCCCCGCGGTCGGGCAAACCCGCCCTAAGGATCCTCTTGCGGGCTCGCAAAACGGCCCGCGGTCCATTTCAATTGCTTGCGCCCTTTGTGCTGCATGACGGCCCTGCCCATACAGGCGACCGCGAAAGTTATACCGAACAGGCGAATGCCGTTTTGCGCGATGGCGGTGATCTGTCGGCGGCTTTCAGCCAAGTTTAATGACTTTTTTGCAAAGATTTGGTGACAGAAGCCCAATTTTGTGGTGCAATCATGACACGGCTTCATCCCAAGGAGGACTTGCATGACTGTCGCTTCCCATATTGTTGAGTTGAAGAAAAAACATGACCACCTGTCAGAGGCGGTCGAACAGGCTGTTCGCAGCCCAGCAGTTGATACGCTGCAGATTGCAGGCATGAAAAAACAAAAACTGAAACTAAAAGAGCAGATTGCGCGTCTGACCCAGCACTGATCTCAAGGCCGCGCGGCCAATGCCGCGCCGCCCGCAATCAACACGGCCGCTATCCACAAAGATGGGTTCGCGGAACTGTTGCCGCTTAAAACCAGCGCCAAGGTAGAGAACAACGGCGCGGCGTAACTCGCCACACCCAAGAACTGAATATTGCCCTTTTTCATGCCCAAAT
Source organism: Cypionkella sp. (assembly GCA_040398785.1). Classification (GTDB taxonomy): domain Bacteria; phylum Pseudomonadota; class Alphaproteobacteria; order Rhodobacterales; family Rhodobacteraceae; genus Cypionkella. The sequence goes on along the minus strand of JBBATJ010000002.1, from coordinate 364,184 downwards.
CCCAAGTAAAAAAGGCAATGCCCACGGGTCCAACGCCAAGGGCCAACACACTTGCCCAACCGCCCCATCCACTGGGCCAAACAGTTTGCTCTAACACCAGATGCGCCGCTGCAGACAAAACCGCCGTGGCCAGGCAAAACACAGTTACAGTTTCGGTCGGGACAGCGCCCAGTCGGCGCGAGATCACCGAATAGCCAGCCCAAGTTATCGCGCAAATGAATGCCAAAATCAGCGCGGGCATATTGGCCACATCTGCGCCCTTTACCAAAACGATTATCGCGGCCCCGCCCAGCGCAACCGCCGCCCCAAAGATATGACGCGCCCGCAGTCGCTCTCCCGGCAGCAGCCCCGACATCAACACGATGAACAAAGGCCACAAATAGGCAATCAACCCCGTTGTCGCATTCGGCCCCCACCGAAACGCCGTAAAATACAGAAAATGATAACCAAATAAGCCTGCCGTGCCAAAGGCATAGATCCGCCAAGATACTCCGCGCAATGTGGAAAATCCCCGCCTTGCGGTCCACATCAGGCCAATCCCCCCCCCAACGCCAAAGCACAAGGCATTCAACAAAAACGGCGGCACAGGGGCAGTGCCAATGGTCAAAACCGCTAGTGCCGACCACATCAAAATGGCCGTCAGTCCGATCAAAGTTGCGCGATTTTTGCTCATGTCCCCATGTTGCAAATCACCAGCGCGTTGAAAAGCCCCTTTCACACGGGGCAAAATACCTCGGGGGAAAGATTTTTCTGCGAAAAATCTTGGGGGCGGTGCCTTCTAGACCACGAACTGCCCGCCGTTCGCGGTGATTGTCGATCCCGTGATGAACCCCGCGTCGTCGGAGACCAGAAACACCACAATACGTGCGATTTCATCTGGCTCGCCCAATCGCCCGACGGGGATCAACGGCAAAACCCGCTCATTCAACACTTTTTCATCCATCGCCCGCACCATTTCAGTCGCGATATATCCAGGGCAAATCGCGTTTACTGTGATGCCCGCCCGCGCGCCTTCTTGTGCAAGTGATTTGGTGAAGCCCAAATCACCCGCCTTTGCGGCCGAATAATTGACCTGCCCCGCCTGACCCTTTTGCCCGTTGATTGAACTGATGTTGATCACGCGGCCAAATTTACGCTCTCGCATCCCGCCCCACAGGGGATGGGTCATGTTGAACAGTCCCGACAGATTCACATCGATCACCTCTTTCCACTGGGCGGGGGTCATCTTGTGAAACATTGCGTCGCGGGTGATGCCCGCGTTGTTGACCAGAATGTCAATTGGCCCCAGATCCGCAGTGACAGTTGCGATGCCTGCAGCACAGGCGTCGTAATCGGCAACCGACCATTTATAGGTCTTTATCCCCGTCTCGGCGGTGAACGCCGCCGCTGCCTCATCGTTGCCTGCGTAGTTTGCGGCAACTGTGTATCCCGCCGCCTGAAGTGCGACTGATATTGCTGCCCCGATCCCGCGCGACCCGCCTGTAACCAATGCCACTCTGCCCATAATTCCCTCCCAGAAACACGATTCTTGAAACCTTGTTACAGAAACGAATAATCCAGCGCAATAATATTGCGCTGGATTTAAGGGCTTACAGCAGAAAGTCGCGCAGGCTTATCCGCGTTCTAGGCACATTGCGACGCCCATGCCGCCGCCGATGCACAGGGTTGCCAATCCTTTTTTCGCGCCTGACCGCCCCATTTCAAACAACAGCGTGTTCAAAATCCGCGCACCCGATGCCCCGATCGGATGGCCAATGGCAATCGCGCCGCCGTTGACGTTGACGCGGGCAGGATCCCAGCCCATGTCTTTATTAACCGCGCACGCTTGGGCGGCAAAAGCCTCATTCGCTTCAATCAAGTCCAAATCCGCCGCCTTCCAGCCCGCCTTTTCCAGCGCCTTGCGGCTGGCATGGATCGGCCCCACACCCATGATTGATGGGTCGACCCCCGCCGTGGCAAAGCTTGCGATCCGTGCAAGGGGGGTTAATCCGCGTTTTGCTGCATCGGCTTCGGACATCAGCAGAACCCCCGCCGCGCCGTCATTCAAACCGCTGGCATTGCCCGCGGTGACCGATCCATCTTTGGCAAAAGCGGGGCGCAGTTTCTGCATAGAGTCCAGTGTCGCGCCATGGCGGATATATTCATCCTGATCGACCAAAATATCACCTTTGCGGGTCTTGATCGTAAAGCCGATGATTTCAGCAACAAATTTTCCCGCTTTTTGCGCCGCTTCGGCCTTAAGCTGGCTGTGCAGCGCAAATTCGTCCTGCATTTCGCGGCTGATCTGCCATTGATTGGCAACATTTTCCGCCGTTTGTCCCATATGATAGCCGTTGAATGCATCCCACAGACCATCGCGGATCATGGAATCAATAAAATTCAAATCGCCCATTTTTTGGCCCGCGCGCAAATGCGCAACATGGGGTGAAAGGGACATATTTTCTTGGCCCCCCGCCATGACAATCGCCGCTTCGCCCATTTGCACGTGCATAGCCCCCAACGCCACCGACCGCAGTCCTGATCCGCAGACCTGATTGATCGACCAAGCCGACGCTTCGCGCGCCAACCCCGCCTTGATATGGGCTTGCCGTGCAGGGTTTTGTCCCTGACCTGCGGTCAAAACTTGGCCAAGGATCGTCTCGGACACTTCGGCCTTATCGATTCCTGCGCGGGCCACAACCGCCTCAATCACGGCGGCGCCCAGATCATGTGCAGGCGTGGCGGCAAATGCGCCGTTAAAGCTGCCGACAGCCGTGCGCGCTGCCGATACGATCACCACATTCGTCATTTTGGATTTCCTTTGCTTACCCTATGCCGATCAAAATCAGGCATTGCTGTGCAAAAATCCCTAGGCGCGGCGTATGAAAATAGCAAGTTTATTGCGCAAAACGCGGCCAATCTTTATGAAAAAGACTGTTTCATTTGGGGTGAGCCGAACAAAAACCCCTGAAAGCAATCAATGCCCAGACCGCGCAGACACTCCGCCTCGGCCACGGTTTCGACGGCCTCTGCTACAGTGAACATATTAAAATGCTTGGACATGGATATCAGCGCCCCAACAATTGCTTGGGTGTCTGGATCGTTTTCAATGCCGCGAATGAACTGGCGATCAATCTTGACGATATCAAAAAAGAATTCGCGGAAATAGCGGATCGCCATTTGTCCCGATCCGAAATTGTCCATCGCAATCGCCACACCTTCGCGCTGAAACTCCTCCATAAAGGAGACGACGATTTCTGGGACCAGCATGGCCGAGCTTTCGGAAATTTCCAAAATAAGACGGCTGGCGATATTGGGATAGACTGAAAGACCACGGCGCAGCGCCGCCTTCCATGGTTGATACCCAATCGATCGCGCCGACATATTGATCGACAAGCGCAAGCTTGGATTTGTCGCAAGCGCTTTAAGCCCCGCCTCAAGTGCGATGCAATCCAATTGGCGGCCCAAGGTCGTGGTTTCCACCTGTTGGATGAATTCCTTGGCAGGGATTACCCGATTGTTGGGGTCCAAGACCCGCACCAACCCCTCGTGAAAGGCGATCTTTTTGGGGTCGCGTGCCAAAACGACGGGCTGATAGGCCAGTTTCATGCGCCTTTGATCAATGGCATCTGACACCATTTTCATGATTGATCTGTCTTGGTGGTTGATCACCACCCCCAAAGGGCTGGCAAAACCTGCCTCGACATCCATCTTTGGCTTTTTGCGTTCATGTATCATAATGATCCCGATTCTATGCTTTCGCTTAGTCACACTGGACTTTTTGGGATTAATCGCGCGTAAATGACGTAATTTATGGCGATTTTTCGGGAAGTTTGCATGACAGACGTGATCCGCTGCACGTGGTGCGGCACAGACCCAGTGTATCAGGCCTATCACGATCACGAATGGGGCCGGCCGATTCATGATCCGCGTGCATTGTGGGAGGCACTTTGTTTGGAAAGTTTCCAAGCAGGCCTGTCTTGGATCACGATTTTGCGCCGCCGCGCCGGATTTCGCGCCGCCTTTGCGGACTTTGATCCGCGGATCGTTGCGGACTGGGGGGCGGTGGACATCGACAGATTGATGACTGACGCGGGCATCATCCGCCACCGCGGCAAAATCGTCGCCACCATTTTAGGTGCCGCAATCTATTTAAAACTTGAGACAGAGGTTGGGTTTAGCACATTTTTGTGGGCTCATGTTGGGGGCCAACCCCTGCAAACCCGCCGCAACACCGACCCCGTCGCCATTATCCCGCAGGCCATCGCCCTGTCGAAATCCTTGAAATCCGCAGGGTTCAAATTTTGTGGCCCAACGATCACCTATGCCTTTATGCAGGCGGTGGGCATGGTCAATGATCATCATATCGACTGCCATGCCTATGCAGCACTGGCCCTGTCATGACTTTGGCATTGATTTTGTCTGACAATATGCAGACAAAAGGCTGTGCAACTTTCCCGAGGACACCAATGCGCCCCCTATTCCGCCTTGTCGCCCTGCTGATGCTTTTGCCCAGTGTGGCCCCCGCGTTTGAAATGCCAAAAGATGAAGATGCTGCCCGCTTTGTCACGTCGAATGTGGTGGGGACATTTTATCACGAACTGGGCCATGCCGTGATTGATGTCATGCAATTGCCCGTTCTGGGCCGCGAAGAGGATGCCGCCGACACGCTGTCTGGCCTGCTTATTGATCAGGTCTGGCAAGAAGATTCGGCCTTTGCCATGATTTCGGATTCTGCACTTGCCTATGTGCTTTATGATGCCGAAAACGCAACGGCCCCCGAAGACCAACCTTTTTGGGATGAACACGGGCTGGATTTGCAGCGGTCTTACAACTTGATTTGCATTTTTTACGGCGCAAATCCTAACGGCCGCGCCGAGATCATCAAGACCTTTGATCTGCCAGCATCACGGGCCGAGCGTTGTCCGGATGAATACGCCCAAGCGCAGGCGTCTTGGGGGGCGATGCTGGATCAGATCACAACCACCGACAACAAAAAGGGCCTTGTTTTGGCGGAAGGCCTGCCCAAAGATCCGATTGTGCAAATCTTGGCGGATGAAATCAAAACTTTGAATGAAACCTATCATCTGCCCGAACAGGTGACAGTCACAGTGGCCCCCTGCGGCGAGGCGAACGCCTTTTACACCCCAGACAATCGCACGATTACGATCTGCACCGAATATGCCGAAGATTTGGCGCGGGTATGGGCAGAAAGCGAATAGGACTTTGTGATCACAGTAAAAAATATTGTGATCACAAACCAAAGAATCGGCGTAAATTACGTGTAAGATTTTGCTGAACTGGCTTGCTGATGCGTGACTTATTGAATTTTCACGCTAATGAAAGGGTCAGGACAATCTGCTGACAGCCCGTCCCGAAAATTGGGGCGCGAAAGGACAACCTATGGCCGATCCAAAGCGTGTAGAACGCCCCCTCTCGCCGCATATACAGATTTATCGCGTCCAACTGACTTCGGTCACCTCGATTCTGACGCGGATCACAGGCAATGCGCTGATCGTGGGCATTGTTTTGGCGGTCTGGTGGTTGTTGGCTGCAGCGACATCTGATCCTGCATTCGCTACGGCAAACTGGGTTGCGACGTCGTGGTTCGGTGATTTGGTATTCACGGGCTCGGCTTGGGCGGTGTGGTATCATTACCTTGCGGGCTTGCGGCATTTGTATTTCGATGCAGGCCACGGGCTGGATATCAAAACCGCCGAACGTCTGGGCTGGGGGCTGATCTTTGGATCAGTCATCTTAACCCTTATCACCATTTTGATCGTCTAAGGGGGCATCATGCGCTATTTGACATCTCGTAAGCGGGTTTCGGGCAAGGGTGCCGCCCATACCGGCACCGAACATCATTGGTCGATGACCCTGTCATCCGTCGCCCTTGCGTTTATGATCCCGACATGGATTTACATCTTTGGCAGCACGCTGGGCGGCGACCGCGCCAGCGTCATCGCCACGTTTTCCAGCCCCTTTACCGCAATCCTCACCGCCTTGGTGCTGATTGTGGGTATGCGGCACTTTGCCATGGGGGCCACCATGGCGATTGAGGATTATACCCACGGCAGCACCCGCAAAATGCTGGTGATCTTTGTTATTTCCCTGTCCACTGTGATTGCCGCATCGGGTCTGTATGCCCTGATCCGCTTTGCGATTTAAGGTAAGACCATGACCCAAGCCTATCCTTACGAAGTTCACGATTACGATGTTGTGGTTGTCGGTGCAGGCGGCGCGGGGTTGCGCGCCACGCTTGGCATGGCCGAACAGGGTTTGCGCACCGCTTGCGTGACCAAGGTTTTCCCTACCCGTTCCCATACTGTCGCAGCCCAAGGCGGCATTGCGGCGAGTTTGGGCAATATGGGGCCAGACAGTTGGCAGTGGCATATGTATGACACCGTCAAAGGGTCGGATTGGCTGGGCGATACGGATGCGATGGAATATCTCGCGCGCGAGGCCCCCAAGGCGGTTTACGAATTGGAACATTACGGCGTTCCATTTTCGCGCACCGAAGAGGGCAAAATTTACCAGCGCCCCTTTGGCGGCCATACCACCGAATTCGGCGAAGGCCCGCCCGTGCAACGCACCTGCGCCGCCGCTGACCGCACGGGTCATGCGATCTTGCACACGCTTTACGGCCAATCGCTGAAGAATAACGCGGAATTCTACATCGAATATTTCGCGCTGGATTTGATTATGACTGATGGCCGCTGCACGGGCATCGTGGCGTGGAAATTGGATGACGGCACGCTGCACGTGTTCAACGCCAAAATGGTTGTTCTGGCCACGGGTGGCTATGGCCGCGCCTATTTTTCCGCGACTTCGGCCCACACCTGCACAGGGGACGGCGGCGGCATGGTCGCACGGGCGGGTCTGCCGTTGCAGGATATGGAATTTGTCCAATTCCACCCGACGGGGATTTATGGATCAGGCTGTCTGATCACCGAGGGCGCGCGCGGCGAAGGCGGCTATCTGACAAATTCGGAAGGCGAGCGTTTCATGGAACGCTATGCGCCCCATTACAAGGATTTGGCACCGCGCGATTACGTCAGCCGCTGCATGACGATTGAAATTCGTGAAGGGCGCGGCGTTGGTCCGAACAAAGACCACATCAACCTTCATCTTAACCATTTGCCGCGCGAAGCCTTGGATTTGCGCCTGCCCGGCATCACCGAATCCGCGCGCATCTTTGCAGGCGTTGATTTGCACAAAGAACCGATTCCCGTGATCCCAACGGTGCATTACAACATGGGCGGGATTCCAACCAACTATTGGGGCGAAGTGTTAAACCCCACCGCCACAAATCCCGACGCCACCTTTCCAGGCCTGATGGCCGTGGGCGAGGCGGGCTGCGCATCCGTGCACGGCGCAAACCGTTTAGGGTCGAACAGCCTGATTGATCTGGTGGTCTTTGGCCGCGCCGCCGCGATCCGCGCGGGCGAGATTGTGAACCCCAAAGACCGCGTTGCGGATGTGAACCGCGCCGAGGTGGACAAGGTTTTGTCGCGGTTCGACGCCACCCGCCACGCAAATGGCGCCACCCCAACCGCCGCCCTGAGGTTGGAGATGCAAAAAACCATGCAGGCCGATGCAGCAGTATTTCGCACTGATAAAACCTTGGCAGATGGCGTGAAAAAAATGACCGACATCGCGGACAAAATGTCTGATATCAAGGTCACAGATCGGTCGATGGTCTGGAACAGCGATTTGATGGAAACCTTTGAATTGCAGAACCTGATGCCCAATGCTTTGGCGACAATTGTAGGCGCCCATGCCCGCACCGAAAGCCGCGGGGCCCATGCCCACGAAGATTACGCCACCCGCAACGATACTGATTGGCGCAAACATACCTTGGCTTGGGTAGACGGGTCTGGCGTGAAACTGGATTACCGCCCCGTCCACCAAGCGCCCCTGACCACCGAGGCCGAAGGCGGAATATCCCTGAAGAAGATCGCACCTGCGGAACGGAAGTTCTGATGCAGTGGCGCAAAGCAAGCAGACCAACAGGAAAAGTGATTATCACTGGAACTGGACGGGCCGGCACCACCTTGCTCATGCGCATTTTCATCCGTCTTGGCTTGCCTACAGGGTTCACTGTGGCAGATATCGCTGCTGTCGAACAAATGACGGGTCGCGCGGGCCTAGAGTGCGATTTCAGTGGTTTAGACTTTCGTAACCTGCCCGAAATTGTGAAAAGCCCCTATCTGAGCGATCTTTTGCACGACGCGTTGCAACAAAATCAGATCGTTGTCGATCAAATCATCGTGCCGATCCGTGATCTGGATCAGGCCACAAATAGCCGTGTTCGTGTCTCGGCCCGAGCGCGCGAAAAGGGCGCGGACCCTTTGGATGTTGCGGGGGGTATGTGGGAAACGACAGATCCAGAACAGCAAAAAAATGTCTTGGCCCAAAAAGTCTATGCTTTGACCCAAACCGCGACGCAGAATCGGATTCCGATTGTGTTTCTTTCCTTTCCCGACTTTGCGCGGGATGTTGCATATTTTGTTGAAACATTGGGACCATTTTTGAAAAAAAGATATGCGATTTCGCAAAAACAACTCCGTGCTGCCCATGCGCAGGAAGTCAGGCTTAACTTTATCGGAGATCATGTTTCATGAGATCAGCCACAGTCTTGACGCTATGTGCCGCCATTTTGGTTGCGGCCTGCGATCCTGTTGAAACTGCAGACCAGTTGATCCGTGAAACGGCGCGCTCTGTGATCGTGCCCGTATTGGCCGAAACGATGCCCATGCCTCAGGCCGCGGCTGGGGCAGATTGCATCATATCTGCCGCAACACCTGATGAATTGCGCAGCCTTGCCGCCGACATCGGCAATGCGGCAGGCACCCGCACTGTGGCCAATATCGCCGCTTTGGCGACCCGCCCCCAAGTTGTAAACTGCTTTGTCACAAAATCCGTCCCCAGCCTCAGGATTTAGCCATGCGCGGATTTCAGATATCCTTGGTTTTTTGCTGCTTGTGGGTCAGTTCCCAATCCCAAGGGTTGTGAAATGATTGCCGTAAACCTGGCGACATATCCGCCTCGGCGCGAAAATCTAAGAAAGGTCGTGGCCTCTTTGTCGCGGCAAGTGGACCTTATAAATGTTGTCTTGAATGAATACACCGCGCCGTTGCCCGAACTTGCAGACTTTAGCAATGTTCGTCAAATCATCCCGACTGTGGATACCAAGGACACTGGCAAATTCTATCCCGACTTGGATGGTGTCGAAATTGTGCTTTTGGCCGATGATGACATCGTTTACCCAAAGGATTATGTCGCCTTATCGGTCAAACGGTTTCGGGCAATCCAGCCACGTGCCATAGCAGGCTATCACGGTTCAACCTATTTCAAGCCTAGATTTTCATTGGCGCCGCGCCGGTTTCAAATCTGGGCGTGCCACCCCAAGAAAATCGGGCGCTGTCGCAGCGTGCTTGATTTTACCAAAGCGTTAGAACAGTTTATCATCGTTGACGAATTGGGGACAGGCACGACGATCATGCGCGCGGCCGATATGCCGCCCTTTGGTTATGTTGCTGACGCGCAGAAAATGGTGGATGTCCGTCTTGCACGATGGTGTTTTGAACACGGGATTTCCCCAGTGGCCTTGCCACGACCAGAGAATTGGCTTGCCATGGTCCATTTTAGGAACTCGATCTATAAGAGTTTTACACGAAAAGACCTTCCGAAACGGGCAGAGGAAATTTTAACATATGCGTTTCGCGTCGTTGGCCGTGGCACGACGCCAAACCTAAGTTGGGGTGAAAAATGATGCGATTTTTGGCTATTTTTCTGTTGGTTCCGCTTGTCGCTTGTGGACCCATGCCGATCGATCAGGCCGAACGAGCCTGCGCGCAGCGCGCTCATCTGGCGCAAAAACCGCAGTCCAGCATCGGGGTCTTGTTCAATTCCGATGGCACCACCCAAGTTGGCGGCACCTTTGGCATTTCTACGGATTATCTGCAGGGCCGCGATCCCAACGATGTGTTTCGCACCTGTGTTCAAGACCAGTCTGGTCTGGTCACGACCCGCAGTTATCTTGACTTTCCATACAAGAGTTAGGGCAAATGACCGCCTTTCCCCCAATGCAGCATTTTCGCGATATCCCCGTGGTTCCGATCAAACGGATGACGACGCATATCGCCTTTGGGGGACCAATTTGGCCTAATTTTGACACGCAAATTGGGCCTCGGCAATGCCGCGACAATCGCCCGGTCGACACGGTTGCGCGGGCACAAAAAACCACGCGCTATTTGGATCGCCCTGCCGTTTGGGGTGGGGTTTTGGACACGCATTTTGGTCATTTGATTGTGGAACATTTGTCGCGTCTTTTGGTGTCATTGCAACAGCGTCCAAATGATCTTTATTTGTTTGGCCTTGATGCGACACGCAATCCCCCCAGCGTGCCCGATTGGATTTGGCAAATTCTGGATTGGTATGGTCTGCCCCGCGCCCAAATCCATCTGCTTGAAGATCCATTGATTGCGCAAGATCTGTTTGTGGCGCCGCAGTCCGAAATGCTGGGGCACAGTTCGCCAGATGCGGATTATATCGTTCTTTTGGATCAAAACATGGCGCGCAACCAGACGACCATCGTGCCCAGTGGTCTGGTCTATGTTGCCCGTTCGGGCCTCGTGGCCAAGGGTATGGGGGGGCATTTGGGCGAATCCTATTTGGTGCAGGCCTTGACGGCGGCGGGTGTTCGCGTGATGGATCCTTTGAAGCACAGCATTGCCGATCAAATCGCCACCTATGCGGGTGCCCAGACCTTGGTTTTCTCCGAAGGTTCCGCCATCTATGGGCGGGCTTTGTTAGGCCGCCTTGCCCAAGACATTCACGTTCTGCGCCGCCGTCCCAATCAGGACTTGGCGGCGGTGCATCTGACGCCACGCTGCCGACAGTTGCACTATCATGGGGTTGTGGCGCACCGTTTGTGGTCACGGCCCGAAGGGCGCGGCATTCGCTATGATCAGAATGTTGCCTTTTATGATTTGGTCCCGCTTTTGGCGCTGTTTGCCAATCTGGGCTATGATCTGGATTGGGATCAAGATGCCTATCGCGCCGCCGTTCTAGAGGACTGCGTTGCATGGCTGGAAAATTGCACGACCACGCCAGAGCAACTTTTTCGCAATATCGCAACGATTGAAATGGCGGGGTTCTCGCTGGATGCGGCCCCCGCCGCACATCTGCCGCACTGAAAGGAAAGACCATGGTTCAATTCACCCTGCCAAAGAATTCTAAAATACGCACGGGCAAAACATGGCCCAAGCCTGCCGGTCAAAACCTGCGCAAGTTTCAGGTGTATCGCTGGACGCCCGATGATGGCGAAAACCCCCGCGTGGATACGTATTTTGTTGATCTGGACAGCTGCGGGCCGATGGTTTTGGACGCGCTTATCAAGATCAAGAATGAAATCGATCCGACCCTGACCTTTCGGCGGTCCTGCCGAGAGGGGATTTGCGGGTCTTGTGCGATGAACATCGACGGGATCAACACTTTGGCCTGTATTTATGGCTTGGATGAGGTCAAGGGTGATGTGAAAATCTATCCTTTGCCGCATATGCCCGTCGTGCGCGACCTGATCCCCGATTTGACGCATTTCTATGCCCAGCACGCCAGCATCATGCCGTGGCTGGAAACCAAAACCAACCGCCCCGCCAAGGAATGGCGGCAATCCATCGAAGATCGTGCCAAACTGGACGGTCTGTATGAATGCGTGATGTGCGCGTCCTGCAGCACCTCTTGCCCAAGCTATTGGTGGAATGGCGATAAATATCTGGGGCCAGCCGCACTTTTGCACGCCTATCGCTGGATTATTGACAGCCGCGATGAGGCCACGGGCGAGCGTTTGGACGATCTGGAAGATCCGTTCAAACTGTATCGCTGCCATACGATCATGAACTGCACCAAAACCTGCCCCAAGGGGTTGAACCCTGCCGCAGCGATTGCGGCGATCAAGGGGATGATGGTGAATAGGGTGGTCTAATCGCGCAACCTCGGGCGGCTGGTCTGCCCCAAGGTGCCTGCGGCGCAGGTATTTTTACCAGTATGAAAGGCCAAAGGAAATCATAAGACCTACGGCTTTCATTCAGGCAAAAATATCCTGGGGGGAGCCGAAGGCGGGGGGCAAAGCCCCCTTTGGTTCTCGCGGTTCAACAATAGCGTTCAATCGACATCAGTTGATGATCGCCGTAACGGTCACCCTCGGCGAAGCCTACGGGCAGGATTGTTTCAATCTGCGCCAGATCATCGGCGCTTAGGTGAATATCTTGCATCCACGCCCGCAGATTGGCCGCTTTGCGCGTGCCCGGGATGGGGATCAGATGCTCGCCCTGTGACAGCACCCATTGCAGCGCCACGGCCGAAGTATTCCATCCCCGCGCTTGACACCAATCGCGGAAGACCTGAATCTTTGCGCTATTGGCCGCGAAATTGTCGCCTGTAAATCGCGGATTGCTGCCGCGAAATCCGTCTGTTGGCTGATCCAGCGCCACCTCGCCCAGCATCCCGCGCGCCAAGGGCGAAAACGGGATAAAGGCCACACCCAGCCGTTCGCATTCTTGAATAACCCCCAGTTCCGCCTGACGGGTCCACAAAGAATATTCATTTTGCACCGCCATGCAGGGATGGATCGCATGGGCCGCGCGCAGCGTATAGGGCGCGATTTCGGACAGGCCGTATCCGCCGATCTTACCCTCTTCGATCAGGCGCGACAGGGTGCCGATCACTTCGGCCAGCGGGCGGGTATGTTCCCGGCGGTGGATATAGAACAACTCCACATGATCGCGGCCAAGGCGGCGCAAGGACGCCTCTAGCTCGTTGCGCAAATGCGTCTCAGAATTATCAATGCGGCGTTCGGGGTCGGCCACGTAACTCGCCTTGGTCGCAATCACCACATCGGGGCGGCGGGTGGCCAACCATTTGCCGATAATCGTCTCAGAGATGCCCATCCCATAGATATTGGCCGTATCTATGAAATTGATCCCAACATCCAACATCGCATCCAGACAGGCCAAACTTTCGGCCTCATCCGTCGCGCCAAAAATCCCGCCAAAGGACATCGCACCAAAGGCAATATCCGACACCATCGGCCCATTTGCACCCAGTTTCCGCATCATTTCCCCTCAAACGCCGCTGTCAGCGCGCATTCCACCATCGCGCCAAAACTGCGCTCGCGTTGATCGGATGGCAAGGCTTCGTGCGTCAGGATATGATCCGATATCGTCAACACCGCCAGCGCGCGGCGGCCATAGCGGGCGGCGAGTAGATACAGCTCTGCCGCCTCCATCTCCACGCAAAGCGTGCCGTGGCGCTGCAACTGATCCGACATATCGGGGCGTTCGTCATAAAACGTATCCGACGAATAAATCCCGCCGACGTGCACGGGCACGCCGATGGACTGGGCTGCCCGATGCGCCGCAGTCAACAATCCAAAATCGGCACAGGGCGCGAAATGCAACTCGCGGAACATAGATTGGCTGGGGCTGCCGCAGGTGCTGGCCGTCTGCGCCAAGACCACATCGCGCACCTTGACGTGATGCTGCAACGCCCCCGCCGAGCCGATACGGATCAGAGTTTGCGCGCCGTAATCGCGGATCAATTCATTGGCATAGATCGACAGGCTGGGCATACCCATGCCCGACCCGTGGATCGTCACCCTGTGCCCGCGCCATGTGCCTGTATAGCCCAGCATGCCCCGCACTTCATTGACCAGCACAGGGTTATCCAAATAGGTTTGGGCGGCCCAACGCGCGCGATATGGATCGCCCGGCAGCAACACGGTTTCAGCAATATCGCCTGCCTTGGCGCCAATATGGACTGTCATGATATCCCCCATTTTGGCGCAGGCTATCCGATGATAGGGCAGGGGGAAAGCTGTGAATATTTCCGCCGTAATCGTTGCAGTTAAAATCTATATCGTTATAGATAGGCCAAAGCATCGGAGGATATTATGGACCGCATCACAAATATTTTGGACGGGATGGATTTGGCGGCGCAGGTAAAGCTGCTGTCAGGTGCAGATTTCTGGTCGGTGGATGCGGGTTTGGGGCGTTTGCGCGTTACCGATGGCCCGAATGGTGCGCGCGGCGGTGGCAGTTTGATCGGCGGCGTCAAGACCGCGGCTTTCCCTGTGGGCATTGCGCTGGGCGCGACATGGAACCCCGATCTGGTGGGTGAAATTGGCGTGGCGCTGGCGGATCAGGTCAAATCCAAAAACGCGCATATGCTGCTGGCCCCCACAGTGAATATCCAACGCTCTGTCACCAATGGTCGCAATTTTGAATGTTACTCTGAGGATCCGATCCTGACCGCAGCCCTTGCCACCGCCTATATCACCGGCCTGCAATCGCAGGGCATTGCGGCCACAATCAAACATTTTGTCGGCAACGAATCGGAAATTGAACGCACCACAATTTCTTCGGATATTGACGAACGTTCTTTGCGCGAAGTCTATCTGGTCCCGTTTGAGGCGGCGGTAAAACGCGGCAAAACATGGGGGATCATGTCGTCTTACAACAAACTCAACGGCACCTATGCAGCCGAAAATCACTGGTTGTTGACGACTGTGTTGCGCGATCAGTGGGGCTATGACGGGATTGTGATGTCGGATTGGTTCGGCTCTCGCACAACCGCGCCCACGATCAACGCAGGTCTTGATCTGGAAATGCCAGGGCCTTCGCGTGACCGTGGCGATAGGCTGATCGCCGCCGTGCAATCGGGCGAGGTCACCGCCGAGACTGTCCGCAATCTCGCCCATAATATGCTGCGGTTGATGCAGCGTGTGGGTGCGCTGGATGATCACCGCCCCTTTGTTGAAATGGCCTATGACACCCCAGATACCCGTGCCCTGATCCGCCGCGCAGGGGCCGAGGGCACGGTTCTGTTGAAAAACGACGGCAACCTGTTGCCCTTGCCCAAAACAGGCACCACCGCCGTCATCGGCCCCAATGCTAAAACGGCGCAGATCATGGGCGGTGGTTCGGCGCAGTTGAACCCGCATTACGCCGTCTCGCCTTGGCAGGGGTTACAAAACGCAGGCATGGCCAATTTGACCTATGCAGCAGGCTGCACAAATCACCGCTGGGAACCCTTGCTGCAAGGACCATTGACGATTGATTTTTATAAAGACCGCACCCTTTCAGGGCTACCTATCGCGTCCGAGCAGATGGACAGCGCCGAGGCGTTCTGGGTGCCCCCCTTTGCAGGCGGCCATGCCGATCCCACCAATTTCTCTGCCCGTATCATCGGCAGATTTACCCCCGATTCGTCGGGCCTGCACCGCGTCGGTGTCTTCTCCGCAGGCTTTGCCAAGGTTTATATCAACGGCCATCTGATCGCCAATGCTTGGGATGGATGGACCAAAGGCCGCACCTATTTCGAAGAGGGTTGCGATGAGGTGGTGGGCGAGGTCATGCTGACCGCAGGCCAACCCGTGGAAGTGACGATCGAATTCGCCAATCGTCCCAGCGACAATCTCGC
The DNA here is from genome assembly GCA_040398785.1 of Cypionkella sp. GTDB lineage: Bacteria > Pseudomonadota > Alphaproteobacteria > Rhodobacterales > Rhodobacteraceae > Cypionkella. The sequence goes on along the minus strand of JBBATJ010000002.1, from coordinate 348,722 downwards.
CTTTTCCGCCCTGCGCGTGGGCATTGGCCGCCCCATGAATGATGCCGATATTGCCGAAGCTGCCCGCTGCGCCGCCAGCGCCGACCGCGCCCTGATTTTTGTGGGCCGCTCCGCTCAATGGGATACCGAAGGCTCGGATCTGGATGATATCCGCCTGCCAGGCCGTCAGGATGAATTGGTTGCCGCCGTTCTGGCCGCAAACCCGAAGACGGTCGTGATCTTGCAAACAGGTGGCCCCGTGGAAATGCCGTGGTTGGACGGCGTGCCCGCCGTGTTGCAATCGTGGTATGCGGGCCAAGAAACGGGCAATGCCATTGCGGATGTGTTGACGGGTGCCGTGGAACCCACAGGTCGCCTTGCGCAAACCTTTCCGCGCCGCTGGGCTGACAATCCCACCCATTCCCAAGACGCCGAAATCTACCCCGGCCTAAACGGCCATGTTCGATACGAAGAGGGCCTGCTGATCGGCTATCGCCATTATGACCGTCACGGAATCGCGCCCCTGTTCCCGTTTGGCTTTGGTCTGGGCTATACCAGCTTTGCGATCAACAGTGTCACCGCCACGCCAGATGCCGCTACGATCCGCGTCACCAATACGGGCGACCGTATGGGCACGACGGTGGTGCAACTTTATATCGCGCCCCAAAATGCCCCCGTCGATCGACCTGATAAGGAACTGAAATCCTTTGCCAAACTGATCCTTGCTGCGGGTGAGACGCGGGACATCACCCTTGCCCTCACCTTGCGCGATTTTGCCTATTGGGCGGGGACGGATTGGCACGTGGCGGCAGGAAATTATATCCTACGCGCGGGCTTGTCGGCCACAGACATCCAAGCAGAGACCAGCGTCACCGTGTTAGAGGCACGGCTTGCCCCGTAAGCACACTGCGTCTAAACTGCCCCAAAATAGGGCGGTTGATATGGGTGCAAGCATAGATTTGGTAATGATTTGCGGGCGGCGTCCCAGCCTGCTCGCGCAAACATTGGCCAGTTTTGACGAATGGGTGTTTCGTCATTTCACCTTTGCCAATGTCATCGTCAATCTGGACCCCTTTATGGGCGATGCCGAACAGGGCGACGCCTGCGCCGATATGATCCTCACAGTTTTTCCGCAGGCCCAGATTTTTCGTCCCGAAACGGCGAGCTTTGCGGCGGCGGTCAAACGCGCTTGGCAGGCCACCTCATCGGATTTCGTCTTTCACATAGAGGATGATTGGATGGCGCTGGATCACATCACGCCAGACGCATTCTTTGATCTGATGCAGCCTGATGATGTGCAGGCCGTCACGTTGATGTGCGCCACCAAACATACGCGCGGCCTGGCCCATCAAACCAGCCGCCGCATTGCGCGCAGCCCGCGCGGATATATAATCCAAGATGAATTGATCAACGCCTTTTCCACCAGCCCTGGTATGTTCAAAGGCCCATTTTTGCGCGCCGCTGCCGATTTGATGGATCTGCGATTTGATCCTGAAAAGCAGTTCTTCAAACAGCTTAATCCCGCGCTTGAATCCTTGGCGCTGCCCAATCGTTGCCTGTTTCTGCGCGGCACAAAACAGGCGCATTTGGTCGAGGATATAGGCCGCGACTATCGCGATCATATGGGTTTGAAAAAAGACCTAATTGACGGCCAAGCCGTCTGGCACAAAGCGCCCTAACGCAGCCTATAAAACCGCGCACCGTTCATACTGACCCAAATACCTAGAGGGCAGATTGCTTGCAATCTGACTTGAGGGCAAAGCCCCCATCCCGCCCCCTATGCAGCATCTCGCCCAACCAGCCCCACAATATCGATCATAATGCGGTTCAGTTCGAAATCCTTGGGCGTATAGACCGCCGCCACCCCCGCCGCCCGCAAAGCCGCTGCGTCGTCCTCGGGAATAATTCCGCCCACGATCAGCGGAATATGTGACAGACCGCTGCTGCGCATCAAATCCAACATCTGCCGCACCAATGGCACATGACTGCCCGACAGGATCGAAAGTCCGATCACGTGCGGATCATCGCGCAAGGCCGCTGCGATTAACTGATCAGGGGTCAAACGGATTCCCTCGTAATGGATTTTCATCCCGCAATCGCGCGCCCTTGTGGCGATTTGTTCTGCCCCGTTGGAATGGCCGTCCAGGCCAGGTTTGCCGATCATAATGGACAAGGGCCGCCCCAGTTTCGCGGCCAATGCCTGCACCCGTTCGCGAATCGGTTCCAGCCCCTCAACACGGTTGCTGGGCGCATCTGAAACGCCGGTCGGCGCGCGGTATTCCCCGAATGCAGCGCGCAGACATTGCGCCCATTCGCCCGTGGTCACCCCCGCCTTGGCGGCAGCAATGCTTGCGGGCATGATGTTTTCACCGCTGCCACAAGCCGTTTTCAAACCTTCTAAGGCAAGCGCCACCGCCGCCCGATCCCGCGCACCGCGCCAAGCGTTCAGTCGCGCGATCTGGTCTGCCTCTGCCTCAGGGTCACTGACCATAATCGATCCATCCCCCGATGTTAGCGGACTCTCCTCGCCACTTTGCCAGCGGTTCACGCCGACAACCACTGTCTCGCCCGTCTCAATTCGCGCAATCCGCGCTGCATTACTGTCCACCAACCGCCCCTTCATATAGGCAATCGCCGCAACGGCACCGCCCATATCGTCGATCAGTTTCAGTTCCGCCCGCGCGCCTGCCGCCAATTCCGCCACCTTGCGATCCACCGCAGGGTTGCCGTCAAACAGATCGTCATATTCCAGCAAATCGCTTTCATAGGCCAAAATCTGCTGCATCCGCATCGACCATTGCTGATCCCAAGGGCGCGGCAATCCCAAGGCCTCATTCCACGCGGGCAGTTGCACCGCACGCGCACGGGCATTTTTGGACAGGGTCACCGCCAGCATTTCGATCAAAATGCGGTAGACGTTGTTTTCGGGCTGCTGCTCGGTCAATCCCAAACTATTCACCTGCACCCCATAGCGAAAACGACGATATTTCGCGTCTGTGATCCCATAGCGGGTTTCGCAAATAGTATCCCACAATTCGACAAAGGCGCGCATTTTGCACATCTCGGTCACAAACCGGATCCCTGCATTCACAAAGAATGATATCCGTCCAACCATTGATGGAAATTCATCCGCCGTCACCTTGCCGCGCAGATCATCCAGCACCGCGCAGGCCGTGGCCAAGGCAAAGGCCAATTCCTGTTCAGGCGTCGCCCCCGCCTCTTGCAGATGATAGCTGCAAATGTTCATCGGATTCCATTTTGGCAAATGTTCGCGGGTATAGGCTGCAACATCCGTAATCATGCGCAGACTGGGCGCGGGCGGCAGGATATAGGTGCCGCGTGACAGATATTCCTTGATAATATCGTTTTGCACCGTGCCATTCAGCGCCGCAACATCCGCGCCCTGTTCCTCGGCCACCGCGATATATAGGGCCAGCAGCCAAGGTGCCGTCGCGTTGATCGTCATCGATGTGTTCATCTGTTCTAATGGGATGGCGTCAAACAGGGTCCGCATATCGCCCAAATGACAAATTGGCACGCCCACCTTGCCCACCTCGCCAAGTGCCAGCACGTGATCGGAATCGTAGCCCGTCTGCGTCGGCAGATCAAAGGCCACCGACAGGCCCGTCTGCCCCTTGGCCAAATTGCTGCGATACAAGGCATTAGACGCAAGTGCCGTCGAATGGCCCGCATAGGTTCGGATCAGCCAAGGGGCTTCTTTCTGCGACATCTGACCGCCTCGTAATTTAATTTCCTGAACCCCGTCCTATAGGAAATAATAAAACCCTGTCAATCGCTGCATTGCGGCGTAGGTGCAGACTTTACGCGCAAAGGTTTTCCTGTAAATCTGCGTCATGTTCACGCCCGTCACCTTGCCGCTTTGGCTTGTCGTTTTGATCATCGGCTTTGCAGCGGTGACGTTTGCGTCGCATTTTCTATTTCCCTCCGTGCGGTGGTTCTTTCGCCGCCGTTTTGAACGCGCCGTCGCCCGCATCAACACCCGCCTTGACCGCCCGATCGAGCCGTTCAAACTGGCGCGCCGCCAAGATATGATCGTGCGTCTGCTGTATGATCCCCGTGTCCTAGAGGCGGTGGGCGATCACGCCCGCGACAATGCCATCCCTGGAAATGTCGCCCTGCAAGAGGCGCGCCGCTATGCGCGTGAAATCGTGCCAAGCTTTTCCACCACCTTGTATTTTGGCTTTGCCATTCGTGTGGCGCGGTGGCTGTCGCGCCGTCTCTATCGTGTCCGCGTCGGCAAATTGGATGCCGCCCTGGATCATATTGACCCGAAATCCACCGTGGTTTTTGTGATCAACCACCGATCCAACATGGATTACATCCTGATCACATGGCTGGTGTCAGGCCGCACCAATCTATCCTATGCGGTGGGCGAATGGGCGCGCGTGTGGCCGCTGTCGGCCCTGATCCGCGCCATGGGGGCCTATTTCATTCGCCGCAAATCGCGCAATCCGCTGTATCGCCGCGTTCTGGCCCGCTATGTCCAAATGGCAACCGAGGATGGGACAACCCAAGCGATTTTCCCCGAAGGCGGTCTGTCCCTGACGGGCGAAATTGGTCCCGCGAAAATGGGTCTTTTGTCCTATATCGCCAGCGCGGATTTGCCCAATGACCGCGATGTTGTCTTTATCCCCGTGGGTTTGGCCTATGACCGCGTGCTAGAGGATCGCATTTTGACTGCCGCCGATGAAAGTCGCCGCTTTCGCGCCAAGCCCTTGCAGATTGCATGGTTTGTGACGCGCAATCTGTGGCGGATGTTGCGCGGGCGGTTTCAAAGCTTTGGCACGGCGGCCGCAGGCTTTGGTGCGCCGATCTCCTTGCGTGGCTTTTCGGGCACGACCGAGGATTTGGGCATGCATATCATGGAAAAAATCGGCGCGGTCGTGCCCGTTTTGGCCGTTAATCTGATCGCCGCCGCCCTGCAGCGTGGCCCCAAATCCGAATCGGATCTTTTGTCCATCGCCCGTGGCCTGACCGATGATCTGATAGGGGCAGGGGCGGTATTGAAACTGCCACCGCCCGATCGACTGTTGGCCGAGGGTCTGCGCCCCCTGACGGCACGCGGCATCGTCGCCGCCGATTTTTCGTCCCCCCAACCCGCAATTTTGGCCTTTTATGCCGCCCCATTGGCGCATTTCCTGCCAAATGCTGCAGTGCCGCAGACATAAAATTTCAAAATATCATAAATAATTATTGCAATATTGCGCGCAATTATATTACCAAAGCGATATTCAACGCCGATTCTGCGGCGCAGCACTGGGGATTTCCATGGCCTTCGACACATCACGGCCCACCAAAGATCTTTATGAGATTGGCGAAATGCCACCCTTGGGCCATGTGCCCGCCAAAATGTATGCTTGGGCGATCCGCCAAGACCGCCACGGCGAGGCCGATACCGCCATGCAAATCGAAGTCGTCGATACTTGGAAAATCGACAGCAACGAGGTGCTGGTTTTGGTCATGGCCGCGGGCGTGAACTATAACGGCGTTTGGGCCGCCCTTGGCCAGCCGATCAGCCCCTTTGACGGGCATAAACAACCCTATCATATTGCGGGCTCGGATGCCTCGGGTATCGTTTGGGCCGTGGGCGATAAGGTCAAACGCTGGAAGGTCGGCGATGAGGTGGTGATCCACTGCAACCAAGATGACGGCGACGACGAGGACTGTAACGGGGGTGATCCGATGTTTTCCCCCAGCCAGCGTATCTGGGGATATGAGACGCCAGACGGTTCTTTCGCGCAATTCACCCGTGCCCAAGCGCAGCAACTGATGCCCCGCCCGCGCCATCTGACATGGGAGGAATCGGCTTGCTATACCCTGACCCTTGCCACCGCGTATCGGATGTTGTTCGGTCACGAACCGCATGATTTGAAACCCGGTCAAAACGTTCTGGTCTGGGGCGCATCTGGTGGACTTGGCAGCTATGCAATTCAACTGATCAACACCGCAGGCGCCAACGCGATTGGCGTGATATCCGAGGAAGACAAACGCGATTTTGTGATGTCTTTGGGCGCAAAAGGCGTGATCAACCGCAAAGATTTCAGCTGCTGGGGACAACTGCCCATCGTGAACACCCCCGCCTATAACGATTGGCTCAAAGAGGCGCGCCGTTTCGGCAAGGCGATTTGGGACATCACAGGCAAGGGCGTCAATGTTGATATCGTCTTTGAACATCCAGGCGAGGCCACTTTTCCTGTCTCGTCGCTTGTCTGCAAAAAGGGCGGCATGGTTGTGATTTGCGCGGGAACATCGGGGTTCAATTGCACCTTTGACGTGCGCTATATGTGGATGCACCAAAAACGCTTGCAAGGCAGCCATTTCGCCCATTTGAAACAGGCCGCCGCGGCGAATAAGCTGATGTGCGAACGCCGCCTTGACCCCTGTATGTCCGAAGTATTTCCTTGGGCCGATATCCCCGCAGCCCATATGCTGATGCGCCATAATAAACACAAACCAGGTAATATGGCGGTGCTGGTGCAGGCCCCGCGCACAGGATTGCGCACGATTGAGGATACGATTGCCGCCGCACGCTAAGCCAGTTCGCGCGCTGGGCCTTATTGTTTCCAGCGCGCGAACGGATAGTTTCCATCGAATGGGATATCAAGATCACCGTGATGCCCCTATACTCGGATAGGTTTATTCTTATGAGTAAGGTGTTGTTGTGCGCCACGATTGGATCCTTAATGTCTTGGCCGATCTGCAAAATTATGCAGAAAAAAATGATCTTCCGGCCATAGCCGCCGCCGCAAAACAAAACATCGTTCTCGCAAGGTCAGAGATTCTGGCGAAATACGCCACCGAGGACGGCACAGAGCCAGTCCAAAAAAGGCCAAATTAAGATCCAGCCCAACCAAGACGTATCTGAATTAACACTCGCACCCAGCGCGCGCGCGCGCTATGCACAGACTATGACTCTGCCCGCCGTAACCTTTTCCGATGACCAAGCCGAGGCTTATGATCGCGTTGCCGCCGAACTGGACGGAATCGATCTGATCGAAGGCACATTTGAACCGCGCACCGAAGGCAAATCGTCGGTCCTTGCGGTGGTGGGTAAGGCTGGATCAGGCAAAACGATGCTGCTTGCCAGTCTTTATCAGGCGATGGCCGCCGCTGGTGTAGACCTTGTCTCGGGCGATTATGAACCCAAACGTCGCAAAGACCGCCGCACGCTGGCCATCCTTGCGCCAACAAATAAGGCCGCTTCGGTCTTGCGCTTGCGGGGGGTGCCTGCCACCACAATTCACCGGATCCTTTATACGCCGCTGTATGACCCCCAATATGAAAAAATTGCCGAATGGCTGACGGGTCAGGCACCCCGTCCAGCGGTTGAGGGGTTGACCGAACTTGCCCTAGACCGAGCCTTTGCCTTTTACGCCACGGTGCCTTCGATTCCGGGCGCATTGGCCGCGGCTGGCCTGCGTGGTTCCGATTTCATCAAAGGCTGGAAACGCCGCGAAGAACCCCTTGATATCGGCTTTGTCGACGAATCTTCGATGCTGGACGAACGTCAATTCGATGATCTGCGTGAGATTTTTCCCACCCTGATCCTGTTCGGCGACCCGGCCCAATTGGCCCCCGTGGGTCTGTCGGGCGCGATGGTGTTTGATCGTCTGGGGCAGGGGCGCAAACTGACCTTGTCGCGCATCCACCGGCAGGCCCAAGACAACCCGATCCTTGATCTGGCCCATGCTTTGGGCGATCCCGCTATCACATTCCCCGCGTTCGAGCGATTGATCGAACAGGCAGCCGCCCGTGATGATCGTGTGGTGATTGCCGAGCGCGCTGACGCGGGCCTTATGGCGCGCAGTCCGGTTCTGGTCTGGCGCAACGCCACCCGCATTCGCCTGATCAATGCCTTTCGTGCCGCCCATGGCGCGCCCGAAGATCAACTGATCGCGGGCGAACCCCTGATCTGTGACGGCATTGAACTCCCCCTCAAACATCGCAAAAAACGTATCGATCTTGAGGCGCGCGGTTTGATCAAAGGCGCGCAGGTCATTTACCTTGGGCCAGGCAATCGCGACGGCTTTGCCCGCCTCCACGTCGTGGGTGCCGAAGACCCCCAAGTTTCCGCCGCCTCCATCATCAAAATCGAAAAACCGGACGAGGAAGAACCCTTTATCCCCTCTGCCGCCACAATGGGTGCGGCGTTTTTGCATGGCGCGGCCGTGACGATCCACAAGGCCCAAGGGTCGCAATGGGATACGGTTCAAGTTTTTGCACCCGATATTCTTGCCGCTGCCCAATCCGGCCGCGCAGAGGCAGGGGTTCCCCTTTGGAAACGACTTGCCTATGTGGCCATAACCCGCGCGCAAAACCGCCTTTTGTGGGTGGTGCGCAATCGCCTTGCCTTGCCGCAAACCCCCCTGACCATTGATGATCTAAAAACCCCGCCCGTCCCCCTTACCCTAGAGGTGTCTTCATGATCTGCGTTTTTGTTCAATTCCGCTGCACCCCAGGCCGCACCTATCAAGTTGCGACTGCCATTTATGATCGCGAAATCGTCTCGGAACTTTTCTCCACCAGCGGCGAATATGACCTGATTGCCAAGGTCTATATCCCCGATGGCGCAGATGTCGGCCATTACCTATCGGAAAAACTGTTCGATATCCCCGACATTCAGCGCAGCCTGACCACAATGACATTCAAGGCCTTCTAAAACGCCTTTCATACTGACAAAAATACCTGCGCCGCAGGCACGTCACCGCAATACAGGCGGCCCCTTATCTTGCGCCGCCGCAAGGAACGCGGCGATCTTGCCCGCATCCTTGACACCGGGCGCAGATTCTACCCCTGATGACACATCCACCTGTCGCGCATTGGTCAAGCGAATCGCATCGCGCACATTTTCAGGCGTCAGCCCCCCCGCCAGCATCCACGGTTTCAACCAGCGCCTTTGCGCGACCAAACGCCAATCAAACGACAGCCCATTGCCCCCGGGCAGCGCATCTTTCGGCGGCTTCGCATCAATCAGCAATTGATCGGCCACCAGCGAATATTCAAACGCCGCCGACAAATCCCCCTCATCGGCCACCCCAATCGCCTTCATCACAGGCAGACCATAGCGCGCGCGCACCTCTGCCACGCGGTCAGGGCTTTCATGTCCATGAAGTTGCAACATATCCAAAGGCACCGACTCAGTCAGATGATCCAAAAACGCATCAGTCGCATCCACCACCAGCGCCACTTTTGCCAAACCAACAGGGGCCAGCAGCGCCATATCCCGTGCCTGTGGGATCGTCAAATGCCGCGGGCTTTTTTCAAAAAAAACAAAACCCGCATAGGCCGCCCCTGCCACCGCCGCCATATCCGCCGCCGTGCGTAGCCCACAGATTTTTACCCTGATTTCTGCCATTATGGTTTCGACTTGTCCAAAATCGCCAACACGTCATCTTTGGGCAGATTGTGCGCATCTTGCATCGCCGCGAGTTCGCGTTCCAGCTTGCTCACTTGCCGTGTTTTCGCCCCTGCGACTTTGCGGTGTTTCGACGCGCGCAGCCATTCCCAGATAAACCCGATCAGCAGCCCCAAAATGATGCTGGCAAAAATCACCAAAAACATCGGCACCTGCACTGCCCAATTGACGCCAAACAGCGCGGACAGGTCTTGGGTCATTAAATGAACCTCGACGGGTGCGCGATTGGCAAGCGCCAAGGTGATCAGGATCACAGCCAGCAAGGCAAACAAAACATAGCGGAAATATCGGATCATTTTGGCCCCCTAAACCCTGTTTAACCCTGCAAGGTGTCAGTTGCCAACAGGCCTTATGCGCCGTTCAAACGGTCGCGCAACAATTTGCCCGTCTTAAAGAATGGCACTTTTTTGTTGTCCACCTGCACCGACTCGCCCGTTCGGGGATTGCGGCCCAGACGCGCGTCGCGCGATTTCACGGAAAACGCACCAAAACCACGCAATTCAACCCTGTCACCCTTGGCCAGCGCATCAATGATTTCCTCAAACACCGTATTCACGATACGCTCCACATGGCGCAGCGTCAGATGTGGATTTTCATCCGCAATTTTCTGGATCAGTTCTGACCGAATCATAGATACCATCCCCAAACTTCTGGCCCCTTCTTTGGGTGCCCAGCCTAGATCAGACTATAAGCAAAAAAAATATCGCACAAACAAAATTCACAAGGATTTGCCAAAGCAAAGGGCCTTATCGCAAGATAAGGCCCTAAGTTCATTCAACAATAGCGATTTTCGGCCAATATTAGGCCTTATCGCCCTTCAGGGCCGCACCCAAGATATCGCCAAGCGACGCGCCCGAATCGGACGAGCCATACTGCTCAACGGCTTCTTTTTCTTCGGCAATCTCACGCGCCTTGATCGACAGGCCCAGCTTGCGGGTCTTTGGATCGATATTGGTCACGCGCACTTCGACAGTTTCGCCAACGCTGAAACGCTCTGGCCGCTGATCGCCGCGCTCACGCGACAGATCGGAACGACGAATGAACGATTTTGCGCCATTGAATTCAACCTCAATGCCGCCCTCTTCAATTGCCGTCACGGTCACATTGATCAGACCGCCACGCTTAACGCCGTCCACCGCGTCCGAGAAGTTATCCTCGCCCAAGGCTTTGATCGACAGCGAAATACGCTCTTTCTCAACATCAACTTCGGTGACAGCGGCCGTAACCGTGTCGCCCTTGCGATAGTTTTGAATGGCGTCTTCACCGCGTGCGTCCCACGACAGATCGGACAGGTGAACCATGCCGTCGATGTCATTGTCCAGACCCACGAACAGGCCGAATTCGGTGATGTTCTTGACTTCGCCCTCAATGGACGAACCAACAGGATGGGTTTCTGCAAACACTTCCCATGGGTTACGCTGGGTTTGCTTGAGGCCCAAGGAAACGCGACGCTTAACGCTGTCAATCTCCAGAACCATGACGTCAACTTCTTGGCTGGTGGAAACGATCTTGCCGGGATGGACGTTCTTTTTGGTCCAAGACATTTCCGACACGTGAACCAGACCTTCAACGCCCGCTTCCAGCTCAACAAATGCGCCGTAATCGGTGATATTGGTGACGCGGCCCTTGTGCAGCGTGCCCAGTGCATACAGCTTTTCAACCGCATCCCATGGATCCGACTGCAATTGCTTCATGCCCAGCGAAATGCGGTGGGTGTCTTTGTTAATCTTGATGACCTGAACCTTAACGGTCTCGCCGATCGTCAGGATTTCCGATGGATGGTTGACGCGGCGCCATGCCATGTCGGTTACGTGCAACAGGCCGTCCACACCGCCCAGATCAACGAAGGCACCGTATTCGGTGATGTTCTTGACCACGCCATCGACAGTCTGACCTTCGGTCAAATTGCCAATCACTTCGGCGCGCTGTTCGGCGCGGCTTTCTTCCAAGATCGCACGACGCGAGACAACGATATTGCCGCGACGACGGTCCATTTTCAAAATGATGAACGGCTGCTTCATGCCCATCAAGGGGCCGGCATCGCGCACGGGGCGCACATCGACCTGAGAGCCTGGCAAGAACGCCACAGCGCCGCCCAGATCCACAGTAAAGCCACCTTTGACACGACCAAAGATCGCGCCATCAACGCGCGTCTCAGCGGCGTGTGCCTGCTCCAGACGATCCCAAGCCTCTTCACGGCGGGCCTTTTCACGCGAAATCTGCGCTTCGCCGCGCGAGTTTTCGACGCGGTCCAAGAACACCTCAACGATATCGCCCACATTGATATTGGGCGCCTCGCCAGGATTTGCGAATTCTTTAATGTCGATACGGCCTTCCATTTTATAGCCGACATCGATGATGGCCTGACCGCTTTCGATTGCGATCACTTTGCCCTTAACAACTGTGCCCTCTTCGGGCGTATCAATTTCAAAGCTTTCCTTCAACAGGGCTTCGAATTCTTCCATAGCTTTCATAGACATACGTAGTTGGTCCTTTTCATCATCTGTAATGGCCGCGCGGTTGGCTCCGCTGGTCTTGGAATGATTGATAGGGCCAAGGCTGTTGCCCTACCCCATCTTGCCGCCCAGATAGGCGGATTCGGATGAATTTGCAAGCACCCGTTAGTCAAACCGATAGCTGCTTGCCGTCACGCCGCCAAACAATCCCTTGTCGTGATAAATCCGCGTGGCCTTTGCGCCCTCGGCGGCCCCCAGCGCCACAAACAACGGCACCAGATGGTCCTCTTCGCGGTGGCAAATGCGGGCATAGGGCGCAGATTCCCAATCGATCATCGCCGCTGTGCGATCCGCCGCAGGCAGGGCCAAGGCCTGACCCAGCCACGCATCAAACGCCTCTGACGGGTCTTTCGCCGCAGGGCCAAACATCCGCAAATTGTGATAGGACAGCCCCGACCCCACAATCAAAACCCCTTCTTCGCGCAGCGGTGCAAGGGCGCGCCCCATCGCCAAATGCGCGGCAGGATCATAGGATTTCAAAAGACTAATCTGGAACAGGGGAATATCGGCATTCGGATACATGATCGCCATCGGCGCGAATGTGCCGTGGTCAAACCCTTGTTTGTGGTCCAAATGCGCTGCAATCCCCGCACCTTGCAGCAGTTCCAACGCCCGCGCTGCCATATCGGGCGCACCCGGGGCTGGATAGACGATTTTATATGTCTCAGGCGGGAACCCCGAATAATCGTAAACCATCGGTGGGCTGACCGCCGCCATAATCGCCGCCTCATCCGATTCCCAATGACCCGAAATCATCAAAATCGCCTTGGGCGGCGTCGCTAATTCCGCAATCATCGCGGTCAAAGACGCCTCCAAATTCACAAACATCGCCCGCATCTGCGGCAACCAAGGCCAAGGCCCGCCACCATGCGAGATGAAATACGTCGGTAAAGGTTTTGTCATCTATGCCTCCATTGCTTCCTTTCAGATGCGCAATCTTGATACACAAAACAAGGGTGGCTTCTGCGCAGGGATGCACAGCAGCAGGCAGGTTTTACACAGCCCGCTTCCTCGTTGTCCAAATATCCCGGGGGGAGGCGAAGCCAGAGGGGCTGGCCCCCCTTCTTTGAATTGACCGGCTTAGGCTTTTGTCATTTTATGTCCTTAGACAGGGGATCACAGTGACCACAAAAACAATCACACGGATCGGTTGGGCGCTTTCGGCGTTGTTTGGGCTGTTTATGCTGGGCGCATCCGTCACCCCCAAGCTTGCAGGCATGGCGATTGCCGATCAAACCATGGTGGATTTGGGCTGGACGGGATCACCGATTTTGCTGATCGGATGTTTGGAACTGATCTGCACCTTGCTTTATCTGTTTCCGCCCACGGGCCTTTTGGGGGCCAGCCTGATGATGGCCATTCTGGGCGGCGCGATCACAACGCAATTGCGCGCAGGTTCGCCCTTGGCGTCGCATACGCTGTTTGGCATCTATCTGGGTGTCATCATGTGGGGCGGATTGATCCTGCGCGATCCCCGTATCCGCGCTGTCTTTCCTTGGACGCGCTAGCGTTGCGGCGCATTGTGGGGCGGCACAGGTGCCGCCCCAAATCATAGATTACTTGACGTCGGTGACCAGTGCCGACAGCGGCTTGCGCACCTTTTTCGCGCCGTTCAACCAATCGCCCGTCTCTGCGCGATAGCCCAGGGGCATCAGGGTCACCGACCGCAACCCTTTTTCGCGCAATCCCAAAATCGCATCGACCGCATCCGGATTAAACCCCTCCATTGGGGTTGCGTCCACTTCTTCATAGGCCGCCGCCACCAATGCCACGCCAAAGGCCAAATAGGCCTGACGCGCTGCATGGGCGTAATTCACCTCTGCGTCGCGCGGCAGATAATTGTTCTTCAAATTGTCGAAATAGGCGGCAAGCATCTCTTTGGGGGTGCCGCGCTCGGTATGCATTTGCTTGACCACGGCATCAATCCGCTCAGCCGTGTAATTGTCCCAAGCTGCAAAGACCAAAACATAGGTGGCATCATTCAGTTGCGCCTGACCATAGGCGGCTTCGGCCAATTTCGCCTTAACGTCTGGATTGCTGACCACAATAATTTCAAAGGGTTGCAAGCCACTTGAGGTGGGCGCAAGATTTGCCGCCTCTAGGATGCTGTGCAGTTTTTCGGCGGGAACCGTTTTCGATGGGTCCATCTTTTTGGTGGCATAACGCCAGTTCAGCTTGTCGATCAGCATGGTCTGCTCCTATTTTTCTTTTCGCACGGTGCGAAAAAACTGATTAAAATTCACAGTCCGCTGTCTAATCAGAACGCACCAAAGCACAAGGTGAAATATCGCCAGTTCTGCCATTTGCGCAGACCCCGCGCGGGTCATTCAACGGGTTTGCGCGGCGCGGTTTATCGCCGCGTGCACGGCCGCAACGGCAAGCGCGATTGCCGCCTCAATGCTATGCGATGTGGTGTCAATGATTACGGCGTCATCGGCCGCGCAAAGTGGCGCATCCGCGCGCGCCATATCCCGCGTATCGCGGGCGATGACCTCGGCCAAAACATGGGCCGCGTCCCCGCCCAGTTCCAACCAACGTCGATGGGCCCGCACCTCGGGACTTGCGGTGATGAACAGTTTCACCTCGGCCAAAGGGCAAATCACAGTGCCAATGTCGCGCCCGTCCAGAACAGCACCGCCCTGACGACGTGCAAATTCGCGTTGATAATGTGTCAGTGCTGCGCGCACCTCTGGCAAGGCGGCCACCACACTTGCCGCCTGACCGGCCGCCATGCTGCGCAAATCGTCCCGCGCCAAATCGGCAGGGGTCAATCCCCGCGCTGCCGCCACGGGATCCCCGCCCTTGGCCCCAACGGCCCGATACAAAAGCCCCGTATCCAAATGGGCAAAGCCAAACTGCGCCGCAACCGCCCGCGCAATGGTGCCCTTACCCGCCGCCGCAGGACCGTCAATGGCGACTGTGAAAATCATTCAACTGTCCAATTTACGCGCAGGCTCAGGCTGATAGGCATAGGCGTTCGACAAGATAAGACCACCCTCATCCTGCACTTCGCTGATCGGGTCTTCTTCGTCGAATTCAAACTCATAGGCGTCAAAGGGAAAAGCTGCTGCATCGACCAAGCCCTCAAGGCCCTGAAGGATAATCTCGGCCTCGGCAAAGGCGGCGACCAGCATCGCCAACGCCTCGGCGGCATTGGGCGCGGCAATAACGGCCAATTGGTAATGGCCCGCATATTCACCCTCGTCTTCCTCGGCCCAGTCTGGGTCCATCGCATCAATGCAAACGGCGTAAACACCCGTCTCTATCCCGTCTGTTTCATCGGGTTCAAAGATATGCGGGTCAGATACACAAATCTCGCCCGTGGCTTCGGCAGTCGTCACCATCTCGTCGATCTCAACCTCGAACGGCAGCATATCCTCTTCGAATTCCTCGACCGCCCCCGCGTGCAGGATTCGCATCAGTTTCAAATCATGTTCGACGATCGACCCATTCAGCGCGGCCAAGGCCTCGCCCAAATCGCCCGCTTGCAGCACGAAAAACCGTGCTTCCCCGCCATAGGCAAGGCCCTCTTCGGCAAGGGCGGGGCCTTCGGGATCATAGGCCTCAACGGCGACGAAAAAACAGGACATATTAGAACTTTCCAGACCGAGTTTGTTCAAAGTTTAGATCATATGGGGCGGATTTGCCCCAAACACCATCATATTTCCGCAATGTCCACAATCGACCATAAGCCAATTCCACATTTGGATCGACATAGGCTGTCAAACCATCGCTTTCATACAAGGTCAATTCGTTCAACTTCCATTCCGTCGCGCCACTTAGAAAATCGACACGAATATAGTCAAAATCGCTGCCAATCTTTTCGGCAAAATCGCGCATTTGTTCGTAAAATATGGGTTTTTCCGGCAATTTCCCACGCGCATAATCCCTCCAATCGGCATCCATTTCGATCCAATCGCGCGTCGCCGTGACATAGCGGCCACTGGTTTGGCGGTTGTAAATCACCTCAACGCGGTCACAAACACCGTCCATCACTTGAAATTTCACATCCATCGCCGGCTGACCATCAGCACCCAAAACCAAATCTTCAACCAAAATGCAGGCTTTGATCCCATGATAGGCCCATTCGTGGCGCTTTAGCCCATAACGCTGTCGCATCCAGCGCCGCGCTGTCAACGCAAGGCGTCGCCAATCCGCATCCGCGCCAACAGGCACAATCCGCAAAGAGCCAGACCTATGGTTTGGCTTGATGATCACGCCTGTTCCCGCTGCTTGCAGTTCTGCCGCGCGGGGCCTGTCCGTGACAAGGCGCCAGTGCGGCATGACCCTTGCGGCCATCTTTGCCCCGAACCGATGGGTGATATAGTCGCGCAGCCGATACTTATCCGCAATCACCGTATAAACAGGCGCATGGTCATTCAGTTTGCGCCATTGAACCTTTTCGTTGAAACTTGTGGGCGTATCGATATTGGGCCAATAGCCGACGACCCGTTTGAACTTTAGTTTCAGCAAGCGGTATCCCAACGCACGGTCTATCCCCGCATAAAGCCAGCACAACCCATTGATCAGGTAATCTATTGCCGCAAGCAGCGGTTCTAAAATGAGCAGCACCCATGTCGTCATGCGCGATCTTGCAAAGTTGCCCCCAAACGCGTCATCAGCTCAACAAAAATGGGAAAGGATGTCGCAATCGCGCCCGCGTCATCAATCGATACAGGGTTTTTCGCCGCCATGCCGCAGATCAAAAATGACATGGCAATGCGGTGATCCAAATGCGTCAGCGCAGTCGCCCCACCAGGAACGCCGCCCGCGCCCATGCCATGCACGATCAAAGTATCTTCGTCCTCTTCAATACGCACACCGCAGGCCTCAAGCCCGCGCGCCATGGCATCAATGCGGTCCGATTCTTTGACTCGCAATTCTTTGACGCCGCGCATAACGGTGATGCCCGTGGCAAAGGCCGCTACCACCGACAGGATCGGATATTCGTCAATCATACTGGGTGCGCGGTCGGGCGGCACCGTGATGCCCTTCATATTATCTGAAAACCGCACCCTCAGGTCTGCTACGGGCTCGCCGCCCTCCAAGCGGGGGTTTTGGAATTCGATATCCGCGCCCATTTCGACCAGCGTGATATAAAGACCATTGCGCGTTAGGTTCTGGCTGACGCCTGGAACCATGATGTCGGAACCCTCCACGATCAGCGCGGCACAAGTCGGAAAGGCTGCACTGCTGGGATCGCGCGGCACGGCCACAGTTTGGGCCCGCAATTCGGGTTGTCCGATCAATGTGATCACATGGCCCTCGGCGGTTTTGGTCACATCCAACTGCGCGCCAAACCCCAAAAGCATACGTTCGGAATGATCGCGCGTTGGTTCGCGTTCAATCACCACAGTTTCACCTTGGGCGTTCAACCCCGCCAATAAAACAGCCGATTTCACCTGCGCCGAGGCCACGGGCAGCGTATAGCGCACCCCCTTGGCATTGGGCGCGCCGACCAAGGTCATCGGCAAACGCCCGCCCTTGCGGCCAAATGACTGCGTGCCAAACAACGACAGCGGATCGGTGACACGCCCCATGGGGCGTTTGCGCAAACTGGCGTCACCCGTAAAGGTCGCGGTCATAGCGGATGTTGCCATCGTGCCCATGATCAACCGCGCCCCCGTTCCCGAATTGCCGCAGTCAATTACATCGCTGGGTTCGGTGAAACCGCCGACCCCGACGCCCACAACCGACCATGCGCCCGCGCCCTCTTGCGTGACAGTCGCGCCAAACGCCCGCATTGCCCGCGCAGTGTCCAGCACATCTTGGCCTTCCAGCAGACCGGTGATCTTCGTCTCACCGATCGCCATTGCCCCAAAAATCAGCGCGCGGTGGCTGATCGATTTGTCACCCGGGACCTGTGCCACACCTTTTAGGGGGCCAGATTTCAGGGCAGTCATCGGCGTCTGGGTGCTGTGAGAAGACATGGAAACCTCGTGCTTTGTCATTTGCCTGATAGCGCAGGAATGGTGCGGGGTCCATCGGTGCTGGCGTCAAAATTATATGGCAAGGTTTTTGCGCAGAACTTCATCTGTAGGCGTTTCATACTGATGCAAATACCTTGGGGGGGAGATTTTTCTTCGAAAAATCTTGGGGGGCTAGCCCCCCCTATGTCCGCCGATAGGTCAGGTAATGTGGCGGGCGTCCCTCGCGGAGTGCTTTTTGCTCGTAGCGGGTGGAATGCCAATCGTCCCAAGCTTTGTCGCCTTGATGGATCAGTTCAAATCCCGCCTGTGGCACTTCGTCTAAGGTCTGGCGCACGTAATCGCTAATATCTGTGGCGATTCGAAATTCCGCGCCCTTGGCCATCACACGGGCCAACATGGTTAAATAGCCCGTGGTGACAAAGCGGCGGCGATGATGCCGTGCCTTGGGCCAAGGGTCCGGATAGTTGAGGAAACATTTTTGAAGAAATCCCTCGGGCAGTACTTCGAACAAATCGCGCACATCTCCTGGATGAATTGCCAGATTGTTCACCCCCGCCACGCGGATTTTACCCAGCAGCATTGCGATGCCGTTCACAAAAGGCTCGCAGCCAATCAGGCCCACATCACGATAACGTGCCGCCATCGACACAAGATGCTCGCCGCCGCCAAATCCCACTTCCAACCACACAGGCCGCCCGATAAACTGTGCCAGATCCACAGGCCCACGTGACGGGTTTTCTTCCCGCGTGACGCCGCGCAGGGTCAAGGGGCCAAGGTCCTCGGCCAGATAGGTTTTTTGGCTGTCGCGCAGCGTTTTGCCGCGAATGCGGCCATAAAAGTTGCGGCGTTCTGATGTGTCATTCATGCGCACGCGCCTAATCTGCCTTTTGCCCAAGGTCAAGTCTGTGCAACCGTGCCACGCGCGTGTAAAATGCCGCCCTATAGAGTCCCTTCCAAATTTTCAGGAAATACAATGATTGCTCGTTTGACTGCGGCCCTAATTGCCCTAACGCCTGCTGCCTATGCCCAAACGCAATTGCCAGAGGTGGATGAATTGGCAACGCATTTTCTGGGCGAGACGACGCCAGGATTAGGTGTTTTGGTGATGCGTCAGGGCGTGGTTTTGCATATGGCGGGCTATGGATTTGCCAATATCGACGATGAAACCCCTGTGGCAGTTGATACCATTTTTGATTTGGCGTCGGTGTCTAAGGAAATGACAGCGCTGGCGGTGCGGTCGCAAATTGAGGCCGGTCTTTACAGCGAAGACACGCCCATCGGTGACATCCTGCCCCAAATGGCTGATATCAACAGCCCGCGCCCAATCACTGTTCGCGACGTGATCCACCATCTTTCCGGTCTGCCAGATTATCTGTCTTGGGACGGATACAACAGCCAAACCAGCAATTTTGAGATTGTGGAATGGCTGGGAAAGCAGGATTTGGACCACCCGCCAGGGAACCAGTTTGATTATTCCAACAGCGGCTATGTCACTTTGGGTGCGGTGGCGGGTGCGGTTGAGGGGATGGATACTTTGGCGGCGGTTTTGCAGACGCGGATTTGGGATATCGCGGGGATGACGGATACGGGATTACCTGAACCCGTCGACGCAGGGCGGCGCGTGACGGGTTACGACGGGACAGGGGGGAGTTTTAAACCTGCCTATGATCCTAGCGTCGCAGAAGGCGATGGCAATGTCTTCACCACGCTCACTGATCTGGCGAAATATGAGGCAGGGCTGTGGCATGGTGCGTATTTGAAAGACACATCTGCATTGTTTGTGAATGGGGCTTATGACGATGGCAAGCCGATCGCGGATGAAGACGGGCTGGGTTACGGCTATGGCTGGCAATTGGACGACACGCACGCGCTGCACACGGGCAGTTGGACGGGGACATCCACCCTGTATCAGCGCAATCTGACAACGGGGGTTACTGTGGTTTTGTTGGCCAATGGCGAGGCGGCGGAATTGTGGGAATTGGCCGATCAGATTGAGGCGGCGGTGGAATAGGGCGGGGTGCTGCCCTGATGTGCCTGCGGCGCAGGTATTTGGGTCAGTATGAAAGGGGGTTGGCCGAGTTTAGCATAGGCCGTTTAGGGCGAGGGAGACAGGTGCCATAACCGCGTCTGCTAACGGGCAACGCCATGATCGGGGCTCCACAGGCCTTGGGGGGCGGTGACTTGCTAGAAACACACATCGTAATGCGCCGCGTGGGAATACACTTTGGCAGGGGAATTACTGAATGTGGTGTTTGAGTGTCTGCGAAAAGCTGTGGGAGCAGATCAATACAATCAAGGATTGCTATCGACTTATGAACTGTTGCCCTTAGGGTAGATAGCTAATTTGACGAGAGAGCCAATATCAAATCTGTGAAATTACTTATTATTTTGGTTGTATGCGCGTGCAGTGATCCAGCCGTTGTCTTGGAAAAAGCGCGAGCGACCTGTGAGGCCGCTGGACACAAGGCTGGGACCAAAAAAATGGAGGACTGCATTCTAAATGCCCAAGCGGAGCAAGAACGTCGTGACGCTGAAATTCAGCAAGCATTCGCTATCGGGCTGCAGAGTTACGGAAATTCAATGCAAAGATCGTATAGACCGCCAACAACTACAAACTGCAACTCCTACGGAATGGGTAACTATGTAAATACGCAGTGTAATTCCTACTAGGCGCGCGATCATGTGGTTTGAGGGCAGGACTGCGTCCTGCCCTCAAACCTGTTTAAACCGCCTTTTTCAGCGCCTCGATCAGATCGGTTTTTTCCCATGAGAATCCGCCGTCCGCCTCGGGGGCGCGGCCGAAATGGCCATAGGCAGAGGTGCGCGCATAGATCGGACGCGTCAGGGCGAGATGCTCGCGGATGCCGCGGGGTGTTAGGTCCATGCATTGGGCCACGGCGCGTTCAATCGCTTCTGCCTCGACCTTGCCTGTGCCATGCGTATCGACGTAAATCGACAGCGGCTTGGCCACCCCAATAGCATAGCTGACCTGCAAGGTGCAGCGATCTGCCAGACCTGCGGCCACGACGTTTTTCGCCAGATAGCGCGCAGCATAGGCGGCAGACCGGTCGACCTTGGTCGGATCCTTGCCCGAAAACGCGCCGCCGCCATGGGGGGCGGCCCCGCCATAGGTGTCGACGATGATCTTGCGTCCTGTCAGACCCGCGTCGCCATCAGGGCCGCCGATCACAAAGGTGCCCGTCGGGTTGACCCACCATTCGGTTTTCTCTGTGATCCAACCGCTGGGCAGGACTTCGCGGATATAGGGTTCGACAATCGCGCGGATATCATCAGACCCTTGGCTTTCTAGCGCGTGCTGATGTGACAAAACGATTGAGGTCACCTCAACCGGCACACCGTCCACATACCGCAACGACAACTGCGATTTCGCGTCAGGGCGCAGGGTTGGTTCTTTGCCTGATTTGCGCACCTCGGCCAAACGGCGCAAGATTGCGTGCGCATATTGAATGGGCGCGGGCATCAATTCTGGGGTTTCGCGGCAGGCATAGCCGAACATGATCCCTTGATCGCCCGCGCCGTCCTTGTCGACGCCTTGGGCGATATGGGCGGATTGCTTGTGCAGGTAATTCTGCACTTTCAGGGTGTTCCAGTGAAATTCGTCCTGCTCGTATCCGATATCTTTGACACAGCCACGCACGATGTCTTCGACGCGGTCCATCATGTCTTTTAGTTGCTTTTTGTCAGACAGGCCCACTTCGCCGCCGACGACAACGCGGCCTGTGGTGGCAAAGGTTTCGCAGGCCACGCGGGCATTTGATTCTGTTGTCAAAAACGCATCTAGAACGGCGTCCGAAACGCGGTCGCACAATTTATCAGGATGACCTTCGGACACGGATTCCGAGGTAAAAATATAATTCTGTCTGCTCATAGGAAAGTGCTCCATTCGGTGACACCGCGCACGTCAGGAAGCCGTTGTGCCGGATATGAGATGATTCCCTATGCGGTGTCGCTTTCAAGGTCAAGCGCGGCGTGCCCGCATCCTTAATGCCACAACCAATGCGAGTCCCATCAGCAACACCAGAACGGGGATTTCCCCCCAGCGGGCATAGAGCGTTTGGGGCAGGGCCGGCGGTAGTTTGGCATCCAGATAGGCGCCGATCCCAAACGGCAGCGCCGCGCGCAACTGTCCGCGCGCATCATAAACAGCGGTGACACCCGTATTGGCCACCCGCACAAGAGGCAGGCCTTGTTCTATCGCCCGAAGGCGGGCTTGAGCCGCGTGTTGGAACGGGCCTGTCAATGTGCCAAACCACGCGTCATTGGTGATCTGCAAAATCCAACTCGCGCGGGTTTTCGTGCGCAAATCTTGGGGAAATACGGCCTCATAACAGATCAGTGGCAGCATTTTCCCCAATCGTCCAAGGTCCAAAACTGTGGGCCCCGCGCCCGCCATATAAGCATTGCCTGTTTGTGCGGCAAAGGCCGAAATATTGAACCAGTCAAATGCCAGATCGCCAAAAGGGATATATTCGCCAAAAGGCACCAGGTGATGTTTGTCATAAATATGGGTTTCTATCCCCGCAGGCGACAGGATCGACAGACTGTTCCAGCCCAGATGGCCCTGAACCCGTTGCCGCCCCATGGCGACTGTTGCGCCATGCGCGGCCATGGCAATCACTTGGGCCAATTCGGGATTATATTCCAGCATATAGGGCAGGGCGGTTTCTGGCCAGATCACCAGATCGACGGGTGGTTTTACGGCGGTCATCGCAGTCAGCCGATCAAAGAACACCCGTGCTTGTTCTGGATCCCATTTCATCGATTGTGCTGCATTGGGTTGGATCAGCCGCAGGGTGACTGCCGTGTCCGCAGGCATAGGTTGGGCCAATTGCCACGTCCCAAACCCCCATGCCAGCCCAAAGCCAAGCGCTGCCGCGACTTTTACACGCGTGCGGCCCAAAATACCCATAGCCAGCGCGCAGGTCAGCAGGGTCAGCCCTGATGGTCCAACAAAGGCTGCCAATTGTGCGACAGGCGTGTCAATCCAGACATGGCCGATCAAGGCCCAAGGAAATCCTGTCAAAACATATCCCCGCGCCAATTCCGCCGCCGTCAGGGCAAGGACCAACCCCAGAGACCGCCGACCCAAGGCCGCCGCCAAGCCCCAAAACAGCGCCAGCCCAAATCCCATGAACACCAGCGCAAAAGGGGCCATCCACGCATCATGCGGCGCATCCACAAAAAACGGTGAGATAATCCACGATAGACTGGCGCAAAAATATCCCGCGCCACCAAACCAGCCGACCAAGGCCGCGCGCGGGCGGTTGGATTGTGCGCCAATCATATAAAACAAACCCCCAAGGCCGATCAATGTCAGACCCCAAATTCCCAACGGCGCTTGGCCTGCCGCCGATACGACGCCAAGGAAAAACGCCACAAAGGCGGGCCGCAGGCGGGGGATCACTTGGCCTCCGCAGCGCCAGGCAATCGCAGACGCAGGCGTTTTATGCGGCGAGGATCGGCATCGACGACCTCAAACTCGGCCCCCGATGGATGGGGAATAATTTCGCCGCGCGCAGGCACGCGCCCGACCAACAAAAACACCAACCCGCCCAAAGTGTCGATTTCATCGTCATCTTCGCCCGTGCGCAGCGTCAGACCAATCGCCGCCTCAAACTCGGCCAAAGGCGTGGTGGATTGCGCCAGAAACACGCCTGGCTTTTCCTCTTTCCACAGCGCACCCTCAACCTCATCGTGTTCGTCCTCAATCTCGCCGATCACGGTTTCAATCAAATCTTCGATGGTCACCAGCCCATCAACCCCGCCATATTCATCAATCACAAGGGCCATATGCACGCGGTCCCGCTGCATTTTTTGCAAAAGCACATGGGCAGGCATAGAGGGGGGCGCATAAAGGATTGGGCGCAACATCCGTTTCAGGCTGAACCGACCGCCCGCGCCAAAGCCGTGTTGCAGCGCCAAATCCTTTAGCAAAATCAAGCCCTGCGGATGGTCCAGCGTGCCCTTATAGACAGGCAGGCGCGAAAATCCATGATCGCGAAACGCTGCAACCAGATCTTCCTTACCGATATCCAAGGGGACGGCCGCGATATCCACCTTGGGGATTGCCACATCGTCAACGCGCAAACTGCGCAAATTGCTTAGGCCCAAGGCGGGCGCGGTTTTGACCGCAGGCGCGCCGATCGTGTCGGCGTGATCCGATCCTGAAAAAGCGCCGATCAATCGGCCAAAAAATCCGCGTCCTGCGGTCTCACTACTGTCGTCGTCGATTGTTTCAATCGGCTCGATACTGCTGCCCATCTGTCCTTATTCCAAAATATCTACATAGGGGTCTGGCAATCCAAGCGCCGCCATAATGCGGGTCTCCAGCGATTCCATTAAATCCCCATCTGAATCCCTTATATGGTCATATCCTAAAAGATGCAAAATTCCATGAATGATCAGATGCGTTATATGGTCATTGGGCGATTTTGTGCCCGCCTCGGCGTGGCAGGTGTCATAGGAAATTGCTATATCGCCCAGATGTTCGGGGTCATCGACGCTGCCCGCCTGCGGCACATCTGGGGCGGTGCCCGCAACCCGCGCCCCGCGTTCCTGTGACGGCCAGCTTAGGACATTGGTCGCCGTGGGCTTGCCGCGAAAATCCGTGTTCAGCGCGGCAATCCGCGCATCATCACAGCCCATCACGCACAGGGTAAACCCCTGCACGCCCATGCCCAATTCACGAAATGTGGCGCGCGCCGCCGCATCGCACAGCGCGTCCAGACCCTGCCAGCGCGCATCCTCAATCACAACATCAACGATCGGTTCCATATGGTCCTTTACCCTAAGCGGGCAGACCCCTGCAATGGTCAGCTGGGATGACCTTCTGATTTTTCATAGGCTTCGATGATCCGCGCGACCAAGGGATGGCGCACCACGTCCTTGGCGGTGAAATAGTTGAATGTCACGCCCTTGACGCCCTTTAGGATCCGCTCTGCCTCGGCCAGACCAGAGGCGACACCGCGCGGCAAATCGACCTGACTGCGGTCGCCTGTGATTACCATGCGGCTGCCTTGGCCCAGACGGGTCAGGAACATCTTCATCTGCATCGCCGTTGCGTTCTGTGCCTCATCTAAAACGACAAAGGCATTGGACAGGGTGCGCCCGCGCATAAAGGCCAAGGGCGCGATTTCAATGCGCTTGTCCTCCATCAACTTTGCCAGTTGCTTTTGTGGCAGAAAATCGTTCAGCGCGTCATATAGCGGCTGCATATAGGGGTCGATCTTTTCCTTCATGTCGCCCGGTAAAAACCCCAGCCTTTCGCCCGCCTCGACTGCAGGGCGCGACAGGATAATTTTGTCGACCGCCCCTGAAATCAGCATGGTCACGCCGACAGCCACGGCCAAATAGGTCTTACCCGTGCCCGCAGGCCCAATACCAAAGCCCATTTCATTGGCGAATAGATTGGCGACATAGGTCTTTTGCGCCTCGGTGCGGGGTTCAACCGGCTTTTTGCGGGTGCGCAACTCGACATTGCCGCCGCCTGTGAACATTTCAATCTGTTCGGCCCCATCGGTCAACGTCGTGGGCATCGGCCGCCCCATCCGCATTGCGCCATCAATATCGCCTGCTTCTATTCCGCGCCCCTGTTCTATCCGTGCATACAGCCCGCGCAGCACCGCTGCAGCCTGTTCGCGCGCCTCTGGATCGCCAATCACGGCCAATCTGTTGCCGCGCCGCAGCACGTGCACCCCCATCTGATGTTCGACTTGGGCCAGATTGCGGTCGAATTCGCCGCAAAGACTGATCAGCAGTCGGTTGTCTGGGAACTCGAGAAGTGTTTCCACAATATCCTCGGGACGTTTCGGGGGGGTCAGCGCGCTGATGCCCAAGTGCGGTCTCCTTTGGTTGATGAAACGAAGGTTTGACTTGGGTTCAGTGTGAAATGCCCTGCAAGAACTGGCAAGCGAATTTATTGTGACACGCAACAATTTGTGCCGCACAATGTGCTGATGCCCCTATATTGGGCAATTGGTCGCAGCAAAAAGGGCCGCATTCCTGCGGCCCTTTTGCCTCAAAGCGATTACTGTGAATAGTTTTGCCCCGTCTGGTTGGCCGGCGTGCCGCCCGTCTTGACGTATTTATAGGTCCCTTTGACAAAATCCGGCAGCAGGGCGGTATTGTCGTTTTGATAGTTTCCGATCACCGTCCCCGCTGGATAAAGATTGTTGCAAATCGGCAGGCCCGAAACGGGGTCGAACCGACGACCTGAATAACCCTCGATCCCATCATCGATTAACCAGCCTTGGCACCCATCAGGATCGTAAACGATCGCAGCATTGCCATTGATCAAGGGGCCTTTGTCAAATCCCCGATCTACGGGCGCGGCGATGATGGAATTGGCCCCAGAATAGGGTTGAATGCCGTCTTCGCAGGCCGATAACAGCACCGCTGCCAAGGATAGGGAAAGCCAGATTTTCATAGTTTTGTTCACTTTTCCCATGTTCATCACCACCGATAGCAGACAACTTCGACGCGGCGATTGCGTGCCATATTTGCCGCAGAATCGTTTGGCGCGACGGGTTGGCGTTCGCCGTAACCGATCTCACGCTCGACCAGCCCGCCGACAGACCTTGCGACATCCGCAACCGCCCTTGCGCGGCGTTGGGACAAGTTCATGTTGTATTCATCCGATGCACGCGAATCTGTATGGCCGTAAATGCCATAGCCAAAAGCCCCCGCTGATTGGAAAAACTGTGCCAGATAATTGCGCCCTTGCGATGTGAGATGCGCCGAGTCGGTTGCAAACATTTGGTCCGTGTTTTGCACAAGGCAAGTGTTGCGTTTGATACAGACGGGTTTGCCCGTTTGCGGGTTCACGCGGTCCAGCATATAGCCTTCGACCCCACCATCTGCCCACCAATGCATACATCCATCATCATCAACCCAAATGCCCCAGTCCACGCGACCCGTCACCTCGGGTGCGGTTTGTGCCATGGCACCTGACGATACAAATAGGCCAATGGCCAAAACAATGGCCCCCAACATTGCATGAATCGCTTTGGAAACTGTCTGCAATTCCGCCGCCCCCTATAAACACTTCTTAAAATTCTTGACTTATGTTTTGCCGCCCCACGCCTGCGAAGTAAAGTAAAAATTGGCAGAATTGTGGCGAACCAGTCGTGTTGTCGCCACAATTGACACAATCCGCGCGGCCGTCTTTGATTGTTTCCAAAAGCGCGCCTATTGCGCCACAGGCCGCCCCGCAAGCGAGTTGGTCACAGCAGCCGTAATTTGCACGCGCACCAAATCACCAACTTTGCCTGCAGGGTCGGTGACGTGCACCGCGTGCAAATAATCAGATTTGCCCACCATTTGCCCTGTCAGGCGTCCGGCCTTTTCGTAAAGAACACGCATCTCGCGCCCAACCATACTGGCCTGAATCGCCAATTGTTGGCGTGTCAGCAATGCCTGTAATTCTTGCAAACGCGCATCGGCCAAATCACTGTCGATCTCGGGTTTCTCAGAGGCGGGCGTGCCGGGGCGGGGTGAGTATTTGAACGAATAGGCTTGGCCAAAACCCACCTGTTCGATAAGGGCCAAAGTGGCCGCAAAATCTGCGTCCGTCTCACCAGGGAAACCCACAATGAAATCAGATGACAGCAAAATATCGGGACGCGCCGCACGAATGCGGTCAATCGTGCGCAGATAATCATCCGCTGTATGTTTGCGGTTCATCGCGCGCAAAATGCGGTCCGATCCAGATTGCACTGGCAAATGCAGATAGGGCATCAGTTGGGCCAAATCGCGGTGCGCCGCGATCAAATCGTCGCCCATGTCATTGGGATGAGAGGTTGTATAGCGTATCCGCGCCAACCCATCCAATTCCGCCAATTGATAAATCAACCCCGCCAAACTGGTCGTTCCGTGATAGGCATTCACGTTTTGCCCCAAAAGCGTGATATCGCGCACGCCACGCGCAATCAAATCCCGCGCCTCGGTCAAAATACGATCTGCCGGGCGCGACACTTCGGCGCCGCGCGTATAGGGGACAACACAAAAGGCGCAAAACTTATCGCAACCTTCTTGAACTGTCAAAAATGCCATCGGTCCGCGCGAAGTGCGCAAAGCGGGCAGGCGGTCAAATTTATCTTCCAGCGGAAAATCCGTGTCCAACTGTTGGCCTTGGTCGGCATAACTGCTGCGCGCCATTTCAGGCAGGCGGTGATAGGACTGGGGCCCCACAACCAAATCGACCTGTGGCGCACGGCGCAAAATTTCGGCCCCTTCGGCCTGCGCCACGCAGCCCGCGACACCAATTTTCAGCGAAGGATTGACGGATTTCAATTTCCGCAAACGTCCCAAATCGGAATACAGCTTTTCCGACGCCTTTTCGCGGATATGGCAGGTGTTGATCAAAACCATATCTGCATCTTCGGCACTGTCGGCGGCAACATAACCCTCAGCGCCCATCGCCTCAAACATACGTTCGCTGTCATAGACATTCATCTGACAGCCATAAGTCTTAATGAACAGTTTCTTCGGATCGGTCATGCTGGCCTCGATTGGATGGTAATGCTTTACACGCTTTGCCCCACCGCCTGCAACCGCGCATCATTTGGACTGGAACCTATGGATTTAGGATAGTATCAATCATGTATTAAGGGATGATCGGCATTCATCCCCCAGAGGTATTTCCGTGCGCTATGCGAATTTCGATGAATTTCTTGCCAAAAGTCCGGGCTTGCTGGTCAAGGGGCCCGTCGGGCTGATTTTTGCAGAAGACAGCGTCGAGGTGGACACCACCCTGCGCCACCATCTTGAAGCGGGATTTTCGCCGCTGATTTTGATTGCCGCAACGGAATTGCAATTGCCCCCCACCCTAGAGGATAAGGTTCACCGCATTGACATGAATGTCTATGCCGAAGGGGCCTTGGTCTGGGTGATGAATCGTCTGATTCTGGCCGCGCCCGACGTCTGGATGTATTACTGTTACAACGCGGAATATCTGTTCTTTCCGTTTTGTGAACAGCGGTCCGTGCGCGAAATGTTGGCCTTTCATATGGAAGAACGCCGCGACGCGATGATCAGCTATGTGGTTGATCTTTATGCGCGCGATCTAAAAGATTTTCCCAATGCAGTCTCGTTGGAAACGGCGCATATGGACAAATCGGGCTATTACGCCTTGGCCCGCGAGGACGCGGCCAACAATTGGGCCAAGCGCGATCGGCAAATGGATTTCTATGGCGGTTTGCGCTGGCGGTTTGAAGAATTCGTGCCGTGGACGCGGCGACGTATCGACCGCGTTGCCCTGTTTCGCGCCAAGGTAGGTGTCACATTGCGCGACGACTTTACCCTGTCGGATGAAGAAATGAACACTTATGCCTGCCCTTGGCACCATAATTTGACCACGGCCATCGCGTCTTTTCGCACGGCCAAGGCCCTGCGCGCCAATGCTGGGTCACGCTTTGCGATCAACACCTATCTTTGGAAAAACTCGGTTCCGTTTGAATGGCATAGCCAACAGTTGATGGATTTGGGCCTGATAGAACCGGGGCAGTGGTTCTAATATATCGGGTTCTCGCAATACGGCGAACTGCACTTCTCTCTTGCAATCTGTGGCCCTGTCGGGTCAGGTAGCGACGACGTTGTGAAAGGTCATGGTCCGTTTCGGGCCGTGGCCTTGTTATTTATATAATCTTGCACCCTGTGTTAGGTGGACTATGGAAAAAATACCGATGACGCGCGGTGGATTTATCGCGCTGGACGAAGAGTTAAAGCTGTTGAAATCGGTTGAACGCCCCGCGATCATTCGGGCGATTGCCGAGGCGCGCGAACATGGTGATTTGTCGGAAAATGCAGAATATCATTCTGCCCGTGAAAAGCAAAGTTTCATCGAAGGCCGCGTCAAGGAACTTGAGGCGATCATCTCCTTGGCCGAAGTGATTGATCCGACGAAATTTTCGGGGTCTATCAAGTTTGGCGCGACAGTGGTTTTGGTGGACGAAGACAGCGGCGAAGAAAAAACGTTCCAAATCGTTGGCGAAACTGAGGCAAATATCGAAAAGAACCTTCTCAACATCCGCTCGCCCTTGGCGCGCGCCTTGATTGGCAAGGAAGAAGGCGACTCGGTTGATGTGGTCACACCGGGTGGCAAGCGCAGCTATGAAATTATTTCCATTACGTATCGTTAGGTTTTGTCAGACGTCCCCGTGGGGGAGTTGGGTTTTATGAAGCAGCCAATCAATAAACCGCTGGATTTGGGGCAATACCCCAAGCGATTGCCAACCCCGCCGCTTGCAGATACCGCTGAGTGGTTTGCCGCCGCTATGGCCATCGTTTGGATCGTGGCGATTTTAGCCTATGGTTTTACTGCGCCCAGCATGGGATCCTTTGGTGTTTTGTTGTTGCTGGTTGCAGCGTTTTTACCGCTTGCCTTGATCTTTGCGGCCGTTTTGACCTTGCGATCTGTTCGGGCCTTGCGGGCCGAGGCGGCGCGGTTACAAGCTTCGGTTGATGCGATGCGCAAGGCCTTTGTATCTGGAACTGCCCAGATCGATCCCGCCATGCAGCCCCAAGTTGCGCGCAAATTGGATGAAATTGCGGCCTCCGCGCGCGAGACGCAAACCACTTTGGCCAGTTTCGCGACACAGACGGCGAAACCTGCGGCAGATCGTCAGGCCCTGACGGCGCGCCCGAAACTGCAAGCCGAGGAACCCAGCCTAGCCCTTGGCACCCCGGCCGAAGCGTTGACCCCGCCCCTGTCCGTCGAAGATTTCATTCGTGCGATGAATTTTCCCGATGGCCCCGAAGATAAAGAGGGCTTTCGTGCCCTGCGCGCCGCCTTGGAAAATCGCGATGTCGCCAAATTGATCCGCGCCGCCCAAGATATGCTGACGCTTTTGTCACAAGACGGCATTTACATGGATGATTTGAAACACGATCCCGCCCGCCCCGAAATTTGGCGCCGCTTTGCGCGCGGTGAGCGGGGGCGCGCGGTCAGTGCGCTGGGCGGCGTGCGCGACCGTTCAGCCTTGGCGTTGTCATCGGGGCGTTTGCGCGAAGACCCCGTGTTTCGCGACGCTGTCCATCATTTTTTGCGCGCGTTTGACCGCTGTTTGGGCGAGTTTGAGCGCAGTGCAGACGAACCTGATTTGGCCAATTTGGGCGCAACCCGCACCGCCCGTGCGTTTATGTTGTTGGGTCGGGTGATGGGGACATTTGACTAGAATTTGATCCCTCATCCAACAGTTTCGCCATTGTAATCACCTGATCAAAGCCGAAAATATGGCGCAAAAACCCGATGGATTTGCGATGTTGTTCCGAAAATCCCAAAGTGCGGTACAATTTTATGGCGCGAAAATTTGATCCTATGACGTCTAAATAAATCGCCTGATGTCCCAGATCGCGCCCAAGGGCGCACAGCATCAAGATCATCTCAGTGCCAATCCCCTGACCGCGCAATGTGCGGTGCACCGATATGCCGTCCAGCAGAAAAACGTCTGCATCATCCGACAAAAACCGCAAGATCCGCAGTCGCCACGCCGCCCCCGCACGCCCATAAATCGCGCGGAAATCCGCCACTTCACCGCCCGCAAAGCTGCCCTGCGCGGTGCGATAGCCTGCAATCGCGCACAGCGCACTCTGATCATCTAGGGCTGCAATGCAATGATCAAGTCGCATGACACGGGTCAAAAAGCGCAACGCACGTTGTTCTGGTCCCAAAACTGGTCCCAGTTTTCCGCCAAACGCCTGCCAATACAGACGCGCTGCGGCCATGCGTTGGCCCTCGGGCAGGCCATGCTGCAGGTGGTATGTCATAAAGCCGCGGCCAAAAGATCGGCGGCGTCTGAACCCAAAATCCAACCTTCTTCGCGATGTTGCGGGGCCAAAAGATGGGCCATATCCCCCCCCGTTATTCGCCCCAAGGCCCGCGCCAGCAGCAAAACCTGTGCCCGATCTTTGATCGGATCGCCTGCCGCTGTCACGGCGGGGGCCAGCAGCGACGGGTAAACCTCGGACAGAACCACGGAACCATCGGGGGGGTCAAAGGGCCAGATAGAAACGCCGCTTAATTGTGACAATCGGTGGATCATCGGCAGGCCCATCAGACTTTGCGATCCGACCGATCCTGTGGTGAACAGTTTCCAAACGGGCTGCGCGCGGGGTATGCAGATTTCGACCTGACGCCGCTCTGCAAACGGCAGGGCGGCGTAATCAACGTTCTTTTTCAGGGATAAATGCGGCAGATCCAAACCCGCAGGACGGCCCCAAAATGGCCCGCGGCCAAATTTTGCGTTCATCGCGTCCGCCACGCAAAAGCGATTGTTCTGATTGGCAGGGCTGTCGGTGATATGAGCCGCAAGATAGGCCCACACGCTGCGCGCCTTTGCCGCACCCGTCAGGGCGGCGGCGAAACCCGCAGGATAACCCAAGGGGAAATCAAACCCGATCAGCGCCCTTTGGCCAGCGGCATGGGTCTGGGTGATTTGCCCCCTTAGGAATTCTTCTGCACTTTGGCGGGTGCGGTGGTAATGGGCTACACCGTCCGTCCGATCCTGCACGGCGATCCAAATCGCATCGGCGGTTTCGCGCACGGGTGACGGCGTGTTCGACGCTGACCAATCAACAATGATCACCCGATCAAATCGCAAGCCCAACCTCGCGCAAAATAAAATCCGCAATCGTGTCGGTATCGTTTAAATCCAGCAAAGGCACAGTCTGCAGCGGCAAGACCGCATCAGTGGCA
Source organism: Cypionkella sp. (assembly GCA_040398785.1). Taxonomy (GTDB): domain Bacteria; phylum Pseudomonadota; class Alphaproteobacteria; order Rhodobacterales; family Rhodobacteraceae; genus Cypionkella. The sequence goes on along the minus strand of JBBATJ010000002.1, from coordinate 316,148 downwards.
ATGGCGCGAATTGTTTGGTCTTGGGGTTGGATCAAATCGTGCCCTGCCTCGGCGCGCCACACTTCGATTTTTGCATGGCTATCGCGTTTATAACCCTCAATCAGAATCAGATCGACGGGCCGCAGACGTGATAGCACATCGGACAAAGGCGGCTCGTCCGAACGATGTTCGACCATCAGCGCCAGTCGATATGCGCCCGCCAAGATCACCTCGCGCGCGCCCGCGTCCCTGTGGCGGCGGCTGTCCTTGCCCGGTTGGTCCAAATCTACATCATGATGCACGTGTTTGACAGTGGACACACTGTATCCCCGCGCCGTGATCGTGGCCACAAGGCGCTCTATCAGGCTGGTCTTGCCCGCATTTTTCCAGCCAATGATGCCGTAAACTTTCATCCCAGCTCCAATGCAGCCAAATCTTGGGGGGTATTGATATTGGCAAAGGCGGACTCATTGGGGAAATCGGCAAAGGCTGCGCCGTGCGTGGTGCAAAAATCCATCACTTTGGGATTGACGCCAGAGGCCAGAAAATCTGCCAAATCCTTGCGCAAAGTTCGGGGCCAGATGCCAAAGGTGGGGTGAACCCGCGCCGCGCGTGCCACGGCCAAACCGCCATTGCCCGCCAAATGCAGGCGCGGCACCAAATCACAAGGGAAATGCGGCGTATCTACGGCCACCGAAACGACAGCATCCGCCCCTTGTGCCCAGTCCATGGCAGCCAAAATTCCCGCCAGCGGCCCCAAAGATGCAGCATCTTTCAAGATCGCGAATTCGGTCATCAACGACGCGCCGTTATAGGAAACCGCCAAGGACTCGACCTGCGGATGCAATCGCGCGATCGCCTGCGACAACAAGGTTTCGCCCCTAAATCGGATCAGCGCCTTGTCTACACCACCCATTCGGCGCCCCGCACCGCCTGCCAAAATCACGCCAAATATTCGCAAAGGCAGGCCTTTCGGTTGCGGCTTATTTGGCCAAGTTGGCCTTTTGGATCGCGACTTTATCCTTTGGATCGATAAAGGTCACGCCGTGGCTTGTGTCGACAGTCGCATTGTTGATCATGCGAAACGACACATTCGGATAGGCGCCGAATTTTTTGGCCAATTGGTTCGGGAAATAGGTGACAGTTATATCTTCGAACCCGGGGATATCATGCAGGATATGTGATATTGCATTTGCACAATGGGCCTTAGACACCGCGCCATTGGCCTTGACCCGTGCCAAAACCATTTCCGCAATCTCGGGTGAGACGATCCGCGTTTGTTCGGCCATCCGAAACGCAGGGCGGACATGATAATCAATGAATGCGTTGACCATGCGCGGTGTCGCGCCATAGAGAACATCATGACGTTCTGGCATCGTTGCCAGCCGCATTGATCCGGCTGGGTCAAACAAAACCTGCTCGGACGCATTGATCAACAAGGCGGAATGCGCCCCAGAGCCGTTTTGTTCGTTGATCACAGTGAACAGCGTGATCGAGGTGGGGGCAGGCGCGACATAGCGCGCTTGCATTATCTGTGCATCATCCGACCAGACATTGTCTGCGCCGCAAGCCGTCAGGACAAAAAGGGCCATTACGGCAAGAAGGCGCATCATATTCTGGTTCCTAATATTTAGTGGTTTGCCAAGGCCATAAAGATCAAAATTCCGATCGAAATCCCAGCGCCCCAAATGGACAAGCGGATAAACCCAGCAAAGGTTTTCTCTTGAACGCTGGTGTCCATGCTGCCTTGTTTGTGTTCAGCCATTTCATATCCTTTCGTGATTTTGAATGCCCTTAGCCTATTTCGCCAAGGTTGTCACGCCGTCCGCGGACAGATTAACTGGCGAGGGTAAAAGATTTTAGACAGAGGCGTCGCCTGCGTCGCCACCCTGCCAGCCCGACTGCAACTGAAACCCAATGCGGCGGGGCGGCGCGTCTTTGGTGGTGTCTTTCGGCACTGCGCGCAAGATCACGGAAATTTGGGCAATATGCTGGACCAATTGGGTTTTCATGCCATTTTCGTCGCGGCCATAAAAGGTGATCAAGTCTGGGTCATAATACCCTAAACCTTCGATTTTCAGAACGCCACCTTCGGACGCGGCAAAGCCCATGGCAATTTCTTGATCGCTGTCCAACTGGCTTTCAAATTGGCGAATATATTCGATGATCCGCAGATGCGCCGATTGGGCCGCGCCGATGGCGGCGTTCGGGCCAGAGCCTGTGGGGTCTTTTAATTGCATCATCGTCTCCTGCTATCCGCGTAACGCATCAACCCCCAAGGCGTAAAGCCCTGTTGCACCCAGACCCGCCTGCACCAGCAACCCCGCGCAGTCGGGCAGCAGGCGTTGAATGTAAAACGCGGCCAAGGGTGCGCGCAACGGGTCAGCCTTGGCGGCGCGCAGATGCAGCGCGGCACCAATGACACGGGCAAAGGCGCGCAGATAGGGCACGGCGCCTGCGTTGCGGTCATTTTGGTCTTGGATCAGCAGGGTTTTGGTGGCGGCGCGATGTGCGTCAATGGCCGCCAAAACTTGCCCCGAAAGAGAGTGTCCTGCACATTCTTGCGCCAATTCATCCAGCAGGGCAAAAGCGGCCGCCCCCCCATCCATCATCTTACGCCCCACAAGGTCCATTGCCTGAATGCCGTTCGTGCCCTCATAAATTGCGGTGATCCTTGCGTCGCGCATATATTGGGCGGCCCCTGTATCTTCGATAAAACCCATGCCGCCATGAACTTGCACACCCATCGAGGCCACCTCACAGCCAATATCTGTGCCGTAGGCCTTGGCGATCGGGGTCAACAACGCCGCCCGTGACGCCCAAGCAGCCGCGTCCGTTGTGCCCCGTGCCAAGTCAATCGCCGCCGCACAGGACAGCGCAATTGCCCGCGCAGCAAACACCTCGGCACGCATTTGGCCCAGCATACGGCGCACATCGGCGTGATCGAAAATCGCTGTATCCCCAAAGGGCGTGCGACCCTGTTTGCGCTCGGACGCATAGGCAAGCGCCTGTTGCGTTGCGGCATCGGCAATCGCGACCCCTTGGGTGCCAACACCAAGGCGCGCATTGTTCATCATGGTGAACATCGCCGCCATACCCTTGTTCGCCTCGCCCACCAGCCAACCTGTTGCGCCGTCATATTGCATCACCGCCGTGGGCGATCCGTGAATGCCCAATTTATGTTCCAAAGATACGACCTTCAGACTGTTGCGTGCGCCCGGATTTCCTGCCGCGTCAGGGATAAATTTCGGCACCATGAACAGGGATATGCCGCGCGTGCCCGCCGCCGTATCGGGCAAACGCGCCAGAACCAAATGACAGACATTGTCGGAAAAATCATTGTCTGCCCATGTGATATAGATTTTCTGCCCCGAAATCGCATAGGTGCCGTCACCGCGCGGCGTCGCTGTCGTTCGCAAGGCTCCCACATCCGATCCCGCCTGCGGTTCGGTCAAATTCATCGTCGCACACCATTCCCCCGACATCAATTTCGGCAGATACAGCGCCTTGATTGCGTCCGAGGCATGATGCTCTAGCGCCTCAATCTGCCCCTGCGCCATCAAAGGATTCAGCGCAAGCGACAGGCACGCCCCGCTCATCATTTCATTGACACAAGTGACCAAAGCCATCGGCAGGCCCATGCCGCCAAAGTCGCGCGCACCCGCCATGCCCACCCAGCCCCCTGCCGCGATTTGGCCATAAGCTGCGCCAAATCCGGGCGTCGTGCGCACCACGCCGTTCTCCAATCGCGCGGGGTTTTTATCGCTGATGCGGTTCAGGGGGGCCATGGTTTCATTGGTTAATTTGGCCGCTTCGGACAGGATTGCGGCAACGGTGTCGGGGGTGCAGTCGGCAAACATACTTTGCGCCGCGATACGGTCAAACCCGATGATATGGTCAAGCATAAAGGTGAACTCGGAAACGGGGGCAAGATAGGGCATATGGTCCTCGGACTTGGCAAGGGGATTGATCGCGACTAAGAAGTGGGCCATTCGCGGCGTTACGGCAAGCCCAACGCTGCGTCAGACGGGACATGATGATGACCGAAGCCCTAAGTTTTGACAAAAACGGCATTGAGCGCGCCGTGCACCTGTTGCAGGGCAGCGGTTTGATCGCCTTTGCGACCGAGACAGTCTATGGTCTGGGCGGCGATGCGCGCGATGATCTGGCCGTGGCGCGGATTTTTGACGCCAAAGGGCGGCCAAGGTTTAACCCGTTGATTGTGCACGTGGCGGATATGGCTTCGGCGGAACGCTATGCGGTGTTTGACGCAACGGCGCGGAATTTGGCGGCGACGTTCTGGCCTGGGCCACTGACGTTGGTCTTGGCGTTGCGGCCAGATGCGGGCCTGTCGCCGTTGGTAACAGCAGATTTGCAATCTGTTGCAATCCGCATTCCTGCCCATCCTGCGGCCCTGGCCTTGTTGCGGGCGTTTGACGGGCCGCTTGCGGCCCCTTCGGCCAATCCATCGGGCCGTATATCGCCCACAAGGGCCGAACACGTGGCGACGGGTCTGTCAGGGCGCATTGCAGGTATTTTAGACGGCGGCCCCTGCACAGTTGGAGTCGAATCGACGATTTTGGGTTTGGTCGGCAGGCCTGAACTGCTGCGGGCAGGTGGCATTGCGGCCGAGGACATCGAAGCGCATTTAGGGCAAAAACTGTCCGCGCCGCACCCGCAACATATCACGGCACCCGGGCAAATGGCATCCCATTACGCGCCGAACGCAGTTTTGCGGTTGAACGTGACCGCGGCGCGCGAGAATGAGGTCTTGATCGGCTTTGGCGCGGTTGCGGGCGATATCACCCTATCGCGTGAAGGCGATTTGATCGAAGCGGCGGCCAACCTGTTTCATATTCTGCGTGCGGCGGATTCGATGGCAGATCAGATTGCGATAGCGCCAATCCCTGACCATGGGATTGGACGTGCGATCAATGACAGGCTGTCGCGGGCGGCGGCACCCCGCGGGTAAGGTCGGGGGGTAAGGTCGGGTTGGCGCGGAGGGCAGGATGCTCTGCGGGAGGTATTTTTTCAATATGAAAGACGTCAGCGCAGAGGAACGCCCGCGCGGATAAGGCGAAAACTGGGGTCGCGGCCAAATTCTTCGACGTCGCGGAACAAGGCTTTCAGTACATCAAGGTAAGGCAGTTGCCGATTGGCAACCAACCAAAGCGCGCCACCCGGGTTCAGGCCGCGCGCCGCCGCCTTGATAAAACCGATGCCAATGCTGGGGTCGGCGTCGCGGCCCGCGTGAAAGGGCGGGTTCATCACAATCGCGTCCCACAGGCGCGTTGGGCGAAAGGTTGTGACATCGGCCCAATGAAACTGGGCGCGGGGATCGGTGATATTTTGGCGCGCGCAGGATAGCGCCTCGGCCTCGGCCTCAATCAGGTCCAAGGTGCGCACACCTTCGCGGGCCAAAATTGCGCGGGACAAATATCCCCAACCTGCCCCAAAATCAGCAACGCGCGGCGGCAATTTGGCCGGCAGTATATTGGCCAAAAGCTGTGAGGCGTGATCGGGACCATCGGCGGAAAACACGCCCGCGCGGGTGACAAAGCCGTCTGCGATGATCTGATCCTTGGCGGCCCAATCGGCCAGCGCATTCGACGGCGTGATGACGGCCAATTTGCCATGCGCCTTTGAGATCACCTCGCCTTGCTGCAGCGGGCGCAATTCGCGCAACAGCGATTCAATTCCATCGGTTTTTTGTCCATCCACGGCGATTTGACCCAGCGCGATCAGCCGCGAGGCAGCCTGTGCCAACACGGATTTCGCGGCCAATTTCGCCCGCGGTAGAAAGACGATGGCTGCGGCGTAAGACGCGTCGGACGCGGTGCGATAGCCAAGAGCCGCAAAGTGATCAACATCGGGTTTGAACCCCGTCAGCACCACAACACGGTCGCGCGGCAAGGCAGACAGATCATCGCCCATACGCGGTAAAAAAACAGCAATATCGCCCAGCGTTGGTAAAATCCAAGTCCCGCTGTCCAGCGCCATATCTAATCTTGATGATCGCATCAGGGGGGCCTTGCGACCCTACTCCTTTTCCATAGTTACATACATTTTTTATCCTTCCTTTTCAACTAGTTACAGGAACAAAAGCTCCGTGTGTAACTAATGTGTAACTAGCGGTGCAGCAAACAGCGCACCCTTAAGTTCACACTATCAATGAAAGCGGATGGTTACAACACGCGGGAAGGCAGGCGTGTAAACACGCCGACCAATATTTTCATGATTTACTTGCGCTTAGCAGTATTAGCTAACGCCACATCCATCTCACCGCTCATTGCTGCAAGTTTAAAAGCCTCGAGCACTGCGGCAACGGCATCGAGTTTTGCGACAAAGACCGCATTGCCCTTGTCGCTTAGACGCAGTGGGCGTGCACCATATTTGCATTGCACATACCACCCCCCACCTTGTTCAACAAACCAAGCCCGCACAGTGCGTTCAACCTGCACCCGTACTTTTTCGCCATTCACGTTATGCGTCCGCGTTGCGGAAACCGTATAGCTTTTGCTTTCGATCTTCGCAGCAAGCACTTTTTGCTGCTCAGCAATCGCCGCCAACAGCTTGTCACGCCGCACAAGTACGGGATCGGTTTGCACATTACGTGCAAATTCGGCGAAGTTCAGTTTTCCTAAGTGTCCCATTCATTTCTCCCATCTAACTTCACATTAAATACAGCCTGAAGTTGCGTGGCGCGATCAGAAACAGAACGAGACAATCATTTCTGCCCCAGCGTTTACCCATAAAGGATAAATAACTGCGGAGGCACATATGGGCTGGAAGCAAACACAACAGATCGCTTTGAAAAGCTGGATTAACACGCAGGAGTGGGACGTATTTGGTGCGCTTAACTTTTCATCGTTACATCATATCGGAAATGCGGACAGAGATGACGTATGCGGCAAGATGTGGCGCAGCTACTTTGGGGCAGTTGACCATGCGCTTTATGGGAAGCAACGCAAAAACCAAAGCCGATTTCAGCGTGTTGTGTTTGTGCAGTACGGCGGAAACAACGATTATCCACACGTGCATTTTCTGGCAAAGTCACCAATAAACACTGAGGAATTTTGTATAATTCTCAATGCTATATGGGCTTCGATGTATACCTCAAGCGCACGTCCAGTTTCAAATGAAGTTACCCCAACCATCAAGCAAACAGGCGCTATAGGCTACGGATTACATGAATTTTACAGGCTCGAAGACAAAACATTAGACTTAAGGCTCAGCAACTTTTCACAATACGCCCCGCATGTCTGCGTACGAGACGATGCGTTGGCTAGGCTCAAACAACAGGCAACACTCAAAAATCAAGTGTTGGCCCGATTAGAATTTCCCAACCACGTACAGGCGGCACAGGCACGTAAAGACAGGCGCGAACGGTAAACAGTGGCGGCTATGCTGCGCTGAACGCCAAAACGACATGGAGCAAGACACAGGGAGTGCGTTGGATGCAAAAACCAACGTACATCCTTGTTATACCCAATTAAAACATCACACTAACCGACACAGGCATCGAGTAAATACAACATGGAGAAACGGATGACACTACTGGAACAGACATACACGGGCTTACGGCAGGCAGGGCTTGTTGGCACAGCGGAAGCATTCAGCACCAATTATTTGGGCAAGAACAAAAACTGGTATGCGCTGCAAGCGCACTACGGACGCGATTTCAGCGTTAGAGCTGCTGTTGGCTGTGTGCGCAGTTTGGAGCTGGCACAAGGCAGCGCAGGCTTGGACGCGGCGCAGCAGCACGTGTTGCAGCACTTGGCAGCACATCTACATCAGCACCTGGCAACGCAGTACGGCGTGGCGGCACTGCACTGACAAAAATGTTATAGATTTGCTAGTACCACACATCTTGCTGAATTAGTTGTCTTTTCAATACTTTGCAGATCATGCCTTTTTCTATCGACCACCTAAATGTGTGGCCATATCGTTGCTATGTGGAAAACCAAACATTTAGGGGATGAAAACATGGCAAAGCAGGCAAAGCTGTTGACGGACTTGGAGCGCAAGCGGCTTACGGCTGTAATCGACAGCAAGCGCCATGCAGTGCGCAACCACACGCTCGTTGCCCTAAGTTTTTACGCAGGGCTTAGGTCATGCGAGATGTCAAATTTGCGTGTAGAAAACGTTTATGATGAAACAGGCGCAGTACGTGACACCATTTATTTGGATGCTAGCCAAACCAAGGGCGCTGAGGGCAACACAGTGATGGTCAACAAGCGGCTGCGTCAACAGTTGCAACGCTATGCAGCCGCCTACCCCAAGCACATAGCCAACCCAACCCGCAAACTTTTGTACTCCGCCAAGCGCAACGGCTTTACCCCCCAAACCATAGTCAATCTGTTTCAGAATTTGTACAGCGCGGCTGGGATTGCTGGCGCTAGCAGCCACAGCGGAAGACGGCAGTTTATTACGGAGCTGGCCGACAAGGGTGTAAGCGCACGGCTTGTACAAGCTGCTGCACGGCATAAATCGTTAGCGGTTACAATGCTCTACATCGACGTGAACGAAAACAAACTGCGGGCAGCGGTTGAACTGGTCAACTACTAAGCATTCCGGCTATGCACGTTTAGCACTGGGGCCAGCTTGTAGTTTGTGCTGGCCCGACATGGATTTCTGTAAGCTGTTAAGGTGGCTGGCTACTGGTTTTACTGGCGATTTTGGCTTGACGGGCTTGCGCGGTTGAATTGCGCTTTGACGAGCAGCTAGGCTGGGTTGAGGTTTGCGCTTTGGACCACGCTTAGTAGCACAAGCACATGCGAGCTTGGGAACTGACCCAAGCGGTTGTGCGAAATCATCATTTAAAAACTCACTTGCCCGCATGTTGTAGTGTGTCCAAACCCATTGCCTGAAACTCTAAGTACTCCCCCGCCAAAAGTACTCTAGCTCACAGCTCTCCCATCTATTTATCCTTTTGGCTTAAAGGTGGCGCTTGACGCAGGGACTGAGGACAGGCAGCTTACATCAATAAGTGATGTAAGGAGCTGCTATGAACCAAGCACTTGATGACCAGCTTGACGCCCTCAAACAAGCAGCGCAGGCGCAAACTGCAACCTACCGCAGTAGCAGAGACCAGCTCCACCAAGCCATTGTGGATGCCTACTTGTGGTGGCGTGCTGCTGATGGACAGAAAGGCTACCTTGATGCTGCTTACAAAGCCGCGTCGCTCAAAACACGCAAGCGCGGCAATAGCCCGAACTTCTACCCACTTGTTAGGCTTGTTTGGGACATAGACATTAAGAAGCAAGCAGCAACAGTGAGCAACTGGGCGCGGTCCTTGCTTGCGCTGCATGATGAACACACAGCCCGACCCCATCTTTATGCTGCAAACGCACGTGCTGACCTCATCAACTTTATTAAAGACGAAGGTGGGCTTGGTGCACTACGCGGCGATCAAAACATGTCAATCGAACAGCTTGAGGCTGAAGAACGTGATGGCTTGGCTGAAGAACGGCGCGGACGTCCACAAGTTACGGCACCAGCTGCTGAAAGCGTAATGAGCAAAAAGCTAGAAAGCGCAATAGCTGCCCCAGCCCAAGCAACTATCGCCAGCCTGCCTACTGCACAAGCCGACGCCAACAATCTGGTTGTGATGCTGGGGCGGCGCAACGCAAACGGGCAAGTTGAGGTGATCGGCACAAACAGCGATGTTGGGCTGGTAAATGCAGCACTAGACGCTTGCACTCAGCTTAGCCGCAGTGCGGTAACGCCCAGCTTGCGCTTGATTGCAGAGGCGCTTGAACCACATGCACTGCCCGCACGCCTTGAAAAGTACCGTAAACGCTTCTTTGACGACAGCGACTACGAGGTCGAAGTTACAAAAAAAGACGCAGACGGCAACGAGGTCAAAAGCACAGTACTTGCTAAGCAAGCAACACGCTTGCGCTATCGCCCTGCCACTAACGACTTTCTGGTCAGCAAAGCACACACGGACGCAAGTTTAGTTACCTATGTGCGCCCCAACAAGAAGTTTGAAGGGGTTGATGCTGAAGCAATACTGCGCGGAGAAGACAGAAGCTGGATCGAACGGGAGCTTTTGAACCAAGAAAAGCTTAGCCTTTACAGTGCTGAACCAGCTTTCGGCCTAAAGCCGGACCCGACTAAAGACCTTTTTCGGTTTAGCCTAAAAATCAACGATGATGCGTCCAAACATGAGCGCAAGCTGTATTTCTACAGCAAAGGCAGTGTGCCAAAAGAAACAAATACCCATCCCGCAGTTGCAGACCCAGCAGCACTGGTTTTCGATTGGCGAATTGATGCAACGGTGCAATGGCTGCGTGAGTTTGATGCGCTTTGTGCTACCCCTTACGTTGACAAAATACGTGGATTTTTTGACAAAGCCAAGTTTCAAAGCCTGCTGCTCAACATTAGCGCCACCGAGCTTGAGTTAGCGTACTGGTGGGATGCAAAAGAAAAGGGCTACGCCGAAAGCTACAAACTGCCCTACGCAGCAAGTACCGCCCTAGCCGCACAAGCTAGCGATTACAGCTTTACGGCCAACGCTCGGGACTTGGCGCTCGTGTTTGCAACGCTGCCCAGTCTGCCCATAACCAGCCCGCACGTCAGCATTCAGGGCAATACAAATGTGCTGCGGGTCAGTTACACAACCGATTTAGCTGAATACGAAACATACATTCCAGCAGCAGACACGGCTGGCAAACGCGATGTAACCGTTTTCACGCCATATGGTGGCTGACATGACCCAAGAAAATAAGGGTGAAAATCTCAGCACTCAATACAAAGACTATGCCGTTTACTTGCCCAGCTTGCAGCAAGGTTACGCCGCCTTTCCAATGCGCGATCCTACAACCGTGCGTGGCGGCGTTTTACCCAACGGGCTAACGCTGAAAGACTTGGATTTCCTTGATCCCAACAGCAGGCTTTGGCACTGCAAGTATGTGCTGTACAGCGCAGGGCAGTTTGACCGCGCCCAAATACGTACGCCGGATATGGTAACGCAACGTGGCAGTGACACGGTAGTTGTTGGGGACAGCGGCGGCTATCAAATTGGCACTGGCAAGCTGCCAGCGGTCAAAGATTGGCGCAAACAACAAAATGATCCCAATGCCATAGCTGCACTTTGGACAACCAATGTGTCTATTCGCGACCGCATCTTGCGCTGGCTCGACAGGTACTGCGACTATGCGATGACACTGGATATGCCACTTTGGGTGCTACAAGACCCCAAAGCACAAAAGTCCTCACCCTTCGCAAAACTCAGCGTCGATCAACTTATCGACCTTAGTTATGACAACCTCAAGTACTTTGCAGACAACAGGGGCAAAGCAACTGGCAGTAGAGCAAAATACCTCAATATCTTACAAGATATTGGCGATGGAACAGGCGAACGTTGGTATCAGCGTGTAAAGGACTTCGACTTTGAAGGCTGGGCGTTTGGCAGTGACACGAAATCGGGCATGGAACCCATTTTGAAGTGGGTGCGGCGCTTGCTGGACGATGGCAAGTTAAACAGCAAATCGGAATGGCTGCACATCCTGGGCGCAAGCACACTGGAAATGGCAGTTTGCTTGACAGCGTTGCAGCGGCAACTGCGCAAGATTTTAGGCAATAACATCACCGTCAGTTTTGACAGCAGCAGCCCATTCCAAACATCGGGCATCAGCCAGAAAATCGCAGTACTGCCAGAGCTGACAAACGACATCAAAACTTGGCGCATAAAATCTGTACAGTACCCACAGCACCCAAAGTACAAAAAACGAGACGACATCCGCTACTTGGAAGATATTGTTTCGCCAGTCACTAAGCTAATCAGCATTAACGACTTTCATGCTAAACAAGGCTCGATGGAAACGAAGTTTTTTGACGTTCTTTCGCAGCACTTGCTGACCAATCACAATGTTTATGTTTATAACAAGGCCATAATTCACGCGAATGTAGAGTTTATTAACTATGCCAATGACAATCCTGCGATGCTACCAACAAAATTAGCAAGTGTGATTGCTCAAATTACTGAATCTATTTGAAAATGACGAATTGTGCATGCTGCGATAATGAGACAACGTTATCTAAATCTCACGCTATTCCCAATTCGTCATTTAGACGATTGTTTCGTAAGGATTCAGGTAAAGCGTTTATTTCAGAAAACAACGAAGAACCACTTCGGCTTACGATTGATAGCGGAGCCACGATAATGCTGTGTGTAGAATGCGAAAAGCTTTTCAATTTCAATTATGATCAACCCGCACAAACACTACTGCAAAAATTCAAAAGTAATAAAATTACAGATATAGCAAAATGTGAAAACGATTTCTTGGCAGGTTTTATTTTATCGGTAATTTGGAGATCATCCGTAAGTGCAAGCAAGCTTTATCAAGCGTTTTCGCTAGATGAAGGAACTGCGGAAGCAATCAAATTAACGCTTCGTCACGTCAACTTTGAAGAAATGTGGAAAATAGCTAGTTTTCGGATTTTGCGTGGAAATGATAAGATTATTGATTTTCAAGACGTAATCTTAATTCCATCATATGCGTATATTTCTAAAAGACTCGAAATCTATTTTGCTATGGATGGATTTATTCTTTCAGTGATTTTTCCATCTCTTCGTGTCACAAAACTAGGCAAAAACGGAAAAATCCGTCGAACTAAATCCTTTTCACCTCCCAAAATTGAGATATCAACACACCCAATCTTTGACGCATTTGTACGAGCCCATCAGCAAGTAAATTAGTATGCAAGTTAGCGCGTTGAAGATAATCAGCCGCGCCGATAAAGATCTACGCAAATCGCTCGGAAAAAAACCCTATTTCTTCTGCATCAAAGAGTTTTACATTTGTCGCAGTAGCCAACTCAATCGCACTTTTCGTAAATCCGCCAGTACCAATGATCGCCGCAGCATTTGCATTTCGGTGCTGCTTTCCAGCAAATACTTCCTGCACAGCTTTATTGCCGATTGGTTGGTTATATCGTTTGCACTGAACGGCTACACAAAACTCTCCTCGCCACGCTTCTATATCAACACCTTGATCACCAGAAGCTTTGCTAACATTTGCACGCCAGCCTTGCTTTTCAAGTTGCCGAGCGCACCAGTACTCAAAGTCAATGCCTTCATCAGGCATTGGTTCATCTATTCCAAAGCCGTCAAGCCAACCTGCAATATGCGTCCGAATTTCGTCCATCGGTTTCACGACATAATAGAAGGACATAGATTCCTGTGGAAAAAAGTGCTCAAGTAGTTCATCTACTTCTTTTAAAAAAAGAGTGTCATCTTGCTCTCCGTACTTATTTTTACCCATTGCCTTAGCTCGAGTTAGCAAGGGTCTAAGTACTGATTTTCTTTCCTCAAGTTCTGTCAAGATTTTGTTAAGTTCATAGTGCTTAAGTTTAATCGCCCTGTTTATTGCAGCAGCCCCAATGTCATAGCCGTGCTTGGCCGCCAGTTCTTCTAAACTGCCAGTGCCCAAAAGTGATCTAAGACTAGATATAAGTTCATATTCTTCACCAGAAGTTGGCGCTTTTCTTAGTTTGAACAAGAACCTTTCCCATATTTCACTTTTTATCGCAAAATCTAGCTCCGAAACAAATGCGCTCTTTGTAGTATCTATATCAGCTTGCAGGAAATCGCTTTCTGGTTTCGAAATGTATTTAAAAAAATGAGCAAGATTTTGATGATCTATTGTCCCAGAGCTTGAACCATAGCCAGCCGCATTTGCGTAAAGTAAAGATGAATGTGCGTTTCTTGATAACCTCGCCTCAATTACGGCATCTAGCGCGCTCTTTACATCGATTTGCTGAGTTGGAGAATCCGACGAAGATTGAACATCTGATCTGCTAATGATTGGTTCTTGCGATTTGCTTCTCTGGATCCAGCTCCATATCTTGCCCGCCATTTGTGCCCCCACTTCTTACGTTATAGTGATCCTAGCGTTACTCTGCAGATGGGTGCAAGGGGGGGGGCGTCATTAGCTTAAAGCCCAGATTACCTCAAACTTTAATGTGGCAAAAAGCCCATCATCTTCCCAATTTGTGCCCGTACCACGCGCTAGCACCCAGCACACTCAAAACCCCTGCCCTGCCCCGCAGCAGCTCTCGTCTGCACTGTCTGCATTACATCAAACTTTGATGTAAGCGCACTAGTAGGGCATGGGGATTACCAAGCCGTCAGCAGTGCGCATGTACGTCGCAGCCGCGTTGGTCAAACGCTTTGCATCGTTTAAGTGGTTGTAGGTATCTTTAACCTCCTTATCGCTCGTCCCGCACATTTCGGCCACGTCGGCGTAGGTTAAGCCGCTGAGAATACGCTGCGTAATCATAAAGTGTCGCAAGCTGTACGGGACAATGCCACGTTTCTTAACATCTGCGATGCTAGCGCCCGCAACAATTTTATGAAAATGCGCAGTGAGGGTGCGATTTGGAAATTGTGTTTCGCCGTCCAAGCTAAAAACGAGATCATCATTATTTTTCGGCTGTTGAATTCGTCTCCAACGAACGAAGTACTGTCCGCCTCTGCACAGGAATATACGGCTATCTCGCACTTTTGAGGTCTCAAATCTAATGCATAGGCGAGCGAACACATAATCTTTTCCACCAATGTTATGCGTTTCGATGGTAATGTCGCTCCACCGCAACTGCCGCTGCTCCCCATTTCTCAACCCACTATTTGCGGCAATCAAAATCCAATGGCGCACCAACATGCGTAGACGGTGGGTTTTGTCATCCAGCTTGTGCTTTTTTCTAGCCGTGTAATCACGCATGTACTTGACCGTTTCATAATATTCGTCGTTCGTGAATGTTGCACGGCGAATGTCTTCGTTATTGCGGTCAATTTTCTTTAGCTTGCGGAATTCAAACTTTGGGACATGCACAAGTCCCTGCGCGAACAAGTACTTGATGCAAGCATTGATCGATGTTTGTTCGTTCTCAATCGTAACCTGTTTGCCCGGCACTGCAGATTTTGTGACGCGATATGTGAAATAGTTTTCGCAACTCGTCGTCGTCAACTCGCTTAACTTACGATCTTTTCCAAAGAAATCTTTCCAGTGCAGGAGATGGGATCGAATGGTCACCAAGCGAGCTGCAACAATCAATCCAGCCGCAACGTCACTTTTTCTGTACTCTAAGTAGCGTTCAACGCCTTGTTCGACAGTGAGCGAAAAGTATGATTTTCCAGCTTCCTGATCAGCAAACAGCGACAGAAACAGCTTTTTTGCTTTAGCGGTAGCTACATCCGTATTTTGTGTTTCCAAACTTTTTCGCACATACTTCTGATCTTTCGTCATCCACATACGAAAATGCCAATTGTCGCCGCGTTTGTACATCACGGCTTCATCAAAAATTATGATTTCGTTTTTTGCATTTTTGTGCTTACGCAACGCCATTTTCACCTGCCTGCACTACTGTTTTCAGTAGTGTCGAAATTGTGCAACTTCGTGTGTAAGTCGACAATAAAATGGCAAGTAAATCAAGCACTTAATTTCGATGTGAAACTAATGTGTAACTGGAAAATCGTTTAAAAACACGTAGTTACGTTCAAATAACTACTCCTTTTCCATAGTGCATTGCAGCGGGTGTTGATGACGCCGCGCAAAATCCATCACCTGCGCAACTTTGGTTTCGGCGATTTCAAAGGAAAACACGCCCACAACTGCCAGACCCTTTTTGTGCACAGTCAGCATGATATCAAAGGATTGCGCGTGGTTCAGCCCGAAAAAGCGTTCCAACACATGGACAACGAATTCCATCGGTGTGAAATCATCATTCAGCAGCATCACCTTGTACAAGGGGGGGCGCGCCGTCTGCGGCGCTGTTTTGGTTAAGATGGTGGTATCCGTGGACATAGAAACTATGTGCTGCTGTGCCATGGCACGCAAGCCCGCACAGGGGGTAAGATTCGCATCCGTGATTTTCATTCCCTTAGTATAACGCATTTGACGCTTGCGAAAAGGCCCCGTTTGTCAACAATTGCATCAAGAGGTGAAAATGATCACGACTATTGGATTTGATGCCGACGATACGCTGTGGCAAAATGAGACGTTCTTTCGTGTGACCCAAGATCGTTTCGCCGATCTGATGGCACCTTATTGCCCCAGCCAGCACTTGCATGAACGTTTGTTGGCGGCAGAACGGCGCAATCTGGGGCATTATGGGTTCGGCGTCAAAGGGTTCACCCTGTCGATGATCGAAACCGCGATTGAGGTCAGTGCGGGGTCAGTGCCTGCCACAGTCATTGCCGATTTGGTTGCCGCCGGCCGCGAGATGTTGGCGCATCCGATTGATCTTTTGCCCAATGCGCGCACCGCCGTGCAAACAATGGCGCAAGATCACCGAGTCTTGTTGATCACCAAGGGGGATTTGCTGGACCAAGAGCGGAAATTGGCCCAGTCGGGATTGGGCGATTTGTTTCATGGCGTTGAAATTGTCTCGGATAAAAACCCAGGCAGTTATGCGGCAATTGCGGCGCGCCATCGTATAGCGCCAGAGGCGATGTTGATGGTGGGCAATTCGCTAAGGTCGGATGTGCTGCCAATGATTGAAGCTGGGGGATGGGGGGTGCACGTGCCGCATGATTTGACCTGGGCGCTGGAAATGGCCGAAGCACCTGCGCATCACCCCCGATTTGCCAGCTTGACCGATTTGGGCGGCCTACCTGATTTGGTGGACTCCATCAAGTCAACCCACAATAGGTAGGGCTTCTGAAGTTCAGAAATCATCTTAGAAACATCGGCAAAGCTATTGAAATTAGGGGCTTTTCCGAATTAATCCCCTATGCTAGTCTTGTTTTATAGGCCCCCGAAACAAGAGGGGCGTTGAGGCAGAGCGTATGATTTTAATTTGGGCGGCCCTTGTGGGGCGGTTGTTTCGCATTGTTTGTGGTTTTCTTGCGCTGTCGCTGGTTGCGATCAGTTTTGGTGTGTCATCTCTGCAAGCAGTTCCTTATGCCGCCTATCTTATGGATGCCCGCACAGGGGAGACCCTGTATCAAGAAAACGCGCAAACGCGATTACATCCGGCCTCTCTTACCAAGATGATGACGCTGTATATTGCCTTTCAAGAGATTGAGGCGGGGCGTTTGTCGTTGGATTCAATGATCACCGTATCCAAAAATGCAGCGGCACAGCCGCCGTCCCGTTTGGGTCTAAAGGCGGGTCAAAAAATACAATTGCGGTATTTGATCCGCGCGGCCGCTGTCAAATCGGCCAATGATGCGGCGGCGGCGATTGGCGATGCGATTGGGGGCAATGCCACCGATTTTGGCACCCGAATGACGCGCACTGCCAAATCATTAGGGATGCAAAACAGTACCTTTAAGAATGCCAACGGGCTGACCGCAAAGGGGCATTTATCGACGGCCCAAGATATGTCGATTTTGGGGCGGCATTTGTTTTATGATTTTCCCGAATATTACAACATCTTTTCACGCCGTTCTACGGATGCGGGTTTGGCCACTGTTGCCAGCACGAACCGCAAATTTCTGGATGCCTATCGGGGCGCAGATGGGATCAAAACAGGCTATACGGGGCCTGCGGGGTTTAACTTGACCGCGTCGGCCGAGAGGGATGGCGTGCGATTGATTGCGACCGTGTTTGGCGGCACATCAACCCAAGATCGCAATGCGCGGGCGGCCAAATTGTTGGATAAGGGATTTGCGATGGTCAAAGGCGGTGGCGGGCCTGCACCTGTTTTGCGCAACGCCGATGATGAGTTGATAGCAAGCGCCGCCGTCCCCGAAGACGACGGCCCTGTCGAGGGCGCTGAAAGCCCGGCAAAAACCATTCGCGTTGTGATGACGGTGACATCCTCACCGCGTCCGATGCCACGCCCAGATATGTCCGAACTGTCTGATGGCGCCGAAGTGGTCGTCGCGGCGATGGCAGACGATATCGCAGGCGCGTTGGCCGAGGCAACAGGCACTGCGCCCGTGACGGATGTTCCATTTGCCGTCGCCGAAAATGCGACGTCTGCCGACCAAGTTGCGCCCGCGGCGGCCCTTGCCGTGCCAACAACAAAGTCCAGCGCGCGCCCCGCCGCAAAACCGAGTGCAATGTTGGCGGCCGCACAACCACCTGCCAACGCGCCGCTGATTGTGGCCCCCGCTGCGTCCACCGCGCAGGGTGATGCCGACGCGCGTATTGCCCAAAACCCATCCGACACCGCGCCACAAAATGTGCCTATTTTGGCGTCGTCCGTTGTGTCAGCCCCCAGTCGGGCCGCGCCAATCTATGACGCTGCACCCGTTTTGGCCGTGGCCGATACTGCACCCGCCACTTCGGAAACTGTCACGCGGATGTCAACGTCGGGCGAAAATCATTTTGGGATCAATGTTGGGCGGTTTAAATCCGCAGACTCCGCCGAGCGTATTTTGTTGAAAACCCAATTGGTCGAAAGTGCGACTTTGGCCGGGTCGCTGCGCAAAGTCACCGAAAAAGGCGGCGGCTATGACGCCAATTTCCTAGGTCTCAGCCAAGAGGCGGCAGAATTGGCGTGCCGCCGCCTGACGGCGCGGTCCATTCCCTGCCTGACCCTTGTGCCATAACTATTTCGGATACTGCTTGCGGCATTGCGCAATCGCTTGCGCTGCCGCCGTGGATTGCACCTTGGACTTTGCCCTAAGCGCGTTCAATTTTGCCTTTTCGGCCGCCAAATCCACGGCTTTGGGTCTGGTAATGGTTTCTGGCACATCAACCATACACATTTTCGGCTGAGGCTTGGGATAATCGACAGTTGCCCGTGGGGTGCAATCTTGAAAATCCGTGCGATAGACGATCTGACTTTCCAAGGCATAGCCCCGCGCCAGCGTCGCCTCGCTTTCAGCGATCAATTGATCCACAATTTTCATATCGCGCGTGGCCGTGTTGATGCAGCGTTCTTGTGGGGTGGCGCAGCCTGTCAGGATCAACAGGGCGGGGATGACAATACGTTTCATGGCGCCTCACAGTGAAAAGTCTATCGTGCCACTATAGACCTTTTGAAAGGTTATGCCATAACATGGCAACAAGACCGCCAAAGGAATGCAGATGTCAGCCGATATAGACCAGAACAAAGCCGCCGCCGCCGCATGGTTTCGATCTTTGCGCGATCAAATCGTGGCCAGTTTCGAAGATTTGGAAACCCAATTCGGGACGGGTCCAGTGGGCCGATTTGAACTGTCCGAGACCAAGCGCGAAGGCGGTGGCGGTGGCCTGATGAGCGTGATGCGCGGCGGGCGGGTGTTTGAAAAGGTCGGCGTGAATGTGTCCGCCGTTGAGGGCAATTTGGCCCCCGCCGCGCAAAAGGCGATGGCGGCGCGCGGCGTGCCGGGGATGGCCGATGATCCGCGCTTTTGGGCGGCGGGCATCAGTTTGGTGGCCCATATGGTCAACCCCCATGCGCCGGCCGTGCATATGAACACACGGATGTTTTGGACGCCCCATGCGTGGTGGTTTGGTGGCGGGTCCGATTTGAACCCCGCGATTGAATATGCGGGGGACACCGCACATTTTCACGCCCAAATGCAGGCAGCTTGCGATGCGCATGACCCCGCCTATTACCCCAAATTCAAGGCTTGGGCGGATACCTATTTCTTTGTCCCCCATCGTGGGCGCGCACGCGGCGTGGGCGGCATTTTCTATGATGATCTCAATACGGGCGATTGGGCCGCTGATTTCGCCTTTACCCAAGATGTGGGCCGCGCCTTTTTGCCCGCCTTTCGCCCCCTGGTCGAGGCGCGTCTGGCGACCCCCTATTCAGATGCCGACCGCGAGGCGCAATTGATCCATCGCGGGCTTTATGCCGAATATAACCTTGTCTATGATCGCGGCACGAAATTCGGGCTGGAAACAGGGCATGACGCGAATGCGGTATTGATGAGCCTGCCACCCATCGCGAAATGGACCTAAGGCTTTCATACTGGCGAAAATACCTTGCGGGGGAGGCCAGATTGCTTGCAATCTGGCTTGGGGGTGCAAAACCCCCGATCAGCCCATCAGCCAGCGCTGTCGGTCGGCCAAATACAAAATCCCCGCCCCCGTCAGCGTCAGAGCCGCCGACATGACCGCCACAGTTTCATATCCGCCAATCCATGTGCCCAAGGCAAACACACTCGCCCCCAAAATATCCGCGACCAGTCGTTGCAGCGCCAACATCGCACTGGCCGCCCCTGGTCGATCGCGCAGCAAATCTTGGAAATAGCTGATCGGCAGGCTGATCGCCGCCGTGCCGCCCACGCCTGCAATCAGCGTGCCCAGCCACAGATAGGGCGTATCGACCCAAATTGGCATCAAGACCACGTGCAGCGTGTAAAACCCCGCCCCCAATGTGATCAGACCCGTGCGCGAAAACCGCCCCACAAGCCGCGGGATTAGGACGAGGCAGGGCACCTCCCATCCCGCGACCAGCCCCACATAGAGGGCCACATCGGCAGAACCGCGCAGGGGTGACGCCTCAAATATCAAAGAAATCAGCACGAAATAGATCATAAAGGCGGCGCTTATCATGCCCAGCAAAACCAGCCGCAAGGCCACACGGGGGCGCAGCAGTTCCGCAAAGGCGTCGCGCAGCAAAAGGCGGGGCGGCGCCTTGGCACCGGCATTTTCTTGGGGCCAATAGGCCGCAATCAACACCAAAAGGATCAGCGCGCACAGCGTGGCTGGAATATAAATCCCCATCACATCCGCGCCGTGATCAAAGGCATAGGTCCAAAACACCAGCATCCCCAGAAAACTGGCCGACATGGCCGAGCGGATCACGCCCAAGACCCCGTCTTGCGGCCCGTGACCCTCGGGAATGGCCAGACGTGCAAGGGTAAACACCTGCCCATAAAGCGACGCCGACAGGGGAATCATCACCCCATGTGCCACCACCAGCGTCAGGGGGCTTGGCCAGATCATCATCAGCCCAAGACCAATCAGCCCCGCCACCCCCGATCCCAAGGCAATGCGGCGGCGATGGCCGAATTGATCGCCCAAAACCCCAAACAACACCGAAGAACTGACCGCAATTGCGGCAGTCATCACCAAAATCAACGAAAAATGCTGTTTGGAAATCCCCAGCCTTTCAATCGCGACCAGCGACACATAGGGCGCAATGGACGCATTCAACGCCCCCAAAACCAGCATTGCGATCAGCGAAAGCCGCAGAGCAGGCACGCGCAGGATCACCGAAACGGGTGTCATTCTGGGATCACTTTTCCGGGGTTCATAATGCCTTGGGGATCCAACGTCGCCTTGAGACGGCGCATGACATCCAGCGCTACTGGGTCTTTGCGCCGCCGCATCGAATTCAGCTTCATCAACCCCACCCCATGTTCGGCAGAAAACGATCCGCCCATCGCTTGGACTTCGTCTTCAACCGCCTCAATGATCGCGTCATACAATGCGGGGTCATTGCGGCTGGGATAGGCGGAATAATGCAAATTGCCATCGCCCAAATGTGCAACCAGCAGCGATGTGGCGCGCGGGTCCAGTTCTGGCAGGCGGGTTTTCATGCGGTCCAAGAACGTGGCAATCTGATCGGTGGGCAAGCAAATATCCGTATCTACGCTGGGCTGAACCGCCTGCATCACCTCGGCGGCACATTCGCGCCTTGCCCACATCTCGGCGCGCTGGGCATCGTTTTGGGCGATTTGGGCGTCCAGAACCAGACCTTCTTCGATCATCTGTGCCAAAATGTCGGTCAGCAGCGTCACCACAGGCAGGCTGCCATCAGGCAAAGGGTCTGCATCCGTGCCCCGCACCGCGCCCAGTTCGACCAAGATCGCGACCTCTGCAATCGGATCAAAGGGTTGACGCAGATCGGCGCGAAATTGCGCGACGCGTTCCAGATAGGCACGCGGCATATATTCAATCGCCTCTACCATCCCGCCAGAGGCGATTTGTAAACGGTTCAGCAGCTCCAGCGCATCAGGCAGGCTCCGCGCGGCCAGCGTCGCCGTTGCATAGGCGCGGGGTTTGGGAACCAGTTTGACCACAGCGGCGGTGATGATGCCCAAAGTCCCCTCGGCCCCGATGAACATCTGTTTTAGATCATAGCCCGAATTGTCTTTGTGCAACTCGCTCATCAAATTCAAAATGCGTCCGTCAGGCAAAACCACCTCCAGCCCCATGCACAGGCCGCGCGTGCTGCCATAGCGCAGCACGTTCGACCCGCCCGCATTGGTCGATAAAACCCCGCCGATCATGGCTGATCCGCGCGCACCAAACCATAAAGGAAAATACAGGCCATGCCGTTCGGCTGCCTCATGCAAGCTGGATATCACCACCCCCGCCTGCACAATCGCCAAACGCGCATCTGCCCGCAGATCAAGGATTTTGTTCATCCGTTCCAAGGACAGCATCACGCCGCCATCCGTTTGCGCCGCCCCCGTGATGCCCGTCAGGCCGCCCACGGGCACCAAAGCAATCTTATGTTTTGCCGCGATTTTGACCAATGCCGAAACCTCGGCGGTCGTCGCAGGGCGCAAAACGGCCGCGGGGTTTGATGGGTAATGCGTGGTCCAATCAGGGCGATATTTGGCCGTATCCTCGCCCGTAGCCACATGGGCCCCGCCAACAATCGCGGCGAATTCTGCCAAGATCTGCGGGGTCATTTCTGGACAGTCGCCAAAAAGGCGCGAATTTCGGGCCCATGTCCTGCCACCAATTTCGCCACCCCTGCTGCATTGGGATGAATGCCGTCCTCTTGCATAAAATCGCGTGCTTTGGATGGATCAGGATCGCCGCCTGTGATCGGCGTGAAATAGGGTGTGGTCAGCATCGCGCCATATTTTGCAGCAATGTCGGGATAGATTGCATCAAAGGCCGCCTTATAATCGGGGCCATAATTTGGCGGGGCTTGCATTGCCACGATCAACAACGGGATGCCGCGCCCTGTGATGGTGGCGGCGATTTTGTCCATATTGGCGCGGGTCACCTCGGGCGGCAGGCCGCGCAGCAAATCATTGCCCCCAAGGTTGACGATCACCGCCTGCACGTCAGGCGTCAGCGTCCAATCCAACCTGCTAACCCCCCCCGCCGTTGTATCCCCCGACACGCCCGCATTGATCACAGTGACGTTATCCGCGCCCAAATAGGCTTGTAGTTGCGGCACAAAGCCCTGATCGGGAGGCAGGCCGTATCCTTGGGTCAGACTGTCGCCAAATGCCACCAAAACCAGAGGTTTTGCATAAACTGGCCCTATACAAAGAAAAAACGCGAACAATGCGTTGCGAAATGTTCGGGCGGCCACATATGAGGGGAATATACGGAAAGTGAGCATGATGACAAAAACCGTTCTGACGATGGAAGATGTTGGTCTGACTTTGGCGGGAAATGCCGGCAGTGTCGAGATCTTGCGGGGAATTAACCTGAATGTGATCGCAGGCGAAAGTTTGGGGCTGGTGGGGCCATCTGGATCGGGAAAATCATCGCTGTTGATGTTGATGGGCGGATTGGAACGCGCCACAACGGGGCGGATCACGGCGCTGGGCGAAGATTTGGGCGCGTTGAATGAGGATGGTTTGGCGCGGTTTCGCCGTGGTCGGATGGGTGTTGTGTTTCAATCTTTTCATTTGATTCCCACAATGACGGCCCTGGAAAATGTCGCTATTCCGATGGAAATTTCGGGGGCAAAGGATGCCTTTGCCCGTGCCGCGGATGAATTAGATGCGGTGGGCTTGGGATCACGGATGCATCATTACCCCGCACAAATGTCAGGGGGCGAGCAACAGCGCGTGGCCTTGGCCCGCGCCGCCGCCCCGCGCCCTGCAATTTTGCTGGCGGATGAGCCGACAGGAAATTTGGACAGCGTGAACGGTGCTGCGATTATGGATTTGATCTTTGGCCTGCGGGATCGGTTTGGTGCGACCTTAATTATGGTGACCCATGCGCCCGAATTGGCCGCGCGCTGTGATCGCACCATTCGCCTTGTCGATGGGCGGATCGCGTGATGCTGGCGTGGAGTATCGCACAGCGCGAATTGCGCGGCGGGTTGCGCGGGTTCGTCGTATTTTTGGCCTGCCTTGCGCTGGGTGTCGCGGCCATTGCGGGTGTGGGCATGGTGCGCGCGGCCATTCAGGCGGGGCTGACCGAACAGGGATCAACCCTGCTGGGCGGAGATGCGCAAGTCGAGTTTACCTATCGTTTCGCCAATGACGCCGAGCGCGTGTATTTAGATAAAATCAGCGATAAACTGTCCGAGATTGTCGACTTTCGCTCTATGGCGGTGACGGATGGCGCGCAAGTTTTGGTTGCAGTTAAGGCGGTGGATGGTGCCTATCCGCTGCTGGGGTCGGTGCAGATGCAGGGTTCGGTCGATCTGCCAACTGCCTTTGCGGATCATGGTGCGGTGATTGACGGGGTTTTGGCCGATCAATTGGGGTTGAAACTGGGGGATCGGTTTAAACTCGGCACCCAACAGTTTCGCCTTGCGGCGCGTCTTATCCGTGAACCTGACAGCGCCACGGGGGGGATGTCGATTGCGCCGCGCGTGATTGTTTTGCGCGCCGATTTGGTCAATTCGGGCCTGCTGGGGCCAGGCACGTTGTTTGACACGGCTTACCGTTTGATCCTGCCAAAGGGCGCGGATTTGGATGCGGCCAAGGTGGCAGTGCTGGCCCAGTTTCCCGATGCAGGTTTGCGCTGGCAAGACAGCCGCAGGCCCGCGCCATCTGTTGCGCGTTTTGTGGATCAGATGGGCAATTTCCTAATCCTTGTCGGGCTTGCGGGCCTTGCTGTGGGCGGCGTGGGCGTGGCGGCCGCCGTGCGATCCTATCTTGAGGCCAAGATTGCCACCATCGCCACCTTGCGGACCTTGGGCGCGACAGGAGGGCTGATTTTTCAAATCTATTTCTTGCAAATCGCCTTGCTTGCTGGGGTTGGGGTATTGCTGGGTTTGGGATTGGGTGTCGGGGTGCCCATGCTTTTTTCGGCGCAGATTGCTGCGGCGCTGCCCTTTCCCGCCGATATCGGTTTCGCGCCCCGCCCTGTGGCCGAGGCGGCGTTTTATGGCATGACGTCGGCGTTTTTGTTTGCGCTCTGGCCGCTTGCCCGCAGTGAGAATGTTCGGGCGGCGGCACTCTATCGCGGCGGGGTTTCGGGGGGGTGGCCGCGCGCGCGCTATATCTTGGCACTTGTCGCGCTGGCGGTGATTTTGGTGGGCGGCGCTGTCGCGCTGTCGGGCAATTGGAAACTGACCCTCGGCATGGCGGGCGGCATTGTGGGATCGCTTATGATCCTTGCCCTTGCGGCCAAACTGCTGGCATGGGCCGTCAAACGCGCGGCGCGTAGCCCGACGTTGCAAGGCCGCGTTGCGATCCGCGCCGCCCTAGCTGCGATTTCCGCGCCGCGTGCCGAAACCGTGCAAGTGATCCTTGCCTTGGGCCTGGGCCTCACGGTTTTGGCGGCAGTCGGGCAGATTGATTACAACCTGCGCGCCGCAATTTCCCGCGATCTGCCGACCCGTGCGCCCAGCTATTTCTTTGTCGATATCCAGCCAGACCAGATCGACGGGTTTCGTGCGAAATTGTCCGAAAATAAGGGCGTCTCGCAGGTCGAGTCCGCGCCGATGCTGCGCGGTATTATCACGCAAATCAACGGCCAAGACGCGAAAAAGGTGGCGGGAAACCATTGGGTTTTGCAAGGGGATCGTGGCGTGACCTATGCGGCGGATATCCCGAACGGCACCAAGGTGACCGACGGGATTTGGTGGCCAAAGGATTACGCGGGCGATCCGCAGATATCCTTTGCTGCCGCTGAGGCCAAGGAAATGGGTCTGAAACTGGGCGATACAATGACCGTCAATATTCTGGGCCGTGACATCACCGCCAAGATCACCAGTTTTCGCGAAGTGGATTTTTCCAACGCAGGCATGGGGTTTGTCATGACGATGAATGCGGCGGCAGTGCAGGCAGCGCCCCATACATTCATTGCAACAGTCTATGCTGATACGGACGCCGAGGCGGGCATTTTGCGCGATCTGGCCAAGGCCTATCCCAATATAACAGCTATTGGCATCAAAGCCGCGATTGCCCGCGTGGCTGAAGCGCTGGGCGCGATTGCACAAGCCACAACGTTGGCGGCAATGGCGACCTTGGCCACGGGATTTGTGGTGCTGATTGGCGCTGCCGCCTCAGGCGAGGCGGCGCGCGTCTATGAGGCGGCAATCCTCAAGGTTTTGGGCGCATCACGCGGGCGGATATTGGTCAGTTTTGCCCTACGCGCGGCCCTGACGGGGGGGGCGGCGGGGATTGTGGCCATTGGCGCGGGGGCATTGGGGGCTTGGGCGGTGATGCATTTTGTGATGCAGGCGCCCTACAACTTTGAACCCGTTTCCGCCTTTGCGGTTGTGCTGGGGGGGGTATTGGCAACCCTATTGGCAGGGTTGATCTTTGTTTTGCGGCCCTTGTCGCGCCGTCCTGCGGGGGTCTTGCGCGCCCAAGACTGAAAAATGAAATATTCGGGCCATATTCTCGTCAAAATGGAATATGGATTTCATTTCGGTTCTTGTGGAACGCAGAACTTTGGCCGATAAAAGGGCGCAACGGGATCGCAAGGCGCGACGTAACGAGGAGAGATTAAGATGACTGTAAGATTTGGTCTTTTGGGCGCGGGGCGGATCGGCAAGGTTCATGCCAAAGCGGTCACGGGCGATACAAACGCGAAACTGGTGGCTGTGGCCGATGCAATGGCCCCTGCAGCAACGGCGATTGCCGATCAATATGGCTGCGAGGTGCGCAGCATTGACGCGATTTTGGCGTCGTCGGATATCGACGCGGTGGTGATTTGCACTCCCACGGACACTCATGCTGATCTGATTGAGGCGTTCGTGAAGGCAGGCAAAGCCGTCTTTTGCGAAAAGCCGATTGATCTGTCCTTGGCGCGTGTAAAAACTTGTTTGCAGGTCGTGCGCGCCCACAAAGGCACGCTGATGGTCGGCTTTAACCGCCGCTTTGATCCGCATTTCCGTGCCGTTCGGGCCGAAATTGATAAGGGCTCGATTGGTGACGTAGAGATGGTTGTGATTACCTCACGCGATCCAGGTGCGCCGCCTGTCGAATATATTGCGCGCTCTGGCGGGATTTTCCGCGATATGACGATCCATGATTTCGACATGGCGCGGTTCTTGTTGGGTGAGGAAATCACTGAGGTATCCGCCATGGCCGCCGTTTTGGTTGATCCCGCAATTGGCAAAGCGGGGGATTTTGATTCCGTGCAAGTGATGCTGAAAACCGCAAGCGGCAAGCAGGCAATGATTTCCAACTCGCGCCGCGCCACCTATGGCTATGATCAACGGATCGAAGTGCATGGCAGCAAGGGGGCCGTGTCGGCAGAAAACCAACGCCCCGTCTCGATCGAGGTCGCCAATGCCGCAGGCTATACCCGTCCGCCTCTGCATGATTTCTTTATGACCCGCTACACCGAGGCCTATGCCGCCGAGATTGCGACGTTCATCGCGGCGCTAGCCACAGGCAAACCCGCCGCCCCCTCTGGCGAAGACGGCCTGATTGCCTTGGCCTTAGCCGAAGCTGCGCTGAAATCTGTCGCCGAAGGGCGGACGGTGAAGATGTCGGAAATCCTGTAAACGCAAGTAGGGTGCGTGGTTTCCACGCACCTTCCGCCCCAGCGGTGCGTGGAAACCACGCACCCTACTTCTGATACATATGTCCGATCTTTCCTTCCAGTCGGCGGCAACGATATGTTGGAATTCGCAACGAACGTCAGTGCAGGCTGTAGGGTGCGTGCTTGGCACGCACCTTATCCCCCAAACAAGCCCGCCAGAGCGCGGCTGACGGTCGCCCCTGTGTTCGGGCGCGAAAGGGCCACAAACGGCAGGGGGCGGCAGAGTTCCATGGCCACGATCCCCACGCGGGCGGTCAAGGCGCCGTTGACGACCCCCTCGCCAAATCGGCGGGATATTTTGGCGATCACCCCGCCCCCCGCCACCGATCCCACCAGATCATCGGCCAGCGCAATCGCCCCCGCGCCCAACAGCGACGCGAACACATGGCGCATCAGGCGCAGGCTGCCCATGGTGCCTGAGCGGCCGCCGTAAATCTCGGACAGGCGGCGGATCAGGCGGATATTGGCGAACAGGGCGGTCGCCACATCGGCCAGCGCCATGGGCACAAAGGCAGTAACGAGGGCGACTTGACGGGATGCGGATTCCACCTCGGCCAAAGCGGCGCGGTCCAAGGGGCCAAGCAGTTCCACCTCGGCCAAGGCCAAAAGCGCGTCGGCGTCGAAAACATCCCGCTCAGCGTCGCGCAACCGCGCCATGCCCCATCCCAAATCGGCACGTCCCGCATAAAGGCGCTGGATGTCGGCCACCACGGCGCGGGCGGATGGCAGATCATCGGTCACGGCGCGGGCGCGCAGGGCGTCCAGCCGCGCCATGCGCAAAAACGCCCCCGCCTCGCGCAGGGCAAGGATCACAACGATCCCCAACGCCAGTATCACCAGACCAAAGGCCACCCACCCCAGCGCGGTATTGGCGGCAAACAGGCCGATCACGAAATCCCACGCCGCCGCCGACAGGATCAGCGTGAACAGCGATGTAAAAACCCAAAAGGCAAAGCGGCCAAAGGGGTTGCGCGGTTTTCTTGATAAAACGATGGCGGTTTGCAGGGCGCGCTCGGTATCAAAAGCTGAACTGGGATCAGCTTCGGGCGCGTCAATTTCGACAATTAGGGGGCCGTGATTTTGGGGGTCTTCGCTCATAACATATCTCCGATCAAAAATTCGGCCGCGCGGTCAAGGCGGATGTGGGGCGGGCCGAACCCTGCCGCCAGCGTGATCTTGGCGGGGGCGAACTGCATCAGGCCGAAATCCTGATCCAGCCATTTTTCCGCCCCCTGCCGCGCGGGCGAAATCAGGCGGGCGGGATCATTGGGCAAAGCGCCTGCATAAAGCGCCACTTGTTTGCCCGTCTCCATCTGCCGCCCCCGCACGGCGGGCAGGGTCACCCCGTCCCGCGATAGGTTTTCCTCAATGGTGCAGCGCAGGGCGGCCATCGAAAATGCCATCGTCTCGGCCCCCGCGAAATCGGCGCGGGTCATGGCGTCGCGCAACAAACTTTCCGTGATCGCGGTCAGGGCGGGGTGTTGGGAATGGTGCAGATAATCGGCCTTGGTTGCGGCGAATAGGATTTTTTCCACCCGTTTTCCGCCGAATATCTGTGACAAAAACCGACTGCGACCGGGGCGAAAGGCGGACAGCACTGCTGCCATGGTGCGGCGCAGATCCTCGAGGGCGGGGGGGCCTGCATGGATTGCGCCCAGCACATCGACCAGCACAATCTGACGGTCGATCTTGGCGAAGTGATCGCGAAAGAACGGTTTGACCACGCGGGCCACATAGGCATCATAGCGGCGCTGCATTTCCCGCGACAGGCTGCCGCGCGGGGCGTCACTGGGGGGCAGTGGGGCAAAGGTCAACGCGGGGCTGCCCGCCAGATCGCCCGGCAATAAGAACCGCCCCGGGGTGCAATCAGACCAACCTGCGGCCCGCGCCTTTGCCAGATATTCGGTGAAACTGATGGCAAGGGCGGTTGCACGCGGCTCGGACAGGGGCAGGCTGCCATCTTCGGCGCGGGCAAGGGCCAGATAGGCCGCC
This sequence comes from Cypionkella sp., assembly GCA_040398785.1. Taxonomy (GTDB): domain Bacteria; phylum Pseudomonadota; class Alphaproteobacteria; order Rhodobacterales; family Rhodobacteraceae; genus Cypionkella. Next base: position 286,632 of record JBBATJ010000002.1, on the reverse strand, counting down.
GCCTCGGGGCGTTTGGCCAGACGGGTCAGGGTATCTTCGGCCCATGTGGTGTAGGATTGATCCAAAAGGGCCAAATCCAGCAACCATTCGCCTGGATAATCAACCAAATCGACGTGCAAAATGCGCGGCCCCGTCAGCCCGCCCAACAGCCCACGGGGGGACAGGCGAAACGACAGGCGCAGTTCCGATATGGCGCGGGTAGATTGCGGCCAATGGGGGGTATCTGCGGTTACAGCCGCCAAATGATCCTCATAGGCAAAACGCGGCAGGGTGTCATCGGGTTGCGGTTGCAGATAAACCGCCTCGATCCGATCCGCGCCGCGCAATTGGCCCATGCGCCCACGGTCCAACAGATTGGCAATCAGCGATGTGATAAACACAGTCTTGCCTGCCCGTGATAGGCCCGTGACCCCGACGCGCAATGTGGGTTCATAAAGCAAGCCCGCCACTTGATGGCCTGTGTCGCTGATTTGGCGGGCAATGCCGCCCCTAAGGGATGAAAACAAAGCCGCCTCCTATTGTGCCCCTAACATAAGAAGCCTAAGGGCAATTTGGTAGGGGGCATGGACAGAGCAGCCAGATTTGGGTAACCAAAGTAATGCCCAGATATGCCCTTTTGATCGAATATGACGGCGCGCCGTTTCACGGCTGGCAACGCCAATCGGGGGGCCAAGCCTCGGTACAGGGCAGTCTTGAAACGGCTTTGACTGCACTGCAGGCGGGGCCGCATAACGTCACAGGCGCAGGGCGCACCGATGCGGGGGTTCATGCGACGGGCCAAGTGGGCCATGTTGATCTGGTCAAAGATTGGGATGCGTTCAAACTGATGGGGGCGCTGAATTGGCATCTTTCGCCGCAACCGATTGCGATTTTGGATCTGGTGCGGGTGGCGGATGATTTTCATGCGCGGTTTTCGGCGATGGAGCGACGCTATTTGTTTCGCGTTTTGGCGCGGCGCGCCCCTGAAACCCATCAAAAAGGCCAGGTTTGGCGGGTGGGCCATTCGTTAGATATCGACGCCATGCGGGCGGGGGCGGCGCATTTGATCGGGCGGCATGATTTCACCACCTTTCGCGCCGTGCATTGTCAGGCGCAAAGCCCAGTTAAATCTTTGGATGAGATTACGATGACAGAGCATCGCGTGGCAGGCGGGATTGAATACCATTTCACCCTGCGCGCCCGCAGTTTTCTGCACAATCAAGTGCGCTCGATCGTGGGCAGTTTGGAACGGGTGGGCGCGGGGGGCTGGGATCCTGACCATATTCGCAAGGCGCTGATCGCCCAAGACCGCGCCGCCTGCGGGCCTGTCGCGCCACCGCAGGGCCTGTATCTGACGGGGGTCGGCTATCCGATGGATCCGTTTGCGCGCTAAGACTTGCGCTTTGCACGGCTTGGGCCCAAAGTTTGACCAAATGACAGGAGTTGATCATGGATTTATTGACCGCCGCCAAGGCCGTGCGCCTGAATGCCTATGTGCCCTATTCGCGATTTCATGTAGGGGCGGCCATTCGGTCCACATCTGGCAATTTGCACATCGGCTGTAATGTGGAAAACGTCGCCTATCCCGAAGGCACCTGCGCCGAGGCGGGGGCGATTGCTGCGATGGTCGCGGCGGGGGATACGCGGATTGCAGAGATTTGTGTGATTGCCGACAGTCCTACCCCTGTCGCGCCTTGCGGCGGTTGCCGTCAAAAGATTGCGGAGTTTGCGGATCAGGATGTGGTCGTCACGCTGTGCACAACGGATGGGGCAAGCCTGTCGATGACAGTTGCCGATCTGCTGCCCGGTGTGTTCAACGCGGCGCATATGGCCAAGGTCTGATCTTGGACGCCCGCAGTATTCTGGCCAAATTGCGCGATGGGGTGACGCCCAATGATTCGGAACTGACTTGGTTCGCCCAAGGGCTGGCGTCTGGCGCAGTGAGTGATGCACAAGCGGGGGCCTTTGCGATGGCGGTGGTGCAGCGGGGTCTGGGTGACGCGGGCCGCGTGGCGCTGACGCGGGCGATGCGCGATTCGGGCGCGGTGCTGGCATGGGATATGGACGGGCCCATTTTGGACAAGCATTCAACCGGCGGGATTGGGGATTGCGTGTCGCTGTTGCTGGCCCCTGCGATGGCGGCTTGTGGCGCCTATGTGCCGATGATTTCGGGGCGCGGATTGGGCCATACGGGCGGCACCTTGGATAAGTTGGACGCGATCCCAGGATTTCGCACGGCGATCAGCCTGGACGCGATGCGCGCGCAGTTGCGCGATGTGGGCTGTGCGATTGTCGCCGCCAGTGCCGATGTCGCGCCTGCGGATCGGCGTCTTTACGGCGTGCGCGATGTCACGGCGACGGTGGAATCGATTGATCTAATTACGGCGTCCATCTTGTCGAAAAAACTGGCGGCGGGGCTTGAGGGGCTGGTTTTGGATGTAAAATGCGGATCGGGCGCCTTTATGAAAAATATCGATGATGCCCGCGCCTTGGCCCGTGCTTTGGTGGACACGGCGCAAGGTGCGGGCTGCATGACCACGGCGCTGATCACGGATATGAGCCAACCGCTTGCGCCCGCGGCGGGCAATGCGCTGGAGGTGATCGCGGTGATGGAAACCTTGACGGGGGCACAGGTGTCAACGGCGCTGTGGGATTTGACCATGGCCTTGGGCGGTGAGGCGTTGGCGCTGGGCGGTATTGCCAGTGATGCGCGCGATGGTGCCGCGAGGATCGAACAGGCATTGGAATCGGGGGCGGCCGCCGAATGTTTTGGGCGCATGATTGCCGCCCAAGGGGGCCCAAGCGATTTTATCGACCGCTGGCCTGACCGCCTGCCCGCCGCGACCGTCATCCGCGAGGTTCTGGCCCCCCGTGCGGGCTTTGTTCAGGCGATTGACGGCCATCTGATCGGACTGGCTGTTGTCGCATTGGGCGGCGGACGATTGCGCGAAGGGGATCGGATCAACCCGTCTGTGGGGTTTGCGGAATTCGCGCCCTTGGGCGCGGATTTGGGTGCAGGGGATTTGATCTGCATGGTCCACGCCGCGACCGAGGACGGTGCAGATCGCGCCGAAGCGGCGGTTCATGCCGCCTATGTTTTGCAGGATGAGGCCCCTGTTTTGCCCGACTTGATCATGGAAAGAGTGGCCTGAATGGCGCGTGCGTTTTTGATCGTGATGGATTCTGTGGGCTGTGGCGGCGCGCCGGATGCGGCGGATTTTGGCGATGCGGGGGCGAATACTCTGGGGCATATCGCGGTCGAATGTGCGATGGGGCGGGCGGATATTGGCCGTAGGGGACCGCTGCGGATGCCGCATTTGGACAGCTTGGGCCTTGGGGCCGCGATCAAGCTCGCCTCGGGGTTTGATGCGCCAAATCTGGGGGCTGCGCCTCTTGCGCGCTGGGGCGCTGCGACAGAAATTTCGCGCGGCAAGGATACGCCATCGGGGCATTGGGAACTGGCGGGGGTGCCCGTCCCTTGGGATTGGACGTATTTTCCAGATAAAGCCCCAACGTTTGACGCGGATTTGGTGGCATTGGTGTGCCGTTTGGCAGGGACGGCGGGAATTTTGGGCAGTTGCCATGCCTCTGGCGTGCCAATCATTGCCGCACATATCGCCGAGCATCAGCGCACGGGCTGGCCGATATGCTATACTTCGGCGGATTCCGTTTTCCAAATCGCCGCCCATGAGGACTGGTTCGGGCTGGATCGGTTGTTGAAACTTTGCGCCGATCTGGCACCCTATTTGCACGCCAAAAGGGTGGGGCGGGTGATTGCGCGGCCCTTTGCGGGGACGGTTACGGATTTTTATCGCACAGGAAATCGGCACGATTACGCCATCGCACCCCCTGCGCCCACCTTGCTGGATTGGGTGGCAGGGGCGGGGCGGGCGACCCATGCGATTGGGAAAATCGGGGATATATTTTCCATGCGCGGCATTGGCACGCTGCATAAGGGGGACGATGCGGCCCTGTTCGATCATCTGGACCGACTGGGTGCAGAGGCCGAAGACGGATCGTTGATCTTTGCCAATTTTGTCGAGTTTGACAGCCTTTATGGTCATCCCCGCGATGTGGCGGGCTATGCGCGGGCGCTGGAATGGTTCGATACGCGGGCGGGGGCATTTTTGGCGCGAATGCGGTCGGGGGATTTGGCGATCTTTACCGCCGATCATGGCAACGATCCAACATGGCGCGGCACGGAACATACGCGCGAACGGGTGCCTGTGTTGGTCGCGGGGCAAGGCGTGGGTCAGATCGGGTTATGTGCCTTTACCGATGTTGCGGAGATGGTGGCGGCACATCTGGGGGTTCCACCCCCAAGCCAGATTGCCAGCAATCTGGCCTCCCCCGAGGTATTTTTCTCAGTATGAAAGGGTAAAAGATGTTCCCGAAGGTCGAATTGCATCTGCATCTGGAAGGGGCGGCACCGCCTGCGTTTATCAAGGGATTGGCCGCCGAAAAGCGGCTGGATATTGGTGGGATTTTTGACGAAGGCGGGGCCTATCGGTACCGTGATTTTTGGGAATTTATCAAAGTCTATGAGGCGGCTTGCACCGCGCTGCAAAGCCCGATGGATTTTTACCGATTGACCCTTGCCGTGCTGGAAGAAAGCGCGAAAAGCGGTGTGGTCTATACCGAAGCCTTTGTGTCACCTGATTTTTGTGGCGGGCGGGATTTGGGCGCGTGGCGGGAATATCTGCACGCGATTGAGGAGGCGGCGGCCAAGGCGCAGGCCGATTTCGGCATCGAGATGCGGGGAATTGTCACCTGCATTCGCCATTTCGGCCCTGATGCCGCGCGTCAAACTGTGGCCTGTGCGGTGGAAACCATGGGGGATTTCATCACGGGATTTGGCATTGCGGGGGATGAGTTGATCGGCAAGCCAAAGGATTTTCTGTGGTCGTTTGACGCGGCGCGCGAGGCGGGATTGCGCCTGACCGCCCATGCGGGGGAATGGGGCGGGCCAGATTCTGTGCGCGATGCGATCCATGATTTGGGCGTGGAGCGGATTGGCCACGGCGTGCGCGCGATTGAAGATTTGGCGCTGATTGATGAGATTGCGGAAAAGGGCATCGTTCTAGAGGTTTGCCCTGGGTCCAACGTTGCCCTTGGGATTTATCCCGATTTTCGCGCCCATCCCATCGGGCAGATGTTTGACCGCGACGTAAAGGTGACGATCAGCACCGATGATCCGCCCTATTTCCATACCACGATGGAGCGGGAATATGAAATGTTGCACCGCGCCTTTGATTGGGACAGGGGTGTTTTTGACAAAATTGCCCGCAGTTCGCTTGACGCCGCCTTTTGTGACGCGGATACAAAGGGGCGCATTTTGAAATTGCTGGAGGCTGGCTATGCTTAATCACTTGACCATCGTATCGCACCCCTTGGTGCAGCATAAGCTCACCTTGATGCGGGAAAAGGACACATCCACCGCCAGTTTTCGCAAATTGCTGCGCGAGATTAGTCTTTTGTTGGCCTATGAGGTCACGCGCGAATTGCCGATGACGACCAAGACGATTGAGACGCCCTTGCAACCGATGGACGCGCCGACGATTGACGGCAAAAAACTGGCGCTTGTGTCGATTTTACGGGCGGGGAATGGGTTGCTGGATGGGATTTTGGAATTGATTCCTGCGGCGCGGGTGGGGTTTGTGGGCCTGTACCGTGATCCCGAAACGCTGCAACCTGTGCAGTATTACTGCAAATTGCCCGACCATCTAGAGGAGCGTTTGTCTATTGTCGTCGATCCGATGTTGGCCACGGGCAACTCATCCGTAGCGGCGATTGATTTGCTGAAAAAGGCGGGGGCGAAGAATATTCGGTTTTTGTGTTTGCTTGCCGCGCCCGAAGGGGTGGCGCGGATGCAATCGGCGCATCCCGATGTGCCGATTGTTACAGCGGCGCTGGACAGCCATTTGAATGACCACGGCTATATCGTTCCTGGACTAGGGGATGCAGGTGATCGGATGTTTGGCACCAAATAGAGGTGAAATCGGGGATAAGCCTTGCCTCAGGGCGCGCTTTGCCGCATTGTTGACACAATTGCGATTTGGGTCCGACTTGGGGGTCGTCATGCGTTTGATTTTATCTGGGGCCGCAATTTTGGCGGCCGGCTTTGTGTTTTCGATGCAGCCAATGTCGGCGCAATCGCTGCGCGCGATTGGTGGGCCCGCTGAAATGCCGCCCGCGAGTTTTCAGGGCCAACAATATGTCGACAGCCGTGGTTGCGTGTTCATGCGGGCAGGTTTGGGTGGCAAAATCACTTGGGTCGCACGCATTGACCGCGACAGGCGCCCAATTTGCAACCAAGTTTCGATGGCTGAGGCGCAGGCACGATTAGAAGCGCCTCAGGGTGACCAAGCGGTGCCGCAGATGGTCAGCACGCCGCAATCTCAGCGTGCGGGTAAGCCGATGGCGACAGTGGCGTCAAAGTTGGTAGCGCAAAGACAAATCGGCATTCAGGCCCCAGTTGTCGTTCCCGGTTTGATCCCAGCACCTGTCTTGCGCGCGCCTGCCCCAGATTATCGGGCAAAGACTGTCGCGCAGACGGATATGCAAACTGGGGCACGCAGCGCGGCCTGTCCGACACTCGCCCCCGTCTTGGAACGAATGGCGCTGCAATCTGGGGGCACTGTTTTGGTTTGCACGCGGGGGGATGGTACGGCGACAGGATGGCTGTCGCCTGGCTATCCAGCGGGTGTTGGGGGGACACTTCAAAACGTCCAAGATCAGCAGGTGGCCTTTTCAGGCAATGTTCATCCTAAATCCTCTTTGGCCGACGTGACATCCACTGATACTGTGCAGACAGTGATAGCAGGCGCCCCCATTGCCTATCGCGTTGCACCTGCGACCCAATATGTGGCCGCATGGAAAGACGGCCGTCTTAATCCGTTGCGGGGCATTGGCACGCCGCAAGGTTGGGCAATGCAGGCGCAAATTTGGACGCAAAAGGCCCCAGCGCGGTTGGTTGCAGATCGACCTGCCCAAAAGTCAGATGCCAAACTGCGCGTCACGCAATCCACCATGTCAGCGGGTCAGCCACGGCAGCAAACGATCGGCCAAGGCGCGCATTATGTTCAGGTGGGAACCTTTGGCAATTCGAACAATGTGTCGCGGGTGGCGGGGGCATTGGCCGCAATGGGCTTGCCCGTTTCAAAAAGCCGCATGAACAAGGCGGGGCGCGATTTGGTGATTGTTTTTGCGGGACCATTTGACAGCGCCCAAGCGGCACAGTCGGCCATGGCAATGACGCATCAGGCGGGGTTTGGTGACGCGTTTTTGCGGTAATGGGTTAGACCTTAGCTGTCGCAAATGTATTGCAGGCCCAAAAAATCTGCATCCTCCAGCACGATTGGATCTGATCGTGTTGGCACAGGGCTTGTGATTGTTGGCGTATCCTTGGTTAGGTCAAAATAGGGTTGCGCGGCGATTTTCGCCTGTGCAAAGGCCGCTTGCAGCAGCGCAGGATCAAGGGGCGCGGGGTCTGTTGCCGCCAAGGCAATGCCATAGCCCGCCAAGGCGTCATTGGGCAGTGCGCCACTGGACAACAATCGCAGACTGGCGACGAAGCCTGCGTGATTAAGGATATCCGCAAGCGGATCATGCGACCGCGCGCGCACCATTTCGGCCAAAACAATCCCTGCAAGCGCATCCGGTCCATCGACGGCGCTGACCAGCTCTGCAGGCAACAAGATCATTTCGCCAGGTAATGCGGTGGCGCGTGACAGGCCGGTGCGCATCACCAATATCTGGGGCGGATTTATGGCATCGATCCGCCTTGCCAAGTTTTGGGCCGCAATCTGCCCCATATGCGCATTGCAGGCCGATCCTGTGGTTTTCTGAAGATCCCCAAGGGCCAAAACTCCGATCGCGGTGCGGGCAGCCTCTGGCAGGCGGGCGGCGGTAAAACTGGTCAGTCTTAGCGGCAGCCAGATCGCGCCACCCGCGATGACCGCCGCCGCCGCCGCCGCGATCAACGCACCCCGCAATCGCCCCGGTCTGCGCCGACGGCGATCAATGACGCGGCGCAATGTTTCAAAGGCGGCAATCATCGCTGGATCGTCAATTTCCAGCGTTTCCAACCCGTCTTCGGCAGAGGCGAATGTGACAAATCCCGCCACATCGCTGATCCGCACGATGGCAGGCAAAGACCATTGCGTCAGCGGCATATCTGTTTTGGGATCGGACAGAACGATGGTGGCGTCGCGCAAGCCGATGATCACCTCGCGCCGCTGTGCATCTTTGCCATCGCGCCACAGGCCCGCCGCCTCTAGTCGCTGATATTGGTGCAAAGCGGTCATGGAAACCTGTTGGATCGGGCGGATATATCGCTAACTTAGACCAGTGGCGCTAAGCGTTCAACTGGGCTTTGGGCCGGCAGGATTTATGCGTGGGAATGGGTCGGTTTTGCAGGGTTCTTGTTCCTCGGACTGTGAAACCACTATCAAAAAGGGGGCGCCATGCCAAACAACACAATGCCAAACAATACGATGGTAAACAACACTTTGCCAGATCGCGGCTTGGCCGCTGCAAGTATGATCGTCACCTATGCGCTGATCATTGGCTTTACCGATAATTTTGTGCGCGTCATCGCGGTTGATGCGGGCCTATGGCAGTTTCATGCCACGCGCAGTGTGATGGCGCTGGTGTTGTTGGGGGGGGCAGGCGCAATCATGGGATTTAGATTGCGCCCCAAGAATTGGCGCGCCGTCTTGGCACGATCCTTTATTCATGGCACGGGGATTATGATTTATTTCGGTGCTTTGGCCTTTTTGCCGGTCGCATTGGTGGCGGCAGGGCTGTTCACCGCGCCGATTTTCGTGCTGCTGATCAACCGTTTCGCCTTTGGGCAAAAGGTTGGATTTGTGCAGGTATTGGCGGTGTTGATCGGATTTGCGGGCGTGGTTTTGGTTTTGGGCCCCGAGGCGATGTCGGGCGCCTCTTTTGCCGCATTGTTGCCGATCCTTGCGGGCTTTCTCTATGCTTTGGGCAATATCGCCACGCGGCGTTGGTGCGCGGACGAATCTGCGGTCACGCTGCTTGCAGGTTTCTTTGGCGCATTGGGCGTTTGCGGGTTGCTGGGCATGGTTGCGCTGATCGGCCATGTGGCGCCTTTGGGGGCGGATGGATTTATTGAACGTGGGGCGGTTTGGGCCAGCGGGACATTCTATTTCTGGACCTTTATTCAGGCGGCGGGATCATTGATCGGGGTAGGGTTCATGATCCGCGCCTATCAGATCACCCATGTCAGTCGCGCCGCCGTGCTGGAATATGTGATCCTGCCCGCAAGCGCCTTTTGGTCCTATCTGATCTGGGGGCAGACATTGGGATTGATCGCCATTGCGGGCATGGTTCTGATTGCGGTGGCGGGAATGATTATTTCGGTTTCGCGCTAGGCGTCGACTTCGGCGCGCCAATGACGGCGACACAGGCTGACATAGGTTTCATTGCCGCCGATATGCACCTGCTCGCCATCCCTCAGGGCGCGGCCGTCTGGGCCACGGCGGATGACCATCGTGGCCTTTTTGCCGCAATGGCAGATCGTGCGGACTTCGCGCATCTCATCCGCCCAAGCCAGCAGGGCCGCCGATCCGGGAAATAAATTGCCCTGAAAATCCACCCGCAGCCCGTAACACATCACAGGCACATTCAGATCATCAACAGCGCGGGCCAATTGCCAGACCTGCGGATTGGATAAAAACTGCGCCTCGTCGATGAAAACACAGGCCACTGGACCAAGGGTCAAACGTGCGGACAGTTTGGCAAACATATCCTCGTCAGGGGCAAAGGTATCGGCATCTTCACCAATACCGATCCGACTGGCGATTTTGCCCGAACCTGCGCGATTGTCCAATTGCGCGGTGATCAAATAGGTCTGCATCCCGCCTTCGCGATAGTTATGCGAGGCTTGCAGCAGCAGGGTCGATTTGCCTGCATTCATCGTTGAATAATTGAAATACAGTTTTGCCATGATAAAAGCCATAGCAAGGCCGACGCCCAAGGTTCAAGGGGGCGTGTTGCAAAAGTCACGTCACAAGAGCAACTGCTTTACAATTGCGTGTATTCCTCTAGCCTTACATCGCGTAGAATTTATAAAATTTCATTTGCCGAATTTATTCGGGTTCAGAATATTAAGCGGACAAAACGGCGATGAGTGTTGCAAGTTATTTGAAAAAACATACTGAATCCCTGGTGAAAGATGTCGGCTTAGAGGTGGCCTGCACCCTGACAACCAAGTCAAAGGCCACGCTAGGGCGGTATTATTCGGATCAATCGGATCATGACGACCGCTTTATGCCCATTGATGTTGTGGCCCAACTAGAGGCCGTTGCGCGGTATCCCCATGTGACCTCTGCGCTTGCAGAACTGCGTGGTATTACAATGTCTTATGATGGAATCCGCCGAGATTCTGTCGCCCATACAGTCAATCAAGATGTGATTGCTTTGTCGCAACGATTTGCCCAACTGATGGCAGAATACAATATGGCGATTTCAGACGGTAAGATTTCGATCAATGAATCAAAGCGATTGTTGCGGGAAACATTAGCCATTCAACAAGTATTGTTGGATATGAAACTAAGCCTCGAGCAAGAGGCTGATACAGCGCTCTAGCTTATTATCCGCTTTGAAAATAATACCGGCATAAAAATGACCCGCCGTTTGGCGGGTCATTTTCGCATTATACAGGACGACGTGCTGCGGCAGGGCGCGCGTTGCCTTGGCGGGGGGCAAAGCCGCCGCCGACTGGCTTTGCGCCTGCGGGTTTGGCCGCCAATGGCTTACCCGCGCCGGGTTTGCCGGGGGCTGCGCGCTGCACGGGTTTCGATCCTGGTTTTTGACCACCTGGGCGGGCGGGGCGCTGACCGCGATTTTGGCCCGGCTTGGGCGCGGCTGCAACCAATTCCGCCGACCAAGGCGCGCCGCCCAAAACGGGGATCGGCTTTTTCAACAGCTTTTCAACGGCCTGCAATTCGCCCATTTCGGCAGGCGCACAGAATGAAATCGCCGTGCCTTCTTTGCCTGCGCGGGCGGTGCGGCCAATGCGGTGAACATAGTTTTCGGGCACATTGGGCATCTCGAAATTATAGACATAGCGCACGCCCGGAATATCAATGCCGCGCGCGGCAACATCGGTTGCCACCAGCACATCCAATTCCGCATTGCGAAATTCCGTTAGGGTGCGGTCGCGTTGGCTTTGGCTTTTGTTGCCGTGGATGGACCCTGCCTTGAACCCCCATGTCACCAGCAGCTTCATCAGCTTTTCCGACCCGTGTTTGGTGCGCCCAAAGACCAGCGCCTGCTCACCCGGATGTTTTTGCAGATATTCTTTCAGCACATTGGCCTTGTCGCCATTGGGCAGGAAATGCACGCCTTGAACAATGCGTTCCACGGGCTTGCCGGGGGGGGCGACTTGGACGCGGACGGGGTTGTTCAGATATGTCGCCGCCAGTTCTTCGATATCTTTCGGCATCGTGGCCGAAAACAGCATGGTTTGACGTTTCAGGGGGATATGTTTCGCGATTTTGCGCAAGGAATGGATAAAACCCATGTCCAGCATATGATCGGCCTCATCCAGCACCAGATAGCCTGTGGCCGACAGCGTTACATCGCCGCGTTCCAACAAATCAATCAAACGGCCAGGTGTGGCAACCAAAACATCCGCGCCGCGTTTCAATTTCTCGGCCTGTTTGAACAGGCTGGCGCCACCGACGACCATCGCAATTTTCACCGCCGTGCCTTTGGTGAACATTTCCAGATTGGCGGCAATTTGCGTCACCAATTCGCGGGTTGGCGCAAGGATCAAGGCGCGCACGGTTTTGGGCGCGGGCGGATGGCCCAAATCCAAAATGCGGTGCAACAGGGGCAGGCCAAAGGCCGCAGTTTTCCCCGTGCCCGTTTGCGCCAGACCCATCAGATCGCGCCCCGCCATGATATGGGGGATCGCCTCGGCTTGAATGGGCGATGGGGTTTTCAGCGTGGTTTTTTCCAACGCCTTTAGCAAACTGGCCGACAGGCCAAGGGATTCAAAAGTGGTCATAACAGTCTTTCTGGCAGCCCAATGCCGCCCGAACGGGCATCCGCCCGTCGTAAAGGGAGCATTTCAGCCTCGCCCCCAGCTTTTGCCAGAAACCGTCTGAAACGCGGAACCCCTGCGTGCGGTGGGAACCAGTCGTCCGGGCCTTTCACATGCGCACGCGGCACGGGCACTCGGATGATGTGCACATGGGGGACTGTGGCGCAAAAGTCAAGGATTGCTTTTGGGATGCTGGTTTACAGAGCGGAACCTGTGCTAGACAGGGCAAACATCAAAACAGGCCAAGTCATTGCGCAAAGTATTTATCACGGGAACGGCGGGGTTCATCGGCTTTCATGTCGCAAATCTTTTGCTGGATGAAGGGTTTTCCGTCATGGGCTATGACGGGATGACGCATTACTATGATCCTGCCTTGAAACATCAGCGCCATGCGATGCTGCGCGCGCGGGATGGGTTTTTCGCGCAAGAGGCGATGTTAGAGGATCACGATACCCTCAATGCAGCAATCGCCGATTTTCGCCCCGATGTGATCGTGCATTTGGCCGCACAGGCGGGGGTGCGATACAGTCTGGAAAACCCCCGCGCCTATGTTGACAGCAATATGATCGGCACGTTCAATTTGCTAGAGGCGGCGCGTCTGATAGATGTGGCGCATATCATGGTGGCCTCGACCTCATCGGTTTATGGCGCGAATACGTCGGTGCCGTTCAAGGAAACTGATGCCTGCGACACACCGCTGACAATCTATGCCGCCACCAAAAAGGCGACCGAGGCGATGGGCCACGCCACCGCCCATGTCTACGGCATTCCCATGACATTCTTTCGGTTCTTCACTGTTTATGGGCCATGGGGCCGCCCCGACATGGCCCCATTTTTGTTTGCCAAAGGTATTTTGGACGGCACACCTTTGCGGATTTTCAACAACGGCCAGATGTGGCGTGATTTCACCTATGTCACCGATCTGGCCCGCGCGGTGCGCCTGTTGATGGATGTACCGCCCGTGGTGGGGCAGCCTGTGGCGGGCGACAGCCTTTCGCCCGTGGCCCCGTTTCGGGTGGTCAATATTGGCCAGTCACAAAAAATCCTGCTGCTGGATTTTATCGCGGCGATGGAGAATGCGTTGGGCCGCCCCGCCATTCGCGAATATCATCCAATGCAAACGGGGGATGTGCCGATGACTTGGGCCGATACAACCCTTTTGCGCAATCTGACGGGCTTTGTGCCGCAAACCGAAATGCGTGCGGGCGTGGCGCGGTTCGTCGAATGGTATCTGTCCCAGCGCAAATAAGTGCATTTTCGATTGTTTCCAGAATTAGCATAGTGACGCGCCCGCATCCGCAAGTTAACATCATCAAAACATTTTAAAATCGGACCTTTTTATGAACACGCCTTTGAACCGCCGCCCCGTTGCCAGCCTGTGGATTGGCGAAAGTCTGCATTATGTAAACCAGCTTTGCCTGAAATCGCATTTGGTTCATGGTCATCCTGTGACGCTGTATTGCACCGACAATGTCCGCAACATCCCCGAAGGTGTCGTGGTGCGACCCGCGTCTGATGTTATGGATATTGATCGGCGCATTGTCGAAGAAACCTCGGCGTCGTTTCTGTCAAACGTGTTTCGCTATAAGATGATCCAGAAAACCAATGCGATTTGGATTGATTGCGATGCGTTTTGCTATCGCCCCTTTCCCGACGATCAGGCCCATATCTATGCGGGCCACGGGATGCGTGGGGCGCTGAATTGTGGGGTGGTGGCCATTCCCCAAACGGGGGCGCTGATGGACGGGCTGATTGATTACTATGACAACCTGCCTGATTACCCCGAATGGTGGGGGCCAAAGCAGCGCAAAAAGATGGACAAGCTGGACAGCAGCATCCCCAAAGCCGTCCGCATTTATCAGACCGAACGCACCGCCTTTGGGCCGCAGGCATTTACCCATTTCGCCAAAAAGACCGGCGATATTGATAAGGCGATGGGGGCGGAGACCCTGTATCCCGTGCCGTTCCAGTTGAACGATGTGTTTTATGATCCCTATTCGGCGGTGGAAAAACATTTCACCGATGCGACCCTGTCGGTGCATATCTATACCAACGCCTCACGGCCTTGGTGGCGCAAGAACGCCCCGCTTGCAGGCAGTTACATTGCGCGGATGTGTGAACAACTCTCAATCGACCCATTGGGCGCACTAGAAGTTTGATGGATTTCAAACGGCAAACCAGCCCGCATGGCCCCCTGATGGCGCTGTCCACCATGAAGGACGAAGGCCCCTATGTTGTCGAATGGGTGGCGCATCATCTGGCGGTCGGGTTCACCGATGTCATGGTTTACACCAATGATTGCTCGGACGGGACGGATACGATCCTGAAACATCTGGAGACGCTGGATATCGGTGTCTATCATCGTGAAAATGTGATCCCCGAAGGGATGAAGCCCCACCCATCGATGCTGAAACTGGCGGCAGATGAGGAATTGGTGCAAAATTCCGCATGGCTGTTGGTGTTGGACGCGGATGAGTTTATGTGCATCAATCACCCCTCGCATCATCTGCATGGCATGGTCGCGGATTTGGAAAAAATTGGCGCCTCTGCAATGGTCTGCACATGGCGGATTTTCGGATCCTCTGGCGTGCGCGATTGGTCCCGCGCGCCCATTACGGATCAATTCACGCGCGCGGCACCTGTGTTTTGGAACAAGGGTTGGGGCACCAAAACCATGCTGAAATTTGATCCAAAATATCTGCGTTTGGGGATGCACCGCCCGATCATCAAATCGCAATGGAAAGATACCGAATGGCCCGATACCCAGCTTTGGGTCAACGGGTCTGGTCGCCCGCTGGAAGATTGGTTCAAACTGCGCGGCTGGCGCTCAATCCGCCGCACAGTGGGGTACGATTGGGCGCAGATCAATCATTACGCCATTAAATCGATGGACGCCTATAGTTTACGCAAATTTCGCGGCAATGCGAATTTGAAAAAGGACAAATACAATTCCGATTACTGGTCGCTGCAGGACCGCAATGAGGTCGAGGATAAGAATATCTTTCGCTTTGCGCAGCGCCGCGAAGTGATCCGCCAACAACTGCTGGCCGATCCTTTGGTGCGCCAATACCACGAGGCATCCCACGCCCATGCCGAGGCGCGGCTGACCGAATACCGCGCCTCCCCCGCCTATCAGGAATTGGTGGCAGGACTGCTGGCCGCGTCCGATGTGCCGATCAGCCAAGTTGTCGCCAAACCGCCCAAGGCCCGCGATCCCGCCGAGGTGGCCGCCGTGCAATCCAAAATCGACGCCCGCCGCGCCGCCAAACCCAAGGATGAGCGCCGCACTCCGCCGCCGCCGGGCTGGGGCTCGCCGTTTTCATCGCCCTATGTGGCGGGGCCAATCGATCTGTCGGGCGACATCGCGCTGGAATTGGTGGAAAATCAGGAAATCATGCTGCCGATGGACCCGCGTGTTTTTACCGCCTCCTCGCTCGAGGCCGTGGCGGCGGGAAAATTTGACCGCCGCCATGCGCGCAATATCAACGGGCTGATCAGCGGCTGTGCGCGGCTGTTGGAATTGGGGGGCGGGATTGGATTTGTCGCCCTGCGCGCCAAGGCCGCGAATGAAAACCTCTCAATCGCCGTGCAAGACGACCGCGCCGCCCTGATCCAATTCGGCCAAGCCCTTTCAGACAAACATTTCCCCAAGGAATCCGCCACAATCCACTTCACCGCGACACCCCTGCGCCCCTATGACGCGGCGGATTTCACTGGGTTGGATGCGGTTTTGACCGCGTTCAAACCCGACGCCCTGCGCCTGTCGGGTCGCCTGCTTCCCCAATCCGCCTTTACCGAATCGCGCCTATTGGGCCTGCGCCGCATATTGCTGCCCTTTCTAGACCCGTCGGAAATCGACCAAGACCGCCGCGACATCGCCCCGCATCTGGTCCAATTTGGCTTTGCCGAGGACCCCAGCGCCGAATCCAGCGGCACCTTGGTTCTGCGCCGCGACTAGCTTTCACTTTGGCCCAAATATCCTGCGGGGGGTGAGCGCAGCGAGGGGGCGGCAGCGCCCCCTTTGCCGCCCTTTACGCCGCAAGCGCCCCCCCTTATAAGGCCCCCATGCATATGATCTTTGCCCGCCTTTCCCGAATTATCGGCCCGACGTTCTAGGACGTCGGGACAGATCATTTGACCCATAATTCAGGACCATGCCATGACCGATACGCCCGACTATTCGACCACCGTCTTCTTGCCCGACACCGATTTTCCCATGCGCGCGGGCCTGCCCCAGCGCGAACCTGCTTGGCTGGAAAAATGGAACCAAATCGGCGTTTATGACCGCCTGCGCGAAAAGGCGCGGGACACGATTGGGCGCACCCCGTTCACGCTGCACGACGGCCCGCCCTATGCCAATGGCCATTTGCACATCGGCCACGCGCTGAACAAAATCCTTAAAGACATGGTTGTGCGCAGCCAACAGATGATGGGCAAGGACGCGCGCTATGTCCCAGGTTGGGATTGCCACGGCCTGCCGATTGAATGGAAGATCGAAGAACAATACCGCGCCAAGGGGCTGAACAAAGACGATGTGGATATCGTGGCGTTCCGCCGCGAATGCCGCGCCTTTGCCGCAGGTTGGATTGACATTCAGCGCGAGGAATTCAAACGTCTGGGGATTACCGGCAATTGGGCTGATCCGTATCTGACGATGGATTACCACGCCGAGGCGGTGATCGCCGATGAGTTCATGAAATTCCTGATGAACGGCAGCCTTTATCAGGGGTCGAAACCCGTGATGTGGTCCCCCGTGGAAAAAACCGCGCTGGCCGAGGCCGAGATCGAATACCACGACGTGAGCAGCCACACGATCTGGGTGCGGTTTAAGCCTAAGCTTGTCGGCGGTGATGGCGCAAAGTTGGCGTCAGATTTGTTCGACGCCTCAGTCGTGATCTGGACTACGACCCCTTGGACAATCCCGCAAAATCGCGGCGTGTCCTATAACCCTGCCATTTCTTACGGCCTTTACCAAGTTGAAGAACTGGCAGAGAATTCAACCGCCAACGCGGGCGAAACCATTGTCTTGGCAGATAAACTTGCCGAAGGGGTGATGACCTCGGCCAAGATTGCGCGATTTACCCGCCTGCGCGATGTGCCAGCGGATCAGTTGGAAATGCTCACCCTCTTCCACCCCTACGCCAATATCGAAGGTGGCAACGGCGAATGGGACTTCGATGTCCGCATGGTCGCGGGCGATCATGTCACCGATGACGCGGGCACGGGGTTTGTGCATACGGCCCCCTCGCACGGCGACGATGACTATCAGATGGGTCTGAAATATGACCTTGGCATGACCTATAACATCGAACCCGATGGCACCTATCGCGCCGATCTGCCCCTATTCGCGGGGCAATCTGTGATCACGCCAGAGGGCAAAGAAGGCCCTGCGAATGTGTCCAATATCAAGGCCTTGCACGGCGCAGGCGCGCTGTTCGCAAAGGGTAAGATGAAACATTCCTACCCCCATTCCTGGCGATCCAAAGCGCCTGTGATCTATCGCAACACCCCGCAATGGTTTGTGGCGATTGATAAAACCCTGACCGATGGCATGGGCCAATATGGCGATACGGTGCGCGCCCGCGCCCTGACCTCCATCAACGATCTGGTCGAATGGACGCCGCAGACGGGGCGCAATCGGTTGTATTCTATGATCGAGGCGCGGCCTGATTGGGTTCTATCCCGCCAACGGGCTTGGGGCGTGCCGCTGACCTGTTTCACCAAGGTCGGCGCAAAGCCAAATGATCCCGATTTCCTGCTGCGTAATGATATCGTCAATGCCCGCATCAAAGCCGCGTTTGAAACAGAATCTGCCGATGTTTGGTATACCGACGGGTTCAAGGAACGTATGCTGGACGGGATCGTCAACCCCGCCGACTATACCCAAGTGCGCGATGTTTTGGATGTGTGGTTTGACAGTGGTTCCACCCACGCATTCGTGCTGCGCGACCGCGCGGATGGCAGCGCGGATGGGCTGGCGGACCTATACCTAGAGGGCACGGATCAGCATCGCGGCTGGTTCCATTCGTCGATGCTGCAATCTTGCGGCACCAAGGGGCGTGCGCCCTATCGTGGCGTGCTAACCCACGGCTTTACGCTGGATGAAAAGGGCATGAAAATGTCTAAATCCATCGGCAATACTGTCGCCCCCCAAGCGGTGATCGACGAATATGGCGCGGATATCCTGCGCCTGTGGGTGGCGCTGTCGGATTACACAGTCGATCTGCGGATCGGCAAAGAAATTCTAAAAGGTGTCGCCGACAGCTATCGCCGCCTGCGCAATACGATGCGGTTTTTGCTGGGGAATTTGAAAGGTTTCAGCGACGCGGAAAAGGTTGCAGCATCTGATATGCCCGAGTTGGAGCAATGGGTTTTGCACCGCATTGCGGAGTTGGACGCCGAAGTGCGGGCGGGCTATGCGCGCTATGATTTCCAAGGCGTGTTCCAAAAGCTGTTCACCTTTGCCACAACGGATCTGTCGACCATCTATTTCGACGTGCGCAAAGATGCGCTGTATTGCGATCCAACCGACAGTTTGCGCCGCCGTGCCGCGCGCACCGTTCTGGACCATCTGTTCCACCATCTGACCGCTTGGCTTGCCCCTGTGTTGGTCTTTACGATGGAAGAAGTCTGGCTGTGCCGTTATCCCGACACCTCGATCCATCTGACCGATATGCCGCCCGTGGGCGATTGGCTGAACCCTGATCTGGCCGAAAAATGGGCGCATTTGCGCATAGTGCGCCGCGTGATCACCGCCGCCCTAGAGGTGCAGCGCACCGCCAAAGTGATCGGCGCAAGCCTTGAGGCCGCCCCCGTGGTCTATATCACTGACCCCGCCTTGTTTGCGGCCACGCATGGCGTCAGCATGACGGAACTGGTGATCACATCCGCCATCCAAATCAGCGATAAACCTGCGCCAGAGGGGGCCTTTACCTTGCCCGATCTGCCAGGGGTGGCGGTGGTTTTTGCGCTGGCGGACGGCGAGAAATGCCAACGCTGCTGGCAAATCCTGCCCGATGTTGGCACCCATTCCCATGCAGGCACCTGTGCCCGCTGTGATGCGGCACTGGCATGAGCGACCATGCCCACGACGATCATCATCACGACCATGCAGCGGGCGCCAATGCCCGCGCGCTGACCCTGGCACTGATGCTGACGTTTGGATTTTTGGTGGTGGAAATCACAGGCGCTTGGGCGTTTTCTAGTCTTGCGCTGTTGTCGGATGCGGCCCATATGGCCACGGATTCTGCCGCCCTCGCGATCGCATTATTGGCCAGTCGAATTGCCCTGCGCGCTGTATCAGATCAGCGCAGCTATGGGGATCGGCGGGTCGAGGTTTTGGCGGCAGCGTTCAATTCTTTGGTTTTGCTTATGGTGGCGGGGGGAATATTGGTTGCGGCGGTGTATCGCCTGTTTGCCCCTGCCGAAGTTCTGTCGCTGGGGATGTTTTCAATCGCGGTTGCAGGTTTGGTTGTTAATCTGATTGGGATGCGTATCCTATCTGCAGGGCGCGATCAAAGTTTGAACATGAAGGGTGCCTATCTGGAACTGTGGGCCGATGCGGTTGGATCCGTAGGTGTCATCTTGGGCGCAGGTGCGATCTGGCTGACGGGCTGGCCATGGGTTGATCCTTTGGTCGCTGTTGCGATCGCGGTTTGGGTCGTGCCAAGGTCTTGGGGCTTGCTGAGGGCGGCGGGGCGTATCTTGATGCAATCCGTTCCACAGGGGTTTGATTTGGCCGAAGTTCGGGGACAGATTTTGACCACATCAGGTGTGGCGGGCGTGCATGATTTGCACGTGTGGACCTTGGCGGGGGACGATGCCCACTTGACCGCGCATATTGTTTTGCAGCCCGACGCCACGCCGTCCCGTGTGCGCGCGGCGTTGGCGCGGGTGTTTGCGTCCAAAATAGATCACGTGACTTTGCAATTTGAGCAAACCGATTGTCGATTGGCCTAGCCGTTAGCCTGCCGTCATTGTAACGTTTACATGACGTTTTTGTAACGTCAGGTTTCAATTGGCGGGCGATGTGAGCATTTTTATACTTTTGGCGGTTCTGGGATCGGCCTTACTGCACGCCAGTTGGAATGCGGCTATAAAAACGGGAACATCGCGTTTGGGGGCAATGGTGATTTTGTCGGTGGGCGAAATCGGCATAGGGCTAGGGGTCGCCTCATTCTTTCCGCTGCCTGCCGCTAAAATTTGGCCTTGGGTCTTTGCATCAAGTTGTGCGCATTTCTTTTACAAATTTTTTCTGGCCTATGCCTATGCGCAGGGCGATCTGTCGCGTGTCTATCCGATTGCACGCGGGGCGGCCCCTTTGCTGGTCGCAATTTTTGGCACGGTCTTGTTGGCAGACCGACTGACCTTGCCTGAATATGTCGGAATCGGGGTGCTGGGCTGTGGTATTTTGCTGATGGCGCAGGGCATTTTTGCCATGGGCGAGAACCGCAAAATGCTTCCCTTTGCGCTGGGTTCGGCGCTTGCGACGGCAAGCTATACGATGATTGACGGGTCAGGCGCGCGTGTTGCGGAAAATGCTGTTATGTATATTGCTTGGGTCTTTGTGGTAGAGGGAAGCCTTTTCACGCTGGGGATGTTGGCGCTGCATGGCCAAAAGATCGTGCCACGCGGACGCAAGCCTTGGGGAACGGGTATGTTCGCGGCGGCGGCATCCTATGGGGCTTATGCAATATCTGTCTGGGCGATGACCCAAGCGCCGATTGCTGTCGTGGCAGCGCTGCGCGAGACAAGCATTTTGTTTGCCGTCTTGTTGGGGTGGCTGGTTTTTGGAGAGAAGATCACCAGATCTAAGGCAATTGCGGCAATGGTGATTGTGGCGGGCGTCATGATCACGCGGATTTAGGCCAATCGGCGCCACAATGGGGGTGCAGCCCCCCACGGCTTCGCCTTTCCCCCGGGATATTTGGACAACCAAGAAGGGGTCAGTTGTTTTGACGCACTGGGATAATCTGCTGCGCAATGCCGGCAAGGCAAAGATAAATCGAGGTTGCAATCAGACCCCAATGCGCCCAAGTGCCTTCGGCAAAATTGACCGAGGCAGCCCAAGCCGCAAAAAACACCCAAGCGCAAGAGATTGGCAAGGACAGGTTGCGCCAGCGTTTGGTGCGGGTGGGGTGGATGAATTTCAGGTTCAAAAACATAGCGACTGTCAGCGCGACCACGATCAGCAAGGTCACCATGGGCGGCGGGGTGACGGCAAACAAGACAAGCACCACCATATTCCAGCAGGCCGGAAAACCAGAGAAACTTTTGTCTTGGGTTTTCATGCGCGTGTCGGCGAAATAGACGACCGAACCATAGACGATTGCGATGATAGCAAGCCAACCCGCCATACCGCCGAGCAGCCCTGATTTGAACAAAGCATAGGCAGGTATGAATACATAGGTCAGATAATCGACAATCAAATCCATCAGCACGCCGTCGTAGGTGGGCCAATTGGTTTCAACATCATAGCGGCGCGCCAAGGGACCGTCTATGCCATCGACGAAGAGTGCAAAGACCAGCCATAGGAACATCAAGCTCCATTTGCCTTCGACGGCGGCCAGCATGGCAAACATTGACAAGACCGCGCCTGTGGCGGTCAAAAGGTGGACAGAAAGAGCTTTGATGCGGATGTTCATGCGTCTTGTTCGGCTAAGTTTCAGAAATTTGCAAGTGGTTAGACGTGGCAGAAATGCGTTGCGGATGAGATATGGGGATAGGCAGCGGGGTTAGGCGCGGGGATGAAATTTTGAATAGGCTTGCATCAGGCGGGCTGTGTCGACGGCGGTGTAGGCCTCGGTGGTGGCAAGGCTGGAATGGCCCAGCAATTCTTGGATCATGCGCAGATCGCCCCCCGCAGACAGCAAATGTGTCGCGAAACTATGACGTAAGGCGTGGGGCGTGGCAGATGGGGGTAGGCCTAACTGGCCCCGCGCCTTTTCCATCACCAGCGCAATAAGACGCGGGTTCAGCGCCCCACCGCGTGAACCGCGAAACAAAGGGGCATTGCGGGCCAAATCATAGGGGCAAAGCCGCAAATATTCGGCGACGGCGGCGCGGGCAACGGGCAAGGTGGGGATCAGGCGTTCCTTGTCGCCCTTACCGAGGATGCGCAGAACGTCGGGCAGGGGGGCATCACCGCCCGTCAAGCCCACGGCCTCTGATATCCGCAGACCGCACCCATAAAGCAGCGTTAGAACCGCTGTATCGCGGGCAGCAATCCAATCTGTGCGCGCATAATCGCCTACAGTGTCCAGCATCGCACGTGCGCCGACTTCGGACAACGGGCGGGGCAGTTTGCGGCGATGTTTGGGGCTGCGCGCCGATAGGGCCAGACTGGCGTTACCCCCTTGGGCATCAGCGGTCCAGGCGACAAATCCTTTGACAGCTGAAAGCGCGCGGGCAAGACTGCGGGCAGATAGACCTTCTTTACGGCGCTGCGCCATCCATGCGCGCAAGTCGGTTGCGTTGGGCAACGATCCTTCGCCACCGTGATATTGTGTTAAAAATCCCAAAAACCCTGCAACGTCATGTTGGTATGCCCGAAGCGTGTGGTCAGTCACCCCATCGACCCCGCGCAAATGATCCAACCATGCCGACAGCATTGCGCCTGTCATGACAGCCAACGCCGCATGGTGCGCTGAAACACGGCGGCGAAAAAGCTAAGCAAGTCGGTGCCATGGTTCGGCTTAAAATGATGCGGATCTTCGGCACCCAAGATCAGCATTCCTGGCAGGCGGCGTGGACCGAAATCCAGTCGCATCACAGCCTCGGATCGCACCCATGCCGCCGCCTCGCCGTAAAGCGCGCCGTTCTCTGGCTGAACTTGACGCAGAACAACGGGGCGCGTTGAAGACCTTGCGCCCGAAATGTAGCCTGCCACAAAACCAGGTTCAGTGATCCTTAAAATCGGACTGATTGGCATCTTGGGCGCGGCCTGTTCTGTTTCAAGCACCAATGCCACGCAATCAACCTTGAGCGCTGTGGCAACTTTGCTTGCCAAAGCCTCGAGAAATTCTTCAAATGTCAGCGGATCCAAAAGTTCCAGAATGGCGCGGTGAATCTGGTTGGTGCCTGCAAGGTTTTCATAGGCCGCCGCGATCACCGAGCGATGGGTTTCTTCCAGTTTTTCCAGCCGATCCTCTAGCTTGTCCATCGCAAGTCCGCGCAGGTCGACAATGTTATTGCCTGCCTGCGCCTCGCTTGCGCGCATCAGGGCCTTCATCACATCGTGGTCATCCAGCAACTTTTCAGGCGCTGATAGAATGCGATCGCGAAAATCCTGATCAATCATATAAACCTCTTAGAGTATTTTTTGGCCTGTCTTTGCCCAGTCTTTTTCAAATTGTTCCAGACCTTTATCGGTCAGGATGTGATTGGCAAGCGATTTGATGACGGCGGGGGGGGCGGTGATGACATCTGCGCCCACCAGCGCGCATTGCGAAATATGGTTGACGGTGCGGATCGAGGCCGCGAGAATTTGCGTGTCAAACCCGTAGTTGTCGTAAACTTGGCGGATATCGGCGATCAAATCCATCCCGTCCAGATTGATATCGTCCAAACGCCCCACAAAAGGCGAAATGAACGTGGCCCCTGCTTTTGCGGCGATCAGGGCCTGATTTAGGCTGAAACACAAGGTGACATTGACCATCTTGCCTTCGCCCGACAGAACTTTGCAGGCTTTTAGCCCGTCCCATGTCAAGGGCACCTTGACGGTGATGTTGGGGGCGATCCCTGCCAATTTGCGGCCTTCGGCGATCATATCTTCGGCCTTGGTGGCCACCACTTCGGCGGATACGGGACCAGAGACGATGCTGCAGATTTCTTTCGTCACCTCCAGAATATCGCGGCCCGATTTTAGGATGATCGACGGGTTGGTGGTCACGCCATCGACCATGCCCAAATCGTTCAATTCGGCAATTGCGGCAACATCGGCGGTATCGACAAAGAATTTCATGGCATTGGTCCTTTGGACGGTTGTAGGTGCTGTTGTCAGGGTTTACCTCAAAAGACGGGCCAAGGGAAAGGTGCTATGACAGCCGAGCGGGTGTTTCAGGCGGATGAACTGGTTGGCGTGCTCTTGACCGAGCCTTTGGACCGCATTCTGGACTATCGCGCGCCCGAAGGCGGCTGCGGTCTGGGGGATTTTGTCGAGGTGCCTTTGGGGCCGCGTCGGGTGATTGGGGTGATTTGGGCCGCAGGCGCAGGGGGATATGATCCCGCCAAAATAAGGTCAGTGACGCGGGTTTTGGATGCAGCACCGATGCGGGCCGAATTGCGACAGTTTTTGATGCGGTCGGCGGATTACACGCTGACGCCACTGGCCGCCATGCTGCGACTTGCGACGCGTGCGCCGGGCTTGGGCGATCCGCCTGCCATGCGCAAAACCTATGTCTTGGTTGGCCCCGTTCCCAATCAGATGACCGAAGCGCGGTTTCGCGTGATCGAGGCCTTGCGGCGGTTTGGGTCGGCACCTGTGACCTTGCGCGAACTGGCCGAAGAGGCGGCTTGCGGCCCTGCGGTGGTCAAGGGTCTGGTGAAACTGGGTGTTTTGGCCGAACGCGATGCACCGCGCGACCTGCCCTATCCACCGCTTGCGTCTTTGCCGCATCAGGATTTGCAAGGCGATCAGATTGCTGCCGCTGCTGATTTGGTGGGTCGCGTGCGGGCGGGTGGCTTTGGCGCGGTTTTGTTGCGCGGGGTCACAGGGTCTGGCAAGACCGAAGTGTATCTGGACGCTGTCGCCGAATGTTTGGCGCGGGGGCGTCAGGCGCTGATCTTGCTGCCTGAAATCAGTCTAACGGCGGATTTTCTGGCACGGGTTGAGACGCGGTTTGGTGCCCGTCCCGCCGAATGGCATTCGGGTGTGACCATGACCGAGCGGCGCAGACTGTGGCGCATGGTGGGACAGGGCGGCGCGCAGATGGTTGTCGGCGCGCGCTCAGCGCTGTTCTTACCGTTCCAAAATCTGGGGCTGATCGTGGTCGACGAAGAACATGACACTTCCTATAAACAAGAGGAAGGCGTGTTTTACAATGCCCGCGATATGGCGGTGCTGCGGGCGTCAATTCTGGGTGTGCCGATTGTTCTGGCCTCGGCCACGCCCTGCTTGGAATCTTGGGCCAATGCGATGGCCGGTAAATACACCCGCCTTGATCTGGGCGCGCGGTTTGGGGCGGCGGAATTGCCCGCCATGTCCGCGATTGATATGCGCACCCAAACTTTGGCCAATAACGAATGGATTTCCCCGCATTTGGCGCGCGAAGTCGCGGCGCGGGTGTCGCGGGGCGAGCAATCTATGCTGTTCTTGAACCGCCGCGGATATGCGCCGATCACTTTATGCCGCGCTTGTGGGCATCAAGTGGGCTGCGATGATTGCGATGCGCGCATGGTCGAACATCGCTTTTTGGGCCGCTTGCAATGCCATCAATGTGGCGCGACAAAACCTGTGCCCGTCGAATGTCCCGCCTGCAAAGCGTCTGGCAAAATGGCCGCTGTGGGACCAGGTGTCGAACGTCTGGCCGAAGAAGTGACGGCCAAGTTCCCCGATGCGCGTCTGGCGGTGCTGTCGTCGGATCTGTTCGGGTCGGCCCGTGCGCTCAAGGAACAGATCGGGATCATTGCCGAGGGCGGCGCTGATATCATCATTGGCACGCAAATCGTGGCCAAAGGGCATAACTTTCCCAATCTGACACTGGTCGGTGTGATTGACGCAGATCTTGGATTGAAAGGATCAGATATGCGCGCCGCCGAGCGCACCTTTCAACTGATGCGCCAAGTGGCAGGTCGGGCAGGGCGCGCCGATAAGGTGGGGGCGGCCTTATTGCAGACATTCCAACCCGACCACCCCGTGATCCGCGCCATTTTGGGCGGGGATGAGGAATCGTTTTGGCGCGCTGAGGCGGAAGAACGCCGCCTTGCAGGCGTGCCCCCCTATGGTCGCATGGCGGGGATCATCCTGTCGTCGCCCGATGTTGGGGCATTATTCGACTTTGGCGCGGAACTGGCCCGCCGCGATGGCCCCCTGCGGGCGATTGGCGCGCAAGTTTACGGACCTGCGCCGGCACCTGTTGCGCGTGTGCGTGGCCGTCACCGCGTGCGCCTGCTGATCAAGGCGGACAAATCGACCGCCCTTCAGGGGGCGATTGCCGCATGGCTGGCGCAACTTAAACTGCCCAGCAACATCCGCCTGTCGGTCGATATCGATCCGCAAAGTTTTTACTAGCCTGCGGTTCCGCCTCACATCGCCCCCCACGCGTATTTTCGCCAATACTCCCCCCCTTCCTCGTTGTCCAAATATCCTGCGGGGGTGAGCCACTTTGTGGCGCGGGGGCGCAAAGCCCCCTTCTGCGCGGCACTGGGGCCCAGGTTACAGACCAACAGCTTTTCGTGAACGGGCTTTGCCAAACCGACTGTGACCGCTATATTGGCGATAACCAAGGAGGTCCGAATGTTCCTGATAAACCGTCGCAAAATGGAAATGGTGCGCCCAGAGGATGCTTTGCCAGGGCGTCCTGCGCCGCTGTCCACCGCCAAAACGCATTTCGTTTCTGGCATTGACCTGAAATCCGATGTGCCTGCGGGCATGGAACAGGCTATGTTTGGCATGGGTTGTTTTTGGGGCGTTGAGCGGATTTTCTGGCAAATCCCGGGCGTCTATCTGACGATGGTCGGCTATGCGGGCGGCTTTACGCCCAATCCGACCTATCAAGAAACCTGCACACAGATGACAGGTCACAATGAGGTCGTGCGCGTAATTTTTGATCCCGCCATCATCAGTTTTGCCCAATTGCTGACGGTGTTTTGGGAAAATCATGACCCGACCACGGGTATGCGCCAAGGCAATGATGTCGGGTCTACTTATCGATCTGGGATTTATGCCTATTCGGACGATCAGATCGCGGCGGCAGAGGCATCAAAGCGGGCCTACGGCATATTGCTGGCTAAGGCGCGTTATCCAGCGATTACGACAGAAATCCTGCCCGTTCCAACGTTCTATTATGCCGAAGACTACCACCAGCAATATCTGGCAAAGAATCCCGATGGATATTGCGGGATTGCCGGCACGGGTGTCGCCTGTCCAATCGGTTTGGGGGTCACTCAAGCGAGCGCTTGATAAGATATTGTGCTTCCGCTACTCACAAGCAGCGGTCGGCAGGAGAGTATTTTGACCAAGGCAAGGATTGACACGCAGGCCATCGGGCTGGACACGGCGCTTGCTTTGTCGCGCTGGCTGACGGGGACAGAGCATCTGCATTACGGTCTATGGACGGGCTTGGATGTCAGCGCGGGCAACGTTGGCCGCGCCCAACACGCCTATTCGGCCAAATTGTTCGGCTATTTGCCTGCCCGTCGCGGGTTGCGCATTCTTGATATTGGTGGTGGCGCGGGCGAGACGGCGAAAAACCTGATCGCACTGGGCCATTTTGTGGAAATCGTGGTGCCGTCGGCGTTTTTGGCGGGTCGCTGTCGGGCGAACGCGCCTGACGCGGTTGTGCACGAATGCACCTTTCAGGATTTGCAGTCGGACGGGGGTTTTGATCTGTGTCTTTTTTCGGAAAGCTTTCAGTATATTCCGCCAGAAATTGCCTTAACAAAGGCGCACAGCCTTTTGAATCCTTTGGGTGAAATCCTAATTGGCGACTGTTTTCGGACAGATGCTTTTTTGACGGCGGCGGATCGGCATATTTGTGGCGGCGGTCATGTGCTTTCGCGGTTTCGTCAGATTTTGGCCGAGCAACCCTTGGCGATTCTTGCCGAAGAGGATGTTACTGCGGCGGTCGCGCCCTCTGTTGATGTTGAACAGGCGCTGTTTAATGTGCTGGGGCGCGGAATTTTGGCCACAGACATTGAGTTAGGCCGCAAACGTCCGCTATTACGCTGGTTTTTGCGCCGCATACTGGCATGGATGATTCCCGCACAGCGCCGCAAAAGATTGAACCTGCGATTGTTTGAAACCGCGCGCAACGCGGCGGTGTTTACCGCCAATAACCACTATATCTTCTTGCGGCTTGGCCAAATCCAGCCGCCCAAATAACGGATAAAAAATGCCCACCTTTACCGCCCTGACGACCCTTGTTGGCGAAGATGCCGCCAATGGACTGGCCGAAGCCATTGAGAAAATGGAACCCGAACCCACGGGGGTTGGGGTGTTTGAGATTGAAGACGATTCGGGACTATGGGAAGTGGGGGCCTATTTTCTTGAACAGCCCAATACGGCTGTGCTGGAGTTGTTGGCGATGGCGTTTGGCGCCAAGCCGTTTGTCTTGTCGGAATTGCCTGAAATTGATTGGGTCGCACACGTGCGCCGCGAGTTGTCGCCTGTCGAGGCGGGGCGGTTCTTTGTGTTCGGCAGTCATGATGCCGATAAGGTGCCCGCGGGCCGCGTGGCCTTGCAGATTGAGGCAACGGTTGCCTTTGGCACGGGCCATCACGGCACGACATTGGGGTGTCTACGGGCGTTTGATCGTTTGATCGATCAGGGATTTACCCCTGCCAAGGTTGCCGACATTGGCTGTGGCACGGCGGTGCTGGCGCTGGCAGCTGCGGCAGTTTTGCCAAATGCTTTGGTGATCGCATCCGATATTGACGAGGTGGCCGTGGATGTCGCCCGCGCCAATGTTGCCATTAACAACCTTGAGGGGCGCATAGATTGTCTAGAGGCGGCGGGTTTTGCCCATCCCCGACTTGCCCAAGCGGCCCCTTATGATTTGGTTTTCGCCAATATCCTAAAGGGGCCGTTGGTCGAACTGGCCGAACCCATGGCGCAACATTTGGCGCAAAATGGCTTGATCATTTTGTCGGGCCTTTTGGTCACCCAAGCCGATTCGATCACAAATGCCTATATTGCCGCTGGTTTTGCACCACAGGCGCGCGAAGATTTGGGCGAGTGGTCGGCCTTGGTTATGCGGCGGATTTGATCGGTTTTCTTGCGCCAAGCCGGCATTTTTGCTAGGCTTGGGCAAGGAGACGCGATGTTTAAGAAAAAACAACCCCCCCCTTCGAATTTCCAATCGCGCGTGCAGGCCTATGAGGCCGCGCGCAAAAAGGGTCTGGTGTTTCAGGCCAAGGGCACAGTTGGTGGCGTCGCACGACGCAAACGACGTGCTGGGCAGGGCGGCGGACGCGCCTTTGCGCTGGTCCTTGTGGTTGGCTTGCTGTTTGTGATGAAGGCTGGACTGCTGGCCTATGTCGGTCCAGACCGCTATCGCACAACCCTGATGCCATTTGTGGCCAGTGATGCCCCACAAGATCAGGTCATCGCCTATGTCATGCATCCAGACCCGATAACGCTATGGGTTGCCAAAGCATTTACCGATGTCAAATTCGAAATTCAAAGATTGGCAAGCCGTTATATGCCAGACCCGTTGCCAAAATAAAAACCGCAAGCCTGTGCTTGCGGTTTTTATGATCTCGACAAGATTAGCGACCGATTTGGTCAATGTCAGCGCGGCAAAGGCCAATGTCGTCCAACTCGCGGTTGGACAGGGCATTCAACGCCTTGCGCGTTTTGCGGCCATTGTTCCAAGCCGTAAAATTCGCGGGGGTTTCAGACACAGATTGCACTGCGCGGAAAATCGAGATGGCACCAAACGGCGCCGCGCGGGACGTCTCGTAAGAGGCCATGGCGGTAATCCTTTCAAAGGGGTGGCAGACCAAATTGTCTGATGACGCTGATCTAGTCTTGCTGCAGGTGCGAAGCAATGGGGGTAAACGCATTCCCGCATTGCGCTCAATGCATAGCCAAATTCATAATTTTGCCACTATTTTTTGGGCGTTTTGAAAACTTTGCCCGAAAATGTCGGTTTAAGCTGGTCAAAAGTCGAATTGCTGCACTTGCAAAATAATCTGCAAGAATCGTGGGCAAAAGTCCAGCGTTGAAATTCACCTTGGCGGATGTTCTCTTTTCGTGCTATTTCAGGGGTAAGCAAAATAAAAGGGGCGGGGATGCGGGTTTTGGGGATTGATCCGGGGTTGCGCAACCTGGGTTGGGGCGTGATTGATGTCGCAGGATCGCGTCTGACCCATGTCGCCAATGGCATTTGTCATACGCTTGCCGATGAGGATTTGGCGCTGCGCCTGTTGTCGTTGCACCGTCAACTGACCGCCGTGCTGACCCAATATCAACCCGACGCGGCGGCGGTGGAACATACTTTTGTCAACAAAGACGCGGTTGCCACATTGAAACTGGGCCAAGCGCGGGGGATCGCCCTGTTGGTGCCTGCGCAGTTTGGCCTGACTGTGGGGGAATATGCCCCCAACGCCGTTAAAAAAACTGTGGTTGGTGTGGGCCATGCGGATAAGGGGCAGGTGGAGCATATGGTCAAGGTACAACTTTCGGGGGTTGTGATTGCGGGGGCGGATGCGGCGGATGCATTGGCGATTGCGATTTGCCATGCGCATCACCTGCAATCGGCGGGGCGGTTGGATGCGGCCCTCAGGTCTGCAACCTTGCGAAAGGCGTCGCTATGATTGGCAAGATATCGGGTCGGTTGGACTGGCGTGGCACGGATCATGTTTTGATCGATGTGCGCGGGGTGGGCTATATCGTTTTTGTGTCGGATCGCACATTGGCCAGTTTGCCGTCTGTGGGCGAGGCTGTGTCTTTGTTCACCGATCTTGTTGTGCGCGAGGACTTGCTGCAGCTGTTCGGCTTTGCGACGATGCTGGACAAGGAATGGCATAAATTGCTGACAACGGTGCAGGGCGTTGGGGCCAAGGCGGCCTTGGCGATGATGGGCACGCTGGGGGCGGATGGCGTCTCACGGGCGATTGCCTTGGGTGATCAACGCGCCATTCAGGCGGCACCTGGCGTGGGGCCAAAACTGGCGCAAAGGGTTATCTTGGAATTGAAATCCAAAGCACCTGGCATGATGGCCGCAGGCGTCAGCCTGTCCGCGCCGACAACGACCGATGGCGTGGTGATTGAGGATATTGTAACGACCGCCTTGCCAAAGCCTGCCCCCACAAATGCCCGTGCAGGATCCGTCGCTGATGCCCTGTCGGCACTGATCAATCTTGGATACGGCCAAGGCGACGCGGCGGCGGCTGTGGCCACAATATCCGCCGCGCAACCCGACGCCGACACCGCCACCCTCATCCGCGCGGCGTTGAAACTGCTGGCACCAAAGGGATAACGGATGGAATTCAACGACCTTTTGCGTGGGGCGGGGTTCGATCTGCGCGATGTGGCCGTGATGCTGCATCAGCCGTCCGCTGCAGGTCAGCGCGGCGCGTTATTGTCCGTGGTGAGCGATCATCCCGATCTGTTTGAACTGTATCAAGACAATCACCCCAAAGGGCCAGAGGCGACGCTGAGGGCGCGCAAATTTGCAGCAAGTTTTGTGGTCAACGACCTAGGCGAAGGGCGGTTTGTGGGGCTTTACCGGATTCGGGGATGGACGCACCAAAGCTATGCTGATTTGGCAATGGATCCACGACGCCGCGTCTTGGCCGAAAAGATCACGGGTGAAAACCTGAGCTTTTTTGACAATAAGGATGGTGAGGGTCGTGCGATATTTGATCTGGAATTGTTAGCAGATTTCGCGGCCCTAAAAGGGCGTCTGATCGTGCCCCGCCCCACGGGCCGCGCCTATGTGCGGTTGGCAGAAAATTGCGTCCTTCCCATCATTTGCATTGAACACGAGGCGCGGTTTATTCCGCCGTTGCCGAACTGGGACGTGCTGGTGATGGATCAGCACAGCATCTTGACCATTCCCCAAGCTTGGGCTGACAAGCTGTCGCAATGGCGGGGAGTTTATTACATTGTCGATACCACGGATGGCGCGGGCTATGTCGGGTCGGCCTATGGCGCGGAAAACATCCTTGGCCGCTGGCGGGCCCATGTGGGGCAAGATACGGGCGTGACAGTGGAACTGGCCAAACGCGACCCAAGTGATTTTAGGTTTGCGATCCTTGAGTTGCTTGCGCCCAATGCTGTCATGGAAGATGTTGTGATCCGTGAAAGTTCGTGGAAAGAACGTCTTGCGACGCGCATATCAGGGGGGTTGAACAAAAATTGACATCAGACCCCACATTACGCCCCGAGGCCCTGCCCGAAGACCTAGACCGCGCTTTGCGCCCTCAGGTTCTGGCGGATTTTGTTGGCCAAGCCGAGGCGCGGGCGAATTTGGCGATTTTCATCGAATCGGCCAAGATGCGGGGCCAAGCGATGGATCACACGTTGTTTCATGGCCCACCGGGATTGGGAAAAACCACCCTTGCGCAGATCATGGCGCGGGAATTGGGAGTGGGGTTTCGCATGACCTCTGGTCCCGTTTTGGCCAAACCCGGCGATTTGGCGGCAATTCTGACCAATCTGGAACCCAATGACGTTTTGTTCATTGACGAAATTCACCGCCTTTCGCCCGTGGTTGAAGAGGTGCTTTATCCCGCGATGGAGGATTTCGCGCTGGATTTGGTGATAGGTGAGGGGCCAGCGGCGCGCACGGTGCGGATTGATTTGCAGCCCTTTACGTTGGTGGGGGCCACGACGCGGTTGGGGCTGTTGACCACGCCCCTGCGGGATCGGTTTGGCATTCCGACCCGTTTGCAATTTTACACCGAGGACGAGTTGGATTTGATTGTAACGCGCGGCGCGCGGTTATTGGGAATTGCCTCTGATCCAGATGGCACCCGTGAAATTGCGCGCCGTGCGCGGGGAACGCCGCGTATTGCGGGCCGTTTGCTGCGACGCGTTGTGGATTTCGTGACAGTTGAGGGCGACGGCCGCCTGACCAAGGCGATTGCTGACCGCGCCCTGACCCGTTTGGGGGTTGATACCATCGGGTTGGACGGGGCGGATCGACGCTATATGTTGCTGCTGGCCGAACATTACGGCGGCGGGCCTGTTGGTGTCGAAACCATCGCCGCCGCCCTAAGTGAGGCGCGCGATGCTGTCGAGGAAGTCATTGAACCCTATCTGCTGCAACAAGGACTGATTCAGCGCACGCCACGCGGGCGGATGCTGGCGGCGCGGGCTTGGCGGCATTTGGGGTTGGATGCGCCCAAACCCGCAGGGCAATCTGATCTGTTTGAGGGTTAGGGATGCAAGAAAAAATGACTGAACAGGACATCGCGCGCCTGTTTACACGGGCGGACGGCAGCTATCTTTTCGCGCGCTGGGGGCGGCCCATTGTGCCTGTGGTCTTTGGCGTTGCGGACGATACCCTTGTCATGGTCAAGGCCGCGATTGAGGCGGTTGTAGTGCTGGCAGGCCATAAGATGGCCGAGACGGACCCAGAACTTGGGGCTAATTTGATGGTGTTTTTCCTTCAAGATTGGGCGGAATTGACCGCAACGCCGAATATGGATCGTCTGATACCCGATTTGATGGGGGTTTGCGACAGGCTGCAGGCTGCAGATGCCAATCAATACCGCAGCTTTCGATTTGACGCGCAGGGAGCGATCAAGGCGGCCTTCGTGTTCCTAAAAATGGACGCGCATCTGTCGGCCCTGCCTGCCGCGGATATCGCCCTGTCGCAGGCAGTTCAGGTGATTTGCCTTTGGTCTGATCGCATCAAACCTTTGGCCACCTTGGACGGGATTGCGGTTGTGCGTCCTGATATTGCGGCAGTGATCTGCGCCGCCTATGGGCCGCATATGCCTGTTGTCGCGCGCGATCCGTCCCACGCCTTGCGCATTCTGGCGCGGATATGAAAGAGGCTGATCTTTATCCCCCCCTCAAGTCCTATCTTGAACGGCAGGGCTATACGGTCAAATCAGAAATTGGCGCTTGTGATATTATGGCGCGGAGGGGGGATGAACCTGCGCTGATTGTGGAAATGAAAACCACATTCTCGCTGTCTTTGGTCATGCAGGGCGTCGCGCGGCAAGGGATGTTTGACGATGTTTACCTTGCGGTGCCGCTTGGCCCCAAGGGGTGGGCCGCGCGATATAAGGATATTGTGGCATTGTGTCGACGGCTGGGTTTGGGGTTGCTGGCGGTGCGCGATGGCGTGGTCGAGGCGCATTTGGACCCCGCCCCTTACCTCCCGCGCAAAAATACCAATCGTGCGGGACGACTGTTGCGCGAATTTGACCGCCGTTTGGGGGATCCGAACACGGGCGGCACCACCGGTGTCAAACGCGTCACCGCCTATCACCAAGATACGTTGCGCTGTCTATGGGCGATGCAGCAGGGGGCAACGCGCGGGGCGCAGGTGGCGAAAATGACAGGTGTGGCCCGTGCCACCCAGATTTTGCGTGATAATTATGCGGGCTGGTTTGTGAATGTCAGTCGCGGCGTTTATGGTCTAAGCGTGCAAGGAAAACTTGCCGCCCAACAAGAAAACAGCGTGATTTTGTCTATTTTGACAACCAAATCTTTACCAGTTTTGGACTAAATCAAATCATTCGGCTTTGGATTGATGATGTCAGAAATTGATAAACCAAAGGATGTTGAAATCCTTGCCAGTATCGTTGACCGCCTGAGTGGGTTCGTTTTTCGCTGCAATAATGATGCCAATTATGCGATGATCTTTATGCGCGGTGATGTTTTGGGTCTAACGGGTTATGACGCCTTTGATTTTCTGGGGCCGATCCAGCGATCCTATACAGGCATTATGCACAGCGATGATGTGGAACCCGTTGGCAAACAAGTCGAGGATGCGCTGGATCGGCGCGGCAATTGGAATGTGGATTACCGCGTGATGCGGGCGGATGGTTCCGAAAAATGGGTGCATGAAACGGGCGGCGGCGTGTTTGATGGCGACAAGTTGTTGTATCTAGAGGGGTTGGTGATTGATTCCGACGCCCGAAAGTTGTCGGATATCGCCAATCTTTTGCTACTTGGGACCATTGCAGAAAAGTCGTCATTGTTGGTCAACTCTAGTTTG
The DNA here is from genome assembly GCA_040398785.1 of Cypionkella sp. Taxonomy (GTDB): domain Bacteria; phylum Pseudomonadota; class Alphaproteobacteria; order Rhodobacterales; family Rhodobacteraceae; genus Cypionkella. The sequence continues at coordinate 251,733 of JBBATJ010000002.1, read as the reverse complement.
CCGATCATAGATATATTGAAAACCTTACGGATTTTGGCGATCAATGCCCGCATTGAGGCGGGACGGGCAGGCGATGCGGGCGCAGGTTTTTCTGTTGTCGCGCGTGAGGTGGGGCGACTTGCGGATGCGTCGAGTCTGATGGCGGAACAGATGGGAAAAGTGGCGCGCCAGTTGCAGGCGATGTTGAAAAAGACTTAGATTGATCCTAGGGCGACCTTGGGGGCATAGATGCAACACAGCTTTGATCTGCGGGTATACTATGAGGATACCGATCTTGCCGGTGTCGTCTATTACGCCAATTACCTGAAATTCATTGAGCGCGCGCGTAGCGAATGGGTGCGTGATTTGGGTTTGGATCAGGTGCAGATCAAATCGCAAATGGGGGCCGCCTTTGCCGTGCGGCACCTTGAGGCGGATTACCTGCGCGCCGCGCGTTTTGACGATGTTTTACAGGTCCGAACTGCGGTGATTGCGGGGACAGGCGCGCGGTTGGTTTTGGCCCAAGATGTCTGGCGCGGGCCAGATCGGTTGTTTGCGGCCAAAGTCACTTTGGTGTTTGTTGGCGCAAACGGACAAGCCCTGCGGTTACCTGCCGCCCTGCGCGCTGCAATCTAAGGTATTTCGGCAACAATTCGCCCGAAAGATGCAAAGTCTTGGCAAATTGTTTCCAATCCCTGTATAGATCGGCCAAACGGACGGGCAAATGCCCCCAAACCAGAGCAGGCGCTATGAACACTGAAACACTTGCCGCCGCGCAGGAGATTGATTTCTCGCTGCTCGCACTTTTTGCCCGCGCAACCTTTGTTGTGCAGATCGTCATGATCGGGCTGATGATCATGTCCTTTTGGTCTTGGTCGATCATTTTCCGCAAACATATGTTGTTCCGCCGTGCGCGGGGCGAGTCCACAGTGTTTGATGCGGCCTTTTGGTCGGGAGAGCCGCTGGATGAGTTGTTCGAAAAAATTGGCGGCGACCCAAGGGGCGCGTCGGAAAAGATTTTCTCGGCGGGGATGCTGGAATGGCGTCGTTCACATCGCCAAGATGGTGGGCTAATAGCGGGTGCGCAGGCGCGGATTGATCGGGCGATGGACGTCGCGATTTCACGCGAAGTCGAAATGCTGAATGGCGGCCTTAGTTTTCTGGCAACCACGGGTTCGACCGCGCCTTTCATCGGTCTGTTTGGCACGATCTGGGGGATTAAACACAGTTTTGAACAAATCGCCGTGTCGCAAAACACATCCTTGGCCGTCGTGGCCCCAGGTATTGCCGAGGCGCTGTTGGCGACGGGAATCGGTCTGATTGCCGCCATTCCTGCGGTGGTGTTCTATAACAAATTGAACGCGGATTCCGAAAAGATTGTCGGCGGATATGAGGCATTTGCTGATGAATTCGCCACCATTCTTTCGCGCCAGTTGGACGCATAATGGCGGGCGGCGTTATCAAAAAATCAGGCGGATCGCGTCGGCGCGGGCGCGGTGGCCGTGGCGGTGCCGTGATGTCCGAGATTAATATTACCCCGTTTGTGGACGTGATGTTGGTTTTGTTGATTATCTTTATGGTGGCCGCCCCTATGCTGACTGTGGGCGTGCCGATCAAATTACCCGATACCGCCGCCAAGGCCATGCCAGACGAGCAAGAGCCGCCATTGACGATTTCAATCACCGCAGAAGGTGCGATTTTTATCCAAGACACCGCCGTGTCGGATGCAGAGATGATCCCAAAGCTGCGGGCAATTGCCGCAGAACGCACCTCTGATAAGGTATTTCTGCGTGCTGATGGGGCGCTGGATTACGCGCGCGTGGCAGCGGTGATGGGCGCGCTGAATGCGGGTGGATTTAACAATATCGGCCTTGTGACGGATGCGGGCGGGTCAGCGATGGGCGGGAATTAGTGGATCGCGGCACGCGTCTTTCTGCGGGATTGCACGTCGGCCTGATCTTGTGGATCGCGCTGGGGGATTTCTTTTTCTCCAACGATGTGCCGCCCCCGATTGAGGCGGCCAGCGTTTCGTTGATTACGGATGCCCAGCTTAAGGGGCTAGAGGCCCGCGCACCCAAGGCGGACAAGCCCGACGATAAGCCGAAAGTTGCGCCAAAACCCAAACCCGCACCGAAACCCCAACCCGATGCGCCGCAAACCGCCCCTGTGGCCCCTGTCGCCCAACCGCTTGAGGCGCCAACGCCGACCGCGCCCCTTGCGGCACAGGAACAACCCATTCCCGTTCCCGACAGCCCCACGCCCGCAAAACCCCGTCCGATTGATCGGGTTGCCGCCGTGCCCGTTGATGACAAAACCGACACGCCCGAAATCGCTGATACGCCCACCCCCGCGGTTAGCGATCAAGCAGCCCCTGATGCGCCCGTCGTGACCGAAAATAAACCCGCCGCCTCACCCCAAGAGGCGGCACCTGTGATCGTGACCGAAGCGGTTGATACGAAAGTCGATGCGCCGCAACTGGCCCCAACATCGTCGCGCCGCCCGCAAGCGCGGCCCGAAAAACCGATTGAAAAACCCGTTGAAAAACCTGTCGATCTGCCCGCTGATGCTGCCCCAGATCCTGCGACAGATCAGGCTGCTGCGGATGCCATAGCCGCCGCCTTGGCCGAGGCAACGGATGCGCCCGCGACCGACACAGGTGCGGGCCAAAACCTGCCCGAAGGCCCGCCCATGTCGGGATCAGAGGTCGAAGGTCTGCGTATTGCCATCAACAAATGCTGGAACGTTGGGCAACTTTCATCCGAGGCGATGCGAACAGTTGTGACCCTTCGTGTTGAGATGTCCGAAGCCGGCAAGCCCACATCGGTGGAAATGACCAGCTATGAGGGCGGATCGGATGCCTCTGCCCAAAAGGCGTTTGAAGCCGGCAAACGTGCTGTGATGCGTTGCGCAGGGGCCAATGGTTATGATTTACCTGCCGACAAATATGGACAATGGAATGTCCTAAACCTTATTTTCGACCCCGCAGGAATGCGGTTAAGATGAATTCACCCCGTTTCCCACGAGGATAACATGACCTTATTGCGCCTGATTGCAGCCCTTGTGCTGATGACCCTGCCCGCCCATGCCGAACTGACCATCCGCTTTACCGATGGTGAGATTGAACCCATGCCCTTTGCGGCACCCAATTTCATCGACGAAGGTGGCGCGGGGCAATTTGCCACGGATATTGCGCGGGTTGTTGCCAGTGATCTGCAAGGCACAGGCCTGTTTCGCGAGGTGGGCGCCGAGGCATATATCAGCCAAATCACCAGCTTTGACGCCCCAATTGCCTATGCCGATTGGAAGGCGATTAATACCCAAGCCCTGATTACTGGCGCGGTGCAGGCCAGTGGCGATCAGATTTCCGTGAAATTCCGTGTCTTTGACGTCTTTACGGGGGAGCAGCTGGGCGATGGATTGCAATTTGCAGGTACCCAAGCCACATGGCGGCGTATGGCCCATAAGGTGGCCGATGCCGTTTACAGCCGCATCACGGGCGAAGGGGCCTATTTCGACAGCCGCGTTGTGTTCGTCGCCGAAAGTGGCCCAAAGAACCAACGGCAAAAGCGGTTGGCTGTGATGGATTACGACGGCGCGAATGTGCAATATCTGACCGACAGTTCCAGCATTGTTTTGGCCCCACGCTTTTCGCCCAATGGCGATCGGATCTTGTTCACGTCCTATGCGTCGGGCTTTCCGCAGATTTATCTGATGGATGTCGGCACTTTGGCGGTGCGCGCCTTGGGCGAGCAACCCGGCACGATGACCTTTTCGCCGCGATTTTCGCCCGATGGCAATCGCGTGGCCTTTGCCTTGGAGCGGGACGGCAATTCGGATTTGTATTTGCTGGACCTGGCAACGATGCAACTGACACAATTGACCAATTCGCCATCCATTGAAACCGCGCCCTCATTCAGCCCAGACGGCAGTCAGATCGTGTTTGAATCGGATCGTTCGGGCGAGCAGCAGATTTACATCATGTCGGCCGTAGGTGGTGAGGCGACACGGGTTTCCAACGGCAAGGGCCGCTATGGCACCCCAGTTTGGAGCCCGCGCGGTGACATGATCGCCTTTACCAAACAAAATGAGGGGCGTTTTCATATTGGCGTGATGATGACGGACGGCGGCGAAGAGCGTCTGCTGACCTCGTCGTTCTTGGATGAGGGGCCAACTTGGGCACCCAATGGCCGCGTAATCATGTTCACCCGCGAAAGTGCGGGGGCCGAAGGGCAGGCGCAGTTGTTTTCGGTGGATGTCACGGGGCGTAACCTGCGCCAGATCGTAACCGAAGGCCCATCGTCGGATCCCGCATGGTCGCCTTTGTTGCCATAATAAAAAGGGTATCTTGCCCCGATTCCCAAACCTCTTAAAAGCTGATATAACACAGACAATCGAGCCAAGAACAAAGGACGAAACCAATGAATCTGACAACAAAAATCCTGATTGTGGTGATGGCCTTGGGCCTTGCTGCGTGTAAAAATCCCAACCGCTATGGTGCGGATGGCGCAAACGGCGCGGGCATGACCCAAGGCGGCCTTGGCGATCCGTCAAATCCAGCATCGCCCGCCTATTTTAATCAGACGGTGGGGGATCGTGTCTTGTTTGCCGTGGATCAATCGACGATTTCGGACCAAGGCCGCATGATTTTGGCGGGTCAGGCGCAGTGGCTGAACACCAATTCTAATTATGCCGTGATCATCGAAGGTCACGCGGACGAGCAGGGCACGCGCGAATATAACCTGTCTTTGGGTGCAAAACGCGCCGCAGCAGTCCAAGATTTCCTAATCAGCCAAGGGGTTGCTGCCGCCCGTATGCGGACGATTTCCTATGGCAAGGAACGCCCCCTTGCGATTTGTTCGGATGAGGAATGCTATTCCAAAAACCGCCGCGCTGTGACAGTTCTACAAGTTGGCGGTGGGCTGTAAAATGCGGATTCGGCTGGCCCTTGCCTTTGTGATGTGTGTGTCTGGCCCCGTTTGGGCGCAAGACAAAGCGCAGACGTTGGCCGATTTGAAAATCGAACTTGGCCAATTGATGGCCGAGTTCACCACCTTGAAACGCGAATTGGTGTCATCGGGGGCGGCACAAACGGGAGCGGCGGGCGGGGACGCCCTGCAACGCCTTGACGCAATAGAGGCGGCTATTGCGCGGCTGACATCCCAAGCCGAAGCGGTTGAGATTAAGGTGAACAAAGTCGTGACCGATGGCACGAACCGCATTGGCGATATGGAATATCGTCTGTGCGAGGTGACGGCGGGCTGTGATGTGACCACCTTGCCCGAGACGCCGATGTTAGGCGGCGATCCCGCCGCCGCTGATCCAAATGCGGTCGCCACGGGTGGGGACGGGGCACCGACCGATGCAACCGACTTGCCCGAATTGGCGATTGGCGAGAAAAAGGATTTCGACAAGGCGTCGGAGGCGCTGACCTCGGGTGATTTTCAAGGGGCGGCGGATCGGTTTGCAGCGTTTTTGCAGGCCTATCCTGGCAGTCCTTTGACCCAAGAAGCGCAGTTTAAGCGTGGCGACGCCCTGACAGGTGTGAATGATACCAAAGGGGCGGCGCGCAGTTATTTGGATGCGTTTTCGGGCAAGCCTGAGGGCGAATTTGCGGCCGAAGCTTTGTTGAAACTGGGCCAAGCTTTGGGCAGTTTGGGTCAGGTTCCCGAGGCCTGCCAAACCTTGGCCGAGGTGGGCAAGCGGTTCGCGGGATCGGGTCAGGCGCTGGATGCCACGACGGCCATGCAGGGGCTGGGGTGCCAGTAGGGCTGCAGGACGCGCTGATCAAAGCACTGATCGCGGGGCTTGCGGGGACGGAACGTATCGGTTTGGCGGTGTCGGGCGGTGGCGACAGCATGGCGATGTTGCATCTGGTGCATCGCGCAGGTTTGCGGCCCCATGTGGCGACAGTGGATCACGGGTTGCGCGCCGCCTCTGCGGACGAGGCGCGCATGGTGGCACGTGTTTGCGCTGACCTGAACGTGCCGCATAAGACGCTGCACTGGCAGGGATGGGATCAGCGCGGCAATCTGCAAGATGCCGCAAGGCGTGCGCGCCGCCGCCTGTTGGCAGATTGGGCCCAAGGTCTGTCAGCGGTGGCTTTGGCCCATACGCGCGATGATGTGTCCGAGACATTTTTGATGCGTCTGGGGCGCGGCGCAGGGGTCGATGGATTGGCCGCGATGCGCCCAAGTTGGCACGAATTTGGCACTCAATTTCTGCGCCCTTTGCTGGGCACGGCACGCGATGATCTGCGCGGGTTTCTGCGCAGCATTGACGCAGACTGGGTTGATGATCCGTCAAACGAGATGGATAGGTTTGACCGCGTTCGGGTGCGCAAGGCGCTGAAATTGCTGGCTCCTTTGGGGATTGATGGCGCGCGCCTTGCCGATGTTGCCGCGCATATGTCCCAGGCCCGCGCAGCGCTGGACGCGGCGGCACAGGCCCTGATGCGCGAACATATCAAGGGGCAGGCGGGCATTTTGCGGATCAATCCACAGATGTTCACCGCTCCCTTGGATTTGCAACGGCGTCTGTTGGCAGCGGTCATTGCATGGATACATCCCCAAGACTATGGCCCGCGCGGTCCCGCCTTGGTTGCCTTGCGTGATCGTCTGCATACGGGTCTTGGCGGGCAATTGGCGGGATGCCATTTCATTTTGCACGGCGGCGATATCTTGGCCTTTCGCGAGACGAAATCCTTGCAACGTCATGATGCCGATCAGGTTTGGGATGACGTCTGGCGTGTGGCAAATCCGCGCAAAGGTATGCAGATCGCGCCTTTGGCTGCAGAGGGGTTGCGTCAATGGTCCGCATGGCGGGATACCGGCATTCCGCGCATGGCCCTGCTGTCGCAGCCCAGTGTTTGGCACAATGAAACCCTGATTGGCACGCCCTTGATGGCACCCAAAGACACCCCGCAGGTGCTTTTCCGCGCAAAGCAGGGCAATTGTCTGGACGATTTGAACTTATCGCATTGAAAGGCGGCGACTAATCTCTATCTTAGGGATAATCGCCGCATTGCCCGCAGGGCCCCGCGGCATTTTTACGGAGTATCTTCGTGGGCAACGCACGAAACATCGCATTTTGGGTCATCATGTTCGTCTTGCTGTTGTCGCTGTTCCAGTTTTTTGGGGGAACAGGGACAACGCGCAGCGCAGATGGCATCACCTATTCTGAATTTGTGAAAATGGTTGATACGGGCACGGTTCAGGCGGTCACGCTGAACGGTGAACAGGTCACTGTGCGGACAACGGATGGTAAAAATTTGACCACTGTTGCCCCAACCGATCCATCCTTGACCGAACGTCTGATCGCAAAAGGCGTTGAGGTCACAGCGAAACCGCAGACACCTTCGGGCATTATGTCGTTGATCTCTGTTTGGCTGCCGTTTGTCCTGTTGGTCGGCGTCTGGTTCTTTTTCATGAACCGGATGCAGGGTGGCGGCAAAGGGGGTGCGATGGGCTTTGGTAAATCGCGGGCCAAATTGCTGACAGAAAAACACGGACGCGTCACCTTTGACGATGTCGCTGGCATCGATGAGGCCAAGGACGAATTGGAAGAAATCGTCGAATTCCTGCGCAATCCGCAAAAGTTCAGCCGTTTGGGCGGCAAAATTCCAAAAGGGGCCTTGCTTGTTGGCCCTCCTGGCACGGGTAAGACCTTGTTGGCGCGTGCAATCGCGGGCGAGGCTGGCGTGCCGTTCTTTACCATCTCGGGTTCGGATTTCGTGGAAATGTTCGTGGGCGTCGGCGCAAGCCGCGTGCGTGATATGTTTGAACAGGCCAAGAAAAACGCACCCTGCATCGTCTTTATCGATGAAATTGACGCCGTGGGCCGTGCGCGCGGTGTCGGCATGGGCGGCGGCAATGACGAGCGCGAGCAGACTTTGAACCAGCTTTTGGTGGAAATGGACGGCTTTGATGCAAATGAGGGTGTGATCATCGTTGCGGCCACCAACCGCCCCGATGTTCTGGACCCCGCACTGCTGCGTCCCGGTCGTTTTGACCGCCAAATTCAGGTGCCAAATCCTGATATTCGGGGGCGCGAGAAAATTCTGGGGGTTCATGCCCGCAAGACGCCGCTTGGCCCCGATGTCGATCTGCGCATCATCGCGCGCGGCTGTCCTGGGTTTTCGGGTGCAGACCTTGCCAATTTGGTCAATGAGGCGGCGCTGATGGCGGCGCGGATTGGTCGGCGGTTCGTCACGATGGAAGATTTCGAAAAGGCAAAAGATAAGGTGATGATGGGGGCAGAGCGCCGCTCTATGGTCATGACCGAAGATGAGAAAAAGCTGACCGCATACCACGAGGCGGGCCATGCGATTGTCGGTCTGAACGTGCCGCAGCATGATCCGATCCACAAGGCGACGATCATTCCGCGCGGCCGCGCCTTGGGTATGGTCATGAGTCTGCCTGAACGCGATCAGTTGTCTGTCACCTATACCAAATACAAATCCAAAATCGCGATGGCTATGGGCGGCAAAGTGGCCGAGGAATTGATTTTTGGCGCGGAAAACGTGACATCGGGGGCGACGTCGGATATCCAACAGGTCAGCCGTATTGCGCGGGCGATGGTCACGCAGTTTGGCTTTTCGGACCTGTTGGGCAACGTCGACTACGCCAATGAACGCGAAAGCTTTCTTGGGACGTCGTCGGGCGGCACCAGCCATTCGGGCAACACGCAAAAGCTGATTGACGACGAGGTCAAGAAAATCGTCGATGAGGGCTATGCCCGCGCGAAACAAATCCTAACCGATAAGGCCGAGGATTTGCATCGTCTGGCCAAGGGTTTGCTGGAATTTGAAACCCTGACGGGCGAACAGATTGGCCGCGTGATTGCGGGCCAGCCGTTGGACACGCCCGATGATGGCATGGGGCCTGATCTGGGGGTGGTATCGATCCCCAAAACGCGGCCACGCAAACCCAAATCGGACCCAACTCCCGAACCCACCGCATAAACGAAACACCCCCCAAAGCATCGCTTTGGGGGGTTTTGATGAGGTTGCTATGCCTGCCCTTTTGCCAACCGATTTTTATGGCGTGATCACCTATTTGGGGATCGTGCCAGACCGCGATGCCGCCCTTGAAAGCACAGCGGTTGATCACATCACCGCGCTGTTTTCGGGGCCAGAGGGCGAGGCCCATGGCGGTATAACCCGCCCGTCTGACAGCCGTGTGACCAGCCAATACAAACGCGGCACGACGATCCGCAACACGCGGCAATTTTCGATCCTATCGGCCGAGGATTTGGCCGCCATTGCCGCAAAAATGGGGCTGGCGCATCTGGATGGGGCGCTGGTGGGCGCGACGATGGTGGTGCAAGGTATTCCTGATTTCAGCCATCTCCCACCCTCCAGCCGCCTGCAAAACGAATCTGGCGCGACCCTTACAATTGACATGGAAAACCGCCCCTGCGTTTTGCCCGCCAAACCGATTGAGGCGCATCACGCGGGGTTTGGGGCCAAATTCAAAGCCGCAGCCAATGGCCGTCGCGGTGTCACCGCTTGGGTGGAACGCGAAGGCGTATTTCGCGTCGGCGATCGTCTGCGCCTTCACGTGCCCGATCAGCCCGTTTGGGCGCATCTGTCGGATGTTCGGGGTTAGGGGCCAAATTTTCGCCACGATCCGCCTATAGTTGATTGGTTATAAACCACCTGATAGCGGCCCCAGACCTTGTTTCTTCGCTTTGTTCACCCTAAATTCATTGTGCACATCTCGGCGCGGCGTGGTTTCTTTTGCGCGGCCTATGAGGCTGTTGACAGCCCAATGGTGGATCCTATTGCAGCAGTTGAGATCCAAGCACACATAACTTGGTTCAAGTCCAATTTGAACGTTCCACCGTCCTTTTCAAGATCCAACTCTAAAGGGGCCTATCGACGTGAGTTTACAACTGGCCTTAGTTGGTTTCGCACAGATGCCGATAAGATGCTGGATCGCGCATGGGAAATGACTTGGACATTACGCGAGCAAGGATATGTTATCGAGCTAATTCGAAGCGAGAACATTGGATATGTTTTATATGAGGACGAATTCCAAATCGTGGCAGAACCGTTTCAGGATACACCAAAATGAAAACTGTCCTTATCATCGATGGCGCATCGAATTGCGCCTATGATTGTTTCGAAGCAACTGACCAACTTTTTATTGCAATTTTCCCAGAGGCTGATCAGGATATTGAGTTTATTGAAGATTTTCAAAGTCGCAATCCCAAGGGAAAGTTCGACAAAGATTTTACAGAGATGTGGGCGAGGCCAATAAAGAAAAAGGACATTCGCGGCATTGACGGAGTGCTGTTTTACGAGTTGTTGGAAAAGAAACAGTTCTATCCCAACAAGAAAGACAGTGACCTAGACGGAATTGGTCGGCTAGCGCGTTAAACCCTAGAACACCTAAACTTTTGCGTTTGGCACCTGAATGGCAATCTTCGCTTTCAGGTATATCGTAAAACTGGCATCGGTGCCGTCTGCTATAGGATGAACCGCGCGTTCCTCTAACGTGTGCAATCCGCCGTTGACTGGCTGCATCAAGGGCAGTGGGGCGCTGCCCCCAGTTTGGCAAGCCAAACTTCCGCCGAGGTATTTGGGCCAGTATGAAAGCGCTTTCATACTGATAAAAATACCTCCGCCGGAGGCAGTTTGATGCAGCAACCACTGGCGGAGATTAGGGTTGTAGCGCGGTCAGAAGATGTTCAACGTCTGCTTCGGTGGTGGACCACGACGCGACAAGGCGCGCGCCCTCACGCGCGCTGGGGATATCATAGAACGCCGCACCACGGGCAAAGGCGCGGGCATTCGTGCCAAGCGGCCATTCGGTGAACATCATATTGGCGGGGGCGGGGTGCAACAGGCGCGTGTCGGGCAGTTTGGCGACGCCTGCGGCCAGTTTTGTGCCCATATCATTTGCGGTGGTGGCCAAACGCAGCCAGAGATCGTCGGTGAGATAAGCCTCAAATTGGGCCGAAAGATAGCGGTGTTTGGACAAAAGATGCCCCCCGCGTTTGCGGCGCAGCTCAAATTCCCACGCGTGGGCGGGATCAAACATCACCACGGCTTCAACGCCCAAGCAGCCGTTTTTCGTGCCGCCAAAGGACAAAACATCGACGCCGGCGCGCCATGTCATCTCGGCGGGGCTGGCCCCCGTGGCCACCAGCGCATTGGCAAAGCGCGCGCCGTCCATATGCACTGGCAGGTGATAGGATTTGGCAAGCGCCGTTAGGGCCGCGACTTCGGGGGCAGTATAGGCCGTGCCAGCCTCGGTCAGGTTGGTGATTGACATCATGCCGCGTTGCACACCATGCACGCCGCCATTACCGATCCGCGACAAAGCAGCGGTCAGGGTTTCAGGGGTCATTTTGCCGTGATCGCCCGCCACGGGGATCAGTTTTGCGCCATTGGTAAAGAACTCGGGCGCGCCGCATTCATCGACCGCGATATGGGCGTTCGCATGGGCGAAAATCGCGTGATAGGGTTTAATATAACTGGCCAGTGCCAGCGCATTTGCTGCCGTTCCCGTGGCCACCAGATAGACCGCCGCCTCGGGTGCATCAAACAGATGTCGGACCTGTGCGGTGACGCGGGTCATGATATCATCTGCGCCGTAACCACGCGCAAAACCTGAATTCGCGCGGGTAAGGGCTTTCATAACGTCGAGGGCCGCGCCAGAGCCGTTGTCAGAGGTGAAAAACATACCTAGTCCTTTGCGTATCAGGGGTTTTCCAACAGATAGTCATCCCAGTCATCTTCATCGACAGTGACTTCGGACACGGTTTGGCCGCGCACAGAATTGCCGCTGCTGTGAGTGCTTTCGGGGTCGCCCGTCAGCAGGGGGTGCCATTCAGGCAGACTGTGCCCTTCGTGCAGCCGTTTATAGGCACAAGTGCTGGGCAACCAATAGGCGACGCGCGACAAAGTTGTCGGATTCAAGCGCACGCATTCGGGAACATACGAAAACCGCTTGGGATAATTGGAACAGCGACAGCTGTCGCCGTCCAAAAGGCGGCAGGCGACACGGGTGTATTCCACCTCGCCCGTATCTTCATATTCTATCTTGTTTAGACAGCATTTTCCGCACCCATCGCACAGGGCCTCCCACTCGGGCGCGGTGAGCTTTTTCAGCGGGATGGTTTCCCAAAATCGGGCGCGCATTTGGGCCATTCTAGAGAGGCGCTAAAATGGCACGGGCGCGCAGGCAATCTGCGGCCATGTGATCCAGCAGCGCCTGTAGCCCATCGAATTTCAATTCGGGGCGCAGGTATTCGACCAGCGACACCGACAGATGATGGCCATAAAGATCGCCGTCAAAATCAAAGATAAAGGTTTCCAGATTGGGCATATTCTCGCCAAACATGGGGCGCACGCCAAGGCTGGCGGCCCCTTTGTAGCGGCCTTGTTGGGGGCCTGTTAGAATATCGACCAACACGGCATAGACGCCAATGCGCGGCAGATGCAGGCCAGATAGGTTCATATTGGCGGTTGGATAGCCAAATTCCCGGCCACGCTTGGCGCCGTGAACCACTTCGCCCTCAATCGCGTGCCAGTGGCCCAGCAATGTCGCGGCGCGGGCGGGATCCCCCTCGGTCAAGGCGGCGCGAATGGCGGTGGACGAAATTTCTGCCCCGTCATGGGCGATCAGATCGGCAATGGTGACGCCAAATCCCATTTTGGCGCCGAATTCGCGCAGATCGCCCACTCGGCCCAGCCGCCCCTGCCCGAAACAAAAATCGGCGCCCACAGTGATATGGCAGACCCCCAGCCCATCGGACAAAACATTTTTGGCGAAGTCATGGGCTGAAAAATTGGCCATGTGGGTATCAAAGGGCAATTCAAACAGGTGTTCCACGCCAAGTTTTGCCAATTCATGGGACCGCGCCTGGGAATTCATGAGGCGGAATGCGGGGGATGATGAATTAAAATACTGTCGTGGGTGGGGTTCAAATGTTATGATGCCCAAAGGACCATTGGCGCGCGCCGCGTTGATTACCGACTGATGGCCCAAATGCACGCCGTCAAAATTGCCCATTGCGACGGATGCGCCCGTTTTAGCGATATTTTGCCAGTGCCGATGGATTTGCATGATACCCCAAAGGGGCCACGCCCCCAACCGAACCTTTTAGTCGAACTTTTTGCTTGGCGCCAAAACCAGCGCTTCGCCTTTCAGAACCATCGTATCGCCCACCATGCAAAAGGTTTCAAGGGTCACCCTGCGCCGCGCGTGATCAATTCCCATCACCCGCACCACTGCCTGCACCTGATCGCCGGGGCGAACGGGGGCAAGAAATTTCAAATTTTGTCCCAGATAGATCGTGCCATGTCCGGGCAACTGCTCGCCTATCACAGCAGAGATCAGGCTTGCGGACAGCATCCCATGCGCGATGCGACCTGCGAAAATCGTGCTTTGGGCATAGGCTTCATCCAAATGCACGGGGTTATGATCCGTGGACACCTCGGCAAATAGGGAAATATCGGCGTCGGTGATGGTTTTGCGCAAAGACCGCTCCATCCCGATTTCCAAATCTTCGATGCAGATCGTGCCGCGTGGAAAATTGTCCAACATTCCGAATCCCCTATGGTTTAACGAATTTTAGCAAATGTCGCGGCCCTGCGCAATCGATCGCGCATTATTTATTCGAAAATCGTGCAATTTTGGTAATTTTATTGCGCGACTATTTCAGGAAGCCCATGGAATAGGTCGGCGATAGCTGCTTTTCCGTCAGAAATACCTCCAACAGTGCGGCGTCGGGCATAGCAGGATCTTGCCCAAAACGTGGATGGTCAATGCCAGAGGTGATATATAGGCTGTCCAGCCCCTCGCCGCCCGCGCCCAAGATATCGGTGTTGATCCCGTCGCCGATGCACAAAATCGCGCCGTCCACGCCCATCGCGGCCAGTTTTCGCCGTGCCAGATCGTAGATTGGGGGATGCGGTTTGCCGAAATACAGCGCCTTGCCGCCCATCGCCTGATATTCTGCCGCCAAGGCCCCCGCACAATACTGCAATTTATCCCCAACGTGCACCGTCACATCTGGATTGGCGCATAACATCGGCAGGCCCAGTGTTTTGGCCATCAACAAAGTGGCACGATAGTCGGCGGGGGTTTGCACTGTGTCATCCACCAACCCCGTGCAGATAATCCCCTGCGCTTGGTCCAAAGGCACAAGGTCGATCTGGGTTTTCGGCATATCCGTGTCAAAATCGCGGAAAAATCCCATGTCTTTTTCGGCGCCGATAAAGTGGATGCGTGTGCCGACACTTCCCGACAGCATCCCATATTGCGCGGCTTGGCCTGACGTCACGATCTCATCCCAAGCATCTGCCGGCACCTTCATGCGGATCAGTTGCGCCACAACATCTGCCTTTGGGCGCGGCGCATTGGTCAGCAGGATCACCCGCCCCCCTGCCGCGCGATAGGATTGTAAGGCGGCAACGGCGGCGGGATAGGCCGTCACACCATTGTGCAAACAGCCCCACAAATCACAAAACACCGCCGCGTAGTTCCCTGAAATATCTGACAGATTGGCGATGATTTGGGTCATGGTGGATCCTATAGTTTCAGGGCGGGGATGATTTGTTTCTTGCGGCTCATCAGGCCAGGGATCACCACAGTGTCCCCCGTGACAGTTACGCCAAAGGACGCCTCGGCCAAACGTTTGACCAGATCATTCGGGATCAAAAGGGTCGCCTCTTCGCGCAAGATATCAATGACGAACAGCAAAACCTGATCCGCGCCGTCCTCGGACGCCACGTCTGCCATGCTGGCCATCAAACTGGCCTTGCGGTCCAAAACCACCTGCGGCGCGGTGGTTTCCAGAACCGAAACGCGCATCTCGTGACCCGCAACTGTGTATTCCTTGGAATCCATCCTCAGCAATTCCGCGTCCGAAAACGCCCCCACATCGGATTTCGCAGCAAACAATTGCGCGGCATAGTCGGGGATGGAAATGCCCAAATCTGCGGCCAGTTTTTCCGCCAAATCGCGGTCAACGGGCGTGGTCGTGGGACTGCGAAATTGTAAGGTATCCGACAATAGGCACGACAGCATCAGCCCCTTGATCCAATCGGGCATCGCAATCCCGCCCATCAGCCCATGCATCACTGTGACGGTGCAGGCCAGCGGGCGAATGGTGATGTCAATCGGCCCTGCGGTTTCGATCCCGCCGACCAGTTTATGATGGTCGATGATCGCCGTGATATTCAGTGCGTTGATATTGCCGGGCAATTCGGCGGGATTATTGGTGTCGACCACAACAACCGATGTGCCGTCAGCAATGTCCGACACGATGCGCGGCTGGGGGCAATTCCAATGTTTCAAAACAAAAGCCGCCTCAGTGTTCGGCGCGCCCAACAAAACCGCCTCGGCAGGAATGCCTTTGACCTCATTCAAATACCACGCCCAGATGATGGGCGACCCCGTCGAATCCGTGTCGGGCGATTTATGGCCAAAAACCAGCGTTGTCATGTGAACCTCTCGCAGCTATTTGCCGCTATATAGGCGGGCAGGGGGGCTTTGTCACGACCTAGCGGCAGGCGGAAAGTCTGACAGATTTTCCCGCGCCCACTGGTTGACAATTGGGTCAGGCTTGCCTAAATGCCAGTCGTTAGCACTCGGGATAAGTGAGTGCTAATCTCATTCAACCTGGAAACTCAAGGGAGTCCACCCAGATGGCATTTACACCATTGCAAGATCGCGTTCTGGTCCGTCGCCTCGAAGGCGAAGATAAAACCAAGGGCGGCCTGATCATCCCAGATTCCGCCAAAGAAAAGCCCGCCGAAGGCCAAGTTGTCTCGGTCGGTCCTGGCGCACGCAAAGATTCGGGCGAATTGATCGCCCCATCCGTCAAAGCTGGCGATAAAATCCTGTTCGGCAAATGGTCGGGCACCGAAGTCAAGCTGGACGGCGAAGATCTGCTGATCATGAAAGAAAGCGATATTCTTGGGATCATTTCCTAAGATCTGCTTTTGTCAATGTAACCGAATTTGAGGAGTCTGCACATGGGTGCGAAAGACGTTCGTTTTGATACCGATGCCCGCGATCGTATGTTGCGCGGCGTCAATATTTTGGCTGATGCAGTCAAAGTGACCTTGGGCCCCAAAGGCCGCAATGTTGTGATCGAAAAATCCTTTGGTGCGCCACGCATCACCAAAGACGGTGTTTCGGTTGCCAAAGAAATTGAACTTGCTGACCGCTTTGAAAACATGGGCGCGCAGATGGTCAAAGAAGTGGCTTCGCGCACCAATGACGAAGCGGGCGACGGCACCACCACCGCAACCGTTCTGGCCCAAGCCATCGTCAAAGAAGGCATGAAAGCTGTCGCGGCTGGCATGAACCCAATGGACCTGAAGCGCGGTATCGACATGGCAACCGCCAAAGTCGTTGCAGCGATCAAGGCCGCTGCACGTCCCGTCAAAGACACCGCAGAAATCGCGCAAGTTGGCACCATCTCTGCCAATGGCGAGGCTGAAATTGGCCGCCAAATCGCGGACGCGATGCAAAAAGTCGGCAACGAAGGTGTGATCACTGTTGAAGAAAACAAGGGTCTGGAAACGGAAACCACCGTTGTCGAAGGAATGCAGTTCGACCGCGGCTATCTGTCCCCCTATTTCGTTACCAACCCCGACAAAATGATCGCCGATCTGGAAGACTGCCTGATCTTGATCCACGAAAAGAAACTGTCGTCGTTGCAGCCAATGGTTCCGTTGTTGGAATCGGTGATCCAATCGCAGCGCCCGCTGTTGATCATCGCCGAAGACGTTGAAGGCGAGGCATTGGCCACTTTGGTTGTGAACAAACTGCGCGGCGGTCTGAAAATCGCGGCTGTTAAGGCACCAGGTTTCGGCGATCGCCGCAAGGCCATGCTGCAAGACATCGCCATTCTGACCGGCGGTCAGGTGATCAGCGATGATCTGGGCATGAAGCTGGAATCGGTGACCATCGATATGCTGGGCAAAGCCAAGAAAATCTCGATCACAAAAGACAACACCACCATCGTTGATGGCGCTGGCGTCAAGGCGGAAATCGAGGCTCGCGTTGGCCAGATCCGCACCCAGATTGAAGAAACCACCAGCGACTATGACCGCGAAAAACTGCAAGAGCGCGTGGCCAAATTGGCTGGCGGTGTTGCTGTGATCAAAGTTGGCGGCATGACCGAAGTCGAAGTCAAAGAGCGCAAAGATCGCGTTGATGACGCGTTGAACGCCACCCGCGCCGCTGTCCAAGAGGGCATCGTTGTCGGTGGCGGCGTGGCGCTGATCCAAGCGGGCAAAGTGCTGGAAGGTATGGTTGGCGCGAATGCTGATCAGACCAACGGCATCAACATTGTCCGCAAGGCACTCGAGGCACCTCTGCGCCAGATCGCGCAAAACGCAGGCGTCGACGGCTCCGTCGTGGCAGGCAAAGTGCGCGAGTCGAACGACAAATCTTTTGGCTTTAACGCCCAAACCGAAGAATATGGCGATATGTTCGCGTTTGGCGTGATTGATCCGGCCAAAGTCGTCCGCACCGCACTGGAAGATGCAGCATCGGTCGCATCTTTGCTGATCACCACCGAATGCATGATCGCTGATCGTCCAGAGCCCAAGGGCAATGCTGGCGGCGGCGGCGGTATGGGCGGCATGGGCGGCATGGACGGAATGATGTAATCTGCCCGAAATGGCACGGAAAAGGGCGCGGTTCACCCCGCGCCCTTTTTCATTTACCGTCCTTCCTTTGGCCCCAAACCTCGCCTTTCATACTGACAAAAATACCTCCGCCGGAGGCTCCTTATCTGACAATCCGCTCCAGAGGGTCGTAATGGCACCCAAGCCCCCATGCCGCATCCGCCAAACTGTCGGGCTTGACGCGGACCCCCGCGATCTCAGCGCGGGAAAAGAACTGCCGTGTGCTCACCACCCCTTCGGGGTCGCGCCATAGGGGATCCACCACCCCAGCGATAATTTGACAGCGAAAGAAAATTTCCACCTGATGAAACCCCGTTTCAGGATCATGAAATTCGTTGATCAGGGCAGGCGCGCCCACGGAAACTGTCAATCCCGTTTCCTCATAGACTTCACGTATCAGATTGTCTGGCAGACTGGACCCTGCATAGACCCCACCCCCCGGCGCGCACCACAGATCTGATCCCGACGCATAAGCATTCACCAGCAAAAGCCGATTATCGTGCAAAATCAGTGCGCGGGCGGCAAGACGCGGAAACCTCATGGCCTGCGCCACACCAAATAGCCCGAGGCAGCCATGATCATCGCAACCCCCAGCCAGATATTCCCCGCGGGCCAATATTGGAACAACAGCCCATAGATCAGGATGTTGGAAATCAGTTTCAGATCATCAAAAGGCTGCACAAAGGTGGCATCCGCCGCCTCATAGGACCATGTCAGCAGATATTGCGCGGCCATCATGATCAGCCCCCCCGCCAGCAAATAGGCCCAAATCTGACCTGTCGGCATCTGAAATCCTGCGTGAATGGACAGGCCCGCGTTGATCGGCGTCAACAGCAGCAAAAGCCACAGCGTGATCGTCGGGGCGGATTCGGTGCGTGTCAGATATTTCGTCAGCAGGCTAGATGCGCCCCACAGCAGCGCGGCGGCCACGGGCAGCAGCTTGGCGGTGTTCCAATCGCCCACCCACAATTCTGACACGACCATCGCGCCCGCAAATCCCACGGCAGCGGCGATCCAGCGCGGGGGGCTGACCACTTCGCCCAAAAACGTCTTGGCCCCCACCAAAACGAAAATCGGCGCAGTCATCACAAGGGCGATCACCTGCCAAATCGGCGTGCCTTGGGCGATGGACATCACGAACGCTTGGACCCCTAGCGCCGATAATACCACCCGAACCAAATGCAAAACAGGTTGCTTGGTTTTCAGCCCCGCAACCCCGTGCCGCAGCACGAAGGGCAGGGAAAAAACCAAGGCAATCGCATATTGCCAAAACGTGTCCGACTGCGGCAAAAACTGCAATTGCGCGGTGATGATAAAGGTGATCGCATTCGCCACGGCAAAGCAGACACCTGCCAGCACCATGAAAAATGCGCCCTTCAGCGGCTGGTTTTGGGTCATCTCTGTTACCTTTCCATAGCTTTATCACCCTTTGTCGCGCAAAATTGATCGGATTGCAAAGGTGAGAGGCCGCACAGCCTTTGTGCGTGCTTGACCAATCGCGGCACGGGTGCAACATGGCGCATGGCAAACAATAATATGTATACCCAAATCGCAAAATCCGTTTCGCGCATCACGGGGCGGCCCAGCACATTTTCCTTAGCGGTCTTGGTCATCATTATCTGGCTGGTCAGTGGCCCGATTTTCGCCTTTTCGGACACATGGCAGTTGGTGATCAACACGGGCACGACGATCATCACATTTCTTATGGTGTTTTTGATCCAAAACACCCAGAACCGCGACACTGCGGCGATCCAGTTGAAATTGGATGAATTGGTGCGCGCACACCAAGGGGCGCATAATGCGATTTTGGACCTTGAGGAGTTGGACGATCAGATGATCGACGCTTTTCGCGCGCGGTATCGTCGCCTTGCAACAGAGGCGCGCGAAAAGCTGGCGCGCGGCGAGGCAGATACCGACACGCCCGACCCCTAGGGTTTTATGCGGTTCACGTGGCCCATTTTGCGGCCAACCCGCGCGTCACCTTTGCCATAGATATGCAACGCGGCATTGGTTTCACCCAGAATGCTGGGGATTTTGTTGATATCATCGCCGATCAGATTTTCCATCACCACATCCGAATGCCGCCCGCCATCGCCAAGGGGCAGGCCGACCACGGCGCGAATATGTTGTTCAAACTGATCCACCGCACAGCCGTTTTGCGTCCAATGGCCCGAGTTATGCACGCGCGGGGCGATTTCATTCACGATCAAACCTTTGGCAGTCACGAACAATTCCACCCCCAAGACGCCGACATAATCCAGCGCGTTTAGGATCCGCGCGGCCAACAGGACCGCATCCGACCTTTGGCTGGGTGACAATCGGGCTGGCACAGTCGTCGTGCGCAATATCCCGTCTTGATGCACATTCTGCCCAGGGTCATAGGCAGAAACCGCGCCGTCCTGACTGCGCGCTACGATCACCGATACCTCGTGGGAAAAATCAATGAATCCCTCTAACACAGAGACGGCCCCCTGCATCGCGGCCCATGCGGGGGCAACATCGGCAGGGGTCATAATCCGCGCTTGGCCCTTGCCATCATACCCCAACCGCGTGGTTTTCAAAATCGCGGGCAGGCCGATTTTATCAACTGCGGTTGCCAAACTTGCTGCATCCGTCACGCGCGCATAGGGCGCACAGATCAGCCCCAAGCCCGTCAGAAAATCCTTTTCCGCAATGCGGTCTTGGGACACGGCAAGGGCGCGGCGGTTCGGACGAATGGGGCGAACCGCCTCAAGGGTATCCAGCGCATCTGTTGGGATGTTTTCAAATTCATAGGTGATGACATCACAGGCGCGCGCAAAATCCCGCAAAGCGCCCAGATCATCATAGGAGGCCGTGGTCAGCGCATGGGCCACATCTGCGGCGCAGGGGTTTAAGCTGGGTTCAAAAATATGGGTTTTATATCCCAAACGCGATGCCGCAATCGACAGCATTCGCCCCAATTGCCCGCCGCCCAGAATGCCGATGGTTGCGCCAAATGGCAGGGAGGAGGGTTCATTCATCGCGCGGCTCCTCTGGGATCGACGCCGACAGGGTGGCGCGCCATGTGTCCAACCTTTGGGCAAGGGCCGCGTCCGACAGCGCCAAAATCGCCGCCGCCATCAACGCCGCATTCGCCGCGCCCCCAATCGCCATTGTTGCCACGGGGTAACCCTTGGGCATTTGCAAAATCGAATAAAGGCTGTCTACACCCGCCAAGGCCCGTGTCTGCACAGGCACGCCAATAACGGGAATTCGGGTTTTTGACGCCATCATTCCGGGCAAATGTGCCGCCCCGCCTGCACCCGCAATAATCACCTTTAGCCCGCGATCCACCGCCGATGTGCCATATTCCCACAAACGATCAGGGGTGCGATGCGCCGAGACGATCTTGGTTTCATAAGATACCCCTAATTCGTCCAACATTCGGGCGGCATCCTTCATCGTGGACCAATCTGATTGGCTGCCCATGATTAAACCAACGTCCATGCCAATGCCCTCCGTTTTTCCAACCCTTATAGGCGCACAAGGGTCAAAGCAACGGGATATCAGGCGATGATATTTGGAATAAGCTGTGTCGAAATCGCGGTGATCTGATCCTTAAGCGCCAGCTTTTGCTTTTTCATCCGTTGCAGTGTCAGGCGGTCAGGCAGAGGCGCAGCCATTTCGGCTGAAATTGTCATATCCAAATCCCGATGCTCACGTTTCAGCATCTCAAGCCGGATCGCCAACATTTCGGTTCTGTTCAATTCACTTGAGGCATTCATCGGTCTGACCCTGATAACAATTCCCAAACTATAACATGATTCGCGCAAATTTGGCGGGAATATTTTAACAAATTGAACGGGTCAGCGCACGGTTCGCCCACTTGCAAGCGGAACACTTGCATCCCATATTGCAAAGGGCTGCCTGAACAGGGGCCAAAAGATGTGTCGCTTGATGAAAGGGCATTGGACATGACAAAAATCGGCTTTGGCGGGCATCCGTATTTGTTGGGGTTTGAACAGTTGGAACGACTGGTTGAACGGACCGCGAAAACAGCCTCTGAAGGGTATCCGCCCTTTAACATCGAGGCGACTTCGGACAATACCTATCGCATCACCTTGGCAGTCGCAGGATTTCACCAAGACGATCTGTCGATCACGATCGAGGATCGCCAATTGGTCGTGCGTGGCCGCCAGCCCGATGATCCTTGCGAGCGGGTATTTTTGCACCGTGGTATTGCATCGCGCGCATTTCAGCGTAGCTTTGTGTTGGCGGATGGGGTCGAGGTGGCAGGGGCCGATACGGAAAATGGTCTTTTGCACATCGATCTGCGCCGCGTGGTGCCAGATGCGGTTGTCCAAACCATTCGCATTGGCCGCAAATAGGGGGTCAAGGATGAACAACAAATTCGAAATGCCACCCGTTGAGGGACATTACGTCTATGTCCGTCCAATTTTGGTCGCAAACCTGCCGGAAAAACTGCGTGCGCAGGCGGGCGAGGTAGAGATGATTTATTCCATGAACGCCGAAGACGGCGCGCAAATCGCATTGGTCATCAGCCGCGATCTGGCATTCGCCATCGCGCGGGAACATGATCTATCGCCCGTGATGGTGCAGTAACAGATTTTGGCGGGTTAATGACCCGCCAGAAACTTTTCCGCGTCCAAAGCCGCCATACAGCCCATGCCTGCCGATGTAACCGCTTGGCGGTAAACGTGGTCGGTCAAATCGCCTGCTGCAAAAACCCCGGGGATGGCGGTGCGGGTGCTGCCAGCCTCTACTTGTACATAGCCGCCATTGTGCAAGGGCAATTGGTCCTTGACCAATTCCGACGCCGGCGCATGGCCTATGGCGACGAAAAATCCGTGGCAGGGGATGTCTTTGACCTCATTGGTCAAAAGATTGCGGGTGCGCACGGCAGTCACCGAGGCGGGGTTTTCGGTCCCCAGCACTTCGGTCACTTCGCTATTCCACAACATTTCAATTTTAGGATGTTTGAACAAACGGTCCTGCATAATCTTTTCAGCGCGCAATGTGTCGCGGCGGTGGATGAGGGTCACTTTGGTCGCGAAATTGGTCAAAAATAGCGCCTCTTCGACGGCGGTATTGCCGCCGCCGATCACGACCACCTCGCGCCCACGATAGAAAAACCCGTCACAGGTCGCGCAGGCCGACACACCGAAACCTTTGAACTTTTCCTCAGAAGGTAAGCCCAGCCATTTCGCTTGTGCCCCCGTCGCCAGAATGATCGCATCTGCTGTATAGACGGTACCGCTGTCAGATTGGGCGGTAAAGGGGCGTTTGGACAAATCAAGGCTTGTGATGTAATCGCTGATAATTTCTGCGCCCATCGCTGTTGCGTGGTCCTGCATACGGATCATCAGGTCAGGCCCTTGCACATGGCTGTCACCCGGCCAGTTTTCGACCTCGGTGGTGATGGTCAATTGTCCGCCAGGTTGTAGACCCTGAACCAAAATGGGGTTAAGCATCGCGCGGGCAGAATAGACCGCCGCTGTATAGCCTGCCGGGCCAGAGCCGATGATCAGAACTTTGGTGTGCCGGGTCATGGTATTCTCCTATTGCGATGGGTCTGATATAGTCGCCGCAAGCGGCAGGATAAAGCCCCTCTTGTGGTGCAGGTTTTTACGGCGAATTTTAACATAAATGTAAAAAAACTATAGGAGCCGGCGAAATAATATTGCGCGAAACGCCTATGCGCCCTAGTAAGGATCAACTTTGGAGCGTTTTATGTCCGCCAACAAACTTGATCCGATTGATCGCCAGATTCTGGCCGAGTTGCAGGCCGATGGCCGCATGACAAATGTCGAATTGGCCAGTCGCGTCGGAATTTCCGCGCCGCCCTGTTTGCGCCGCGTGCGCACGCTGGAGGAGGCGGGATATATCAAAGGCTATCATGCCGATATCGACGCGCGCGAGTTGGGGTTTGAAGTGCAGGTTTTCGCGATGGTGCGTCTGCGCAGTCAGGCCGAGGCGGATTTGGCCGCATTTGAGGGGCGCTGCCGCGCTTGGCCCTTGGTGCGCGAGTGTCATATGTTAAACGGAGAGATTGATTTTATTTTGAAATGCGTGGCGCCTGACCTCAGCAGCTTTCAAAACTTTTTGACAGAACAGCTTTTGTCGGCGGATAATGTGGCTTCGGTTAAGACCAGCCTGGTGATCCGCTGCGCCAAACAAGAACCTGGATTGCCCTTTGATGTGCTTGAGGCGCGATTGGCCAAATCTGCATAGTTTTAGGTTTGTTTGGCCAAAAATGATCAGGCCGCCCCTTATGATGCCAGAGGAGCATCAGGGCGGCCATGACTGAGCATTTCCCCTCGTCGGTCAGCAGGACCGATCTGGTGGCCAGCCCGAGAAGGCGGCCAAGCAACCCGACGGCTGCATAGACCAAATATGACAAAATTGCGTCTTGTGTCAAATCCAAATCAAAGTTTTGCCACATTGCAATGCGCAACACAGTGTTTCCAAACGGCGATCAAATCAGGATTTGGGCCTAGACGGCGGCGCGGTTGGGCCTGCCCCATGGCATTGCAATCACTTGCATTTCGGTTGCGGTGGTCAGGGCCGTTTCGATCCAGCGGCGGGTTAGTTTCATGGTTTCACCTGTGAGTGCGGCGTTCTACCGTCTGTGATCCACGTTAATTCCAATTTGCGGCAGCAGTTTGTCGCCGATATGGAAACTTTGTTACAGGCGAATACCAGAAATCAGTCGGCCATAGTCGCCGTCCCCCGCGTGAACACTGCGTCTATACGAATAGAACCGATCCGGCGCGCCAAAGGTACATTGGCCGCACCACTCTGCGTGCCCAACATCAGCACGCCGCAAACGCCACAGGCCATAGCCCGCCAAATCAAACAGCATTCGATCCCCCTTGCCATTTGCGAAAAATCGGCGGGTTTCGGGATCATCATCGGTAAAGGTTTCAAAGAATTCTGGCCCAACTTCATAGGCGGCTTGGGAAATGCAGGGACCGATGGCGGCATGAATGTTGCGCCGATTCGCCCCTAAACGTTCCATCGCGTCCAAGGTCGCCTCTAGAACCCCGGCTTTGGCACCTTTCCAACCCGCATGGGCCGCACCAATGACCCCCGCGTGCGAATCCGCAAACAACACGGGCTGACAATCGGCGGTCAAAATACCCAAGGCCAGCCCGCGCGTGGCGGTGACCATCGCATCCGCCTCAATGGGGTGGTCAAGCTGTCCTGTTACGGGCAACGCGATGGCCGAATGCGTTTGATGCACCGTGACCAGATGATCTGCGCCCATCGCGTCCGTCACGCGGGCGCGGTTGATCGCGACAACTTCGGTTTGATCTGATGAGCCAAAGCCACAGTTCAACCCCGCGAAAATGCCTGAAGATGCACCGCCCTTGCGGGTGAAAAAACCATGGCGCGGGGCCAATGCGGCAGAGGTGATTATTTCTAACATAGACTGTCCAAATCGAATCCCGCCAAGGAAGGGGCGCCCTTGGGCCGAATGCCCAACACTTTGAACAACTCGCCCATTTGTGCGGCCGCGGTCAAGCGTTCCGTCGCCGAAAGATGCGCGGTCAGGGCATCCCCTGTCAAGGATTTGGCCAATGCACTGGCGCGATGCGCGACCCCAAGGCGCGACAAAAACGCGCCTTGGCTGGTGTAGGCGCAAACACTAGAAGCCGCGGCGCGCCTGAGGGCTGCGAAATCCACGTGCGCTGTCAGATCAGCTTGACCTGGGCTCTGCAGGGGATCGACATATCGATGTGCCTGCATGGCCTGAAGCGTATCCCCCACGCCATTCCAGCCGCCATAATCAACGACCAACCCCGCCCCGCCATGGCGGCTAATCCTGTCGCTGATCTGCGCCATGATGGCGTCGGCACTTGGGCAAATCTCAACGATATCGCCTGATTTTGTATCGGCACGGTTCAGCGGCATTGGCGCAGATTTGCCAAAGACCAAACGGCCATTTTCAGCCCCAACCAGCGTTTCGCACCACATATCGCCCGCGCGGCGAAACTGACGGATCGGCAGGGCGTCGAAAAATTCGTTCGCCATTAAAAACAGCGGCATTTGGGGCAGGGCGCTTATATCCGTGGCCCAAGTGACGTCATATCCCGCCAAAGTTTTGCCTTGCAGGGCGCGCAATCGCGGCGATGCCTCAAGGAGATGCAGGCTCATTGCGGCGTGAAACCCCGCAATCCGCTTGGTCGCGCGCAGCACATCCGCCATCAACGTGCCACGTCCTGGCCCCAGCTCTGCCAAGGCGAACTGCGGCGCGCTGCCTTGATCGATCCACGCTTGGGCCAAACACAGTCCCAGCAATTCGCCAAACATTTGGCTCATTTCGGGCGCAGTAATAAAATCTCCCTCAGCGCCAAAGGGCGGGCGCGTGGTGTAATAGCCATGCACAGGATGCAGCAAACATTCTGCCATATAGTCGTGCAGGCCCAGCGGCCCTTGTGCGGCAATGCGGTCCAGCAACAGCGCGGTTAACGGCGTCTGATCAGCCATAGGCCCACCGCGATCATTGGCAAGGACAGAATTTGCCCCATGGTCAGCCCATAGCCGCCCAGATGCAGTGCAAGGCCCAAAGGATTGCCGTCTGTGACAAATTGCGCGTCAGGTTGGCGCACGAATTCCACCAAAAATCGTGCCAAACCGTAACCCGTCAAAAACATCCCCGTAATGGCACCGGGACGCTGCAACCAGCCCTTGCGCCAGACCAGATAGACCAGCACGGCAAACAGGGTCAGCCCCTCTAACGCTGCCTCGTATAACTGGCTGGGATGACGCGCGCAGACGCCGACAATGGCGCAGCTTTGTGCCGCCTCACCCGGAAAAGCGACCCCCCAAGGCAGGGTCGTCGCCCGCCCCCAAAGCTCGGCGTTGATGAAATTGGCGATCCGCCCCAAGAACAGTCCGATCGGGGCCGCAACCGCCATCAAATCGCCCAAGGCCAAGGGCGGCACGCCATTGCTCCGCGCAAACCACAGGCCTGCAATCACCACCCCTAGAAATCCTCCGTGAAACGACATCCCGCCTTCCCAAACCCGCACAATATGCGACGGATTTTCCCAAAAAGCGCTGGGTTGATAAAACAGAACATATCCCATCCGCCCGCCTAAAATAACGCCGAAAATTACCCAAGTTAGCAGATTTTCCACCAATTCGGGCCGCATCGGCACGGCGTTTTTGTGCGTGGCACCATTCCACAAGGCGGGGCGGCGCAGCATCAATTCGATCATCTTCCAGCCCGCGATCAGACCCACGATATAGGCAAGCGCATACCAGCGCAGCGCCAAAGTGAATCCGCCCAACTGGATCGAGAAAATCTCGGGTGTGATGTCGGGAAATGGAATGTAACTCATCTTGCCCTCTTGTTTGCAGCTTTGTCAGAAATGCGCGTCGCAAAGTCAATTGTCCACCCTTGCAGATCGGTGTAAGCCAACCCATATCTGTCGAAACATAAAGGAGTTTTGTGATGCAAAGCGGACAAAAGTTTTTCGATGATGTCTCGAAACTGATGACCAATGCGATGGGCGTGGCCCAAGGTGCCAAGACCGAAGCGGAAACGGCGATGAAGGGTTTTGTTGATCGTTGGTTGGCCGACCGCGATTTTGTAACGCGCGAAGAATTCGACGCTGTGCGCGCCATGGCCCAAAAGGCGCGTGAAGAAAACGCCACCCTAGAGGCCCGCATTGCCGCCCTAGAAGCCAAGAAAAAGGCCTAGGCGACACCGCGATTTTTTTGCGGTGACGCGGTCAAATCAAAGATGAATTTGCGCAAAGCCCGCATATCCAGCGGTTTTGCCATGACTTGATCTGCGCCCGCTTGGCGAAGACGCTCGATGTCGTCGCCGACGACAGCGGCCGTTAACCCAATGATCGGCAGGTTGCTTTGGCGCGACCGAAGTCTGCGTATCAGATCGTCCCCGTCCATTTCAGGCATAAAAAGATCTGTGATCAGCAGGTCTGGACAACGTTCTGCGATTTTGTCCAGCGCCTCATAGCCGTTAGACACCACATCGACACGGCCCACAAATCGCGACAATTTTGCCAAAGTCACCTCGGCCACAAGGGCGTTATCTTCGGCTAAAAGAACATATAAACTTGGGAAACGCGCGGTTTCAAAGGCGGTTGGTTCAGGGGCCACGGCAGGCGGCCCGTCTGTGACTTTGGGTTCTGGCAATTCAACGCGATAGCCTGTCCCGCCTGGTGTTGGGTCAAAATGCACAATTGTGCCGCCCAACATTTCGACCGACGACTTGGCGATAAACAGTCCTAGGCCGCTGCCGTCTGCATGGCTGCGCGGATCCTGAGTGCCGCGTTCAAAGGGTTTGAACAACCGCGCGACTTCGGTGCTGGGTATCCCAATGCCGTTGTCGGTGATTGTCCATCGACTGATCAATCCGTCAGGGCTGTCGACACCTTCAAAGCGAATAACAACCTCGCTGCCTTTGGAATGGATGATCGCGTTGCGCACGACGTTGGAAATGGCTTGGCGCACCCGCATTTGATCCCCGATCCGCAAAACGCGCGAAGCATCCCCCAGGCTAAGGCGAATGGTCATCCCATTGTCCTTGGCTTGGGGCGCGAACATATTTCGGACCGATTCCGCCAATTCCGCCGCTGCATAGGGGATACGATTGATCGGCAAATTCTGCGATGGGTTCACTGTTTGGCGCATATCGGCCAAGGTGGAAAGCAACTGATCGGTTGCATCGCGCAATTGTTTGCGCACGGGGGCGGCGATCTGATGATCTTCCAAATCCTCGACCAGCATCGATACGACCGAGGCAGGTGTGCGCAGTTCATGCGAAATGATCGAAAATAGCTGCCGCTGCCTCTCTTGCCGCGATGACAGCTCGGCCAAAGTTTCCTTAAGCGCGCGTTCTTGGCGGTGTTCGGCCGTTACATCCAGCACCAAGCCATAGGCAACCTGCTCGCCGCTTTGGGCGGTTTCATACCACAGGCACATCCGCAAAACTTGCTGTTCCGCGCCGATGTGCTGACGTGTCAACACCAAATCGACGCTGCCCTGTTGCCCAGTCCGCAAAACGCGACCCAAATCTGCGCCGTCACCCGACTGAAACAGCGTTTCAAACTCGGCTGCACTGCCTGCCGCTTTGGTGCCCAGCAAACGTTGCGTGCTGACATCCGCGCGAAACCGCAAGCGGTCCAAATTGAACGACAACAGCCCCACATCCGCAAAATCGCGCACCTTTGACAATCGGCGCGCCGTCCCTTGTCTTTGCCGCGACGCGAGTTGCACAAAGGATCGCAACATGGCGATGACCATCACTGTAATCAAAATGATCAGGGAATAATGTTCCATCATATCTTGGGCGGGCGATTGAAAATGGCCGTTGGTGACAAATACACCCGTCATGGCGGAATAAACAGGCACGCCCACAATGCAGGTTCCGATCGCGACGGCGATTGGCAAAGTGCTGACCAAAATCAGCGCCAGCACACTGGCATCCATGGCGGCATACATCCCAAATCCATGTGATTGCGCCCAAGCAAGCAGCGGAAATATCGGCGCAATCATCAATGATTTTAGAAACACTTTTCGGCTGGGCACCTCTAGGATGGCTAAAAACAATCCCTCCGCCAAAACGGCACCGCGCAGCACCCGCTCGACCGAGGAATGCACGTAATCGGGTCCGTATCCCAGTAAGGCACGACTTGCTTCGGGCAGACTGTGCGCATAATTCCAAAACAGACCCACCAGTGCCGCCCAAAACGCCAAAAACCCCAATCCCATGGCGATAGCGGTATAGAGATCAACCGAATGCGGCGGTGCCACAGATCGCAATTTTTGCATGACAAAAATCGCAAGGCCCCCAATCATTACGCCCGATACGACATGGGCCAAAAAGGCCAGCACAATCAATTGCGGCCGCAAAACGCCCAAACTGAACCATGTGTGGCCAGATGCGTCGGGCATGGCAAAAGGAATAAAATACACAAGGCTAAAGGCCGCCAAGGGGATCCAAAGGCGTCGAATGGGATACAGCATAACCCCAATGATCAGCGTGTAATGTGCCAAATGTGGGGCTAAGTTGATCGCAAGGCGCCCATCACCATGAATGGATGCTCCATAGCTCATCATCGTCGTCCAAAAAACAACGATAGCCAAGTAAACAAGGGAAATAAATCCGCGGTCCTTTTCTAGGATGCTGCGGATCAAAAGGATCTTGGAACGTTCAAAATCCCGAAAGACAAAGTCGTGTTCAGGGTCCAAATTGTTTGGATCAAATGTAATATCTTCTACCTTCACGCGCCGCCCCTAAAACTTTTGAAATAATACTATACGGTTGAGTTATTATATTCAATTTTTAGGAGACAAATATTGGCATATTGGATATTTACGATATCATAAGTATATATTTTGAAAAATTAGGATATGATTTCTGGATTGCTGGGGCAGAAATTCAATCCAAAGTTTTCGGCATATCTGAAAATGCAATCATTGCGAATGCAACGCCTCGTGCGTCTAGATTTGATCTGATGAACCTATCGCAATCGATTTGTGATCTGCCTGCATCGCTTGGCGCAGTGATCCGATGGCCTTGGGCTTGTCACGCAAATCCAGACTCGACAGCAAATCCAGCAGATGGCCTTTCATCAAATCCTCGGCCAACGTGCCATCATGGGCTGCGATAGCGTCGATCAAGGCGTGGTGCGCATGGCTTTCGCATAGGGCTTGGGGTCTGCGCCAATACAGCGCCACAATCAAAGATGAGCGCGACACCAACGAAGATATAATTGCCGCAATCGTCTGTTGGGCGGCGATTTTGGCAATTTCAATGTGAAACAGGCCCGACAAATAGACGGCCTGCCCCAGATCCCCCTCGGACAGGGTGCGGTGTTCGGCATCGATATGCGCCCGCAATTTTGTCAGATCGGTGGGGGTGGCGCGCTCTGCCGCAGAGCGTGCGGTGCGGGGTTCCAAAAGGGCGCGCGCTTCGAACACCTCGCGCGATTCGCGGGTGCCAGGATCGGCCACAAATGCGCCGCGATTGCGAATAATCGTGATCAGGCCTTCATGTGACAGGGCTTGCAAGGCGGTGCGCACGATGGTGCGGCCCACACCGAAAATTTCGCCCACCTCATCCTCGACCAATTTTGCGCCGGGATGCAACCGATGCGCCAAAATCGCCTGCCGCAGGGCCGCTGTCACATCTTTGATCGTTGGATTTGCGGAAAGTTCGGTCGTAAACATCTCGATGTCCCATTTCGCTAGACCCTGATCCTGCTTACTGCGATTCGCCCGTAAAAGACAATTCCAGTGAATTTGCGTACGATTTAAATTCACATTGCATACAATGTTCGGCTGTTTTGGCGGCAATATCGATCCGATTTGCATATAATTTGGGCTTTTTTCTGCATTGCAGCAGCGGGAGATATGCTTGCGCTTGTCCAAAGCGCCCAAAATCCCGTCACCTCAATCAACGTTGATCGGAGATGCTGCTGTGCGAAGCCCCTTAGATTTGGAACTTGTATCGCTGACCAAACGTTATGGCGCGACCATAGCGGTGGATGGGATCAGCCATTTATTTCCGGCGGGAGGCTATGTGTGCCTGCTGGGTCCGTCAGGCTGTGGCAAATCGTCGACGCTGCGGATGATCGCGGGACATGAATCGGTGAGTGACGGTGTTATACGTCTGGCAGATAAGGATATTTCTAACCTGCCGCCTGCTGCGCGCGGCACGGCGATGATGTTTCAAAACTATGCCTTGTTTCCGCATTTGTCGGTGATCGACAACGTTGCCTTTAGTCTTAAAATGCGGGGAATTGAAAAATCTGCTCGCCATAACACCGCAGGGGAATTGCTGGAATTGGTCGATATGACCGCGATGGCCGCGCGGATGCCTGCGCAATTGTCGGGCGGTCAACAGCAGCGCGTGGCCCTTGCGCGGGCGTTAATCACCAAACCGCAGGTTTTGCTGCTGGACGAACCCCTCTCGGCCCTTGACCCATTCCTGCGCATCCGAATGCGGGCCGAGTTGAAAAAGCTGCAACGCGAATTGGGCATCACCTTTATCCATGTCACCCATGGTCAGGATGAGGCCTTGGCGCTGGCCGACGAAGTTGTGGTTATGAACAATGCCGTGATTGAACAGGCAGGCCCTGCGCGGGCGGTGTTCAACCACCCCAAAACCGAATTTGTCGCCAAATTTTTGGGCGGGCATAATGTGCTGACCCTTGGCGGGCAAAGACAATCTTTGCGGGCTGATTGCACGGGCCTGACCCGCCGCGGCGAGGGGATGCCCGTCACCGTTCAATCTGTCGAATATCAAGGCGCGCACGTTGCGGTTGGCCTGATCTCGGGAACGGGGGGTGAACTGACCGCCCTTATCCCCGAAGCCGCGTTTTACGCAGACCCCTTTGCAATTTCGGATGCGGCGGTGGCCACTTGGTCCCCCGCCGATCTGCACACCCTAACCATATAGCGGGATAAACCCGCAGTCCCTTAACCCTGATAGGATCAAACATGAGCAAACCACGCATTTCTTATACCCGCCGCAGCATCCTAAAAGGTGCCGCAACCTTTACCGCCGCCTCGACCTTGGGCGCGCCCATGATCTGGGCGCAAGACATTAAGGATGTCACCCTGCGCCAATTCGGCACGGGCGTGTCGAACCTGAATGATGTGGCTGTTAAGGTCAAAGAAGATCTTGGATTTAAACTGGAAATGACTGCGCTGGATTCCGACGCGGTGACCCAGCGCGCCGCAACCCAACCAGAAAGCTTTGACATCGCCGATATTGAATATTGGATTTGCAAAAAGGTCTGGCCCACAGGCAATTTGCAGGCGATGGACACCAGCAAGATTAAGCTGTTCGACAAAATTTCACCCGTGTTTACAACGGGCAAACTGACCCCCGAAAGCGTGGTCGCCCAAGGCACGGCGCCCTCAACTGTTGGGTTCATTTCGGAACCTGGTTCCAAAGAATTCGCCAAAGAGGTCACAGGTTGGATGACCCTGATCCCAACGATTTATAACGCCGACACGCTGGGCATCCGACCCGATCTGATCAAACGTCCGATTGAATCTTGGGCGGAACTGTTGAACCCAGAATTCAAAGGCAAAGCGTCGATTTTGGATATCTCATCCATCGGCATTATGGATATGGCCATGGTCTGCGAAGCGATGGGCGAGATCAAATATGCCGATAAGGGCAATATGACCACTGAAGAAATCGACAAGACCATTGGCATCTTCACCGAGGCGAAAAAGGCGGGCCAATTCCGCGCCTTTTGGAAATCGTTCGATGAATCGGTGAATTTGATGGCTTCGGGTGAGGTTGTTATTCAATCCATGTGGTCGCCCGCGATTACTGCCGTCAAATCGCAGGGTATTCCTTGCGTGTATCAACCTCTGAAAGAGGGTTATCGCAGTTGGGGCGGCGGTCTGGGCCTGTCGGCGAAACTGGAAGGCATCGCGCTGGATGCGGCCTATGAATATATCAACTGGTATATCTCGGGCTGGGTTGGCGGTTATTTGATGCGCCAAGGTTATTATTCGGCGGTTCCTGAAACCTCCAAGGAATTCATGGACGCCAATGAATGGGGCTATTGGTATGAAGGTAAGGCCGCAACGGCGGATATCGTCAGCCCAACGGGTCAGAAATTGGCGGGCGCAGGCGATACGCGCGATGGCGGGTCTTATATGGACCGCATGGGCAAAGTGGCCTGCTGGAATTCGGTCATGGATGAGAACCAGTATATGGTTCGCAAATGGAACGAATTCATCGCCGCTTAATCTGAATTGGGCCGTCCCAATGGGGCGGCCCCCCTATGTGCAGGTGATCCATGCCCCGTTCCAACACGACCATCGGCTGGATGCTGGCCGCGCCCCTGACTTTGGTGCTGGCGGCGTTTCTGGTCCTTCCGATTATCATGATCGTGATCGTCAGTTTCTGGGGTGCGACCGAATTTTCGATCTATCCTGCCTTTCAATTCGACAATTATCGGTTTCTGTTCGGGTCGGCCGTCACATGGCAAGTGTTCGGCACCACGTTTCGCTATGCCATGATCACTTGGGCGCTGACCCTTGGCATCGGGTTTACAGTTGCCTATTTTCTGGCATTTCATGTGCGAACGTTGACATTGCAGATCACATTGGCGCTGATCTGCACTGTGCCGTTTTGGACATCAAACATCATTCGGATGATTTCTTGGGTGCCATTTTTGGGGCGCAATGGCATTGCCAACCAATCGCTTTTGTCGATGGGCGTGATTGACCAACCGCTGGAATGGCTGCTGTTTTCCGACTTCTCGGTGCTGCTGACATTCGTGCATATCAACACATTTTTCATGATCGTGCCGATTTTGAATACAATGTTGCGCATTGATAAATCCCTGATCGAGGCGGCGCGGGACGCGGGCGCCACGGGCGCGCAAATTCTGACCAATGTGATTATCCCCCTGACCAAGCCTGGCATTATGATCGGCACGATCTTTGTGCTGACGCTGGTGATGGGCGATTTTGTCACCGTGCGGTTTATGTCTGGCAGCCAATCGGCCAATGTGGGGCGGTTGATTTCCAATGATGTGGGCCTGCTGCAATACCCATCGGCGGCAGCCACATCGGTGGTTTTGCTGGCCACGGTGTTGATCGTCGTGGCGGGGCTTTTGCGCCTTGTCGATATCCGTAAGGAGCTGTGAGCATGGAAAAGCGCCCCCGTTCGTTTTACATTCTGGCCACGTTTTTCGCGGTCTATGTGTTGTTCCTATATGGCCCCACAATCACCATTGGCATCTTGTCATTCCAAGGGCCGGGCGGAGGTCTGACATTCCCGATGCGCGGGGTCAGTCTGCATTGGTATGACGAATTGTTCAAACAACAGGCGGTTGGCAATATCTGGGCGGCGTGGCGGCGCAGTCTGATCTTGGGGCTGATGGTGATGGCGGCAACTGTGGTCATTTCGGTCATGGGCGGCCTTGCCTTTCGCAAACGGTTTCGCGGGTCGGGTGCGTTGTTCTATCTGATCATCACCAGTCTGACGATCCCGTCGATCTTAATTTCATTGGGCGTTGGCCTGATTTTTTCGCAATCGGGTCTGTCGGTGCATTGGGCCACCTCTGCCTTTGGTGCGCAACTGACATGGACCTTGCCCTTTGGTTTGTTGATTATGTTCGCCGTCTTTAACCGCTTTGACAAAAGCTATGAAGAGGCGGCGCGTGACCAAGGCGCAAGCAATTGGCAAACCCTGCGCCATGTGGTTTTGCCGATCATCGCGCCCAGTTTGATCGGCGTGGCATTGTTCGGCTTTACTCTGTCTTATGACGAATTTGCCCGCACTTTGCTGACCGCAGGCAGCTATAACACCCTGCCCCTGGAAATTTACGGGATGACAACCAATGTCACCTCGCCCGTGCTGTATGCGCTGGGCACGCTGACCACGGTGTTTTCATTGGTGGTGATTGGCCTTGCGCTAAGTGTCGTTCTTTTGGCCCAACGTCGCCGCGCGCGGGCGGGGTCGGACGCGGGAAAAGGGTTGGTTTGATGCGCATTTTGGTGATCAACCCTAATTCCACCGCAACCATGACCGATAAAATCGCCGATGCCGCGCGCCGTGCCGTGCCTGCAGGGGTGACGGTGATTGCGCAAACGAATGATGCGGGCCCCCCGTCGATCCAAGGGCCTGCGGATGGTGAATTGGCCACACCGGGCCTGTTGGGCCTGATAGCAACTGCGGATGCTGATGCGATTGTCATTGCTTGCTTTGATGATACGGCGCTTGCACAGGCGCGCGCGATTGCCCGCGTGCCGGTCATAGGCATTGGCGAGGCCGCGTTTCACGCGGCGATGCTGTTGGGCAAACGCTATTCCGTGGTCACGACCCTGTCTATTTCAGTGCCCGTGATCCAAGATAATTTGCGCAGTTACGGCCTGTCTGACGGCTGCTTGGGTGTTCGTGCCAGTGAGGTGCCGGTGCTGGATTTGGAAAAACCAGGCTCTGCTGCCGAGGCGAAAATATCGGCAGAGATCGCACGCGCCATCAGCGAAGATGGAGCAGAGGCGATTGTGATGGGCTGTGCGGGCATGGCGGATCTTGCGGCAAGACTGGCTGCAACCCACGGCGTGCCAGTTATTGACGGTGTCGCCGCCGCCTGCGGTATGGCCAGCGTTTTGGCATATCTGTTGCGGAAATAACGCGACAGTTCGTGATCCAAACCTATGCGGATGCGCCAATTGAGCCCGCGTTCCCCTTTCCGCTATAGCCAGTCAGCGCGAAGGGAAAACAAATGTCGGACACGGATACCCTACAGATTAACATCGTTTGCCTGTCTGCGTCCTATAAAGCCTTTGGTATGGTGGTCGATTTTTTGGCCGACAGTATGCCCTTTGGCACATTCGAGCTGTCAGAAATCGCCCCCGTTTTGCGCACCCAATTAAAAGCGGGCCACAATTTGGCAGCCCTGCAAGGCAGCGTCATGGTTGGTTATGCTGGGTGGCTTTTAACGACCGAGGCTGTCGGCACCGAATGGATGGAAAACCGCGCGATCCTTAGCCCAATGTCCGAGGGGGACGCCGCTGCATTGACAATCTTTGCCTCTGACGATCGGGGGGCGACCACACGATTGATCAGGGGGGCACGGGAATTGAATGTTGGGCGGCGCGTATTTTTTAAACGCGGCTATGATGGGCAAATGAAGCCTGGACGAAAATCAACGGTATTAAATACATCTAATGAATAAATATATATCCATAGGTATATGAAAAAACATAGCCTATTTTGATAAAAATACCAATAACGTGCTATTTTTATCAAAAGAATCATTTAATTCGTAAACTATCCTTTTGCGTCATGGTTGAAAAAATCAATCCTGTTATCCCGACTAATAATTCATGGCTAGGACATCCAAAAGGGTGTCTCACAAAAGGGAAAAAACGTGAAAAATCAGATATTCATGACGACGGTCTCTACACTTGCATTGACCAGTGCTTCGGCTGGAATGGCCATCGCTGACGATGCGGCCCCAAAGTTGGACCCAAAGTTTTCCTTGACCCTAGAGGGTGGTTTTGGCCGTTTGGACAATGCGCCAAGCGATAAATGGGGCAATTATGGCCCATTCTCCGATAAAGCAGGCGCGGGGCAAGATTTGGCCTATACGGGCGCAATCAGCCTGTCGCGCAGCGTAGGGGAAAACCGCGATGTGCGCTTTGGCTTGGCCTTTGGCGGCAATCCATCGAATATGCACAGTGAAACGTCGGGCTATAGTTCGGGCGGTTTGGGATATTCGGGCTCGGGTACGGCCAGCACTTCGGTCACAAATAACTTTGGCTTTACAGCGATGGATGTCGATACGGGACGCAGCACGGCGACCAATTTTGGCAATCTGACCACCTTTGGCGGCTTGCGCGGTTTGTCCAGCCAGGCGAACAGCACGGCGGCAATCGACAAAACGGGCAATGATACGTCCAGTGGTGGCGTTGGTAACTATACGGCGCACGTTGGTTTGAACACGGATTCCAGCTTTGTCGGTGTTGGCCCGCGCCTTGGCGTTGGTTTTGTGTCGAAACCTTTTGCCGGTGGCTTTGGCGTCTCTGCCGAATTGGCGGGCGCCGTTGTCTATGGCCAGCGCGCTGATCATGCGACCATTGATAAGATGGGCACGACGGATGCAAGCGGCGCTTATGGCCCCGTCGACTTAGCGCTTGATAGCACGACCGAAAGCCAAATTGTGAAAACCATGGATGCAAAAGCATCGCTTGATTATCACATCTCGGACAATGCGACGCTGTCGTTGGGATATCAGGCGCGCCAATTCTGGAACGTTGATTACCTCAGCGATCCAGATAATATTGGTTCTGCAAAAAATCGTCTGGTCGACGGGGCGTTTATTGCCTTTACCACCAAGTTCTAAAATATTTGATCCATGTTTTAATGCGCCCCCATCTGGGGGCGCATCTTAATTTCCGAGGACGCCTTGGCAATTCATCTTAAAACAAATGGCACGCCGATACCTGCGGCCTGGGGGCAAAGCCCGTGCTATGTTCTTTACGAGATGTCTCGCCGTGCGCCGGGGCAGAACATTGATATGGAATTGGGCAACCAATTGTTTCATATCGTTCAAGATGCCGCCACTGCGCGCCATATTTTGCGCAGCAATCTGGAAAACTATCCAAAATTTTTCGGGCAATACACTGGCTTTTTCGGCAAAAGCCGTCTGACGACGGATGGTGCGGCATGGCGCGAATTGCGCGACCGCTCGCAACCTTTTATCACAGAGGTGCCGCCACAGCATTTGGCCGATGTGGCGCGCCGCTATTTCGGAACTGCCATCGCAACCCTAACAACGGGTCGCAGCGTTAATATTGATGCAGAGGTCGATTTTGCCGCCGCCTCAACAGTTTGTGGCACGGTTTTGGGATTCGACTTTGCCGATTGGGGGCGCGCCGCCTTGGTTGATATGCGCGTCGTTCTGGCCTTTTCGACCTATGCAAATATGCCGACCTTCCCCCCGGGATCGGCTGAATATGAGACGCGCAGAACGCAATCCAATGCAGCGCTTGCGCGTCTGGGGGCCATATTTGGACAGGCTTTGACGCTGGGAAATGGGGCCGCGCAGGGTTTGTTGGGGTCCATTCAGCAGGGCGATAACAGCGGTGTAGATCTGTTTGGCGAAATGGCGACGCATCTGTTTGCAGGCTTTGACACCACGGCCGCCTGCATAAGTTGGTCTTTGTATCTGCTGGCCGTGAATCCCGCCCTGCAAGAGCAGTTGCGCCAAGATGTCGCCAAAATGACCGATGCAGAATTGACCACTGTTGAGGGGCTGGAAAAACTGTCAAATTTGCGCGCCTTTATCCAAGAATCGTTGCGGATATTTCCGCCGATCCCCTTGATCAGCCGCCGCATCTTGGCCAAAGATCAGATTGGTGATTGGACATTGCACCCCGAAAATTTGGTGATCCTATCGATGGTTGGTCTACATCACGACCAAGCCATTTTTGCCAATCCAACCCATGTTGATTTGACCCGAAATCCCCGCGACTTTGTGGGGCATTTTATGCCCTTTGGCGATGGGCAACGGGTTTGCCCGGGCGCACGTTTTGCCAATCTAGAGGTGCTGACCGCGCTGTCGATGTTTTTGCGCCGTGTGCGCATTTTGCCCAGTGGATCACAAACTCTGCAACTGCGTTGGGATGCCAGTATGCGGCGCGATCAGGGCAATCATTTGATCCTGCAACCGCTGTAAAGGTCCAAAATGCGCATTTTGTTTACATCGCTCAATTGTCTGGCCGACCCCTCCAGCGGGGCTGCAATTTCGGTGCGCACGATCCTGTCGATGTTGGCCTTGCGCGGGCATCAGGTGATGTCAATCACTGCCGCCAGTTTTGACAACGCCCCCTTTGAGACAGAGCCAGAGATGCTGCGCTGGCTAAAGTTCAGTGCCAACGCGGATGGCACATGGTCGCGCCAAGACAAGGGGATTGTGCATCTGTGCCTGCCCGCGGGCCATACGAAATTGTCACGTTTGACCGCCCAAAATGTGACGCGCGTCACCGAGTTAGCGCTTGCACCCGCGCGTGCATTTGACCCGGATATTGTGGTCAGTTTTGGTGGATCGATATTTGAGATGACCCTGCGCCAAGCCTTGCAAGATCAGGGGGCCAAAGTGGCCTTTTATCTGGCAAACCCCAATTACCGAACCAATGATGCCTTTGCGGGGGCGGACGTGGTCATGACGGATTCCGCCGCCACCCAAGATTTGTATTTGCAACGTCAAGGTTTGGTCAGCACTGTGATCGGCAAGTTTATTCAGCCCCCCGCAGTCACCGCCCATACGGAACGATCGCTAATCACCTTTGTTAATCCCGCCTATGAAAAGGGGGTTACGCTGTTTTTTCGCATCCTCGAGATGATGAAACAGGCTGTCCCCACGGCACGGTTTATGGTTGTCGAAAGTCGTGGAAAGCTGAACACGATCGAGTCGGAAACAGGTATTCCCTTTTCATCTTACAATTCCATCCGTCGGATCGGCCTGCAGATGGATATGGCGGATGTGTTTTCCCGCACCAAAATCCTGCTGCTTCCGTCTCTGTGGCACGAAAGCGGCAGCCGCACGGCAATCGAAGCGTTGTCTTTGGGTATTCCTGTTTTGGCCAGCAATCATGGCGGTCAGCCCGAACATTTGGGCGCGGGGGCGACGTTGATAAATGTGCCCGCCGAACTGCGCCAAAACCCGCGGTTGATCCCGCCCTCATCGGCTGCCCTGCCATGGGTTGCTATGCTTGCCGACCTTTGCCGCGACACAGAATTCTATCGCGAAAAATCCGAGGCCGCCTTGGCGCAATGGGCCTTGCATGATCCCAGTCATCGTTTGGCCGCGTTGGATGATCTGTTTCTTGGTATGATCCGGCGATGAATGTCGAAACCTTTCGTCAGCCGCTGATGATCGAAATCGGCGGCAGGTTGAGTTATGTTAACACTGGCATTACCACCGCGCCGGACCCAATCGGCACCGTGCTGTGCCTGCATGAGTTCACCGCAGGCGGCACAATGTTTCAGCCGCTTGCGGATCAACTGGCTGCAAGCGGTTGGAAAGTGGTCGCCCCCGATATGCCTGGCCGCGGTCAAAGCCATCGCTTGCCGTCCGAACTGTATGTTTGGCACACATATGTTCATGTTTTGGCGGCGGTCCTGCGGTTGCAAAGCCGGGGGCCATTGGTCATCGTTGGGGTTGGCTGGGGCGCAATGTTGGCGGTGGGATTGGAAAATCTATGGCGGCCCAAGCCGGCGAAAATGGTCCTATGTGATCTGCCCCTGACTTGGCGATTTGCACAAGATCAACGCGGCCAGTTGATGGTGCAACTGTGCAAAATTATTGCACAAAATGATGATGAATTTATGGATCAGGCGCGGCAGGCGGCGCGGCGGCTGCCAGACCTTGAGGCAGATGTCTTGCAAGATGTCGCACGGCGCTTGACTGGCCCCGTGGGCGCGCGATCCTTGGGGACAGATCCCAAAATATACGATACCTTGCCCCACGACCCAAATGCCGTCTTTTCCACTGCGCCCATGCTGCGCGCCTGCACAACCCCGACGGAACTGCTTTACAGCAAAACTGTACCATCTTTGGATGACGTTGCCGCTTTTACGGAACAAAGCCGTCATATCACCGCGCGGCGCATTGCTGCCACAAGCTTTTGTGATTGGTCCCTGCCATCAATTTTTGGCGTTGTTCAGGATGCGATTCGAACGGCACATCTCAGCACTAACCAATAGCAGCCCGATTAAAGCTGTCAGCATTCATATTCGATATCGGGATTTTGGTGGAGCCTAGGGGGATCGAACCCCTGACCTCTTGCATGCCATGCAAGCGCTCTCCCAGCTGAGCTAAGGCCCCAATACGGCGGTGTTTAGGTCAGGGCGCGGGTAGCTGCAAGGGTAAAATGCACCCCTGTCAGCCGCCGCGCCCAAATTCTTACAGGTCTTCCTCGTCGGCGGCAACGTCGGTCAAATCGTCCAGCGATACCGTGTCATCGGCATCGTCTTCCAGCAACTCGTCGTCCAATTCAGCATCATCCGACACGCCTTCGACCAACAGATCGTCCGTGTCCAGATCATCAACCAAAACCGCATCATCGTCTTTTTCAGGCTGAACGCGTGCAATCACAGACGCAGCCATTTTGCGGCGCGCGCTTTCGATATCGACGACTTCGCCCGTGTAGGGGCTAACAATCGGCGTGCGGTTCAAATCGTAAAAGCGTTTCCCAGTGGTTGGGCAAATCCGCTTGGTTCCCCATTCGGCCAATGGCATGCTGGTTCCTTTTCAGATGGGCCCTAGGGCCAGTCAATCGCAATAGCGTCGCTTGCCATAGCTGGCCGCCACTGTCAAAGGGTATTCGCATCATTTTGCGTGAAGACCCTTGTTGTGGCCCGCCGTTTCGGTATCTTGGGACGCGATGCAAGTGACCATAGGCGATCCCCCAATCCCCATTTCGCTGCGCCGCATGACGCGGGCGCGGCGGTTCAGTTTGCGCGTGGCGGCATCCGACGGGCGCGTGACGCTGTCGCTGCCCGTTCGGGCGAATGCCGCCGATGCAATGGCCTTTGCCCAGACCCAAGA
This sequence comes from Cypionkella sp., assembly GCA_040398785.1. GTDB lineage: Bacteria > Pseudomonadota > Alphaproteobacteria > Rhodobacterales > Rhodobacteraceae > Cypionkella. The sequence continues at coordinate 210,048 of JBBATJ010000002.1, read as the reverse complement.
GGGATGGATACGCGCCGCCCTTGCCAAAATGCCGCAGGGGGTTGCCGTCGTGATTGGGGCGCAGATTCCTGTCGAGGGGGTCTTTTTGACTTTGGTCACGGGGCAGGGACGATCTGTTCGGATTGAAGGCGATCAGTTGATTGTCCCGGGTGATCCCGCCCGAATCGCTGCACGTGTTGCGGCGTTTCTAAAGGTGCGTGCGCGGGACCGTTTGGCGGTGGCGTCTGATCATTATGCCGCCCAAATTGGCCGTCAGGTCACGCAGATCAGCCTGCGTGATACGCGGTCGCGTTGGGGCTCATGCACGCATGAAGGGGCTTTGATGTATAATTGGCGGCTTATCATGGCCCCGCCTGCAGTGTTGGATTATGTCGCCGCCCATGAGGTCGCGCATATGGTTGAAATGAACCATTCGGATGCATTTTGGGCTGTGGTGGCGCGGCTCTACCCTGCGTGGCGCGTGCAACGCGCATGGCTAAAGCGCGATGGTGCACAATTGCAAGCCATCCAGTTCGACTAAGACATCTTGACCTGCGTCCGTTGCAGTGTTTGGCTGTTGCGATGAAACCGCGCCTTGCCGATCCCAATGCCGCCGCGCACGAACGCGTATATCGCGCCCTGCGCCAACAGGTGATGCATGGCGAGATGTCGCCGGGCCAATCGCTAACCATCCGTGGCATTGCCGAACAATTCGCCGTCTCTATGACCCCTGCGCGTGAGGCGGTGCGCCGTTTGGCGGCTGAAGGCGCGTTTACAATGTCCTCCTCTGGACGGGTGTCGACACCTGAGTTAACGTCGGAGCGGATTGAAGAATTGGCGGCGGTCCGCGCTTTGTTGGAACCTGAGATGGCCTCACGTGCACTGCCAAGGGCGCATTTTGCACTTATAGATCGTCTAACGGCGATAAACGGTGTGAACCAAGATGCAGTGATCAATTCAGACGCTGTGGCCTATGTGCGCAGTAATTTGGAATTTCACCGCACTTTGTATTTGCGCGCCCAAACGCCAGCAATGCTCGCGATGATCGAAACCGTTTGGCTGCAATTGGGGCCGACCATGCGCGAAATGTATCAAAAAATTCGCCGCCGCGAGATGCCGCAACACCACCGATTGATTTTGGCGGCGTTGCGGGCGGGGGATGAGCCAGGCCTGCGACTGGCGGTGCGCACGGATGTGACGCAAGGGTTGCGGCATTTGATTTCTTAGTGTGTGTGGACACATACTCTGTTTTAAAAGGCCACTAGCTCGGCCATTGGGGCGTTAATCGCGGGATCGCTCGGATTTGCTGATTGCAGCCGACTGGTCGGGGTCACGAAGGCTGGGCTTTGGTTTTCAGGCAAAAGCGATGTATAGAAGACTGGCTGACGTGGCGGGATTTTGGGAAGTGGGCGCGGACGGCTTCGGCAAGGGCGCAGACAGTATGAATTGCAAAGCGGTCGATGACGAATGTCGCGAGTTCGCTGTCGGTGACCAGTGTCGCGGGTCAGCCCCTGCCGCGCAAATGGATTGCGTTTAAGTCGGCTTGAAAGGGGGCTTTAAGGCCGATTTAGATAGCCGCGAGCAGGGCCTTGGCGCGCGCCTTAGCCCAGCTTTGTTCTGCAAGGTATAGGGTGGCTGCCGCTATGTCGATTGCCACAAAATCGACCAAGGCCAAGGCGCAAAGGGTTTTCAGCAGGCCTTGCGCCGCTGCCTCAGCGCCAAGGGCCTCAGTCAGGTTTGCTGGCGATTGTGGATCTTGATGGGGTCAAACTTTGGATGACGCGCGCGCCGATCCATTCGCAGACACTGGCAAATGTGCAAAACCCCGCCCTATTGCTATATCGCGGGGTTTTGCGATCCATCGGGCGATAGCCCAGATATTCACAAACTCCGATGGCGGTTTCAAAGCCCGCGCGGTCAATATCCTTGGACGTGACCTTGCCCGTCAATTTGACCAAGACGGTGCGATAGGTGTCGAAGTTTGCAATTCTCTTTCTGACCCAGCAAAAAATAGTGATTCCAGGGCAAAACGCCCCAAGAGTCAAATTTAGCCCAACTGTCAAACCAAGTGTCACCTTAAGCGTGTAACCCATAAAATTAAATACATCCAAAACCGCCCGTGACAAACCAAGTGTCCAAGCTTAGTTCGCTGTTATGCCAAACAAAAAGGGGGGCTTTGCCCCCAAGATTTTTCGCAGAAAAATCTTCCCCCCAAGGTATTTTTGTCAGTATGAAAGCCTAGGCGTGGATTGCGCCGTCGCCGCAGGCCAATGCCGCCTCGCGCACCGCTTCGGAAAAGGTCGGGTGAGCGTGGCACGTCAGTGCCAAATCTTGGGCCGATGCGCCGAACTCCATCGCAACGCAGACTTCGTGGATCAGATCGCCCGCGCTCGGGCCTATGATATGCGCGCCCAAAATGCGGTCGGTGGCGGCGTCGGCCAGAATTTTGACAAAGCCGTCGGCCTGAAACACTGCCTTGGCGCGGGCATTGCCCATAAAGGGAAATTTACCAACTTTATAGGCGCGGCCTTGGTCTTTGAGGTGTTCTTCGGTGGCACCGACGCTGGCCACTTCGGGGGTGGTATAGACCACGCCTGGGATCAGATTGTAATCCACATGGCCCGATTTTCCCGCCAGAATTTCGGCCAAAGCCATGCCTTCATCTTCGGCCTTATGTGCGAGCATGGGGCCAATGATCGCGTCGCCAATGGCATATAGGCCATTGATATTGGTGGCAAAATGGCTGTCGGTTTTGATTTGGCCACGGGCGAGGATTTCGACGCCAAGGGTGTCCAGTCCAAGACCATTGAGGTAGGGTTTGCGGCCTGTAGCCAGCAAGACCACATCAGCGGCAAGGGTGGACTCGGACTCATCCTTGCGGGATTTATAGGTGACACTGGCGCCTGTTTTGGTCACGGCAGCCCCTTGGACGGCGGCCCCAAGAATGAATTTCAGCCCCTGTTTGGTCAGGATTTTCTGGAAAGCCTTTGCCACTTCGGCGTCCATCCCGGGGGTGATCGTGTCCAGATATTCGATCACAGTGACTTCTGTGCCAAGCCGGGCATAGACCGAACCCATTTCCAAACCGATGACACCTGCGCCGATGACGATCATGGATTTGGGGATGCTTTGCAGGGTCAATGCGCCCGTTGAGGTGACGATGGTTTTCTCGTCCACTGTGACGCCGTTTAGGGTTGCGGGTTCGGACCCCGTGGCGATGACGATGTTTTTGGCCGTATGGATGTCGTCGCCCACTTTGACTTGGCCCGCGGCGGGGATGCTTGCCCAGCCTTTGATCCATGTGATTTTGTTTTTCTTGAACAGGAATTCGATGCCCTTGGTGTTGCCGTTGACCACGTCTTGTTTATAGGCCTGCATCTTGGCCCAATCGACTGTTGGCGCGCCGCCCATCAGGCCCATCTTTTCAAAGTTTTCATGGACTTCGTGTAGGGAATGGGTGGCGTGCAGCAGCGCCTTGGAGGGGATGCAGCCCACATTCAGGCAAGTGCCGCCCAAGGTCTCGCGCCCCTCAACCACAGCGACCTTTTGGCCCAATTGTGCGGCACGGATGGCGCAAACATAGCCGCCGGGGCCAGCGCCTATGATGATGGTGTCAAACTGGGCCATTGCGGTGTTCCTTTTGGTGTCTGAGGCTGGGGGCTAGCCCCCAAACCCCCAGGTTATTTGTGAAGAAGAGAATTAGATCAGGGCGGTGATGAGCATGGTGAGGATCGAGAGGAAGCCCACAAACCAGATGGCACTGCGCCACGGGGTGAGGTTGAAGGCATAGGCGGGGATGTAGAATATGCGGGCGGCGACGTAGGTATAGGCGGCGTATTGGGTGATGGGGGTAGATTTGTCGGCAAGGGTGACGACGATGACGGCGATGGTGAATAGGATCAGGGATTCGAAATGGTTGTTAAAGGCGCGCAGCAGGCGGGCGGTGGTTTGGGAGATTTGGCGTTTTGGGGCGCTGTCGCGGCTGGACGAGGTATAGCCCACGCCGAGTTCCATATTGGCGGGGATGGCATAGAGCGCGAATTGCACGACTTGCAACAGGGCGGCGAGGGTGAGGGCTGTGAGTTCGGGGGTCATGGGGAATTCTTTCAGGTGCGGAAACGGAAACGCGGGCCATGTAGGGTGCGTGATTCCACGCACCTAGAGGTCCATCAACAACCGCCGTGGATCCTCGAGCGCCTCTTTCACGCGCACTAGAAACGTCACGGCACCCTTTCCATCGACGATGCGGTGGTCATAGCTGAGCGCCAGATACATCATCGGGCGGATGACGATTTGGCCGCCGACAACCACAGGGCGGTCTTGGATTTTGTGCATCCCCAAAATGCCCGATTGTGGGGGATTCAGGATGGGGGACGACATCAGCGAGCCATAGACGCCGCCGTTGGAGATGGTGAACGACCCGCCTGCCATTTCGGCCATCGACAGTTTGCCGTCGCGGGCGCGCAAGCCCAGTTCGGCGATCTTTTTCTCAATCGCGGCAAAGCCCATTTGATCGGCGTCGCGCAGCACCGGCACGACCAGACCGTTCGGGGTGCCCACCGCCACGCCCATATGGACGTAGTTTTTGTAGACCACATCTTGGCCGTCGATTTCGGCGTTTACTTCGGGGATTTCTTTGAGGGCATGGGTGCAGGCTTTGACGAAAAACGACATAAATCCCAGTTTCACGCCGTGCTTTTTCTCGAAGATGTCTTTGTATTCATTCCGCAGGCCCATGATGCCCGACATATCCACCTCATTATAGGTGGTCAGCATGGCGGCGGTGTTTTGCGCGTCTTTCAGGCGGCGGGCGATGGTGGCGCGCAGGCGGGTCATTTTAACGCGCTCTTCGCGGGCGGCGTCATCGGCAGGGACGGGGGCGCGGGGGATAGCGGCGGCCACTGGCGCAGCAGCAGCCTTGGCCACATCTTCCTTCATCACGCGGCCATCGCGGCCCGTGCCTGTGACTTGATCGGGGGTTAGGCCCGCCTCGGCCATTGCCTTTTTGGCGGCGGGGGCGTTTTCGGTGTCTTTTGCCGCCACGGGGGTGGCAACTGGAGCAACCACAGGGGCGGCAACAGGCGCTGGCGCGGCACCAACCGCGCCTTCGGTCACGATAGCAAGGCGGGCGGAGGCGGCGACGGTCATACCTTCGGCTGCGATAATCTCGGTCAGCACGCCTGTGACGGGCGAGGGCACCTCAACCGACACTTTGTCCGTTTCCAATTCGCACAGCATCTCATCTTGTTTGACGCTGTCGCCCACCTTTTTGAACCAAGTGGATACGGTCGCCTCTGATACGGATTCGCCCAGCGAGGGCACCATTACGTCGGTCATGTTCTTCTCCTATGCGGCGCGAATTTCGGTCAGCCGAGCGCTTCGTTGACCAAGGCTTGTTGTTCGGATTTGTGTTTGCTGGCCAGACCCGTAGCGGGTGAGGCCGAGGCCACGCGGCCCGCATAGCGTGCGCGGGTGTTTTTCGCGCCAATGGCGATCAGCAGTTGTTCTAGTTCGGGTTCCATATGGAACCAAGCGCCCATGTTTTTGGGTTCCTCTTGGCACCAGATAAATTCCGCGCCTTTGAACCGCGACAGTTCGGTGGTCAGCGATTGCTTTGGCACGGGGTACAGCTGTTCAACGCGGAGCAGATACACATCGTTCAGCCCCCGCGCATCGCGTTCGGCGAGCAGGTCATAATAGACCTTGCCCGAACACAGAACGACGCGTTTGATTTGATCATCGGCGGCAAGGGATTGGGTTGAGTGGCCCTTTTGCGCGTCATCCCACAAAACGCGGTGGAAATAGCTGCCCGTGGTGAAATCAGCGGCATCCGAGATGGCCATTGGGTGGCGCAGCAGGGATTTCGGCGTCATCAAAATCAAGGGTTTGCGGAAATCGCGGTGCAATTGGCGGCGCAGGATGTGGAAATAGTTGGACGGCGTGGTGCAGTTTGCCACGATCCAATTGTCATGCGCGGACATTTGCAAGAAACGTTCCAGACGGGCCGAGGAATGTTCTGGACCTTGGCCCTCGAATCCATGCGGCAGTAGGCACACAAGGCCCGACATCCGCAACCATTTACTTTCGCCCGAGTTGATGAACTGATCAAACATGATCTGCGCGCCATTGGCGAAATCGCCAAACTGGGCCTCCCACATGGTCAGGGCGTTGGGTTCGGCCAAAGAATAGCCGTATTCAAAGCCCAGCACCGCATATTCCGACAGCATGGAGTCAATCACCTCATAGCGGGCTTGGCCGGCGCGGATGTGGTTTAGGGGATAGTGGCGTTCTTCGGTGGTCTGATCGATCCAGCCCGAATGGCGCTGCGAAAACGTGCCACGGGTGCAATCTTGACCCGACAGGCGGACAGGAAACCCTTCGACCGCCAAGGAACCAAAGGCCAGCGCCTCGGCCGTGGCCCAATCGAACCCCTTGCCCGATTTGAACATTTCCGCCTTGGCGTCCAGTTGCCGCCCCACAGTTTTGTGCAGATCAAAGCCCGCAGGCACACGGGTCAATGCTGCGCCCACCTCGGCCATGGTTTCGGGTTTGATCCATGTTTCGCCGCGCTGGTAATTGTCCAAATCCTTGGTGGTCAGCGATTTCCAGCGCCCGTCCAGCCAATCGGCGCGGTTGGGTTTGTAGTCCTTGCCCGCCTCAAACTCGGCGTTCATTTTGGCTTGGAACGCGGCTTTAATATCTTCAATCTCGCCCTCGGGGATCAGCCCGTCCTTGACCAGACGTTCGGTATAAAGTTGCAGCGTCGTCTTTTGTTTGCGGATGGTGGTATACATCGCGGGGTTGGTGAACATCGGCTCGTCGCCTTCGTTGTGACCAAAGCGGCGATAGCAGAAGATGTCCAAAACCACGTCTTTGTGGAAGGTTTGGCGGAATTCTGTGGCGACTTTTGCGGCGTGAACAACGGCCTCGGGATCGTCGCCATTCACATGGAAAATTGGTGCCTCGACCATCAGGGCGATGTCGGTGGGATAGGGCGACGAGCGCGAAAAGGACGGCGCGGTGGTGAAACCGATTTGGTTGTTCACAACGATATGGATCGTCCCACCCGTGCGGTGGCCTTTCAGGCCCGACAGACCAAAACATTCCGCAACCACACCTTGCCCCGCAAAGGCCGCATCGCCATGCAGCAGGATCGGCAGAACCGCGATACGGTCGGGATCATTTTGCTGGTCTTGTTTGGCGCGCACTTTGCCAAGGACGACGGGATTGACCGCCTCTAGGTGGGATGGATTGGCCGTCAGCGACAAATGCACCGTGTTGCCGTCAAAGGTGCGATCCGAGGATGCGCCAAGGTGATATTTCACATCGCCCGAGCCATCGATATCTTCGGGTTTGAAACTGCCACCTTGGAATTCATTGAAAATCGCGCGATATGGTTTTTGCATCACATTGACCAAAACGTTTAGGCGGCCACGGTGCGGCATCCCTACGTTAATCTCGCGCACGCCCATCGCGCCACCACGCTTGATAATTGCCTCCATCGCGGGGATCAGCGATTCGCCGCCATCTAGGCCAAAGCGTTTGGTCCCCATGAATTTGACGTGCAAGAATTTTTCATATCCTTCCGCCTCAACCAATTTATTCAAAATGGCGCGGCGGCCTTCGCGGGTGAATTGGATTTCCTTGCCGTAACCCTCAATGCGTTCCTTTAACCAAGCGGCCTGCGCGGGATCAGAGATATGCATATATTGCAGCGCAAAGGTGCCGCAATAGGTGCGTTTGACGATATCAATGATCTGGCGCATGGATGCATGGGTCAGGCCCAAAACATTGTCGATAAAGATCGGGCGGTCCATGTCCGCATCGGTAAAGCCATAGCTAGCAGGGTCCAATTCGGGATGATTGCCGCGGTCGGTCATGCCCAGTGGGTCCAGATCGGCGGCCAAATGGCCACGGATGCGGTAGGCGCGGATGATCATAATGGCGCGGATGCTGTCCAGAACGGCGCGTTGAATTTGATCTTCTGTCAGGGTGACGCCAATGGCTGCCGCCTTTTCGGTGATCTTTTTGGTTTTCACATCGACAGGCCATTCCCCTGTCAGCGCCGCCGTCAGATCATCGACGGGCTGGGGGGGCCAATCCTTGCGCGCCCAAGACGGCCCATTCGCCGCCGCGCGGGTGGCGGATTCAGGTTCGTTCAATTCGCGGAAATAGGCGGCCCAGCCCGCATCTACTGACGAAGGGTCCGCCGCATGGCGCGCCGCCAATTGGTCGATATAGTCGGCATTGGCCCCATCAAGAAAAGAGCCTGCGCGGAATTGGGCGTTGGGCGATTGTTCGGTCATCTGGTGGTTCCTGAAAAGGGGGTGCCTGTGGGCATAGCGGAAACTGGTTAACAAGTAGGGGGCAAATTGGGGCAGGTCATCCCCGCCCCGATGTTTATTTGCCAATGGCTTTCATCACGGCCTCGCCCAGCGTGGCGGGGCTGTCGGCGACGATGATGCCTGCGGATTTCATCGCCTCGATCTTGGATTCAGCGTCACCCTTGCCGCCCGACACAATGGCACCTGCATGGCCCATACGGCGGCCTGTGGGGGCGGTGCGGCCTGCGATGAAACCAGCGGTGGGTTTCCAGCGGCCACGCTTTTTCTCATCGGCTAGGAATTGTGCGGCGTCTTCCTCGGCGCTGCCGCCAATTTCACCAATCATAATGATCGAATGGGTGTCTGGATCGGCCAGAAACATTTCCAAAATGTCGATATGTTCCGACCCCTTAATCGGATCGCCACCAATGCCCACGGCGGTCGATTGACCCAGACCCACATCGGTGGTTTGCTTGACCGCCTCATAGGTCAGCGTGCCAGAGCGCGACACAACGCCCACCGAACCCACCGAGAAAATCGACCCCGGCATAATGCCGATTTTGCACTGATCTGGCGTCAGAACACCTGGGCAATTCGGGCCAATCAGGCGGGATTTGGAATTGATCAGGGCGCGCTTGACCTTCATCATATCCAGCACAGGAATGCCTTCGGTGATGCAGATGATCAGCTCCATCTCGGCGTCAATCGCCTCAAGGATACTATCCGCCGCAAAGGGTGGTGGCACATAGATGACGCTTGCGTTGGCCTTTGTCGCCGCCCGCGCCTCATGGACGGAATCGTAAACAGGCAGATCAAGATGCAGCGTGCCGCCCTTGCCCGGTGTTACGCCGCCGACCATTTTGGTGCCATAGGCAATGGCCTGCTCAGAATGGAACGTGCCTTGGCTGCCAGTGAACCCTTGGCAGATGACGCGGGTGTTTTTGTCGACGAGTACGGCCATGTCAGGCGTTCCTTTAGGGTTTGCGGCAAGCCCGCGTTAATTCAATTCGTATTCAAAGCGCAGGGCGCTGTTGGTATCGGCGGCACAAGTGGGATCATTGCCGCCTGACAGTATTGTGACGCTAACACCTTCCCCCAGACCAAACTGGGTGCAGCCATCTTCGCTTTTGTTAAATTCCACATCGTAATCCGCCTCGATGATGGGCAATAGAATCTGGCTGGCGGCTTCGCTGCCGATCGTTTGGCTTTCAATATTGCAATAGCTGCCATCCAGCGCGACGCTGACAATCGGGTCTTCGCTGGCAGGATAGATTGTGCCGACGCCCATTTCGGTGTCGACCTCGTCGGTCCAGCCAAGCGTCGTGAGGGGGGCCGCAGTGGTGTTGGGATTGCCATTCGCCGCAAGGCAGGCGTTGATCGCCTCGGCAATGTCCGATCGAACGTCAGCGCCCGCGGGGTGCAGCATCAGCCCCAAAATTGGCGCGGCAAGGAAAAGAGCACGCAGCATCATGCACCCTCCTGCGGGATGGTGATATGGACTGTGGCCGCGTCAGGCGAGGTGCAGGCATCGCCCGCGCCTGTGATGACTGCCAACAGATCATCATCCAAAGGGGCATTCATACAGCCCATATTGCCATCATCAGCCCAGTCATAGGCAGGCCAGTCCAAGGCATCCGTGGTGTCAAAAAAGTTTTTCATCACATCCGCCGTGCCCGACACTGTGGTGTTGATCACACAATCGCCCCCGTCATTCAGAATGGTGACCAAAGTGGCCCCCTCTTGGGTGTCGGCAAACACGGTTTCGCCGTCTTCGGCAGGTTGTCCGATCCAGCCTGCATCTTGAAACAGCGTGATCGCGCCCTTTGGATCGCTCACCGACAAAATGCACGCCGCCATAGCACCTGTTACCCGCGCCATGGCGTCTTCATGTTTCAAAACCGGTGCCGCGACGTCTGGGATGCGGGCAAGCGATTGCTCTACCGTGCCGTCTTGGGCAAAGGCAGGCAGAGAAACTGCCAGAAGTGGGACAATAAGAAAGTGCCGAACGTGCATCTATAACTCCGTTAAAATTAGCCTTTGACTGCCTTGACGATCTTTTGCGCGGCATCTGACAGATTGTCAGCGGCGATCACGTTCAGACCTGAATTGCGAATAATTTCTTTGCCCAGTTCAACATTGGTGCCCTCTAGTCGAACAACCAACGGCACCTTTAGGCCCACTTCTTTCACCGCGGCCAGAACGCCTTCGGCGATCACATCGCAGCGCATGATGCCGCCAAAGATATTGACCAAAATCCCCTTTACGTTGGGATCAGAGGTGATGATTTTAAATGCTTCTGTCACCTTTTCCTTGGTAGCGCCGCCCCCAACATCCAAAAAGTTGGCAGGTTCCGCGCCATAAAGTTTGATGATGTCCATCGTGGCCATCGCCAGACCCGCGCCGTTGACCATACAGCCAATCTCGCCGTCCAGCGCGATATAGTTCAGATCGAATTTCGACGCGGCGAGTTCCTTGGGGTCTTCCTCGGTTTCATCGCGCAAGGCGGCGATATCGGGGTGGCGATACATCGCGTTGCCGTCAAAACTGACCTTGGCATCCAACAGTTTCAGACTGCCATCTTTAAGAACGCAAAACGGGTTAATTTCCAGCATCTCAACATCTTTTTCGACGAACATTTTATACAGATTTTTCACAATGGCGACGCAGTGTTTAACCTGCCCGCCCGTCAGGCCCAACGCAAAGGCCACGCGGCGGCCATGGAAATCGGAAAATCCTGTGGCGGGGTCGACGTCAAAAGATACGATCTTTTCGGGGGTGTCATGGGCCACATCCTCAATCGACATTCCGCCTTCGGTCGAGACGACAAAGGAAATGCGGCTGGTTTGGCGGTCAATCAACATTGCTAGATAAAATTCGCGGTCAATGTCGCTGCCGTCTTCGATATAGATGCGATTGACCTGTTTGCCCGCGGGGCCCGTTTGCACAGTCACCAAGGTGCGACCCAGCATTTGTTGGGCGAATTCAGCCGCTTCACCGACCGAACGTGCCAGTCGCACACCGCCCTTTTCGCCAGCCTCAGGTTCCACAAAATGGCCCTTACCGCGCCCGCCTGCGTGAATTTGCGCCTTGACGACCCAAAGCGGCCCGCCCAATTCACCGGCGGCAGATTTTGCATCCTCGGCACGGGTGACGGCACGGCCATCTGATACTGGAACGCCATAGCTGCGTAATAATGCCTTGGCCTGATATTCGTGAATGTTCATCGCACTTCCAGTCCTGTAAATTTGGGCCTATGTTGGCGGCGTATTGACACAGTTTTGCGACGCATCAAAACACCAAATGCGTGGCATTTTTACAAAAGCGACATTTGTGATCACATAATTTTTTACTGTGATCACAAAAATGGAATTTGCGCCAATGCTGAACTTGCGTCCCTGATCTTGGGCGCGGGTTGCGCAGATTTGGATGATGGGGGTTAGGATGAATACACCAACTTGGGCTGTTGTGGCCACTGTGGATGAACCTGCCGCCCTGATCGTTGCTTTTGTGGCGCATACGCTGTCGCTTGGACCAAAAGCGTTGCATCTGTTTTTAGACCGCCCCAACCCCGAGGCCGAAGCAGCCTTGCAAGGCCTGCCCAATTTGCATCTTGTGGTTTGCGATACGGCGCATTGGTCAATTGCGCGCAATGGCAAGCGACCGAAACTGCACGTCTGGCGTCAACGCGTCAACACCGAGCATATCTTTATGTCGACGGATGCCGATTGGCTGGTGTCCATCGATTGCGATGAATATCTGCGCGGTGACGTGACGCGCGATTTGCGGGCACAACCCGAAGCCGTCGATTTTCTGCGTATCCCCGTCGCAGAGCGCGTTTTGCTGCCGGACCATATTCAAACGGGTTTGTTTGATGGAATCTTTCGCCGCCCCATTCCCTATTTTTCCGAGGTGGGCGAGGGGCTTTATGGCAAGGATGCCGTCTATTATAAAGACGGCATGACAGGACATTCGATTGGCAAATCCGCCTTGCGGGTCGGGCGGGATTTGGCGGTGAGCATTCACGGGCCTTTGCCCAAATTGCCCGATCGTCCCGATTACAAGGTGACCGAGGGCAAGGCCAAATATGTTGAATTGCTTCATTTCGATGGCATGACGCCGCTGCATTATGCCCTAAAACTGCTGCGCCGCATAGCAGAACCGCCCAGTCCCGGCACCCCTCGCCACGGCGCGCCCCGCATCGCACAATTTGAAAAGATGGCTAGAATTGCGTCGAAACCTGAAACAGTGATGACGGTGGTGGACCGGTTAAAACGGCTCCGCCCGCGTCAGTTGCGCGCCCTGCGCGAGACAGATTTCCTGTCGGAAAAAGTGTTTGATGTCACCGACGCCTTGGCCGCGCTGGGCCTTTCTGCCGATCTGTCCTGCGTGCGCTTTGATCAAGATCTGCGCACGCGGGACAGGGATTTTATTGCCCAAATGGGGCTGTCTATTTAGACACGCGCTGCGGCCACCGCTGCCTCAAGGATATCCATCGCCTCGGCAAAATGCGCGTCTGGGATGGTGATCGGGGCCAAGAACCGCACCACATTGCCGTAAACACCACACGTCAGCAGGATCAGCCCGCGCTTTTGCGCCTCGACGCGAACGCGGGTGGTAAAACCTGCGTCAGGTTCATGGTTGGTGGGGTTGGCGAATTCAACCGCGACCATGAAACCTGGACCCCGAATATCCGCGATTTCTGGCGTCACGGAACGTATCGATTCAAGGCGCTGTTTCAAACGTCCCCCCAATTCATTGGCGCGCGCGCACAGCTGTTCTTCCTCAATCACGTCTAGAACCGCATTCGCCGCCGCAATCCCGATCGGATTGCCGCCATAGGTGCCGCCCAAACCGCCTGGATGCGCTGCATCCATCAGCGTCGCGCGCCCCGTCAGTGCCGCAAGGGGCAGACCGCCCGCCAGACCCTTGGCCATGGTGGTGATGTCTGCCGCCACGCCATATTGTTCCATATTGAACATCGTGCCCGTGCGCGCAAAGCCTGTTTGCACCTCATCCGCGATCATTACGATGCCATTGTCGTCGCACAGTTTGCGAATGGCTTTGACCAAATCCTTTGGCGCAGGATAAAAGCCGCCTTCGCCTTGGACAGGTTCAAAGATGATCGCCGCCACGCGCGTTGGATCCAAATCTGCTTTGAACAGTTTCGTAATCCCTGCCATAGCATCTTCAGTTGAAATGCCATGGATTTCTTGGGGAAAGGGCACGTGGTAGACATCGGGCATCATCGCCCCAAAGCCCTTTTTATAGGGGTCAACTTTGCCTGTCAAAGACATCCCCAGCATGGTGCGGCCATGGAACGCGCCACCAAAGGCGATGATCGCATTGCGGCCCGTCGCAATCCGCGCGACCTTAACGGCGTTTTCAACGGCCTCGGCCCCCGTGGTCACAAAAACTGTCTTTTTGGCAAAATCCCCTGGCACGGCGGCGTTCAAACGCTCGGCCAAACGGACATAATTTTCATAGGGCAAAACTTGGTGGCAGGTATGGGTAAAGCGTGACATTTGTTCTGTGACCGCGGCCATGACGCGGGGGTGGCAATGGCCTGTATTAACCACAGCAATGCCTGCGGCAAAGTCGATGTAGCGCTTGCCTTCGACATCCCAAACTTCAGAGTTTAGGGCGCGGTCCACATATATTTCGGTTTGAACCCCAACCCCGCGCGAGATCGAGTCAGTGCGGCGGCGGGCAATTTCTGCGTTTTTCATAGGGGCCTCTAGATGGGAAAGATTTGTCACTATTTGATCTAACTTTGCCCAGATCTTCAATGCCCAAATTGGTGGGTTTGATAGGTCCAGAAGGTTTAGGCCGATAAAGCCAGCTTGCTGCATCGAGGGGGGCACAAGGGGTGTTACACCCCTTGCGGATTTGGCGCGCCAAATCCTATCCCCGTGGGATATTTGCACAACGAGGAAGGATGTTAAGCCTTTGTTAACCAAAAGCACGTCAGGATTGGGCAGCCTAAAGGTCAGAGCTCGACATCGGGGAATGTGAATGACGCGACAAAATTGTGATGGCGTGGACCCTGTTCCATGGCTGCAACTGATCCGATCGCGCCGCGTTGGCCCCGCGACCTTTCATCGGATGATCCGTGATCATGGGAATGCGCAAAACGCCTTGGCTGCACTGCCGCAAATCGCCGCGGCAGCGGGCGTTGAAAATTACGAAATTTGTCCCAGCGGCGTCGCTTTGGCCGAGTTGGCAAAGGGTGCGCGGGCAGGGGCGCGGCTGATCCTTTGGGGGCAGGCAGACTATCCTGCGTCGTTGATGGATTTGGCCGACGCGCCACCGATCCTTTGGGCACAAGGAAATGTTGCTTTGCTGCAACGGCCAATGATCGCCCTCGTCGGCGCGCGCAACGCGTCAAGTCTTGGCTTGCGGATGGCGCGGAGTTTGGCGGCGGGCATGGGTGTGGCCGGTCATGTTGTGGTCTCGGGCTTGGCACGCGGCATAGATGCGGCGGCGCACGAGGCGGCCTTGGACACAGGCACCATCGCCGTGCAGGCGGGCGGGGTTGATGTAATTTATCCAGAGGAAAACGCAGTCCTTGCCGCAAAGATTGCCGCAGCGGGCTGCCGTATTTCTGAACATCCGTTGGAGTTGGTGCCACAAGCGCGCCATTTCCCGCAACGCAACCGCATTGTCTCCGGCCTGTCACGCGCGATTGTTGTGGTTGAGGCGGCGCTGAAATCGGGCAGTTTGATCACTGCGCGTGACGGCGCAGATCAGGGGCGCGATGTCATGGCTGTGCCGGGACATCCCTTTGACGCGCGGGCATCGGGGTGCAATATGCTGATCCGCGATGGGGCAATATTGGTGCGTTCTGCCGCAGATATCCTTGAGGCTTTGGGTCAGTTTAACGCCGCGCCAACACTCCAACATCCACCTGCGCCTGCCCCACGCCCCCTGACAGATATCTCTACGCTCCACAGTCAAATTCTGGCCCGCCTTGGCCCCAGCCCCGTGGCAGAGGATCAGCTTGCCCGTGATCTCAATCAACCCACCAGCGCCCTTGCCCCCGCCTTGATCACCCTTGAACTTGACGGCCATGTTCTGCGCCAACCTGGCGGTTTGTTGTCGCGCCTCACGTAGCGCTTTCATACTGACCCAAATACCTGCGCCGCAGGCACCTGTCCGCAATGCCATCCAAGGTAATTTCGCTGCCCTGTTGACAAGCGCGGCACCTGCCCCACATGGTGCAGGCCAAATAGAAGCTGTGATCATTGGGGAATATATGCCCGTCGTCGTCGTTGAATCCCCCGCTAAGGCCAAGACAATTAACAAATATCTTGGCGCGAACTATACGGTTTTGGCCAGTTTCGGCCATGTGCGCGATTTGCCTCCCAAGGATGGTTCGGTTGACACGGACAATGATTTCGCCATGCTCTGGGAGGTGGCCGCCGACAGCAAAAAGCATATTCGCGCGATCACTGAGGCGCTGAAAACCGATGATGAGTTGATCCTTGCCACCGACCCTGACCGTGAGGGCGAGGCGATTTCGTGGCATTTGCAAGAGGCTTTGGCGAGTTCGATCAAAAAGGGCAAAAAGGTCAGCCGCGTCACCTTTAACGCTATCACCAAAGATGCCGTGACCGAGGCGATGAAACATCCCCGTCAGGTCGATATGCCCCTTGTTGAGGCTTATTTGGCGCGTCGTGCCTTGGATTATCTGGTCGGATTTAACCTCTCGCCCGTTCTGTGGCGCAAATTGCCCGGATCGCGCAGCGCAGGAAGGGTGCAGTCCGTCTGCCTGCGTCTGGTTGTTGAACGCGAAATGGAGATTGAGGCGTTTCGTGCCCGTGAATTTTGGACAGTGACGGCGACGCTCGCCACGCCACGCGGCCAAACCTTTACCGCGCGCTTGATCAGTCTTGCGGGCAAAAAGCTGGACAAGTTTGACATTCCCACTGCCGCCGCCGCCGAAATCGCGGTGCGGGCGGTGACCAGCCGCGATCTGAAGATCCAATCGGTTGAGGCGAAGCCCGCCACCCGCAACCCCTATCCGCCCTTTATGACCAGCACCTTGCAGCAAGAGGCCAGCCGCAAATTTGGGATGGGCGCCAAGGCCTGTATGTCGGCGGCGCAGCGCCTGTATGAGGCGGGGTATATCACTTATATGCGCACCGACGGCATCGATATGGCACCCGAGGCGATCACGCAGGCGCGATCCGCGATCACGGCGCGCTTTGGAGCGCCCTATGTGCCAGACAGCCCGCGCATCTATAAAAATAAGGCAAAAAACGCGCAAGAGGCGCATGAATGTATCCGCCCGACCGATATGAATGCCGCCCCTGACGACGTCAACCTGTCGGAATCTGATCAGCGCCGCCTGTATGATCTGATCTGGAAACGCACGATTGCAAGCCAAATGGCCAGCGCGCGCCTGGAACGCACCACGGTTGAAATTGGCAGCGCGGATGGTCAGGTCGGCCTGCGCGCCAGCGGCCAGGTCGTGCAATTTGACGGATTTTTGCGCGTCTATGACGAAGGCCGCGATGATGAGGACGAGGACGAAGGTCGTCTGCCACAGATCATGGCCAACGAGCCCGCCCGTAAGGAAACTGTGGCCGAAGCCCAGCATTTTACTCAGCCGCCTGCGCGCTATTCCGAGGCGACCTTGGTCAAACGCATGGAAGAATTGGGCATTGGCCGCCCGTCGACCTATGCATCGGTGCTGACCACCATTGTCGACCGCGAATATGTCCGCAAAGACAAAAATCGTCTGATCCCCGAGGATAAGGGGCGGCTTGTCACGGCCTTTTTGACCAATTTCTTTCGCCGCTATGTGGAATATGATTTCACCGCCGATCTGGAAAGCCAGTTGGATGATGTCTCGGCCGGCACGCGGGATTACAAGACGGTTTTGGCGCAGTTTTGGCGCGATTTTGCCGCCGCGATTGCCGAAACCGCCGATCTGCGGATTGGCGAGGTTCTGACCAAAATCGACGATTTTCTATCGCCGCATCTTTATCCCTTGCGCGAAGATGGCAGCGATCCGCGTGTCTGTCAGACCTGCAGCACGGGTCGTTTGCATCTGAAAACATCGCGCACGGGGGGCGCGTTCATCGGTTGCGGTAATTATCCTGAATGCCGTTACACGCGGCCCATTTCGGGCGATGAGGGCGGTTCTGTCGATGGCCGCGTTTTGGGTGTGGACAGTGAGGGGGCAGAAATATCCCTGCGCGCAGGCCGCTTTGGCCCCTATGTCCAAAAGGGTGAGGCAACGCCAGACACGCCCAAGCCACCGCGTGCCAGCCTGCCGAAAACTTGGCCTGCTGAAACGCTTACACTGGAACGTGCGATTGAGCTGTTGACCCTGCCGCGATTGGTCGGCGCGCATCCCACAGACGGCGAACCCGTCGAGGCCGCGATTGGCCGCTTTGGCCCCTATGTCAAACACGGGCCGCTTTACGCCAATTTGCCTGATGTCGAAGAGGTTTTCACAATCGGCATGAACCGCGCGGTTGAGGTTTTGGCCCAAAAACTGGCCAATCGGCGCGGCGGCGCTGTTGTGGCCCCCTTGCGCGAATTGGGTGAACATCCAGACGGCGGACCCATTCAGGTAATGGAGGGCAAATACGGCCCCTATGTGAAATGGGCCAAGGTCAACGCGACCCTGCCCAAAGAAATGACGCCAGATGCTGTGACGCTGGAACAGGCGCTGTTGTTGATCGCAGAAAAGGCCCCTGCTAAAAAGTCAGCCGCGAAAAAACCTGCAACAAAGACTGCCGTCAAGAAACCTGCGGCCAAAGCGGCGGCAAAAAAACCTGCAGCCAAGGCAGCGATCAAAAAACCAGAGGCCAAGACGGCAGCAAAGCCTGCTGCAAAAAAGCCGACGGCGGCAAAATCAAAAGTTGCTGCAGACAAAGAGGCGGGGGATTTGATCGAATGATCCCGTAAGTTTATCGACACCAAAATAACTGCGATATTTTGAACGAGATGATTATGATGAAAACATTTTCTTTTGCATTGCTTTTGGTCAGTGCGGGCGCCGCATGGGCAGACCCGATTGACGACACAGGATATTTGATCAGCTGCGATGACGCGGGATGTATGGTGGCTTCTAGTGGCTTTTCGCTGTGGCTTACCCCCGAGTCCGATCCCAAGGCCATGGCCGTTTTACAAGCCCTACCAGCTATCAGTGCCGTGTCGTTTGCGGGTGACGTGGCCAATATGTCGGATGCAAATGCCGATCTGACCCTGACACGGGCTGCGCATATCGACGATGTCAACGAAGGCAATCTGCAAGCTATGCAGGGCGATTGGGCCCCTGCAAAAGAGGACACCCCCTATTTCATCCGCGTTGTTGGGTTGGAATGGCAAGAATGGGCAAATAATGAAATGACCGCCAGTTTTGCCATGACGGCGGGGGATGCTTGTGCCGATGGCATCACGCCGGGCGGTGGCACCGTGATAAATCTGTATCGTTTGGGGGATGATCCCGACGCAGATGGTTGCTGGCTGCTGGAGGGGATCACCCAGCAGGATATGCAAATGCGCGACTTTCAGGGTCAGGCTGGGCAGGTCATGTATCGCCGCGTCGGTCCCTAAGCGCCGCCTTTACCCACGCGGATTCAACAGTTTCGCCATCAATCCTGCGGCGGTGATGCGGCCCACAGGCGCGCCTTGGGTGGTCACCGACAATTCCGTCGCCCCTTTGGCGATCATATCCATCACCGCCTTAACGGGCATTTGCCCATCGACCGCGGCACCTGTGCCGATCCCTGATTGCATCACATCGCTTGCGGTCAGCACGCCTAAGGGGTTCATATGCGCCACGAAATCGGCAACATAGTCGCTGACAGGATTGGCGATAATATCGCGGGCCGTGCCGATTTGCACGATCCGCCCCCCCTCCATTAAGGCGATTCGGTTGCCCAGTTTGAACGCCTCATCCAGATCGTGGCTGACGAAAATAATTGTTCGTTGCAGTTTCGATTGCAGGTCCAACAGTTCGTCTTGCAGGCGCGCGCGGATCAACGGGTCCAGCGCGGAAAACGGCTCGTCCATCAACAGAATCGGCGCATCCGTGGCAAAGGCGCGGGCCAGACCGACGCGCTGTTGCATCCCGCCCGAAAGTTCCCCCACTTTGCGATCCGCCCATTGCGTCAGGTTCACCAGCGCCAATTGCTGATCCACCTTGTCGCGGCGCTGGGCGGGCGTTTGTCCCGCCAGTTCCAACCCCAGCCCGACATTATCGCGCACTGTCTGCCATGGCAGCAATCCAAAGGCCTGAAACACCATCGCAATCCGCGACAGACGCAGGCGGCGCAGATCAGCGGGTGCTGCATGGGTAACCGACACCATCCCCGCGCCATCATCCACCCGCACCTCGCCGCGCACCACGGGGTTTAACCCGTTCACACCGCGCAGGAGGGTCGATTTGCCAGACCCCGACAGGCCCATTAGCACCAAAATTTCGCCTTTGGCCACGGTCAGGCTGCAATCATGCACCCCCAAAATCTGGCCTGTTTGCTCCTGAATCTCGCCCCGTGTCAGGCCGCGATCCATCAAGGGTAAGGCGCGGTCTGGATCATTGCCAAAGACAATCGAGACGCGGTCAAATTCGACGGCGTTCATGCGGATTTCCTTTGCAGCATTCGGTCCAAAACGATGGCCACGACGACGATGACAAGGCCGGCTTCAAATCCCTTGGCGGGGTCCACATTGGCCAAGGCGCGCAGCACAGGATTGCCCAATCCTTTTGCGCCCACCATCGACGATATCACCACCATCGATAACGACAGCATGATTGTCTGGTTCAGCCCTGCCATGATTTGTGGCCAAGCCCATGGCAATTCCACCTTCCACAGCTTTTGCGATGGGGTTGCACCAAAGGCGGTTGCGGCCTCGGTCAGGGCAGTGGGGGTGCTGGAGACCCCCAAATGCGTCAAACGAATGGGGGCGGGAAGGACAAAGATCACCGTGGCGATCAAGCCTGGCACCAGACCCGTGCCGAAAAACACAATGGCTGGAATAAGATAGACAAATGTGGGCAGGGTTTGCATCAGGTCCAGCACAGGCGAAAGTGTCGCATAAAGACGGGGGCGGTGCGCCGCGGCAATGCCAATGGGCATTCCCAGACCCATGCAGACCACGCAAGACGCAAGGATCAACGTTAGGCTTTCGGTGGTTTCTTTCCAATAGCCTTGGTTGATAATGAATATCAGGCCAATAGCCACGCCAAGGCTGATCTTCCAATTGCGTTGCAAAGCCCACGACAGAGCCACAAAAATCGCCACGATCAATAGGGCTGGTGGGCCCTGCAACAGCCATAAAATCCCACCGATCAGATGTTCCAAGGCCCACGAAATCGCATCGAACAGGCTGGAAAGATTGTGCTTCATCCAATCAAAAACGGCATTGGCCCATGCGCCAATCGGCAGTTTATAGGCCGTTAGCCAGTCAGTTTTTGTCAGCCAATCCATCCGCCCCTCCGATCAAAAAGGCCCCCCGATTTGGGGGGCCGTCTGGATTATTTCAGCGCGGCTTCGACCGCGGCCACAGCGTCGCCGCCATCTTTGGTGGTGACACCATCCAGCCATGGCTTCCATTCGGCTTCATTGGCAGCAAGCCACACCTTGGCCGCAGCCTCTGGATCTTGTTTGTCATCCAGAATGGCACCCATGATTTGGTTTTCCATGTCCAACGAGAAGACCAGATTGGTCAGCAATTTGCCCTGATTGGGGCATTCGGCAACATAGCCGCCGCGCGTGTTGGTATAAACGGTCGCGCCGCCCAGATTGGGTCCAAAAAAGTCATCCCCACCCGTCAGATAGGTCATTTTGAAATTCTTGTTCATCGGATGCGGTGCCCAGCCAAGGAAAATGATCGGCTTGGCTTCGTTGTCGTGACGGGCCACCTCGGCCAACATGGCCTGCTCGCTGCTTTCGACAATCTCAATGCCGGCATCTTTCAGACCAAAAGAATTTTTGTCGATCATATCCAAAATCAGCTTGTTGCCGTCATTGCCCGCTTCAATGCCAAAGATTTTGCTGTCCAGATCAGCGGCATGGGCGGCGATATCTTTGAAATCTGCGATCCCAAGTTTCGCACCGGCCTCGTTGGTGGCAAGGGTGTATTTCGCGCCTTCCAAATTCGCACGCACCGAATCGACTGTTTTTGCATCCAAATAAGGTTGGATATTTGATGCCATCGTGGGCATCCAATTGCCCAAAAACACATCGATATCGCCCTTTGCCAGCGCCTCATATGTTACGGGAACGCCCAGCATCTGGGTCTCGGTCTCATATCCCAGTGCCTTCAGCACAAGGCTGGTCGTGGCGGTGGTGGCAGTAATGTCGGTCCAGCCTACATCGGAAAAGGTCACTTTGTCACAGCCCGCCGCAAAGGCAGAGCCCGCAAGCGCAAATGTAACGGCTGTTGCCAGCAAGGAAGAACGAACGGTCATGGGGGCCCCCTGTTTTTTGTTGATTGACGAGTCAATAAACTTCAAGCTTAGTCGGTTTGGCAAGTAGAATCTTTGGAACCGACAAAAATGCCCAAAGTTGGAATGGAGCCTATCCGAAAGGCCGCGCTGGTCAAAGCGACGATTGTTGAAATCGGTCAAAAAGGATCGTTAGACGTCACTGTGGCACAAATTGCGCGGCGGGCGGGTATGTCCAGCGCCTTAGCGCATCATTATTTTGGCAGCAAAGAGGAAATTTTTCTGGCAGCCATGCGTCACGTGATGGCGATTTACGCCGCCGAAGTGCGCGGAGGTTTGGCCCTGGCCCCTGAACCCAAGGCGCGACTGCGGGCGATTTTGGTTGCGTCCTTTTCGCCAACCAATTTTCGCCGCGATGTGGTGGGGGCTTGGCTGAACTTTTGGGTGTTGGCGCAGACAGTGCCAGAGGCCAAGCGGTTGCTGGGGGTGTATTACCGCCGTCTAAATTCTAATCTTTTGTTCGCTTTGCGCCCCATTTCGGGGGCGCGTGCGGGTCAGATTGCGGCGGGACTGTCGGCCCTGATCGACGGGTTATACTTGCGTGAGGCCTTGGCCACTGGCGCGTCAAACGGGGCCGCGGCGGTCAAGATGGCGCAAGATTATGTGAATGTTCAACTGCGGGATTTGGGAAGATGAAGGCAGATTATGTGATTGTGGGGTCGGGCTCGGCAGGGTCGGCACTTGCCTATCGATTGGGCGCGGCGGGGAAATCCGTAATTGTGATTGAACAAGGTGGCAGTGACGCGGGGCCGCTGATCCAGATGCCTGCGGCCCTGTCTTATCCTATGAATATGCCCATGTATGATTGGGGATTTGCCACGGAACCCGAACCGCATTTGGGCGGGCGGCGGCTGGTCACACCCCGTGGCAAAGTTGTCGGCGGGTCCAGCAGCATCAATGGCATGGTCTATGTGCGCGGCAATGCGCGGGATTTTGACACATGGGAACGGATGGGCGCGACGGGTTGGTCTTATGCTGATGTTCTGCCCTATTTTCAGCGGATGGAAACCTGGCATGGCGAGGCGGATGGAACCGCGTCGGGCGATCCTGCCTATCGTGGCAAAGATGGGCCGCTTCATATATCTCGCGGGCCGCGCAACAATCCGTTGTTCAATGCGTTTATTAAGGCGGGGGAACAGGCGGGCTATCCCGTCACCCAAGATTACAACGGCGCGCAACAAGAGGGCTTTGGCGCGATGGAGGCCACGATTTACAAGGGCCAACGTTGGTCGGCGGCAACTGCCTATTTGCGCCCTGCGATGGCGGCGGGCAAAGTGCGGCTGGAACGGGGTCTTGCGCGGCGCGTGGTGATGCAGGGCAAACGCGCGATTGGGGTTGAGATAGAGCGCGGTGGTCAGGTCATGGTGATCCATGCCGACGCCGAGGTGATCTTGGCCGCATCTACCATAAACACGCCGAAATTGTTGATGCTTTCGGGGATTGGCCCTGCCGAACATTTGCGCGCCCATGGGATCGAGGTGATCGCAGACCGCGCGGGCGTGGGGTGCAATTTGCAGGATCATCTTGAAATATATATGCAGTTTCAGGCAAAACAGCCGATAACCCTGTATAAATACTGGAACCTTTTCGGCAAGGCCATGATCGGCGCGCAGTGGTTGTTGACCCGCAAGGGTCTTGGGGCCAGCAATCAGTTCGAGGCGTGCGGATTTATTCGCTCTGACAAGGGCGTTGAATATCCCGATATTCAGTACCATTTCCTACCCATCGCCGTGCGCTATGACGGCAAGGCCAGCGCGGCGGGCCATGGATTTCAAGTGCATACGGGACCGATGCGATCGGCGTCGCGGGGCAGTGTGACGTTGCGATCCAAAGATCCCAAAGATCCTCCGAAAATTCTGTTCAACTATATGTCGCAAGACAGCGATTGGCGGGATTTCCGCAAAGCGATCCGCCTGACGCGCGAGGTTTTCGATCAGCCCGCCATGCGCGAACACGTGAAAACGGAATTACAGCCCGGCGCGGATGTGCAAAGCGATGCCCAGATTGATGCGTTTTTGCGCGACCATGTCGAAAGCGCCTATCACCCCTGCGGGACGTCGCGCATGGGACGGGCGGATGATCCGCTTGCGGTCGTTGATCCCGATTGTCGCGTGATCGGCGTCGAGGGCTTGCGCGTGGTGGACAGCAGTATTTTTCCACAAGTGACCAATGGCAATCTGAACGGGCCGTCGATCATGGTGGGTGAAAAAGCGGCAGATCACATCTTGGGGCGGCGCCTGGCGAAATCGAACCTGATGCCTGTGGTGAATGAAAATTGGCATGAGGCGCAGCGTTAGCGTGCATAAGGGGGGGCCTTGCCCCAAGATTTTTCGGCGAAAAATCTTTGCCCTAGGGTGTTTTGAAAATAAGAAGGGGCGATCGGTTTTCTATCCTGCGATGTCATAGGGCAGGATGCCGCGGTGGTTGGGGTTGACGCGCAGGCGGCGCTCCAAGGGGGGGACGGCGCGTTGGTGGCAATTTTCACGCTCGCAGATGCGGCAGGAAATGCCGATCGGATCAAAGCGGCCTTTCAGGTCAAGCCCGTCGGAATAGACAAGGGCACTGGCGTGCGTGACCTCGCAGCCAAGGCCGATTGCATAACGGCGCACGGGGGCCAGAAATGCCCCCCCCGGTTTTGACACATCGCGCGCAAGGCAAAGATATCGGACGCCGTCTGGGGTTTCCGCCAATTGCCGCAGGAAATGGCCTGGCGTTTCAAACGCGCGGTGGACGTTCCACAGCGGGCAGGCCCCACCAAAACGCGCAAATTGCAGGCGGGTGGCGGAATGGCGTTTTGTGATCGTGCCCGCCTGATCGACACGCACGAAAAAGAACGGAATGCCCTTGGCCCCGGGGCGTTGCAGTGTTGAGAGGCGGTGCGCCACTTGTTCAATCGACGCCCCAAAAATATCGGCGAGGCGTTCTAGATCGTGGCGGGTTTCATTCGCGGCGGCCAAAAAGGCGCGGTAAGGCATCAGGGCCGCGCCTGCGAAATAATTGGCCATGCCGATTTTGGCGATGTCGCGCGCCTCGGGTGTCTGAAATCGGGCAAGGTCCAACATCGCCTCAAGCAGGTCATTTTGGGTTTGCAGGGCCACTTGGTAAAGCGCCTGAAAGCGTTGTGTGGGCAAACTTGCGCGTGCGGAAAGGACAAGGTGGCGCGTGACGGGGTCAAAATCGCGCAAGGCCGTGGTATCTGTGAAGCTTGTGCGGATACCGCGTTTGGCAAGCGCCTCTGTTGCAATCATAAGCGGGTCTTGACCTGCAAAGGCGGCGAAATGTTCAGCGGCGCGGTCGACCGCATCTACGTAATTGTCACAGAAATGAAAGAAATCGCGCACTTCATCCCAAGGAGAGGCGCGATTCGTGGCGTCGTTTCGGCCCAGCGCCTCATCCAAAGAGGCAAGGCGTTCGGTGTTTTGACGATAAGCGTGATGCAGGTCTAGAAAGGCGCGGGCAAAGGCGGGGGCATTTGAGGCGGCAAGGCGCAAATCGGCCAAGGGCGGCGCAGATTTCGCAAAGATTGGGTCCGCCAATGCTTCGCGCATATTTGATACCAGGCGCTCGCCTTCGCCTGCGTTGAGTTCGGTCACATCAAGGCCAAATTCTTGGGCAAGGGCCAGTAGGACTGTGGCCGAGACGGGACGATGATTGTTTTCCATCTGATTGAGGTAGGGCAACGAAACGCCTAATTTGTCGGCAAAGGCGCGTTGAGTTAGGGCAAGGCGGCCGCGCAATTCGCGCAGTTTCGCCCCCGCATAGAGTTTTTGGACGGCCATAACGATCCCCTAGTTTGCAAAACCTTAGATGGGGTTTGCAAAGCCGTCAAGCGCGGCGCAAGATGACCGCAAGTATGCACGCGACGGCCGCTAAGGCCGACGTAAACATCAACAAAACCAAGGGCAATTCTGTCGATCCGGGGGGCAACAATGCCCCTGCAAGGGCCGCCAGGCCTGCACCGCCGCCGACCATCACGGCACCGCCAAGGCCAGAGGCTGTGCCTGCCAGATCGGGTCGCACCGACAAAATCCCCGCATTGGCCGAAGGTAGGCCAATGCCATTCCCGATCCCCATAAAAATGCTGAGGCCAAAAAATGTCAGCGGCCCCGCCAGATGGGCCAAACTGAACAGCGCCAAAGCGGCCATCCCCGCCGCCGTGACCAGCGCGCCCAAAAGCACCATGCGGTTCATCCCAAATCGCACAGAATAGCGGCCGGCGATGAAATTGCCGCCCGCATAGCCCAAGGCGGTGATGGAAAACAAAAGGCCCACTTGCGACGATGTCAGTCCATAAACGGCAGCGCCAACATAGGGCGCACCACCCAGATAGGCAAAAAAACAGCCTGACATAAAGGCGGCAGAGCCCGCATAGCCCCAAAACTGCAACGACGTCAGCAATGCAGGATATTGGCGCAGTTGCGCGCCAAAACTGATGCTGCTGGGGGGCGAAGTTTCGCCAAGATCGGCCCAAAGCAGCGCAAATATGGCAAGGCCCAGAGCCAATAGAAACGCGAAATTCGCGTGCCAGCCGTAAAACTGATCTAAAAAGCCGCCAATCACAGGGCCGATCATTGGCACGAGCGACATTCCCATCGTGACATAACCGATCATTGAGGCGGCTTGGTCGTCGGCCACCATATCGCGCACCACCGCACGACTGAGCGCCATGCCAACCGCAATCACCGCTTGGAGCATACGAAACACCAAAAATACAGTGGCATTCGGGGCCAAAAGCGTTCCGATCGTTGCGATCAAGAACAACGACACCGCGCCAAGGATGACGGGACGCCGGCCATAGCGGTCAGAAATCGGGCCAATTGCTATTTGTAAAAGTGCCGACAGCGCGAGATACAGCGCGACGGATTGCTGCATCACGCCATAGGGCACGTTAAAATAAACGGCCATTCCGGGAAGAGATGGCAAGAAAATGTTCATTGTCAGCGCCGAAAGCCCTGCAAGAAGTGTCAGCGTGATAATCTTTGGCGGGGTCTGAGCGTTCAGAAAGATGGGATTTTGCATAGGCTGGACCTAGTGCCCGCGGCCCGTATTGTCGAGGGGGCGGATAGGTATTTGGGCCAGTATGAAAGCGTTAGCTCCATTTGTGAAAAATGAAGAACGCGCCAAGGCCAATGCACGCAAATCCCAAGACATGGTTCCAATGCAAGGGCTCGCGCAGGTAATACACGGAAAAAATAGAGAAAACAGAAAGGGTTATCACCTCTTGAATCGTTTTCAACTCGGCTGCCGAGAAATACCCATGACCAATGCGATTGGCCGGCACCATGAGCAGATATTCAAAAAAGGCAATGCCCCAAGAAATCACGATGACAACAATCAGGGCGGAGGATTTAAATTTTAGATGGCCATACCATGCGAATGTCATAAAAATGTTCGATGCCAACAGAAGGGCGATGGTCTGGAACGGAATGGAAAGGGTGGGCATTGCGATAATCCTATTTGCAGATTTGCGATTTGCACAAACATCTCTGCCAAATATTTGCAAATATTCGTAAAAACGCTAGGCGGCGATTGGGACTGACGTTAAGATGGATCAGTATTCGCAGGAGGCGCGGGATGAAAGACATTTTGCAAGAGCTGGAGGCGCGTCGCGCGGTGGCCCGTTTGGGTGGGGGACAGCGCCGCATTGACGCGCAGCACTCCAAGGGCAAATTGACCGCGCGCGAGCGGATCGAATTGCTGCTGGACGAGGGCAGTTTTGAAGAATTTGATATGTTTGTGGCGCATCGCTGTGTTGATTTCGGGATGGATCAAGACCGCCCTGCGGGCGACGGCGTAGTGACAGGCTGGGGGACAATCAACGGCCGGATGGTCTATGTATATAGCCAAGATTTCACGGTCTTTGGCGGGTCGCTGTCGGAAACCCATGCGCAAAAAATCTGCAAAATCATGGATATGGCGATGCAGAATGGCGCGCCAGTGATTGGGATGAACGATTCTGGCGGCGCGCGTATCCAAGAGGGTGTTGCAAGCCTTGCAGGTTATGCCGAAGTGTTTCAGCGCAATGTTTTGGCCAGTGGCGTCGTTCCCCAAATCAGCGTGATCATGGGGCCGTGCGCGGGGGGCGCTGTTTATAGCCCCGCGATGACGGATTTTATTTTTATGGTCAAAGACAGTTCTTATATGTTTGTCACCGGGCCAGATGTGGTCAAAACCGTCACCAACGAAGTGGTCACGGCTGAGGAATTGGGCGGTGCGCTGACCCATACGAAGAAATCATCGGTCGCGGATGGGGCGTTTGAGAACGATGTAGAGGCACTGGCTGAAATACGACGTCTGGTAGATTTTTTGCCGCTGAACAACCGCGAAAAGGCGCCTGTTCGGCCGTTTTTTGATGATCCGGCGCGACTGGAAAACAGTCTGGATACTTTGATCCCAGACAATCCCAATCAGCCCTATGACATGAAGGAACTGGTTTTGAAAATCGCCGATGAGGGTGATTTCTTTGAGATTCAGCGTGATTATGCAGCCAATATCATTACGGGTTTTATTCGAATTGAGGGGCAATCGGTGGGCGTTGTGGCCAATCAGCCGATGGTCTTGGCGGGGTGTTTGGACATTGATGCCAGTCGCAAGGCAGCGCGGTTCGTGCGTTTTTGTGATGCGTTTGAAATTCCTATTCTGACGCTGGTCGATGTGCCAGGATTTCTTCCTGGCGTCGCGCAGGAATTGGGTGGCGTGATCAAACACGGGGCAAAACTGCTGTTTGCCTACGGAGAGGCGACCGTGCCCAAGGTGACTGTTATCACCCGCAAGGCCTATGGTGGCGCTTATGATGTGATGTCCAGCAAACATTTGCGTGGGGATTTCAACTATGCGTGGCCCACGGCAGAGATTGCAGTGATGGGTGCCAAGGGGGCAACAGAAATCATCCATCGCGGCAAATCCGCTGCGGAGATTGCGGAGCTGACCCGGGAATATGAAAACCGTTTTGCCAATCCTTTTGTGGCGGCCGAAAAAGGGTTTATCGACGAGGTGATCATGCCACATTCAACGCGGCGACGGATTGCGCGGGCCTTTGCGTCACTGCGGGGCAAAAAACTTAGCAATCCGTGGAAAAAGCACGATAATATTCCGCTATAGGGGCAGGAAATGGGCGACGCATCAGAGATCACTTTGGGGGATGGGGGACAGGTCTTGGTGCCTTCGGGGCAAAGCGTGATCTTGCAAGACATCATTTGGAACAGTGCAGGACCAGATGGGCCAGTGGCGCGATTTCGGTTTGTGGCCCCCGCCATTTCACGCGTCAAAGGTACAGTTGATGCGGATCAGGTGACAAAAGATTTGCTGCATCTTTGTGAAACTGTGGTGCTGGAGAAGTTGGCACAAAAGGGGCCATTGCCGCCAAATGTTCTGGTGTCGATGGCAGATCGCGCTGTGAATTTTGGCGAGACGATTCCCGAGGCGACGCAGTATTTTGAATCTTATCGCATCGAAGGTAATTTGTGCATATCGGAGTTGTTTTGATGCCGATAGCTGAGCCTGTGCAAAATTATACCCAAGGGCGCATTTTCCTTTTTGATTTCGGCACTTTCTGTGCCATTCTTAATGTAGGCCGAACCCAAGCGGCCTGTTCTTCGCATCAGGAAATGGCACCAAGCACATTTTCATCAAAAATACGATCAGAGGTTATTCGCGCACATAATTTTACCCAAACGACACTGTCAGAACTGCTGGGGCGGCTTTTGCAGATGCCGAACCAGACCCATCTTTCAAATGTGCCTAAGTCTGGGTTCGGGCGGGCTGTGCAAGCCGCAATGGCTGCGCCCGCCCTTTTTCACAAATTGCCTTTTGGTCTGGCCTTGGGTTGGCGCGATTTTTGCGCTATCTGGGGATTTTCCCTGATCGTGCGGGCAGAGAAAATCCGCGCCAATTTGGCCGTTGTCTTTGTCCGCCCACAAATCCAAAAGGTGCGGATATGCTAAAACATCGCGGCTTTCCCGGGCGTCTGCCGGGCAGCGATTTTCAATTTGTAATCCGTCGCGCCAATCACAAGACAGGCCCGACGAAATTGACCATGCGCGAACGATACAAGGATCGAAAACTGGCAGACCGCCAGGCGGATGTCGGCTTTGTTGCCGCGTTGTGGGCGCATTTTGGCGAAGATCCATTTGAACGCGGCAATCTGGATGCAGGCAGACTGTCTTGGCTTTTGGGTCGCGAGGTTGTGGCCGCCGAAGACCCGTTTGACCCAAGTTCCTATGACGCGCTGTTGCGAATTGACCTAAAGCGCGCGACTGCGTCGTTTCCCGAGGTGTTCGCCGACGATGCAGAGCCAATGGAGTTCGACGATTGGGATGACGAGGAATGATGCACGCGCGCCGCAGGTTTCGGCAAGATTTGGCGCAAGGCTTTGCCTGCGACAGTTTGGCCTTTGCGAAAACGGCGGCGGGGCGTCAAACTGGCACAACGTGTATCAATCTTGATTGCGTTTTGATCTATTTTCCCTTCCCTTTAAACTGGCCTGATCAAGCTTTGGTCGGGCCATTTTTTTCGGGGGACGCGCTGCGGGCCGAACATCCTGCCCAGATCGGGCAAGAAAAATCTTTGCAAAAATCCAATATTGCTGTAGAATCCCAATCAATAAAAACAAAACCACGAGGCACATCATGCGGAAACTTTTGGCACTTACCATCTTGGTCTTGCCGCTGGCAGGCTGTTTTGACAATGACATTCAGCGCGGTTTATTGGGCGCGGGCGCGGGGGCTGCGTTGGCCAGTGCGACAGGCGGCAGTTTGGGCACTGGTGCCGTTTTGGGTGGTTTGTTTGGAACCATCTGCGACGACGTCAACCTTTGCGGGGCGCGCTACTAACACAGCCTTCGGGCATCCCCCTTTCGTTTGGAAAAGGCCAGACGGGCAACGCGCCCGCTTGGCCTTTTTTCGTTTTGGGCTGACGCCCATCCCTTTCGCCGCCTAGGAGATCGCAATGTTCAAGAAAATCCTTATTGCCAATCGCGGGGAAATCGCCTGCCGCGTGATTAAGACGGCGCGCAAAATGGGGATTAAAACGGTTGCGGTCTATTCGGACGCAGATCGGGGTGCGCTGCACGTAAAAATGGCGGATGAGGCGGTGCATATCGGCGCATCCCCCGCCGCGCAGAGCTATATTGTGATTGATAAAATTATGGCAGCAATTGCGGCTACGGGTGCCGAGGCGGTGCATCCGGGTTATGGGTTTTTGTCGGAAAATATGAACTTTGCCGCCGCTTTAGAGGCCGCAGGCGTGGCCTTTATCGGCCCACCATCTGGGGCCATTAAATCGATGGGCGACAAGATCACCTCAAAGAAATTGGCGATGCAGGCGGGTGTGTCCACTGTGCCGGGGCATATGGGCCTGATCGCCGATGCAGATGAGGCCCTAAAAATCGCGGGCGAAATCGGCTATCCTGTCATGATCAAAGCAAGTGCGGGCGGTGGCGGCAAGGGGATGCGGATCGCATGGAATGACGCCGAGGCGCGCGAGGGGTTCCAATCGTCGAAAAATGAGGCGGCCGCCAGTTTCGGCGATGACCGCATTTTTATCGAAAAATTTGTCACGCAACCGCGCCATATCGAAATTCAGGTTTTGGCTGATCAGCATGGCAATACGGTTTACCTGCACGAACGCGAATGTTCGATCCAACGCCGCAATCAAAAGGTTATTGAAGAGGCACCTTCGCCGTTTCTGGATGCAGCGACCCGTAAAGCCATGGGCGAACAGGCCTGCGCCCTTGCCCGCGCTGTCGGCTATACGTCGGCGGGCACCGTGGAATTCATCGTCGACGGCGCGCGCAATTTCTATTTTTTGGAAATGAACACGCGGTTGCAGGTGGAACATCCAGTGACCGAATTGATCACGGGCGTTGATCTGGTTGAACAGATGATCCGCGTCGCGGCAGGGCAACCTCTGCCCTTTAGCCAGTCTGATTTGAAGATCAACGGCTGGGCGATGGAAAGCCGTCTTTATGCCGAGGATCCTTATCGGAACTTTCTCCCCTCTATCGGTCGTCTGACCCGCTATCGCCCCCCTGTTGAAGGGGTCACCCCCACGGGCGGGATTATCCGCAACGATACGGGCGTGTTTGAAGGGGGCGAGATTTCGATGTTTTACGATCCGATGATCGCGAAACTGTGCACTTGGGGGCCAACGCGGACGGCAGCGATTAATGAAATGCGGATCGCGCTTGATTCATTTGAGGTCGAGGGAATTGGCCATAACCTGCCGTTTTGTGCCGCTGTGATGGATCATCCTCGGTTTCGGGCGGGCAATATCACCACCGCCTTTATCGCCGAGGAATATCCCGATGGGTTCCAAGGCACGCAACTCGACGATGAAACCCTTGCCCGCGTGGCCGCCAGTCTGGCTGCGATGAATCGTGTCGCGGAAATTCGCCGCACGCGGATCACAGGGACGATGGACAATCACGAACGCCGTGTGGGCGATGATTGGGTTGTGACCTTGCAAGGGGTCGAACATATCGTGACAATCGTGGCCGATCATGACGGATCCACAGTTCATTTTGCCGATGGATCAATGCGCCGCGTGACGTCGGACTGGACACCTGGTCAACCCTTGGCGCGTCTGGTGGTGGATGGCACAGGATTGGTGATCAAGGTTGCCAAAATCTCGGGCGGCTTTCGCGTGCGTCTGCGCGGGGCCGATCTGCGCGCCCATGTGCGGACGCCGCGTCAGGCGGAACTGGCGAAACTGATGCTTGAAAAGACGCCCCCTGACACATCAAAATTCCTGCTATGCCCGATGCCCGGCTTGATCGCGAAGATCATGGTCAATGTTGGGGATGAAATCCAAGAGGGCCAAGCGCTTGCCACTGTCGAGGCAATGAAGATGGAAAACATCCTAAAGGCGGAACGTAAAGGCGTGGTCAAATCTATCAGCGCCACCGCAGGCGCCAGTCTTAAGGTGGATGAAATCATCATGGAATTCGAGTGATTCTTCTTTTCCCAAATATCCCACGGGGGAGGTTACAATCGGAGCGCGATTGTAACTTGGGGGTATGAAACCCCCATTCCGCCCGAAGCGCAAAGGACCAGCCATGACCGATCTGACCAAATGGGCCGCCCTTGCGGTCAAGGAACTGAAAGAGACACCTCTTGAGGCGTTGAACTGGCACACGCTGGAGGGCATCACGGTCAAGCCGCTGTATACGCAGGCAGATACGGCAGATCTGCCGCAGATGGGCGAGATGCCAGGATTCGCGCCGTTTACCCGCGGTGTTAAGGCCACGATGTATGCGGGTCGCCCTTGGACGATCCGCCAATATGCAGGCTTTTCCACCGCCGAGGAGAGCAACAATTTTTACCGCAAAAACCTTGCGGCGGGTCAGCAAGGGGTTTCGGTCGCCTTTGATCTGGCCACGCATCGCGGTTACGATAGCGATCATCCCCGCGTGATGGGCGATGTTGGCAAGGCAGGGGTTGCGATCGACTCGGTCGAGGATATGAAAATCCTGTTTGACGGCATTCCACTGGATCAAGTGTCGGTATCTATGACGATGAATGGCGCAGTGATCCCAATTTTGGCCAGTTTCATTGTGGCGGGGGAAGAGCAGGGCGTGCCCCGCGCGGCGCTGTCGGGAACCATCCAGAACGATATTCTCAAAGAGTTCATGGTGCGCAACACCTATATCTATCCGCCCGAACCTTCGATGCGATTGGTGGCCGATATTATCGAATATACCAGCGCCGAGATGCCCAAGTTTAATTCGATCTCGATCTCGGGCTATCATATGCAAGAGGCGGGAGCGAATTTGGTGCAGGAATTGGCCTATACTTTGGCCGACGGGCGCGAATATGTGCGCACCGCCATTGCCCGCGGCATGGATGTGGATGATTTCGCACCCCGCCTGTCGTTCTTTTTTGCGATTGGCATGAATTTCTTTATGGAAGCTGCGAAATTGCGGGCCGCGCGCCTGCTGTGGCACCGTATTATGACGGAATTTGGCGCAAAAAAGCCCAATAGTCTGATGCTGCGCACCCATTGCCAGACCAGTGGTGTTTCCCTGCAAGAGGCCGACCCCTATAACAACGTCATCCGCACCGCCTATGAGGCGATGTCGGCCGTACTGGGGGGCACGCAGTCCTTGCATACCAATGCCTTGGATGAGGCGATGGGCCTGCCCACCGATTTTTCCGCCCGCATTGCGCGCAACACCCAATTGATTTTGCAGCATGAAACGGGGGTGACCCATGTCGTCGATCCGCTTGCGGGCAGTTATTATGTCGAAAGTCTGACCGCCGATCTGGCCGAAAAGGCTTGGGCGCTGATCACCGAGGTCGAAGATATGGGCGGGATGACCCGTGCTGTGGCGTCGGGGATGCCGAAACTGCGGATCGAGGAATCTGCAGCAAAACGCCAAGCAGGCATTGATCGCGGCACGGATGTTGTGGTGGGCGTGAATAAATTCCGCCTTGCCACTGAAGACGTTATCGACGTTTTGGACATCGACAATAATGCGGTGCGCGCGGGGCAGATCGCGCGGTTGCAACAGGTGCGCGCAAGCCGCGATGAAGCGCTCTGTTCAACCGCTTTGGACGAAATCACCCGCCGCGCCGAACATGGTGGCAACCTGTTGGCCGCCGCCGTTGATGCCGCCCGCGCCCGCGCAACTGTTGGGGAAATCAGCATGGCGATGGAGAAAATCTTTGGCCGCCACCGCGCCGAGGTCAAAACCCTTGCAGGGGTTTATGGCGCGGCCTATGAAGGCGATGCAGGCTTTGCCGCAATTCAAAAGGACGTCGAGGCCTTTTCCCATGAGGAGGGCCGCCGCCCCCGTATGTTGGTCGTTAAAATGGGCCAAGACGGGCATGATCGCGGGGCCAAGGTGATCGCCACGGCCTTTGCCGACATCGGTTTTGACGTGGACGTCGGCCCCCTGTTCCAAACCCCAGAAGAGGCCGCCCAAGACGCGATCGACAATGATGTCCATGTAATCGGGATATCATCACAAGCGGCGGGGCATAAGACCCTTGCGCCAAAACTGGTGCAGGCGTTGAACGATGCGGGCGCGGGCGAGATTTTGGTGATCTGTGGCGGGGTCATTCCCGCGCAAGATTATCAGTTTCTTTACGATGCGGGCGTCAAGGCGATCTTTGGTCCTGGCACCAATATCCCAGACGCCGCGCGCGATGTCCTGGCGTTGATCCGCAAGGCGCGGCGTTAATCTGTTTTGCCTTTCAGCAGCGCCACGATCGCGTGCCCAAGGCCGAAATCTGACTTCAGCGGTGGTTACAGTGGCCTTGACCAAAAGGCCGCTATGATCGGAGTAACCTTTTTCTGCGGCGAGGCTGCGAAACTATGCGGAGGCTTTGCCCGTCTTGGCCGCGATATTGTCCAGTTAGGCCTGAAAGCTCATCTCGCCGCCCAAGCCATGCCACGGCGCAACAGTTCGCGCGCGGGGCCGTGGTCAATCACATTGGCCTGATGGCCCAAAGCGTTGTAATAAACCCGCCCCTGACCCCACATTTTGGAAAATACCACAGGCATGGCCACCGCGCCATTAGGCGCATGGGGGCCGTCGACAATGGGGAAATCGCAGACCGCATGAACCCGCACTGCGGGGTCGATGTGTAGATAATACTGCTCGGTTTTGACATCAAAATCATCAATCCCTGCCACCAAAGGATCATCCGACACCATCCGCACCCGGTAATCGACCCCGTCATTTCCTGGATGCGCCACCCATTGCGCGCCCGTCATAAACTGCCAGCCGACATCGTTGCGAAAAGCGTCGCACATACCGCCATGACAGCCGGCAAGGCCGACGCCTGCCGCGACAGCGGCTTGGACGTTTTCGGATTGCTCTTTGCCAATGCTGGACATGGTCCAGATCGGCACAATTAGGGACAAGTCAGCCAAAGCGGCGGGATCGTCAAAACAGGATAGGGTGTCGTAAACCGCAACCTCCATCCCTGCCGCGCGCAGATCCTGCGCAAAAAGGGCGGCCACTTTGTCAGGCTCGTGCCCGTCCCATCCGCCCCATGTGATTAACGCCTTGGTCATCGTTTCCCTCCGTGTGTTGCACCATGTTTGCGCAGCAAGGGCGGCTTGGTCAAGGTAAAGAATATTTGACATAAGGTTATATATTGCATACCTAATGTCAAGGATAATGAACCAAAAGGGGGGGCACATGGCCGCAGAGGAACGCAATATCATCGTCAATCTGATTGGCGAGATCCTGGTAAACTTGTATTTCGCCTATCTTGTTTGGCAGATGTTTCGTGCGGGTCTGGCAACGGCCCCCGATGGGGTGCAGGTCTGGGCGCGCATCGTGATCTGGATTATCCCCGTTGGTATTGGTGCGGGGATTATTTTGTCCATTCTGGCCCGCGCCTTTGCGGCAATGGTGGATCATGATGGGGCGGTGCATTTGGACGAGCGCGACCGCGGCATTCAGATCAAAGGAATGGCGGTGACAATGGTTGTGGCGGCACTGGCCTTTGTTTCGACCTTGTCGGTGTTGGCCGTTGGGGCCCCCGCGCTGACGGGGCTAAATATCCTGTTCTTTGGCTTTGGCGCAGCGGCGATGATCGGTGATTTGTCCAAATTGCTGATGTATCGGGTGTTTGGTTGAATGGGTCCGGTGACGCAAAAATCACGGATTGAAAACCAAATACGCCGCCTGCGGTTCGAGGCGCATGAGATGACGCAAAAGGATTTGGCCGAGGCTGTGGGTGTCACACGTCAAACGATTATGGCGATTGAAGCCGCGAAATATTCCCCCTCATTGGATTTGGCCTTTCAGATCGCGCGGGTGTTTGGTCGACCGATTGATGAGGTTTTTCAATTTAGTCCGAAGGATGCGGGATGATGCCGCAAACAGGGCTGCAAAAATCCAGATTGCTTTTGGGCGGGCTGTTGGTCCTGTCTGCGATCCCTATTTTGGTGTCGATGGTGCGGTTGGCGCAAATTCCGTTGGGGAATTTGCCGCCCGAAAGCCAGCGCTTTGCCGAGGTGCCCGTCGCGCATCTCGCCCATGCACTGGCTGGGGCGCTGTTTGGACTGATTGGACCTGTGCAATTCTCAAATGCGCTGCGCCGCCGTTTTGGTGGGGTGCACCGCGTTCTGGGCAGGGTGTTTGTGGCGGCGGGATTGCTGTTGGTGGTCTCGGCGCTGCGGTTGTTATGGGAGTTTCCCACCTTTGTCATCTGGCAATTGACGCTGACGCGGTTGATCGTGGCGGTGGGGATGGGAATCGCGCTGGTCTGGGCGGTGCTGGCGGCACAACGGGGCGATAAGGCTCAGCATCGATCATGGATGATCCGCGCCTATGCTTTGGGTATGGGGGCCGCCACGCAGGCCGTGGTGATGCTACCCATCGCCGCCGCGTCGGGGGCCGCGTTGCACGGCCCCGTGACGGATTGGATTTTCATAGGCACATGGGTGTTCAACCTGTGGCTCGCCGAATGGATCATCCGTCGTTAGAACCGCTGCGGCAGGCTGGGTTTATTTCCCATCACCGCTTCAATCGCGGTCAAGACATCGGCGGTCATTTTCGACTTGGATTGCAAGGCAGCAAGGTTATCGGTCAATTGTTCAATCTTGCTCGCGCCCAAGATCACTGTTGAAACCCGCGGATTGGCCAGACACCACAACAGGGCCATGTGATGGATTGGCATCCCCGCACCATCGGCAATTTTGGCCAAATCCTTGATTTTCTCGATCCGCGCACGCCCCACATCGCCCATCATAATATCGCGCAACCATTCATAGCCCGGCAGGTTCGCGCGGGAATCGTTCGGCATTCCGTTGTTATATTTGCCGGTGAGCAACCCTGATGCCAGAGGCGACCAGATTGTCGTGCCAAGACCGAAAGTATCATAAACGGGCAGATAATCGCGCTCTACCTTATCTCGTTCAAACAGGTTATACTGGGGCTGTTCCATCGTTGGCGGCGTCAGACCCCAGCGGGCGGCGATGGCATGGGCCTCGGTAATCTGTTGGGCTGACCATTCCGATGTGCCCCAATAGATGACTTTTCCTTGTTGCACCAAATTGTGCATGGC
Organism: Cypionkella sp.; assembly: GCA_040398785.1. Taxonomy (GTDB): domain Bacteria; phylum Pseudomonadota; class Alphaproteobacteria; order Rhodobacterales; family Rhodobacteraceae; genus Cypionkella. The sequence goes on along the minus strand of JBBATJ010000002.1, from coordinate 172,258 downwards.
GCGCACGGTTTCCTCAATCGGCGTGTCGATGTCAGGGCGGTGGCAGAAATACAGGTCTAGATAGTCGACGCGCAGGCGGCGTAACGCGGCATTGCAAGCGTCATGCACGTGTTTGGCCGAAAGCCCGCGCTGGGTGGGTTTGTCGCCACCCCAGAACACCTTGGAGGACACGATATAGCTGTCGCGGCCCCAACCCAGTTCGGCAATCGCCTGCCCCATGACAAGTTCTGATCCGCCTTGCTCGTAGCCTTCTGCGTTGTCAAAGAAATTGACGCCTGCATCATAGGCTGCTGTCATGATGGCCTTGGCGGGTGCGACATCGACCTGTTTGGCAAAGGTCACCCATGAGCCAAACGAAAATTCAGAAACCTTTAGGCCCGATTTGCCCAGACGACGATATTCCATAGCGACCTCCCAAACTGATACGATGATCATAGCGCAGATTTGGGATTTGCCTAGCGCCCTGCGTCTGTAAAACCACATCAAAAAAGGCGCCGGGCAACGGCCCAGCGCCCTAAATTGTCATATCATTCCGCCGAATCGTCTGTCCCGTCGCCATTGTCGTCGGCATCCGCCAAATCGGGCGTTCCGTCATTGTCGTCATCGGTGTCAGCGACATCGGGCGTGCCATCTTGGTCTGTGTCCACTGAGGGATCATCGCCTTCGGTTTCTTTGGTTTGGTCGGCTGTGAACTCTTCAGAGCTTGCGCTTTCTTCGATCGTTGCCTCGGAGGAAGAATAGCTTTCCGTCATTTCTGCGCTGTATTCTGTGGTATATTCTTCGTAACTAAAGCTTTCGTAGGAATAGCTGCTCCAGCTTGACACTGTCGTCATATCGATCGCTTCGGAATAGGATTCCATCGTGATGGATGTTGCGTAATATTGCGCGACGCCCGCGTTCCAAACGTCAAAACCGAAATCAGTGGTGCCTTTGTTGATCCAATAGTAAACGATTTCGTCCAACGTGATCGGATCAACGACGTCTTGACCATAGACCCGACCAATCACATCGCCCGCTTTGATGCCCGCTGCTTCGGCGACACCATTTGGTGCCGTTGCCAAAACCAAGACACCCACATCGGTTGCAGGCAGACCAAAGGCTGCACGCACGGAATCGTCAACGGGGATTAAAACCGCGTCCAGCGCGCGGCTGACATAAGGCGCAGGCAGGGTGCCTGCCATTGCAGGCAAAGCCATCGACGCAAGGAACCCCGTCAGGATTGCAATGCTGCCAAACTTTGCAGCTTTCGAAATCAACTTATTGTGCATGATAACCTCTCTATTACAAATGCCGATGTGATAGAGGTTGGATGATCACGCTGTCTAGCAAAAAATCTTGAATGAGTTGGTTATAAGCTTTGTAACATCTTGCAATGTCAATTATCGGGCAAATTTATGAAAATACTAGCTTTTTACAATTTTAAGCAGACTGGTGGTTTGATCCATTGCAAGAATAATGCAATTTTGTGATCTAGGCCTTTATGGATTTCAAATCCTGTTAAAGGCTATGTCAGGGCCTAGACGTTTGTGCGGCGTCGACCCCAAAGCTGGTGCAGTATCGCAACCAAACCGGTCAGTCCTAACCAGCCCGCAGTCATCCCCGCCAATGTCGCCAATGCGCCATCGGTGGTGACAGGCACGGCGGGGCGAAAATCGGCCCAGGTGGCTTGCAAGGTTTCAACGTCACGAAAGCGGTGCGGCAGGGCCATCCGTTCCAAAGGCCCCGCCGCGCGCAGAAGGGTTAGGTCTGAGGTAATGCGGTCCAAGCGTTGGAACACGTGATCCATGTCCGCGCGGTGCGCATCTTGGAACGTGCTGCCAGTAATCTCCGCCAATGCCGCATCGCGGGTCAACCCCGCCTTGGTCGCCGAGGCATCAAAATCCTTGGCAACTTGGGACAGCGCGTCATATTGTCCGCCCAAGCGCTGCAAATACTGCTGCGAGAATTCAGGAAACTGACTGCCCGCCACGCCCGTGGCCAGCGCGCCCACCAGAATCATTTTTTGCAGCATTTCAATGCCCCCAAGGCTGTCACCTATGCCCCGCGTAAATCTCGACCACCTTTGCCACGGCGGCTTCGGGGGACATCTCGACACTTTCCCCCGTGCGGCGGCTGGTCAGCTCTACCACCCCATTCGCCAGGCCCCTTGGCCCCACGGTGATCCGCCAAGGCAGGCCGATCAGATCCATCGACGCAAACTTGGCCCCCGCGCGTTCATCGCGGTCGTCGTATAGGGGTTCCGAACCTGCGGCGTTCAGCGATTTATACAGACCCTCACAGGCGGCATCGGCGGCGGCGTCGCCTTGTTTCAGGTTCACAATCCCCACAGGGAACGGCGTCACACCTTCGGGCCAGATGATGCCCTTATCGTCATGCGACGCCTCAATAATCGCGCCCAACAGACGGCTTACACCGATCCCGTGCGATCCCATCTCAACAGGCACTTTGGTGCCATCAGGGGTGACCACACTGGCCCCCATCGATTCCGAATACTTGGTGCCGAAATAGAAAATCTGCCCGACCTCAATGCCGCGCCCGACTTTGCGATGTTCTTCTGGCACGGCGTCAAAGGCCGCCGCGTCATGGGTTTCATCGGTGCGGGCGTAGAGGGTGGTAAACTCTTGACAGACCGCCGCCACGCCTGCGCGGTCATCATAATCGACTTCGCGCGCGCCCAGCGTCAACGCGGTCACGCGGTCGTCATAGAACACTTCCGACTCGCCTGTTGCGGCCAGCACCAAAAACTCGTGCGTGTTGTCGCCGCCAATCGGGCCAGAGGCGGCGCGCATTGGAATGGCGGTCAGGCCCATGCGTTCATAGGTGCGCAGATAGCTGACCATATGACGGTTATAGGCGTGCAATGCGGCATCCTTATCGATGTCAAAGTTGTAGCCGTCTTTCATCAGGAATTCACGGCCCCGCATGACACCGAAACGCGGGCGCATCTCATCGCGGAACTTCCATTGGATGTGATACAGGGTCAACGGCAGGTCTTTATAGCTGGTCACGTGCGAACGGAAAATATCGGTGATCATTTCCTCATTCGTCGGGCCATACAGCATCTCGCGCTTTTGGCGGTCGGTGATGCGCAGCATTTCCTGACCGTAATCGTCATAGCGCCCCGACTCGCGCCACAGATCCGCAGGTTGCAGCGTGGGCATCAAAAGTGGAATATGCCCCGCGCGGATTTGTTCCTCATTGACGATGGCCTGAATGCGGTTCAACACCCGCAACCCCAAGGGCAGCCACGAATAAATCCCCGCCGCCTGCTGTTTGATCATTCCTGCCCGCAGCATATAGCGGTGCGACACAATCTGCGCCTCTGCAGGGTTTTCTTTCAGAACGGGCAGGAAATAGCGGGACAAACGCATGGCGGGCCTCATATGGGGTTTTCGCGTTGGTAGCGGGTTTGGGGGGGGCTTGGCAAGGCTTGCATGACGCGCAACCGAAGGGGATAGTGGGGGCGGGAAAGGCGGTAATGGTATGGACAAGGACCCTGTGACGCTGATCGAATGGCTGGGCGTTCCAACAAAGGACGGGTGTTGATTTGGAATGGGTGATTTTAACGGCACTTTTGGCCGTGGCATTTCTGATCGTCAACCGGCGCGGCCACCTTCACCGCAAAAAAGCGCAACCAAAAATCACTCCGGCCGCACATGAACCGCCAAAGCGGCGGCCGACGTTTTCGCGCACGCCGACGCGGGGGTCGCAGCAGCATAGGGTTGCGCCAAAGACACCTGACAAGCGTCCGCAGCGTGAGATGATTTTGGATTTACATCTGCGCGGCGCGATTTTTGTGGTGACGGAGCGCAGCACGATCGACGGCTATGACCTTATTTCCCTTGGTCTCGTGCGGGTGGATGCAGGACCAATGGTCGAGGCGCGGCTATCGCGGGCGGCGGGGCAAAAATATCCGAAGGCCAATGCTTTGATCCAACTGCGCGAGGTGAAGCGCAAGGGTCAAAAGCCATTGGAATGGTGCGCCGAGGCGGTGACTGCCACGCCGCGTGATCCTATGCTTTTGCCGCCTGTCTATCAACACAAACTGGTTTTGATCGACGGATCGAACGTGATCAACTGGGCTGTCGATGCGGGACTGGCGCAGAAACCATCGCTTGCGCCCCTGACGGCCGTTTTAAAAATGCTGCAGGCGCGTGGCCAAAAGGCGGGGGTGGTATTTGACGCCACGATCGGCCATCGACTGAAGGATCGGTTCATGGGGCATGATGAATTGGCATCCCTGTTGCCACTGGCCGCGGATATTTTGGTGGTCGACAAAGGCACGATTGCCGATACGATCCTGATCGATATGGCGCGATCAGACGCGATGATCATCATCACCAATGATCATTTTCGCGATCACCCCCTTGCGCGGCACCTTTTGAAACAAAAGGGCTACGCGACCGCGCAGGGCTTTGCATTGTTGGACCCCCGCGCCTAGGTCGTTTGCGAATATGCGCCTGCGCCATCGGCTGACACTTGAAACCGCGCCCACGATGGGCGATGTGAAACACGGGGTATAAGGGGATCATACCATGGCATGGCCAATCAAAGATCAAGCACGGGTTTGGGGGGTTGTTTTGGTGATCGCCTTTGTGGCGCTGTGGTTTGCGGGCAGCGTGATGTTGCCGTTTCTTGTTGGCGGGGCGCTTGCGTATTTTCTGGACCCTGTGGCGGACCGCATGGAACGTCTGGGTCTCAGCCGTGTTGCCGCGACATCGGTGATCACGTTGATCGCGCTTTTGGTTGTGGTGTTGTTGGTGTTGGCCGTCGTGCCGACCTTGATCCAACAATCGGCAGGTCTGATCCAATCTGCGCCCGCCATCGCCGCGCGTTTGCAAGAATTTTTGATCAACCAATTCCCGCAGTTATCGGACGAAAGTTCGACGGTGCGGATGACGTTGGGCCAAATTGGCGCAAGTGTGCAGGCCAAGGGCGCCACCTTGATCGAAGGCGTACTGTCGTCGGCCTTGGGGTTCTTATCGGCGATTATCTTTGTGATCGTGGTGCCTGTGGTGACGTTTTATATGTTGATGGATTGGGATCACATGGTTGCCCAAATCGACAAATTACTGCCGCGCGATCATGCGCCCGTGGTGCGCCGTTTGGCGGGGGAAATTGACCGGGCCCTTGCGGCCTTTGTGCGCGGGCAAGTGTCTGTCTGTTTGCTGTTGGGCACATTTTACTCTATGGCATTGATGCTTGCGGGGCTGCAATTTGGCCTTTTGGTGGGGGCGATTGCGGGGGCGATCACCTTTATTCCCTATGTCGGATCGATCATCGGCGGCGCCTTGGCCATCGGGTTGGCCCTTTTTCAATTTTGGGGGCAGTGGGTGTCAATTGGGACGATCGTTGCCATTTTTGCCGTCGGACAATTTGTTGAGGGCAATATCCTGACCCCCAAGCTGGTGGGCAAATCTGTTGGTCTGCACCCTGTTTGGTTGATGTTTGCTTTGTCGGTTTTTGGATCCTTGTTTGGATTCGTTGGGATGCTTGTGGCCGTGCCCGTATCCGCCGCGATTGCAGTTTTGATGCGCTTTGGGATCGAGCAGTATAAGGCAAGTTTGCTGTATACGGGGCAGGGCGATGATGGGGGCGCCCCCTGATGCGCCAGTTGACCTTTGATTTGCCAGCGCGGGATGGGTTTTCGCGGGATGATTTCTTTCCATCTGCCAGCAATCGGGCGGCCTTGGCCTGGCTGGATGATTGGAAAAACTGGCAAGGTGGTCGGTTGATGGTGATCGGTCCAAAAGGCGCGGGCAAAACGCATTTGGCGCATCTTTGGGCGGCTGAATTGCGGGCTGTGATCATCGCGGCACAAGATTTGGCGGGGGTTGATCTGCGTGAATTGGGCGACAAGGTCGCGGTTGAGGATGCGCACCTGATCACGCCCGAGGCCGAGGTCGCCTTGTTCCATCTGTATAACCTGCTGTCCAATCAAGGAAATCTTTTGATTACGGCGCGGACTGCGCCACGCGATTGGGCGATCGGGCTGCCTGATCTTTTGTCACGATTGCAAACTGTGCAGATTGCGCAATTGAACGCCCCCGATGAGGCCCTTATGGCGGCCGTGCTCATCAAACTGTTTTCGGATCGCCAGATTGCCGTGCCGCCCAATTTAATCGCCTATCTGATCCCAAGGATCGAGCGCAGCATTGGTGCCGCCCGCGATTTGGTGCAGGTTTTGGACGCACAATCGCTGTCCTTGGGGCGACCTGTCACACGCGCCCTTGCAGCAAGCGTGTTGGACGGTCTAGCGTCACAAAATCCTTACCAAGACGTCAGATATAACGCCCCATGACCCAATCAGATTTCCTTAAATCCCCAATTCCGGCCGCGATAGAGTTATCGCGCGGCGAGATCATGGGGCCACGTCGATTTTTTAACCGCGAACTTAGCTGGCTGGCCTTCAATTGGCGGGTGCTGGATGAGGCGTCAAACCCGAACGTGCCTTTGCTAGAGCGGTTGCGGTTCCTGTCTATTTCCGCCACCAATTTGGATGAATTTTATTCGGTGCGCGTGGCGGGCCTCAGGGCACAATTGCGCAGCAATAACAACATCCTCTCCGAAGATGGCCGCAGCCCCGCCGAGCAGTTGAAACTGATCAATGCAAATGCCCGCCGATTGATGCACACACAACAAGCCGTGTTTAATAAGCTGAAAAAACTGATGGAGGTTGAGGGGATAACTCTGTGCACAAGGTCAAAATTGACCGCGCGGGATATGAAATTCCTAGAGGAACATTTTTTGCAAAAGGTGTTCCCCGTGCTGTCGCCCCTGGCAATTGATCCTGCACATCCGTTTCCGTTTATCCCGAATACGGGGTTTTCGCTGGCGTTGGAATTGGAACGGGAATCTGACAGCCGCACCCTTAAGGCTTTGCTGCCAATCCCGCAGCAAATTGACCGTTTTGTGCCCCTGCCCAGTCGCGACGGCGAGCAGCGGTTTTTGCCCCTTGAGGAATTGTTGCTGATCCATCTGGATATGCTGTTTCCAGGCTATCGCGACCGGGGGCATTGCCTGTTTCGGGTGTTGCGCGACAGCGATCTTGAGGTCGAAGATGAGGCCGAAGATTTGGTGCGCGAGTTTGAATCCGCCCTGAAACGTCGCCGCCGCGGTGAGGTGATCCGCCTAAAGATGTCGTCGGGCGCGCCTGCGGACCTTAAGGCGTTGATCATGGAGGAATTGGGTGTCACTGCGGATGAAATGGTTGAAGTGCGCGGGTTGCTGGGCGTCGCTGACCTAAAGGAATTGGTATTGTCATCGCATCCGCATCTGTTGTGGCCTGCCTTTACGCCGCGTGTGCCCGAACGGGTCGAAGATCACGACGGCGATATGTTTGCCGCGATTAAACAAAAGGATATGCTGTTGCAGCATCCTTATGAAACCTTTGATCTGGTTATTCGCTTTCTGGAACAGGCGGCGCGCGATCCCAATGTTTTGGCGATCAAACAGACCTTGTATCGCACCTCTTGGGACAGTCCGATTGTGGCCGCCCTGTGCGAGGCGGCCGAGGCGGGAAAATCTGTCACGGCGTTGGTTGAACTGAAGGCCCGCTTTGACGAGGCGGCGAATATCCGTCAATCGCGCCGCTTAGAACGCGCGGGTGCGCACGTGGTTTACGGATTTATCCATTACAAAACCCATGCAAAAATCAGCACTGTCGTGCGGCGCGAAGGCGATCAATTGGTGACTTATACGCATTACGGGACAGGCAATTACCACCCGATCACCGCTAAGGTCTATACAGACCTTTCCTTTTTCACCTGCGACGCGGCGCTGGGCCGTGATGCAACGCGGGTTTTCAACTATCTTTCGGGGTATGTGCAGCCGCAGGGGTTGGAAAATCTGGCAATTTCGCCAATCTCGTTAAAGCCGCGCCTGTTGGAGCTGATCAAAGCCGAGGCGGATATTGCCCGCGCGGGGCGGCCGGCGAAAATATGGGTAAAGGTCAATTCACTGATCGAACCTGACGTGATCGACGCCCTGTATGCCGCAAGCAATGCGGGGGTGAAGATTGATTTGATTGTGCGCGGAATATGCGGCCTGCGCCCCGGAATTGTGGGGATGTCGGAAAATATTCGGGTCAAATCTGTGGTAGGGCGGTTTTTGGAACATTCCCGAATTGTATGTTTCGGCAATGGCGAAGGGCTGCCATCGGCGGGGGCGCGGGTGTTTATTTCCAGCGCGGATTGGATGGGGCGCAACCTGTCGCGCCGTGTTGAAACGCTGGTGGAAATTCACAATCCAACGGTGAAAGAACAGATCGTCGGCCAAATCATGGCGGCAAATCTGGCGGATGAGGCACAAAGTTGGGTCTTACAGCCCACAGGCCAATATAAACGCGATCTTGCCCCGGTGGATGGTGCCGCCTTTAGCTGTCATCGATTCTTTATGGCCAATCCGTCCCTGTCAGGTCGCGGAACGGCGGGGGCGAAAGATGTTCAGAAACTGGCCTAATATGACCAACAAAATCCCTGCGGATCCAATTGCCAAGGCCTTGATAGATGGATCCTCTGCGGGAATGCTTAGCCGCGTGGGGATTGTCGATGTCGGCTCTAACTCGGTGCGGATGGTGGTGTTTGATGGGGCGGCGCGCAGTCCAGCCTATTTCTTTAACGAAAAGGTCATGTGTGGTCTGGGGAAAGGTTTGGCGGAAACAGGGATGCTGCATCCCGAAGGTAAGGTGCGCGCAATGGCGGCCTTGCGCAGGTTTTCGCTTTTGGCCAAGGGGATGGGAATTGAGGCCCTGACCGTGGTCGGCACGGCGGCCATGCGCGAGGCGGGCGATGGCCCCGCGTTTCAACAGCAAATATTTGATCTGATCGGCCTGCCCGTGTCGATTGTGGACGGCAACGAAGAGGCGCGTTTGTCGGCGCAGGGGGTTTTGCTGGGATGGCCAGATGCACAGGGGATTGTCTGCGATATTGGGGGCAATTCGATGGAATTGGCCTATGTCGGCGGCGGCAATGTGGGCGCGCGCGTGTCGACGCCGCTGGGGCCTTTTCGGTTGCAACAGGTGTCCACGGACGCAACTGTTCGGGCGGCGCATATTGAAAATATGCTGACGCCTGCCCTTGCCGATTTGTCTGCGGCGGGACAGCGCATTTATCTGGTCGGCGGATCATGGCGGGTGATTGCGCGTTTGGATATGGAACGGCGCAAATATCCGCTGACGGTTTTGCATGAATATCGAATGCAAATTCCCGATCTGTTGGAAACGTTGAAATGGATTGAACAGGGTGACCTTGCGGCGCTGCGCCTAAAAACGGGTATATCAAGCGAGCGTTTGGATCTGGTGCCGATGGCCTGTGAGGTGCTGCGGGTGTTGATCCGTTTGTCCAAACCATCGGAAATTGACGTTTCGGCATATGGTATTCGCGAAGGTCTTTTGTATGAAAAGATGCCGCCCGCGTTGCGATCGCGTGATCCGCTGATCGATGCCGCACTTTTGGCCGAGAAGACCCAATCGCGTATGCCTGGTTTTGGGCAAAAGCTGTATGATTTCGTGTTGCCGCTGTTTGGGACGGCGTCGATCGCACGTTTGCGGTTGATCAAGGCGGCTTGTCTTTTGCACGACACAACATGGCGCACCCATCCAGATTTTCGCGCCGAGGCCTGTTTTGATAATGCGACGCGGTCCAACCTTGCAGGTATGGACCATCCCGAACGCGTTTTCTTGGGTCTTGCCTTAATGCACAGATATAAAAATAGCCGTTCAGGGTCGCGCTATGCGCCGATGTTTGAACTGCTGACCGCAGATGAAATTCAAGATGCCGAGATATTGGGCAAAGCGATGCGGTTTGGTGCGATGTTTGCGGTGGGCGATCCCAGTCGGGTGTGCCGTATGACGTGGGACGCTGACAAGCGGGTGTTGCGGTTGGACTTGACTGCCGAAGGGCAAAGTCTGTTGGGCGAAGTTGCCAGCGCGCGGCTTGGCTCTTTGGCCAGTGCGATGCAGGCAAAAACAAAATTCGGCAGCTTTGATGACTTCAAAATTTAGCCTTAGGGTTGCAAATCTGTGTGATGCTGCGCCGATTGCCGCCCTGTGGAACCCTTGGATAAAGACCACAATTGCCACCTTTAACGCACAAGAAAAGACGGCAGCGGATCTGGCCGCGATGATTTTTGAACGTCAGGCGCATCACGGGTTTTGGGTTGCAGAGTGCGGCGGCGAGGTGGTGGGTTTTGCAACCTATTCGCAGTTTCGCGCGGGTATTGGTTACGCAAAATCCATGGAGCATACGATTGTATTGGCCCCAACCGCGCATGGGCGCGGGATTGGCCGAGGTTTGATGGCTATGCTAGAGGTGGATGCAGGTGCAAAGGGCGCGCATCTTATGATCGCTGGTGTCGCGGGTGAAAACGTGGCGGGGCAGAATTTTCACGCAAAACTGGGCTATCAAATCGTCGCAACTGTCCCGCAGGTCGGGTATAAATTCGATAGATTTCATGATCTTATTGTGATGCAGAAAATCCTGACCTGACAAGTGCGCTGCGAAAGGATAGACTTAAAATATGTCGATTTGGTCGCGCATCTCCCAAGCCCTTGCGGCGCTAACTTCCACCGAGGGGTTGGGGGCGATCTTTGATCGTTTGCGCGTGGCACCTGTCCCTGAACGCTCTGTCGGATTTACCATTGCCATTATTGCCCTTGGAGCGAAGTTGGCCAAAGCGGATGGGTCCGTGACCCGCGATGAGGTGGCCGCCTTTCGCAATGTTTTTGTGATCCCGCCATCCGAAGAGGCCAATGCGGCGCGGGTCTATAATCTGGCGCGCAATGATGTTGCTGGGTTTGATGCCTATGCCCGCAAAATCGCAGATTTGTTCCATCGAGATGGTCCACGAAGCGGCGAGGATAGCGATCATCTGTTGCTGGATATCTTAGAGGGGCTATTTCAGATTGCAGTCGCTGATGGGGATTATCATCCGCGTGAAGACGCGTTTTTGACCGAAGTCGCCCGAATTTTCGGGGTCAAAGACGCCGTGTTCCGGCGTCTGCGTGCGCGATTTGTCGAAGGTGCCGCGCGTGATCCCTATGAGGTTTTGGGTCTGGCGAACGACGCCAGTTTACAAGATGCAAAATCGGCGTGGCGCGCGGCGGTCAAGGCGAGCCATCCCGATCTCATGATCGCGCGGGGTGTTCCCCCAGAGGCGGTGCAACTGGCAGCAAAACGGCTGATCGCAATCAACGCCGCATGGGCGGAAATTCAAACGGGTCGTGCCGGGCGATGACATAAGTTGTCGCATTTTTGCGGCGCGTCATCTTTGATCACAATACAGTTAGGACCAAGCAATCCATGCCTCGCCACCCGGCGGCGGCTTGACCGCACCCCCAATGGGGTGCAATTTGGCAAAAAATGAAAGAGCAGACCTTGGCCAATACCAGACCCTTTGCCGCGTTTGAAATGATGATTGCTTGGCGCTACTTGCGGGCAAGACGTGCCGAAGGGGGCGTGTCCACGATGACATGGATATCATTGATCGGCATCACCTTGGCAGTATTTGCGTTGATTGCGACCTTGGCTGTGCGGTCGGGATTTCGTGCCGAATTGGTGGATACGATTTTGGGCGCAAATGCCCATGTTACGGTTTACACCACACCACGGCTGGATGAAAAAGGAAATATGATCAAAGGCTTTGCGGATTATGACGCCATGGCGGCCAAGATTAAAGCTATCCAAGGCATCACCCGCGCAGCACCTTTGATCAAGGGTCAGGTTATGATCACGGCAGGCGAGGGCGCTTCTGGGGCCGAGGTTTTTGGCATCAAACCCGCCGATATCGCAACGCTGCCCCGCGTGGCCAAAGGGGGCGTCGGGGACCTTGCGCGGTTCGACAAGGGCATTGCGATAGGGTCAGGGATCGCGCGGCAATTGGGGGTGACAGTGGGGGATCGTCTGCGGTTGGTTGCGCCCAATGGTGTAAAAACCGCATTTGGATCATCGCCCCGCGTCAATGCCTATGAGGTGGTCTACATCTTTACCACGGGCGGAGTCGCGATTGATAACAGCCGAATTTATATGCCCTTTTCCGAGGCGCAACGCTATTTCAACCGCGAAGGTTTCGCAGATGAGATTGAGGTGATGGTAGATCAGCCAGAACAAATTGACGCCTTTACTTTGCCCCTGTTGGCGGTGTCAGGGGACAGCGCGCTTTTGTGGTCATGGCGCGATTCTGCGGGCAGTTATCTGCGGGCGCTGACGATTGAGGACAATGTGATGTTCGTGATCATGACGATCTTGGTGCTGATTTCCACACTGAACATTGTTTCTGGATTGATCATGCTGGTGAAAAACAAAGGCCGCGATATCGGAATTTTGCGCACCATGGGTCTGACCGAGGGCGCGATTTTGCGGATATTCTTTATGTGCGGCGCGTTTACGGGGGTGATTGGCACGATTTGCGGTGTCGTCTTGGGATGTTTGTTTGCGATTTATATCGACCAGATCGTCGCTGCGGTTAATCTCATCACTGGGGGCGAGGTTTGGGATCCGTCGATCCGCGGCATCTATGCCTTGCCTGCCAAATTACAGTTTGGTGATGTGGCCTCTGCGGTGATCCTGTCGCTGGGCCTGTCTTTTGTCGTCACAATTTTCCCCGCACGGCGCGCGGCGCGGATGAACCCTGTAGAGGCGCTGCGCTATGAATGAGTTCGCACTGAAATTGGCTGGGATTGAGAAAACCTATAACCAGGGTCAAAGCGGGGCTGTGGATGTTCTGCGCGGGGCCACGCTTGCGGTCGCGCGGGGCGAGGTGGTGGCACTTGTGGCACCATCGGGGGCTGGAAAATCGACGCTTCTGCATATTGCGGGGCTGCTGGATACGCCCGATACGGGTGCTGTGGCGGTAAATGGCCGTAATATGTTGGGCTTGTCCGACCGCACAAGGACCGAAGCACGGCGCAGGGATATCGGCTTTATTTATCAATTCCATCATTTACTGCCTGAATTTTCGGCGGTGGAAAACATTGTTATTCCGCAACTGGCCAATGGGGCGACGGCGGCCGCGGCGCAGGCACGGGCAATGGATTTGCTGACGCGTGTGGGTTTGGCACCCCGCGCGCATCATCGCCCCGCCGCGCTGTCCGGGGGCGAGCAACAGCGCGTTGCCTTTTGCCGTGCTTTGGCCAATGCGCCACAATTGTTGCTGGCGGATGAGCCAACGGGAAATCTGGATCCAGCAACATCTGATCAGGTTTTTGCAATATTAATAGCACTGGTGCGTGAGACGGGATTATCGGCACTGATTGCGACGCATAACATGGACCTTGCGGCGCGGATGGACCGTATCGTGCGTCTGGATCAGGGGCGGGTTGTTTAGTGCTTTCATTCTGGTGAAAATATTCTGGGGGGGAAGATTTTTCTTCGAAAAATCTTGGGGGGCAAAGCCCCCTTTTAACCCGCTTTCATGGGGCTAATCGGGGCGGCGCAGACTGATCGTGTCTCGCACCTCGACATAATCGAAATATCCCAGCCGTCCCATTTGTCCGAACAGCGCGGGATCAAAGCGGCCATTGCTTAGGCATTGATCCGCAATATGCACGCCCAAAACAGTGCCAATCACCAAAAAATCTGCCCCGCCTTCAAGGGTAATGATCTGCGTCATGCGGCATTCCAATGTGGCGGGGCTATCGGCCACGCGGGGGCAATCAATCGTCTTGCATTCTGCTTTGGTGACGTTGGCACGGGCGAATTCGTCCATCCCATGTGGCAGATGAGCAGAGGTTCGGTTCATCGCATCCAAAGCTGCTCGGCTGACCACATTCACCGCAAACACGTCCGTTTCTTGCACATTTTTGATGGAATCCTTCAAATCGCCCGCAAAAATAACTTGGGGCGGATCATAGGCGACCGCGTTGAAAAACGAATAGGGCGCCAAGTTGTCGCCATGGCTGGATCGGGTGGAAATCCAGCCGATGGGGCGGGGGGCCACAATGGCGTTCAGTGGATTATGTGGCAGGCCATGGCCATCTTTGGGGATATAAAACATCAGCGCCTCATCAGGGTTTGATCCTGACTTAGGCCGATGTTATGCGCGTTTCTAGATGATTCTGTGTGGGCGGTGCGGTGTATCAACTCTGCGAGGAAACAGAAAACGATTGGTGGGAGGTAGAGGCCCTTTATGATCTGTGCTTTGCACCAGGTCGGACAGCGCTGTCATCTTACCGTTTGCGCGATGGTGTGGCGACTGTGGCCGCGCTGTGCCTGATTTTGCGCGACGCTGAGGGGACGCTTGCCGCCGCGATCCGCTATTGGCCCGCCGAAGTGGGGGGCGAGGATATTTTATTGTTGGGCCCGATTGCAGTGCATCCAACCCGTCAAGGCGAGGGATTGGGGGGGCTGTTGATCAACGAAAGCCTTGCCGAGGCGCGGCGTCTGGGCTGGCAGCGCGTTCTTTTGGTGGGCGATGCGCCCTATTACAGCCGCTTTGGTTTTGCCAAACTGAGCGGGGTCGAAATGCCGCCCCCCACCAACCCAGATCGCGTATTGGGATTGGCGCTGAAACAGGGCGCTTGGACGGGTGTCCGCGGGTTGGTGACCAAGGCGGGGGTGGCCTAAACCTGTGCGCTTATCGGCCAGTTCAGCGCAGTGTCACAAAATATCCAGTGGCATAATATTTTCAACCAAGCGGGTTGATGAACCAAATCACCTCATGTGAGCACAAAGTCGCATTCCGAAGGGTTTCCGACACCTGCGGTTTTTCAAAGCTTCAATTTTGAAAGATTTCAAGATCATGAAAACAGCTTTGATCACTTTTGGCTTTGCATTGGGGGCAATGACTGGCGCGGCCTTGGCGCAAGACGTTCCATTTTCGGGGTATGTGTCGCTGGGCGCTGTCCAGTCGACGAACGATAACTATGAATTTGAAACCAACTATAACCCTTGGCGCGGTTTGGATTTTGGGGCTGCTGTCAGCTTTGATATGTCAGGTGGTAAATCGATCGATTTGGAACTGCGCAACTTTTCACAGGGTGACGCGTATTATTCGGGCTATTACGTCACAAGCGGTCAGTTGGCGACGGCTGGCTATAACGTGAATAATGGGGCTTTGGGCTATGGTGGGTTTGCCGGGCTTTATGTCAGCAAAGACTATTACGAAGAAGGCGCCGACAATAACCTGATTTTGGGTGGCAAACTGAGCTATGCCATGGCGGACAAAGTATCCTTGTTTGCCCAAGTTGGCGATTGTCGCAAATTGCAGGCTATCATGATATGGGTCGGGTGAACTTTGGGACTGTTTCTGCGTCCTATCAGGTTTCTGATGCGCTGCGTTTGGCGGCATCCTTGGGCGCAATCGGTGGCAAAGTTGGTGACGATACAGGTGAAACCGCAACGGCGCGCGCCTATTCGCTTGAGGCGTCGTATCGTGTCAGCGGTCCAGTCAAAGTTTACGCCAATGTGAATTGCTATAACACAGGTGATGCGGATTGGGGCAATGGGCGCACGATTGGGCTGGGGCTAAAGGTCAACTTTGGTGGTAAATCCATGGCAAATGGCAAGGTCGCAGATCTAGACGCCCTAAGCAATATGCGCTGGGGCGGCGATTGGTAAGTTGGCCAACTTGTGTCTGAACAAAGGGCCCCTTAGGGGGCTTTTTTATTGTGCAAGGTTGGGCCTTGCCGCAGGTGAAATCTTGAATTCTCAATGGCGCAGCGCCGCACCAATCCACGTCCCCCAAAACCACGCCGCCCAACCAAGACAGTCGCATCGTTTGGGCAAAAACATCAGGTCAGTGCGCAACGCGTCGACTTGTATGCCAAGATGTGGCCAAGCGCATTTGATGTGATGCCGCGCGTCCGAAAGGATAGCGGTTGTGCAGCGTTGCAACGCCCAGACAATGCCCCGTTTGAGAGCAGGCAGCAGAAGTTGCCTTTCGCGCAGTAAAGGTCAGCGCAAATACGTCTTCAGGCGTCTTGCAATGCGAAATAGCGGCGGCGGTCTTTTGATCGCGCTGATGACACAGGAACAAGGTGAAATTTGTCGAAAAATCGACATTAAAATTGGACGTCGCATAATCATGAATGACCGAAAATTATAGGTTTATCATGCTGAAAACACAGTCGCGCCTTTGCTGCGGCACGGGGCGGCTTTATGCCTTTGACCCATTATATGCGCATTGAAAATCGGGCCATATCGCAGGGAAATCGTATCTCTCGGTTCGCCCATGACACGTTTAAAAATCCGAACGGGCTTTGTCTTTGTGTTTCTTTGGCCTTGGTGACGTCCCACTCGAAATGGCGGCTTCGACGACTTTGAACGCCTGAGCCGAGACGTCAACGGCCGCCCCTGATTGTGTTTGCAGTCTATGGGCGGCATAAAATTTCTGCGGGCCGCGCTGTCGTCTTGTCCGATAGCAACGCCGATAACCCAGAAGTGCCAAGCAGTAACGATAGATTTTCGAATTGCCCAAATCGGGCGCAAGATTGGGTCGGCATTGAAACCCAACTTTAGCGGTAAAACGAAGGCAAATTCGCCGAAGTGAAGGTGTTGGACCATCCAGGGTTCGCAAGGGTCTGCAAAGTGAAAAGACCGCGAAAGCAGCTGCGGTGTTCGTGCGCATGACAGGTTGAAAAACCTAACCGCCCCAAAAAATCAAGACTTAGTGACCATGAGGGCTTGCAAGCCCGCGCAGTCCCCGCTAAATCCGCGCAACGATCCCTACCGCGGAGAGGTGGCAGAGTGGTCGAATGCGGCGGTCTCGAAAACCGTTGTCGGTTTGCGCCGACCCAGGGTTCGAATCCCTGTCTCTCCGCCACTAAACCGCTTCGAACTCCCCCCAGCCCTGTTCGAGACGCGAAAATCCCCAGGGTTTCCGCAGGTTTTCAAGTTCCGACCGAACCTCTGAGACTGCCGCGCGCACCAAAATCGGTCTCAAACGCGCTTCCGTCTCATTCCGACCGAACCTGGGTCCCGTTGGTTCGGGCAGAATTTCCGGACCCTTTTCAAGGCGTTAAAACCCCTGCGTAGGCGGCCTATTTGCGATGGATCACTTGGTCTCGAGATCGATAAAACCTCAGGTTGGCGTGTTAGCGCGTAGTTGTTAGGGCAGTCCCCCGATACTTCTCTGCCAGGATAGCATCGCCATTGATTTCGCTTGGCGGTCTTGTACCCTGTTAACTGGGGGACAGCGATGCCGAGGCGAAAGTGTTTTATTTCCTATCATCATGCCGACGATGAGGCAGTTCGTCGTTTCGTTGACATTTTTGATCATGCTCATGATGTCTTCATTGTCCGCCGCCTTGGCGAGATGCCCGACGATATTGTCGACAGCAACAACACTGATTATGTCATGTCGAGGATTCGGAAGGATTACATCCGGGACTCAACAGTTACAATCGTCCTAGCGGGTCAGTGCACGTGGGCGCGGCGATATGTAGATTGGGAAATTCAGGCTTCCTTGAGATCGGGCGAGACTATTTCTCCAAACGGCCTACTTGGGATCAAGCTGCCGACGTTCACGCGCTGGCCTGAGCGATTCGAGAGAAACTTGAAACAGTTGGGCCAAGTGGACAGTTACGCGGGCTTTATTGACTATCCTCAGAGCTTGGAAAGACTAGAGTCAGCTATCGAATGGGCTTTTGCCCGTCGTGCAACGCATCTGCAATACATCCAAAATCCGCGCGAGCGTTTCACATACAATCGACAGTGTCCTTGAATGAACCAGACGTCTAGCCAACTTCTCACGCTCGCTTGGGACCACGCTGGGTGGACGTTCAATTTGACGATCAGTCTGTCGCTCGTAATTTTTCTAGCTCTTGTCGCAGCGGCTCTTGTGATCTGGCGATGGTGGGCGGGAGGAATTACGTTTCGTAGTTTTGAGATCGACCAAGCAGAGATTGGTGTTGGGAGCAACAAGTTCCGCTTCAAGCCAAATCTAACAGACAGGCAAGTTGCCTACGCGATTTGGGTTGAACTAAGCACGCGGAAGATTGGACTGCCGATTGATTTTGAACACGATGTGATAGCGGAGATCTACGATTCCTGGTTCAATTTCTTCTCCGTGACCAGAGATCTAGTCAAAGGCATACCGGTCAATCAGGTCAAGCGCGACAGCACGCAAGCGATCATTAAGTTGTCGATCGAGGTGTTGAACGAGGGTCTCCGTCCACACCTAACCCGATGGCAAGCTCGCTTTCGTCGTTGGTATGAGCACGAGATCAGTAAGTCCGATAAGGATGAAACTGGTACTATGATTGATCCTCAGCAGATCCAAGCCAACTTCCCTCAGTATGCTGAACTCATGGAGGACATGCAGCGCATCAACCAGGCATTGATAAAATACCGGCGCAAGATGCATGAGCTTGTCCTTAAGGACTGAAGGTGTGTGATTGGCGCACCCCCACTTGAATCCGCCTTGGCACACCACATCTGGTAAAACGCCAACAGAACTGCCTCTGCTAAAAGATTCTCGGTTACTTTCGGCGAATTGTTCCTTCGAGCCTTGTCGCTTCCGACACTGTGTTGGAGATAGTGCCATATTTTCGAATATTTTTGTGAAGTAGGTCGAGCCGTTGGTCGCTCTCCCCTGTCTCAATGATGAGCTCGTATTCAATCAAGGTCATTTTGGGCGGGTTGTCCTGGCGGAACCCATGGAGTTTTACCTCCACGTCAGTGAGCTCGAACTCAAGCATCGGGGTAACGCGCTCGATCCCCTTGATCATGCAGGCTGCGACCGCTGCCAGCAGCAACTCTGCTGGATTGAATGCGTCAGGACGCCCCTTGAGGTCGGTGTCGAGAAGAATTTCTGCCGCCTTAGTCGTCGCGGTGGCCCCATGGGAATCAACGCGCCGGGCCTCGATCCGGTATTCGAGCATGACGCGGTCAGCCATTCCACGACCTCATAGGGTTTGAGAAAACGACAGGCATCAAGGACCCGTTGATGCAAAATCCATCATCGCGGAGCAAAACATGCATGTCTTTGATTTAGCGCAGGCGAAAGCACTGTCCGCGTCATGGTCGCAAATGGTAAAGGTCAAGGCGTTGTTGAGTTTCTAATTACACTTGCGATTTGCGTGAACCAGGCCTGTCCAGATCGTCCTCATAGCGCGGCTGTACGCTGTATATTTTCCAAGGGCCGAAAACTGCGGCGCTGATCAAGATTATTCCTGGGCATGTGTTGCGAACTCGACGATGGCGCTAATAATCATTCCCAATTTAAATTTATGGGCTATTATCAGGTTTCTGGCTCATATCGAGCGCTGGTTGACCCTTTTCGATAGCTCATCGGCGCTCTCCTTGCGCTCCGAGTAGCGATCCACGAGATAGGTGGAGCTGTCGCGGGTGAGGTGGGTGAATTTCACCAACTCCTCCATCACATCAACGATGCGGTCATAATATGGAGACGGTTTCATCCTGTCATTTTCGTCAAATTCCGTGAAGGCCTTCGCGACAGACGATTGATTTGGAATTGTGATTAGCCGCATCCAGCGCCCAAGAATGCGCAGTTGGTTGACAGCGTTGAAGGATTGCGACCCCCCACTTATCTGCATGACTGCGAGGGTTTTACCCTGCGTGGGGCGAACCGCGCCAATAGATAGAGGAATCCAGTCAATTTGCGCTTTCATGATTCCGGTCATAGCGCCATGACGCTCGGGCGAGCACCAGACCATGCCTTCGCACCAGGTGACCAGATTTCTCAGCTCGGCAACCTTGGGGTGGTCGACGCTAGCATCATCGGGCAGAGGAAGACCGGATGGGTTGAATGTTCGGGGTTCCGCCCCGAGCCGCGTTAGGATCCGCGCAGCCTCCTCATTGACTAGCCTGCTGAAGGAGCGCGGGCGAACAGAACCATGCAGCAAGAGAATGCGCGGCGGGTGCAATGATCGTTGTGCTGGGTGCAGCTGTTCGAGGTCAAGCTGCTGAAAGCAGGCAGGATCGATATTTTGGGTCTCTTCCGTTGTGTCAGCCAACCCGTTTGCCTTCCGGGTCGATCAGCAATGCACCATCCTCCTTGTAGAAGGGGCCTGCTGGCCAGTTCTCGATCAGATCCAGAACCGCTTCGCTTGGCCTGCACAGCTTGACGCCTTTTGACGTGCAAACGATGGGCCGATTGACCAAGATGGGATGTTCGAGCATGGCGTCAAGGAGCTTTTCGTCGCTCACGCCGGGATCTGTCAGGCCCAAAGCCTCGGCAGGCGATTTGCTGACTCGCAGAGCTGAACGAGGGGTCAGTCCGGCGGCGGCGAAGAGAGCCAGTAGCTGCGGCCGCGTCCAGCCTGTCTTGAGATATTCGATGATGGTCGGTGTGTAGCCTGCCGCCTCAACCGTGGCGATGACATTGCGGGATGTGCCGCAGTCGGGATTGTGATGGATGACGATGTTCATGGGGCGGATCCGCTCATTTCGTGGAGCTATTTCTGTGGAATCTTTGGTCGATCAGCCAGCTGATGCAGACCCATGCGACTAGAGCACCAATCACTTGGGCGATGATGAAACCGGGAAGGTTGGCGGGGTTGATGCCCGAGAAGGTGTTGGTCAGGGATCGTGCGATGGCGACGGCCGGATTGGCGAAGGAGGTGGAAGCCGTGAACCAGTAAGCGGCGGTGATATAGAGCCCGACCAGCCATGGCACACCCGATGCTTGAAATCTGACGCCCCCCAGAATCGTTGCCACAAGCCCGAATGTAGCGATGAATTCAGCAAACCATTGAGATCCGCCGGTTCGCACTTTCTCCGATAGCTCAACGATCGGAAGGTCGAACATGACATGGGCCATTATGGTTCCCGCGATGCCGCCCACGATTTGCGCTGCTACATAGAATAGAGACGCTGCAAGGCCGATTTCGCGCCGGGCCAGAAACACCAGTGTCACCGCCGGGTTGAAATGGGCGCCGGATATGGGGCCAAGAATGGTGATCAAAACCACCAGCATAGCGCCCGTCGGGATCGTGTTGCCGAGCAACTGGAGCCCGACGTCCCTAGACAGATTGACCGCCATTATTCCGGAACCCACAACCGTGGCCACCAGAAGAGCCGTCCCAAGAAACTCTGCAGCCAAACGACGCCGAAGATTAAACGCGGCCATCAGCTTGCGCTCTTCTGGGCGCCTGTCGCCCCTTCCATTTGCCCGATATCCTTGAGTTTCGCATTAAGTGACATCACGTCAATGCTCTTGAGAGGCAGGGCGGTGAATACTCCAATCCGATTCCGCATCTGCTTGAACGTAGTAACGAACGCCGCCTCTTTCTCAATATCCGTTCCCTCAACAGCGGCCGGGTCCGGAACTCCCCAGTGCGCAGTCATCGGATGACCGGGCCAAATTGGGCAAGTTTCTCCTGCAGCGCTGTCACAAACCGTAAAAATGAAATCCATGACCGGGGCGCCGGGAACGGAGAATTCATCCCAGTTCTTTGAACGAAAGCCCTCGGTCGGATAGCCATAGGCGCCCAGAACCTTGAGGGCGAATGGGTTGATCATCCCCTTGGGCTGGCTACCCGCAGAATAGGCGTTGAACCGCCCCGCACCCTCTTTTCGCAGGATGCCTTCGGCAAGAACGGAACGAGCTGTGTTTCCTGTGCAAAGGAAAAGGACGTTGTAGATTCGCTCAGACATTGGCTCTCTCATTTTGTGGGCAGCACGGAAGAAGGTCAGCAAGCAAAGGCTCGCAGACATCCGGCCTGCCGTTGCAACAATCCTTCACGAGGAACAGCATGACCTTCCGGAAGCACTCAAGATCCGCGTGGTAGATGATGGATCGGCTATGGCGATCTCCTCTCACAAGGCCTGCCCTTGCGAGGATCGCCAGATGCGTCGACATGGTGTTTTGAGGAACCTCAAGAAGCCGGGCTATTTCGCCTGCGGGGATCCCGTCGGGTTCTCGGCTCGTCAAAAGGCGAAACGTCTCCAACCGAGTGGGCTGAGCGAGCGCGGAGAGGCATGCTATGGCTTGATCTGATTCCATATATCCAGTTTTGCCGATATATGTGACGATTTCAAGACAGCGGATAGATGCTTCACCTATTGGTAGTAAAGGTTGTCTTCAGGCATCAAACAGCCTCCCCATCTGTTCAGCCCACGGCAGATACGTAGCGTCGATCATCTGCGTAATCGTCGCTGACGGCGGCTCCCGCCACAGCAGCAGGCGCTCAAGCACGTCCGGCGAGAGGTAAGCCAGTCGCATCATGGGGCCAACAAACCGGTCCGAGACCTTCTCTGCCTTGGCAATATCTTGGATCGTTGAGGCTTCGCCAGTTTCGAGCTTTCGCCGCCATGACCAAGCACGTCCAAGCGCGCGCAGGATATGCGGATCCTGAACACGAGCCTGAAAATGGGGCTCGACATCAGGCGCCAAAATTCTAGGACGACCATTCTTCCGCTTGAAGGCAAGCGGGATGAAGACGCGGACGGTGTCGTTTGCCTCGCTCAAGCAGCGACCTCCTGTTGGTGGGTTGTGGTGAGATCACGCACGAGACTTCCAACGCCTTGATGGCGCAGATCGACGGCGATCCCGGCGGGGCCAACTGTTACCCTGCTGACAAGCAAGCGGGTGATCCGTGCCTGTTCTGCCGGGAAGAGCGAGGCCCAGAGATCATCAAACCGCATGAGGGCTTCGACGATTGCTCTCTCGTCCATGCATGTTCCCTCCTGCTTGAATGTCTTGATCACACGTGCCGCCACTTCCGGTGTGGCGATCATCCGGCGCATTTCGGCAATGACCGCGCCGTCTACCATTGCAGCGGACAAGCGCGCGGGACCTGCATCCGCCAGCATCGTCCGGTTCTGGATGGCGTCCATTGAGATGTAATAGTGGTAGAGGCGATCCCCCTTGCGGGTGTAGGTCGGCGTCATGGCAGCGCCCGAGTTCGAAAAAATCAGGCCCTTCAGCAACGCCTCTGACGTGCTGCGGTTTTCCGCCCGCCGCTCCCGAGGACTTCTCTGCAAGATCGAATGGAGACGGTCCCAGATCTCCTTGCTGATGATGGCGGTGTGCTCGCCGGGATAGGCCGCACCCTTATGGACGGCTTCCCCGATGTAGACCCGGTTGTTGATGAGTTTGTAGATGAAGCCTTTGTCGATCCTGCGCCCGCGCTTGTTGGTGACGCCTTCGGCCTGTAATGCCCGCGCCAGTTTCGACGCCGACCCAAGGGCGACGAAACGCTCGAAGATCATCCGGACCGTGTCGGCTTCCGGCTCATTGATGACGAGCTTGCGGTCCTTGACGTCGTAGCCCATGGGCACGAAGCCCCCCATCCACATGCCCCGTTTGCGGGAGGCTGCAAACTTGTCGCGGATGCGCTCGCCAATCACCTCGCGCTCGAACTGCGCGAAGCTCAGCAGGATGTTGAGGGTGAGCCGCCCCATGGATGTGGTGGTGTTGAAGGACTGGGTGACCGACACGAAGGTGACGTTGTTGCGGTCGAAGACCTCGACCAGCCTGGCAAAATCCATCAGCGAGCGCGACAGGCGGTCGATCTTGTAGACGACGATGACGTCGATGAGCCCCGCCTCGATATCGCTGATCAGCTGCTTCAGCGCGGGGCGATCCAGCGTGCCGCCGGAGAAGCCACCGTCATCATAGCGGTCACGCAGGGCAACCCAACCTTCCGCCTTTTGGCTGGTGACATAGGCTTCGCAAGCCTCACGCTGGGCATCCAGCGAGTTGAACTCCATGTCGAGGCCTTCCTCGGAAGACTTGCGGGTGTAGACTGCGCAGCGCGAGCGCTTGAGAATGATACCAGCCATCAGGCTTTCCTCCCCGTGCCAAGCGCAAAGAATCTGAAGCCGTTCCAACTCGTGCCCGTGATGGCCTTGGCCACGGCGGAGAGCGATTTGAATTTCCTGCCCGCGAGGTCGTAGCCGTCAGCCAAGACTGTGACGGTGTGCTCCGTGCCATTCCACTCGCGCACCAGCTTCGTGCCCGGCAGCGGGTTGCGGGCATCGTCGGCCATGCCCTTGCGCGTGACCTTGCCTTCTGCCTCATCGGCGAGGGTGTCCAGTGTGCGGCGGGTGTCGCGGGTAAGCCCGCCATAGGTCAACTCCTGGATCCGCCCGGCAATCCGCACTTCCAGAAACCCGCGGCTGTTGTTTGGCGCGGGGCTCGCAAAGAGGTCTTCCCACTTTGCCTTGAGCTCGTTCACCGACAGGCGCTGCAGCGCTGCCAGCTGGGCCAGCACAGTGCCGTCGGACCTTGCATCTTCACCGGCGCGCGGCAGCGCCTCGGGTTTGGGTTTCGTCGCACTTTTCATCATCAGCCTCCAACTCGGTTGCGTAGTTTGTGACGACGTACACCGCTCTTCAGGGGCGAGAAGTCGACCAAACTGTCTCGGTCGGGCGCAGATAAAGAACTGGACTGTTCGGGCTGAATACGACGCAGACCGGCGCATAGAATCTGCGCCAGCTCATCAAGCCGCTCAGAGGCCGTCATTCGCTCGGGTGGGGTCCAATTTGGGGGTTGGGATGGCATGCTCATTAAGACCGTTTGTGATGGTGTTGATGAGCAAGAGATGCCAAGAAAAATGAAGAACACAAGCAACATCAACGGCTTGCGTAAAAGAAGTAAGTGCGGAGAAATCCTGCGTGTGGAAAATTTGGATGCAGACCAGGCGGCAAGCGGACTGTGCTCGCGAATCACCATCGGCGCCGTGGTTTGTGGTCATGCTGTAAAAAACTGTTTGACGGCAGGGCTTGGCGCGTTCTACGTCAATCCGCGTAACGGCGTGACAATCAAGGGAGTGGCAATAGCCATGTCTAATCGATGACGACCCAGGGACCGACTTTCGGGCAAACCATTTCGAAGGCCCGCAAGGAAAAGTCACTCAGCCAGAAGGATTTGGCTGGGATCATTCTCAAGGAAGAAGACAGCACGGCAATCTCGCCGCAATATCTCAACGACATTGAACATGATCGCCGCAGTCCGACGTCGGATCATTTGATCCGCCAGTTCGCGAAAGCTCTCGACCTGAAGGAAGACCTTCTATTCGTACTGGCGGGGAAGATTCCGGATGATCTGCGCAGGCGCATCAGAAACACCGACCAGGCCGCCGAGGCCTTCATGAGCTTCAGGACCTCAATCACGAAGAAGTAGGATACCGCATGGTGAAAATGCTCTCAGATCCAACAGGCCGTTTTGCCGAGCGGCCGTTCTACAAGCCCGAGGAGTTGGATCGGGAGTGTGAGCACATCGTCTCGAAGTTCCTGCGCAAGCGGCGCGGCAGCGTAACCTTTCCGATTTCGACGGACGACCTGCAAGTCTTGATCGAGGAGGAAGGTGCTGACCTCGACTCCAGCGTCGATCTGTCGAAATATGGCGAAGATGTCGAAGGCGTCGCCATCTTCTATCCTGATCGTGGGCCCGAGGTGAAAATCTCAGACCGCCTCGCCAATGACCCACGCCGCGAGAATCGGCTGCGCACGACGCTGGCGCATGAGTTCGGACATGTTCGATTTCATCGTCATCTGTGGGCCGACAAACTTGCCACCGGCAATCTCTTTGCAAAGCGCGATATCGACAACACGGCGGTCTGCAAACGCGATCAGATCCTCAATGCGCGCCAGTCCGATTGGATGGAGTGGCAGGCCGGTTATATCAGCGGTGCCATACTGATGCCGGCGTCATCGATTCGGAGCTTGTTCAAGGAGTACTGCGAACCTCAGCAGCTGTTCGGTGCTGTGAACATCGCCTCCGAACACGCCCGCATACTGGTCCAGTCAGTAAGGGTCGAATACCAAGTATCTGAAGAGGCTGCACGAATCCGACTTCAGGCTTTGAATCTCCTGTCTTCCGGCGGCGGCCAGGCCGGGTTGTTCACGTAGTTATCCCCGCAAATCCGCTAAACAGCGTAGTTTTTTGATTGACTACTCTGCGGGCTTCTCTACGCTCTTAAGCGGATTAACGGATTCTGCTGAAAGGAGCGCCCGCCTATGCCCGCCATTGCTAAACTCATTCGTCACACCCCGGCCGATGACCTCAAAGCCTATTTTGCCAGCCGCAGCGCCGAGTTTCTTGGGCCGGTAGAATGGGCCGGACCCAAGAGCCTTGTACTCAAACAGGTTCTTGGCGTCGTTGACGGTCTTGATGATGTTGCCCGCAATCGTCTCAACCTCGACGCCGAACGCATTGACCGCATGACAACCGAGGTTGGGCAGACCGCCATCATGTCGGTCGTCGATCTCACCACGCGCGCGACACTCGCAGCGATGGACTCTCACTACGCGCGCGCTCTTTGGTTGTACACTTGTGATCTGGCGAAGTTCGACCAGGCTGCAGATGTCAGTTTCTTTGAGAACGCCCGCAGCGTGCGCACCTGGGATGGGTACCACACTCTTGCTGGCAAAATCGTAAAGCGTGACGTTGTCGCATTGGGCGCCCTTGAAAAGGACATCCAATCCCTGTTTGCCGAGGGCAGCATCTGCAAGGCCGACGTCTTTTCGCGCGAACGGATCGCCGATGATGGCACGGTCAGCCAATTGATCCACGTTTCGGTCTTCCGCGAATGCATGCCCAACAGCACCCTCGTGTTCCGCAACAACGATCTCGATCTGCTGATCTATCGCCCCGCGCGCGAGGTGGCATTCACCTATGACGCTGCCACCGGCGGCATTGAAGTTGTGTCGAACTCCAAAGCCAGCCGCGCAAAGCTTGCGCAGATGTTCGTCAAGCATCTTCTCGACATCGATCACGATGCCACGCCCCTTCCTATTCGCCACATCAACATGGCGCGGTTCCTTGATCCCCGGCCGTTTCACTTGGATCCCGCGGACGGGATCAGCAGCGTCAGCGTGAAGCTGCTGAAGGTTCTGCCTGCGCATGGGCGCGCCTTCATTACAATTGAGCCGAGGGACAAGAACGACACCGCGCTGTCGGTGCTGCAGGAACTGTTCGGCGATCGTGCGCCAACGCTGGCCGGTTCCACAGTTTACGAGGCCGTGCTCATCGTGCAGTTCAAACCTGATCGCAGTAATCCGCGCGGCAAGAGGATTTCGGTGCGCCTTCGCCATCCGAATGGCTGCGACCTTACCGAGAAGACGGCGAAGGAACGCCTCCTCGGAAACAAGTATCTCCGCCGTTGGGGTATCTTCGAGGATGTTGCATCCTGATGGGCATGGATTTTGGTCGCCCGCTCCTCGAAACCCTGATTGCGGTCGTCGATCACGACAAGCCTGAATTCAGCCCGGAGTTCTTTGCCGGGCTGAGTTTGGCTGACCGTTCCTGCCTGCAGACCGCAGGCATCCTTTCCGATGGTGAGCCCTACGAGTCTGTGTGGGTTGAAACAGCTCACGGTCATGTCGAAGCGTCCGTGGTCGTCGACCCCTACACGAACGAAATCACCCTGTATCACCCCGAGGATGGCCCGATATCGATATCATCGGATGCACTGAGCCGGCGGGTGGTCGACGGTGATCGGTTCGCATCCTGGGTGATGCATATACTTTTTGGGATGCCATCGACGCGCAAGGCGATCGCCATGGTGCCGGAATGCGTTTGGGACCTCGGTACGCCGCGGCTGGGCAAGAAGACCAGGGTTCGCGTTCTGCTTGTGCGCCGCCTTCATGATCCGAACGTCAGGGACAAGCTTGCAGCTGAGCTATTGCTGACTGCTTCCACCCAGGGTGTGATCGTGTTGACGACAACTCCGACTGTCTCATCTGATCTGCGTATTCCACGCGTCACCGTCATCGTGCCGTTCCGAGACGTGATTGTGCGAGACGGCAAACAAGCGGGCATCGATCTTGACCGATTGGGGATGTTTGTCGAACGCGGCTCCTCCAAGACGCTTGTGACGCGAAAGCCGGTCGATTGCGCTCCAGATGGCAGCTGGCTCAGAATCCATGACCGTGAGTACAAGTTCCGAGCCGGAAAGAAGGACATTATCCTGATGCTTTCTGAGGCCTGGGAATGTGGTGACGAATGGGTTCCCGTGTCGCGTCTGCTCAAGGATTACGAGGTGGGCACGCGCCTTGAAGATGTCTTCAAGGACGGTCGTGCTGAACGCAAAGGCGAATGGCGCGAGTACATCGAGATCCATGAGCGGCGGGCGCGCCTGATCGTTCCGCCGATGTAATTGGCAAAGTTCTTTCCCCCCGTTCGATAGGCCGCCTCCGGGCGGCCTTTTTCATTTTCAAAACGTTTTCACCCCGGTTTTCACCCTTCCTTCACCCCCGTTTTCACCCTCGGCGTCACCGATTGTGTCCCCACGGTTGCTCACAAACCGATGGAGACCTGAATGACTACAAGGCATTTCAACCAGACCGAGCTTGCTGCTCGCTGGACGATATCGCCCCGCACATTGGAGCGGTGGCGGTTCACGGGTGAAGGCCCGCAATTCATGAAGATCGGCGGGCGCGTCGCGTACCGCCTCGAAGACGTCGAAGCCTATGAGGCGGAGCAGACCCGCCAGGCAACGCCCGGCGTGCGCCGCGGCCCCAACGACGGGGTGGCGGCATGACCATCCTTAACCACATCACGATTGAAGCGCTCGCGCGTCTGCCGATCGCCGAGATCATTGGCCTGCCAGCGACAGAACTCGCCCGCCTTCAGCAGGAGGCCGATCAGGCGCTGCGCAAGGCCAAGCTCACCGTGGCCTGGCTCGATGGTGCCCTCCTGCAAAAATATGCCGAGCGCGCCAAGGCTGCGCGCGCAGATGCCGAGAAGGATTTCGGCGTGGCGCGCTTTGTCGATGGTGAGGTTACGGTCGTGGCCGACCTACCAAAGAAGGTGGAATGGAACCAGCGTGACCTTGCCGATCTGGTCGAGCGGATCAAGGCCGAGGGCGAAGACCCGCGCGACTATGTCGAGGTCAGCCTGAAGGTCGCGGAGCGCAATTACACCTCCTGGCCAAAGCACATCCGCTCGCTGTTCGAGCCGTCGCGCACAGTGCGTGCCGGTAAGGAGACGTTCGAGCTGATCGTCGAGAAGGAGGGCAACTGATGTCGCTTCCCATCATTCTCGCCGATCAGCGCCTGTCTGAACGCCGTGGCATCAAGGCTGCCATCTTCGGCCGCAGCGGAATTGGGAAAACCTCGCTGCTCTGGACGCTGCCGCCGGACACGACGCTGTTTTATGACCTCGAAGCAGGCGATCTCGCCATCGAGGGCTGGAGCGGCGACACGATCCGCCCGCGCACCTGGGAAGAGTGCCGTGACTTTGCGGTGTTCATCGGCGGTCCCAATCCCGCCATTCCCGATGGCCGTCCTTACAGCCAGCGTCACTTCAATGACGCCTGTGCCAAGTTTGGCGATCCCCGCGGGATCGACAAATACGCCACCATTTTCGTGGACTCGATCACGGTTGCGGGCCGCCTGTGCTTCCAGTGGTCAAAGGAGCAGCCGGAAGCCTTCTCCGAGAAGACCGGCAAGCCTGACATCCGCGGCGCTTACGGCCTGCATGGCCGCGAGATGATCGGCTGGATCACGCATCTTCAGCACACCCGCATGAAGGACGTGTTCTTCGTCGGCATCCTCGATGAGAAGCTCGACGACTTCAATCGCAAGGTCTTCGTGCCGCAGATCGACGGCGCCAAGACCGGGCTCGAATTGCCGGGCATCGTCGATGAAGTGCTGACGATGACGGAATTGGCTGACGCCGCGAACCAGCTGCACCGGGTCTTCGTCTGCCAGACGCTGAACCCCTGGAACTATCCCGCCAAGGATCGCTCCGGCCGGCTCGACGTCGTCGAGGAAGCCCACCTCGGCCGCCTCATCGCAAAGATCGGCGAGCCCGGCCGCTCCCCTCTCGAACGCCTCACGTTCAGCCGCCCGGCGCCTGTCGCCCCGGACGCCGCTCACCCCAACGCCAAACCCTGATCCAGGAGCATCCCCATGACAAACGCATGGAACGATTTTAACGACGCCAAGCAGAACGCAAACCTCATCCCCAAGGGGACGATCGCCAAGGTGCACCTGACCATTCGCCCCGGCGGGTTCGATGACCCGTCGCAGGGCTGGACCGGCGGCTATGCCCGCCGCGGCACCACGGGTTCCATCTATCTCGATGTCGAATACACAGTCCTGGAGGGTCCTTACGCCAAGCGCAAAATCTGGTCGATGATCGGGCTCTACAGCGCGTCCGGCCCGAACTGGGCCAACATGGGCCGCAGCCTTGTGCGCGGCATCCTCAACTCGGCGCGCGGCCTCTCTGACAAGGACAATTCGCCCGAGGCGCAGAATGCCCGCCGTATCTCGGGCTTTGCGGATCTCGATGGGATCGAGTTCGTGGCCCGCATCGACATCGGCAAGGACAGCAATGGCGAAGACAAGAACGACATTCGCCAGGCGGTGACGCGCGACCACAAGGAGTATGCCGCTGCCACGGCAGGCAATGCACATGCCCCTGCCTATGCGCCCCCGCAGCCGTCCTATTCGGCTCCGGCCCAGCAGTCGGGCTACGTGGCCCCGCAGGCCCAGCAACCTTCCTATGCGCCCCAGGCCCCGCAGCAGGCAGCTCCTTTGCCCGCCGCCGGCGTGCGTCCCACCTGGGCGAAGTGAGGTAACACCATGCTGCTTCGCCCCCGTCAGAAACTCTTCGTTGAGCGCAGCCTGTCTGCGCTCGACACCCACCGCAACACGCTTGGCGTCGCGCCGACCGCGGCCGGCAAGACCATCATGCTCTCGGCCGTTGCCGGTGAGATGGTGCGTGGCACGGATGCCAAGGCCTGCGTGCTGGCCCACCGCGATGAGCTGACCGAGCAGAACCGCACAAAGTTCGGCCGCGTCAATCCTGAGGTCACCACCTCGGTCGTCGATGCAAGCACGAAGTCGTGGGGCGGTCAGGTGACGTTCGCGATGGCGCCGACGCTGTCACGCGCCTCGAACCTTGCCGACATGCCCGCACTCGATCTCCTCGTCATTGATGAGGCGCATCACGCGGTGGCTGACAGCTACCGGCGCATCATCGATCACGCCTTGCAGCGCAACCCGTCTGCCAAGATCTTCGGCGTCACCGCCACACCCAATCGTGGCGACAAAAAGGGGCTGCGCGAGGTCTTCGACAATGTCGCCGACCAGATCCGGATCGCCGAGCTGATCGCGTCCGGCCACCTCGTGCCCCCGCGCACCTTCGTCATCGATGTCGGTGTGCAGGACGCCTTGAAGAAGGTGCGCCGCGTCGCCGCCGACTTCGACATGGGCGAGGTTGACGCCATCATGAACAAGTCACCGGTCACGGAAGCTGTGATCGCCAACTGGAAAGAGAAGGCCGGCAATCGTCAGTCGGTGGTCTTCTGTTCGACGGTCGATCACGCTCGCAACGTCGCCGATGCCTTCAAGGCAACGGGCGTCTCGGCGGCGATCGTCCACGGCGAGATGGGGGATGTCGACCGCAAGGCCACACTCGCCGCTTATGATCGTGGCGAGATCCAGGTCATCACCAATGTGGCTGTGCTGACCGAGGGCTGGGATCACCCGCCGACCTCCTGCGTCGTGCTGCTGCGGCCGTCTTCTTACAAGTCCACCATGATGCAGATGGTGGGCCGGGGCTTGCGCACCGTGAACCCGGAAGAATACCCGGGCGTCCTCAAGACCGACTGCGTCATCCTCGATTTCGGGACGTCGAGCCTCATCCACGGTTCGCTCGAACAGGATGTCGATCTGAACGGCCGCGATGTCAGCGGCGACGCCCCCACCAAGACCTGCCCCTCCTGCGCGGCGCAAGTGCCCGCGGCTGTCATGGAATGCCCGCTTTGCGGTCATGTCTGGGAGAGCGAGCGCGAGGCCAAGGGTCCTAAGGCACTCGGCCACTTCGTAATGACCGAGATCGATCTTCTCGCGCGGTCGAGTTTCGAGTGGATCGACATCAATGGTGACGGTTTGATCCTGATGGCGAGCGGCCTTAACGCCTGGGCTGGCGTCTTTGCCGAGGGCGGCCGCTCTTATGCGGTGGGCGGTGCCAAGGACAAGCGCGCGACCTTGCTTGGTGTCGGCGAAAGCGTCGTCTGCATCGCGGCGGCTGACGATTGGCTCAACACCAATGAGTCTGACGAGGCGGCGCACAAGACCAAGGGCTGGCTGCGCCAGCAGCCGACGGACAAGCAGCTCGCCTGGCTCCCGCCCGCCTGCCGCATGGACTTCAACCTCACCCGTTACCAGGCCTCGGCCATGCTGAGCCTCAAGTTCAACCACACCGCAATCCGTGCCCGGATCAACGAGGCCAAGGGCGCTCGGTTCGCGGTGGCTGCGTGATGGAGGAGCTTTATGTCGCCATCACCCACCTCTGCCGCCGTGCGATTTACCTGCTGGCATCCGCGCTTTGCGCTCTGCGCGGTCTGCCGGCAGCCGACGCATGGTTTTGGCTGGTCCGAGCCGCAGCGCCCGGCGGCCTTGCCGCCAAAATCATCAAAGCGGGCGCCCTTGCGCCCGAGCCGGCCGCGCCCCTCGGTGTGGTTTTGCTCCATCACCTGTCAGGCCTTCTTCTGGCAACGGGCGCGGGGGTCTTCCGCCATGGTTGATCTCACCGAGGAAGAAAAATCCGCCATCCGCCACGCCATGCAGATGGTGGCCGAAGTGATGGAGGAGATCGGCTGGCAGACCCGGCTGATCGAACTCTCCGAGCCCCAGGTCCTCACCCTCATCGAAGTCGCCATCGGCGGCTTTCAGGACGCGATGCGCGAGATCGCCGCGGCCAACAAGCAGCAATTCCCGGAGGTGCCATTTTGAAGCTGGATTACAACCACACGCGCAGTTTCGCGGAAACCCTCAATGAAGCCATCGACACGGCACTGACCGGTGAGAATGCGCTGCGTCCCCGCCGCGAATATCTCGGCGGCTCGCGGGTGGGTCACGCCTGCGAACGCGCCCTGCAGTTTGAGTTCGCAGGTGCCCCGAAGGACGACGGCGCGGATTTCCCCGGCCGGACCCTGCGCATTTTCGCCATCGGTCATGCGCTCGAGGATCTTGCGATCCAGTGGCTGCGCGCTGCGGGCATTGATCTCTACACCCGCAAGGGCAACCGCCCCGATGGTGAGCAGTTCGGCTTTGCCGTCGCGGACGGCCGCATTCGTGGCCATGTCGACGGCATCATCGCTGCCGCCCCCGAGCCCATGTCACTCGGCGTGCCTGCACTCTGGGAGTGCAAAACCATGAACGCTAAGAACTGGCGGGCCTGCGTCAAGGATGGCGTGGTCGTCTCAAAGCCCGTCTATGCCGCCCAGATCGCGCTCTACCAAGCCTACATGGATGCCGCCGTTCCGGGCCTTGCGTCGAACCCGGCGCTCTTCACTGCCATCAACAAGGACACGGCCGAACTTCATCATGAGTTGGTGCCGTTCAACGCCGAGCTCGCGCAGCGGATGAGCGACCGTGCCGTGCGCATCCTCAGCGCCACCGACGCAGCCGAATTGCTGCCGCGCATTGCACGCGACCGCGATCACTTCGAGTGCCGGATGTGCGCTTACGCCAACCGCTGCTGGAGCTTGCCCCAATGAGCGATGATCGTGACGACAAGCCCACCGGCGAAGTGATCCACTTCAACCCCTGGCGCGATTTCAACGACGCAGCACCCCAGGAAGACCCGTTTGGCATTGAGCCCGATGCGGATCAGCTGGCGACGTTTCTGGATGTGGTCTTCGGCTATTGCGAAGGCCTCATCCCGGTGCGCGGCTTCGTCGACAAAGGGCAAGGCCGGGACGGCAAGCCCAACAACATTTGGATCGAGGCGGACGCCTCGGCCTTCGACAAGCTGAAGACCTTCGCCACCTGGGCGTGGCGTGAGGGTGCGGCCCTTTATGTCATTCCTGGTACGGTCGAAGCACAGGGTCAGGCGCGTGCGCCCGAGGTCTTGCAGATGCAGGCCTTGGTTGTTGATCTCGACGCAGGCGACATTCCGGCCAAGCTTGCACATCTCGTGCGCCATCTCGGCACGCCCACGCTCACCGTCGAGAGCGGCGGTCGAACCCCTGAGGGCGCCACCAAGCTGCATGTCTGGTGGAAAATGACCGAGGCTGTCAGCGGCGAGGATCTGGCAACGCTGTGCCGTCTGCGCGGTGACATCGCCCTGAAAGTTGGTGGCGACACCCATTTTCGCTCGGCCCACCAGCCGATCCGGGTGGCAGGCTCGGTCTATCACAAGGGCGGCTTCCAGCGGCTTGTCCAGATCCGCGACCATCACCCGGTCGAGGTGGAACTCGCGGAGTTCGCCGAACAGGTTGCCGCAATGCCCGCTTTGCCGGGCGTGGGTGTGCAGCCAACGCCAGAGGCCAACGCCAAACCCTCGCTCGAGGCCATTCTCACCACCCCCGTGCATGAGGGTGGCGCGGACCAGTGGACTCGTTTTGAAGGAGCCAGCGCTGCGATCGGCCATTACGTTCGGCTGGTCCACGACTGCAAGATGACGCCCGATGATGGTTGGGAAGCGATCTGCCAGTACAACGCCGCCATGTTGCGACCCGCCTGGCCCCCGGAGCGCCTGCAGCAGGAGGCCGACCGTCTCTGGGCGCTGCATGTCAGAAAGAACGGACCGGCACTGCTGCGCGCCGAGGAGCGCGCAATCTCCGCCGCCACTGCGATCTCCGTGTTTTCCTTGGGGGAGCTGCTTGATGACCGCTCGCCCATGCCGGAGGACATCATCGCCCCGCGTGTCCTCACGCCGGGTGGTCTACTGGTGCTCGGCGGCGCACCGAAGGTCGGCAAGAGCGATTTCCTGATCAGCCTTCTCGCCCACATGGCTGCCGGCGTGCCGTTCCTCGGGTTTACGCCGCCGCGCGCTATGCGGGTGTTCTACCTCCAGGCGGAAATCCAGTACCACTATCTGCGCGAGCGCATGCAGCAGATCCGTCTTGATCTTGCGGTTATCCGGGGCGCACGCGACCGGCTGTTCGCCACTCCGAAGCTGCGCATGATCCTCGACGACAGGGGCTTGGCACTCGTTGCCGACAGCGTGCGTCAGCGCTTTCCAGATGAAGCACCCGACATCATCTGCATCGACCCGATCCGCAATCTCTTCGATGGCGGCAAGGACGGCGGCGGCGAAAACGACAACGCCGCGATGATGTTCTTTCTCACCGAACGGGTGGAGCGGCTGCGCGAGGCCGTCGCTCCCGACTGCGGCGTCATTCTCGCCCACCACACCAAGAAGATGAACCGCAAGGCCGTGGGCGAGGATCCGTTCCAGGCGCTCTCCGGCGCAAGTGCGCTGCGTGGCTTTTACACCTCGGGACTGTTGATGCATCGCCCCGATGAGGAGAGCAGTCTGCGCCGCCTCGAGATCGAATTACGCAACGGCCCGTCGCTGCCGACCAAGTTGATCGACAAGGAAAACGGCCGTTGGGTGGAATTGAACCCCATGAACGAGCGCCTCGTGCGCAAGGAACTGGGTGCAAAACTTGATGCTGAGCGCTTGCGCAAGCACGATGTCATTCTTGGCGTCTTGCTCGACGAGGCTGCGGGCAGCCGCCTCTACACGACGATGCAGTTTGCCGAAGCCTTCGAAAACCTTGGCGGTCTTGGCAGCAAGCACACGATCCGAGACCGACTGAGCGTCCTCGGGACGAAGGGCTTCGTGAAATTCGTGCGGGATGCAACCGCATTCGGCTTTCCCGTTACCCGCTCTCATTCCGGCTATCTCTGCGTGGAGGGAATGACCTTCGGAGCCCCCGAGGAGGCGACGGACAGCGCCACCGGCGAGGTCACATCGACGCTGCGCCGGGTCCTTCCCAGCCACTACAAGTGCCCTCAGTCCGGGTCATATCTCGCGGTCGAAAACCCCGAGGTCTGGGTCTACCCGGAGGGGTCGGAAGATGAGCTCACTCATATGAGTGAGGCGTGAACTCATATGAGTGCGCCAATCATGTTTTCAGCAAAATCAATGAGTTACGCCCAAAATATGAGTGAGGCGCCGCACTCATATCCGCACTCATCCGCACTCATATTTTCTGATGTAAATCAGCGACTTAGCCCAAAAGGAACAGTTAGGTGTCAAAGCTCCCATACTACGTATGGGAGGGCCAACATGAAGAGTTGGCCCGTCCTCCCATACGATGGCAGGCCTCGGGCTCCGCCATGAGGTGACCTCCGATGCACAGCCGATCCGGTGACGACCCGCCACCCGACTGAGCAGACGCCCCCCAGCTGACCATCCCCCATCCCCCTTCATGACGGAGACCACCATGGCTTCGAATACCCGGACTCTGCCTGTCGTCAGCCCAAGCCCCAAAGCTGGCTCCACGACGGGATCCATCCTTGCCCTCGACCTTGGCACCAGCATGGGCTGGGCGCTACGGCTTGGGAGCGAGACCCACAGCGGCACCGTGTCCTTCCGGCCGAGCCGCTATGACGGCGGTGGCATGCGCTACGTCCGCTTTCGCCACTGGCTTGATCAGCTGGCCGTGACCACCGGATTGGCCGTGACCACCGGATTGCCCGAGGCCGTCTACTTCGAGGAAGTGCGCCGCCACGCGGCCACCGACGCGGCCCACATTTACGGCGGCTTCCTCGCCTGCCTGACCGCCTGGTGCGAAGAGCGCGGTCTTGCCTACCAGGGCGTGCCTGTCGGCACCATCAAGCGGCACGTGACGTCCAAGGGCAACGCTGACAAGCAGGCGGTGATTGAGGCCGTCCGCGCCCGTGGCTTTAGGCCCGCAGACGACAACGAGGCCGACGCCATCGCCATCCTCCTCTGGGCTCTTGAGACCAAGGGAGGCGTGCTGTGATGAGCGGCGAAGAAATGCTCATTGAGGCCGCCCGCATCGTTGCCGAACGGCGTGTGGCTTATGGCCACCCAGCCACGTCCATGGCAGCGATTGCCGCACGCTGGTCGGTGACCCTCGGCGTCCCCGTCACCCCCGCAACCGTCGCCCTCTGCCTGATCGATCTGAAGCTCGCGCGTCTCGCGCATGATCCGGCCCACGCCGACTCCATCACCGACATCGCAGGCTACGCGGCCGTGCTGCGCGACGTCGTCACCCAACATCAGCAGGAAGGAATTTGAGCCATGGTTCGTGGACGCAAACGCAAACCCGGAAAACGCTACCCTTGCGGCAAGCGTGTGCGCGAGGAGACAGAGCGCGATGCCATGTCGACCGTGCTCGAAGCGCGCAAGCGCCATTTCGGCGTATCGGACAAGGAGGCACGCGATGAACGCCTCGGCACAGCACTTGGACGGCTGGCCTTCAAGGGGTTGATCAGCGACCTGCAATACCAAGCCGGTGTCGCCTTCGCTGACCTCTACCTCCGCCACAACATTACGGTTGGCCTGCCGATGCCGAGCCCGAGCTCGGTCACAGGGCTTCTGATCAACGAGGGGATCTTTGGCGCCAGCCCCAGCGAGCCGGTGCTGGAGGTGATCGACAAGGTGAAGCGGCGCTACGGCGACGCCACCGCAGCCCTCGACGAATGCGACCGCGAGCAGCGACTGTCGCCCGGACGGCGGCCGACCTTCCTGGTCTACCGGGTGATTTGCGCCGACGAGGACGTGCAGCACTGGGACACGGAAGATATCGGAAATCTGCGTGTGGCACTCAACGCACTGGTGCGTTTGTTCCGCCTGAGGTGAGGTTATCCACACGACAGGGCTACGATGCGTTACGCGCCAGTGCTAAGCACTTATCATGTTGAAATAACTTGCAAAAACGTCTTGACGATCAACCGAAACGCATCTAAAAGTTCCGTTATTGGATGCTTAGAAATGTGCCCGGAGATAACCCCTCCGGGCCTTTTCTTTTTCCGGGAGGTGTCGAAGATGCGTGTCGTCTTTCTCGATGCCGACGATGTGCGCATCCGCTTCGAGGCAGCCTGCAACCGCCTTGGTGAGGGTGATGCGCGGCGTGCCTTCTCGATGGCGCTCAACAAGGAAGGCCGCAAGTCCTTCACGACGATGCGCCGTGCGCTCAGCCTGCAATCGTCAATCCCGCGCGGTGCGGTGAATGCAGCGACGCGTTTCAAGGGTGCGACGCGTGCGACGCTATCGACCACGACCGCTGGCTCTGGCCGGCATCTGCCGCTGTCCTTCTTTGGTGCCAAGCAGTTTTCCTACGGCGTGCGTGCCAAGATCTGGGGACGTGCGCAGACGTTCCGCTCGGCCTTCGTCGTCAACCGATATGGCAACGGCGCCTTCAAGCGTAAGGGCAAGGCCCGCTTTCCGATCGAGCAACTCTGGGGTCCTGCGGTCCCCGTCGAAATGCTGCGCGACGAAGCGCACGTGGCTTGGAGCGACCAGCACCCCCGCGTGCTGCGTGAATCTGAGCGTCTCATCGGACTGATGCTGGCAGGAGCGCAGATTGGCGCAAGCCCGCGCAAGCGCAAAGCATCGTAGGGGGGCGGGGCTAGGAGCCCCATTGCGGACTTCTGAGTAGCGCAGCCGCCGCCGCCCGATATTCGCGTGTTTTTTCTGGTTTCGTTTTTCCGTTTTGTTTTGGTTTCGGGCGTCCGAAAGCCCCGAAAACCCGTCACTTCTGATCCTGATCCGGGGGCTCCATGATCGTCACTGAAATGCCGGTCGACCGGCTCGTCCCCTATGCGCGCAACCCGCGCAACAACACCGCCGCCATCGATGCGGTCAAAGCCTCGATCGCCGAGTTCGGCTTTCGCCAGCCCATCGTCGTGGACGAAAAGATGGTGGTCATTGTCGGGCACACGCGGCTCGTGGCTGCCAAGGCGCTCGGCCTCAAGGTGGTGCCCGTGCATGTGGCGGAAGGTTTGAGCCCCGCCCAGGCACGCGCTTACCGCCTGATGGACAATCGCTCGCATGAGAATGCCGAGTGGGATGACGAGCTGTTGCGGCTCGAATTTGGCGATTTGAAACTCGACGGTTTTGATCTCGGGCTGACCGGCTTTGACGAGGAGGATCTCGACCGTCTTCTGGGCGCGGAACACCTTGATGGATTGACCGACCCCGACGAGGCGCCGGAGCTGCCACTCGAGCCTGTAAGCAAGCCCGGCGATCTCTGGATCCTCGGCGACCACCGTGTGCTCTGCGGTGATGCGACCGCTGCGACCGATGTCGAAAAACTGATGGGCGGCCAGCTGGCCGACATGTGCTGGCAGGATCCGCCCTACAATGTTGACTATGGCAACAGCGCCAAGGACAAGATGCGCGGCAAGGACCGCCGCATTCTGAACGATGCCCTGGGCGACGGCTTTGCCCAATTCCTCTACGACGCCATGGTCAATACGCTGATGGTGACCAAGGGTGCCTGCTACGTCTGCATGAGTTCCTCAGAACTCCACACGCTGCAGAAGGCATTCACCGAGGCGGGCGGCAAATGGTCGACCTTCGTCATCTGGGCCAAGAACAACTTCACGCTCGGGCGCGCTGATTATCAGCGCCAGTACGAGCCCATCCTCTATGGCTGGAAACAGGGCACCGATCATTATTGGTGTGGCGCGCGAGATCAGGGCGACGTCTGGTTCGTGGACAAGCCGCGGGTCAATGATCTTCACCCCACGATGAAGCCGGTGGAACTGGTCGAGCGCGCCATTACCAATTCTTCAAAAAGCCGCGACATCGTCCTCGACCTCTTTGGTGGCTCCGGCTCCACGCTTATTGCGGCAGAGCGCACCGGCCGCGCCGCGCGGCTGATGGAACTCGATTCCAAATATGTCGATGTGATCGTTCAGCGCTGGCAGGATTACACAGGCAACAAGGCCGTGCTCGACGGTGAGGATCGGACCTTCGATGATCTCAAATCGACCCGCCTTGCCAAGGACGCCGCCTGATGCAGACGCGGCTGATGTCACTCGTCGAGTCGGTTGCAAACATTGTCGTGGGCTACGGCGTTGCGGTTATCACGCAGCTTCTGGTGTTTCCACTCTTCGGCCTTGCCGCATCGCTCGCTGACAATCTGGTCATCGGTCTGATCTTCACCACCGTGTCGTTGGCAAGATCTTATGCGCTGCGGCGGTTATTCAACGCGCGGTCATCGAACGTATGAAGCCCGCATGTGCTGCGGGCTTCGGTGCAACGTTTTTGGCTGCGCTCAGACGATGCGATATACGCGGCCTCTGCTCTCGTCCTTCTCGGAGGTGATGGTAAGGCCCAACTTCTTCTTCAGCGCGCCGGCCATGGCACCTCTCGCGGTGTGACTTTGCCATGCCGTGGCGGTCACAATCTCGTCGATGGTGGCGCCCCCCTGCCGCTTCAACATCTCGATGAGGAGAGCCTGTTTCGTGCCCTCTCGGATTTTACGTGCCTTTGGGGCCTCGGCTGCAGGAGGCGCTTCGTCTGCTACCTCGGTTTTTGCCAGCGCGAGCTTGCGTCCATCCTTGGCGTAATCGCCCTCGCGGGCGGGGCCGCGCGGTTCAAGAAAACCCTTTTTGATGAGGCTGGCAATCGCCGCACCATAGGCACGCGGATCGGCTTTGGAGCCCGAGCGATCTTGGGTGGGGACGGTGCCGTTGTTGCGGGCGACGGCGGTCAGGACAACCTGTTCGGTGTCGGTGAGTTTCGTCATGGGTCTGCTCCTTCTTAAGGTGTCGGACCGGCGGGACTGCTGGTTCCTACGACCCCAAGCCCCACATCGAGGTGGGGCGTGGAGCAGTTGGGCAGAGGTGCCGTTACGCGGCGTGCTCGCCTTCCTTGAAGGCGGCATCGGTGATGCGCTTTAAGAGCCCGGCATAATGTTCGAGGTCGCCAACATGGCCCCAGTGCAGGGTCTCAGGGTCGGCGTGGAAATGCGCGTCACTCAGGGCACGGATCCGCGCGAGCATCGTGTCGATCTCGGTCTTCTTGGCAATAAAGGCGGCGAGCGCCTTGCTGTTATTGGTGTGCTCTTTGCGCATCGCGGGCTCCTTTGTTGGACCCAT
Source organism: Cypionkella sp. (assembly GCA_040398785.1). Classification (GTDB taxonomy): domain Bacteria; phylum Pseudomonadota; class Alphaproteobacteria; order Rhodobacterales; family Rhodobacteraceae; genus Cypionkella. Next base: position 131,588 of record JBBATJ010000002.1, on the reverse strand, counting down.
ACATGCTTCATCGGCGCATGAAGCCAAGCGGAATGATCGATCATTCCATTGCTATTGTTGAACAATTTCGGGCTGGGCGGTCATGACGGAACAATCGGGCCTGATCCCCATCGGCCAGGCGGCGCGGCTTTTGATGATCTCGGAAGAACGCATCCGCCAGCTCGTCAAACAGGGCTATGTGCCCAAATCCGAAAAGCGCGGCTACGTCCAGCTGGTGGGCTCGGTCCAGGGGTACCTCAAATACCTCAAGGAGGATGAGCGCCGCTCGACCAAGTCGGCGGCTGACAGCCGGGTGCGCGACGCAAGGGCGCTGGAGATCGAGCTTCGGATTGCTGAGCGCACGCGCGATCTGATCCCGGTCGAGGATGCGCTGACTGACATGGCGGAATTTGCAGGCCTCGTGCGCTCGGAGCTTGCGGGGCTTCCCGCGCGGCTGACCCGCATCATCGACGAGCGTCAGAAAGTTGAAACGGAAATCGATGGTCTCCTCACGCGCCTTGCCGAGCGAGCCGCTCAAAAGGCTCAAAGCCTGGAGGCTGGCCGAAGCCATTCTGCGGCCGGCGCCCCGGCTGCCGCCCGACGAGTGGGCGCGCCTCAACAGGGTCTATCCGGAGACCTCGGGTCTACCGGGCCCGCGTGATCCCTCGATCACGCCCTATGTCATTCCGGTGGTGCGGGCAGTCCATGCCGGCCACCACAAGCGGGTCGTCATGGTCTGCGGCGCCCAGATGGGTAAAACGGACGGGCTTCTCGATATCATCGGGGCCCGGCTTGATCAGCGCCCGGCACCGATCCTCTATGTGGGGCCGATCCGGGATTTTCTGACCGACCAGTTCGAACCGCGGCTGATGAGCCTTCTTGATGAGGCCGAGACGCTGGCCGCCAAAGTGGTGCGCGGACGGCGCATGAAAAAGACCCTCAAGATCGTGGCCGGCGTGCCAGTGCGTCTTGCGCATGCGGGATCCTCGGCGGGGCTCAAATCAAGTCCGGCGGCACTGGCGCTCGTCGACGAGTACGACGAGATGCTGGCGAACGTGAAAGGCCAAGGCGACCCACTGGGACTCGTCGAAGCCCGCGGCGAAACCTATGCCGACTTTGTCACGGCGATTACGTCGACACCGTCACGTGGTCTGATCGAAACAGAACTCGATAAAAAAAGCGGGCTGACCTTTTGGAAGCTGGGTGATCCCGAGGCGGTCGAAAGCGCCATCTGGAAACTCTGGCAGTCGGGCACGCGCCACCACTTTTGCTGGCCGTGCCTGCACTGTGAAAAATACTTCGTGCCGCGCTTTGAACAAATGCGCTGGCCCGAGAACGCCACACCGGCAGAGGCTTCAAAAGCGGCGCAGCTGCAATGCCCGCATTGTGGTGGTCTCCATCACAACGACGACAAGACAGAGATGAACGCGCGCGGGCTATATGTGGCGCCCGGTCAATGGGTCGAGGATGGAGAGGTACGAGGCCACCCGCCCGAGAATGCGGTGATCAGTTTCTGGGCAAGTGGGCTTGCGAGCCCCTTCGTCACTTGGGGGACCAGGGTCGAGCGCTATGTCCGCGCCCTTGCGTCGGGGGATCCTGACCAGCTGCAGACGGCCCTTAATGCCGGCTTTGGCGAATGCTACACGCCGGCCTCTGGGCGCGATGCGCTCGATTGGCAGGAGATCTTTCAGCGGCGGTCACCCTACCAGATGAAGGAGGTGCCGGGCGGCGTGTTGCGCCTCGGCATGGCCGTCGATGTGCAAAAGCTGTCACTCTACTACACGATCCGCGGCTTTGGCTCACGCGGCCGGTCCTGGCTTATCGACCGGGGCCAGTTGTTCGGCCCCACCGATGATGACGAGGTCTGGAACGCGCTTGCCGATCTGATGCTGACGCCCATTGCTGGGCTGCAGATCGAACGGGTCTTCATCGATTCCGGCTTCCGCCCGAACAAGCTCGACGGCGGCGATGAGCACAAGGTCTATGAATTTACGCGGCGCTATCCTTGGCTCGTCTCGCCCACCAAGGGGCGCGCCACCATGTCGCCGCCTTACAGGGTCTCAAAAATCGAGGTGACGCCGAAGGGAAAGCAGGCGACCTATTCGATCAATCTGGTCTGGCTCTCAACGGACTTTTTCAAATCGCTGTTGGTCTCGCGGATCCGCACACCGCTCGATCAGCCGGGCTCTTTCATTGTCCCTGACGACATCGACGAGGATTACGCAAGGCAGCTTGTGTCCGAGGTCAGGGTCGTCGATTCCGCGACAGGCAAGCCGCAGTGGGTGCAGCGCTCAAGGCAAAACCACTACCTCGACTGCGAGGCGCTCGCGATGGCAATCGGCTATTCGCTGAACGTCCAGCGCATTCCCGAAGGCATTCTGCGGGAGCAAAGCGAAACAGCGCTTGCCGACGCGCAAGACAGCGAAACCAACAGCAAGTCTGAGACGGTTGCAGCCCTCGCCGTCGGGGCAGCGCCCGATTTGCGCGCCCGCTTTGCCGGGCTCTCCTCACGACTGAACAGGTGATGCATGGGTATGATCGATATGGTTCGCGACTGGTTTGCGCCAGCCCGCGGCCGCAACGTCATGCCGCCCGACATCCGGGCCGATTTCATGCGCGGCAATCGCGGCGTAGTGTTTGGCGGTTGGCGGCCGGCGCTGCGTGAAGCTGCCGATGACGTAGGCGCGTCCTGGGATCTGGCCGCGGCCCGCACCATTGATCTTATCCAGAACTCCGGCTGGATGGCGGGCGCGCTTGATCAGGCGGTTGCCAATACGGTCGGCAATGGCCTTCGATTGAAGGCGATGCCGGAGAACGAGCTGTTTGGCATGAGCAATGATCAGGCCGAAGAATGGGCACAACTTGTTGAACAGCGCTGGAGCCTTTGGGCGGACCGGCCTTATGAATGCGATATTGAGGGACGCCGCACTTTTGCACTGATGCAGGCTGCGGCCTTCCGCTCCTGGTTTGCCACCGGCGAAATCTGGGCTGAGATCCCGTGGCGTGAGCGCCCGGGCGGCCGTTACGGCACCAAGGTGCGGATCATCCCGCCCCACCGCGTGCTTCGCCGCAACGACTCATTGCGCAATATCGTGCAGGGCGTACGCATGAATGGCGACGGCATGCCTGTCGCCTATCTTGCAACCCGCAAAGATATCCTGCGCGGAACAACCGAGGAATACGAGGTTCTGGCGCGCGACGCCAAAGGCCGGGCTCGTGTGGTCCATGTCTATGACGGCATGCCGGGCCAGATCCGGGGCATCAGCCCTCTGACGCCGGCCTTGCAGGTGGCGCGCCAGTTCGACCAGCTCTCGGACGCGACGCTAACCGCTGCACTCCTGCAGACGGTCTTTGCAGCCTCCATCACCTCAGACGAGCCCACGGAAGAAGTGCTTGCCGGTTTGCTGACCCCGCAAGAACAGGCCCGCCTTTCTGCAAGCGGCGTCTCACCCTGGGACGCCTATGTGCAAGCGCAGTCGGGCTGGTACGACAACGCCACCATCAATCTCGGCATCAATGGCCGGATTGCACACCTGTTTCCGGGCCAAAAGCTCGAACTTCACCGCGCCCAGCATCCGCATTCGGACTATCGGGACTTCGCCGCCCACTTACTTCGTGAACTCGCACGTTGCATGGGCCTCACCTATGAAAGCGCCACGGTGGATTACACCAACGCCACCTATTCAAGCGTGCGCATGGCGACGGGCGAGATCTTCCAGATCACGCTCTACCGGCGCGCCCATCTGATCGCGCCCTTCTGCAATGCGGTCTATGAGGCCTGGCTCGAAGAGGAAATCGCCCGCGGTGGCATCCCGTTCCCGGGCGGCCTCGACGGGTTTCTCGCAAATCGCTCGGCTGCATCTCGTGCCATCTGGCGCGGCAACCCAAAACCGCAGGCTGATGATCTCAAAACCGCCAAGGCCCATGAGATCTGGAGCCGCCTTGGCGTCATGACCGACGCGGCCATTGCCGAGGAACTCGGCCATGACATCGAGGATATCTACGCGCAGCGCGCCCGAGAAATGGCGATGCGCAAGACCTATGGCCTGCCAGAAGCACAACACCAGGGCATCACCGGCAACGGCGATCCGAACGCCGCCGAGCCCGCCGGAGATAGCACAGACCCATGACCCTTCTGACCGATTATGCCGATCCTTGCGCCGTGCTGCCAAGGATCCGCGAAGCCTATTACGCGCTCCTGGAAGGCCGCCGCGCCGAACTCGTCGAATTCGACGCCGGCAACGGTGTGCGGCGGCGGGTTCAGTATGGAAAAGGCGACTTGGGCGCGCTGCGCGCGGAACTCTCGCGCCTTGAGGCGCTCTGCAAAGGCCAATCCGGCCTTCGCCGCCGCTTTGGCCTGCGCTCCGGAGGATACTGATGCCGGGACAATTGCTTCACCTGGCCGATCGGCTCCTCAACACGCCGCTTCTGCTGCATCCGGCCAAGGCCGAGATCATCCTTGGCGTGCTCAGCGGCCGGATCGGCATCGATGCCAGTCTTCTCGACGACAAGGCCCCTGATGCCAGCCGTTTTGTGGGCTCCGAGCGCCGCGAAAGTGGTGGCCGGGCCTTGAGCCGGGCCAGCGGGGGCGTTGCCATCGTCCCCGTGCTCGACACTCTCGTCAATCGCGGGGCCTGGCTCGACAGCCGGTCTGGGATGACGAGCTATGAGGGGATCGCGGCGCAAATCCGCGATGCAGCATCAGACCCGGATGTACGGTCGATCCTGCTCGATATCTCCTCACCCGGGGGCGAAGCCTCAGGGATGGCAGGTCTGGCGGATCTGATCCGCTCAGTTCGCCAGACCAAGCCTGTGACCGCACTTGTCAACGATATGGCGGCTTCCGCCGCCTACGGGATTGCCAGTGCTGCCAATGAAATCGTGATCTCGCCCACCTCCATGGTGGGCTCAATCGGTGTTGTAATGCTGCACGCCGACCGTTCGGGTGAGCTCGCAGCGCAAGGTGTGAAGCCCACCCTGATCTTTGCAGGCTCCCACAAGGTCGACGGCAATCCCTTTGAGCCCTTGTCGGACGCGGTGCGGGCCGATCTGCAGTCGAGTGTCGACGCCCATTACCAGCAGTTTTTGGAGGTGGTGGGCGCTGGCCGCGGCAACAAGCTCTCGGCCTCGATGGCGCGCGCCACCGAAGCCCGCACATTCATCGGCCAAGAGGCCGTGGCCCTTGGCCTCGCCGACCGGATCGCCAGCTTCGACGAGGTTCTTTCCGCACTCAGCCAACAACCCCGCCCATCTGGGCGCAACGCTCGCACAGGAGGGATCCAGATGAGCACGAATGAAGCCGCACCGGCCGCCGATAACGCCGGTATTTCGATTTTAGAACGCGACGCCGCCGTGGCCGCCGCACGCCAAGAGGAACGTGCCCGGATACGGGCGATCGTATCGGGTGAAGAAGCCAAGGGCCGATGTGCCCAGGCCCTGATCCTTGCCACAGAAACTGCGCTCTCGGTCAATGAGGCTGAGAAACTTCTCGCCGCCTCGCCCAAGGAATCCGCCGTTGATGTGCTCGCATCGCGCGCGCGCAGCGGTCCCGAGATCGGGGCCAGCACCGAGCCCCGTGAACCTGATGCGGGCGAGCGCGCCAGCCTTGGCTGGAAACACGCCATCGCCGCAGCCAACCGCCGCTTCGAGAAAGCCTGAGAGGAGATCTACCCATGACAGTTCTAGTTGAAGGCCTTCATCCGGGCGCGTTCCTGATGACCGAGGCCAATGGCCAGCGTTCGCGCGAAAACATCACGCTTGCCAGCGGTGCGGGCATCGTAGCGCCCGGCAGTGTGCTCGGCCGCGTCACTGCGACTGGCAAATATGTCGTGAGTGCCGTGGGCGCGACCGACGGCAGCCAGACGCCTGGCGCCATCAACATCTATGGCGCCGACGCCTCGGCCGCGGATGCAAGTGTTTCGGCGATCGTCCGCGACGCCGAGGTCAATGGCCATTGCCTCGTCTACCACGCCGACCGCGACCAGCCAGCCGAGAAAGCCGCAGCGCATGACGCGCTGAAGAGCCTCGGCATCATCGTGCGCTAATTTGAGGAGACACCCATGTCCGTATTGAACATCTTTGCCCAGGACGCCTTCAGCGTCATGCGCCTCACGGATGCGCTCCGTGAAATCAAGTACACGCCGTCCCGCATCGGCCAGCTTGGCCTCTTCTCTGTCCAGAACGTCGACACCCTCGACATTGCGATCGAGAAGGACAAGGACCAGAACATCATGCTGGTGCAGGCAAGCCCCCGTGGCGGCCCCGGCCAGACCTTCGGGCGTTCCAAGCGCTCGATGCGCATGCTGAAGGTGCCGCATTTCCAGGTCGATGATGCGATTTATGCCGACGAAGTGCAGCAGGTGCGCGCCTTCGGTCAGGAAATGGCGGTCGAGCGTCTGCAGGAAAAGATCGCAGAACGCGCGGCAGAAGCCTCGCAGTTTTTCGCGCTGACCGAAGAGTTCCACCGGCTCAACATCATCAAGACCGGCAAGCTCTTTGATGCTGACGGCACCAGCGTGCTTTACGACTACTTCGCAGAATTCGGCGAGAGCCAGCCTGCTGAAATCGACTTCGATCTCGACAATGCCACACCTGCCGAGGGGGCACTTCGCAAGAAATGCGCGTCCATCACGCGGGCGATGGGGCAGATCCTTGACGGTCTTCCGTTCACGGGCATCCGTGCGCTATGTGGTGACGCCTTCTTCGACGATCTCATTGCCCATAAGGAAGTGCGCGACACCTACAAGGGCTATGCTGAGGCTGCGACCCTGCGCACGGCTTACGTGAACAGCGGCCAGAGCGGTACTTACGGCGCCTTTGAGTTTGGCGGCATTGCCTTTGAGAACTATCGGGGCGGCCAGAGCATCGGCATTGATACCAACAAGTGCCACCTGTTTCCTGAGGGCGTGCCCGGCCTTTTCCGCACAGTCTACGCGCCGGCCGACTATATCGAGACAGTCAACCGTCCCGGCCAGCGGCTCTATGCCAAGCAGTGGGAGATGCAAAACGGCAAAGGCGTCAATCTGGAATTCCAGATGAACACGCTGCACTACTGCACGCGCCCCCGCGTTCTCATCCCCGGCAAACGGACCTGAGGTTGAACGTGGCGTCGGTGTTCGATGACCTCGACCGTATGGCCTCGGGCGCGGCACTCCAGACCTTTGGCGAGGATGCCATCCTTCGACCTCGGCGAGCCTCGCAATATGTGGAAGCGGCCGCTGATGCGGACCGCCATTCTGTCACCGTGCGGGGCGTGTTCTCAGCCCATGCCGCTCAATCGGATCTGCGCGGTCAGGGCCGCGGGGGTGAGTTCACAGGCGCAAGCCGTCTGGTCTCCGAGCAGTCGGAGTTCTGGATCGCCTGCGGCGATGCTGAGGCCTTGGGATTCCGTCCAGCGAAGGGCGACCTTCTGAGCTTGCCAGGGCGACCCGGGAGCCCAAGTTTTGCGGTGTCGGTGGTTCATCCCACCAACATGGGTGATCTCAACCTTCTTCTCGTTCGGGAGGATGTTGCGACATGAGCCTTGCCCGACTTGCCATGCGGATTGCTGCGGCGCGCGCTTTGCGCGGCAGTACCCTTGCGGAAGGGCGCGTCTACGACAGCGCCATTGCGCCCATCGACCAGACCATTGCGGAAGAACGCCAGCCGATCTTGATCGTCACGACCGATGACCATGAGATGGAAGTGACCGGCCGCGATCTCTTTCACGGTAATGTCTCCTGCGACTTGGTCATCGAGGCCGCGATTGCGGCGCGGGTCGAAGTGCCAGCAGGGGATGATGGCGAGAGCATGATCGCCATTCCGCATACCGATGAGGGGATGGAACTGGCACTCGACATCATGGAGCACCAGATCATGGCGGCGCTGACACGCGAGCGCAGTGACTGGTCGCGCGTTTGGATGAAGCTCGTGCCGCGCGTATCTCGCCGCCTGTCGCGGCGCGGTGCGTCGGTCGAAAAGGGCGTGCGCTTTGCCGCCCGCCAGATCGTTCTTACCTGCGATCTGATCGAGGCACCCAGTGATGGCGCTGCAATCGCCGATGGGACAGCCTGGGCCGATCTTCTCGGTGTCATGACGTCTGACGCGGATTTAGCACGCATTGCTGCGATGCTTCGCAGTGAGATTGAAGGCGATCCACTCGCCGACTGGCGGCGTGCTGCCAACATGCTGGGTATTCATCTTAAAACAGCGGATGCCATTGGCCTCGGACCGCTGGCAGATCTGTCCGATGATCCCGTTTCCTTCGAGGAATTGGAATTGATGGGTGGGCCGGAGCCGGTCGTCGTCAACCAAGCTGGATCGCTGGGCCAGATTGCCGATGCGTGAAGTCGCCGAACTCGCAGCCCGCATCGCCGAACTTGAACGTCGCTTCTCAGGCATCATGCGCCATGGCACGGTCGAAGAGGTCGACACTGCCCGCCACCGCGTGCGGCTGAACTTCGGCAAAGATATCGGCGGCCGTCCCTTCCTCTCGCCCTGGGTGCCTTATGCCCAGATCGCCGGAGCCCTGAAGGTCCACACACCGCCGTCCAAGGGCCAGCAGTTCACGGCACTCTCGCCCAATGGTGACTGGCAGCAGGCGGTCGCACTCCCGATGACGTGGAGCAACGAGAACGCCTCGCCTTCAACTGCCGGCAACGAGCATGTCCTGACCTTTGGCGGCGTCCGCCTGACCATTCGCGCGCAATTGCTCGAGGCAGAAGTGGGCGGGGTTACCTTGAAGGTAACACCCGACGGCGTCGCCATCACCGGCGGCAAGGTCACCCACGAGGCCAAGAACATCGGCGCCACGCATATCCACGGCGGGGTCACCCCCGGCGGCGGTCTGACCGACGTGCCGGCAAACTGAACTTCAAACAGAAAGATTAAACGATGCCACGCTACGCCATCACCGAGAAGGCGGGCCCCTTCGTTGCGACCTATCGCAACTCCGGGGTCGGAACCGTCCTCGAACTCACCGAACGCCAGGCCGAGCACGAATTGCGGCTTGGAACGCTGACGGCTCTGGATATCGCGCGCGCTGAAACGCAGCCTCGGCTGGAAGAGACATCTGAAGCAACTGATGACGCTGCAGCCGTCGATGCCGCCGTCGATGCCGCTGTGGAAGTCAAACCCCGCCGGAACGCCAGGTCCTGACCATGCCAGCCGACCTCACCAATCCGTCAGTCGGGCTTGATGCAACATCGGGTTTGGTGCTGACGGGGTGGGACCATGTCCTGCAGTCACTTTCCGACATCTTCACCACCGGCTTCGGGGAGCGCGTGATCCGTGAATGGTACGGCTCCTTCGTTCCGCATCTCCTCGGCCGGCTCATCACGCCCGAGGAAGTGACTCCGTTCTTTGTCGCCATCACGTCAGCGATCGAGCAGTGGGAACCGCGATACCGCGTCAGCGAGATCAAGGTGTTGAAGGCGACGCGCGATGGTGCGCTGCACTTCTACATCGATGGTGAGTATCGCCCGCGCGCCGTGTTCGGTGACTTCACAGTCGAGGGTGCGCGGCGGGTCAATGGCTACGTCAATGCTGCAGGCCTGATCCTGCGTGAGGAGGGCACGGCATGACACGATTTGCTGTCTTTGATCTCGCAGCACTACCCTATCCGGGCGTTGTCGAAACCCTCGACACCGAAGCCCTTGTCACTTCCATGCGCAATGACCTCGTCGCCCGGTTTCCCGCGATTGTGGGCGTGATCGACCTCGAAAGCGAACCGGCGCGCAAATTGCTCGAGGTCTTCGCCTACCGCGAGGTGCTGCTTCGTGCTCGCATCAATGACGCCGCCCGGCAGAGGATGCTTGCCTTTGCGGCAGGCTCAAACCTCGACGCTATCGCCGCCTATTATGGCGTCGCCCGTTTTGATGGCGAAACTGATGCATCACTCCGCCGCCGCACCCAGCTTGCCCCTGAGGCCATGCCCCATGGCGGAACCGTCGGATCTTACAGATTTCTCGCCCTGCAGGCTGCGTTTACGGAGTTGAAGGATGTCGGTGTCATCGCCCGTGGCCGCGGCCATGTCGATGTCGTGCTGTTGGGCAAGACCGGACAAGGTGCCGTCACCCCTGACGTCATTGAAAAGATTCGGGCGAAACTCCTCGCCGATGACGGCGCCCCGGTCACAGACGTGGTGACAGTCGTTGGCGCGCGGATCCTGCCTTACGCCGTCTCAGTCACCGTGCATGTGGCGCTCGGTCAGGATCCGCTCTCCGTTCGAGCAAATGCGCTGGCCGCCCTCCAATCCTATGTGGCAGAGCGCCATCGGATCGGTGTCACCGTTGCAGCCTCTGGCCTCTGGCGGGCAGCGCATGTCGCGAATGCCGAGCGGGTCGAAGCCATCTCGCCCGTGGCCGATATCTTCGTCAAACCCGACGAGGCGCCGTTCTGCACAGCGATCACTGTAAATGTCGTGGTGCGCGATGTCTGAAGAACTTCACCTTCTTCCGCGCAATGCCACCGAGTTTGAGAAGGCTGTTTCGCTGGCGGCGGCGCAGGGCACTGAGCTTCCCGCTCACCTTGTTAGCGATGTAACCGATCCTTGGACCTGTCCAGCGGAACTTCTGCCCTTTCTGGCGCTCGAACGCTCGGTTGATCTGTGGAATCCGGACTGGCCTGAAGAGCGCCAGCGCTGGATCATTGCCGAGCAGGCGCGCCTTCATCGGTTGAAAACCACGCAAGCGGGCTTTGAGGCGCACCTCGCACTGGTCGGCGCCGAGCTCGTCCACACGCTGACGCCGAGGACGGATTTCTTCGCAAGCCCAGAATTTGGCGAAGAGGACCGCAAGGAATGGGTCCGGCAGTTTCCAGAAATCCGCATCCGGTCTTTTGCCCGCGAGGGGTTCGACCGCGTCACGGCACTGAGCGGTCCAGCCGATCATGCAGATGCCTTTCTCGGGGCGTCGGACGGCGCAACTTTCTTTGCCGATGACGGGCTCAATCCTGGCGAAGCCTTGGGGCGTCACGCTGTGCTCTTTCGCAAGGGCGTGGAAACGCCGCTCCTCTGTTCGGAGGTTCCAACCGGTGACGGCAGATATTTCGAGCAGATCATCCTGCCGGGCGAAGCCGGCGGCCTCTATTTCAGCGACGATGTCGGCTCACAAGACCATCTTGCCGACCCCGACGCGCCCAATCGCATCATCTCTTTTGCGGCAGCACCGGAAGAAACCATCGGCGGCTTCGCCTACAACCTCGTCCGGCCGTCGCTGACGCCTATCACCACCTGGCCCGAGCGCATGACGGCGGAGGCCACAGACGACGTCAGCCTCTTTACCGATGATGTGCCCATCGATCTCATCTGGCTGGTCGAGCCTAGAGCACGATTCCGGATCTATGACAGCATCCGTTTGTTCGACCTTGAGCGCGCAACCCAACTGCCTCTCTCGACCGACTTCGTGGGCAGCGCGCGCTTTCGCCTTGATCCCTACACGGCCGAGCTCACCGTCCGCATTGTCGGCCGCAAACCCGAGGCAGCCCTCGAGTTCGTAGGCGACCATCTGGTTGAGGACGACACGCTCGGTCTTCTGAACGCCGTCGATGCGGTGCGCGTGAGCCAAGCCGCGCGCGACACGATCTATCTGAACTCAAGGCTCCACAGCCCCATTCGCTTCGGCGATGGCGGAACATTCAAATCTCTTCGCCTCGGCGAATGGCAAGAACGCTAAAAGGCAGAAGGTAATTCCATGGAAAAGCAACGCATCTTCCGGTCCCGCCAGAACGTGACCTTCGGCGATCTCAATTCGGTTCAGGCCTATGCAGCCAAGACCTTCGAGGACGTCGTGAGTGACCTCCTCGTGAGCGACAAAGGCTATGCCGGGTTCCTCTCAACCCGTGACAGCGCCACGACGTTACAGGTGGCCCAGGGTCGGCTCTATACCGCTGGCAGGATCTTCGCCAATGACGCTACTCAAACGGTCAGCCTCTCCACCTATTTGCCGGCCGCCGCCCAGCGGATCGTGACGCTGGTGTCTTACGGCCAGACGATTGACTCTGAGATCGAGCCTCGCGACTTCCTGATCAATGTGACCACGCGCGCCACCGAGCCCCAATCTGTGCCCATGGTGCAGGAACGCATCGCTCAGGTCTCCGTGGTGCCGGGCTCCGAGAGTGCCGACCCGCAGCGCCCCGCTGTTCCAGAGGCTTACGTGCCCATTGCCGATGTGTTGATCGGCACGGCAGGGATCATCTCGGTCACCATGCGGTCCGACCATGCAGTGCCCGAGCTTGATCTCGCGCGCGAACGCCTTGATGGCATCACCGCCTGGCAGCTGCGCGTGGGCCAAGTGCTTGATGGGCTTTTGTCCGACCTCTCCACCCTGGGACGGCGCGTCGATAGCCTTCCCACGCGCGCCGAATTTGCCGACCTCGGCTCCCAGATTGCTACCCTGCGGCGCGCGCTTGATGAGTTGCGGCGCAACATCACGGCCTCGATTGAGGCCGATTTATCGGTGATTAAGGCGCAGATGAAAGCCTTTGCCGACCTCGTCGCAGGCCAGATCACGGCGCTCGCGGGCAGCCTTGCGGTTGTCAAAGAGAACCTTGACCTCTCGGACCTCAATTCCCTCTACGGCGCTGATCAGTTCCTGACCGCCGATGAAAGCGACACAGCTGTCGTTGGTTATGATGCTCTTGTCGAGGAAGGCATCCGGTTCCCCTGGGCCGCGACGGCGCTTTCAACCCTTCAGCTCGACAATCCCATCAATGGCTCCGTCACCATGACGGCCGACGGGTTGATGGTGCCCAATTACACCAGCATCGACGCCCTCGTGGTAGGCGCCCCCACCGCCAATGAGCTCGTCCAGTCCATTCCGCTGGCGGATTACCAGTTTGGCACGCACCAGCTGATCCAGCGTTCGATCAGCCGCATGCGGCTGCGCTACGGCACCACCCGTAATGTCTGCACCAACGCCAGTTTCTGGTCGGGAGGACAGTACAATTCGGTCACGGGCGTCTTCACCAAGAATGGCGAGAGTTTCCAAGTCAGGGATGCCAATGGCAACATCCCCACGGCCGTCGGGCGAAACGCCGCCCATGCCTGGTACCGGGTCCGTCAGTTCTGGATCGACACTTTTGAGGAGACCTATTGGGAATATCAGCCGGTCGTCTCTACGATCCAGGGCGTCCAGATCGGCCAGACCTTCGTCAACGGCCAGGCCCGCTATTGCAGCGGCCTGTCATTGGGCCTCACCCAAATCGGCCCCACCGGCAATGTCACCGTGGCACTCTGCGAGACAAGAGCCGATGGCACGCCCAACCCGAACCGGGTGCTGGCTCAATCAACGCTCGCACAAGGCAATCTCAAGCGTTTCCCAGAATGGACGTTGTTCCCGATCCGCCCGACTCTCCTTAAACAGGGTTGCCGTTACGGCCTCCTCGTGATCACTGGCGGCGCCCATTACATCGGCACCGTCTCAGGCTCGAACTTCACCTCGGGTACGCTGTTCTTCTCGACCGACGGGCAATATCTCCTCGGCGATCTCACTAAGGACATGCGCTTCAAGGTGCATGTGGCCAGGTTCACCGCGACCCGGGTCTCGGTCGAACTAAAGCCCCTGCAGCTCGCGGGCGGCATTGCCGATATCGACATTCTCGCCCCCCAGATCGTGCCCGACGCCACCAACCTGACCTATCAGGTGCGGGTTTCAGACACCTGGTATTCGATCGCCGAGACAACGCCAGATTTTCTGACGGGGCTGCCCGCCGTGTTGCCCTTGCGTGCCGTCATGACCGGCACCCCAGAACTGATGCCAGTCATCCATGCCACCGACTCTCAGGTGAAGGTGTCGCGCGCCAAGACCGCCTTCCTGCATGTTTCAACGCCGAGGACACTGCCCTCCGGGATGACCACCAAGCAGGTCCGGGTGGTGGCAAAAGCCTATCCCTTCGTTAGCGCTCAGCACACGCTGGCCGTGACCCTTCTGACCGGTGCCAGTTACGCGACCTCAGTCTCGCCTGCGGCGGTCGTCACGCGCAATGTCGGCTCGTCCGACCGCGCCAACGACATCGAGAAGGAATACCTCTTCACCCTGACCAGCCCGATTGCCGCCTACAAGATCAAGATAGCCGGCAGCGCCACCTCGGCAGGACAGCTCTTCCACGTCGAACAACGCATCGACACCGCCATCTGAGGAGGATCCCGACATGGCCAAGAAGTCTGAACCAGAAACCATTGATCAAAACGCGAGTTACCGCGTCGAGCTTTCGCGTCCGATCCGTGTCGCAGGGATCGCCATGCACCCGAACGATCCCGACGTCACTGTCTCGGGCGCGGTGCTTGAGACCATCCTGCAGGCGGTTGCGTCTTACGTGAAGGTCTGAGCCCATGCGGCGCTTTGATCGCTACCGCGTGGCCGATGATGACGAGGTACAGGCCGGCTACTTCAACGGCGTACATGAGGACCTCGACCTCCGTCTTCACGCGGTCGAAGAGAAGGCTGTGGGCTGGGACGAAGAGGTTGCGAACTTCGAAGATGTGGCGCTTGGCCGTATTGATGAAGCGCTTCTGCCGATCCTGCAGCAGGCAATCCTGATCCGCGACCGGATCGAGACGGCCGCACATCTGGGAACACTTTTGTCAGCCCAGTCCAATAGTCAGGTGGTAACCGGCGCGGGGATCAAGACCTTCCTCGTCCGGGAGGCCGACCGGCTACGATTTGCACCCTCAGGTTTTCTGGTGGTCGTAAGTGAAGCCCAACCCGCAAATTGGCTTGGCGGCCGTCTGAACGATTATGATCCTGACAGCGGCATGCTTTCGATCCTCGTGACCGCGACTGGGGGCAGTGGCGTTCATTCGGACTGGTTTATTACAGCGACGACCGACCCCGTGCTTGCCACGTCGATACTTGAGGCGGCGCAAGGACTGTCGGCATCGGTGACGGCCGCCGCACAAAGCGCGCAGCAAGCGGCAACCAGCCAACAGACCGCGGCGGTTCAAGCGGCGAGTGCTGCCAATTCGGCCAACCTCGCGGCGAATTCCAAGACGCAGGCTAATACTTCGGCCATTGCTGCGGCGGGAAGTGCCGAGACGGCCTCAAGTGCCGCGACGTCGGCGGCAACGATGCTGGCAGGCCTCGGGAGCAAATATGCCGGAGCATCAGCCACGCCTCCGTCGGTGGATGCGCTTGGCAAGCCTTTAACGGCCGGCGTCCTGTGGTTCGATACTGCCCAGAACCTGATGAAGGTTTACACGGGTGCCGTTTGGATCGTCGCGGCATCGAGCGTATTCCGCTCCTCGTCGACCGAGACGTTTACCGCAAGTGCCGGGCAGACGACTCTTACTGTCACAGGCGGCTATGACGTCGGTCGCATCACCGTCTATCGCAATGGCCTTCGCCTCATTGCAGGCTCAGGCTTCACCGCAACCAATGGCATCAGCCTTACGCTTGGCAGCCCAACTGCTGCGGGTGACGTGATCGAAGTCGAGAAGTCGATCTTCATCCTCACCGATGTCTGGTCCAAGTCCGAGGCCGATGCCCGCTTCTTGGTGTCGAGCTCGCCACTCGATGGCGGTGCCTACTGATCTCTCAAAGTTACCGGAGGCCCCATGGCCAACACCATCCGCTTGAAGCGGTCATCCATGGCTGGAAAAGCGCCGGCCGTTGCCGATCTGCAGCTGGGCGAAATCGCCATCAACACGACCGACGGCAAGCTCTACCTCAAGAAGAGCGATGTCGGTGAGTTCATTGTTGAGGTGGGACCTGTCACCTCAGTTGTCGGTCGCACGGGGGTAGTGACACTGGCCAAGGCCGATGTAGGCCTGTCTAGTGTCGACAATACATCCGATGCTGCAAAGCCCGTCTCGACTGCGACCCAAACCGCGCTCAACGGAAAGGCAAATACGACCCATACCCATGTCATTGCTGATGTGACGAGCCTCCAGACGACGATTGATGCCAAAGCCCCGCTTGCATCTCCCGCCTTCACCGGAACGCCGACAGCTCCGACCCAGACCCAGGGCAATAATTCAACCCGCCTTGCGACGACGGCCTATGCCGATGCGCTGGGGGCGACCAAAGCCAACACCGCACACGCCCATGTTATTGCCGACGTAACAAACCTTCAGACGTCTCTTGATGCCAAGGCCGCGGTGCAGAGCCCGGTGTTTTCCGGAGCAATCGACATCGCTTCGGGGAGCCTCCGCCAGAATGTCGTGGCGGTTGCCGCGCTCGCCATCGACTGCATGGCCGGAAATTACTTCACCAAAACCATCGCCGCCGACAGCGCATTCACCTTCGCAAACGTGCCAGCGGGCAAGGCCTACAGCCTGACGCTCGAGCTCACCCACACCGCTGGTAATGTAGCCTGGCCAGCTTCCGTCGTTTGGTCTGCAGGTATCGCTCCACAACTGACAATCGGCCGGAAACACCTTTTCGTCTTCCTAACGGATGACGGCGGGACCGTTTGGCGCGCGGCCGTGCTGACCGATTACCCGAGCTGACGGAGGCCATTATGGATCCGCTCACACAGAGGCTGCTCATGGCGGCGAGTGGCAAGACCGCCTATCCGTTTTGGGCAGTGGTGGGTACGGTTGCGGCCCCAAACATAGCCAGGGGCATAAACGTCAGCTTCCCCGCTGGCACGCAGGCCGGGGACGCCGTGATCGTACTGGTCGTCGGCATGAGCACCGCTGGTACTCACAATCTTCCCAGCGCCAGCTGGGAATATGTAGTGACCCGCAACGCCACGATCCGCGCTCACAGCATCCAGATGCTCCGGAGTGTCACTACCGAGACCGCGTGGCTCAACGACAATGCCGGGTCGCCCGCCAATGTCTTGCTGATCTCGCTGCGCCCCATGGGCTTCAATCGAAGCCTCATAAAGTTCTCCTTTGCCACGGCTAGTATCGGACAATTCGCCCAGCCGGGATTGCCTGATCCGCCAGCGCTCACCACGACAACCAGTCAAAATACGCTACTTTCACTCGGGTTTGCCGCAGGCACGGGCGCTGTGACCGATCCACCTGCGGGTTCTTCCGGCTTTGCTACATCTGTCGATGCCACAAACACCTCCGTGGTTTTTGTGGCAACGGCTTGGCAGAAGACGGCAGGGTTAACCGATCCGGGGGCCTTTTCGGGATCGAGTACGTTGAACAGTGCCGCTTATCAGATCGTGCTTCGCACCGAGCCGATCACGCTGGCGGCTCTCTCCTCAGCCTTCGTCGACGGGTCGACCTATTCGACCGGGAGTGTCGTTACCTCCGAGATTAAGACCGTCACCGTCGAGAAAGGACCGGCCCCGATCAGCCTTTCGGGCGGTACGGCGGCCCAATACTCAATCAACGGCGGTGCCTGGACCAATGCTGCAGGCTTCGTCGCGGATGGTGACACCATCCAGCTCCGTCAGACCTCGGGTGCAGGAAGTCCCGGCGTCAACGGCACGGCTACCACTTCTCTGACCGTCGCTTCCGCCAGCTACAGCTGGACCCTTCAGACCCTTCGTGAATTCATCGTCGTTGGCACGAGTGCGGCAGACACAGTGGTAAGTTTTACCGTACCGGCGGGCGTCACATCCCTCTCGGTTGTCGGAACCGGTGCAGGCGGTCCAGGCGGCAGCAGCAATTCGCTCTATAACGGTGCAACACTGCAATACACCTGTTCCGGGGGAAGCGGGGGCGGCGGCGCCATGTCACGCACACCCGCGCTAAGCGTTTCGGCAGGCCAGGTGCTCACCGTTACGGCAGGCGGCGGCCAGGCTTACGGGAGCGCCCTGGCTGGTAATGACAGCTCGATCCTGCGCACCGGAACAACGCTGTGGCGCGCCAAGGGTGGCTCTCCAGGTGCCAATGCCGTGGGGACGACAAGGGGGCTCGGCGGTGCCGGCGGAAGCGCCACCAACTCCGTCGGGACAACAAAGTATGCCGGAGGGGCCGGCGGAAACGGCATCTATCTCGCGGGCGCGACTTTCCAGAACTATTCCTTTTCCGGCGGCGGTGGTGCTGGCGGCTACACCGGTGCCGGCGGCAATGGTTCAGCCGCGAGCACCAGTGCCTTCGTGGCAAGCGGTGCGGGTGCAGGCGGCGCCGCGAGCGGCGGCTCCAACGGCGGCTCGGGCGGCGGCACTGGAGTGTCTGGGGCGGGAACTGCAGGCATCTCCGTCTCGGGGCTCTCCGGCGGACCGGAGGGCTCGCCCGACGGAATCGCCACGTCTGGTGGTTGGATGGGCGCGGGAGGCATCAGCGGCGGAGGCGGAACGTCCCGTACCAACCAGCCGAGCGGGCCGGGTGCTGTCCGGATCACATGGTAAGGAGACCTTGATGTACGCAAAAATCCTGAACGGCGTGGTCAGTCAATATCCGTTGAGCGAACACGAGATCCGGACCGCACTTCCCCATGTTTCTTTTGCCATGCCATTTACGCCGCCGGAGCCCTTTGCTCGCGTCTGGCCTAAGGCACCGCTGGAACACTCATGGACCGAGGAGACGGTGGAGGGGCCGCCGTCATTCTCGAACGGGCAATGGCAGCAAAGCTGGAAAGCAAGGCCACTGACGCCGGAAGATCAGGCGGCTCGGCTTGAGACGTTGAAGGCCGATAAGCTCGCGCGCCTAGCGACACGACGCTGGGAGGTCGAGACCGGTGGCGTTATGTTCGAAGCGAAGCGCTTTGCGACCGACGCCGTCGCTCAGACAAAATATGTGGGGGCACTACTGGCCTTTCAGTCAGATCCCGCAGCGGCGGTTCAATGGAAGACGGCCGATGGCAGCTTTGTCCGCCTTGAACAGAGCCAGATCCTCGCCCTAGTGACCGCCGTTCGCCAGCATGTTCAGCGGTGCTTTGATCTCGAGGCAACGAGAGCCGAGCAGATCCGCACTGCCGCGGACCCCACGTTCCTCGACCGCGTCGACATCGACAACGGCTGGTAAGACAGGAGAATTCATTATGACCTCATCCCTCGATGTGATCCAGCAAGCCCTAAGCATTTCAAATGTCCGCTCCATCGTGGTGAGCGAGATTGTGCCCGTCGAGGCGGGGTGCCTGCGCGCCATCCGTTTTTTTGGAGAGCCCCTTGCGAGCGGCGCTCCCCGCCTCGTCCTCGAGGTCACACTGACGGCGACTGAGCGCGACAGGCTCGAAGTCTCGACGCCCGTCCTGCAGTTCTAACACTAACCATAGATCACCTGTCACACCACGCCCCGCCATTCGCGCGGGTTTTTTTATTTTGAGGAGAACCGCTGATGAGCGACCCGACCTTTGGCATTTCGATCACGCGGATCGACAATGAACCGCGTCCCGCCGTCTGGTCCGACATGTCTGTCGTGGGCCTGATTGGAACGGCACCCGGTGCAGACCCCGCCCTGTTTCCAGCCAACACGCCGGTGTTCCTTTATTCAGATGACATCACAAAGCGCACGGCACTTGGGACCACCGGCACGATCCCCGCAGCACTGTCGCTGATTAACGCGCAGCTAGGCGAGTTTCAGGTGGCGGCCAAGGTGGTGGTGGTCCGGGTGGCCGAGGGCGGCACGGTGGACGAGACGATCGCCAATATCGTCGGCGACGGCATCTCCACCGGGCTTGAGGGCTTCATTCAGGCGGGCCCCATCCTGGGCGTAATACCGCGGCTTCTCTGCGCGCCGGGGTTCACCAGTCAGCGGACGGGAGCGAACGCCAATGCGGTTTGCGCCGCACTTCCCTCGATCTGCAACAGGCTTCTCGCCCATGCGGTCGTCGACGGCCCTGCAACCACAGAACAGGCGGCCATCGACTGGCGCGAAACCCTGTCCTCAACGCGGCTGATCCCGGTCGATCCTGCCGTGCGCATCATGGCGGGAACGGACGTCACGGTCGTACCGCTCTCTCCCGCCATAATCGGCATCGGCGTGCGGCGTGATCACGAAAAACAGGGTCGCCCGTTCCACTCCTGGGCCAACCAGCCAGTACAGGGGATCGTCGGACCCTCGCGGCCCATCAACTTCTCGCTCACCGATGGCGCAACAGAAGGTCAGCGGCTTTTGTCGCACAATCTCGGCGTGCTCTTGCGCGGTGAAATGGGCGTCGAGACGGCGATTGCGTCCGGCGGCTTCGTGTTTGTCGGCACCGACAATGCGGGCGAAGATGATCTCTGGCGGTTCTACAACGTCACGCGCGGGCGCGACTATATCCACCTGATGTTCCTGCGCACTCTGCGTTTCTATCTTGGGCGCTTCAACATCACCGGCCAGACCGTGCAGGCCGTCCTCAACACCATCGGCTTTGCGCTGCGTGATCTGAAGGCCGACGGCGATATCCTCGGCTATGAGGTGAAGTTCACCCGCGATCAGAACTCCCCGGAAGAATTGCGCCAGGGTCGCTTCACGGTAAACTTCGCAGCCGAGGAAGCCCCTGTGCTGCGTTACCTCGGCATCCAGTCCGCCCGCTACCGCCCCGCACTTGATGCGCTGCTCGACGATCTGCTCGCTCAGGTCGGCGCCATCACCGGCTAATCAAGGAGAACAGCCATGAGCACGATTTACGTAATGGAAGCCGGAAACCTGTTTTGCGGCGATCATGATCCGTCCGCCTCAAAACACCTCACTCTCAACGAGTTGCAGCTGCCAACGCTGCAGGAAATCTACCAGGACCACCACGCGGGTGGCTCGCGCGTGCAGATCGAAGTGGCGGTCGGCATCCAGAAGCTCGAGCCCACCTTCAAGCTTGCCGGCTGGGATCCCGACCTCCTAAGCCGGTTCGGGCTTGGCACGCGGGACGCCAAGGTCTTCACCGCTTACGGCGTCATCCGCGACAAGCGCACTGGCGTGGCACATGAAGCCAAAGCCGTCATCGAAGGCCGCCTCGGCAAGATTGAGCCCGAAGCCTTCAAGCGCGGCGAGATGATGGGCCACGATTACGCCATCAACGAGGTCATGCACTACGAACTCTGGTTCGGCGAAAAGGAGAAGCTCTTCTGGGACTTCTTCTCCAGCGACTGGCGCCTTGATGGCACATCCCAGATCGACGACGAACGCCGCATCCTGCGCATTCCCACCACCGGCTGAGGAGACCCATCATGACAACACCGATCATCATTGCCTTGACTGAGCCCGTCACCTTCGAGGGCCACACCATCACCGAACTGCAGATCCGCAGGCCCAAGGTGCGTGATCTTCGCGCCATGGAACAGGCGACTGCCGACAAACCGACCCAGCTTGATCAGGGCGCAGCCATGGTGGCGCTCCTGTCGGGCATCCCGGAAGCGGCCATTGAGGAACTGGACGCCGGGGACTTCACCCGCGCCTCCGAGGTGATTGCTGGTTTTTTCGCGAAGGCCGCGCCGCCGGAAACTGGCGCAGCGTAATCGCCGACATTGCCCATGTGCTCGCAACGCCCATCACGGCGTTCGAGGACATGGACTGGCATGAGACGCTGCTCTGGCATGATGAGGCGCGGCGGCTTTCAGGGTCTGTGGGGGGTTGAGCATGGCCAATCTGACCACACAGCTCATCGTCGAACTCCTCGACAAGGTGTCGGCCCCTGCGCGCGGTGTAGCGCGGAGCCTCGCCGGGATCACGCGGAGCATTGATGACGCCAATGGTCGAAGGATTGGCTTCGGTGATCGCCTGGACGCCGCCATCACGCGCAACAACCGCGCGCTTTCCGATGCGCGTTCCGGGCTCGCCGATGCCGTAGGTGGCTTTTACGCGCTGAAAGCGGCGATTGCCGCACCCGTCGACGAGGCCATGAAGTTCGAAAGCGCCATGGCGGACGTGAAGAAGGTGGTCGATTTTCCAACGCCGCAGGCCTTCAAGGATTTCCAGGCGGCGTTGATGGCGCTGTCACGTGACATTCCGCTCAGCGTCAATGGTCTGGCTGAGATTGCAGCGGCCGCAGGTCAGGCGGGCATTGCGGGCGCGGATCTCGTGCGGTTCACGGAGGCCGCCGCAAAGATCGGCGTGGCGTTTGATATTTCGGCAGACGAAGCCGGATCCGCCATGGCGAAGATGATGACAGGCCTCGGTCTCACGATCGATGAGACCGTGCGGCTTTCCGACGCCATGAACCATCTCTCCAATGCGCAAGCATCGTCGGCTGCCGAGATCCTCGACGTGGTGCGCCGGGTGGGTGCCCAGGCCAAGATGTTCGGTTTTACGGCAGAGCAGACGGCGGCCTTTGCCTCGGCGATGATTTCCGCAGGGGCAGAGAGCGAAGTCGCCGCAACCTCGTTTCGCAACATGGGGCTGGCCCTCACGCATGGGACTGCCGCCACAAAAGGCCAGCGCGAGGCGTTCAAAGCGCTCGGGCTTGATGCCGTCACTGTGGCAAAGCGCATGCAGGAAGATGCTGTCGCCACCACGGTTGATGTGCTTGAGCGGCTGTCGCAGCTTCCAAAGGAGCAGCAGGCCGCAATTGCCAGCAATCTCTTTGGCAATGAAGCGCGCGCCTTGGGGCCGCTTCTCACCAACCTCGATCTGGTCCGCTCGTCTCTCGGGCTGATCGCCAATGAGGCCAACTACGCTGGTTCCGCCTTCAAGGAGTTCGAGAACCGCAACCGGACCTTTGGCAGCGAGCTTCAACGTTTCAACAATCTGCTCACCAATCTCAAGATCACCATTGGCAATGCCATTATTCCGGTGCTCTCGAACCTGATCGTCACCATCACGCCGATCATCGACAAGATCACGGCCCTGGCTGCCGCCTATCCGGGGCTTACGGGCGCCATCGTGTCGGCGACGGCTGCCATCATTGCCTTCAAGGTGGCGCTTGCTGGCCTTCGCTTCATTGGCCTCATGGGCCGTGGCGGGGCGCTGAGCCTCCTGTCGCTGGGTTTCAATTCGATTGGCAAGGCGGCCATCGGTGCGCGCGCGGCGGCAACCGAGATGATTGCCCTGCAAACGGCACTCGGCGCCATGGGCGGTCAGTCTCTGGGAACACTGGGGACGATCGGAGCGGGGTTGCGCGGCATGGCGCTGGCAGTCCCGGGTGTGGCAGCCATCGGCTCGGCGTTGACCGCTGTGGGGGCGGCACTGGCTGCGATCTCAGCACCCGTTTGGGGAACGATTGCTGCCATCGTTACGGCCTTGGCGGGCGCCGGCTTTACCATCTGGAAATACTGGGACCGGATTTCGGCAGTGTTTGCTGGTGTCGCAAAGCGATTGGGCGAGGAATTGAAACCCGCCTTGGAACTGGCCCAGCCTCTGTTCGATGCGCTTGCCACCGTGGGCGGTGCGATCTCATCTGCTTGGGCCGGGGCGGCCCAATGGATCGGCAGCTTTTTCTCCTCGCTCTCTGGCTGGTTTGGCCAGGAGACCTTGTCGGAAGAGCAAAAGGCTCAGTGGGAAAAATCCGGCTACGACATCGCCGACCGCATCATCACCGGCATCAAGTCAGTGACGGTGCGCCTTGGTGAGCTGGCGGGCGAATTCTTCACCGCCGGTTACAATCTGATCAAGTCGCTCTGGGACGGCATGGTTCAGGTCTTTGCCGATCTTAAGTCTTGGATCGACCAGCAGATCGCAGGCATCCTCGCGCCCATCAACGATGCTGCCAGTGCCGTCAAAGGTTTCTTCAGCTTTGGCGGTGGTAGCGAGGCGGCGTCGCCACAGGGGCGCGCCTCGGGCGGGCCGATCAGTGCTGGCAGACCCTATCTTGTTGGCGAGCGGGGCCCAGAGCTGATCACGCCAAGCCGGTCGGGATATGTCCACCCAGCGGGCAGCACGGGCGCGCCTTCGATTACGATCGGGCCTTTCAGTTTTAATAATACATCTGCGGCCGATGCCGCCGAGATCACTGCACAAGTGCGCGCCGTTTTGAAGCGCGAGGTCCGGGAGGTGTTCCGCGGTGTTTATGCCGATGCTGGATTGAGGTTTGCCTGATGCTGATGGTTCTGGGACCTGTCCAATTCGAAGTCTGGCCGTTCAACGCCACCGATTACGAGCATGGCCACGAGGCGTCCTTTGCTGAAAAGCCGGTTCTGGGCACCCGTCCGCCGCTCGAATGGGTGGGCGAAGGACCCGAGACATGGACCATCAAGGCCCGGATCTTTCCGCGCCGCTTCGGCGGGCTCGAGGATTTAAAGAAACTGTCCCAGGCCCGGGCGTCGGGTCGTCCGCAGTACCTCATGCGCGGCGATGGCGCCCAGATGGGCTGGGTCGTCATAGAAAAGGTTCAGGAACGCTCGTCCTATCTTGATGCCAAGGGCGTCGGCCAGGTGATCGAGGTCGACATTTCGGTGAAGCGCTCCGGCAAACCCTCCAACGGGTCCTTCTTCTCGCTGCTGTCGGGGTTGTTTCCATGAGCGAAGTGATCGAACGCATCACGGTTGAGGGCGACGGCATCACCGTGTCTCTGCTTGTCTGGCGGCGGTTCCGGCGCCCGATGCCAGGGCTCGTCGAGGCGATCTTCGAGCGCAACCCGGGGCTGGCTGGCTTGGGTCCTATCCTCCCCGTCGGCACGGTCTTTGAGCTCCCGGTGCCGACACCGCGCGCCCCGCAACTCCTCGATCCCATCCGGCTCTGGTGACGCATTATGGCGAAACGCGCTCAGTTCATGGTGATGGTGGCGGGCACCAACATCACGAGCGTGCTCGCGCCCGTCCTGATCTCGCTCACCGTGTCGGACAAGGTCGGCACCCATTCCGACACGGCCAACCTCGAAATCGACGACACCGAGGGCCGGATCGTTCTGCCGCAACTGGGCGCTGCTGTCGTCGTGGCGCTCGGGTGGGAAAGTGAAGGCATGCGGCCTGTCTTCACCGGCACCGTGGATGAGGTCAGATCCTCCGGCTCGCGCAGCGGGCGCGTCCTGAACATCACGGCGAAGGGCGTCGACACCACGGCAAAGCCAAAGGAGCCGCAACAGCGGCATTTCGACAATGCGTCCATTGATGACATCCTTCGCGAGACCGGCAAGACGGCGGGTATCACCACGATCGAGATTGATCCGGACTTGGCCGGCATCAAGCGCGCGTACTTTGAGATGCGGGACGAGAGTTTTATCCATGCTGGCGAACGGCTTGCGCGCGAGATCGGTGGCAACTTCCGAATCCAAGGGAAGACGGCGTACCTCTCAAAACGCGGCGGCACTTATGCCGCTGCCGTGATCGCCGCCTGGGGCAAGAACCTTCACGGCTGGGACATCGCACCCGCCTTGGCGCGGGCACAATTCGGCGTCGTGCGCGCGCGCTGGTACGACCCGAGAGAGGCCCAGTGGCAGGACACGGAAGAACAGACATCCCTCAATGTCACTGCCCGGCATGATCACCGCTATGCGAAGGCCGACGAAGGCGAAGCCACCCAGCAGGCAGGCTCCGACAAGGCAACCTCAGAGCGCGATGCCGGCGAAGGCACGGTGACGATTGAGGGCGACGCCAGCGCCATTCCCGATGGGCTTTGCATGATCATCGGCGCCCGCCCGGGCGTAGACGGCGCTTACCGCATCGAGACCGTCACCCACAATTATTCGCGCGGTGGCGGCTTTGTCACCACGCTCGATCTCAAGGCGCCCCAGCAGGGTGCCGGAACTGACACACGATAGGGAGGGCAGCCCATGGCGCCAGACTGGACCGGGGGGCTCCCCACGGTGATTTACTTCATTCTTGGTGTCGGCGGCGTTGCCGGCGCGCTGCTTGCCATGGTCAAGCTCTGGGAGACGATTGTTCCCGATCGCGGCCAGCATATGGTCAAGGATATCGCCATCATCAAATCCGACATCCAGGACATCCGCACCCGCGTCGGCATGCTGGAACTTGATGTCGCCAAGATTGACCAACCCTCGATCGCCAAGCGCTTCGATACACTCGAAGGCAAGATCGACAAGCTTTACGATTTTTTGCTTGAGCGACTGACCAAGCTGCCGTCCTGACGGTCGGCGGCAAACCCAACCCCCCAAATCCGAAACTGAACTGACGCTGGCGGCTATGGGCCTCCGGCCAGAGGAGGCTATTGTCCGATGACACCCATTCTCTTTGCGAAAAGCTATCTCGGCACCAAGGAATTCGAAGGTTCCGCCGACAACCCCAAGATTATGGAAATGTACAAAAGCGTCGGCCATGACTGGGTGGAGCATGACGAGGTTGCCTGGTGCGCCGCCTTCATCGGCCACTGCCTTGAAAAGGCGGGTCTGCGCTCGAGCCGCAAGCTCAACGCCCAATCCTATCTCACCTGGGGTGAGAAGGTGGCCGGGGTCGAACAGGCGCGCGAGGGCGACATCATCGTCTTCACCCGCGGTTCGTCATCCTGGCAGGGGCACGTTGCGTTTTTCCTGAAGGCAGCGGGCAACCAGGTCGAGGTGCTGGGGGGCAATCAGTCGAATGCGGTCACCGTCGCGCGCTATTCCAAAGCCCGCATCCTCGGAATCCGCCGTCCTATTGTCGCCGATGCTCCTAATCGTCCCGAGATCAAGGTCGTCCAGCAACAGCTGAAAGAGCTTGGCTATCACGAGGTCGGCAACATTGACGGCCGGTTCGGTGCCCGTACGCGTGCAGCCGTGCTCGCGTTTCGGGCCGACAATGGTCTGCCGCTCAATCCAGATGTGGACACGGTCCTTGTCGAGGCGCTGCAGACGGCAAAGCCGCGGGCCGTGTCAGCCGAGCGGGCGACGGGGCAGCCGGAGGGCTCGCGCATCGTCAAGGCAGCCAACGGGCAGATCGCGACGGGCATCGTTGGCATGGCAGGTGTTGCGGCGTCCGTCGTGGCGCCCGCCATCGAGACCGCCGAGCGCGCAAAGGACATGACCGAGCGCACCGTGGGGCTTTTGAACCTCAATGACTGGCTTATGCCAGTGCTGCCATGGGCTGGGGCTGCGATCTTCCTGATCGTTATTCTTCTGGCGTGGAAGGCGAAGGCCGCTCGGATCGAAGACTACCGCACTGGGAGGACACCATGATGGGTGGACTCCTTTTGTCCATGCTGTCCGGTGTCTGGTCCCGCCTGTCGGGCTGGGCGGCGCTTACAGCCGCCCTCATCGCCGCACTCGGCATCGCCTGGCTGCGCGGCCGGACTGCAGGCCAAGAGGCCTGGCAGAAAAAACGTCAGGCCAACCGCGACAAAGCCATCCGTAAGTCAGGAGAGATCAGACATGACGTTCAAAACGATAGCGATGCTGGTCTTGATCGCCGTCTCGACCGCTGGATGCGCGACTGATCCACGATTGCACAGCGATTGCGACTGGGCGCAGCCGATCAAGCCGTCAGGGCAGGATGTTCTCAGCCGCCAGACCAAGGAGCAGATCGCCTCCCACAATGATACCGGCGCAAAACTCTGCGGGTGGCGGCCATGACCATGTCCGTCGTCGAGGGGCCCGCCATCATCATCGGCTATGAGTATCGATTGCAGCTTGAGGCTGAGAGCGACCTGTTTCCGGCTGGGGCAAGTTTTGCGGGGCAGCTCCGGGCCAAGGTGAGTGCTGCTACGCCTGTGACCACGCTGACAAGCGCGAATGGCGGCGTCACGCGGCTGACCGACCGGGTTTTGGAACTGGTTGTGCCCGCCGCCGCAACAGCCAGCCTCTCGCCCGGCAGCGCTGTTCTGGATCTCGTGCGCACCGATCTCACGCCGCCCCAGCATCTCGCCTTCATGCTGGAAATTCCCGTGGTGCAGCCCGTGACGCGGGGGCTTGGATGACAGGGGCGGTTTCCTGCCGGCCCATCACAGGTCCGATCCGCCTAAAAACCCAATCCGACGTGCCGATTACGGCGCGCGTTCTCGCGAGCCCCGTTTCGGTCCGTGTTCTTGGAACCCCTGGGCCAACAGGGGAGCAGGGGCAAACGGGACCCGCAGGCCCGCAAGGCCCACCCGGCAATCTCGATACCGGCATCGTCCTTGATGGCGGCAACTTCTGAAAACAAGGAAACCTGATCCATGGCAAACGTCATTCGCATCAAACGCCGCGTCTCCGGCGTGGCCGGGGCGCCTTCGGCACTTAAATCCGCTGAACTCGCCCACAACGAAGTTGACGATACACTTTATGTCGGCAAGGGCGACGACGGGTCCGGCAATGCGACCTCTGTCATCGCACTTGCAGGGCGCGGGGCCTTCGTCGATCTGGCCAATGCCCAGACGGTAGCAGGTGCCAAGACCTTCTCGACCGTGCCCAAGGCCTCTCAGGACGCCTCCGGCAGCACCGACCTCGTGCGGAAGAGCCAGCTCGACACGCTCCTCGGTGCGAAGGCGCCACTGGCCTCGCCTGCACTGACGGGCACGCCAACAGCGCCGACTGCTGCGACCGCAACAAATACCACGCAGATTGCAACGACGGCTTTCGTGCAGACAGCGCTGGCTGGGCTCGGCGCGGGCGACATGCTGAAATCGGTCTATGACACCACGAACAATGGCAAAGTGGATGTCGCGGAACTGGCCGAGGCTGTGGCCTGGACGGGCGTCACGGGTAAGCCTTCGAGCTTCACGCCTGCGGCCCACACCCACGCAACTTCTGAGGTCACCGGCCTCGACACGGCTCTTGCCGCGAAGGCGCCTCTCGCCTCACCGGCTCTGACCGGCACCCCGACGGCGCCGACTGCAGTAACTGGAACCAGTTCCACACAGCTAGCCACGACCGCGTTCGTGTCCGCAGCCGTGGCGGCGGTCATCAATGGTTCCCCCGGCGCGCTCGACACGTTGAACGAACTTGCCGCCGCCCTCGGCAATGACGCGAACTTCTCGGCCACCGTCACAAATGCGCTCGCAGGAAAGCTCGCCAAGGCGTCGAACCTGTCTGATCTAGCAGATGCTGCAGCCGCCCGGACCAGCCTCGGACTCGGTTCCATGGCCGTTCAGAACGCGAGCGCCGTGACCATCACGGGCGGTAGCGTCGATGGTGTCACTCTGGATGGCGGGACGTTCTGACGATTTCGCCAGCCATGAAGAGCTGACTGCGGCTACTTCACCCAACCCATCCCATAGGAGCCGGTTTCATGTAGCCATTCATGGTCGCACTTCCGACAGCGGTAGTAGGCTTCGTCCGCCGGCCCCATCATTGAGGATACGACTTTCCCATCAAGATACTCGAGATTACTGTGAGGCGTTGTTCCGCGAGATGCGTCGACTAATTTTTGGCAGTCGTCACACATTTCTTCTGTCTTTTTCGATTCAGGCATCTTTGCTATCCTACGGTTCTGGGCGAGATAGCTTGCGCCGTTGATGTGCTGACAGACGCTATTTCAACGTACCCAATCAGGTCTGCAGAGTAGCTCCCATCACCATTCGCAGCGCCTTTGTGCTTCAATTCACGCTGCAATGTCGGCTCAACAGCTTGCTGAAAAAGTTCAATCCGTTGCTCCGGAAGGAACTGTGGCCTTGCTGCGGTCGCCCGAAGGTATCGCTCGAATTGGCGTTCGACCGCAGGCACCCGCGTGCCATCCAGCGTCACAGCAATTGGCTGGATAAAGGTGCGGCGGTCTCCATTGCTGACCGATGCCTCAACGATCCAAAGAGAAAGTAGAACTGGCGCCTCCAAATCGCCCTCGACGGCGATACCGATTTCCTCTGGCGGCTGGCTTCGCCATCTCCCAAGCGCCTCTTGAACTAGCGGGTGGTCGAGACCTAGAAGCTCAAGATTATCATGGCTGGTCGCAGCGTCGCGGTTGATTGTGAAGCGCGCGCGCTTCACCCCATCGGTCGTTATAAGATCAAACGTTTGGTCATCGATCTTGGTCAGTTTCTGCTGCCGTTCCACAACTGCAGCTGAGAAGAAGCGAACCAGCCGATCAAGGCTTGAGGAAATATCGGCAAAGGGCTTGTAATCGTCGAGGCTAAAGCCTTGGAGATCCTGAAAAAGGTCGAACACGACCTGCCGCGCTTCCCTCGAGTTTGATAAAGCGGCCTCAAGCTCCACCTGTGTGCGCTTAAGTGAGGGATCCGAAAGTGCTTCCTGATAGAGCCGATCATAGTTCAGCCGCTCTGAAAGTTGACCAAGGATTTGAGCTCGAAGGTCTTCGGCAATATTACCTTGGTCGTCGACCTTACCAACGGTCTTAGCTATCTCGGTGAGCTTTTCATCCAAGAGCAGGAAGATCCGTCCCTCGATGGTATCTGAGAGAACAAGGTTATAAACCTGCGCCGTATGATTTTGACCATAGCGATGAATGCGCCCAATTCTCTGCTCAACATCCATCGGGTTCCATGGCAGATCAAAATTGAACAATATCCGAGCAAACTGAAGGTTTATGCCTTCCCGGCCGGCGGCAGTACACACCAACACGCGTGGCCCGTCCTTTTGCCTAAATCTACGTTCCGCGGCAACTTTGGCGCCGTGATCGCCACCGCGAAGAACAACCACACCTTGGCCAGGAAACACATTGTCAATTTCGCGCGCTATCAGATCAACCGTACCTAGGTAGGTTGCGAAAACGACAATTTTCTCGTTGGGATTTTGTCTCCACAGAACACTCAAGCCATCAATGAGCTTTTGGGCCTTGGTCTCCCGTTGTTGTGGAAAGACCCTCAGCAAATCGCCAATCCGCAATCTTTCCTCTGGCAGATGCAGATTAACAGCCGCTGATGCAACGTCTTCAGCGTGAGTTGCTGAGTATTCGCTGGCGTAGAGGTCTGAAGCCAGTTCCAATGCTTCTTCGTCCAGATTTTTCACCAAACGATACTTCATATCAGCGATTACCCGGTCCACCTCACTCCGACCGATGGGATCACGCGGCAAACCATATTCGTCGTGGATATGCTCACGTGCATCCTGCATCAGGCGTTCTCTGCCTTCGATGTCGAGCTCTTTGTCGCGCAGCAGGGCCTCATGCAATGTTAGCATCAGAAGGCGGCGTTTGAGGGTTCGCCTCACAGCCGCAAAGCTCGATGCCGCAATCTTTTGGAAGATTGCCATCAAGAACCCCAGCGCCTGACCTTTTCCACCCTGTCGACGTGCCAGATTGAAGCCGTCCTCCAGATATTCGCGGAGCCTCTCGTAAAACAGTCTCTCCTCATCGTTCATCAGGAAGGACTCGGTGTGCACCCAGCGGCGCGCAAACAGCGGCGATCCGTCAGGTTGGCAGGCATCAGCCTTGGTCCTTCGATACATCACTGTGTTCAACCGGTGGCGATGCTCAAGCATGTCCTCGGGGCTGCCGAATAGCGTCGGATTCAGCAGCTGCACGAGCATCCAGAACTGAAAATGGTTGCCCTGATGTGGCGTAGCGGAAAGTAGCAGCAGGTCGCGTGAATGGTCCTTGAGAGCCTCGGCGAGCTTGTAGTTTTCTGTTTTCCTGATTTTGCCTCCAGTTCGATAAGCTGTCAGGTGGTGCGCCTCGTCAAAGACCACCAGGTCCCAACGCGGTGCCTCCAGCAGCCGCTTAATGCGAGCGGGACGCTTCAGCGTATCGATACTTGCAATCAACCGATCATGCTTCGCGAATGCATTGGTCTTGCGGTCGGTGATATCGCCTTCAGAACCAAAAACCTCGAAATCAAGATTGAAAACTTCGTTGAGTTCACGATGCCAATTGTTCACCAACCCCGCAGGAACGACCATCAATGCACGGTTGAGCTCGCCCCGGCTCGCCAGCTCGCGCAAGATGAGCGCCGTCTCGATCGTTTTGCCCAATCCGACTTCGTCCGCAATCAGGTAGCGTCGTGGTGATGCAGTAGCTATTCGGTGCGTCAACACAACTTGGTGGGGAAGCAGGTCGATCTTGGCTGAGGTGAGTGCCGATGCACTCTCCATCACTGGCAATGCGTGCGCTTCGAATGAAAGCCAAGCCTTGCGTCCTCGATCTGCGCCCCCGTCCACGGCACTGAGTATGCGCTCTGTTCGAGACAACTCACGGCGAACGGATGCCACCGGCACACGTCTCTCACCAACGCTGAAGAAGGCTCGAAGATAGCCGTCTCGCACGGCGTCAAGAATTACCCCTTGTCCGTAATCATGGTGGGTAATTCGTTCGCCCGGAGAAAAAGCTCCGCCGTCAACCGTCATGAGAGCCTCGGGTGATGCAGGCCAATCCAGGCGGGGCCATCGGGATCGTTGTTGGCACAATCCGGATCGGTGATGCGCCCGACGTCAGATTCTGCTCCGGCCCACAATATGCGTCCAAGGTCGAGATGCTGATTGCTGTAGGGGGCAGAGCAAACCCAAGAGTAAGCCTCAGTTGCTCGGTTCATCTTGACGCGGTTTCGGCCGGCCGGCAGCCAGAACACAAGCGCTGCCTCGAGGCTGTACTCGTCTTGAAAAGCAAGCACCGACGGCAAGAAATCTGATTTCAGCCATGCTTCGCCCTCTACAGGATTCATCAGATCAACACAGCCTTCCAGCCCTGCAACCATCAAAGTGTTTCCACCATTGCAAGGCAGATCATCAGGCCAATTTCCAGCCATCTCGAAGAACTGACGGATCGAAACAACGTCCTGTGGTTGCGCAAGAATCGACAAAGCGTCACCGCCCCAGAGCAGGCTGACCCCACGGCGTTTCCAGACATCTCCCTGCAAAATCTTCATGGTTATGCCTCATCGAAGAACAGCGACATCTGCTGAACTTGCTGCTGGTTCGAGGCCGCCCAATTGTTGTAAATCGAGAGCGCCCTAGATGCGGCATGTCGCGTGGACTGACTGGAGCTGCGGCGGCTAAGCCATTCAAGTAGTCCCTTCAAAGCCGCATGAGGCTTGAAGTTTTCATTCCGCAGTGTGTCCGCTGCGTTAATGCCACTTCCATCAAAACATGCGCCAATAAGAACAAGTGCCTGGTCGAGATCGGATGTCAATTTGCGCTTGTGACGGCCTTGCCAATCACGGGCGAACTCGACCGGTGCAACCAGTGTAAAAACTTTGCTTATTTCCTTACACCACCCCCGCGTTTCAAATTCGTCCGGGGCGATACCAGAGCCGCGTAGCAGCTTCTGGATCTGGTCGCGGGCCAGTTCCGTCTTGCCGTCGAAAATGCGCAGGAACTGGCGCGAGATCGGCTCGGCGATCACAGGTGGCGGCTCGGCCGTCTTGTTGGCGTCCTCGTCGATCAACTGGTTGATGCCGACCAGTGCGTCCTTGACCGAGATCGGACGGCCTTCGTCGACATAGACCTTGCCGTAGTGGCGCGAGAAGTATTCGAGCGCCTTGCCGCGACGGATGACCTGAAGGTCAGCCGCCGGTAGTCCGGCCCGGGCGTGGTTTTCCAGCATGCCCTGCAACTGCCGGACGTCAGCAAGCACCTCGCGGCGCATCCGGCCCCAGCTGACAGCCTTTGGTTCCTCTGTGCGTTTGCGGCAGACGTGGATGATGTCGTACTCGATAGTCTTGGAGCCGAATTGGCCATCCCCTTTGGTTTCATCGGCACGAATTGGATAGGTGGCTTCGAGATAGAAACCTGCGTCAAACAACGACTCAAGGACAGCGATCCATGGCTCGTCAGCGCTGTGATGAAAGGTAAATGCCAGAATGCCCGCAGGCTTAAGAATACGGTGCGCCTCGGACCAACATGCCGTAAGTAGTCTCTGATAAAACCCATCAGGATCTTCCACCTCTCGCGCCTTGTTGGACACAACCTCCAGCGCTTTTGGAACTTCATCGTTTGAGAAAATTTCTGGATAGACATGCTGGAGGGCTAGCCTTAGCCAGACATAAAAGAATTCAGAAAGCTCTGAATAATGCAAAAGACCACCAAACGGTGGATCGGTTATGAAGAGATCCATGGACGAATCTCTAATTTGAGCAAGATCTGTAGACGAGCTGCATGAAATATCAGGCGACTTCGCTATCTTGTCACCTACAAGAACATGCTCCGATTTTCCGGTTACCATTCCCGAAAGCTTAGGATTCAGGACTACCAAGCGCTCATTGCTCGCAAGATCCCAGGGATTTGCGTGCCATTCTGATGTTTCCGACAATGTGGAAAGGGAAGAGCGCCAGTTCCCCCGCCCAAGATTGGCAAAAACGCTATTCTCAACGAGGTTAACTTTTGGATGGAAGTTTGCGTTGCTCAAGCTGGGTGCGACGCAATCTTGTTGAATATCCCAAAAGCAGAACATGTTTTGGTGCTGCAAGTAACGCAGAAATGACCCTAAGACATACTCTCGAACCTCTTGAGAGTGTTTAGAGCCACCAGCATACATAATTCCTTTCAATAGCTGCGAAAGGATAAGAAGTTGTCTCGGGTTGAACATAGTCCACCAATGCGTGAACCCGTAATTCGCCCGAATGTCGCTATTAGCGACAGCAGTCATAAAGCCGTAAGGTACTTCTGATTTTGGCCAGAAGGGATCAAGGTCACGATTTTTTCTATATTCCCATTCCTCAACTGCAGAATTGTACTGCTTAGTCAACTTTTCGTCAAAGGGTGCAAAAAAGCGTCCGCTGTATGGTTCATTGGAATTTGCTCTTCGAGGAGCGTAGCCCTGTATTCCGTACCCCGCTACCTGGCCACCCTTTTGTGAAGTGCGCGTCGCTGTCATGATATCTTGTTGCGTTCCGCATGCGGCACAAGTGAAGGTAGATCGTTTAGGGATAGTCCCTCCTTCTTTACCAGTCGCGAAAGTTACTTGCGATTGCGGGCACGTCACCTTCTCCGGAAGAACTCCTCGCACTTCCAGCAGTCTGATGTGGCGAGTACGCTCGTTGTTCCAAGCGGCCGTGGACTTCGCGTCATCTTGCTGAGACCCTCCGAAGGTTACTCCATCGGAGTCAGTCTTTGGGCTGCCAGCTAGCCATTCGGGGTGCACCAAGAGGGTCAACTCGACCTTTTTGTTCTTGCCTTTTCCAAGCCGAAGCTGTCCGCGACCACCTTCAATGTGA
Organism: Cypionkella sp.; assembly: GCA_040398785.1. Lineage (GTDB taxonomy): Bacteria > Pseudomonadota > Alphaproteobacteria > Rhodobacterales > Rhodobacteraceae > Cypionkella. Next base: position 96,994 of record JBBATJ010000002.1, on the reverse strand, counting down.
AGGCCTGTTGTTGGATGCACATGCGCTGCGAAGGACAGCTCGCAGCCGGGGCAAACCACTCGCCCAGCAGTTCCAAGGATTGCATACGGCCGTTCGTCCGGCGCGACGTATTGAGGCACATCTGGAGCCATGCGGGCCTCTACATCCTCAATGTCAAAGGTCGTCTCACAGGACGGACACGTGTGCTGCCAGCCTTTTACAGAGATGGATTTAATCGCCATCACTGGACTAGCCATAATCGGTGTTCTGTGGCCGCAGCCCGTTACTTGGCAAGGCCCATGCTTGGCCCAGAATGTGTAGATGATCTCGGGACCTTCATAACTGTAGTCGCTCCGCTCCTCCGGCCTCAGAGCTAGCGGATCGAAATCTACGTCCATCACTTTTCTTGAGGAAATATGTGTCCAAGTGCCCTTTTCACCATTCGGTCCGTCGCAGAAAATGAATGGCTGTATTTGAGGCCTAACGTCCGCCTCAATGTCTTCAAGAAGCGCCGCAACTTTTTTGGGTTCGACCCGGTTAAATTCGTTCTTAACAATGAACCAGGCAAGTGGATTGAGATCGTTACCACTTACTTCGAAGCCCAAACGAGCGCCTTCAATTAGAGTAGTGCCTCCACCCATGAATGGGTCGAAGACCGAAACTTTTGCGAAATTGTTTGTCTTCTGATGATTGCGATAGAAGGCATCCCAGGTGTGAGACGCTGACTCCGAAGGGTTCTCCGGCGCTTTCGTTGCTGCAGCGATGAGGAGCGATCGAAACACGCTAGAAGGGCGGCGCGCCCACCATTTACTCATCGTGTAAATTGGCTTTCGTCCGGCGCCAGATGAGCTTTCGATTTTTGCAATTTCATTAACTGGCAAGATTGGAAAATCGACCTCCAGACACGTCAGCGGACGGTTTGGATCGTTGAAATCGACTGTCTCCATTGCTTTTGGCTTGCCTGCTCCGACCGCACGCGCGACCTCTTGGGCAATCTGTTCTTTCTTGGTCGACATGGGCGGGCTTTCCTTACTTCGTCAATTCAACAAACGGGCAGAGCACTTCGAGCAGAGATAGCCCCCCATGGGTGAGGGTCGGGTAGCCGCCCTGGCTCTTCCACTTCCACCGACCAAGGGCCAAAAGGTGATCGCCGTGGGGGCTATTGATGTGAAGCGCCACCGGGGGTACAAATGGACCGCAATCCTTTTGCGACAGACCTGTCCCTGCAACGCTGCGGCCGCTTGAAAAAGTCTTCTTGAGAAACTGGCCAACTTCTCCATCAGCGTCTGGAAAGTACCCTGTGGCGGCGTAGCCGTGATCTGATGTGATGACCAACCGGCGCCCGGCGGACAAGCGATCTACCAAAGCCCAGAAGTCGGTGCTGTTGAGTTGTTCTGCGACATCTCTCGTCAATACGTCGAGGCCCTGACCAGCACCCGAGCCGTCGTGCACCTTGCTATCGGGCCAGTGGTGCCAAAAAATCCAGTTCTTTGCGCCGGGCGTGCTGTTGACTAGCCCCTCGCAGTCCTTCCATGGAATATCGACGCATTCGGTCTGCGCAGGTTGCAATCTGTGGCTCAGCCCACCACCGTTGTTCTGAAGTTGACTGCGACTTGAAAAACCCAAGGCACGCGAAAACTCGTTGGTTTCGCCGGGCAACTCTGAAACGTTGGCTGTGACTTCATGCAGCGTGTATCCCCGTTCTTTGGCACCCTGTAACAGCCAAGGCAATTCACGCAGACTTAGCCCATCGAGGATCAAAACAGCCTTGGCGCTGTATGGCTCCGCCCACCAGCGTGCAAGTCGGTCAGAATTGCGCTCGATGCCGCTGATCTGCCGTTGGCCGAGGGCTTGCCATAGATCCCATCCACTTGAGCACAAGAAATAGTCCAGTGCGCCTATCTCGCGATCGCGTTTTGCGACTTCATTTGGCGCAGTACCAGCAGCCAAGGGTTTGGACGCAATGTCCATTACCATGTCGATAATGACGCGCCACGCCTCGGCAGCTGAGCCCTTTGTCAAACTGTGCAAAACGCCGGCGTCAAGTGACATCAGTCATCCCCCTTCTCAAGGTTCAGCTCGAATGTCATTCCGTCGGGCAGTTTTTTGAGCAGCTCTTTGAGCTGCGCGCCTGTGGCGGCGGAAACTTTAATTGAGATTTCCGACACGGGGGTTGCCGGTCCAATACCCCATCCTTCAAGCTTGCCGATCAGATTCAAGGGCGAAGTTGGGGGGTTGTTCAGCGAAATACGGGGCTTGGTTCCACCAACCGGAGGCACGCCGAAAATACCACCTCCACCTGAAATAGCCGTAGTTTGACCACCTGCGGGCGGATCGTTGAAGCCGGTGGATGGGGTTTGCGGCCCAACCCCTCCAAACAAACCGGCTGTGCCCCCGGGTACTGGCGGCGCGGGAGGTGTGCCGCCCCCAGTCGCCGGCACGGCGGCCGGAACCATCAGGAATACTTCGTCAAGCTGCCGACCAGTGTAAGAGAGTTTGGGGCGTAAACGCTTCCAAGCTGTGTCTTCATCCTCGCCTGGCTGGGCTTGGAGGTATTCGAGGCCGCGCAAGTTAATGGCTATTTTGCCTCGGGCGCAGAGGCGTAAGATCCGCTCTTTCATCGCCGTTTCGCCGAGCCAAGGGATGCAATCCCGGCCCGATGGACGGGGTTCCTGCAATTCGCGCAGTAGTTTACCTACCGCCGCATTGTCGGACGCGGCTTCTAGGACGAGTTCCTCAAAATCCTCTGGAACGAACAGATCGTTGAGCAGAGCTTCTTCGATACCTTCCGGGATCTGTGCGCCTTGCTTTTTCAGGCTTTCGACGCTGAACCGGCACTGAGAGGGATCAGCGAAATTCCAGCGTTGCAGTACAGCAAAACGGTCAAACCTTTTTTTCAGAATGTCACGCAGTTCATTCTGATACTTTGTGTGGAGCCTCTTGTATTCTGGGCTCTGTCCACTCCACTCTTGCGCCTTCATCTCGGCGCGGGCCAAAATCAAAAGGTCGCGGTCTTGGAAGGCATTCGTCGAACCTGCTCTGGGCAGCAAAAAGCGAATGGTGTTCCGGCGTTTCTGAAGGAAGTCTTTGACCCAGTGTCCAAGGCGCTGATTTATGGCGTCAGGCTCCTCCGGCAACACGAGAACGGGAAGACGATCGTCCCAGCGCTCCGGTTGCTCAGCCTCATCGAGGGATGTCCATGGGTCTATACTCCATGATTTCGGCAATGCAATTACACGGAAGTTCTTCGCGACCTCTTCGGTGCCACCGATAACGTAGCGAACTTCCTTCGCAAGTTGGGAAAGATCGGACCCATCCGAAAACAGTTTGTCATTGCGCGCGCAGGCCATCAATTTGGCCTGCGGGTTTTCCTCCTCACGGAAAACTAGACGTAAGCCATCCTGGTGAATGTTAAAGCTATTTTCGAGGATCGTGGCTAACTCAACCTGGAAGGCATTGTCGTCAACCGACTTGTCACGGGTGATGTCAGCCTGAAGCGCTGACGGTTCAGCGCCGGCGAGATTTCCAACCGCAATGGAGCGCAGCCACAATGCGCTCACGACTTCGTGCAGGTGTGGAGCAAGCCGCGAATGATTGGGGACAGCCTCGATTACCGAGATGATGTTTTGCTGTGCTTTAGCGCGTAGTGATCGGTGATGTTCGTTTGATACCGAGTCCAGCAGCGCACCGATCCCAGCACCTTCGTCATCCAAACGGAAATCAGCGGCGGTCAGTACCGGAGAAGAGTCCCCGCGGCTCTTGTAGAGATTGGCGAGGATCCGGATCATGTCGCGCGTTTCTTGCGCATCTGTGGCGATAAGAACTTGCTCTTCGAGAAGACGCAGCAGGTGCGGTGCGTAGGGCCAGGATTCGACAAACTCCTTGCGCTTTCGATCCTGCTCAGAATTTGGCACGTCCAAGAGTCGGAAGTATTCCGAGACATGCTTGGAAACCACGGTTTCGATACTCGTGGGCGCTATCTGAAGACGGTTATCGAACAGGCGGTGCAACAGCATCCGTCTGCGATCTTGCTGGATCCGTTCGGCATTGCCACCAGCCTGGAAGTCGATAGCTACCGGGTTGACGCGATGCACCTGCTGGTAGGCATCGCTGCCGCCATTGCGCACCGAGATCACGAGAACGAGGAGGTCAGGCCGTTCCTTGGCGATCTCAGAGAGTATCTGAATGAAGTTGAAGGCCCAATTTTTCCAAGGGTATTGCTTAGTGTTTGTGAGTCCGTCGTACCACGTCTGAAACTCGTCTAGCAAAAGCATCGTGGGCGTGTGCTGGAGCAGTTCAAGGATCAGCTTGTCGGATGGGATGTCGGTCTTGGCAGCGCCCATCCCCTCCCATTTGCCCTTGATGAAGTCGCCGTTCGGATGCCGTTCAAACAATAGGTCCCAGAGGAACTTGTAGCGTTGCCGGTGGAGGCTCTCGCCAATCACCAGCATTCCACTGCGAAGCGGGATCTTGGCAATTTGGGGATCGCCAATCGTTGCCGACCACGAATTCAGCCAAGCGCCGGTTGAGGCCGCGTCGTTAACCGCATGGTATAGCGCGGCCATAAGGTGCGACTTACCAAGTCCGCGCTCACCGATCACCACCACCGGGCGACCCTGGTTGGGGCCAACGGCCTCGATCCCCTTGAGAAGATCATGGGTAGGATAGGTTATCTCCAAGAACTCCTTGGCAACCACCTGAGTGGCGCCCGTGTTCGTATCATTGGAGAGCTCGATGGCTGTACCCTTGAGGCGCTTCCCCCGGAACTCTTCCCGCAGTGTCAGTCCCAGCATTTTTTCAGCCCCCTCGAATACCCACAGTTCATAGCCAACCCCACACAACCCACTTCACCCAACGAGCGCAATCGCCATTGGAGCCCGGCGTCTCGGTCAAGGAAACCGGTCGTTCTGCTCATTTTTTGCCTCCACTTAGCTTGTTTGTGGAGGCGTCCTTCTGGGTATCAATCCATGCGTCCAAATCGACGCGCTTGAACCGCCACTGACCACGGACCTTGAACGCGGGCAGCTGCGCCTTCTGCGCCATAGTGTAAACTGTCTTCTCAGCAACTTTGAGCAAGGTTGCGACCTCTGGAAGTGTCAGTATTTCGTCCGGCATGGACCAGACCTCTTTCCGCTGTTAATGGTAGAGGATGGCAGATCTTGCCAGACATTACCAGATGCCCCGTACCACCGATATTCCTCTTCTTGTCGTGAAGCCAACCGTACTTTCCGGTGCATAGAGACCGGAAAGCACGATCAAAGTGGATGACAAGGCGGCCTACTGCCGCGCCAGATAAGCCCGGGAGCGCGGGGCGACGGCAGAAACAGGAGCACCGAAAGGGTAAGACGAATGACTACACGTGGGGATAATGCCGACCTCAGGGATTTTCTCGAAAAGGTCAAAACTGAACAAGAACGACGGGCATTTTTTGCTATTGCACTAATGAACCCGGCATTTCATTGGTTCTTTACGCAAGGCCAGCAGGCCCTTGAGGCCGAGTTATACATCCCCGGGGTGTCCTCTATCCTGAACGGTGTCGAGGCCAGTTTGCGGGTCACTATGGCGCAGATCAGTCCGGAGTACGATGGTGAGCTGAGCCTTTCGCCTTACCATGTCCTGAGTAACACGATGCTCAGCAAAGCACACATTGCCGGTTTGCCGGTGGAACTACTGGCCCTGCCTGGGGAGAGTGATTTTCTCACTCAGATCGAGACAAAGGACAGTGTGGCGATAGTTCAGCTCCGGCATGATGTTTGCCATGGTAATATTCTCAATTTTATAAAGAAAATGGAGTTTGAGCAGATCGAAATATTGACCCCAGAGTGCCTCCGGCCGACGGCAGCGCTTCTTCTTGGTGTCGCCTATAAATGGGCAATTGGTCTGGCCAATTTTCGCACAAACAATGGTCGCAGGCCAGAGAGGTATCCTATCCCTAAAATGCCGATAAACCCTCTAGAGGAGTGGCTTCAGCAGGCGAATACTGGATCCAGCAGATTGGCTGACGGGCCCAAAGTTTAGCTCAGTCTCTGCTCGGCGGGCTCCTGCGAAGGGGAGCGGGAACGCCTAAAATTCACACTTCCCGCAGGCACCCGCAGGGCTTGTCAGCGCCCCGCCCAGACGGTTTAGTTCGAGTCCGACACCCTCCGCCAAATTCACTTACCAAAACCGCATACGGGCCCTATAGGGGCCTTTTTTGTTTTGGTTTCAAAGGGGTTTAGCTTTGGCGGCCGCCCTACAGAGACTGACAAAGTGCTCAAAATCAGTCTCTGAACGCCATTTGTCTCTAACCGAGCGCCCCACTACTCCGGAAAGCCGATTGGAAAAAACGTATCATTGTCAGTGGTTTGTGCTTTTTGACGAACGTCGCTTTCGAAAGTGCGGCTGATACCGCAATCTGATGCGAGCCCGTGGGTCTGTCGAAGGGCGGTCGACATAGCCAGTGTCAAAGAGGGTTTAGGTAGGGCTGAACGCCAAAGACATCACCCCGCCGAGCTGCGCGTTCTAATTCATAGGCGTCGGCAGACGTTTGGACCAGTGCATAGGCATAGTCAAAGTGATCGTGGATGAAGGTTCTCGTGCGGGCATCAAGCGACAGCGAGCCGCTCGCAAACAGCGGCAGTTCTTCGGCCTTCAAGGAGGGGATCACGAACCGGTTTGCCACATAGACGCAGAACTGATCGCCCGACAGTCTGCCGCTGGCGTGACTGTTTAGGCGGGTGATCAATCCATATTTCTTAGGCGCGGCTTTACCCTTAACATCGATTTCACGCCCAGACATTCCGCAATAGATGAGTTCGCTGTCCCGCCAGATCGCATAAACGCCTGCTGCCACTGCGGGGACGCCTGGGTTCGGCCAAGCTGCAAAAGGAAAGCGCGGGGAGAATTGATCTCTTGTCATCTTAATACTTCTGTTTTTCAGGAATGACGCCACGCACACCACCGCGGGGTTCTGCAACGTCCCCTTTGCGACGTGGGATTAAGTGAACGTGGACATGAAAGATGGTCTGACCGGCCACGGCCCCAGCGTTTATCCCGACATTAAAGCCGCTCACAGAAGGATCGGCCGCAATGATCTGCGCGCGCTGTTCTTTGAGCATCGATTGGATCGCGTTCAATTCTGGCTGATAGAGGTCGAAGTAATCGGCAACGTGCCGTTTGGGGATGACCAGCGTGTGCATTGACGTAACCGGAAATGCGTCGCGGATAGCAAAGCAAAGTTCGTTCTCTGCGATGATCCTGCCCTCGCCAATACGGCAAAATGGACAGTCCTCGTCTCTGATGTCGTAGGACGCCAACACGTCCCTAAAATCGGTGTCGTCCCTGTCTCGCTTGTTCGTGTTACAAGTGACGCAGAGGGCTTGAAAGTTGCTAAGTTCGTCGCTGCCACCTTTTGAACGGGGTACGATATGGTCAACATGCAGGGCTGCTTGATCTTCATGAGCCCCACAAAGCTCACAGCGGTGCTTGGCTCGCTTGAGGACTTGATACCGGACTGAGCCAGGGACATAGCCGTCCGATAGGCCTCGGTGCCCCCAGATCCCATCGCCCCGCTGATCGATGTAGGCCGACAGGCGTTGCTGGCAGAGCTCAACTAGGGCCGCGATTTCGTGTTCAGACAGATCGCTTGCGGCCAGTTTGTAGCCGACAACTCGCCGCCCATCCTTGACTGGCTCAATCACGCCATTCTGCGTGAGAACCTTACCAACCATGCTCTTCGTTCGGATTTCATAGTATTCGACCTGCGATCGGTCGTAGCCAAGTAGAGCTTTGGCAACATCTTCAGTCGATGCGTAGCCACCCTTTTGTAACAGAACCTGAAGCATGACAGGCTGATAAACATGCGACATCCGCATTTGTTCGCGTATGTAGGTCTCAAGTTGCTCGAAGGATTGGATGGCGTTCATCGGCTGAACTTGGCCGATAAGCCCGCGGAAATCTAGCCTTGGGAATGCCTTGGGGCATCTAACGTCATGCAAAACACTACCTCCGCCTGCTCCGACCACGGCAAGGCCGCGCATTCACAGAGCTGTAGCATGGTTGCAGCAGGAATCTCGCGTTTGAAGACCAGACGTTTAAACACCTCGGGGGAAAGGTAAGCCAGTCTGAGCTGCCGGCTCACATAGCGTTCTGCCAAGTTCACCGCCGATGCGAGATCACGCACCGTACCGAATTCGCCGGCCTCCATACGCCGCCGCCAACCCCAGGCCCGACCGATGGCGCGCAGGATATGGGGGTCCTGTGTCTGATCCTCGCTCGGCAGGTAATTTGCGGGCGGCATGATTTTGGGCCGCCCGTTCTTTTTGCGCAGCTTCAGCGGCACAAAGACCTGAATGGTATCGCCGGACCCCATTATTCCGCCGCCTCTAGCTGGCGTGGCGTCATAAGGTCCCGCATGACACCGGCGATGCCGTCGGTGCGCAGATCGATGACAAGGCCATCAGCCATAACCGTAACGCGCCGGACGAGGAGCTGAATGATACGAGCCTGCTCTGCTGGAAAGAGCTGCTCCCAAAGCTGCGGGAACCGCTGCAGGGCGGCAAGTGCTTCAGCCTCGGAAATGTCATCCCGGCCTAGCGCCGAGATAACCTGAGCGGTGGTTTCTGGCGTGCGCAGTACCCTGCGGATTTCACCGATCACAGCGCCTTCGGCTGTATCCGCTGGCAACCGACGCGCAATTCCGTCATCGGGCGGCTCGCGGTTTTTCAAAAGGTCCATCGACACGTAATACCGGTACCGGCGGGAACCTTTCTTTGTGCTGGAGGGCGTCATGGCTGCACCCGTTGCGGTGAACAGCAGGCCCTTCAGAAGCGCGGGCGTTTGCGTGCGGCTGTTGTTTGCGCGCTTGCGTGGGCTTTCGCCCAAGATGTCATGCACTTGATCCCAAAGCCGCACATCGATGATGGAATCGTGCTCACCGGCATAGGCCTCGCCTTTGTGCACGGCCTCCCCGCGGTAGACACGATTGTTCAAGAGCCGATAGAGATAACCCTTGTCTGCGGGTGCACCCTGTTTGGTGCGCATGCCGTCGCGGCGAAGCTCCCGCGCCAAAACCGTGGCGGACCCGACCTCAACAAAGCGCTCGAACACCCTGCGCACTTTGGCGGCATCCTGTTCATTTACCACCAGCTTGCGGTCTCGCACATCATAGCCAAGGGGCACATAGCCCCCCATCCACATGCCCTTCATGCGCGACGCTTTCACTTTGTCGCGGATGCGCTCGGCGGTCACCTCACGTTCGAACTGGGCAAAGGACAGCAGGATGTTCAGCGTGAGCCGCCCCATCGAGGTGGTCGTATTGAAGGACTGGGTCACCGAGACGAAGGTGACGCCGTTGCGGTCGAAGACCTCCACCAGCTTGGAAAAATCCATCAGCGAGCGCGACAAGCGGTCGATCTTGTAGACCACCACCACATCCACCAGTCCGTCTTCGATGTCGGCCAGCAGTTGCTTTAGCCCCGGGCGCTCCAACGTACCGCCAGAGATGCCGCCATCGTCATATCGGTCACGCACCAGCGCCCAGCCTTCCGACTTCTGGCTGGCGATATAGGCTTCGCAGGCCTCCCTTTGGGCGTGCAGGCTGTTGAACTCCTGCTCGAGGCCTTCCTCGCTGGATTTGCGCGTATAAACAGCACAGCGCAACCGGCGGGCGGGTTTGACGGTAAGATCCTTCATGCCTCACCCCGCTTGCGTTCACGCAGGCCAAAGAAGCGATACCCATTCCATTGGGTGCCGGTGATGGTGCGGGCGACGGACGAGAGCGACTTGTATCGCTTGCCGCCCCATTCAAATCCTTCCTTCAAAACCGTCACCGTGTGGGGGATGCCCTCCCATTCGCGGATCAGCTTTGTGCCAACAACCGGGTTGCGGGGATCGGCAATCTGGGCCTTGCGCGCCAGCGTGCCGTTCACCTCATCAGCCAACAGATCCAGCAGGCGGCGTGTCTGCTTATCGGGGCCACCAAAGGTCAGCTCCTGAATGCGGTAGGACAGCCTGCTTTCCAGAAAGTTACGGCTGTTGTTTGGCGCGGGCGCATCAAAAAGGATCTGCCATTCCGCCTTCAGCTCATTGACGGACATGGTCTTTAGGGCAGCCAGTCGCGCCAGAATGGGTTCGTGGGTCGTCATGTGGATCTCCTGCGAGTTGGACCTGCAGTACCGCTCTGTTCGGGGGGGAAGTGTAGCGAACAGTCTCCAGTTTTCTGGGAAAGATGGTCACGGTCGCGATCTATGAGGCGCACCACGGCAGTGGCAAGCAGACCATAAAGCTCGGTGCGGCGTTCGTGCGTCGTCATGCGGTCGGGGTGGAGTGGATTGGGGCGTTTCATTCTGGCCTCGCCGTAGCGCCGACCAATAATCGGCTTCTATTTGACAAAAGCCACCTGACGGCTGCCAACGAGACAACTCGCAAGAATATTTCATCAGCCTGAAAACCGATGTTTCGTGTTGGTATGCAATAGACCAGCCGGTGGTGCTTGAACGCCAGTTGGTCCTGTTTGGACCTGTTCATTTCAGTTGCCACATGGGCCAAAAAGACAAACTTCGGCAGAATCATAAACTTTTTTGTGCGGATGGGGAGATATTTTTGTCCAGAGGTTTGAGCTTCTTTTATCCGGCTCAACTTCGTCCTAGATCAAACTGTCTGATTCAGGAGACATTCACGCCTAGTGTAAGGAGAAGAATATGTCTTCTGATAGAAGACATTTATGTCTGGTGCTGCTGCCTTGTAATCGCCGCCGCATCTCATAATCTCCTCACATAGGAGGCCACAAATGAGCACAGAAAATCAAGAAGAATCGGACGAAGCCGCTCCAGGGGTTTCGAAGAAAAAGAACCTCACTGAGGCCGATAAGAAGTGGGGAAAGAAGGTCATCGACAGAGGCTTTTGCATCATCCCGTCTCTGCTGCTGCGGGAGCAACACACGCTCAAGCTCAGTTCTGCGGAGCTTGTTTTACTGCTGCAAATTGCTGATCACTGGTGGCAAGCTGCAAATACGCCGTTTCCGGGCAAGGCCGAACTGGCGAAGCGGCTGGGCGTCACAGAACGGCAAGTTCAGCGCATAATCGCCAAACTCGAGAAGTCTGGCCTCGTCCAACGCGGAGAGCGTTGGAACAAGTACCACGCTCGGATGTCCAATTTTTACTTCTTGGACGGCCTCGTGAAAAAGCTCCAGGAACTGGAGCTATTTGAAGTCGAAAAGGAAGAAGCGGCCAGTACAGCGGCCGCTGAAGTGTCCGCGCGTAGGCTGGCCTCTTCCAAGAGGTCGGCAACGAAGACCCGCGCCGCTTAAGGCTACCTCGCTCAAAATTCGAAAAGGCCGGTGCAGAACATACTGCTCCGAACCATGCCCCCATGCCCAAAGACGCCCAAAGGAGCGCGTAAAATGACGTTCAACGACAAAATCGGTAAAGGCTACGGCTGTGGCCAGAGCCACCTTCATCCCCCCGCAGCCGTTGCCAGCGACCGGGATTGGCGCTGCGACAACTGTGGCAAGCTGCTGGGCAAAGAGAAAGGCGCGCAAATCCATATTCTCCGCAAGCCGATCGAATTCTTTGCCAGCTTTCCTGTGACTGCCAAATGCCCCGGTTGCGGACGGCTGAACACCAAGGAAAGGGGCTAAGCGCCAAGCGACGCGCGCTTAGCTACTCTGAAATTTCCCCAAAAACCTAGAGACGCATGACGTCCTGACCCGGCCACAAGAAGGCGCCTGACGCCTGGCCGTAAGGCAGGCGTCCAATGTGTCTTTCGTGGCACGAGTTCCGTGATCATCTCACGGCTTCATCTTCTACTTTCAGCTTTCAGCGTGGCTTTGATGCCATCCGGCGCGCGCAGGCCCCGCTGAAACCCTTCAGCGATCCGGCAGCGATGCTCGATGCATTGCATCGCTCGGGTGGCGATCCGGGGAAAAAGAACCTGATCCTCATCGCGCTTATCAGCGCGGCGCGGGGCACAGGGAACGCGTCAGACTGCGCGCTGACGCTGTTGCTACTGGCACTCTGGCCCGGCCTGGATGCTATCCGGCACCGGTCGATCTGGCGAAGGCTCGGCACTCAAGACGAGGTGACGTCTGATGTGTTGGCGCGAACTATCGAAGCCGTGCGCGGGCTCGACCTTGGGCAGGTAAACTGGATTGCAGCCACAGTATTGCGCAATGTTGAACGCGATATGGTCCGGGCGCGCAAACGCCAAGCAGAGCGGGAAAGCCTCTCCAGCGGTATCGAACCCGACGAGGTGTCAGCGGATCAGATGGGGCTGCAATCTCAGCCCGAAGACGCTGCCCTTCCGAGGAATCTGCAGAAGTTGCTCGGCGCGGATGCGCTTTTGGTAATCCGCGTTGCCATTGAGGGCTACTCACAAATCGAAGCTGGCGCTGAACTTGGCCTGACCGAGGCGGCCGCCCGAAAGCGCTACCAGCGCGCCCTGCGCAAGTTGCGCGACGCCCTCGTGGAACTCCCCTGAGCCAATGTCCTGATCTGGTTCCGCCGGTGGCTTTTTCCCTTCGAGCGCCAAGAGCGCCTTCCCTCCAACCGAAGGCCAACATGCATGAACAGCACTGCTGATATCTCGCTCGAAAACTATCACCGGCTTCCAGGGCTCTATCGCCGCTGGGAGCTGACCGAGGTCTGCGAGCCCAACCGCAATTACCAGATCGAAGACGCCGGTACCCATGCCGACGGGACGCCGCTTCTGGCGATCTACGTCGCCCAGCCCGCGCCCGATGTCCACGAGGCCGCGTGATGCGCCTCCTCGATCAAATCATTCCAAGGAGAACACCCATGCCGGAGCAACCGGACGAAATCACACTTCTTCGCAAGGCCAGCTACGGTCTCGAAGATCTCCCCCAAACCATTACCTTCCCGCAGCGCCTCGGTAACGAGCCGCGCGAACCGCTTCGGGTTGTCGAAGCCACCGTCGACGAGATCGCCTTCGCGATTGTGGAGGCGGAGCGGGAAAGCTCAGCGGCCTACCGCCGCGCCGACGCACTCAAGCGTCTCTACAAGTTTGCCCGTGAGGCTGGGTGCATCGGTGGTGATCGTGCTGCGGCGGCAGTGATGAAGAAGGAGGGCCAGTGATGGCCCTTCCCATCATCACTGCCGACCAGCGGCTTGCACAGCGCAAGGGCATCAAGGGCGTCATCTTTGGCAGATCAGGCATCGGAAAAACGTCCCTTTTGTGGACGCTGGATGCCCCGACAACGCTTTTTCTGGACCTGGAGGCAGGCGATCTCGCCGTTGAAGGTCTTGAGATTGACACGCTTCGGCCTCGCACGTGGAAGGAGTGCCGCGACTTCGCGGTGTTCATTGGCGGGCCAAACCCGGCGCTGCGCGATGATCAGCCCTACAGCGAAGCGCATTTCGCAGAAGTGTGTGGCCGTCACGGCGATCCGAAGGTGATTGAAAAGTATCAGTCGGTGTTCATCGACTCTATCACCGTGGCCGGTCGGCTTTGCTTTCAATGGTGCCGCGGGCAACCTGAAGCCTTCTCTGAAAAGACCGGCAAACCTGACATCCGCGGTGCCTATGGTCTGCACGGTCGCGAAATGATCGCCTGGTTGACCCATTTGCAGCACACGCGCGGCAAACATGTCTGGTTCGTCGGAATTCTCGACGAGAAGCTTGATGACTTCAATCGCAAGGTTTTCCAGCCGCAGATTGATGGCGCGAAGACTGGGCTCGAATTGCCAGGGATCGTCGATCAGGTCGTCACGATGGCCGATATTCCGGACGCAGATGGCAAGCCCCAACGGGCGTTTGTTTGCCAGACGCTGAACTCTTGGGGCTTTCCCGCCAAGGACCGCTCAGGTCGTCTCGACATGGTGGAGCCGCCGCATCTCGGACGCTTGATGGAGAAAATCCAGCGCCCGGCAATGGCCGCTTCTGCGCGCCTGTCTTGGCCACCTGTGAACCCGGCTGATCCAGCGCCCGAGCACGAGCCCATTCATTCCTGATCACATCTCGCCAACCCCGGTGTCCCGATCGGGGCATCGGGTTGGCTTTTCCCCTTCGACGCCGCCGAGCGTCACATCCGCAATCAGAAAAAGGAACCGCTCAATGTCCGGACCCTGGAACGACTTCAACTCCGCCCAATCCAACACCAACGTCATCCCGAAGGGCACGCTCGCCAAGGTTCGCCTGACCCTTCGTCCGGGCGGCTTCGATGACGCCTCTCAGGGCTGGACGGGCGGCTGGGCCCGCCGCGCGACCAGCGGCGCTGTCTATCTCGACGCGGAATACACCGTACTCGAAGGCCCCTTCGCCCGTCGCAAGATCTGGTCTTTGATCGGCCTCTACAGCCCGAAGGGCCCTGACTGGGGCAATATGGGACGCGGCATGGTCCGCGGCATCCTGAACTCTGCGCGCGGGGTTTCGGATAAGGACGGCACCGCCGAGGCCCAATTGCGCCGTCGCATCAACGGCTTGGGCGATCTTGATGGGATGGAGTTCGTTGCCCGCATCGACATCGGCCAAGACACAAACGGCGAAGACAAGAACGAGATCCGCGCCGCAGTCACGCCCGATCACCGCGAATATGCCGCCTTGATGGGCAAAATCACGCCGCAGGTCGGTGCCGCCCCATCTCACAGCTATGCGCCGCCACAGCCTGTTGTCGCCCCGCAGACCAATCAGCCCGCTTCTGCCCCCGGCAATGCCGGTCGGCCGAGCTGGGCCCAGTAAGGGGGGATCGGCCATGCGCCTGCGCCCCCGCCAGAAGACCTTCGTCGAGCGCAGCGTTGCTGCGCTTGCGTCCCGCGGCAACACGCTTGGCGTGGCACCTACCGGTGCCGGCAAGACGATCATGCTCTCGGCGGTTACCGGCGAGATGATTGCCAACGGGGCACGGGCCTGTGTGCTTGCCCATCGTGACGAACTGACAGCACAGAACAGGGCCAAATTTGAACGGGTCGTGCCTGGGGCTTCCACCTCGGTGATTGACGCCATGGAGAAGTCCTGGGGCGGTCAGGTTGCCTTTGCAATGGTGCCGACGCTGGCGCGAGCTTCCAACCTCGCTGAGATGCCCCGTTTAGACCTCTTGGTCATCGACGAGGCGCACCATGCCGTCGCCGAAAGCTACCGCCGCATCATTGACCGTGTGCGTAGTGCCAATCCTGACGCACGCATTTTCGGGGTCACAGCCACGCCAAGCCGGGGCGACAGAAAGGGCCTGCGTGAGGTCTTCGACAATGTTGCCGATCAAGTGCGGCTGGGGGAATTGATCGCCTCTGGTCATCTCGTGCCACCACGCACCTTCGTCATCGACGTGGGTGTGCAGGATGAACTGCGTTCGGTCCGCAAGACCATGTCGGATTTTGACATGGCGGAGGTTGCGGACATCATGGACCGTGCGCCGGTGACCGGTGAGGTGATCCGCCACTGGAAGGAAAAGGCAGGCGACCGCCAGACCGTGGTTTTTTGCTCCACCGTCGATCATGCCCGAAATGTGACCGAGGCGTTCAAGGCCACAGGTGTTTGCGCCGCACTGATCCACGGCGAACTCGCATCTGAGACCCGTAAGGCCATTCTGGCCGACTATGCTGCAGGCAATACACGCGTGATCGTCAACGTTGCGGTGTTGACCGAGGGTTGGGACCACCCACCGACCTCCTGCGTCGTGCTACTGCGCCCCAGTTCCTACAAATCTACCATGATCCAGATGGTTGGACGCGGCCTGCGTACCATTGATCCCGAAGAACACCCCGGGCTGATCAAAACCGACTGCATCGTTCTGGATTTCGGAACCTCAAGCCTGATCCATGGCACGCTGGAACAGGACGTCGATCTTGATGGAAGCACACAAGCCGGTGAAGCCCCAACCAAGACCTGCCCAGGTTGCGGGGCGGAAATCCCGCTCGCTGCCACCGAATGCCCGCTTTGTGGCGAGGCTTTCCCGCGTGAGGATGAAGGTTCCGGCGAAGGCGGCACGGCGGTACCTCTTTCGGGCTTCATGATGACGGAAATCGACCTCTTGCAGCGGTCAAGTTTTGCATGGGTCGACCTTTTTGGAACAGACGATGCCTTGATGGCCGCAGGCTTTAACGGCTGGGGCGGTATCTTCTGGAAAGATGGTATCTGGTACGCCATCGGCGGAGCCAAGGGTGTGCGCCCGCATCTCCTCGGTGTCGGTGAACGCACAGTTTGCCTTGCTCAGGCCGATGACTGGCTCAACACCCACGAGACAGACCAGACCGCCTTCAAGACAAAGGGTTGGTTGAGCCAACTGCCGACCGAGAAGCAGCTGAAATACCTGCCGCCCGAATACCGCCATGACTTCGGCCTCACGCGCTATCACGCCTCGGCCCTCATGACCTTCGGCTTTAACAAGCACGGCATCGGCCAGCTGATCAAGGACGCGGCGGGCCCAGATCGGTGGGCGGCATGACCCATGACACCCTCTATAGCCACCAGCGCCGAAGAGCGGCGCAGGCTCTGGCATCCACGTGGGAAGCTCTGTGCTGTCTGCCGGCAACCAACCCGCGGCTTTGGCTGGTTCGATCCAGTGCGTTCGAAACGTTCTCGGGCATCAGTCTGGTTCTGCTCGATGCCATGTCAGTCCTTGTGGACGCGTTTGGCCAAGGAGCGCTTCTCCATGGTTGACCTTACCGACGAAGAACGCGCCGCGATTACCGTCACCCTCAAGCGCATGGGGCTTTTGATGGGCGAGATCGGCTGGGCCACCTCGCTAGGGGCGCTGTCAGAGGTGCAGGTACGCGCCCTGATCGAGGAAGCCGTCGAGGGCTTCCGCGAAGCCATGTTCGACATTGCAAAGGCCAATCCGACGGAGGTGCCATTTTGACCTTGGACTTCAATCACAAACCAAGCGTCGCTGATTGGATAAACACAGCCATCGACGATGCCTTGAGCGCCGGTCAGGCAAAAACTACGCCCCGCAACTACCTTGGCGGATCGCGTCTTGGGCATGCCTGCGAACGCGCGCTGCAGTTCGAGTTCACGGCGGCGCCGAAAGACGATGGCAAGGACTTCAGTGGCCAGTCGCTGCGCATCTTTGCCATCGGGCATGCGCTTGAGGACCTCGCCGTGGCCTGGCTCCGTCAGGCGGGGTTCGATCTTTACACCCGCAAAGGCAACCGGCCTGACGGCGGCCAGTTTGGCTTCTCAGTGGCCTCTGGGCGTATCCGGGGCCATGTCGATGGCATCCTTGCCGCCGGGCCTGAGGGCTTTGGGCTGGCGGTTCCCGCGCTCTGGGAATGCAAGACGATGAACGCCAAGAACTGGCGCGCCTGCGTCAAGGACGGCGTTATCAAATCGAAACCTGTCTACGCTGCACAGATCGCCGTCTATCAGGCCTATATGGACGCGCAGGTGCCCGGCATTTCTGCGAACCCGGCACTCTTCACCGCGATCAACAAGGATACGGCCGAACTCTACCACGAGCTGGTGCCGTTCAACGCCGATCTCGCGCAACGCATGTCAGACCGTGGCGTGCGGATCTTGCAGGCGACCGACGCAGGCGAGTTGCTGCCGCGCGTCGCCAACACGGCTGACTTCTTCGAATGCCGGTTTTGCTCTTGGGCAGATCGGTGTTGGGGGCTGCCCACATGACTGACGACGGTGTTTTGCACTTCAATCCATGGATGGACTTTAACGACGGGCCGCCGTCGGAGAACCCGTTTGGATGTGACCCAGACTCTGGGCAGATTGGCGTTTTTCTCGACACCGTCTTCAGCTGGTGTGAGGGGTTGATCCCGCTCAGGGGTTTTGTCGACAAGGGACAAGGTCGGGATGGCAAGCCACACAATATCTGGATCGCGGCTGATGGGACCGCCCGCGAAAAGCTGGCGACCTTCGCTGCATGGGCGAACCGTGAGGGTGCGGCAGTCTACGTCATCCCCGGCACTGTCGCCGAACAGGGTCAGGCCCGCGCAGCCGATGTGCTGCAAATGCAGGCCATCATCGTTGATCTTGATGCCGGCGACATCCCCGCCAAGCTTGACCATATCACCCGCCACCTCGGTCCACCAACGCTGATCATCGAAAGTGGTGGCCGCACGCCCGAGGGCGCGGCCAAGCTGCATGTCTGGTGGAAATTGACCGAACCCGCCGCGGGCGAGGATCTGGCCACCCTGTGCCGCCTGCGCGGTGACATCGCCATCAAAGTCGGAGGCGACACCCATTTCCGCTCGGCGCACCAGCCGATCCGTGTGGCCGGGACGGTCTACCACAAGCACGGCCATCAGCGGCTGGTGCAGATCCGCGACCACAACCCGATTGAAGTCGACCTGTCTGATTTCGCGGAGAGGGTGGCCGACATGCCGCCGCTGCCCGGCGTTGGCATGACCAGCACGCCGCTGTCGGTCGCAAAGCCCGGCGTCGACGCCGTCCTGACCACCCCGGTGCGAGAGGGCGCAGTGGATGACTGGTCGCGATTTCAGGGGGCGAGCGCCGCCATCGGGCATTACATCCGCCTCGTGCACGACGGCCGCATTGACCCCACCGAAGGCTGGGAAGCGATCTGCGGCTACAACGCTGCGATGCTGCGCCCCGAATGGCCGCTTGATCGGCTGCAGGCCGAGGCAGAACGGCTCTGGGCTCTGCATGTAAAGCGCAACGGCCCGCCGCTCATTCGCGCGGCACGCATCAACACCCCCTCCAGCCCGCTGCCAACCTTCAGCCTTGGCGCGCTGCTCGATGATCACAGCCCGATGCCGGATGATATCATCGCGCCGCGTGTGCTGACGCCGGGTGGGCTGCTGGTGCTGGGCGGCGCGCCCAAGGTCGGCAAAAGCGATTTCCTGATCTCCTGGCTTGTCCACATGGCGGCGGGGGTGCCGTTTCTCGGCTTCACGCCGCCCCGGCCGCTACGAGTGTTCTATCTGCAGGCGGAGATTCAGTATCACTACCTGCGCGAACGGATGCAGCAGATCAGCCTGTCACCCGGGGTGATCGCGGCCGCACGCGATACCTTCATCGCCACCCCAAAACTGAAGCTGCTGCTGGATGCCGACGGTGTTACCCGCATCGTCGAGGCCATCCGGGTGGCTTTCCCCGATGCGCCGCCCGACATCATTGTCATCGATCCGATCCGCAACCTGTTCGATGGCGGCCCCGAAGGCGGCGGCGAAAACGACAACACCGCCATGATGTTCTTCCTGAAGGACCGGGTCGAGCTTCTGCGCGAAGCGGTCAATCCGGACGCGGGCGTCATCCTGGCCCACCACACCCGCAAGGCGGCCAAGCATCAGGTCAAGGACGATCCCTTCCTCGCCCTCTCCGGAGCCAGCGCGCTGCGCGGCTTCTACACCTCGGGGCTGCTTATGCACCGGCCTGACGAGGACAGCACCCAGCGCCGTCTGGAAATCGAGTTGCGCAATGGCCCCGCGCTGGCGGGCAAGCTGATCGACAAGGTGGCAGGTCGCTGGGTCGAGTTGAACCCGATGAACGAGCGTCTGGTGCGCAAGGAGGTCGGGGCCAAGTTCGATGCCGAACGGCTGCGCAAGCACGATGTCATCCTTGGCATGTTGCTCGATGAGGCAGCGGGCGAGCGGCTCTACACCGCCATGCAGTTCGCCGAGACCTTCGAGAACCGGGGTGGTCTGGGCAGCAAACACACCATCCGTGAACGCCTGAGCGTGCTCGCCACCAAGGGCTTCGTGAAGTTCCTGCGTGACCCTTCGGGCTTTGGCTTTCCAGTCACCCGGTCACGGTTCGGCTATCTCTGCGTGGAAGGGATGGAGTTCGGGTTGCCCGTCGAAGAGGTCGATCCGACCACGGGCGAGGTCACGACGGCGGCCCGCCCGGTGCTGCCCAGCCACTTCAAATGCCCCCAGTCCGGGCTCAGCCTTCAGGTCGAAAACCCCGCTGTCTGGGTCTACCAGGACGGGTCCGAGGACGACCTAACTCATATGAGTGAGGCCTGACTCATATGACAGCGCCAACTGTGCACTCAATGAAATCAACGGGTTACGCGCAAATAAGAGTTAGGTCCCTAACTCATGCCCGAAGACTTCGTGAAGTCTTATTCCCCAACAAAATCAACGTGTTGACTCATCTCGAACAGTTAGGTGCTGAACCCCCATACTACGTATGGGATGGCCCCACCCAAGGGTGGGCCACTCATCCCATGCGTAAGGGCCTGGCGCGCGGACCGCCCTGTTGCGTTCCCCATCCCCGATCCGACGACGGCGGCCCGTACCGCCAAGCACATGACCGCCGTCGTCTTCCGCCCGACCAGCCCCCCAAGACAGGAGAGCCATCATGGCTGCGACGACTCTGATCCCCAATTCCGACAGCGCAAGATTTGAATTGCTGCCCGTCACCAGTTCAAGCCACCGCTGCATCCTCGCCCTCGATCTGGGCACCACCACAGGCTGGGCCCTGCGCGGCCATGACGGTCTGATCGCCAGCGGCACGGCGAGCTTCCGCCCCGGCCGCTTTGACGGCGGCGGCATGCGCTATCTGCGCTTCACCAACTGGCTGGGAGAACTCGACCGTCTGTCCGGGCCCATCGCGGCCATCTGGTTCGAGGAAGTGCGCCGTCATGCGGGCACTGACGCGAGCCACATCTATGGCGGGCTGATGGCCACGCTGACCGCATGGGCCGAGTTGCGGGGCGTACCTTACGAGGGTGTCCCGGTCGGCACGATCAAGCGCCATGCCACCGGCAAGGGCAATGCCGACAAGGACGCAATGATCGCCGCCGCCCGGGCCCGTGGCTTCAATCCCGCCGACGACAACGAGGCCGATGCCATCGCGCTTCTGCTCTGGGCCATCGCAACGAATGGGGGTGTCGCATGAGGTGGCATCCCCAAGGCTATGGCGGTCAGCGCCGCGATCCTGAGCAGGTCAAGCGCGAGGGCTGGCACGAACAGGGCGTGCTGGCGGTGTCGGCCGACGATCAGCGGCTGACCTGGCCGGAACGCGAACTGGTCCGCCAGCTGGGTGAGAAGCTTTACGGGCGACGCCCGATGGGAAAGGAGGTCCGGCATGGCTGACCGCATCTGGACAGCTGACTGTGTGGCCGATCATTTCGAAGAGGCGTTCCGCACGCTGCGCAAGCTGCCGCCCGTGAGGGCGCAGGGGTTCTTCAACGCCTGGCCGCAGATCGTCCGCACCAGTCGCGAGATCGCCGCGATGGAGCCCGAGCCCATGCGGGTCTGGCCATCGGCCGCAGCCATCACCCGTCTGGAGCAGACCTCGGACTGGGTGTTGTGGATCGAGGAGGCCGAGCGCAAGCTCGTGTGGTCGCGCGCCGCCCGCGTCCCATGGAAACAGATCAGCGGTGAGCTGGGCTGCGACCGCACCACCGCGTGGCGACGCTGGCAGCTGGCGCTGACCAAGATCGCGGCGCGACTGAATGCGTGAGCGACTCCAATGTGTTGCAACACTTTTCCCTTCGACATCTGCAACATGTTCGTGCTATTCCGAAGGCAAGATGGGGAGAGTGCGCCGAAGGGTTCACTCTCCCCTTTGCTTTTGGCTGGATGCAGTTGGATTTCGGGGTGGCTTCCGGGGTCCGGGAAGGGTCCAACCGGCATCCATCCCGCTAACCCACTGATTTCTGGTTCCTTCCTGGCGATATTCGTATGCTGGCGGGCGAAGCGCGGCACATCGCTAGCGACAGGGCCGGATTTTTGGGAAGCCACCCGGAAGCCGCCGCCGCCTGAACTCGCCTGAAACACCGCAAAATCAAACCCTTGAAGCTGGACACCCCTGGTGGCCGCTGGACCCCGCGTGGAGTCCAGTCTGGACCCCGGAGTCCGGAAGCCAAGGGTATCCACCCTGATCCGAGGACTGACCCGACGATGACGCTGAGCTTTGCCCCGGATCGGATCGAGATGTGGCCGCTGGCCAAACTCCAGCCCTATGCCCGCAATGCGAAGGCGCATGGCGCCGACCAGGTCGCGAAGATTGCCGCCAGCATGGCCGAGTTCGGCTGGACCGTGCCCTGCCTGGTAGCCGAGGATGGCGAGTTGATCGCGGGGCATGGCCGGGTGCTGGCTGCAACTCAGCTGGGGCTGACCGAAGCGCCGGTGATCGTGCTTGGGCATCTGACCGAGGCACAGCGGCGGGCATACCGGATCGCGGACAACAAGCTGACCGAACTCGGCACCTGGGATGAGGCGCTGCTGTCGGCGGAACTGAACGACCTGCTGGCTGAGGATTTCGACCTGTCGCTGGTTGGCTTCTCCGACGGCGAGTTGGACAAGCTGCTGGCGTTCGTGCCGGAAGAGGACGGGCAAGAAGGTGGCGCCGGGGGCTCCGTGCCGCCGGTGACCATCCCCGAATCCCCGCGCAACCCGGCCTCGCGCACCGGCGATCTGTGGATCCTCGGCGATCACCGGCTCCTTTGCGGTGACAGCACCAGCGCCGCGGATGTGCGCCGCCTGATGAATGGCGAACGGGCGATCCTGTTCGCGACCGACCCGCCGTATCTGGTGGATTACGACGGCTCGAACCATCCGACGCGGAACAAGGACTGGTCGGCATCCTATGGCACGACTTGGGACGACAGTTCGCAGGGGGCCGAGCTTTACGACGGTTTCATCGCGGCCGCCGTGGCGGAGGCCATCGCCGAGAATGCCGCCTGGTATTGCTGGCACGCCTCCCGTCGCCAGGCGATGCTGGAGGCTTGCTGGGAAAAGGCCGGAGCCTTCGTCCATCAACAGATCATCTGGGTGAAGGACCGCGGGGTGCTGACCCGGTCGCACTACCTGTGGAAGCACGAGCCCTGTTTCATGGGCTGGCGGCGGCCGAACCGCCCGCCAAAGGTGGCTGAGGAAACTCTGCCATCGACGTGGGCGCTGCCCAGCTTCGCCAAGGATGAACGCCCCGACCACCCTACGCCGAAACCGCTCGACGCCTTCGGGATCCCGATGCGTCAGCATGTGGCGCGGGGCGGGATTTGCTACGAACCGTTCTCGGGCTCCGGCTCGCAGATCATGGCGGGCGAGGCCAATGGCCGCCGCGTGTTCGCGATGGAAATCAGCCCGGCCTACATCGATGTGGCCGTCGAACGCTGGCAAGCCGACACCGGTCGTGACGCGATCCTCGACGGCGATGGCCGGACCTTCGCGGCAGTGAAAGCTGAACGTCTGGTGGATTCCCAGGCCGCGCCTGAAACCCAACCCGAAGCCGCCGCGTGACATGCATGACCTGGCTTTACCTTCCTCCGGAGACCCTTCCGGCGCCGGCGACGCATGCCTGTTCGGCCTTTCCCTGTGCTCCGGCGCAGGCGGGCTCGACCTCGGACTGGCCATCGCCATCCCCGGATATCGTGCTGTGGGCCATGTCGAACGGGAAACCTTCGCCGCAGCCACTCTCGTGGCGCGGATGGAAGACGCGTCCCTGGATCAGGCTGTTGTCTGGGACGACGTTGGAACCTTCGACGGCCGCCCTTGGCGCGGCGCGGTGGACATCATCACTGCAGGCTATCCGTGCCAGCCGTTCAGCGTCGCGGGCAAGCGCCGGGGTGCGGATGATCCGCGCCACCTCTGGCCCCATGTCGCCCGTATCATCGCCGAGGTCGAGCCGCCCTTCGTATTCCTCGAGAATGTCGCCCATCATCTGCGGCTCGGATTCCCCGAAGTCGCCAGCGGACTGGTCGGCATGGGCTACCGCCTTGCGGCAGGCATCTTCACAGCGGCGGAAGTCGGCGCGCCCCACAAGCGCGAGCGGCTCTTCATCCTTGCCATCCGCGAGGGGGACGAGCTGGCCGACCCCGCGCGCCTGCTCTGGCACCCGGTCGAGTGGCGGGAACCGGACCGAACTGCTCCGGCTGTGGCCGACGCCCCGGGCAAGTGCCAACGAGAACCGACAGACGAAACCGACGCCCTCGCAGGAAGCCGGTCAGCACGGGATGAACCTGGCGACGACGGCCGCCCTATGGCCGACGCCGCAGATCGACAGCTTCCGCAGTCGGGGTGGCGAGCGGAAGGACGAGAAAGGTCTGGACCGCATGGCGCGGGACTGGCCGACGCCGATGGCGAACGACGGCTGCAAGCCGAGTGCGGGCAATCGCCGGACAGCCGACCTGACCCATGCGGCCGGGATGTGGATGACGCCGACGGCGCGCGACCACAAGGACGGGGCGACGACCTTGGCGAACACGCCGGTGAACGGCCTGCTTGGCCGCCAGGTCCTGGTGACGCCGATGGCTGGGAGCGATACCTGCGATGCGCGCCGGACCTTGAACCCGCTGTTCGTCGAGGCGCTGATGGGCTGGCCCACCGGGTGGACCGGCTTCGCCTCTGTGGCAATGGCGTGGTCCCGCTGGTTGCGGCGCATGCGCTGCGAACTCTCGCAGCTGAGCTGCTGGTCGATGCATGAGGTGGCGGCATGAAGCAGTCACGCCTCATGTCGCTGGTCGAAGCCGTGGCCAATGTGGTCGTGGGCTACGGCGTCGCCGTCGTCACGCAGATCCTTATCTTCCCGATCTTCGGGCTGCAGACAACGCTGGCGCAGAACCTGAAGATGGGCGCGGTGTTCACCGTCGTATCGATTGGTCGCAGTTACGCCTTGCGGCGGCTGTTCGAGCGTTGGCGTCGCCTCTGACCCCGCTGGCGGTGCCGGGCGACGGATGCTAGCTTTGGAGCATGTCCGACTGGCAACACATCGAGATCAACAACCACGGGACCATCGTGGTCCTGCGTCCGATTTCGGACGAGGGTCGGCAATGGTTCGAGGACAATGTCGGCGAACCTGAGCCGGGCGGCATCTATACTTGCGAGCCCCGGATGGCGCAGGACATCCTGCAGGCGGCGGCGCGCGATCTGCTGTCGATGCAATGAAAGAGCGCCGCCCCTGATGGGACGGCGGCAATGGAGTCTTCGGCGGCAAACCGATCAGGCAGCGGGCAGTCTGTAGATCCTTCCGCGCCCCTCGACCTTCTCTGAGGTCACTTCGAGCCCGAGCTTCTTCTTCAGCGCCCCGGCCATCGCACCGCGCACCGTGTGCGACTGCCAGCCCGTGGCGGCGGTGATCTCCTCGATAGTCGCGCCGTCCGGCGCGCGCAGCATAGCGATCAGCTTGGCCTGCTTGGTGCCCTCGCGCCGCGTGCGCGCCTTGGGCGCGGTGTCGGGTTCGGCGGGGGTGTCGGGCGCGGCTTCCACTGTCCGCGCGTCCGTCGCGCCCACAGGTGCGCTGTTCGCGCCTTCAAGCTCGATGCCGATCGCGGCGAGGCCCGCGTCGGTGGCGACCAGCGTTGTGCCGTGGCCATCGCCGGTTTCGCGCCACATGGGTTCGCCCTTGCGCAGGTCGGCATCGACCTCCTGCAGGAGCCCCTTGGCAATCATCGCGCCGACCACCTTAGCGGCGGCCCCACCGCGCAGGCTCTCGGGCAGCGGCATTGCGATGCGCTCGGGCCGTTGGGCGGCGGCGCTCAGGATCAAGGCTTGGGTATCGGAAAGCTGGGTCATCTTCGTCTCCGTGTAGGGCGTGCGGGATGCAGGCCCTTCTACGAGGTCGAGCCCGCCAGTCGGCGGGCGGGACCGGGAGTGGGTCGTCTCATTCGGCGTGTTCGCCTTCCTTGAAGGCGCTGTCGGTGATCTCGCGCAGCTTGGCGCGGTAGTGGTTCAGGGTGCCAACGTGCCCCCAATGGATCTCGTCAGGGCTGGTCTCGAAGTGGTCGTCGCTGAGCGCGGCGAGGCGTTCCAACATCGCGTCGATCTCGATCTTGGCGGCGAGGAAGGCGTCGAGGGCTTTCGTGTTGTCCTGTGCGCGGCGGGTCATTTCGGTGGCTCCTAAGTGAGTTGCATCGTCCTTCTGAAAGGACGTTCGCTCTGTCCGTGACGCTTATCAACGACATAAGCACATGATCTTGAATGATAATCGGAGCCGCCAATGCAGGGCATGAGCGAGCGCCAGTACGCCGCGCACGTCGGGCTGTCGCGGGGCGCGATCCAGAAGGCGAAGACGGCTGAACGGCTTGTGCTCTTCGCCGATGGCAGCATCAACGCGGCCGCCAGCGATGTGCGTCGGGCGGAAACGACCGACCCGTCGAAGACGAGGAAGCCGCCTGAGCCGAAGCTCAAGCCCGTGCCCGACGCGGCCGTTGCTGCTGTCGGCGATACGCTGCGCGAGCAGGGTTTGTCGGTGCCAGCCGTTGGCGGCGGTACGACCTATCTGCAGGCGAAAACTGCCAACGAGGTGCTGAAGGCGCAGGAGCGGCGCATCCGGCTGCAGAAGCTGAAGGGGGAATTGATCGAGCGGGCCCGGGCGCTGTCGCTGGTGTTCCGGCTGGCGCGGGAGGTGCGGGACGCTTGGGTGAACTGGCCCGCGCGGTCGTCGGCATTGATGGCGGCGGAACTGGGCGTGGAACCGGCCGCGATGCAGAAGGCCTTGGAAAAACATGTACGCGCCCACCTCGACGAACTTGCCGAGGTCCGGCCTGACTTCCGGTGAAACTGGCGACGACCTGACGGATTTCGACGGCGCAGCAGAAATCCTGCGCACCTGGGCTGCGGGGCTGACACCCGATCCGGATCTGACGGTCTCGCAATGGGCGGACCGGCATCGGATGCTGTCGGGTCGCGCCTCTGCAGAACCGGGACGGTATCGGACGGCCCGCACGCCTTACATGCGCGAGATCATGGACCGCCTGTCGCCCGGCGACGAGATGCAGCGCATCGTGTTCATGAAGGCCGCGCAGGTCGGGGCGACCGAAGCTGGCAACAACTGGATCGGCTTCGCCATTCACCAAGCGCCCGGGCCGATGCTGGCCGTCCAGCCGACGGTGGAACTGGCCAAGCGCAACTCGCGCCAGCGGATCGATCCGCTGATCGACGAAAGCCCGGACCTGCGGGAGCGGGTCAAACCGGCGCGATCGCGCGACGCGGGCAACACCATGCTGTCCAAGGAGTTCGCGGGCGGCATCCTGATCATGACCGGGGCGAACTCGGCGGTCGGGCTGCGGTCGACTCCGGCGCGCTACATCTTTCTGGACGAGGTCGATGCCTATCCGGCCTCGGCCGACGAGGAAGGCGATCCGGTTACGCTGGCCGAGGCCCGATCCCTGACCTTCGCCCATCGGCGCAAGGTCTTCCTGGTCTCGACGCCGACGATCCGGGGACTGAGCCGGATCGAACGGGAATACGAGGCGTCCGACCAACGCCGGTTCTTCGTGCCGTGCCCGCACTGCGGCC
Organism: Cypionkella sp.; assembly: GCA_040398785.1. Taxonomy (GTDB): domain Bacteria; phylum Pseudomonadota; class Alphaproteobacteria; order Rhodobacterales; family Rhodobacteraceae; genus Cypionkella. The sequence continues at coordinate 69,924 of JBBATJ010000002.1, read as the reverse complement.
ATGACCAATGGCTGAAGTTCGAGCGGCTGCGCTGGCAGAAGGGCAAGCCGGAAACGGCGGAATACCACTGCGAGGGCTGTGACCAGCCCATCGGTGAACACCACAAGACGGCGATGCTGGAGGGAGGCGAATGGCGGGCGACCGCCGTTGCGGCCGATCCGACCACGGTCGGGTATCACCTCTCGGCCCTTTACTCGCCGATCGGCTGGCTGAGTTGGGAGCGGATCGTGCGGTCATGGGAAGCAGCCCAAGGGTCGGACGAGGCGATCAAGGCATTCCGCAACACGATCCTTGGCGAAACCTGGGTCGAAACCGGGGAAGCTCCGGACTGGCAGCGGCTCTACGACCGGCGCGAGCGCTGGAAATCCGGCACGGTGCCTGCGGGCGGGTTGTTCCTGACCGCCGGGGCCGACGTGCAGAAGGATCGGATCGAGGTCGATGTCTGGGCCTGGGGTCGGGGCCTCGAAAGCTGGCTCGTCGATCACGTCGTGATCGAGGGCGGGCCGGATCGGCACGACGCGTGGTCGGAACTGACGGCGCTGCTGGACCGGTCATGGCCGCATGAACGTGGCGCGCATCTGCGCATCGCGCGGCTGGCGATCGACACCGGCTATGAAGCCCCGGCGGTCTATTCCTGGTCGCGGGCGCAGGGCTTTGCACAAGTGTCGCCGGTGAAGGGTGTCGAAGGGTTCAACCGTTCGAGCCCGGTATCGGGGCCGACATTTGTCGATGCGACCGAGGGCGGCAAACGTCTGCGGCGCGGGGCGCGTCTCTGGACCGTGGCGGTGTCTACCTTCAAGGCCGAGACCTATCGCTTCCTGCGGCTGGAGCGCCCGACCGAAGAGGACATGGCCGAAGGGGCCGCGTTTCCGCCGGGATCGGTGCACCTGCCGCATTGGGTCGAGAACGAATGGCTGAAGCAGTTCGTGGCCGAGCAACTGGTGACGGTGCGCACCAAGCGCGGCTTTGCCCGGCTGGAATGGCAAAAGCTGCGCGAAAGGAACGAGGCGCTGGATTGCCGGGTCTATGCCCGCGCCGCCGCCTGGATTGCGGGCGCGGATCGCTGGACCGACGAGAAATGGCGCGACCTCGAGGATCAGCTCGGGGCGGCGCCAACGGAAAGGGATGGCGCGGGGCGGGTCAACCGGCCCCAAGCCGCCCCCCAAGGAAAACGGCAGTCGGATTGGCTTGGCCGACGCGGAGGATGGTTCTGATGACCGATTGGACGGAAACCGAACTGGCCGCGTTGCGCCGGGCCTATGCCAGCGGCACGACCCGGGTCAGTTATGACGGCAAGTCGGTGGACTACGGCTCGGCCGAGGATCTGCTGGGCCGCATCCGGACCATCGAACGCGCCATCGCCGGGACGACGCGGCCCCTGCCGGTCGCTGGGTTGGCGGGCTTCTCCCGTGGGGATCGCTGATGCCCGCGAACTGGATGGACCATGCCATTGCATCGGTCGCCCCGCGCATGGCGGCCCGGCGTGTCCTGGCACGGCAGGCCTTCGAGACCCTGACGCGCGGCTATGACGGGGCGTCCAAGGGGCGGCGCACGGACGGGTGGCGCGCGCCGGGCTCTTCTGCGGACACCGAGATCGGTGTCGCCGGGGCTCTCTTGCGCGACCGGATGCGCGATCTTGTTCGCAACAACCCGCACGCGGCCAAGGCCGTGGCGGTGCTTGTGAACAACATCGTCGGTTCGGGCATCATGCCCCGTGCGGCCAGCGGCGATGACAAGCTGGACCGGAAGGTCGATGCCCTGTTCGAACGCTGGACGGCGGATTGCGATGCCGATGGCCAACTGGATTTCTACGGCCTGCAGACATTGATCTGCCGCGAAATGGTCGAAGCGGGCGAGGTGCTGGTGCGCCGCCGTCTGCGGCGGGTCAGCGATGGTCTGGCCGTGCCACTGCAGTTGCAGGTGCTGGAGGCAGACTTTCTCGATGCCACCAAGTCCAGCAACGTCGGCGCGGGGCGCATCGTGCAGGGCATCGAATTCGACCCGGTCGGCAAGCGCCGCGCCTATTGGCTGCACACGGAACACCCCGGCGATGCGCATGGTGCCTTGCGCGGTGGCTTCGACAGCCGCCCAGTTCCCGCGACCGAGATCGCCCATGTTTACGAAAAACAGCGCATGCAGGCGCGCGGCGTGCCTTGGGGCGCACCGGTGATCCGGTCCTTGCGCGATCTCGACGACTATGAAGTGGCCGAACTCGTCCGCAAGAAGACCGAAGCCTGCGTCACAGCCATTGTCTTCGGCGATGACGAATCCCAACAGGGTATCGCACCCACCGTGGTCGATGCCGATGGCAACCGTGTAGAGCAGTTCGAACCGGGGCTGATCGCCTATGCACGCGGCGGCAAGGACATCCGCTTCAACCAGCCGTCGGCGACGGGGGGTTATGGCGAGTACAAGCGGGCCAGCCTGCACACCATCTCGGCCGGGTTCCGGGTGCCTTACGAACTGCTCACCGGTGATCTCAGCCAGGTCAATTATTCCTCGATCCGGGCCGGGCTCGTGGAATTCCGCCGCCAGATCGACGCGGTGCAGTGGCAGCTCTTCATCCCGATGTTCTGCGCCCCGGTCTGGTGCTGGTTCACCGAAGCGGCATGGGCGGCGGGCCAGATCCCGACACCGGATGTACCTGTCGAATGGTCGCCGCCGAAGTTCGAGGCGGTCGATCCGCAGAAGGACGCTCTGGCGAACCTCCTATCGATCCGGTCGGGCACCATGACCTTGGCGGAGGTGATCGCAAAACAGGGCCGCAATCCGGATGCGGTTCTTGCGGAAATCGCTGCCACCAATGCCAAGCTCGACGCCCTTGGCATCGTTCTCGACAGCGACCCGCGCCGCGTCACCAAAACCGGCAGCGCGCAAACCAGCGATCCGGCCGCCGACCCTGCCGCCGATCCGGCCGGATCCCCATCCACCGCACAGGAGTAACAGGGCCATGCCCGAAACGATCATGGCGACGCCGGTCGCCCTTCCGATGCAGCTGCGGCGCGCCCCCATCTTGCCTGCGACCGTCGATGCCGAGGCCCGTTCCATCGATGTGGTCTTCACTACCGGCGCGGCCGTCCGGCGCCGACGCTGGACCGGCTGGGATACCTCCGTCCCTTTCGACGAGATCCTTGAGGTCAGCGAGAGGGCGGTGGACATGACGCGCCTCAATGCCGGGGCCCCGGCGCTCGACAGCCATTCGGTCTGGTCCTCCTATTCGCAGGTGGGGGTGGTCGAACGCGCCTGGATCGAGGGCAAGGAAGGCAAGGCCACCATCCGCTTTCCGCGCGAAGGGCTGGACCAGGCCGCCGACCGCATGTTCGGCCTGATCAGTGACGGGATCATCCGCAATGTCTCGGTCGGCTATTCCATCGAGCGGGTGAAAGTGGTCGAGCCCGCCGCCAAGGGCGAGGTCGAACAGCGCATCGTCGAGCGCTGGACCCCGCTCGAGGTCAGCTTCGTGACCGTTCCCGCCGATCCTCGCGCGCAGGTGCGCGCTGCCGATCTGGCCAATTACCCCCTCGAAATCATCGACACCCGCATGCAAAAGGAGGCATCCATGCCTGAGAACACGACCACGGTGGCCGGGGATTCCCCCGCCAGCCATGAAACCCGCCAGGCCCCCATCGCGGCCCCGGTGCAGCCCGAACCGACCGCCGCGCGCATGCCGGAACTGACTCCTGCGCCCGACGCCGAGGCCATCGCCACCCGCGCCCGGGAGGGTGAACGCGACCGCGTCTCCACCATCTACGATCTGGCTGGCCGTCTGAACCTCGAGCGTGGCTTTGCCGAGGATCTGGTCAAGCGCGGTGTCACCGTCGATGAGTCCCGCCGTCTGATCCTTGATCAGGTCGCCGCCAAGTCCGACGAAACCCGCACCTTCCCGCATGTGTCGATCCCGCTCGGCGGCCGGGATGAACGCGTGACCCGCCGCGATGCCGTGGCCAATGCGCTCCTACACCGCTACAGCCCCACGTTGTTTCAACTGGACGACTCTGCCCGCCAATACCGCGGCATGTCGCTCCTGGAACTGGCGCGCGAAAGCCTGACCAATGCCGGGGTGAACACGCGCGGCCTGTCGCGCGACGAGGTGGCAACGCGCTCGCTGCATTCCACCTCCGACTTCCCCGAAATCCTGTCTGCCGTCACCAACAAGACCCTGCGCCAGGCCTACGAGACCTATCCCCGCACCTTCATGCTGTTCTGCCGCCAGGTGCTGGCCACCGACTTCAAGGCGATGAACCGGGTGCAACTGGGCGAGGCCCCGCAGCTGCTGGAGGTCGGCGAAAGCGGCGAGTTCAAGCGCGGGACGCTCGGCGAGAGCAAGGAAAGCTACAAGGTCAAGACCTATGGCCGGGTGGTCGCGATCACCCGTCAGACCCTGATCAATGACGATCTGGACGCCTTCACCCGGATCCCGGCGATGTATGGCAACTCCATCGCGCAGCTGGAATCGGACGTCGTCTGGGGCATCATCACCGCCAACCCGGCCATGGCCGACGGCAACGCGCTGTTCCACGCCAACCACAAGAACCTTGCCGGGACCGGCGCGGCACTCGCCGTCGATGCGGTTGGCGCGGCGCGGGCGGCGATGGCGCTGCAGACCGGCTTCGACAAGAAGACCGTGCTGAACGTCCGCCCCGCCTTCCTGATCGTTCCGGCTGCGCTGGAACTGAAGGCCGAGCAGTTGGTGGCGCAGAACCTCGTCCCGGCCGACAGCACGAAGGTGGTGCCGCAGTCGATCCGGACGCTCTCGCCAATCAGTGAGCCGCGCCTCGATGCCAACAGCGCCACCGCCTGGTATCTGGCGGCCAGCCCCAACCAGATCGACACCATCGAATATGCCTATCTGGAAGGGCAGCAGGGCGCCTACATCGAGACCCGCAACGGTTTCGATGTGGATGGGGTGGAGATCAAGTGCCGCCTCGACTTCGGCGCCAAGGCCATCGACTGGCGCGGGCTTTACAAGAACCCGGGCGCGTAAGCCGGGCCAATTCCATCACCTGAACCCTGACAGGCGGACTTTGCGTCGCCTGTTTCCATGTTCGCGAAAGGACATCCGCGATGAAGAATTACGTTCAGCCCGGCAATACCATCACCCTGACCGCGCCCTATGCTGTTACTTCTGGAGATGGTCTGCTCGTCGGTGCCATCTTCGGCGTCGCCGCTGGCACGGCCGCCTTGGGCGATCCGGTCGAAACCGCACTCGAGGGCGTCTACGATCTGAAGAAGGTCGCCTCGCAAGCTTGGGCGGTGGGCGACAAGATCTACTGGGACAACACGGCGAAGAACACGACCAAGACCTTGACGTCGAACACGCTGATTGGCGTGGCGACCGACGTCGTGGCAGGCGGGGCCACGGACCTTATCGGCCGCGTTCGCTTGAATGGCGCGTTCCAGTGACGGCATTTGACGCCGCCGTCGGCGCACTCTTCGCTGACCCGAACATTGCACGGGATGCGGTTTACACCGCCGATGGCGCCGCACCTCTCGTGGTGCGCGCCATCGCCCGGCGCGCCGACGCCGTCACGGACTTTGGAGATGCGCGGCTCTGGTCGGAGACCACCCGTATCGACCTGCGCATCTCCGAGGTGCCAAACCCGCGCCCTGGCGACCGGATCGAGATCGACAGCGAGGCCTTCCTGATCCAGGGCGAACCGGTGCGCGACCGTGAGCGCCTGGTCTGGAGCGTGGATCTGCGCCCGACATGAAGCTGAAGATCGACATCACGCCCGACATCGTCGCCATGATGCGGGAGGAAGTCCTGTCCGGTGAACGGGCGGTGTCCGCAGGGATGCGGCAGGCGGGGGCTGGTCTGAAATCCGCCTGGCGAGCGCAAATCACCGGCGCGGGCTTGGGCCTGCGCCTTGCCAATTCGATCCGCTCTGCCAACTTCCCGAAATCCGGCGAAAGTCTGAACGCGGCTGCGCTGGTTTGGTCGAATGCGCCGGTGATCGTCGGCGCACATAACACAGGCCCTTTGATCCGCTCGAAGAACGGTTTCTGGCTGGCGATCCCCACACCAGCGGCTGGGAAATCCACGCGGGGCGGCAAGATCACCCCCGGCGAATGGGAACGCCGCACCGGATTGCGCCTGCGGTTCATCTATCGCCGGAGAGGGCCGAGCCTGTTGGTGGCGGAGGGGCGGCTGAACACCAAGGGCCGGGCCGTGGCGTCACGGTCGAAAACCGGCCGGGGCGTCGTGACCGCGCCGATCTTTCTGCTGGTGCCCCAGGTCAAGTTGCCGAAACGGCTGGACCTCGCGCGGGATGCAGAGCGGGCGGCGGACGGTGTGCCGGGGCTGATCGTGGCGAAGTGGGTAGATGCCCGGTGAGCGTCAGGGACGCGCAGCAGCTTCCCGTCCTCGCCGCCGCCGACTTGGTTCTTCGGTGTCACCCAAGCCCTCAAGCGCCACAGGGGCTTTGCCGGGGAACTCCACCATCAGCTTCAGCGAGCCGCCCATCGCGCGGACATAGCTGGTCAGCGTCGAAAGCAGCAGGTCGCTCTGGCGTTCATACTTTGCGACGGTTGCCTGCTGGATGCCGAGCGTTTCGGCCAGTTGCACCTGCGTCAGAGCCTTGGCTTTGCGCAGTTCCTGCAGGGTCAGGTATTCGGTGTGCAGGCGTGCGGCCTCGGCTTCGATCCCGGCACGACGGGCGGGATCAAGGGTCGCCAGCTTGTCCTGAAGGGTCCGTGCCATGGTCGTCATCCTTTCCGTTGTGCCAGATGGCGGTCGAACCGGTCGTCGGCCCGGGCGATCAGCTGCTTGTAGAAGCGCTTCTCGCTGCCACCTGATTTGTCCCCGCCGACAAGCAGGATCGCCTGCCGGTCGGGATCGAATGCAAAGGCGATGCGCCAGACGCCACCGGCGGCGGTGCAGCGCAGTTCCTTCATGTTCGCATGTTTCGACCCGGTCAGGGTGTCGGCATGCGGTCGTCCGAGTGATGGCCCCTCGCGTTCGAGAAGCAGCACCCGCGCGAGGATCGCGTCCTGAATCTCTTCGTCGAGGGCATCGAACTCCGGTTCGAATTCGTCGGCGAAGGATACTGTCCAGGGCATTCGGTCCTCATGTCTTGGAAGCTATATAGCCTGCAAGCACTAATTTTGCAAGAACGGTCCCGGAGCATCCATGCCCACCCTGCGCGAAACCATCCTCGCCGCGTTGCACGCGCGGCTGCAGACTCTTGCGGCCACCGCCCTGCGCGGGGGTGTCCTGCCTGAGCGCATCCCCTCAGCCGGCCTTTTGATCCTTCGCGATGGTGAACCGGGCGAACCTGAGGTCACGCTGTCCCCACTGACCTACCACTATGAGCACCGGGCCGAGATCGAGGCTGTCGTGCAGGGCACCGGACGAGACACCGCCTTCGACGCGCTCTGTGCCAGCATCGGTGCGGCGCTTGCTGTCGACCGCACGCTGGGCGGCCTCTGCGACTGGGCCGAGGCAGAGGCTCCGCGACCGGTTGACCTGCCCGTCGACGGTGCAGCCAGCCTGAAGGCCGCCGTCATCACGGTGGTTTTGCACTATTCGCTGGCCGATCCTCTCGGCTGATAATCCAACATCGAGGAGACCTACATGGCACGCGCACAAGGAGCGCGGGCGCAGATGGCGCTTGCGTTCGAGTCTGTTTACGGCACCCCACCGGGATCGGGGTTTACCCAGATGCCCTTCATCACCTCCTCGTTGGCGGCCGAGCAACCGCTGCTGGCATCCGAACTGCTGGGCTATGGCCGCGATCCACGCGCGCCCTTGCTGGATGCCATCACGACGGATGGCGATGTTGAGGTTCCCATCGATGCTGTGGGCTTCGGCTTTTGGCTGAAAGCGGCGTTCGGGGCGCCTACGACAGCAGGCACCGTGGCCGCCACTGGGTCGATCACATTTTCGGCCCAGCCCGCTGTCAACTCGACGCTGACGATCAACGGCACGGCTTTCACCTTCGTGGCCTCCGGCGCGACGGGCAACCAGGTCAACATCGGTGCCAACCTCGCCGCCACCATGACGGCGCTGGCCGTGGCCCTGAACGCCAGCGTGGTTCCGGGCGTAGCTCTGGCGACCTACACCGGCACGGCGACGGCGCTGACGATGGTCTATGATATCCTCGGAAGTGCGGGGAACAGCTTCACTCTGGCGGCATCACTTTCACCCGCATCGAACGGCACTGTCTCGGGTGCCACCCTGACCGGCGGTCTGAACGCCCACACCTTCATGTCGGGCGGTTGGAACCTGCCCAGCATGTCCATCGAAGTCGCCACGCCTGAGGTGCCGCGCTTTGCGATGTATTCCGGCTGCGTCCTTGATGCTCTGTCCTGGTCGATGGAACGCTCCGGACTGCTCGGTGCCAAGGCGATGCTGGTGGCACAGGGCGAGGCCATCGCCGGGGCCACGGCCGCAGGCACACCAGCCGCCATCGCCCTGAAACGGTTCGGCCACTTCAACGGGGCGATCAAGCGCGAAGGGGTGGCGCTGGGCAACATTGTCTCTGCGGATCTGACCTATGCCAACAACCTCGACCGGATCGAGACCATCCGCTCGGACGCCAAGATCGACGGCGCGGATCCCACCATCGCGGCGCTTACTGGCAAGATCGAGGTGCGCTTTGCCGACACCACGCTTCTGACCCAAGCCATCAACGGCACGGCGGCAGCGCTGGAGTTTTCCTATGTGCTGGCCAGCGGCGAGAGCCTGACCCTGACCGCCCATGCGGTCTACCTGCCGCGACCCCGGATCGAGATCAAAGGCCCCAAGGGCGTGCAGGCCAGCTTTGATTGGCAGGCGGCTTTGGCCACCAGCCCCGCACGCATGTGCACCGTCGTCCTCGTCAACAACATCGCGAGCTACTGATGATCCGGATTGAACTCTTCCCCGAACCGCAATGGCTCGACTTTGGCCATGGCGTGCGCCTGAAACTCCTGCCGCTGACCACCGCCCTGATGGTGGCCACCCGCTCCGATCCTGCCGTGCAGGATCTGGACCCCGAGGCCAGCAATGATGACCGGGCCGCGATCTTCGCTGGGGCGCTGGCACGCCGTGCGGTCGTGGATTGGGAAGGCGTAGGCGATGTGAACGGCAATCCGCTGCCGGTCAGCGATGAAGGGATCGACGCACTCCTGTCGCTCTGGCCGATCTTCGAGGCGTTCAACCTGTTCTACGTCAGCCGCGGCATGCTGCTGGATGCGGAAAAAAACGCCTCTGCGCCCTCGCCGACTGGCACTTCGGTGGGGGTGACGGCTACTGCACGGCCTGCGAAACGCAATGCCAGGACTGCCCCGCACGGGTGAACCAGCCTGTCAGCCATGACGGCTGGCAGGTCTGGGATCTGGTCTGCCGTCTCGGCAGCCAGATGCGAGTGGCGGGTAAGGCAGTCATTGGCTGGGACATGAGCGCGGCCTTGGCGCTGGCCCACGCGCTGGGCCTGAACCCGATGGTGGCGGCCGAACTGCTGCCGGAACTGGAGGCGGTGATGGTCCGCCGCATCAACGAAAAGATCGGAGCCGAGGATGGCTGAGAAGCGTGTATCCGTCCGCCTAGCGGCGGTCGGCGGCAAACAGGTGCGTGCGGAACTGGAAGGTGTGGGCAATGCCGGGGTCAAGGGCTTCGGCCGGATGTCGAAGGAAGCGGAGCTGGCCAACGCCAGACTCGCTGCCTTTGCCACAAGGGTGAAGATTGCGGCGGCCGTGGCCGTCGCGGCCGCCGCAGCTGCTGGCATCCCCATGATCAAGTCGCGCCTTGAGACCATCGACGCGCAGGCAAATCTGGCGCAATCGCTTGGCACCACCACCCGCAGCATTCAGGTTCTGACCTTCGCCGGTGACCTGGCGGGCGTCTCGATGGACGAGATTGCGGCCGCCACCAAGAAGCTGACACTCAAATTGTCCGATGCGGCGGGCGGCACCGGCACGGCGGTCGATGCCCTCAAACGCTTGCACCTGACGGCCACCGATTTGCAGGCGCTGCAGCTGGATGAGCGCATCGTGGCCATTCAGGATGCACTGACGAAATTCGTACCCCCGGCCGAGCGGGCGGCTGTCGCCTCTGCGCTGTTTGGGGACAAGGCGGCCCTCGCCTTCAGCCGGATCGATTCTGCCACTCTGCGCCAGGCATCGCAGGACATCACTGACTTCGGGGTGGCGGTGTCAGATCAGGATGCCGATCAAATCCGGACGGCAGGAGATGCTATCGACCGGCTTGGGCTGGTCTGGCTGGGCCTGACCAACCAATTGACCGTCGCTGTCGCACCGGCACTGGAAACGGTGGCCAACGCGCTGGCTGACGCAACCCGCAAGGGTGGCATTTTCCAGACCAGCATCGCCTTCCTCGGCGACCACATCGGTGAGATTGCCAGCATCGCCGGAGCTTTCGCTGCCTTCTTTGCTGGGCGCTTCGTCGTGGCCTTGGGTGCGGCTGCGCTGGGCGTCAGCGGGTTTTCCTTGTCGCTGACGGTCCTGAAGGGCGCGCTGATCCGCACCGGCATCGGTGCGCTGATCGTCGGGGCCGGGGAATTGGTCTACCAGTTTTCCAAATTGGTCGAGGGCGCAGGCGGGTTTGGCGCGGCACTTGGGCTCCTCTCCGATCTCGCCAGTGAAGTTTGGGACCGGATCGGGTTGGGCGTCGATGCAGTTGTCGCCAGCCTCAGCGCCAGTTGGTCAGGCATCACCGCGACCGTGGCCGATGCGATGCAGGGCGCGCTGGTGGCGGTCGTGGGCTTCGGCAACTCGGCGACCGGGGTGTTTCAGGGGGCGTTTGATGCCGTGAAGGCAATCTGGGCCGCCTTGCCCTCCGCCATCGGAGACTTCGCCTTCCAGGCGGCCAACGGGCTGATCTCGGGCGTCGAGGCGATGCTGAACGGTGTGGTCACCCGGATCAACACCTTCATCTCCGGCCTCAATACGGCGCTTGACCTGCTGCCGGATTGGGCCACCGGCGAGGGCGGGATCCAGATCGGCATGCTTGATCCGGTCACCTTGGGCCGAGTGGACAATCCCTTTGCCGGAGCAGCCACCGCCGCTGGGGCCGCTGCCGCCGACGCGTTCAAAGCTGCGATGGGCAAGACCTATCTCGAGACGCCCGACCTCGGCCTTGGCACGATGGCCAGCGATGCCCGAGAGCGGGCTGCCGCCTATTCAGAAGCCTCAGGCATGCTGACCGATGCGGCGACCCGGCCTTTGGCCAGTTGGCAGGCCCTGCAAGATGCAATGACCAAGGCGGGGACGGATGGGACTGCCGCTCTGGATGCCGCGAGAACTGCCGCCGATGGGACGACAGACGCTCTGGATGGGGCGGGTCGCGCAGCTGGTGGCGCGGGCGGTGCGACCAAAGCGGCGGCAGACGCTGCGGCTACAGGATGGAAAGCGGTCACCACAGCGCTCTCAGATTATGCCAGCAAGGCGAAGGACATCGGTGCTGATGTCGGTCAGGCGCTTGTCGGTGCATTCCAGTCTGCCGAGGACGCTGTGGGGGAATTCGTCAAGACCGGCAAGTTCAACTTCGGCGATCTCGTCACCTCGATCCTGGCGGACCTCGCCAAACTGGCGGTCCGGAAATCCGTGCTCGGCCCCATCGCCGACATGCTTTCCGGCGCGCTGGGCGGAATTGGTGGCATCTTCGCGCCCGTCCTGCATTCAGGCGGCCTGGTTGGGAGCACCGCTTCCGGCCGGATGATCCCGGCGTTGGCCTTCGCGGGTGCGCCACGGATGCACTCCGGCGGCTGGGCGGGGCTCCGTCCCGACGAGGTGCCAGCCATCCTCCAAAAGGGCGAGCGGGTCCTGTCTCGCCGCGAACTGGCCGCGCAAGGCGCATCGCAACTGGGCAGCGGCGGCCAGAACATCGCGGTCACCATCAACGCCAAGGATGCCCAGAGTTTCCGGCAATCGCGCGTGCAAGTGGCGAGCGACATCGCCCGCGCGGTTGCCTTTGGCCGGAGGGCATTCTGATGGCGTTCGATGAAGTCCGCTTTCCCGACATGATCAGCCGGGGCGCGCGCGGCGGACCGCAAAGGCGGACCCAGATCGTGACGCTCGCTTCGGGCGACGAGGAACGGAACGCATCGTGGGCCAATTCGCGTCGGTCCTATGATGCGGCTTACGGGATCCGCCGCGCTGACGATCTGGCGGCGGTGATCGCCTTCTTCGAAGCGAGGAACGGCCGCCTGCGCGGGTTTCGCTGGAAAGATTGGGCGGATTACAAGTCCTGTCTGCCCTCGGCCGCGATCACTGCCTTTGACCAGCCGCTCGGGACCGGCGATGGCACGACGACCACGTTTCAGTTGAAGAAGCTCTACACTTCTGGCGGGCAGACATGGTCCCGCACGATCCTGAAGCCGGTGGCCGGAACAGTTCAAGCCGGGATCCTGACGCTGCAGGGGCCGGAATTGCTGACCTCGGGCAGCAACCTGCAGTCGGCCACATGGTCGAACACTGGAGCCCTTGGGGCGAACAGTGCGGTGACCTATGGCGGTTTCACCGCCGCCTATGACCTCGGCACGACCGGTGCGGGTCTGCGCCAGCACGCCTCGGTCCCGGTTCAGCAGGGCAAGAAGTACCGGGCGCAAGTCTGGTTCAAGGCAGGCGGATCACCCGATGCGCGGCTGAACCTGCGCATGCAGCCGGGAAACCTCGACAGCGGCATCAAGGGGACTTTCGCCGCACCCACGATCTTCAACCAGAACGGTGGGGCGGTTTCGAACCTCGTTATCACCGATCTCACCGGAGGCTTCTGGCTCTGGTCCTTCGACATCGTTGTGGGCGCTGGCCTGACGGGATGCCTGATCGGCGCGGGCAACAGCACGGCAGGGCAGATCGTCACCATCCTCGGCGCGAGCTTGCGCGAACCGGCCTGGACCGGCGCGGCGCCGGGCTGGACTGCCGACATGTCCACCGGGATCGTCACCTTTCTCAGTCCACCCTCGGTCGGGGCAAATCTGACCGCAGGGTTCGAATTCGATGTGCCCGTTCGTTTCGACACAGATGATCTGCCCGTCACGCTGGACATCGAGCGGTTGGGCTCGATCACGTCCATTCCCTTGATCGAGGTGCGCCGATGAAATCCTTGCCCACGGGGCTGCAAGCCCATCTCGACAGCGGCGCCACCACCTTGTCCTGGTGCTGGAAGATCACCCGCAGTGATGGCGCGGTGTTCGGCTTCACCGACCACGATCTGACCTTGACCTTCGCTGGTACGACGTTCGAACCGGAGAGTGGCTTTGTGCCTTCAGAAATCCGCGCTGGGCAAGATTTCTCAGTCGACGCGCAGGATGTCGAAGGGGCGCTGTCGTCGGATCGGATCACCGAAACCGACATCCTGGACGGACGCTGGGACAATGCCGAAGTCGAGGTTTGGCGGGTCAATTGGGCTGCGACAGACCAGCGCGTGCTGATGCGGCGCGGCAATCTGGGTGACATTCGCCGGGGTCGGACGAGTTTCGTGGCCGAGGTGCGATCCCTGGCGCATTGGCTGAACCAGACGGTCGGGCGGACCTACCAATTCTCCTGCGATGCCGATCTCGGCGACGCGCGCTGCGGGGTGAACCTGTCCTCGCCGCTCTGGTCAGCGACCGGGACCGTGGCGACCCTCTCCGGCAGTCGGGGTTTCACATCTGCGGCGCTGGGCAGCTTTGCCACTGACACCTTCACGCTGGGTGTCATCAGTTGGACCTCCGGTGCCAATGCCGGGCGCAAGGCCGAGATCGCCAGCTTTGCGGGTGGTGTCGTCACCCTCTTCGAAGCCCCGGTGCGGCCAATCGCCGTCGGCGACGCCTTCCTCGCCACAGCGGGTTGCGACAAGCAGTTCGCGACCTGCTCGGCAAAGTTCGGCAATGGCGTGAACTTCCGGGGCTTTCCGCACATGCCCGGCGAAGAGGCCGTGCTGCGTTATCCCAATCAGGGCGATGCCAACAACGGCGCGCCCCTTACCTGACGGATTTCTATATGAACGCCATCACCCGGACTCCGGCCGATCTTTCGGCCGTGCTGGAAATCGCACGCGCGTGGCTCGGCACGCCCTATCTGCATCAGTCCTCGGTGCAGGGCGTTGGCTGCGATTGTCTTGGCCTCGCGCGTGGCATCTGGCGGGCGCTGCATGGCGATGAGCCTTGGGAAGTGCCGCCCTATTCCCGCGACTGGGGCGAGGCGGGGCGGCGCGAAGTCTTGGCCGAAGCAGCGCGGTCGGCCCTGATCGAGGTGTCGCTGGGTAATGCTGGACCCGGCACCCTGATCCTGTTTCGGATGGGCACAGGCGTGCCTGCCAAGCACTGCGGCTTGCTGGGGGAGAGCGTGATCCGCCCCAGCCTGATCCACGCCTATGACCGCTCGGGCGTGGTCGAGGAAGCGTTCACCCCGGCATGGGCGCGGCGCGCGGCATTTGCGTTCCAGTTTCCGGCAGCGCCCGCTCCGGTCAATCCCGCCGAGGTGTTCTGATGGCCTCCATCGTCCTTGCTGCCGCCGGTGCCTCAATCGGCGCGGGCTTTGGCGGCACCATCCTCGGGCTGTCCGGTGCCGTGATTGGCCAGGCGGCGGGCTCGATCATCGGCACGATCATCGACAGCCGGATCATCGCCTCCTTCGCCCCGAACCAGATTTCCGAAGGCGCGCGGTTGGAAAGCCTGCGCGTCACCTCTTCCACCGAAGGCGCGGTGATCCCCAACGTCTACGGGCGGATGAAGATCGGCGGCAACATCTTCTGGGCGACCGATTTCCTCGAGAAGTCGACGACCACGACGCAAGGCGGCAGCGGCAAGGGCGGACGCGGTGGCGAGGTCAAGACCACGACCTATTCCTATTCCTGCTCCTTCGCGGTCGGACTCTGCGAAGGCCCGATTTCCGGCATCGGCCGCATCTGGGCCGATGGCAAACCCTTCGATCTGCCCGGCGCCGTCTGGCGCGTCTACACCGGCACCGAGACGCAGCTACCCGATCCTTTCATCACCGCCAAGATGGGCGCGGGCAACGCGCCTGCTTATCGGAGCATCGCCTATGTGGTTTTCGAGGAACTGCCGCTCGAAAAGTTCGGCAATCGCATCCCGCAGCTTTCTTTCGAGGTGATCAGACCGACGCTGGCTGACGGCTCCGCCGAAAGCCTGATCCGGGCCGTGAACCTCATCCCCGGCGCAGGCGAATTCGTCTATGCGACCGAGACTATCACGCGCTCCTCGGGTGGCACGACGGTCCCTGAGAACCAGAACAGCACTTTCGGCAAAGCCGACCTTCCCGCGTCGCTGGACAACCTTGAACAGTTGGCACCGAACCTCGAGAGCGTGTCGCTGGTCGTCAGCTGGTTCGGCACCGATCTCCGTGCCGGGTCTTGCCTGATCCAGCCGGGCGTGGAGACCACCACCAAGACCACATCGCCGAAGTCATGGGCTGTAAATGGCGTGACCCGCACCGCAGCGCATCTTATCAGTCAGGTCAGCGGTGCCGCGGCTTTCGGCGGCACGCCTGCGGATTTCGCAGTGGTGCAGGCGATCCAGGACCTGCGGGCCCGAGGCAAGCGCGTCACGTTCTATCCCTTTGCGATGATGGATGTCCCAGCCGCAAACACCCTGCCGAACCCCTACAGCGCGAATGCCGCCACACTGGGCCAGCCCGTGTATCCATGGCGCGGCCGGATCACCGTTTCGCCCGCAGCCGGGCAAACCGGAACTGTGGAGAAGACTGGGGCCGCAGCGACCCAGATCGCAGCCTTCTTCGGGTCCGCTGCAGCCGCCAACTTTTCATCCAGCGGCACGACGATCACCTGGACTGGCTCGCCATCCGAATGGGGTTATCGCCGGATGGTCCTGCATTATGCCAAGCTTTGTGCGGCGGCGGGCGGCGTCGACAGCTTCCTGATCGGCTCCGAACTGCGCGGCCTGACCACCGCTCGATCTGGGGCCAGCACCTATCCCGCCGTTGCCGCACTTCAAACCCTTGCCGCTGATTGTCGGGCGATCCTCGGAGGCGGCACCAAGATCGGCTATGCGGCCGACTGGTCCGAATACTTCGGCCACCAGCCCGGCGATGGTACCGGCGACATCTATTTCCACCTCGATCCACTTTGGGCAGACGCCAACATCAATTTCATCGGCATCGACAACTATCTGCCGCTGTCGGACTGGCGCGACGGCGCCAGCCATCTCGATGCCTCAGGGAGTTGGTCGGGCATTCATGACCCGGCCTACCTGCAATCGAACATCGAGGGCGGCGAATATTTCGACTGGTTCTATGCCAGCGACACTGCACGGAATGCCCAAACTCGAACAGCAATCACAGACGGTGCCTATGGCAAACCTTGGGTCTTCCGGCCTAAGGACTTCCGCAGCTGGTGGTTCAACGCCCACAAGAACCGTCCGGGCGGCGTCGAGAGTGCCAGCGCCACGGCCTGGGTGCCACAATCAAAGCCGATCCGCTTCACTGAGATCGGCTGCCCGGCCGTCGACAAGGGCACCAATCAGCCGAACGTATTCTTCGACCCGAAAAGTTCCGAAAGCGAGTTGCCGTATTTCTCATCAGGGGCGCGGGACGATGCGATTCAGCGGCGATATCTGGAGGCCCTGATCGCTTACTGGTCGGACACCGCCCACAACCCGGTCTCATCGGTCTATGCCGCCCCGATGATCGACATGGGCGAATGCGCGGTCTGGTGCTGGGACGGGCGTCCTTATCCCGCTTGGCCTGGACGCAGCGATGTCTGGGGCGACACGGCGAATTGGGAAGTAGGGCACTGGCTGAACGGTCGCCTTGGAAATGCCAGCCTCGGGGATCTGGTGCGCTCCATCTGCGCTCGGTCGGGCGTCGATCCGAACGCGCTCGACGTTTCGCGCCTGGCCGATGCCGTGCCGGGATTTGTCATCGCCGCGCTAGAAAGCCCGCGCGCCTCCGTCGCCCCCTTGGCGCGGTATTTCGGCTTCGATGCTGTCGAAAGCCAGGGGTTGCTGCGCTTCGTGCCACGGGGCGGCACATCTCTGACCTCGATTACCGCCACCGATCTCGTCGCGGCCGACCGGCCAGAGGGCGAGGACATCGAGTTCACGCGTGGCCAGGAAACCGAACTGCCGCGCGTGTTGAAATGGCGGATGCTGTCGGCCGACGAGGACTATGAAGCTGTCACAGTTGAAGCCCGCCGCGTGACCGTTGACAGCGTCAGGGTTCAAGCCGAGCAATTCGCCATTGCCCATCCCCCAGCCACGGCTGATCGCAATGCCCGCCGCGCCCTGTTCGAAGCCTGGATTGGCCGTGAAACCGCGACCTTTGCCCTGCCACCCTCGCGCCTGGCGCTGGACCCGACCGATGTCGTCTCGGTCGAGAATGACGGTCGCAGCCTCGATTTCGCGTTGACACAGATCGCCGATGGCGAAGCGCGGCGGGTAGAAGCATCGCGACGGGAAAAGACGGTCTATGGCTTGCCGGACGGTCCATCACGCGGCGTGTCAACAACCGTGCCGGTGGTTTACGGCCCGCCCGATGCCGAAATCCTCGACTTGCCGCAGCTGAGCGAGGACGTCGCTGCCTATCGCCCCTTGGCGGCTGTAGCCGCTTCACCATGGTATGGTCAGGCCGCGATTTGGCGCAGTGCCTCGCTGGATGGGTTCTCACTGTTCTCCACGGCCTCAGTGCCCGCCCAGTTCGGAACGCTGGCGGCCAACCTTGCCGCTGGCCCGTCCTGGCGCTTCGATCTGGCGAATGCGTTGCTGGTTGATATCGCGTCCGGATCGTTGCAGAGCGTCACCGACGAGCAGCTGTTCGCAAGCGCCAACGCACTGGCACTCGAAACAGCGTCGGGCATCTGGGAAGTGCTGCAGTTCGGCCAGGCCACCATCGTCACAACGGGCCGCTGGAAACTGACACGCCTGTTGCGCGGCCAATCTGGCACCGAAGACGCCATCGTGCCCTCGGCGCCGATCGGCAGTCGGGTCGTATTTCTGGGTTCGGCCCTGGTGCCGCTGCCGGTGACGGAGGCGGAACTGGGTATGCCGTGGAATTGGCGGATCGGACCTGTCGACCGCGCCGCCGGTGATGCGATCAATCTAGCGCTAGCGTTCACGCCGCAAGGTCGGGGTCTGCGCCCTTGGAGCCCAGTGCGGATCAAGGGCGCTTGGCAAGGATCGGGCGACGTCGCGATCAGTTGGTTGCGCCGAACCAGGTCGCTTGCAGGCGACAGCTGGAACGCGCCGGAAGTGCCGCTGGGCGAAGCTTCGGAAACCTATGACGTCGAGATCCTGAACGGCGGTGGATCGGTGATCCGAACGGTCACCGGCCTGCCTGTTGCCGCGTGGACCTATACCGCCGCAATGCAGACCGCCGATTTCGGCGCACCTCTAACCAGCCTGCGCCTGCGCGTTTTCCAGAACGGCCAGCTGGGCCGTGGCGCGCCATCGGAGGCCATCCTCACCCCCTAGGAGATTTCCCATGGCGGATACGCCCAACCTGGTTCTGCCCTATCTCGCGGCGAACCAGTCGCAGAAACATGTCACCGTGAACGAAGCCCTGCGCCGTCTGGATGCATTGGTGCAGGTCACCGTCCAAAGCATGGCGCTGGCCTCACCGCCCGGAAGCCCGGTCGAAGGCCAGCGCTGGATCCTCCCGGCCGCGCCGACCGGGGCTTGGTCCGGACATGCGGGACAGATCGCTGCCTGGCAGGACGGGGCTTGGGCCTTCTATGCGCCGCTCGATGGCTGGACCGCCGCCGACATCAGCACCGACACACTGCTTCTCTACAACGCTGGGACTGGGATCTGGACTGGGCTGATCACCGGCGTCTTCTCGGACGCGGTCTTCACGCTGCAGGACGACATCGATCCAACCAAGCAAGCCCGCTTCCAGATCGCGGGCTTCACGGCCGGGGCGACAAGGGTGTTCACCCTGCCGGACGTATCTTCAAGCGTCGCGGTCCTGTCCGGCGTGGCCCAGACGTTTCAGAACACGACCACCTTCTCGGCCACCAGCGTCACGGTGGGCAGTTCCGCTGCGGCCTCGACTCTCGGCATTGGCACAGGGGCGACGACGAGCGGGGTCACCAAGGCGGTGAACCTCGGCACCGCAGGATTGTCGGGTTCGATCACCAACGTCACAATCGGTTCTGCTGTCGCCGGGGCGCTGGGCACGCTGACGATCAACAGTCCGACCGTCACCTTTGGTTCGACGGTGTCCGCCATCGCCATGGCGGCGGCAAATGTCTCGGCACTCTATCTCGGTCTGGGCGGCGCGACCGCCGATGCCACAAACCGGCTGTCGATCAACGCCCCTGCCAGCCTCTTCAACAACGCGGGCGCAGGACATCAGGTCAAAGTCAACAAGGCCGCCGCCAGCGACACCGGCTCCTTCCTGTTCCAGACCGGGTTTTCCGGACGGGCAGAGTTTGGCCTCACCGGGTCGGACGATTTCCAGATCAAGGTCTCGGGCGACGGCGCGACCTGGTTCAACGCACTGCAACTGGAACGCACCTCCGGCCGGGTCCGCGCCATGGTGGCGCTGCAGCTGAACCCGAATGCGGGCGATCCCGGTACCGTGGCGGACGGCGACCTCTGGTACAATTCTTCGACGGGCAAGTTCCGGGGGCGTCAGGGTGGGGTGTCGATCGATTTGTCGGGCGGCTCGGGTGCAACCGCCGCCTATGGCGTGTTGCAAGCGAACTACACCCTGACCAGCGCCACCACGGCGCAGAAGCTCTTCAACTGGTCGACGAACGGCGCCCTATCCCTTGCGGCGGGCACCTATCGCTTCACTTGTTCTCTGCTATTGACCTCGATGTCGACCACCAGCGGCTCGGCGAAATTCGATCTGAAGGGCGCGGGCTCGGCAGTTTTCGGCAAGATGTCGATGCAGGATTTCGGGTCGCGGGGGACCGTGGCCGTCGGCGGTACGACCGCCACCTCGGGCACGGCGTCCGATGTTCCGGCCAGCGGCGGTGTCCTGGCCACCGCGGCGACCTCGGCCGCCCTTCGCGCGTCGATCCACGGCACCTTCGAGATCACCACCGCAGGTACGATCATCCCCTCCATCGCCCTCGATGTGGCGGCTGCAGCCGTCGTCAACGCGGGCAGCTATTTCGAATGCATCTACCTCGGCCCCGCCGCAGCGCTGGGCGGCAGCTGGTCCTGAACCAGAACAAATCCGCATCCCAACCTTCCGATATGAGAGGAGCTCTTCGTGGCAAACCCGAACGACTTCTGGTCATGGATCATGACCGATCAGGCGAAAACCGCCCTCGCCGGTGCCGCAGGCGGCATCGTGCGCTGGGTCACCCTGCGCGAACGCTGGCAAGACGGCGTGGCCTCGCTCCTCGTGGGCTCGATCTGCGCCCTATACGTCGGGCCCTTCGTCAATCCGCTTATCAGCCCGATGATTGGCGATCTGGCCCCGAACGGCGACAGCAACGGCTTCGCCTCCTTCATCGTGGGCTTGGGCGGCATTTCCATCGCCGGTCTGCTGATCGACCTCATTCGCACCCGGACCTCCAAGGCGAAAGGGGACGGCGATGCGGAAGGTTGACCGCTTCCGCCATCTCCGCCGCGAAGCCCTGTTCTGGGGCGTCGCTGTCCTAGCCGGCTTCCTCTTCTTCGTCTGTCTTTAATCCCGGAAAGGATATCCCATGATCTATCAAGGCGCTCCCCGCTATTCCGTCACCGAGATCATCCTGCATTGCGCCGACACCCGACCCGACTGGATGGCCGGGCGTCCTCTGACCGAGAAGGTCGGCGAGATTCGGCGGTGGCATGTCCAACAACGCGGCTGGCGCGACATCGGCTATCATTGGGTCATCGATCGAGATGGCGCGGTCGCCCCCGGGCGCCGCGAGACCGAAATCGGGGCACATGTCGAAGGGCACAATCGCGGGACGATCGGGATTTGCCTTCTGGGCGGATACGGCGCCACAGCCGACGACCGGTTCGAGAGGAACTTCACTGTCGCTCAGGCGGCGGCCACGCTGCTGCTGATCGGGGAAATCGACAGCCGCACGGCGATCCGGAAGGTTTCGGGGCACAACGACTATGCAGCGAAGGCCTGTCCGGGCTTTCGCGTCGCGGGCTGGATTTAGACCGGTGCATCGACGTCTGCCTTTCCCCTGACTGACCCTAAGCTCAGGCGCGTTACCGGTGGGCTTGGCGGCTTGCACTCCGAAAGGAGAATTCGCTTCTGAAGACACTGACCGGACTCTAGACCTGATTACCCATGGCTAACCGTTTTCCAGTGGTCGCGCTGAAAAGGACATCAACCTCAAACTTCTCGACGTGCTGACGGGCGAAAACGGATTCAGATGTTGCTGAACAGTGTCGGCCTCTGCGCCCGGGGCGATTGGATCAAGAAAGGGGAATGAGGGTTGTTTCGGTCTGCAGCGGTCTTTCCCATGCCTCATCTTTGGTTGTCGTGCCAACCTCGCTTGGTAAGTGCCCTGCGACTCAATCGTATGGAATGTTCTCGCGAAAGATCACCTGCAGTCTTGGCGGAATGAAGTTGTAAGCTTTGCCTTCAGCTGCTGCGGACAACAGGTTCAAGGCCTCGCGCGCTTCGACCCGGGCGTTCTGGTCGATTATTGCGTCAACCGTTCCGTTAAGGAGCAGATGCTTGTTCCCATCTGTTGCGTCGTGGCAGATCAGTATGACGTCCAGCGCGCGTCCAGCTTCGGTGAGAGCGTGTGCGATGCCTTGCGTTCCGCTGCCGACGTTATAGATCCCCGCTACATCAGGATGCTGCTTTAGAAGCGATTTCGCCTCTTGGTAAGCGCGCTCGCGGTCGTCCAGCACTTCGCGCATTTCGACGATACTTACGTTGTGGAACTCGTCCCGCAAAATACTGCGAAAGCCCATCTCGCGCTCTTCATGGCCGCGATAGGACAGCGAACCCGCGAACAACGCGATGTGCGTATCTGGCTGCCGTTGTAGCAGGCGTCCCATCAGCTGCCCGGCAAGACGGCCCGCCTGGCGGTTATCAATGCCGACATAAGCAAGACGCGGAACGCTTTGCACATCAGATGCTAAAGTCACCACGGGTACGCCCGCACGGTCGAGGGCACGCAGCGCTTCGCGCACGACGGGATGGTCTTGCGCTATCAGGCCGATGCCGTCTGCTACGTCCTTCAGATCGGACAGACGAGCGGCGATCTTGGCTGGGTTGAAACCCTCCAGCTCTTCAATCTGAAGGACAATGTCACTTCGTCCGGCCGCCTGTTGTTCAAGTTGCTGTGCCAACAGCTTGATGAAGCTGTTCGTTCCAGCTGGCAGAAGGAAGACCAGCGTGATGCTGGCCTGCTTGCCTTGTCGTTCGGGCGGAAAATCGTCACTCGAGACGTAGCCAAGCCTGATTGCCACGGCCATGACAACTTCCCGAGTGCGCCTGCGAACGCCCCCGCGGTTGTTGAGCACGCGGTCGACCGTTGCCGCCGATACTCCGGCCTCGCGGGCGATATCGTGCAGAGTGATGCGCACGTTCATTCAACTCTCCGAAATGGTTTCCCCTACCTGCCACCGTTTCCGTCATTAGTAAATGATGTTTTTTGATGTAATCTACTCATCAGAACTGCGGGGCCGTACGATCTTTTCCGTGATGCTCGGCCGTCCTGCTCGGCTGTTCGCACGAGTCCTTCCAATAAAGTAAATATAAATCAGATGGTTACGATAAAACCTGGAATCGGATCGCAAATTTTCTGCCGTGAAATGATTATATTTGAGTTGACCATTCATAAAAAGTTGCCATAACTCGTCACCGAAGACGTCCGAAGGGCGCACCATGGGGGGGGTAAAACGTACAGAAGGAACCGCTTGCCGCGGTGCGAAGGTCTTCCTTGATTGAGGAATCCAGGCGAACGGCATCAAGAAAATGATCTGTCAGGGTGGTGGCATCGCCTCCGCCCCGACCTTCCCCAGTAGGAGCGGTTGCCGTGGTTCATCTCTACGGTCAGGAGAACTCACGCCTTGAAATTGCGCAAAAGTCCGGTGCGCTGTCGCAGTTCGGCGGCGTCCGCTTGATGACGCTCGGCGATGGTGTAGAGCGCGGATTGCGTATGCTCGACTTCCGCACGGGTTCGGGTCTGCGCTTCACAGTGCTCGTTGACCGAGCGATGGATATCGCTGAGGTCGAACACAAAGGGCGAGCGATCGGTTGGCATTCGCCAAGTGGTTTTCGGCATCCATCCCTTCACGACGCTGAGGGCGAGAGCGGGCTGGGCTGGGCGCGGTCATTTTCCGGCTTTCTGGTGACCTGCGGGCTGGACCATATCTTGGGACCGGAAACTGTCGATGCTTCAAACTACGGCTATCCGCATCGCACCAAGGTATCGCATGTCCTGCACGGACGATTGACGGCGGTTCCCGCGCGCCTGACCGGCTACGGCGAAAGCTGGATCGGCAACCGATGCATCCTCTGGGCTGAGGCCGTAGTGGTTCAGGCAACCGTTTTTGGCGAACAACTCGTCCTGCACCGCCGGATCGAAGCGGATCTGGGCGGCGACGAAATCCGGCTGATCGACGTCGTCGAAAATGCAGGCTTCAGGTCGACACCCCACATGATGCTCTATCACGTCAATCTGGGCCACCCGCTGCTTGATGTTGGAAGCCGATTGGTTGCCCCGGTTGCGGATGTGGTTTGGGCCAGCCATGCTGGCGCAGACTACAGCGCGCAGGGTGTTGGCTACCGTGATGTGCCCGCCCCGCAGCCTTTGTTTTCAGAACAGGTTTGGCAGCACGAGTTACTGGCGGGCCCGACTGGCACGGTCCCTGTTGCAGTGATGAACGATCGGCTTGGCCTTGGTTTCCTGTTGACGACGCAGAAGGCACAACTGCCCTGCACCTACCAGTGGCAGTATTTCCAATCTGGCAATTACGCGATGGCAATCGAACCATCGACCCATCACGTGCTGGGTGACCAGGCCGCGCGCGACCGCGGCGAAATGATCTGGCTCGGTGCCTCCGAAAGCCGTGCCTACAGTCTGTCATTCAAGGTGCTTGACGGTGCCGACGCAATTGCTGCGGCCGAAACCGCGATCACCGCGATCTCCCGACAACCAGAAGACGACTACCCTGAGCCATCGGGCAATTTCCGGCCCTTGCAACAAGGGATCAAGACCAAGGAGAAAGCGACTTGACCGCGTCGAAACTTGTCCAGAAACGCGATTACAGCCTGACCGGTCCAAGCTCCCGCCAAGCCGTGGAGATCGGTCTCGCCTCAGCGGAATGGTACCATTCCGAGGTGCCGCGCAAGGTGATGAAAGAGCTGATGCAGCGCAAGGATGGTCCCGCGCTTGGTGATACAGTGCTCTGGCTGGGTCTGTTGCTGGCCAGTGGCGCAGGCGGAGTGGTCTTCTGGGGAACTTGGGCCGCAGTGCCGTTTTTTCTGGTCTACGGCGTCCTTTACGGCTCGGCCTGCGACAGCCGGTGGCATGAATGCGGGCACGGTACCGCGTTCAGGACGCAATGGATGAACGACGTTGTCTATCACATCGCCAGTTTCATGGTGATGCGAAATCCTGTCAGCTGGCGATGGAGCCACGCGCGCCACCACACTGATACCATCATCGTCGGACGCGATCCCGAAATCGCATTTATGCACCCGACAGCTATTCTGCCAAATCTGCTGCACTTTTTCGGCGTTATGGATACCTGGACCTCCTTCAAGGTCTTGCTTCGGAACGCTGCGGGCATTCTGACGCCGGATGAACGGGACTTTATCCCGGCAAGCGAGGTGCCAACGGCGATATTTGCCGCCCGCATTCACGTCGCAATCCAGTTTGCGGCTGTTGCCGTCGCTGTCGGCATGGGTTCGGTGCTGCCGCTGATGCTGGTTGGCGGGCCGAGGATCTACGGCTGCTGGCACATGTTCATGACTGGCCTGATCCAGCATGGTGGTCTGGCCGAGGATGTGGTCGACCACCGCCTGAACAGCCGCACTGTTCTCATGAATCCCGTTAGTCGCTGGATCTATTGGAATATGAACTATCACGTGGAACACCACATGTTCCCGATGGTGCCTTATCACGCACTTCCGCGACTGCATGAGTTGATCAAGCACGATCTGCCAGCGCCCAATCCTTCGATATTAAGCGCCTATCGCGAGATGGTGCCAGCCGTTCTGCGGCAGCGCCGAGAGCCGGGTTATTACCTGCGCAAGGTCTTGCCACCCACCGCGCGGCCTTTCCGCGAAGAGTTTCACTCAAACGTGCCCGCGCGGGCAAGCATGGGCTAAGAGATGACCAACTGGATTCCTGTATGCGCAATCGACGAGATCGACCCAGAAGATGTGCTGCGCTTCGATCATGATGGCGCAAGTTATGCGATATACCGCGACCCTGACGGCAACTGCTTCGCGACGGACGGCCTCTGCACCCATGAAAAGGTCCATCTCGCCGATGGTCTGGTGATGGGTGATCAGATCGAATGTCCGAAGCATAACGGGCGTTTCAACTACAAGACCGGCGTCGCCCTTCGGGCTCCTGTCTGTATCAACCTGAAAACCTATCCGACCCGTGTGACGGGCGGGCATGTCGAAATCGGGTTGGAGAGCAGGGCATGAGCCGCAAGAAGCCGACAGTCGCGGACCTGCGCGCGCGTAAGGGCAAGGGCCAGTTGACCATGCTGCGCGTCTTCACTCTGGAAGAGGCAGCCGCCGCCGAGGCCGCAGGGATCGACATCGTGTCGATCCCACCGGCCCTGGCGACGCATCCCGATTACCGGCAGGTCGCGCCCACGCTGTTTTCGATGACGGGCGTTGATCATCGCGAAGCCGGAACACGAGATGATTATCTGCGTTTTGCGGGCAAGATGCTCATGGCAGGCGCGGATGCGCTGTACTGCTCGGCCGGTCTCGGGACGGTGCGGTTTCTTGCCGACGAACATGTCCCGGTTGTCGGGCATGTCGGGCTGGTTCCGTCACGTGTGACCTGGACTGGTGGATATCGCGCCGTCGGCAAGACTGCCGATGCTGCTGTCGCGTTGTTCGACGAAGTGCGTGCTTATGAAGACGCCGGTGCTTTTGCTGTCGAGATCGAGGTCGTGCCGGTCGAAGTCGCTTCTGCTATCAGCCAGCGGGTCAACATCCTTCTTTGGTCGATGGGGTCGGGTGCTGGCTGCGATGTGCAGTATCTGTTCGCCGAAGACATCCTTGGCGAGAACCGCGGCCACATGCCACGCCATTCCAAAGTCTACAGAAACTTCGCCGCCGAATATGACCGCCTTCAAGCCGAACGCATTGCGGCATTCCGCGAGTTTATCGCCGATGTAGGTTCGGGCGCCTATCCCGAAAACCGCCACGTCATCCGCATGGCCGACGGCGAAGCCGAAACCTTCCTCGCCCGAATCGAGACACATAAATGACCGACTTCTTCAAAGGCATCCCTCCGATCAGTTACGAGGGAGTGGGCAGCGCGACCGAATTCGCCTTCCGCCATTACAATCCCGAAGAGGTGATCCTCGGCAAGCGGATGGAGGATCATCTGCGCTTTGCCGTGGCTTACTGGCACAGCTTTGCCTGGCCGGGCGGCGACCCGTTCGGCGGGCAGACCTTCGAGCGCCCGTGGTTCGGCGACACGATGGCGCTGGCCAAGATGAAGGCCGATGTGGCGTTCGAGATGTTCGATATCCTCGGACAGCCGTTTTACTGCTTCCACGACGCCGACATGCGGCCCGAGGGGGCGACCTTCGCAGAAAGCCTGAAGAACCTGAACGAGATCGCCGACTACCTTGGCGAAAAGCAGACCCACCACAAGGCCAAGCTTTTGTGGGGCACGGCGAACATGTTCAGCCATCGGCGCTGGATGGCGGGTGCGGCGACGAACCCAGACCCGGACGTCTACGCCTATGCCGCTGCAACTGTGAAAGCAAACATGGATGCCACGCTGAAACTGGGTGGTGCGAACTATGTGCTATGGGGCGGGCGTGAGGGTTACGAGACGCTCTTGAACACCGACCTGAAAGCTGAACGCGAACATGCGGGGCGCTTCCTGCAACAGGTGGTGGAATACAAGCACAAGATCGGTTTCAAGGGCGCAATCCTGATCGAGCCGAAGCCGCAGGAACCCAGCAAGCACCAGTATGACTATGACGTGGCCACGGTTTACGGCTTCCTTGTGCAATTCGGGCTTGAGAAAGAGGTCAAGGTCAACATCGAACAGGGCCACGCTATCCTGGCCGGCCATTCCTTCGAGCATGAGATCGCGCTGGCTTCGGCGCTGGGCATCTTCGGTTCCATCGACATGAACCGCAACGATTACCAATCTGGTTGGGATACCGACCAATTCCCCAACAACCACTCCGAAAAGGGGCTGGCTTTCTACGAAATCCTGCGGGCGGGCGGGTATACCACGGGCGGCACGAACTTTGACGCCAAGGTGCGCCGTCAGTCGCTGGACCCGGAAGACCTGATCCTTGCCCATGTCGGCGGGATGGACACCTGCGCCCGCGCCCTGAAAGCAGCGGCAGAGCTGATCGCGTCGGGCGAGTTGGAGGGCGCTGTCCGGGCGCGTTATGCCGGCTGGGAAAGCCCGAAGGCGGACGCAATGCTGACAGGCAGCCTTGAAGAAGCCGCTGCCCGTGTCATCGCCGAGGGGTTGGAGCCCCATCCGAAGTCCGGCCAACAGGAGCGGCTGGAGAACCTTTGGAACCGCTACGTGTAAGGACAGGTCTATGAACGGTCGTTTCATCACCCGGCTACGTCAGTTGGCAAGCCATCGAGAAGCCTCGGTTGCCTTGCTGCTGGTTCTCGTCATCTTGTTCATGACTTTCGCAAGCGAGTATTTCCTTACTCAACGCAACCTGCTGAATGTGGGCAGACAAGCTTCGGTTGTCGCAATCGTGGCGCTGGGGCAGGCTCTGGTCATCATCGGTCGCGGCATTGATTTGTCCGTCGGGTCCGTCATCGGATTGTCCGCCGTGGCTGCGGCGATTGTGGCGCAAGGCACGGGAAGCGAGGTGCTGGCAATCATTGCAGCACTTGGGACCGGACTTGGCATGGGACTGCTAAACGGTCTCCTTTACACGCGACTGAACATCAATCCATTCATCGCAACTCTTGGCACGCTGTCCATTGCCAGGGGAATTGCCTTGCTTGCGACGGGCGGCATTCCGGTGACATTTTCCGGCTGGGCATCCTGGTTTGGTGCCGGACGGCTGGGGCAAGTGCCCGTTCCGCTTGTCCTGATGGCCGCTCTGGCCGTTGCATTCTTCGTATTTGCGACCCGCACCCGATTGGGACGCAACATCTATGCCATCGGCGACAATCCCGTTGCCGCCCGCCTTGCCGGCATCAACGTGGAGGCGACTCGGCTCCTCGTGTTCGCGTTGTGCGGGCTGGTTTCGGGACTCGGCGGCCTCATCCTCGCAGGGACCCTTGCAAGCGCAGGGCCTGATTTGGGCCGCGGCTATGAACTTGACGTGATTGCCGCCGTGATCCTTGGCGGCACGGCGCTGGCGGGTGGGCGGGGTTCCATTACCGGAGTTGTGCTGGGCGCGCTGCTGATGGCGCTCCTTGGGAATGCTTTCGTTCTTCTGGGCGTCTCGTCCCACTGGCAAGTGGTCACGAAGGGGCTCGTCATCATACTCGCCGTCGCAATCGACGGCGTTCGCCGAGGGCGCGAGGACTGAACCTCACGCCCTTTCAACACTGGAGGAGAAAAGAATGCCTATGCTTACCAGACGAGCCTTCCTGGCCGGAACAACCATCCTGCCCCTTGCCCTTACCGTTGCCTTGCCCGTTTTCGCGGAGGACCTGCCCGGCGGCGCAACTGTCGCTGCAGTCGAGAACACCAAAGGGCCGCTTCGCATTGCATTTCTGTCATTCCAGAATAACCCCTTCTGGGTTCCAGTGACGGAAGGCGCGGCAGCTGCCAAAGATTACCTGGCGTCGCGCAATACAACGGTGGATTACATAGACCTCGGCGACTCGCTGACAGCAGAGGTCGTCATCGCTGGGATCGAAGCGGCTGTGTCGCAGGGCTATAACGGCATCGTCACCGTGCCAATCTTTGACGGCACCGAGCGCGCCATCAACGAGGCTACCGCCGCAGGGGTTCCGGTGATCAATATCATCGCCGAAGGCAACAACCCCTCTGACCGGATCCAGTTCATCGGCCAGAATGCCAAGCAGGCGGGCGAGCAACTTGGCAAGTTCATGGCCGAAAAGATGGGCAACCAAGGGAAACTTGGCGTCATCACCGGCTATTTCGGCGCTGTCCAGCACACCGACCGCATGAACGGGGCACTTGACTGGATCAAGGCAAATGCCCCCGGCATCACGATCCTCGGGCCCTTCGAGAACCAGGACAAGGCCGAAGTTGCTTATTCGCTGGTGCAGGACATGTACACGGCGAACCCCGACCTGAAGATGGTCTATGTTACCGCGGGCGGGCCCTTTGGTGCGGCACGAGCGGTCAAGGATCTGGGCCTGACCGGCAAGGTCGGCGTGGTGGGCTTTGACCACACGCCGGACAACGTTGCTTACATCAAGTCCGGCGAGATGTGGGGCCTGATCGATCAGGCGCCCTTCCAGCAAGCCTTCGACGGCACGGTTACGCTCTACAACACGCTCGTGACGGGCACGCCTCCGGCAGACAAAGTCCGTTATGTCGAAGGCAACCTGATGACGCCGTCAAACTAACGTGACTGAGCGGCGCGCGATCCTCCCTCCGCGCGCCGCCAACCCCAAAGGACTGCATCGTGCCGCAACCACTTCTGTCGATCGACAGCTTTTCAAAGGCCTTCGGCCCAGTTCAGGTTCTGAAGGGCATCAGCCTGGACCTTTATGCGGGGGAAGTGCTGGGACTTCTGGGCGAAAATGGTGCCGGCAAATCGACCCTGATGAACCTCGTATCCGGACGGCACAAACCGACCGGTGGTGCCATGCGGCTGGCGGGCGCTGACTTTGCGCCCGAGTCGGTCGCAGAGGGAATTGCGACGGGTATCAGGTTTGTACACCAGGAACTTTCTCTGGCCGCATCCTTAAGCGTGGCTGAAAATCTTTTCCTCGGCGACTATCTGTCAAACTCTGCAGGCTTTATCGACCGTCAGGCGATGGTCGCCCGCGCGTCGGGTCTGTTGGACACAGTCGGCCTGTCCAGTGTCGATCCCTCGACCCCGGTTGGCAGGCTGCGCGCCGGAGAACAGCAACTGGTTGAAATCGCCAAGGCGATCGTCACTCGCCCGCGTCTGCTGATTCTGGACGAACCGACGTCATCGCTGACCCCACATGAATCGGCACGCCTGTTTTCGCTGGTCAAAAAGCTTGCCGCCGATGGAACCGCCGTCATCCTGATCACCCACAGACTGGAAGAGGCGCTCGCTCAATGCAGCCGGATTGTCGTCTTGCGCGACGGAATGCTCGTCAGCGATCGCACGGCAGCCACCACGACAAAGGAAGATCTGATCCGCGACATGGTTGGGCGCACCTCGGTCTTTTCGTGGCGAGAAAGGGCCGCAACACAGACCCCCACACCCCGCGTCAAAGTTGAAGGCTTGACTGACGGCGCGACATTGAAGCCGGTGTCTCTCGACGTTTGGCCGGGTGAAGTTGTCGGCCTTTTCGGACTTCTGGGTGCAGGACGGACCGAGTTTCTGGAAACGCTCTATGGGTTTCGTCGGGCCACAGGCGGCTTTGTTGCAATTGATGGCATCACGATCCGACCGGGATCGGTTGCCCGCGCGGTCGCCGCAGGGATCGCCCTTGTACCGGAAGGCCGAAAGACGCGGGGCATCCTTCCTTCGCATTCAGTCAAGCGAAACATAAGCTTGTCATCACTGAAAGCTTTGTCAACTTTCGGCTTCATGAAGACTGCTGCCGAAGCAGAGCAGACCAACGACCTTGCTTTGCGTCTGGGCGTGCGCATGGCCTCGGCCGAGCAAGTCATTCCAACGCTGTCAGGTGGCAACCAACAAAAGGCCATCCTTGCCCGAGCGCTCATGGCTAAACCAAGACTGCTCCTCCTTGACGAACCCACCCATGGGGTCGATGTCGGCGCAAAGTCCGATATCTATGACATTATTCACCGACTTGCCGGCGAGGGTTTGTCGATCATCGTTGCATCTTCGGAACTCCCAGAGATCATGGCGATCGCTGACCGATGCGCCGTTTTCTCGGCAGGGTGTCTTGTGTCCATGCTTGCTCGGGCTGATATGACCGAGGAAACGATTCTGAACCTGGCCTTTCAAGGACATTTAACTGCTCGAGATTTGCAAGAAGTTGGCTGAAATCCTGTTCCGCCCGTCCATGTCGCAGATTGCGCGTTCTATTGACGTGACGACGTCGGCGAAGGGGTGCAGCGAGATCGCGAACGGACGATTTTCAAGAAATTGATAAAAATAGTAAAATCATGATGAAGTGCATGGCCGAGCTTTCGGATTTGAAGTTCCGAGCCAGAGAAGGTTCGACCGCAGTCGCGTCCCCTCCGCCATGCAGCCATTTTAGCCTTATTTTACTGGGGCTTTTTCAGGGAAATGGCCCAGAATCGGGCAAAATCGCGCACTGCTACATAGGTCTGCTACATAGACCAGCAGGATGCGTTATGATTTTGACATCTGGCCTAGTAAAACGTGGTCGCATTTACTACTTTCGCATGGCTGTTCCGCGCCACTTGACGCGGAGGCTTCGAAGGGCAGAAGTGTCCGTGTCGCTGCGCACGGACAACCTGTCCAAAGCCAAACGCAGCGCACGTGAAATCTCCAGTTGGGTCGAGCTTTTGTTCGAAGAATTGCGCGAAATGCCAGATATCTCATTTGAAGACATCGACGAACGGATCAGGGCCTATTTCCAGACCTGCCTAAATGACGGGGAAGAAAAGGCCATGCTGTTGCCATCTGACCCGATGTCTGATGTGGCGGCGGAAGTGGCCTATTTGCGGGAAAGGGTAGATCAGCTGCGCGCCGATCTGGCGTTGGCCAAGTTTAGCCCAAGCCTTCTTTCCACTGCTACAGACCTAATGCCCGATGGGCTGTCTGATAAAGAGGCGCAGGCTTCGGAACTCTTTGCTTATGCCTGCCGCGCTGTCGCGCGCGCCAATATCGAACACGCCCGCATATTGGCGTCCAAACTGTCGGGGGATTATTCGGGCACGATGCCAACTGATCCGCTGTTTCTGGGTATGGCCGCCAACGGTCTGCCACCCTTGCACGGCGAAGCACCCCCAGCACCCAAGAAAGACCCCAGCTTTTCCGAGGTCATGGAGGAATATTTGGCCCATCAAAAGAAAAGCTGTGTGGCCAAGACCTATGACGCGACCCTGAAAGCGCTGACAATTGCGGCGGGCTTATTCGGGCCAAACAGGCCTTTGCGCCAATATGATGCAACCGCCAAAAAGCGGTTGCGCGATGTCTTGTCCAGGCTACCGACCAACTATGAGAAATTGCCTGCTTTCAAAGGAATGACCGCAGAACAGGCAGCCGCAGCCAACAAAGACCAACCAGTCATTGCCTACCGCACCCAAAAGAAGCACGTGGATTTTCTTGGTGCTTTTCTGATTTGGGCACATAATGAAGAGATCATTCCGTCGGTGCCCGGAACCAAGATCAAGGCGGTCAAACCAAAAAGCTATTCCGAAAAGGATGCTCGCCACTCCTATAGCACCAGCACCCTGAACGCGCTGTTCCAGTCACCGCTTTACGCAGGCTGCTTGAGCGCATCGCGGCGCAGCACCTCTGGGCCGAAAATCATTCGTGATGACTATTTCTGGCTGCCATTGATTGCATTGTTCTCTGGTATGCGCCTTGGCGAGATTGTTCAGTTGCAACCTTGCGACGTGCATCAGGTAGAAGGTGTTTGGGTCATGGAAGTGCGGCGGGATGAGGAAGGCAAGAACCAAGTCAAAACTGAATCCAGCCTTCGCAAGGTTCCGATCCATGCCAAGTTGATCGAGCTGGGGCTTTTGGATTACGTCAAGGGCCGCGAGGGGCAAGAACGCATTTTCATCCAGATCAAGCCCGGAAATGATGGGTATATGTCGCACAACTTTTCAAAGTGGTGGGGCCGCTACATGAAGATAGTTGGGCTTGCCAGTGACAAAACCACATTCCATTCCTTCCGCCATAAGTTCATCGACCTCATGAGGGATGCAAATGTTCAAAGCTCCGTGGAGTATGCAATCGCGGGGCATGAAGAAGGGACGGTGCATAGCAATTATGGCAGCAAGCCACCCTTCAAGCTGATGAAAGAAGAACTAGACAAGGTTGTCTTCGATCTGCCCTTCGACAGTTAGCGCGGGCCAACCCAATGTGCAAAACCTTGCTTGCAGCGGCTTGTGCATGTACCCCTAATCCAGCCCTGTAACCTTGCGCCCGACAGGCTTGGGGCGATTGGGGGTGAGGGCCTCGACTTGGGTGACGATCATCTCCAGCTTATCCAGAGGCAGGCTTTTGGCCGCAAAAGACAGGCGTTCGATCAGGTCGTCTTCTGCCGTGGTTGGTCTTTTCTCAGTCAGGCCCAGAAGCCAATCGACTGACACCGAAAGCTTCGTGGCAATCTTGGCCAATGTTCCAAGATCAGGTTCGCGGGAATTGTTGATATAATTGGCATAGCGGCGTTCCTCCAATTCACAGCGCCGCGCCGCCTCGGCGTTCGAAATTTTCATTTCCGCCGCCCGCTTTTTGAGATTTTTCGCAAATTCTTCCATGCCGAACGTTCTGTTCGGTTTTTTCACTTCAAACCATGCACATTATGGGTAGTATATTTCGGAACATAGTGTTCCAAAAAGGAGAGTATCCATGCAATCACTACCACCAGATACCCCACCGCGCCTTAGTATGATCCGCCGCATAGCGCGGGCCTTCGTTCCAGAAAAACGGAAGAAACCGCGCAAAGGGGCCGACAAGACAGTCCTGCTTTTGGCGGCAATGGCGCTGAGCACAATCGCGGGAAAAGCCAAAAGCGAAGATATTGTGATCACCCCACTGACAAACCGCGTCAGCGAAACTATCAACACCAGCGCCCTAACCGACTGCTGGATCACCGCCATCCGCCAGATGCCCTATTGGATGTCTGACGGGGACAGAACGGGCGACACTTTGGCGCGGCTCTATGGCAAAGGCGGCATCGCCGTATTGGTCATTGTTTCGGGAAATCGGATCGAAACGAACAATCTGGCTTTAGCGGGCACAACGGGCGGCAACGGAAAACCGCTGACACCCGACGAAGCTGGAACAGATACAAGCTTGAGCTACTGGGAAGCACAGGACATCTATTCAACCGCCGTGCGCGCCATCAACCGCTGCGGCATCGCCGAAGTGCCCCTGCCCAATGGCCGGTATTTCTTCATTTTTGACCCAGAGCGGGATGACATCCCAGTGATACCAGCCGAAAACTAAGGCATAGGCCGCAAACTGGGGCCTCATGCAGCCCAAACGCTTGCGGCCTATATCTCTCTCCCCTGCGGGCCAACGAGGCCCCAAAAGCAGCCCAAGACCGCCCAAGTTCAAGTAAATTCCGAAAGCTCCCCGATTTCGCCGCGTAACGCAGACCGCTTCGGCGGAAAAATTTCGGGGGATTTTTCGGAGACACTTTTTTGTCTTGGCCTTTCATTGCGAAAGAGCCCCGCTCAATGGGGTTCTGGTCAGCAGACAGCTAGAAATTGGCGGCCAAACGTGCTAATCTCCCTTCACTGGAGATAGATGATGAATGGCTGCGGAAATACACAACCTTTGCTGGCAAGAAATGGCCTTTTTCCGTCGTGGATGGGGGAAAATGAGTGGTTGTAAAGATCGTCAAGACAAAGCTGAAGTATAACAAGCTCGAAACAACCCCGAAAAACCCGGAAAATGACACTCAGCCTACTCACAAACCAAGTATAGCTGCACTGCACGGCGTTCCCTTCGCACCTTTCATTGATTCAATGTCTATCGTGGTCAAGGTTGCCAATGACGCTGATCAGCAATCCTTCTACAAGTCCCTTCACACAGAGCTGGGAAACAAAGAGATCCTACTAGATAATGTGAGAAAGCTCGGCTGGAGGTTCCCTCGGCGATTGGTGCTCACCAATGCAATGAAGACGGAAAACTTTCCAATCCTGAGCTGGAGGGTTACAGCTCCGACGCACGACCCTTCCAAAGCGCCAGAGCACGATGCAGATGGCAAAAACTATAACAAACACGGCCAATTGATAGCTGGCGGCCGTGTCCGAGAAATCTGCCTAGATCTCTGGCCACGCGCCATGACCGTAGGTGATTTTGATCTGATGTATGCGAACTTGACCTGCTTTGTGCATCAGGGTTTCCGCTATTTTCATGACCATGGGAAAATCACCAAGATTGAAGTATCGACCGACCTTGCCAATTTGAAGATGGCAGAGATTCATGTCGTGCCTGACATCACCACAACTGCGAAGACATGGTCAAAAGAGGGTCAGATTGAGACTATTGTCCTTGGCAAAACTAACGTTGGCAATTCGACGCGCATCTACGACAGGGGAAAGAAAAGATTAGACAAGGGCCAAGTTCATCCAATTTACGAAGGGGTTCGGGTTGAGCGGATTTTGCGGCCGAAAGGGTTAACTCTTCCAACCTTAGCGCAACTCAAAAACCCTTTCGCAGGTCTTGCGATTGTGACTTTGCCCAGCAAGCCAATCACAGAGCCCAAGGACTACATCTGGGAAATGTTCACCGATACAGTGAAGTTGCGCGGACTGCCTGCCGCCCTAAAGCTTCTGCCAGAAGAAAAGCGGGCAGAGTACCGCAAATGGTTCAAATCGCATGGTCACCCAAAATGGGACGCCACGGAAATCTGGAACAAGTGGGGTGCATACCTGATGTATTCAGGACTGTTCAGCAAGAAACAGCATACCGCCAATGCTTTGGCTGCATATTTGGTGAAAAAGACAAAACTAGAGAAACCGTAATCGATGCGGTTCTGCCCGCGTTGCACGGGAAGACAATTTTTTGTCCAAAACCTTGTCCAAAGTGGGGACAAATCGCCCAAAAAGACTGTTTGGGAGACATGGCCCCAACCCGGTC
The DNA here is from genome assembly GCA_040398785.1 of Cypionkella sp. Classification (GTDB taxonomy): domain Bacteria; phylum Pseudomonadota; class Alphaproteobacteria; order Rhodobacterales; family Rhodobacteraceae; genus Cypionkella. Next base: position 34,042 of record JBBATJ010000002.1, on the reverse strand, counting down.
TAAACCGACCCCCCTCGGCTTCAGCAAGATTCCGAATTCAAAGGGGAAATGCACAAAGAATGATTTGCAGTTAATTGCACAAACATTTTGTCGCTATGGACAGGGGATTCTGGGGAACCCATCATTTTCTGGGAAAACAACGTGCCAAGCAGATATCCCGCACCAAATGCGCAGAGACTTGGGGGACCCTGATATGTTGAGAGAGAGAAGGACAGGAACCCGGCAGGCAATAGCTCAGGAACTGCAAGAATCCTGAAAGGCATATAAGGCAGCATCCAAGCGCAGCTTCGCCCGCGTTCCAGTAGATGCCAGCACCGCCCAGAACGTTCCCGCTCCGCCGCAAGCCGCCGCGATTTTGGCGGCGATTTTTGTCTGGGTTTGGATGGAAGTGATAGTCAGGCGGGTGAATGGCCACAATCCAAAGGTCACCCGATAGAACCATCGCACCGCATGTAAAGTTCCTGTTAACCTATCTGAACGAACATCATTTGTATCAAATGTTTGGGATATATCGCCAATGACCTACGAATTTCGCGGTGCCACGCTCTATGATGCAGTGCGCTCGGCCACTCGCCCAACCGCATCGCTGCTTGGGCAAAAGAAGTTGAACAAGTTACCGTCGCATTATGATTTTGCGGCGCGTGCGCAGTTTGGGCAAATGTTGTTCGTTGGCGAAGGAAATTTCAGCTTTTCCCTTAGCATTGCGCGGGAAAGGGGTGTTTCCGCACAAGCCTTGATTTCAACCTGTTACGAGGCTGAGGAAGACTTGGGGGATGCCGCTTACAGTAACGCGGCAGCGCTGCTCAAGCTGGGTGTGCAGGTCAAAACTGGCGTCGACGCAACTGATCTGGGTTCGTCGTTTGGCAAACGCCAGTTTCATTCAATTGTATTTCAGTTCCCAAATCTTGCCTCGCGCAGTCCTTTGTATGGACAAAATCCAAATCATGTTCTGGTCACGCGGTTTTTGAAAAGCTGCACTAGGCATCTCAAACCAAAAGGGCAGGTTATTATTTCAACCGTGGACAGCCCTTTTTATGAAGGTGCGTTCAAGATGGATTTGGCGGCCCAAAAGGCAGGCTTTCAACCTCCCGCAGTTTACACCTTCAATCCCAAACATTTCGCAGGCTATGTTCATCAAAACACTAGCAATGAAGGAACCGCGATAAATGGCCGCACAGATTTCGCAACTTTCGCTTTTTCCGTCTGAACTGCCGTCTGGTCTTGCCTACGTTGCGGATTTTGTGCCGCAGGCAGAAGCTTTGGAATTGGCCCAACAGATTGACGCAAGACCTTGGCGGGATGAACTAAAGCGGCGGGTTCAGCATTACGGCTATCGGTACGACTACAAGGCGCGGCAAGCGCGCCGCGAAGATTATCTTGGCCCTTTGCCAGATTTCTTGCAGGCACTGGCGCAAAGGCTGCACGATGAGGGACATTTTTCACGCCTGCCCGATCAGGTTATTGTGAACGAATATCTGCCAGGTCAGGGCATTTCGGCGCATGTGGATTGCTGCCCATGTTTTGGCGACGTGATTGCATCTCTGAGCCTGCTATCTCCGTGCGTTATGCAATTGCAGCACGTCCGCAATGGCGAGGTCGCAGCCCTTTGGCTGGAACCTAAAAGTTTGCTTATCCTTTCTGGGCCTTCGCGCAATGACTGGACACATGCCATACCAGCACGGCGCAGTGATGTGATGGGCGGGCAAAAGCACCTGCGTGGCCGCCGAATTTCCCTGACCTTTCGCGAGATGCGGTTTCATTGAAGGAACTGTGGTTGGCATCGCAATTTGAACCAATCTGATCAGCGCCAAGCTCTTGAGATTGGTATGTTTCTTTTGGTTATCAGATCAACCCATTAGCCCCCCCAAAAATCTCCCGCCCTCAGCCGCTTTTTGCTTCCCTGTGGCACGGTCTTGAATACGTTTTCCGAGGGCACAACGGTTCTGCTCCCCCTTACTCAAGGAGGAGTAAATGCCAATCATGAACATGGCCAAAAACCCAAACGAACGCTTTGCCGATATGCTGCGCCAAGCGGTCATAAATGGGGGCATCCCCCCCGAACCATCCCCCATCCCCATGACCCCGTGGCAGGCCATGAGCCTGCTGCAAAAGGCCGTTCGGCGCGGGCATAGCGGCTTTGCCCTACAAGCCGCTTCCGCCCTGCTGCACCACGACCCTGAACGATTTTGGCGACGTGCGGGGATTATCGCCTTTGAAGATATAGGGGTTGCAGACCTAAACACGGTGGGGATGGTGACAGCGGCCCTCGCAGGCAAAAGGGTGCGCCAAAGCCTTGGCGGCGAATGGGCGGTTGCTGCTGCCATCACGCAGGCAATGGCGAGTGCGCGCAAAAACCGCGCGGCCGATGATTTGCTGTGTCTGCTCGATAGCTGGCCCGCCCTGAATGACAACCGCCAAAGGCTTGCCCCGCTGCTGATGTCGCGCCTGCGGCTGATTACCCTGACGACCGAGCTTTTGCCCCTGCGCGCCTTGGCGCTGCGCATGATCATTGCGGATCGGCGGCTTGACCCGCCCCCCCTTCGTCAACATCGGCGTGGCAGCACCGACATTGCTTTCGACATTCTGGATGAGCTGGGGGTTGCCCCCACCACCCTTGCCATTGCCCGCGAAGGCTATCGGCGCACGGGCGAAGTGTTGGCCCCATTGGTTGCCCTCTTGTCCTTGGAAAACGGCATTAAGGATGATCGCCACCAAGACCCGCTTCCGCCAGAGGTGATGATCGGCGGCCTTCCCAGCTGGACGTTTGACATGTTCACCCGCGAAGGGCGCAGCGCCTTGGGCAAGCTTTTGGCCACTGACCCCGCCATAGGTGACTGGGCGCGGGCTAACCTTTCCCCCACGGGCCGCGTCGAGTTTCTGGCCCAAGCGCTGTTTCGGGTGGAAAGCGGGCTTTGCCTCAACCGCGTTGATGGCCCAACCAGCGACAAACTGCGGGATTCGATGAACCGCGAATGTATGGGCCTTCCGCCTGCGCTGGCCGTTGACCTGATGGTCATGATGCGCGGGGCCATCCCTGCCCTCAACATCGCCCGCCGCGATGTAATGAAGGAAGGCCGCGATGCGTGATTTCATCCTAACCTCGGATAATCTTCACTTATCACAGGTCAAAAATGGGGGGGTGGAAGGGCGCGTTGAGGAAAACCCTTCCGTGAACTGCACAAGCATTTCGTTTACGCAAAGTGACCCCCAAGCCCTGACCGAAGCCGCAGCAGACCTGCTGCGCCACAGCCTCGCCGCCAACACCGAACGGGCCTATGAAAGCGATCTGCGCCATTTCCGCGATTGGGGCGGGGTTCTGCCCGCTCCCCCTGCCATGATCTGCGCCTATATCGCGGATCACGCGGGGGGCCTGTCTGTGGCCACCATCCAGCGCCGCATTGCCACCCTGTCCAAAGCGCATGAGGCGGCAAGCCTGCCCAACCCTTGCCGCAGCGAAGTGGTCAAGGCCACGCTGCAAGGCTTGCGCCGCAAACACGGCACGGCCCAGCGGCAAGCGCGCCCGTTGCTACGCGATGATCTCTTTGCCGTTCTGGACAAAATGGGAGACAGTTTGAAAGACACGCGCGACCGCGCCCTGCTCATCTTGGGGTTTGCGGGCGGGTTTCGCAGGTCTGAACTGGTGGGGCTGGATGTGGGGGATGTAGAAATCGTCCGCCAAGGGCTGATCATCACCCTGCGCCGCAGCAAGACCGACCAGAACGGCGCTGGCCGCCAAATCGGCATCCCCTTTGGTCGCACCCGCCACTGCCCCGTGGCTGCGCTAGAGACGTGGCTGGCAGCGAAAGAATGCGCCTCTGGCCCCCTCTTCCACCCCATCACCCGCCACGGCCACTTAGAGGCTTCTCAGCGCCTCTCAGGCGATGCGGTGGCCTGCATTGTGCGCGAACGGCTGACAGCGGCAGGCATTGCGCCCGAGGGCTTCTCAGGCCACAGCCTGCGCGCGGGCTTTGCCACCAGCGCCGCCACAGCGGGCATCTCCACCCTCAAAATCCGCGCCCAAACGGGCCACGCCTCGGACACCATGCTGGCCCGTTATGTCCGTGCGGGGGAGTTATTCGAAGGAAATGCGGCGGGGGTCTTGTTGTAGGGGCAAGTAAATTCCGAAAGCCCCCCGACTTCGACGGTAAACGCAGATCGCTTCGGCGGGAAAATTTCGGGGAATTTTCCGCAAGAGGTCTGGGGGAAATTGAGTCTACAGTCGCCCAAGAAATGTCCCATAGACAGTTTTGACGACGCAGAGGAACAAAGAGGTTTGCCCACCACTTTTCGACACGCTTCCAAGGCTGGGTAAGCGAAAAACACTATCTAGTGAGCTCTTGATGCCGACAGCAAGTAATAGACTTCGGCACTATAGGTTGCCGTGTGCAATCAATTGCACAAAATATGTGGGGTCAAAGCGCGCAAGTATCATGTTGGGCCGCGACGCCCGCGCAAACGGTTTACTTGGGAAAAGTGAGGCAAGGCTCTTGGCTTTAGGAAAGGCCAAGGCTCCGCAAGTCGCTCTTTTTCACTGGCATCTTGCGGCGGGTTAACGCTACTGTTCCCCAGTTGGAGCGGTATTTGAGTGAGGCTTAATCTTGGCAAACAAAGAAGCCACGGCGCGGATTAAGATAAACAAACTGCTTGAAACAGCAGGTTGGCGGTTCTTCGATGATCAAAAGGGGCCAGCGAATATCGTTCTGGAGCCGAATGTAAAGGTGACCCAAAACGTTCTGGATGACCTTGGAAACGACCTTGAAAAGACCAGCGATGGGTTTGTAGATTTCCTGCTTTTGGGAGCCGACGGCAAGCCGCTGATCGTTCTGGAGGCCAAATCCGAAGACAAGAATCCGCTTTCCGCGAAGGAGCAGGCGCGAAAGTATGCCAGATCACAAAACGCGCGTTTTGTAATCCTTAGCAACGGAAACCTGCATTACCTTTGGGATTTGGAGCAAGGCAACCCAAACATCATTTCAAAATTTCCTAGCCCGACCGACATCGGAAACCACTACGCATTTACGCCTGATGCAGATCGGCTTGCCAGTGAGAAGGTTGATCTTGACTATATCGCACTCACCCAAATGCCAAACTACGCGCAGGAAGCAGGCTGGAAAGTTGAAGCCGAACGAGCCGCGTTTTTGGAAAAGACAAAAATTCGCTTTTTGAGGGCCTACCAGCGAAGGGCAATCGAGCGCGTTCAAGAAGAGGCCAAGAAAGGTGCTACCCGTTTTCTGTTTGAGATGGCCACTGGGACAGGCAAAACACTGACATCTGCCGCCATCATCAAGCTGTTTCTGAAAACCCGCAATGCAAAGCGCGTCCTCTTTTTGGTCGATAGGTTAGAGCTGGAAGTTCAAGCCGATAAGGCATTCAAAGACTATTTGAAGAATGACTTCACGACAGTGATCTATAAAGCCCAGCGGGATGATTGGCGCAAAGCTGACATCGTGGTCACGACTGTGCAGTCGCTGCTTTTCGATGACAAATACAAACGCCTATTTGCCCCAACGGATTTCGACTTGGTAATTTCTCACGAAGCCCATCGTTCCATTGGTGGAAATGCGCTGGCAGTTTTCGAGTATTTCATTGGGTATAAACTAGGCCTGACTGCGACCCCGAAGGACTATTTGAAACAGTCCACCGACAAAACATCCGACCGCGACCCGCGCGAAACTGAGCGGCGCATGATGCTCGACACTTATAAGACCTTCGGTTGCGAGACGGGCGAGCCAACCTTTCGCTATTCGCTTTTGGATGGGGTGAAAGCAGGATTCTTGATCAACCCTTATGTGATCGACGCGCGCACTGGGATCACAACGCAGCTTTTGTCCGATGAAGGCTATGTCGTAACATCTCTGGACGACGCAGGAAACGAAGTTGAAGAAGCCTTCGCAGGCCGCGACTTTGAAAAGAAATTCTTTTCTGAAACAACCAACGCCGCCATCTGTAAGGCCCTACTGCAAAATGGGCTGCGCGATCCAATATCAGGCGAGTTCGGAAAAACTATCGCCTTTGCGGTCAGCCAGAACCACGCGGCGAAAATCACTCAAATCCTGAATGAAATGGCTGACCAGCTTTGGCCCAATCGCTATGCATCCGACTTTGCGATGCAAGTGACCAGCCACGTGGCAGACGCGCAAAAGATGACGGTTAATTTTGCGAACAACAATCTGGGCGGCCACAGTCCCTTTCTGCCTGACTATCGCACCAGCCGCGCCCGTGTTTGCGTCACAGTGGGCATGATGACAACGGGCTATGATTGCCCTGACATTTTGAATTTGGCTCTCATGCGACCCATCTTTTCGCCCTCGGACTTTGTGCAGGTCAAAGGGCGCGGAACACGCAAGCATGACTTCATTGAAGAGATGTTCGACCCTGCCCAGAAGGCCGTGCTGGGCAGTCACCCAAAAACGGCCTATCGCCTGTTCGACTTCTTCGCCAATTGCGAATATTTCGAAACCCAGTTTCGCTATGATCAAGAGATTGAACTGCCCAAACCGACAACCGCGACGTTGGTTGCAGGCGGGGGTGATGACGGGGAAAGCATTTTTGGCGGTTTGGGCGGATATGAAAACTTTGACCCTGACGAAATTGTCACCCAAGTTGAGCAACAAATCGGCGAAGAGGGGATGCGGATTGACCGCGAACTGTTCGGCAAATTCGAAGACAAAATTCGCGCGGATTCCAAACTATCCGAACTGGTCGAACAGCAAAACTGGGATGCTGCGACCCGCCACGTGATTGAAGAGCTATTCGACAAGCCAACCGAATACTTCAACCTTGAAAAACTGCGCAAAGCCTCTGGCGTGGATCGCCGTATTTCGGTGCGCGAGCTGATCGAAAAGGCCCTTGGCCTGATCCCGAAATTCAAGAGCAAGGCTGATTTGATCGAGGACGAGTTCCAGAAATTCCTTGCCGATCAGCAACCACAAGATGGCGAAAGCATCTGCGAAATTCGGTATTACTTCGAGGCCTATCTGCGCGACCCAATCGTTCGCGCCAAAATCGACGCTGGCCAATTCGCAGACCTAAACGTAAACCCCAGCTTCACAATGGCAGACCTGCGCGCTGTGCCCGAATACTGGCGCAAACGCTTGCCCGAATACATCAAGGACTACGTTTCCTTGAACCCCTTTTTGTGATGGAAGACCAAAATGCTAGACAGTGAAACAAAGCGCCGCATCGACACCTGCCGCGATATTCTTGTCGGCAAAGTGCCCGATCCGAAAAGCCAAGTTGAACAAATCACTGTCGCCCTGATCTACAAGTTCATGGATGATATGGACTTGGACGCAGAGCAGTTGGGCGGCAAGCCTTCGTTCTTTACGGGCGAATATGTCCGCTATCGCTGGTCAAAACTGGTCGCGCCCGGTGTGACAGGGCAAGATATGCTTAATACCTATTCCGAAGCCCTGACCAAAATGGTCGAAAACGAAGGGCTGCCCGCGCTATTTCGCCAGATTTTCCGCAATGCCTATCTGCCCTACCGCGACCCCGAAACCCTGCGCTCCTTTTTGCGCGAGATTAACAGCTTTACCTACGATCACAGCGAAAAGCTGGGCGATGCATTTGAATATCTGCTTTCAGTTTTGGGCAGCCAAGGCGATGCGGGCCAGTTCCGCACCCCCCGCCATATCATCGACTTTATGGTTGAAATCATCGACCCGCAGAAAAACGAAGTGATCCTTGACCCAGCTTGCGGCACAGCGGGTTTCCTGATTTCGGCATACAAGCACATCCTGAAACAAAACTCGACGGCCCCTGCCGTTCCTGTGCCAGAGCTGGGAGGGGACGCGGCCGAGCAAGCCTTAGACAGCCCCCTGCGCTATGCAGGTGATAGGCTGAGTGGCGAAGATCGCCAACGCCTTGCCCGCAATATCAAGGGCTATGACATATCCCCCGATATGGTGCGCCTGTCTTTGGTGAACCTGTATTTGCATGGCTTTGCAGACCCCAAAATCGAAGAATATGACACCCTAACCACAGACACGAAATGGCAGGAAACTGCAGATGTTGTGCTGGCCAACCCGCCCTTTATGTCGCCCAAAGGCGGGATCATTCCGCACAACCGCTTTCAAGTGCAGTCCAAACGCAGCGAAGTGCTGTTTGTGGATTATATCGCCGAACACCTAACCCCTCAAGGGCGCGCGGCCATTGTTGTGCCCGAAGGGATCATTTTCCAAAGCCAGACCGCTTATGTTGCCCTGCGCAAGATGTTAGTCGAAGGCTATCTTGCAGCAGTCATTTCCCTACCCGCAGGGGTGTTCAACCCTTATTCGGGCGTGAAAACCAGTATCCTGATCCTTGACCGCGTTGTGGCGCGGGCCAGCAAACACGTGGCCTTTTTCAAGATTGAAAATGACGGCTTCGCCCTTGGCGCACAGCGCAAAGCGGTGAAAGGGTCGCAGCTGGCACAGGTGAAAGGTGAGCTGGGGACATGGTTGCAGGCGGCGCGGGTGGGCGGAGGAGAAGGGCTGGAAACCGCCTTTGGGTTCTCGGTTTCCCGCGAAGCGCTGGCAAACGACGGCAACTACAACCTCAGTGCCGAAAAGCATCGCTCGAGCGAAGAAGCCAAATCGCAATGGCCCATCGTTAAGATCGGTGAAGTCTGCGAAATATCGAGGGGCGCTTCACCGAGACCAATCCAAGATTTCATAACAAACGCACCTGACGGAGTGAACTGGATCAAGATCGGTGATGCACCAATTGGTGGAAAATTCATCACTGCGACTAAGGAAAAGGTCTCGCAAGCGGGTGCAGCGAAATCCCGATATGTCCAGCCTGGGGACTTTCTACTTTCCAACTCTATGAGCTTTGGCCGACCTTACATCATGGCGACGGACGGATGCATACATGACGGTTGGCTCTTACTGCGCATGAAGAATAAGTCGGACTTGGATCAAGACTACCTCTATCTCATCCTTGGGTCTCAGTCTGTCTATGCTCAATTCGAAAAGCAGGCGACAGGCGGTGTAGTGAATAACCTGAACAGCGGCATTGTCGCGAACGTAGAAATTCCCCTCCCCCCCCCTAGAGGTGCAGCGCGAGATTGTGGCCGAGGTCGAAGCATACCAGCGCGTCATCGACGGTGCCCGCGCTGTCATCACCAACTACCGCCCACACATCGCAATTGATCCAGAATGGCCAATGCGACCGCTCGTTGATGTGGCAGAAGTAAACCCAAAGAAAAGCGAAGTTCGGGAGTTTAGCCCCGAAACTGCGGTTTCATTTGTGCCAATGGCGATCCTTAATGAAAACAATATTCGCTTCGTGCCTGCAGAGGTGAAGCCTTTGCAAGAAGTGGCGGGCAGCTACACCTACTTTCGCGATTCCGATGTCTTGGTCGCCAAGGTCACGCCATGTTTTGAAAATGGTAAGGCAGGTATTGCGCGCGGCCTAATGAACGGCATCGGGTTCGGCTCAAGCGAATTTTACGTTGTTCGCGCTGGTGCGGAAGCCTTGCCCGAATGGCTTTGCCACTGGCTCACAACACCAGATTTCCGCGAACGCGCCACCGCAAAAATGACAGGCACGGGCGGGCTTCAACGCGTCCCCCGCGCAGTTATCGAGGAAGAAATGATCCCTGCGCCAGAAATGGCGGTGCAGCAGGCCATCATCGCCGAAATCGAAACCGAACAAGCTATAGTCAACGGCAACCGCGACCTCATCGCCCGCTTCGAAGCGAAAATCCAATCCACCATCGCCCGCGTTTGGGGCGATGCCAAACCAACAGAAAACGGCCCAGAATGATAGACGATGCCGCAGAGCTGGAGACATTCCTGCCCAGACTTAGCGAATTCCGCGATAGGGAACCAAAGCATAAAGCGCGCCTTGACCTTTGGCGGAAGAAAGATGAAATTCAACCGAAAGATGAGGTTGGGTTCCCTTGTTCCATGCGAGCGCTGATAGCCTAGACGACTTAATGAGAGCCGTGTTCACACAGCTTTTGAAGGGGCGTGGCAACTTCGATGTCGTATCTGAAAAGGGTGCCACAATTGAGATCTTCGGCGCGATTTTGGAATTATCGAACCCGCGCGCGCGCTCAAGCAGATCACTTTCCAAGGCCAAGATATTCAGCCCGCTTGGCGAACTTTTCTGGTATCTTGCTGGCAGTGACAGCGTCGAATTCATTGAGCATTACATCCCAACCTATGGGGAACTAATCAAAAACAAAGTTAAGGCGAACGGGGCTTATGGCCCAAGAATTTTCGGTGAAAATGCCGGAGAAAAACGCGCGAATTCAAGCGAATGGGATCGCGTCATTCGGACGCTTCGAGAGCGGGAAGGCTCTAGAAATGCTGTCATCCAAATCTTTAGCAACGCTGATGCTAGGCCAAAGAACGGCGACAAGCCTTGCACGTGCACCATTCAGTTCGCAATTAGGAAAAAGCAACTTTTGATGCATACTCATATGCGGTCAAACGATGCGTTCATGGGGTTGCCTCATGACATTTTCACATTCACAATGCTGCAAGAGATAGCCGCGCGTGAACTCGTTGTTGGCCTTGGCAGGTATACCCATTCGGTGGCCAGCTTACATTTATACCACGAGAACAAAGCTGCTGCGGAATCATACATCCGAGAGGGCTTGCACGACATTCAACCTATGCCCAACATGCCGATGGGCGATCCTTGGGATAGTATTGAGGTCGTCAAGAAGCTTGAACAGGAGATTCGCTGCGGCAATACAAACCACCCCACGCCAACTGGCCTTAATCCCTACTGGAGCGACATCATTGCATTGTTTCGCATCCATAAGATTTTCGCAGAAATCAAGGCGCGAAAGGATGATCTGAAGGGTGCGCGGCCCGACCTTCGTAGGATTGTCGACTTGATGAACGGCATTTCACCTAAGTATAAAATCTACATCTTGGATAGGTTAGAGCGAAAAGAGCCCCAAATTCGTGATCTTTTTGAAAGCATTGGAAACGAGCGGGAAAAATGAACGGCAAACATAAAGACAGAATCCCAGAGTTCCTTCAAAAAATCGAGCAACTTGAACAGCAGTTTGGCCCCCTTCTGGGATTGACAAGCGATGGGCGAAAGCTTTGCTGGGCGCAGCAAATCATTTCCAGCCTAAGGCGGATCGCGTATACCGAAACGTTGCTTGCGCGGAAAGTTCAACCCAATAGTATTGACCCGAATTTCGAGCATTTCGATCCCGTCAGAGGGACAATCCATTTTCACCGAAATGGTCAATTGGACGAAGCGATATGGCTTACGTTCATCATAACACATTTTGGGAAACATGCTGTTGATGAGTGGAGGCTTGCCAAAAACGTATATGGATCGTTTGGTAATGGGCCAGTTTGGACATTTGCCCAATATTCCGCCGATGCCAACCAGTTCGACCGAATGTTGGCCACAAACGCTGGCAATCTTGCCAATGCTGCGCTTTCGGGCAGCTACTCGAATCATCGAAAGTTCCAAAGCAAGAAGGCTGACGCCATCGCCAAGACATTTCGCACTTTTCACGCTTGGCAAATCGAATTTGGCGGATTTCATGGACGGATGATAAACACGCACGCGCGTGTTGGGCAGGAGCCAAATGCAGCGTTCAACGCCCTTTATAGGTCGATGGGGAAAGTATTTGGTTTCGGCGGCGGCCGTCTTGGAAGATTCGACTTCTTGACAATGCTAGGAAAACTACAGCTTGCTCCGATTTTGCCAGACAGTGTTTACCTTGACAAAGCAACGGGGCCACTCGCTGGAGCTAGATTGCTGTTCTTTGGAAACCGCGATCATAACGTCACAGGTCTTGCACTACAGCGACAGGTAGACGATTTGGACAACGTTCTTGACGTTGGCAAACAAGTTATCGAAGACAGCCTCTGCAATTGGCAGAAAAGCCCCGAAAACTATGTATACTTTCGTGGCTGAACCAAAGCGGGGAGTATCGTTTCCTCGCCCCAGCGATATCTGCGCTTCAAATCATTAAATTGGTTCGGCTCCAAAATTTTTGCTTTTTGGAGCTGACCAACAATGATTCCCGGTGTTACGTGTGCCAGTCGCGCGACCTTTCGAACATGCGGACGCGTCGGTGGTGACGATAGCATTACGGCCCGAACATCTGGCGGAACAAGCGCATCTTGTGCGAACTGATCGGCCTCAAGCTCAAATGTCGAAGCGCCTAGTGGTGATGGGTCTGTTCCATCCACGGATATATGATCGGTGCCATGTAGAGTTACGTGCGCAGCTTCATGAAAAAATGTGAACCAAAAATGGTCTTCGCTCAGATAGCGAAAACTCAGTAAAATTACTGGATTTCCTCTATGATTTGTCCAAGTAGCGCCGCTTGCTCGGCAACCTTTAGGTGCCTTGGAGCTTACTAAAGCAACGCCAAAGTCAGCGCAGGCTTGCTGTAGTCTAGGGAAAAAGGCGTCAGGCCGCTTATGTACGCAAAGCCTCTTTAACTCATGTAAGTTCGTTTTGAAGGCTTTCACAGAGAACTTGCCAACCCTTAATTTTTCCGATTGCACCTCACCAATTCGCAACCAAGCCAAAGTCGCCATTTCGTCTGACTCAAATGCGAATGAAGTTCTGAAAGCGACCTGACCAATACCACACGAATATCGTTCATTCCATTTGCTGATGTTGTCACACCCAAAAAACTGCAAAATATCGTCTGTTAACTGCTCTCCGCGTGATCCCTTGGGCAGCCATCCGATTTCCCGAAGTGCTCGAACTGGAAAAGATTGTGCCCAGTCACCTTGCGATTCAGCGGGAGCGGAACCAAGAACCCTAGCTCGGTCTGCTATGAATTGCTTGTAGCGTTCTATCCAAAAACCACTGGATGCACCGAGTTCGAGAGACAGTGCCGAAGCAACCTCGTCACCGATTTCGATACTTCCGTCCATTATCCCAGTAAACACATCGTCATCAAATCCAATGCGTGACGCCAAGTCATGGATCGAAAGGTTCTGAGCCGTTGCGAGTCTTGCGATAGTTTCACCAGGGGGTGAAGCCCAATTTGGTTGAAACATCATTTATGAACCTCCTCTCGGATTTGGATCGCTTCAATTTGTATGCGACGAACGTCTTTCCACGCATCGCCAGCGCTTCTCGAAGCGTCCAATGTCGTTCTCAGTGCACAGTTTTCGCCAATTGACCAATCCACTGCGAATTTGGTGCCGTCTTGCCCGATCGCTACTGGCAGGGTCGGCAGATCGCCCGCAAAAGTTGCCGCTCGAAAGTCTGCCAACAAACTAATGAAGTTTTTCCCACTTTCGGGTCCAAGCAGTTTGTAGGCTGCCTTGGGTTCTGTCGCCAAATCCCTCATGAATTTGCTCGAAAAAGTCGGTTCCAAGGGTCCATAATCCAACCAGTAGCACAATATAGAGCCTTTAATGGCAGAATACGCACTATATCTTCCCATAAATGAAACATTTTCATCTTGTATGCAACTGCACATAGAATGTCACGCATGAACTAACTGGTTCTCTCCGTCTCGATTGGTTTGCACCGTAGCTTACTGCGGGAGTCTGTAGCGCAGTTATCCGCCGAACCTTTCGACAGAGGCAGTCCAAACCAAGTTGGAGAAGGCCAACGCATCGTTGATCGCTGAGGGTGGCAGAGTCTGATTTCAATCCGTTAGAATCCCCCCTTCCACTGCTACATAAATCTGCTACATAGAACTGAGTTCAACCAAGTGCGCGCTTTGCTAACCCCTTGATATATAACGGCTGCGGGGGCATTTCGGGGAAAATCCCTGTCTCTCCGCCATATACCATTCATGTGATCAGATAATCTAGAAATTGCTGGCGCTATTTAACAACCCACCCCACATCCCTAAAAACATGCAATCTAGGCTTTGATCTTGTTGGGTCGGCTTAGACTTCGCCTTAGCGCTGGGAGTAGGTCATGCAATCGCGTTGCAGGAGTCCAAAGCCGTTTTGAGCAAAGCGCCAAAATCGTGCCGTGACGTCTGCACTTCAATTGCGCGTCCCCCTTGACGCCATTCGTTGGCGACTCCGTCTTTCTTTCTCTCGACCCAGTATTCGGCGTCAAGGGCACCGATCAGCGCCAGATTGCGAAGCGTCTGCTTTTTGTCGGCATAGCCTATTTGGTGAAGCAGAAGGATCGTGCAGCCAAGCGCAACTTTCGTGGGATTTCCCGCGCGATCCGTCTTTTGTTCGAAGGCTTCGCCTTTCAACCTTCCCACTGGCAATCGCTGTCGCATCAACCGATGAACGCGCTGCAGGTCGAGATCAGCGCCAATCGAGCACATTTTGGTGTATGGCAGCGTCTAGGGCCGCAGTGTCCACAGATTGCCGCGGGCGAAACACAGCCATTCGACCCTGCATAGGCTGCGCGTCAGCAAAATCTGAAATCACTCGATAGTGGCGGCGACTGCGAAAATCGTCGACCAAAAGCAGAAAATCCCGACCCTGCAACGCGCGCAGAGACTTCAACGCGCAGGCAACGCGAAAGCGCCCGTCGATCAACACAACGGCCCGCTCAAGTGGCAAAGATTGCGCTTCGGTTGGAAAGTCGGACAAGCCTTTGAACAGCGCAAGTCGTGATCTGTCGGGGGTTTCAAGGATGAGGGGGCGGCCCCAACGACGTGTTAACCCAATCGAACGATGCACAAAGTGCTGAAGATTAGGGTCAATGGACCAATCGTGTGAAATTTTATCGCGCATCATGCCAAGGAAGGTCGCATCACTTTCAACGGACACAAAGGGCAACCCCATGCTGGCCGCCATATAGGTCGAGCCGCCGGCACCAAATTCGATCAGCGCTGACGCGTTCTGTAGCGCCTTTGCAAAAAACTCGGTTGTTTGTGGTAACCCAAAATGCGGTTTTGTTGGGGCTGAAAATGCGGCAGAGTGGCGCCGTAACCGCCACATATCCAGACGTTGCAAGAACTTGGGCACTTGTGGCATTTTGGGGTTATACACAAATTTATCCTTTAGATTAGCCCGTGAAATCGGGCTGGAATTTCAACAATCGCATCGCGCGAAAGCATCCCTGGCTTGTTCCACGCGTAAAAAGGCCGCACCCAGGTTTGGCGTTTGCGGGCACGTGCAAAGACGTCATCCCCTGGCAATGCGATACCATTGGTGACAATTTGAAAAACCTTTTCGCGCCGCTGCAAATGCCCGCCCCAGCCTGTCGCCAGTCGGTCTTTGTCAGCGGTTTTGCCCGTTGACAGCGCAAAATCCACCATGCCGCAATGGATGTGGAACAGGTCTGGGTGGATGTGAAAGTTGCGGCCCTTGACCCTGTGCATTCCCGACCCCCAGGTAACAGGCCGAAAGCTGAGCACAGGTTTTGTATAGCGCGCCGACACATGGGCAAAGCGCCGCTGGCCCAAAAACGGCTTTGACAGATCGATCTGGGTTTCGTGCCGCAAATGCTGGGCCACGTCCAGCCCAAGACCAGACAGTGTCGTCATCCCATTTGGTTGTGCGTCAATAAAGGCGCGAAGGCTGCTGTGGCGCGCGGGATCGGCCAGTAAGAATTCATCTACATCTGTGGCGATCACGCAATCCATGAAACGGTGCAGCGCACGGCCGAGGTCAGAAATCGCCTGCGCCCTGCGGCGCATCGCGGCCACGCGTTCCATAGGGCGGCGCGGCAGCCACAGAAACGTCACGCCGTCGCAATCTTGGGGCAGAATTTGGTCCGTTCCGTCCATAAAGACAAACAGGTTTTTGCGGCCAAAGTTTCCGCCATAGTAATCAATCCATTTTTGCAGAAATATCTGATCATTACGGACCGAAGTGATAACTGCGACTTCCATGATGTTTTCCCAACAGGCAGCAACGACAACACGGGTTTTCTAGAGAATAGAGGGTTAATTTGCAATTATATAAATGAATAACACGCTGGCGCCGACCAAGGGGCATCTGGGTGCAAGGGTCGTGGGGAATTCCAAACATCTTGACAGGCGCGCCAGTCTGATTGATAAGCCCCCATCTTGGCGGGGCATGATTCCCGCCATGATTATATTCATATCGCCCATTTGGGCGCGCTGTTTCAGGCGGGGACACCCGAAAATGCCGTAAGGCTGCCGAAAAACGCGGAGCAAGAGAGGAAAGACCATGTTCGCGGTCCTGAAAACAGGCGGCAAACAATACAAGGTGCAGGCGGGTGACGTGCTGCGCGTTGAAAAGTTGGCGGCCATCGCTGGTGAAAAAATCCAGTTCAACGATATTCTTATGGTGGGTGGCGAGACGCTGACCATCGGTGCGCCCTTTGTGGCGGGTGCTGCTGTTCAGGCCGAAGTGATCGACCAGATCAAAGGCGAAAAGGTCATTCACTTTGTCAAACGCCGCCGCAAGCACAGCTCTCAGCGCACCAAAGGCCACCGTCAGCACCTGACATTGGTTCGTGTTACGGGTGTTTTGGCAACAGGCGCTGATGCGTCGGGCGTTGCCGTGGCAACAGGCACCGCTGACGCACGTCGCGCCGCCCATAACAACACCGCCGCCCCTGCACCTGTTGCAGCGGCGAAACCCAAGCGCGCCGCCAAGGCCGCCCCAGCAGCGGAGTAAACGCAAATGGCACACAAAAAAGCAGGCGGTTCATCCCGCAACGGCCGCGACAGCGCGGGTCGTCGTTTGGGCGTGAAATTGTATGGCGGCCAGGTTGCCATTCCAGGCAATATCATCGTGCGTCAGCGCGGCACCACTTGGTTCCCAGGTGAAGGCGTAGGCATGGGCACGGATCACACCCTGTTCGCCAAAGTTGAGGGTCACGTGACCTTTAAAAAGGGTTTCAAAGGGCGCACATTTATTTCGGTTCTGCCGGCGCTGAAAGCAGCAGAGTAGTCGATCCTTTACAAATTTGCGGTAAAGGGGATCGGCTGAAAGGCCGGTCCCCTTAGCTATTTCAGGGGCCGCGGTCTGATTTCAAAAGTCTTGTTTTTTAGGGGAACTGACCCCAAATGCGCTTCAGGAGGAAGCCATGGTTTTGGATACGATCACGACGACAGATGCGATGTTGGCCGCAGGCGAGATTGCTGCAGGGCGCTTTATTCTGCGCCCCGTGCGCAAATCGGACGCGGGTCTATTTTCGATGTATGCGGGCGATCGGCGTGTGGCCGAGGCAACACATTCCATTCCCCATCCCTTGCCCCCGGGTGCGGCAGAGGCTTTTGTTGCGCGCGCCATGTCGATACGTTTGGACGAAGACGTCTGGGTAATGGATGGAACTGCTTCGGGTCTGGCCGAGGTTTTGGGTGTTATAAACCTAAAGCGGATGGATCAGGGCGCACGTGGTGGCGTGGCGGGCCAGTCCGAGATCAGCTATTGGGTGGCACCGGCCTATTGGAAAACGGGGATCGCCTCGCAGGCGGTTCAGGCATTGATCGCAACCAATCCGCAATCTTGTCGGACGTTTTTTGCCGAAGTGTTCCAAGACAATGCAGGATCAGCGCGGGTATTGACCAACGCGGGGTTTCAATACCTGGGCGATGCGGAAACCTTTTCCGTTGCGCGCGGGGCACGGGTGGCCACATGGACCTATATTCGGAAACTGGATTAGGGATGATGACCCGCGCCAATTTGCAAACGGCGCGGCTGACCTTGCGCCCAATGGTTGCGGGCGATGAGGCTGATATTTTAGCCGCTATGACCTTGGATGTGGCACGCTGGCTTTCCAGCGTGCCACATCCCTACAGCGCATCTGATTTTCAACATTTTTTAAACCATGTCGCCGTTATTGGGAAAACCTATGTGATTGAGGACGCTTTTGGATTTGCGGGCGTCATCGGGGTTGAGAGGAGCTTGGGCTATTGGCTTGCCCCCCGCGCCCATGGCTTGGGCTATGCCACTGAGGCGGCGCGGGCGGTTTTGTCATCGCGGTTTTTGGATGATCCCGCGCCGATTGCGGCGGGGTATTTCGCGGAAAATGACCGATCAGCCAATGTGCTGGGGAAATTGGGGTTTCGCCAGACGGGGCAGGAGATGAAGCACTGCAAAGCGTTGGATGCCGCGCGGGTGCATATGATTGCCGAACTGGGCTTTGCAAATTTTGTCGCGCATCTGCCGTTCCTGCGGTCAGAACGACTGTCTTATCGCCCAATGTTGAGCCATGACGCGCCTGCGTTGCACGCGATTGTCAGCCAGTGGGCGGTGACACGCCAACTGGGCAGTTTTCCTTGGCCTTCGGATGCAGATTTTTCGGCGTCGCGCTGTCAGCCCTATGTTGGGGATGGCTTTGCTTGGGGGATATTTCTGGGCGGTAACTTGATCGGAACAGTGGCAATCACCAAAGGCGCGTTAGGCTATATGATCGACCCTGCGCATCACCGTCAGGGTTTTGGGCGCGAGGCAGTCAGTTTTGCGCTGGATCATGCGCGGTTGCCCTATGTTGAAGCCGAGGTTTGGCATGACAATGCTGCGTCACTGGGGCTACTGCACAGCCTTGGGTTTTCTGTGCTAAACCCGTCAAAGCATATGTCCAAGGCGCGGGGTGTCAGGACCGACGGGTTTCGACTGGCGTGGTTCGCGCCTGCCCCCTAGAGCGGATGGGGGTTTCACATCCCCAAGTTCCAATCGCTTTGCGATTGGAACTTCCCCCGTGGGATATTTGGTAAAAGAAGAAATCGGCGATTTTTACAAAGCCTTGAGACTTGGGGCGCGATCTTGTATCGGCCTTGCAACCAACCAGAAAGCCAAAACGATGAAATTTCTTGACCTGACCAAAGTTTATATCCGCTCGGGTGGCGGTGGCGGGGGTGCGGTGTCGTTTCGCCGCGAGAAATTCATCGAGTTTGGCGGGCCTGATGGTGGCGATGGCGGCCATGGCGGCAGCGTTTGGGCCGAGGCCGTGGACGGGCTGAACACGCTGATTGATTTTCGCTATCAGCAGCATTTCTTTGCCAAATCGGGCCAAGGTGGCATGGGGCAACAGCGCACCGGTAAAACGGGCGATGATATTGTGCTGAAGGTTCCTGTGGGAACCGAGATTTTGGACGAAGATGAAGAAACCGTGATTGCAGATCTGGTGCGCGTGGGACAGCGGGTTTTGCTGGCCAAGGGCGGCAATGGCGGCTGGGGAAATTTGGCGTTCAAATCGTCTACCAACCGATCCCCTGCGCGGGCCAATCCTGGTCAAGAAGGCATTGAGCGCACGATTTGGCTGCGGTTGAAACTGATTGCGGATGCGGGGCTGGTGGGCCTGCCCAATGCGGGCAAGTCGACCTTCTTGGCGGCAGTGTCCAATGCGCGGCCCAAGATTGCCGATTATCCATTTACGACCCTTGTGCCCAATTTAGGCGTGGTCGGCGTGGATGGGGCGGAATTTGTCATGGCCGATATTCCGGGTCTTATCGAAGGGGCGTCTGAGGGGCGCGGTTTGGGGATGCAATTTCTGGCCCATGTGGAACGCTGTAAGGTTTTGCTGCATCTGGTGGACGGCACGTCTGAGACTGTGGGCGAGGATTACAAAGTGATCTTGCGCGAGCTTGAGGCCTATGCAGAAGAATTGGGTGACAAATCGCGGGTTGTGGCGTTGAACAAATGTGACGCTTTGGATGCGGACACGATCAAAAAGCGCAAAAAGGCATTAGAAAAGGCGTCTGGTGGGCCTGTGATGGTGATTTCAGGCGTGGCGGGGATTGGGTTGCTGGATACGTTGCGTGCCTTGCATGGGCATATCAAATATCAGGCTCCTGTAGAGGATGATACACCTTGGATGCCCTAACCCCTGACATTCGTGCCGCAAAACGGCTGGTGGTCAAGATCGGTTCGGCCTTGTTGGTGGACAAAGGGACGGGACTGAAAACGGATTGGTTGACCGCGCTGGCGCTGGATGTGGCCGAAGCCAAGGCTCGCGGGACGGATGTCGTTTTGGTCTCATCCGGATCGATTGCGCTGGGGCGGACGGTGCTGGGGTTGGGTTCCGGGGAATTGACGCTGGAACAATCGCAAGCCGCTGCGGCGGTGGGACAAATTCAATTGGCGCGCGCCTATCAAGAAGTTTTGGCCCCGCATGGCATCATCGCGGGTCAGGTTTTGGTAACGCTTGAGGACACCGAAGATCGCAGGCGGTATTTGAACAGCCGTGCGACGATGGAAACCATGCTGGGTTTGGGCGTGGTGCCGATCGTGAATGAAAATGACACGGTTGCGACGGATGAGATTCGCTTTGGCGACAATGACCGACTGGCGGCGCAAATTGCGGTAACGGTGGGGGCGGATCAGTTGATCCTTTTGTCGGATGTGGATGGGTTTTATTCGGCCAACCCAAAACAAGACGCAACCGCCACGCGGTTTGATTTGATTGAGGCGATTACCCCCGCCATTGAGGCGATGGCAGGTGATCCGATTTCAGGAATGTCCAAAGGCGGGATGAAAACCAAGGTGATGGCGGCCAAAACGGCTGTCGCAGGCGGTTGTGCGATGGCGATCATGGAGGGGTCGGTGCTCCGACCCTTGACAGCGCTTGCGAATGGGGCGGCGCGAACATGGTTTGTGGCGCAAAACGATCCCCAAGCGGCACGCAAACGCTGGATCAATGCGATGAAGCCGCGCGGTCAAGTGCGGTTGGATGCAGGCGCGGTGACAGCGCTGGCGGCGGGGAAATCTCTGTTGCCCGCGGGCGTGACCGAAGTTTTGGGTAATTTCGGGCGCGGTGATCCTGTTGCGGTTTTGTCGCCTGGGGGGGATGTTTTGGGCAAGGGTTTGGTGCGCTATACAGCGGTCGAGGCGCGGGCGATTGCGGGGCACCGCAGCGGCGAGATTGAGGCGATCTTGGGCTATGCGGGGCGCGCGGCCCTGATCCATCGGGACGATTTGGTAGTTTAATTTGGGTTCATAGGTATTTGGGCCAATGTGAAAGGGCGGACCATGAACGAGATGATGCGCGAGATTGGCCAAAAGGCCAAAGATGCGGCGGCTGAATTGGCCTATGCCAAGCCCGAGCGCAAATATGCCGCCCTTATTGGCGCGGCAGAGGCGCTTTGGGCGGATCGCGCGGCAATTTTGGATGCCAATTCATTGGATCTCGCCTATGGGGCGGAAAAGGGCTTGTCGGCGGCGATGATGGATCGTTTGACCCTGTCTGAGGCGCGGATCAGGGGGATGGTCGACGCCCTACGCGCCGTGGCAGAACAGGCGGACCCCGTGGGGCGCATTTTGGCGGAATGGGACAGGCCGAATGGGCTGCATATTCAGCGGGTTGCGACGCCGTTGGGTGTGGTTGGGGTGATCTATGAAAGTCGCCCAAATGTGACCGCGGATGCAGGCGCACTGTGCCTTAAGGCGGGCAATGCGGTGATCTTGCGGGGCGGATCCGAAAGCTTTCATTCCTCCGGTGTCATTCACGCCTCTATGGTCAAGGGATTGCGCAGCGCGGGTCTGCCAGAGGCGGCGATCCAACTGATCCCCACGCGTGACCGCGAGATGGTCAGTGAGATGCTGACGGCGGTGGAATTTATCGATGTGATTGTGCCGCGCGGCGGCAAGGGTCTGGTGGGGCTGGTGCAACGCGAGGCGCGGGTGCCCGTTTTCGCGCATCTAGAGGGGATTTGTCATGTTTACGCCGACCGCGATGCGGATTTAGAAAAGGCGCGGCGGGTGGTTTTGAACGCCAAGACGCGGCGCACGGGGATTTGCGGTGCGGCAGAATGTCTGCTGATCGATTGGCAATTCTACACCAAACACGGCGCGGTCTTGATCGAAGATTTGATTGCGGCGGGGGTCGAGGTGCGCACGCAAGGCGAATTGTTGAAAATCCCTGGCACAGTTCAGGCCGCCCCAGATGATTTCGGGCGCGAATTTTTGGATATGATTATCGCGGCCAAATTGGTCGATGGGGTGGATCAGGCGATCGCCCATATCAAAACCTATGGATCAAACCATACCGAATCGATTCTGACGGAAAATGACGCGACGGCGGCGCGGTTCTTTGAACGGCTGGACAGCGCGATTTTGATGCGCAATGCCTCGACGCAATTTGCTGACGGGGGCGAGTTTGGCATGGGTGGCGAAATTGGTATTGCCACGGGCAAGATGCACGCACGCGGACCGGTCGGGGCCGATCAATTAACAAGTTTCAAATATTTGGTCACAGGCGACGGCACCATCCGCACCTAAACAGGAGTTGAACATGAACGAACAAATAAAAACCCGCACACCCTCCAAGGTGCGCTTTGCGCTTTTGGTGTTTTGCGGGGTCTATCCCTTGGTGACATTGGGTTTGGGCCTGTTAGGCCCCTTGACGGCAACCTGGCCTTTGCCGCTGAAAACCTTGGTTTTGGTGCCGATCATTGTCGTTTCAATGGTTTGGGGAATTATTCCATTTATCCAAACCCGTCTGCGCCACCTGCTTTAAAAGGTTAGATGCAATTCGGTTTCTGATTGTGTAAAGGTCAGGCGGCGATGCTGGCGCGCCGCCTCTAACGTCATAAGCGGAAAATGCACCTGTCCGGGGGTGATATCGTCAAACAAGTCTGGGTTGGTCAGTCCCGCCCAAAGATCTGCGTCAACGCGCAAACGGGTCGCATGGGCGGCCAAATGCCACCCTTGGTCATTCATGGTCAGGGTGACGGTTCCGCCCTGCGGCAAGGCTGCTTCGATGCAAAGCAACCCTAGAAAGACCAGTTTCACATCGCGCCGCGTCAGATCATTTGGGCTGTCCAAGGTCACATGAACCCGCCCACCTGTGGTCATGTCATCTAGGATCGTCCCAACTTCGTGACGGCCAATGCGTTGATCGGGACCACACAGCCCAAAAGCAACGCGAAAAAACCGAATGCGCGCGTTCGCGGCGCTGGTGCTTTCTAAGATCAGGGCCATTTCTTGACCCGTGGTTCCTGTCTGATCCATTAACATCAGCTCTACCCCATTGCCGATCGCGCCAATAGGACTGATAAGATCGTGGCAAATCCGCGAGGCGAGCAAAGCGGACAAATGAAGCGGGTCAAATTGTGCAAGGTGTGGCACGGCGGTGATCCTGATTGGAATGTGATGCGAATATTGTTAGAGCCTGGAATGTTTGTGCGCCACCCGCAACGCCCCGAGTGGGGGCTGGGGCAGGTGCAATCCAGCATCAATGGCCGTGCCACAATCAATTTTGAACACGCGGGCAAAGTGGTGATTGATTTGGACCAAGTGGTTCTCCAACGCGATTTTCTGCAGTAAGCCATTCTTTGGTTAATCCAAAGTTAACATCGATGCCAAAATATGTGCAAAAATCTTGCGCGGCGGCGGGGTGTGAATTATGCGGGCGAGAACCGACAGCAAAGGATAAACGATGACCACGCCGCAGACCGATGACAAGCGCCTTGTGGTGCGTCTGGCGCGGGATGGGCGCGATTTGCGCGCGGCACAGCGTTTGCGCTATCGGGTTTTTGTCGAGGAATTGGGCGGATCAGGCAGCATGGTCGATCATCAGGCACGTTTGGAAATTGATGCTTTTGATGCGGTTTTTGATCATTTATTGCTGATTGATCCGACACGATCCACCGAGGATTTGGCCGATGTGGTGGGGGTCTATCGATTGTTGCGGTCAGACAGTCTGGCGCCGAATGCGCGGTTTTATTCCGAAGACGAGTTTGACCTAATGCCCTTACGCGCCACGGGGCGGCAGTTGATGGAATTGGGGCGGTCTTGTGTTGCCCCTGATTTTCGCGGCGGCACGGCGATGCTGTTGTTGTGGAATGGCGTGGCCGAGTATGCTTTGCAAAATGGCGTCGAGATTATGTTTGGCCCTGCGTCTTTTCATGGCACAGATTTGACCGCTTTGATCCAACCCATGTCCTATTTGCATCAATATCACCTTGCCCCGCCTGAATTGCGCGTCTTGGCCCGTGACGCGTCGCGCGCGGAAATGGACTTAGTTCCACGCGACCAGATCGACAAACGCGCGGCTTTGGCAGCCATTCCGCCATTGATTAAGGCCTATTTGCGCCTTGGGGGATATGTGGGTGACGGGGCTTGGGTGGATCGTGACTTTAACACCACGGATGTTTGTGTTGTGATGGACACACAGGCCATGTCGGCGCGTCATCGTGCCTTTTATACGCGCCCGTAATGCAAGACGACTTGCAGCATCCGCCGTTGGGGGCAGTGGGTTGGATCATCGCAATCTTGCGGGCGGTTCCGATCGCAATCTTGTGTTTCGGGGGTGTGCTGATTTTGCTGATCCTGCGCGGGATCGAGAGGGTCTTTGCCGGCCAAGCCCGCCCTTGGACCCCGTTTTTGGTGCAAGTCGTCTGCCGCGCCAGTTTGGCGATTATGGGGTTGCGTCTGGTCGTGGTCGGAAAGCCGATGCACCAGCCCGGAATTGTGGTCGCCAATCATGCGTCTTGGTTGGATATATTTACCTTGAACGCCGCCCTGCGGATCTGTTTTGTGGCGAAATCCGAGGTGGCGCGTTGGGCCTTTATTGGGCCTTTGGCGCGGGCAACGGGCACGCTGTTCATCACGCGCAAAGTCACCGAGGCCAAGCGGCAGCAGGCGCAATTTGAAACGCGACTGCGCAGTGGCGACCGGCTGTTGTTTTTTCCCGAAGGCACCAGCACCGACAGCACCTTTATTTTGCCGTTCAAATCGACGCTGTTTGCAGCACTGTTTGCGATGCCGCAAGATTTATGGGTTCAGCCCGTAACTGTCGCCTATGACGCCCCACAGGGCAAAGACCTGCGGTTTTACGGCTGGTTTGGCGCGATGGATTTTGCGCCGCATCTTTTGGTCACTTTGGCCCAGCACCCACAAGGCCAAGTGACGATCACGCTGCATCCACCCTTGCGTGTGGCTGATTATCCTGCGCGCAAGGAACTCTGCGCGGCAGCAGAGACCGCCGTTCGGTCAGCCCATCGGCAAAATCAGGGTCTTTAATGCGGCCAAGGGTGCGTCAGTGTTCCAAATCTCTTCGCCAATCGCAAAGAAATCGGTGACGGGCGCGAAACGTGCAATCAACTCTGACGTCAGCGCGCCCTCGGTGATCACAGGCACCTCGATCACTTGCGACCACCACTCGATCAGATCAAAATCGACTTGCTCGCCATTGCCAAGGGCGGTTGGCCCTGCAGGGCCAAAGGCCACATAATCCGCCCCTGCCTCGGCGGCGTTCATCCCGTCATGGCGTGTAACCCCGCAAAAGGCGCCAACAATGGCATCTGCGCCCAAAGCCTCGCGGATTTTGCGGACTTGGCGCGCGCCGTCTGTTAGATGTACGCCGTCCAGCCCCAAACGTTCGACCATCATCACATGATTGTCGATGACAATCGCCACATCGCGGGCATGGGCCACCATACGGCAGGCATCTGCGGCGCGTGCGATCAGGTCTTCGTCGCGGCTGGCAAGAGACAGGCGCAGACAGGCAATATCGACACCATCCATCACAGCGGCCAATTGATCAGGGAATAAATCCAGATCAAAGGCAGGGGGGGTAATCAGGGTGATTTGTGGGGTAACTGTGTCAGACATTTCGGTTTCCTTTGGCGGTGCCGCTGCATAGCGCAGAAAGCTGGGCTTGGCGAGTGGGGGCAGATGTCTTATCACCGCCAAAAAGGAGCCTGCTATGATCCCCCCTGTTTTCATTCTGGTGCGCCCGCAGATGGGCGAAAACATTGGTGCAGCGGCCCGCGCCATGTTGAACTTTGGGCTGGATCGGATGCGGATTGTGGCCCCACGTGATGGATGGCCAAATTCTTCTGCTGTCGCGATGGCCTCGGGCGCGGGACGGGTGCTGGATCAAGCGCAGATTTGCCCAGATGTTTCCAGTGCTGTGGCCGATTGCGATTTCGTCTTTGCAACAACCGCGCGCGGACGGGAATTGACCAAACCAGTTTACGCGCCCGAGGCGGCAATGGAATACGTGCGCGCCTTGGTCGGCGCGGGTAAAAAGGTGGGGGTTTTGTTTGGCCCAGAACGGGCGGGATTGGAAAATGACGATGTTGTGCGCGCCAATGCGATTGTCACTGTCCCCGTTAACCCCGATTTTCCCAGCCTGAACTTGGGTCAATGCGTTTTGTTGATGGGATATGAATGGCGCAGACAAAGCGTGCCTGTGGCCGATATGGTTTATGAGATGGCGCGCACTGAATTTGCCAGTGGCGAAGAAGTTGAGAAACTGGGCGATCATTATGAACAGCGCCTGACCGATGCGGGGTTCTTTTATCCGCCTGAAAAGGTGGACGGCATGAAGGAAGGTCTGCGCAATATGTGGACCCGTTTGGGGCTAACGCGGGCCGAAGTGCAGACATTCCATGGTATGCTGCGCCAGATTGCCTATGCGCTGCGCGGGCAGGATCGCGGTTAGATTGGGGGCGCTGCCCCCAGGCCTAAGGGGCCTCCCCCGGGATATTTGGACAACGATGAAGCCTATAAGGGTAACAGTTGGGTGTAAAAAGGGGGGTGGCATATTGGCGCTGGGCCTTGAAGGGCGCGCGGGCTGGGCCTAGAGTCCTTTGAAAATATAAAGGGTGGATCATGGCCAAGGAACGAAAGTTGTTTGAAGATGTGGGGGTGGCACCCGTGCAGGCCGCCCAAGTTGGTGTGATTTCAGCGCGCGGTGCACGTGGCGGCGTGCGCATTTGGTTGGCGATTTTGTTTTTGTTAATCGCCTGCATGATTGCTGTGGGTGGGTTGACGCGCCTGACGGATTCGGGCCTGTCTATAACGGAATGGAAACCCGTGACCGGGGCTATTCCCCCGCTGAATGATGCCGATTGGGCGGTTGAGTTTGGCAAATACCAAGCGAGCCCCGAGTTTCAACTGCAAAACAGTGAAATGACGATAGCGGCATTTAAATCGATCTTTTGGTGGGAGTGGGGGCATCGCCAGTTGGGGCGTGTCATTGGCCTTGTCTGGGCGATTGGGTTTTTAGGATTTCTGGCAGCAGGTCGGATTCCCCTTGGCTGGACCCGGCGGTTTTTGGGCATAGGAGGCTTGATCGGCCTTCAGGGCGCCATCGGATGGTGGATGGTGTCATCAGGTTTAACGGGGGCAATGGTTGACGTGGCCTCCTATAGGTTGGCGACACATTTGGGGTTGGCCTTTATTATTCTGGGACTGACCGCGCATTATATCTTGTTGCTTGGCCGATCTGAGGCGGATTTGATCGCCGCGCGTCGCGGTGGTGCGCGCAAACTGGGGGGCATGGCGACGGGGCTGATGCATTTTGCCTTTTTGCAAATTCTGCTTGGCGCTTTGGTGGCGGGAATTGATGCGGGCACGGCCTTTCCGACTTGGCCCGATATGAATGGACAATTCTTTCCTGCGGATGCGTTTTATGTCCCATCGGGCGGCGCGGTGTGGCACGCATTTTTTGAAAATGCCGGTCTTGTGCAGTTCATGCATCGGATGTCAGGGTATCTGTTGACGAGCTTTGCGGTGATGGTCTGGTGGCGGGGGCGCAAATCGGCCTATGCCGCGACCCGACTGGCGTTCCATCTGGTGATGTTGGCGATTGCCGTGCAGATCACGTTGGGCATCTTGACCGCCCTTTCTGCCGCGCAGGTGCATTTGGCGATCACCCATCAGGTGACAGCAGTCATATTGTGGGTCTTGATCATCCGCGCGCGTTACTTGTCATATGCGCCCATTGCGGGAACCATTCGGGGGGGCGCAATATGACGGCGTTTGACGAACTTGTGGCGCATACCCGCCAAACTGAGGCCTTGGAAAAGGTGATGGAGCGGCTGGGCTGGGATCAAGAAACCATGATGCCGCATGGGGCCGCGGATCAGCGCGGGCTTGAAATGGCGGCGCTTGAGGGGGTTTTGCACGCGCGGCGAACTGATCCACGTTTGGGGGATTGGTTGGCGCAGGCAGTGGCCCCTGATGCGCGGGGTGCTGCGATCCTGTATCATGTGGGGCGCAGTTACAGCCGCAACACAAAGGTGCCGGCGGATTTGGCGCAGAAATTGGCGCAGGTGACATCTGTGGCCCAAGGGATTTGGGCGGCGGCGCGGGCGGCGGACAAGGTCGCGGATTTTCTGCTGACTTTGGCACAGGTGATTGCCCTGCGGCGCGACGAAGCCGCCTGTTTGGGTGGCGAGCCCTATGACGCGCTGTTATCTGATTATGAACCTGACACCAGTGCGGCCGATCTGGGCGCGATGTTTGACCGGATGCGGCCACGTCTGGTTGCCTTGCGGGGCGCAGTCTTGGATGCGGCCCCGCCTGCTGCGTTGCTGGGGAATTTTCCCAAGGATGGTCAATTGGCCCTGTCCAACACCATGGCCCGCACCTTTGGCTATGATTTCACCCGCGGGCGGATTGACCTTGCGGTGCATCCATTTTCTTCCGGCGGCGGCGATGACAGCCGTATCACGACGCGTGTTGCGGAAAATGATCCGTTCAACTGTATTTATTCCACGATCCATGAATTGGGGCATAGCTGCTATGAGCTGGCAATAGATCCCACCTATGGGATGACGCCCTTGGGGCATGGTGTGTCGATGGGCGTGCACGAAAGCCAAAGTCGCATATATGAAAACCAAATAGGGCGTGGGGCAGCCTTTGCCGAATATCTGTTCGGCGCCATGCGCGATCAGTTTGGGCCGATGAATATCACCACGCCGCGCGATTTTTATCGGGCGGTCAATCGCGTCCATGCGGGGTTTATTCGCACAGAATCGGATGAGGTGCAGTATAATTTGCACATCATGATGCGGTTTGATTTGGAACGCGCGCTGATTTCAGGCGATTTGGTGGTGAATGATCTGGAAGCCGCATGGAACGACCGATTCTTGGCCGATTTCGGGGTCGCGGTGCCGCGTGCGAGTTTGGGAATGTTGCAAGATGTTCACTGGTCATGCGGCTTGTTTGGTTATTTCCCGACGTATACGCTGGGCAATGTCTATGCGGGTTGTTTGAATGCCGCGATGCGGGCGGCTTTGCCTGATTTGGACAGCGATTTGGCGCGGGGGCAAACGATACGGGCCACGGGATGGTTGCGTGATAATCTGCAACAGCATGGGGGCTTGCGCAAACCCGTTGATACGATCACCCATGCCTGCGGGTTTGCACCCAGTGAAGGCCCGCTTTTGGACTATCTGGAAACCAAGTTTCGCGATTTATACGCGCTATGAACCGCCGCGTCTGGCTGCTCGCGTTGGGTCAGACGCTGACCTATGCGGGGATTTTTTATGCCTTTCCCGCTCTTTTACCGAATTTAATCGCGGGCACGGGGTGGAGCGTGGCACAATTGGCATTGGGCCCGACTTTGGGTTTTTTGGTCATGGCCGCGTTGATTTCGCAATCGGGGCGGTTGTTGGATCGGGGCTATGGTCCGATGATGATGGTGTTGGGCCCGCTGCTTGCAGCGTTGTGTTTGCTTGGCTTGGGTGTGGCGGGGCAGGTGTGGCAATGGCATCTGCTCTGGCTTGGGATTGGAATTGCACAAGCGGGCTGTTTGTATGAGACGTGCTTTGCCCTTTTGACACGCAGTTTGGCGGATTCTGGACAGCTGACTGCAAGGGCAGCGATCACGCGCGTCACGTTGGTGGCGGGCTTGGCAAGCACATTGGCCTTTCCATTGGGAAATGTCTTGGGTCGGACTTTGGGCGGGCAGGGCGCCTTGATCGCCTTTGCGGGTTTGGTGGCATCAGCGTCCTTGATCAACTTGGTGGCCCTTTGGGGCTTGGCACCTGTGGTTCAGGTCAAAGCGGCATCACAAGTTGTGATCCGTGAACTGCTGCGGCAACCGATGTTTTGGGCGATCACGTTGATCTTTTCGGCGGTTTGGCTGAACCACGGCATAGTGTTGACCTATAGCTTGTTGCTGTTTGAAGATCGCGGCGCTTCGGTTGGTAAGGCGACACTGGCGGCTTCGGCCATTGGACCGTCCCAAGTCGTGGCGCGGTTGGTCTTGTTGGTGGGCGAGCGGCGGATTTCAAATGCGCGCGCGACGATCTGGGCACTGGGCGCGGTGGTTTTGGCGGGGATCGTGCTGTTTGCGGCCGGGGTCGCCCCGAACCTGATTTTCGCCTTTTCCCTGTTGCAAGGCGCAGGTGCGGGTTTGCTGTCCGTGTTGCGCCCTGTGCTTGTGGCCGATCGTTTGGGGCGTGCGGGATTTGGCGCCATCTCGGGCGCTGTATCGATCGGCCCGATTTTGGCGACAGCGGCCGCACCTGCCCTAGGGGCAGGCTTGCTGACATTGGGCGGGCCTGCAATGGTTTTGGCTATGGCGTCAGGCATGGCCTGTTTGGGGCTAACTTTGGGTATTTGGGTGCTGAGGCAAGCATGACATTGAAACTGAACAAAGAGACGATCCAAGCGTTTTTGGATCGTGATTTCGGCCCCTTGGGTGCGGATTTCCGCATGGACCGCGTGGATGAGGCGGGGATCACCTTGCGGCTTAAGGTCACCCAACAGCATCTGCGGCCTGGCAACGTGATTTCGGGGCCGTCGATGTTCGCGCTGGCGGATGTGGCGGTATATCTAGCGATTCTGTCGCGTATTGGCATGGTGCCGATGACCGTGACCACCAATTGCAGCATTGATTTTCTGCGTATGGCTGCGGCGGATCGTGATTTGCTTGCCGAGGCGCGGGTTTTGAAACTGGGCCGCAATCTGGCCGTGGGCGATGTTCTGTTGTATTCCGAAGGCCTGCCAGATCCTGTCGCGCGGGCGGGTCTGACATATGCGATCCCGAAAACGCCATAAAAACCTGATTGTTTCAACGCCTGAACCAGATGTGAACGCATTTGTTTTGCCATTTATCAAGGATGTGTCATCTTAGGGTATAGTTAGAACCGGAGAGTAATATGCCCTTTATCCCCGATTTGCGTTGGTCAGATGTGACCCCTAAGGCCCAGTTTTTGAACCGTCGCCAGATCATGGCGGGGGCAGCGTTGTTGGCCCCCGGCATGGCTTGGGGTGCTGGCTATTCCACCGATGAGACACCCAACACCCTAGAAGACATTACGAATTACAACAATTATTATGAATTCGGCTATGAAAAGACCGACCCCGCCGCCTATGCCTCTGCGCTGACGATCGACCCTTGGTCGGTGGAAATTGGCGGGATGGTCGATAAGCCTGGCAAATATGATCTGTCGGATGTTTTGGCGGGTCTGCCGATTGAGGAACGCATTTACCGTTTCCGCTGCGTCGAGGCATGGTCGATGATCGTGCCTTGGCAGGGGTTTGAGCTGTCGGGTTTGCTGAACAAGGTGGGGGTCCAGTCATCAGCGAAATACGTCGCCTTTGAAACATTGGTGCGGCCTGAAGAAATGCGCGGGCAAACTGGAACCAGCTTTCCCTATCCCTATGTCGAGGGCCTGCGTCTGGATGAGGCGATGCACCCGTTGACGATCATGGCCACAGGTCTTTACGACCAAGCCTTGCCCAAACAAAACGGCGCACCATTGCGGTTGGTGGTGCCGTGGAAATATGGGTTCAAGTCGATCAAGGCGATTGTGAAAATTACGCTGACGGACAAGATGCCGCCGACGACATGGAATATTCTAGCTGCAAATGAATATGGATTTTACGCGAACGTGAACCCCGAAGTGGATCACCCCCGTTGGTCCCAAGCATCCGAGCGCCCCATCGGTGGCGGGCTGTTCGGTGGGCGCAAAGACACTGTGATGTTCAACGGATATGGTGATCAGGTGGCAAGCCTTTATGCGGGGCAAGATTTGACGGTGGATTACTGATGGCTGCGCTGGACAGTTTTAACAGTACGGCCCGCCGCGTTCCGTCTTGGGTGATTTATGCCTTGGGGGCGCTTCCGTTTGCGATGCTGGTCTACAATTCGCTCTACGGCGGTCTGGGCCCTGATCCCATCAAGGGGTTGGAAAAAGAGTTGGGCGAATGGGGTCTGCGGTTTCTGGTGGCCTCTTTGGCAATAACGCCGCTGATGCGGTTGGGGCTGCGGATGTTGAAATTCCGCCGCGCCATTGGTTTGGTCGGTTTCTATTACATTTGCCTGCATTTCTTTGTTTGGATCACGCTGGATTTGGCGCTGCGTTGGGGTCAAATCGGGTCGGAACTGTATAAACGGCCCTTTATCGTCGTGGGGTTTGCGGCATTTTTGATGCTTTTGCC
Source organism: Cypionkella sp. (assembly GCA_040398785.1). Lineage (GTDB taxonomy): Bacteria > Pseudomonadota > Alphaproteobacteria > Rhodobacterales > Rhodobacteraceae > Cypionkella. The sequence continues at coordinate 2,087 of JBBATJ010000002.1, read as the reverse complement.
CTTGGCGCTGACATCTTGGAACGGCGCAATCCGCCGTTTGGGGGCTGTGGCATGGAAAAAGCTGCACCGTTTCGCTTATGTGGCAATTTTGGCGGGGGCGGTGCATTATGTGATGATTGGCAAAGTCTGGTCTTTTGACGCGCTGTTCTATCTGGCGTTGACAGTTGTGCTTTTGGCGACGCGCTTGCCGTTTTTTGCGCGGCAAAGGGTGTGAATTCGTGTTCTGATATGGCAAAATTTTCTGCACAACAGGAGCCCCCATGTCAGACTTTTTCAAACCCGTGTCAGGCTTTGATTTGCCGCGTTTTGCGGGCATTCCGACCTTTATGCGCCTGCCGTATGTGCCGTTCGATCATCCGCAGTTCAGGGACGTGCAAATCGGTCTGATCGGCGCGCCTTGGGACGGGGGCACAACCAACCGCCCGGGGCCGCGTCACGGCCCGCGTCAGTTGCGCGATTTGTCCACCATGATTCGCGCCCAGAATGGGGCGACATGGATCGCGCCCTTTGATCTAGCGCGCTGCGCTGATCTGGGGGATGTTGCGCCCAATCCTGGCGATTTGATGGACAGCCTTGCGCGGATGGAGGCGTTTTATACCCGCGTGCGCGATGCGGGTATCCTGCCTTTGACGGGCGGGGGGGACCATCTGTGCACGCTGCCGATCCTGCGGGCTTTGGGCAAATCGCGGCCCCTTGGAATGATCCAATTCGACAGCCATACCGATTTGAACGACGTCTATTTTGGCACCTCACGCTATAACCATGGCACACCATTTCGCCGTGCGGTGGAGGAGGGGCTGCTAGACCCGAAACGCTATGTGATCATTGGCATTCGCGGGACGGCTTATGGGCGCGAAGATTGGGATTTCGCGGCAAGTGTTGGCATCCGTATCATTCCCATCGCCGAGTTTCACGCGCGGGGGGCTGATGACGTGATGCTTGAGGCGCGCGAGATTGTGGGGCAGGGCGATACCTATGTCACCTATGACATCGACTTTGTCGACCCAACCTTTGCGCCCGGCACAGGCACACCCGAAGTCGGCGGCCCCAACTCGTGGCAAGCGTTGCAGGTGGCACGTGGTTTGCGGGGACTGAATGTCGTGGGTGCAGATTTGGTCGAGGTGTCTCCGCCGTTCGATCCATCCGGCGGGACGGCATGGCTGGGCATTTCACTGATGTTTGAAATGCTATGTGTGATGGCTGAAGGGTTGGCGTTGCGAGGGTAGGGTGCGTGGTTTCCACGCACCAAGGCGAAAGGTGCGTGGAAACCACGCACCCTACTTGGCGGTCCAATCGTATCGACGCGCCAAAATATCGCGATGGACCGAAGAGTAGGGCCAAGCGGTTGCTGCGGTGACAAGGCCGTGTTTTACGGGATCTTGCCAGCAATAGCGCAGATGATCGCTGAAATCGGCATCGTTCTGAATGTGATGTTCCCAAAACCTGCGTTGCCAAATGGCGCGCTCACTGCGTGCCACGTGGCTGGGGCGACGCGCAGCCATTGGAAGCCCACGGGCGAACCGCGCCTTGATCAGCCGCCAGCGGGTACTGAAATCACCATCATTTCGCGGCATCGTCCAGATACAATGCATATGATCTGGAAGCACCACCCAAGCGTCAATGCCAAAGGGATGTTCCAACCGCGTCATGGCAACCGCCCTGCGCAATCGATCAATCTGATCGCAAAGCAACGTCGACCCCCGATCCGCCAAAGCGACCGTAAAGAAGATAGAGGCGCCTGTTGATGCAAAACGAATATACTGTGCCATGCCCCAGATTAGTCTGATGTTGGTAAACAAAGCGTTAATGGCGCAAGTAGGGTGCGTGGTTTCCACGCACCTTTTGCTCTGGTCTGATTATTCATTGCGTCTGATTCTGCACCAAAGCTGCAATATCTGCGCAAATTGCCCTGCGATTCGGGTGGCCTACACCCCAGACGTGCATCGGCCTGTGCATAAGTGCCACGCAATTCATCACTTTCAAAAAATCTGCTAAGAAAATAAGGCATATTCAAAAAACCTTCATATTCGTGCATTTTTCCTCTTGCGCCTTTTGTTTGGTGGGCCTAGATACCGCCTCACCGAAGA
>JBBATJ010000001.1:26280-494856 GCA_040398785.1 Cypionkella sp. | reverse complement strand
ATCTTGCCGAGAAAATTCTACTTATGCACCCCCTTACTTTCGGGGGGGATTACCGTTCATGCTCTAGGGTTGGGTGATAGGGTTCAACAATGTCAATTTGCTGGATGTTTTGGCGTTGCAGCAGTCGAATGAGATCAGTTTTGGTTCTTGGGATCGTTGGTGACAGGATCATAGGGTCACCTCATCGTCAGTCGTTGTTGAAAACCATGACATAGGTTCATGAACGACATTTTTTGATAGCTTCACGAAATCTCTGATCATACGGTTTATTTCAGCCGTCATATTTGTCCTTAGTGTCGAACATGTATTTTCAAATTCTGACTTCAACCTTAATGGTATTCTAAAATTCATTAAAAATATTTCTTGGTTCATATTATCCTCATGTTTCTTATGTTAATATTTATTTGTAAATATATGGTATCTTTCCTTCGGAAAGTTGAACCTTTGGTTCAACCATTCTTGATATTTTATCTTTCATTTTTAATTCGAATTTCATATTTTTCTTAACCTTATCTTTTGTGGTATTGTCGGCAGACACACTTCACCTTCCGAGGAAGTGAGGTATGTCTAGGGGTTTGTGTCTAAAGCCCTCATCCACATCCCATCTAGAGCAACCCGAATTTAAACGGGAAAGGGCGGTTAGCCGGTCTCCTTTTATGCTCCGCTTCATCCAGCGGTACGCTTAATCAGCCGATGGGACGACTTTGATTAAGAGTTGAAGGTTGTCGTGTAACATTGCCCTCATCGTGATGGTAATATTTTAATAGCCAGTCCAACTTTGCTACATCATAATAAAAAATCAGGTCCTAACTCAAATCCGCACCGACGTTCCAATCAAGTACCGCCTTTACTCTTCAGGGCTTTACCCACGAGGTTTGACATCTGCACAATATATATGTCCTTCCAGACACAAATATTTATATTAGTTGGGCGCTGAATCTCGGTGTTTTTGAAAAAAATCGTACAATTTTTAAAATATTTTCAACTAAGGTTTTATTGTGACAAATATGTCACATCCAATTCAAATCAGTCTTCACCAAATGATTGTAGGTTCCGAGCCAATTCTTTCGACAATGGCAGATGCTTTGCATAAAACCTCTCAATCTGTTCAACCGATGTTCCAGCGTTTTTCGCTAAGTTGAAAATATTGACTTTGCCGTGACTGTTCACAATCCTCATGCAGATTGCCGTATGTCGCAGGGAATAAAGCGTATGTGCTTTTCCAGTGAATGGGTCGATCTGCAAATCTGCCTCTTCCATCAACGCCGAGAACTGACGTTGGATCACTTTTCCCGCTGTGGTCCGATTATTATATCCAGGCAAAAAGATAAAATCGTCAGGCGTCAGATCTGGTTGTCTGGCTCGAATCCTCTCATAGACCGAGACCGCAGCCTCCATCGTGTTCGACGCCCGATATCCCGTTTTGCCATCACGGATCGTCACAATCAGCCGTCGAGGATCTTCGGCAACTGTGATGTCCCGATGTTTGATCGCATACAGTTCGGTCGTTAATGGTCGGACAAACGAATGTGTCAGGAAAAGCAGAATGTCATACAACTCATCGGTGATCAGTGTTCCCCGAACCTCGACACATTGAAGCGCCATCGTCTTTGCCGTCGATAACAGTTTTTGGTAGGCGTCATCTGTTTTTGGCACCAAAGGATGGAACCGGAAAAACGGACGAGGATTGTCTTTCAGCTTTGACCGAGGTGTGGATGGGACCACATCGATGATCCCTTCTTCGACCGCAACCTTCATCACATTTCGAAACGCTGCGGTCAGTGTGTTTTTGGTCGACGGTGACAGATCAGGACGTTTCTTTTGAAGATGACCAAGATATTCTTGAAAACTGTTGGTCTTGATTTTGCGAATATCGTAATCGCCAAAATAGTCCAGCAACCCCCAATCGGCATTCTGGATGGCCCATTGAATATTTTTGACGTAGTTTGGATTCCGTTCACCCATATCAGACAAAAGCTTGGCTTTTCGAAGAAGTTTTTGGACATAGCCCGAAAACAGATATTCGGTTTGCACAGTCGGCGTAGACTTCAGCAGACTAAGGGCTAACAACTGCGCTGCATCTCTAGCCATGATCGAAGACGTTTCTCCCGTCGACTTGACCAGATACTTCTTGCGTTTTCGATCCCAAACTCTGACCATCCAGTTCGGTGAGTTTGCGACCCGATAGATCGATAACCCCTTGTATAGTTTAATCGCCTACGGTGTGTCTGTCATCAGGAGGTCCAGAATATTGACATATAAACCCAATATATAAACCACCTCATAAACCATTGATATATATACATCCGTATTAAATTTGTAATCATGGGGTCGCGGGTTCAAATCCTGCTGGGGGCACCATAGAAATCAATGGGTTAGGCGAAAAGCAAAGGCCTCGATTTTTAGTCAATCTACCACCCGTCTACCACCACGCGCACTTTCGCGGGAATCATATGCCAAAGAAAAAATGACAGCCGCCCCCAATTTTTCCGCGCGGGGAAGGAAACTGTCGCGCAAAATTTGCCAAATCGGGAAACCTTGAAAAGAAAGGCACTGGGCGGCAGGCCAGCATCGGCCACCACCTTGTATCTATGAGACAGATCGGCAGGCAGACAACCATCGGCCACCATCCCGAGGCGCTGGGCCAGATCGGCAGGCATACCACCATCGGCCAAACCCCCGAGGCGCTGGGCCAGATCGGCAAGCGGCGGGAAATGTGTTTTCCCTTGTTACATTGTTACTTTGTTACATATACATATAAACCACTGTTTTCATTCAGTATTTATTTTATAAACCTGCAACAAATCGGTAACAAAATAAAAAGCTGTCGTTACAGGTTAAGGCATTGAAAATAAATAATAAAGCGCGATTTTTGGGCAAGGGACGCTGGCAAAAGGCCACCAGACAGGGGCAAAAAGACCCGTGAAAACAATAGGGTAGCGCGGGGAAAATTTGCCAATTAATCTAGGATTGCGACCCATTAATCCATTGATTTTATGACATTTTTTCTAAAACACTCCCATCTAGCAACGCCCCCGCGCCTGTAAAATCCAAAGACAAGAAAAAAATCCCCGCGTGTTAACGACAGCGGTTCAGGGGTGGGGCGGGTCTTGAGGTTTTGCCCACCCCCCACCTCGAGGCGCGGGGCGGCGGCTTTGTGCGTTTTTGCAATGGGTAAACAAATGGCGGCAAGTTTAGGCTTTCAATTTCATTAAGTCATTGAAAACATTCGCCCCTCGCGCCCCGTATAGGGTGTAGGGGCTGGGAAGAACCTAAAGGGGGGGGCTACAGCCAAAACCTAAACCCATAAACCCGCGCGGCCCGCTTCTTTCACGCTCTCTTGCTATACCCGCGCGACATTCTTTGCCCATGCTGGGGGCGCGGGGGGCAGCAACTCTTAAGGGCAACCATCGGGCAAACCTTCGCGGCGCTGGGCGCGGGCTGGGCGGCAGATCGGCAGGCAGACAACCATCGGCCACCATCCCGACGCCATGGGCCAGATCGGCAGGCAGACAACCATCAGCCACCATCCCGAAGCCATGGGCCAGATCGGCAGGCAGATCACCATCGGGCACCATCTCGAAGCGCTGGGCGGCAGATCGGCAGGCGGGCCAGCATCGGCCACCATCCCGAAGCCATGGGCCAGATCGGCAGGCAGACAACCATCGGCCACCATCCCGAAGCCATGGGCCAGGTCGGCAGGCGGGCCAGATTAGGGCACCACCTCGAAGACATGGGCCAGATCGGCAGGCAGGCCAGCATCGGGCAGACCCTCGAGGCGCTGGGCAGCGGAAAAGCAAACCGCCCAGCGCGTCGGCACTGGGCGGGCATATTTTCCAATTCGTTTTAGTTTATCTGCGGGATTTTGTTGCCTTATTCCAAAGCTTGGGCAACTTATCGCAAGTGTTTTCAGTGACCATGCGCAACGCGCTGCAAACCCCTATCAAAGCCGCGTTTTCATCCGTATTTGTCATTAAATCGGGGCGATTTTGGATCAAAGTTTGCAGCGCGAAAGACAGATTGCGGGCGTTATCTGCCGATTCCTCGACGACCTCAAAAGGCGCGCGGGCTTTGGTGTTCAATGGCATTTCCCTGCCCCCTTTTCTTGCCGCAAAGCGCGGCGATTTTTACTTTCAGCCGCCACAATAGAGGGCAGGCCGCGGCCCTTGAGAATCCATGCTAAACACTCGCGCAAGGCCCGCATCATGCCATCGGGTTTTTTACTTGCCGCCCCCTTTCGCAAGAAGAATAACAAAATCGCCAATTCATCCGATGTCAGTTTTGCCAACGCGGCCTTCAGCACGCCATCGTCAACTTGTTCTTTTTGCCCTTCGCTCATGTTAGACCCCCAAGGCGTTTGAAAACTTCGGCTTTATCAATGTTCATTGCTATACCCTTTCCATTTTGATAGTTTTTCTATAAGCAATGGCAGATTATTTTTCAATAGATTTTCTATCATAAACAAAAGATTTTCTAGGTTATGGGGCGTAAATGAACGGCGAACAAATTAGGGCGGCACGGGCGTTACTATGCTGGACGGCGGCAGACTTAGCCGAAAAGTCGGGCATAAGTTACCCCACCATCCAAAGGATAGACGCAACGCGCGGCCCTGTAACTGGGCGATATGAAACCATCGAGGGGATACGCAAAACCCTAGAGGCGGCAGGGGTTCAATTCCTTGAAGGGGGCGAAGTGGCCCAAGGCAAAGGCGTTGCCCTATCAATACATCCCGCCCAGCACGCGCCCAGCGGCCCAGAAACAGGCGCAACCCCAAAGGCATAACCAAGAGGGGCGGCGGGTTACAAACACGCCCCAGCGCCTGCCCAGCGCGGTCAACTTCTCGAAGCGCTGGGCGGCTGGGCAATTTTCATACATACACTTATTGACTTCGGAATAAGAATACATATGTTTATCGCATGGAAAACGAATTGGGCCTTGAATGGGACGAAAGCAAACGGCAGGCAACACTTGCCCAGCGCGGGCTAGATTTTGAATTTGTCGCCCATCTTGAATGGGAAACCGCGCTGACTGTCGAAGACACCCGCAACGGGGAAACCCGATTTACGACAATGGGCCTAATCAAAGGACGTCTTTTCGTTGTGGCTTGGTGTTATCGGGGCAAAAATTTGCGGGTAATCAGTCTACGCAAGGCCAATGAAAGAGAGGTAAAGCGTTATGAACAAAGCTGAATCTTATATCGGTGACGACGGGGAAGTGCGCGAATTAGACGCGGCATTTTTTGTGCAAGCCAAGCGCGGACGCCCTGCCTTGCCTGTTGATCAGCGAAAGCAGCGGGTTACGATCCTTCTTGACGCTGATCTTGTGGAAACCCTTCGCGCTTCGGGCAAGGGATGGCAAACCCGCGTAAATTCAATGTTGCGCCAAACTGTAAAACCCTAAAGCGCTGGGCAAAAGGGGGCAGAAAAACCGCCCCCCCCATTTCATTCAAGTTTTTCTGTATCGATCTGCCATAGCTTGAAATTTTTATTCCCTTCGGACGGCACACGCACCCCGCCCGCCTTGTGGGTCAAAACCCCTTGATGGATCAGCGTTGCGGTTATGCCGCGATCATCTAGGCCCGCGAAAATCTCTTTTCGGCCCGTTGTGGTCAAATAGAAAATGGGCGGGATTGGATCATCATCATATGAAGGCCCGCCCTCATTGTCTTTTTGCCTGTTGACATAGCCCAGCGCTTTCAATCGTTGTTGCTTGGTCAAATCCCCCCAGAAGGGGTTAAACCGCGCCGCCCCATCGGCTTCAATGGTTTTCCGAAGGCGTTCTTTTGCTTGTGCAACTTCGCTTGATCCTATTCCCCCGCGTTCCTCTATCCAATCGGCAAAACACCGCCCCGCCGTCTCGCTTGCCACGCCTTGCGGCCAGCCCGTCACCCCCAGCGCCGTTGCCAATTCACCCGCCGCCGCCACAATCGCGAAGCGGTCTGCCACCCGCGCAACCTGCCCATCGGCCCCGCGCCGCATATGCAGCGCAAGAAAGGCTTTGCGCTGGGCGCTGACCTTTTCCCGCATGGCGGGCAAGTCAGAAACCAAGTGGGCCAAGAAAGCCCGCGCGGCCACACCATAGAATTTATTTGCCGCCGCCTTTATGCCTTGGGCAAAAGTCGCAGGATCAGCCGCGCCGTGTATGTCCTCGAAAATACCCATTCTTGCCCCAGCATCGGCCCGAAGGTCTATGCAGCGCACTTCCATTCCTGCCGCTATGCGCCCGCCGCCTTCGCTGATCTTATCGGCAAGGCCAATTTCGCCACTTGATAGAAAAATCAGCCGCCATTCATGGCTTTTGCGGGCCTGCCCTTCTCGGCCAGATCGGGCTTTTCCTTTGCCATTGGCAAGCATATACGCCGCCGCGCCTGCCGCCTTGGCTTCAACTTGGCTCAATTCATTTAGGCAAAGGCAGGAATCATTATGAAGCGCTGACATTGCCTCAAGGGCGTTATCTGTAGCCCGCCAACTTTGCACATAACCACCAACCCCGCCCCCGCCCCAAACTGACCCCGCCATAACAAGGGCAGTCGATTTGCCCGAAGACGATTGCCCCTTGAAGTGAAAGCCGCCCCCATCATCGCCAACCATCCGCAAAAGCGGCCCAGCGAAGGCGGCAGAAATTGCCAAGACCAGGCGCGAATTCCCCACGGCTTTTTTCGCAACTTCGCGTTGCCACTTGCCCAAATCACCCGATACGGCAAAGGCATGATCAACACCATTTACGCCTTGCAATATCACCCGCTCCCCCGAAGCAACGGCACGATTTGCACCATCGGGAAGGATAAAATCTTGACCATGCCAGCCGATATTTGCCACACATCGCGCCCGCTCTTGCGGGTCGGCTCTGATCAGATATTCAATCACCCAATCCCGCCACTTACGCCCAGCGCCCGCAAAAGGTTCCCAGCCAAGGCTTAGCAGCTCTTGCAGAATTAACCGCCCATCTCCCCCTAAAAGCGCGGCAGGCATGGGCCAAACATGGCGCACCCCGTCACCCTCTACCACTTCAAGCAATCGCCCGTGTTGCTCTCCTTCCGTGCTTCGCGTTCTGGCCAAAATGTTCAATTCAGACCCAAAGGCCACCCATTTTTTCAGTATGCGCCCATCATCGGCCTTTCCGTCTTCAACTTCGCGCCAAATCTGCCCATTCTCTACCTTGAATGGAAAGGCACTTTTGTCTTTGCGCTGGGCCTTTCCGCTCTGCCCAGCGCCTTTGCCTGCCTTAGATTCTGCCGCCTCTTTTGCCTTGGCCACTTGGGCGGCAATTTCATTTTCCCCGCTCATATTTCGCCCCGCAACATATCGTTAAAATCAGCGCCCGCCTTGCGGGGATGAATGATAGAAACGGCCCGCCCTTCGGCTTCAAGCCGCCCTGCCGCAATCTCTGCCGCCTCGAGGCCCGCATGATCATTATCAGCCGCAATAATCACCACGTCGGCCACGGGCGGCGGCGGCAATATCAACCCCTTTAATCCCGAAGTAGAAAGAACCGCCCAGACTGTGAGGCGTGAAGCCCGCGAAACGGAAAGCGCCGTTTCGATCCCTTCGGCCAAGGCGATAACCCGATTATCACCCCCAAATCGCACGGCCCCGCCCGAAGACGGGCCAAGCATCATTTTTGCGGGGATAACATCGGCCTTACCCATCCCATCGGGGCGCAAAAAGGTTCGGTGAATGCCCAGCGGCTCACCCTTTGGACCCCTGATCTGGGCCAGCATCGCGGGCAAATGCAAACCGCTTGGGCTATGCAGCGCGGCGGGATGAAAGCGCAGGGTATTCCTCATTTTGCCAAATTGCAGGCCGTGAATGCCGCGCCATTCCAAATAGGCGGCGGCGGGCGTTCTTTCGCAACTCACCCCAGCCGCAAAAAGGTCTTGCGCATTTTTCGCCCTTAAGGCGTCGCGCCTGGTGTCTTCGGCCCGCCGTCGCGCGGCCTCAGTAGGATCAGGCGGGGCGCTTGTTGGCCCCCGCCCTTCGGTCAAATTGCGGCGCTGCAATGCACCCAGCACCGCGCAATTGCTTTTGTGACAATGGCACAAAAGCCGCCCGCCGCTATCGGATAGGGCAAGGGCACGCTGATCACGCCGCCCTTCGGGCTGACAGATCGGACAGGGGGCAAGGCCAGAATTGCCCCGCCATTCCCCGCCCAGCGCCCGCGTTATGCGCTCTGCCTCACTCATTAGGCACCACCCTTAGCTTGCCCAGATCGGCAACCCTTTTTTGTAGCGCGGTCAAATCTTGGCGAAGCTCTGCATTTTCTTGGCGAATTTCGCCCATGTCCTCTTGCAGATCACCTACCAAAACCCGCGCTTCTTCGGCCACTTCCAACGCATGGGCGGCGGTATTCTCTGCCGATTCCACATGACGCCTAATGCTTTTGCCGTCCCATCCTTCCAAATCACGCGGCATTGCTTGCCCCCGTGTCTGAAGTGGAATTAACACGCCGCGCATCAATCCATGCGCGAAGATCGGCCACCCGATAGCGGACAGATCGGTTAATTTTGATCATGGGCGGGCCATTCCCTGCAACCGCCGCAACCTCAAGAAACCTTTGCGCTAACCCAAAAACAGCGACCACTTCGGCGCGGGTTAGCAGGCGTTCACCTGACAATAAATCATTCATTAAATAGCATCCTCTTGTTAGTTTCCGACAACTTGCAAGAGAACGGCCAAAAGGAATAATTGAAAATCGTGAGTTATCGGGAGAAGTCGGAAGCTAACGGGGAAATAGCCTTAACAGGCTGACAGATATATCTTTTTTATCCAGCGCGATAACCCATCTTCTGCGGCAGATCGGCTAAGTGCATATACAACTTGCCGCGATTTCGCGTCATTGACTGTGCAAGCCCAGCCCCATTTATCAACAATGGCTTTAGCTATGGTGTAATGCGGAATTCCTAAAGCCAAACTTGACTTTATTTCGTGGTCAAAAAACTTGTAAGACCATGAATTGCCTATGCGGCCCTGCTTTGCCGATATTGGCTTGCCAGCCTGAATAGAGTCCACTTCGGCCACACTTGGCGCAATCAACCCTTGCGGCTCTGTCCGTGATTTAATCAAGGCAGGGGCAGGAAACGACGGACGCGGCGGAAAGGCTAAGCGCATGGCCTCTTTAAGCTCTGGGGATTGATACCCACTGATTAGCCTATCAATCCCAGCCTGCACTTCTGGGGAAATTGAATAACTCGAAGCAATTTGGGCGATCCCGCCATGAAATGCGCCCATTTGTTCGCTTAGGGGGCGCAAGCTGTCTAAGATGGCATTTGACAGGGCACCGCCCGCATTTACAAGGACTACGCGCCCATTTTGATCAATGCCAGCAGCGCGGGAAACGCGGTCTTGGACAACCCCTAATTCGTCTCTTAGTTCGGCCCAGCCTTCGCCAATACGACCCTAGCACCCATAACCATCGCCCCCGTTGCAAGGCCATTTACGCAAGAAAACGCGCGGCGGCGGGGCGCAAAGAAACCCGCTTTCAGTGATCAGCCTAGCCGCGCAAAAGTGACGATACAGAAAAACCCGCAACCTTCAACCTTTTACAAGATGTAGTGTTGCCCATTCCGCGAAAAACAACGCAAAATTCAGCCCTTCAAATCACCCAAAGCGGCAGGGTCAAACCGCATAGCCCTGCCTTGGATTGCATCGGGCCACATTCTGGGCGCTGATCTGTAACAAAATCACAAAACCAGTTACGACATTTTCCGGAATAAGTTACCTACTTTCGCTAATTCAAACAAAGCCTTAGCCCGCCCTGTAACAAAGTAACAATGTAACACGCATTTTCGGCAGATACAGACAAAGCGGCAGGCCAAAACGCCCCAGCCTCACACAATATCTAGGCCCCTGCCCCAAGCTTGGGCTATTGCCGCCCGCCCCGAATGGAAACCACTTGCGCCCCGTCCTTTGGACCTTTCAAAAGCGCTTGAAGTCGGCCCCCCGCCTGGTCAGAAGCCGCCCGCAAGGGGGCTGTTGATAAGTGCGCATATCGCGCCGTGGTCTTTACATCGCTATGCCCCAGCAAGGCCCCAATGACGGGCAAAGACGCACCGCCCGCAACCATCACCGAAGCAAAGGAATGGCGCAAATCGTGAATGCGCAAATCGCCCAAGCCCGCCGCCTGCCTGATAAACCCCCAAGGGCGCTTAAGGTTTTCAATCGGCAATTCAGGATCGGCCCCATAGCCACCCCTGATCACAAATCCCTTGCCGCTCTCTGGCCTGCCCAGATCAACCAAAACTTCCAAGGCGGCAGGCGGCAACATCAAAGGCTTGCGGCCCGTTTTGCTATCGGGCAGATCAGCGCGGCCCTTTTCAAAATCTATCCATTCCCAGCGCAAACCTTGCGGCCCCGCTATTTCACCGCTTCGCGCACCCGTGAAAATCAAAAGGCGGAAAGCGGCCAAGGCCCACTTGCTGACAAATGCAGGCTTAACCTTACCATCTGTGGCCGTGGTCAATTCGCCACGCTCTGCCAAAGCCAAGGCTTTGCCCAGCGCCATAAATTCGGATTCTGACAAGAACCGATTGCGGGCCAATTCGGGAAAGGCTTTGACCCCGACACAGGGGTTAGAGTTTTGGGGGCGGTAGCCCCATAATTCGGCCAAAGAAAATGCTTTTGACAAAATGGCCTTTGCGCGATTTGCGAAAGTAGGGGTTTTGGATAAACGCTTATGAAATCGGGCAATATCGGCCCCCGATACATCGGCCACTTTCAAACGACCTATCGCGTCTTTGCAGATCACGCGGTTCACCACATCTTTTGCGTAGGCGACCGTAGCGGGCTTGTTTTGCGCCGCCGCGTGATCGGCCAGATATTCGCCCATCAATTCGGCAACTGTCGGGGCTTGGCGGCGCTCGATCTTTTGGCCCGCAGGATCACCACCCCCCGCCACTTGCGCGGCCCAAGCTTGGGCCATTTCGCGGGCCTGATCAGGCGTCAATACGCCATGCTTGCCCAAAAGCCCCCACTTGACCACCGCGCCGCGCCCGCCCCCAATGCGATATTTCAGGTAATAGGACTTACCGCCTGTAGGGCCAACCCTGACACAAAAGCCCGCGATGTCAGAATCCCAAACATCATACTTGGCCCCCGTTGCCTTAAGTGCATCGACCGCCCGCTTCCCAATCTTGATTTTGTCCATTTTAGCCCCCGCGCCGTCTCCCACCCGTCTACCACCGAAGGCGAAACTAGGTGCAACACCATGCAAGAGAAATAGGCAAATAACCCAATAAATGCAAGGCTTAATGCAATTCCATGCAAGGCGACGCAAACCACATAAAACATAAAACCCATTGATTTTTAATCAAGGGGTCGCAGGTTCAAATCCTGCTGGGGGCACCATTTTCATAAAGAAAACAATAGGTTAGACCGCTACAGTCGGCTCCCTTTGGTGCAACAAAAGTTCTAAACAGTTGTAAACAGATTTTCGGGTTTGGGGCTCGGCAGATCCGCAATGAGTGAACTGGTTTTGAAAGGTAGTTGCCGCAGTTTTACCCAACAGATTATTCATCAAATGATTGAAAACTTTCGATCTGGACCCAGATCAAAACATTGGTCGCTCAAGACGATACACAGCCCACCCTTTTAGGGCAATCCGCCCCGAATTTAGTGGGGTGCAAAAGTAGAATTTTCTCGGCAAGATGCATGAGGAGATTTCGAATGAAGGCAAGCAGATACACTGAAGCGCAGATCATCGCGATCTTGCGCCAAGCCGAGGGTGGCGTGCCGGTGACCGGGCTTTGCCGTGAACACGGCATGAGCACGGCGTCGTTTTACAAGTGGCGGGCGACGTATGGGGGCATGGATGCGTCCCTGATCAGCCAGATGAAGGCCATGGATAGAGCTATTGGAGCGCCATTGGTTCAAGCCCAATGGTGAGGGAGAACCGCCGGTTGAAGCGGATTTATACGGACCTGAGCATGCAGGCAGATTTGCTCAAGGAAGCCCTTGGAAAAAAGTAGATCGGCCATCTCGACGCCGAGAGAGGGCCGAGACTGCGGTGGCACCGCGAGGGGTCAGCATTGCCCTGGCGTGTCGGGCCTTTGGGCTGAGCGAGACCTGCTATCGCTATGGCCCGAAGTTAAAGGCCGAGAACGAAGAGATCGCTGATCTGCTGGTCGGGCTGACGGACGCCCGGAAGACCTGGGGTTTTGGCCTGTGTTTCCTGCATCTTCGCAATGTCAAAGGCTATCCATGGAACCACAAACGCGTCTACCGCATCTCCTGCGAACTGGAACTGAACCTGCGGATCAAACCGCGCAAGCGGTTGAAGCGGGACAAACCTGACGCCTTGGCAGTGCCAGATGCGCCAAACATGACATGGTCGATGGAATTCGCTTCGCGGACCTTCGGTTCATGGCGGATCGTCTTGGCGATGGCCGGGCATTCCGGCTGCTGAACGTGCTGGATGACTTCAATCGGGAGGGCCTGGGCATCGAAGTGGATTTCTCGCTGTCAGCCGAACGCGTCATCCGCAGTTTGGACAGGATCATCGAATGGCGCGGCAAACCAAGCTCCATTCGGGTTGACAATGGCCCCGAATACATCAGTGAAAAGCTGATGAAATGGGCTGAGAAACAAGGAGTTGCCATCCTCCACATCCAGCCCAGCCAACCCCAGCAGAACGCCTATATCGAGCGTTACAACCGCACGGTTCGGCACGAATGGCTGGATCAATACATCATCGAAAACATCGAGGAGGCCCAAGACTTCGCAACACAATGGCTATGGACATACAACAATGATCGCCCGAACATCGGCATCGGCGGAATCACACCCGCACAGAAACTGCAAATGGACGCGTGAGGTCTACGACTGCACCCCGTTAAAAATGGGGGAACTACCCTGACCGGCAGGTGCTTTCGTCGTCGTAGGTTTCTTCTTCAACTTGGGTAAATATGAGCCGCAAACACTCCACTGCGCAATCATGATAAGCTGTTCCATGGGCGCTGACGTCGGACAAAAAGATGAGGAATCGCTCATGCGTCAGTCTGGAAATTGGCGGCCGCTAAAGCTGGACCCCTATCAGCGTCGCTGCGACGACGATGGCCAAAGGGCCCAAAAGTGCAGTGACATAGCCCGTCGTGATGGCCCGAAATCGCGGTGCAACGAGCCAGACGATTGGCGCCAGAAATACCAAAGCAGGTCCGATATCATAGTCTTTCATGCGCGGATTTACCAAAGTCAACATCATCCAGCCCAAAACCAGGATCGTAATCGGCCTTGCCGTGCCCATATCTTGGGCGCGCAGTAAGGCACGGAGCGACCAGACCGCCAAGGCCCCCATGACCGCACCATGAACAGACAAGGAGGCCAAATTCGACCCGATCAGCCGATAGGTCACCGAAAACAACGACCAGCCCAAATCCATCCGATTTGCAGATTGCAGATCAGCAAGATTGCGCAAAAGGCTTTCCATCTGATCGGGCAAAATCCAATAGGCACTGAACCAGATCAAAATATTGAGCGCCACACCCCCGACGATCAAAACTGTGCTTTGCAGTGGCGGCCTGCGATCCAACAGCGCAAGACCCAGATAGGCCAAAAGATAGGGTTTGACTAAGGCACCAAGCACAATCAAAACAAACGTTGCCCAACCCAAATATTGCTCCCGTCGCATCACGGAATGCAAACACGTGCCGAAAATCAGAAAATCCAAAGTTACGACCAGATTGCCCGAGGCGAAACTGGTTAGAGGAAAGAACTTTAGGGTGAAAGCAATGGCAACCGCTGTCATGAACTCTTGGATGGACAATCCCGCGGCACGAAACAGCAAGTAACCCGTCCATGTTGCCGAAGCGAACATGGCGCAAACCAAGCCAGACCAAAGCGGAACGACAGAATGAAGGGTGGCAAATGCCTGAAGTACATACGGATGATAGACAAAAGGCAAGAACGGTGCAGCTTCATTCCGATAGGCATCTGCGCCCGAAAGATAGTCATCAACCGCGCGCGCATAGACCGAATTGTCCCAAAATAGTTCGACCCACCAGCCGTTTGTAACAGAAAAGTAGGTGGTAGACAGCACAATCAGCAGCGCGACCCATAATTTCGGCCCCTCGCGGTCAATAAGATATTGTTTTATCAATTCAATTTTCACCCATTTTGAAAAAGAATTGAATTTCGGTGTCTAATCGATAAAAAATTGCAGTGCTATCGGCAGACGCAGAAATACAAACTCTTTGTAATAAACACTTAAATCTAGAATTATTTATACCAACTTGGAAACTGGCGTAATTGTCTTTGCCTAACCGGTGTTCGGCTTTTTAGGACTTAGCGTGCTGAATCTCGACATTTGGTAAGCCCAGCGGTTTAATCCCTGCATCCCGTGCCATCATCCCAAATCCTTCGGTTTCTATCAGATTGCGGTATGGCTTTTCAGGAAACTCTAGGCCAGCCCGGTGGCAATCGCAATCCACAAGTAACATCGTGCCCCCGACGCCGTGCAAGGGGACGGCGTTAAGATAGCGCAGATCGTGCAAATGGCGACGCGGCCACCAATTCGACGGCGGTTGCAGCAAACCGTGCCGAATATACCGATAAAGACCCACGCGAGAGGGTTCTGCGATTGTCAAAAAGCTGTTGAGATCAAAGCTTTCGCCTCCCAGATCAAGGACGCAATTGGGCACGACAATCCGCCCGCCGGACGCCCCGAGTTGGGCAATAATATCGCGGGGGTAGTTGATGACATCGGCGTCGATCCAGAGAACCCAATCATGATGAGGGCGAAGTGTTTTTTCCAAAAGATCGTTGCGTGCTGAGGCTATACCTGCGCGGCGGCGGCGCTGAACTTGTGGCTTCCACCTTTTGTGGCGTTTAAGGTGCGGTGAATTGCGGTGTGTCTGGATGACGCCAATAGAGGCAAAATCAGTCTGATGACGGGCTACAAATTCGGACAAAATTTCAGCCGTATTGTCGCTGCTGTCGCCATGACCAAACCAAATATGCAGTTTATCTTTTGGGTGCTGTAATGCCATCAAAAGTTCAAAGCAGCGGCTTAGGTATGGTGCCGCATCTCGGATTGGAACCAAAATCAAAAGTTGACTGTCGTGTGACAAATGACGCCGCGCGCGGTTGAGCAGTGCATGATCAATTCTGGACTGCACCTTTGCGGGATCAAGGCGCAAGCCGCCAAAAAGCCAGTCATGCAACTGACGCAACCGTGCAACTTTGCGTCGCCACCAAGTTTCGTGGCTTGTTTTGTACCAACTGCCGTTCCACAAGTGAGAGGATAGCGAAAGATGTCCAAATGGCCCATTTTGCACCGCGCCTGAATGTTGCCCATGCACGTCTATATCGGCAAAAAGTCCACAGGAGTTCAGGGCAAGTGTTTCTGGCATTGGCCAAGCGTTGACCGCCGCCGTCAGGATCAGCGGGCCAGTCGTTTCCAAAACGTCCCCCGCGCGACGCGTTGCCATTAGGCGACACAGATCAATCACCGAGGTCCAAAACGGGTGCCCTGCGGGGCTGGCCATCGTTCCATTAAACCAAAGCCGATCCATCCCCCGAAGCAATGCAGGTTCCCAATGCTGGGCCGGTTCCTCGCAAAGAACCACGCGCCGATCGCCTGCCAATGGTTCTAATGATGCAAGGCATATCGTGTCTACATCGGCATAAATGCCGCCAAATTTGTGCAAAATGCAATACCGCGCAAGGTCGGCTTTTTGCACAGCACGAGGGTAAGACAGATACAAATCCAAAAGATCTGGTCTTTCGTTTTGGAAAAATGTTAAAAGATCGTCATCCGTCCAAAAACGGTATTCCCAACTTGGGTTTTGCTTGATCCAACTGTCTGGTTGTCCCATACCCTCGGGTATCTGGCGGGTTTTCCAAGTTTGGTGAATGATGCGCGGAATACCTGTATGAGACTGCAATGAGCTTTATCCAGTTGGTTGTTGCCGAAAGAGATGAAACGCCTTCGGGCGTATCCATCCGTAATAAGTCTAACTTTGAAATTCTGTCAACGCTTTGGCCTGCAAAAGATAGAGGTCGGATTGTATCCCTACGTATAGATAAATCGCTGGGGTTAAAATCACGCGCGCGGATTGTCGCGCCACTGTTGCCGCAAGATGTTTCCGAACTCGTGGCAGATTGCAGGCGGCAGTCGCCAGATTTTATTTTGGTTGAAGGCGTCATCCTTTTTCAGGCGATCGTCGCGCTTGTTGATGCCTTGCCTGAATTGGCGATCATCGTTGATATGCACAATATCGAAAGTATTTTGAGGGCGCAGATGGATCGGCAACGATTGCCTCGTCCCTTGCGATTTCTTGCCCCCTATATTTTTCACCGACAGTGGCGTGCTTCGCGCCAGGTGGAAAAGCAGGCGGTTGCGATTGCGCGTCAGATTTGGGTTTGCTCTGGTGCCGATGCAATGTTGGCCAATGATTTTTTGCGGAACTGTTCGGCCGCCATTGTTCCAAATCCGATCCCTGCTTGGATGCAAACAGTCGTGCCCGCACCAAAATCCATGTCGCGCGAGGTGTTGTTTGTCGGGCATTTGGGCTATGGGCCAAACAAGCAGGCGGTTGCGTTCCTTTGCAACGATGTGATGCCACATTTGCGAAAATCTGTGCCTGATGCAGTCTTGACTGTGTGCGGCAGGCACCCAAAACGGCGCATCACAGCCTTGGTGCAGTCCAGTGGAAATCGCCTAAGGGGAAATGTCGAAAACATGGCTGATGTTTATGCGACGGCTGCGGTGGCCGCCATTCCCCTGCGCGATGGTGGGGGAACGCGGCTTAAGGTGTTAGAGGCAATGGCGATCGGATGTCCTGTGGTTGCAACTGAAAAAGCTGTAGAGGGATTGGGCGTTTTGCCCGATGTTCACTATCGACGTGCGCAAACGCACGAAGAGTTTGCCGATGAAATTGCTGACGTGCTGAATTTTCCCAATTTTGCCGCCGAGATGGCCGACCGTGCAAAACTGTTTACGTTGACACATTTTGGGTCCAAATCCCGCGTTGATGCTGTCCGCACGGCGCTGGCCGCTGGCAGGTTTTTGTAAGGAACTCAACAATGCGCCATTTGCCAGAGGTGGTCATTGCGGCAACCGCCGCAGACAGCGGCGCGGTCTTGCCCCTTATGGCGTTGATAAAATCAATTGCCATCTATGCGCCAAATACTCACCTTGTGGTGCTGAGTGTTGGACTGTCAGACCACGAATGCACAATTTTGGCCCGCACGGCAGCGGGCATAAGTTTGTCTATATGCCCCTTTAATGCCGAAATGCTGCAGCGGGCGACCCTGCAGTCGCGCCATGTGTCACGCGCCGCCTATGCGCGGCTTTTCTTGGCGGAATGCCTGCCCGAATTGAACCGAGTTATCTGGCTTGACGCAGACACTCTTGTCCTGGCGGGTCTTGGTCCGCTTTGGAGTATGGATATGGGCGATGCTTTGATCGCGGCGGTCGCTGATGAATTCATTGATCCAGCCGAGATCGTCGCAACGGCAAGTCAGATGGGCGCCTATGTTAATAGTGGCGTTATGGTGATCAATCTTTTGCGGTGGCGCGCAGAGGGGGTCACCCAGCGATGCCGTGTCATGATGTCATCGCCCAACCTGATGTGCGAAGATCAATCGGTGTTAAATTCAATCTGCGCGGGTCGAGTGAAGGTGTTGGAATGTCGATGGAACTTTCATGCATCACGTTTTTCGCAATACCCAATCGCGCGCAGATATATCTTGCCGTCGATCTTGCATTATTGCGGCCAACGCAAGCCTTGGTTTGAAAGAACGGCATTTGCAGATTTGTATCGGCGTCACTTGCCGCCCGAAATACGCAAAAATATTCGCGCCTCTGAGATGTCAGTTTTCAGACGCTTGGAATTGGCACGACGTCGCCTGTTCGGCTTGTTGATGGGGCGGCACAAATACTGGGCGGCCGTCGGTCTAACCTTGGGGGAATTGCTGTTAGACGGGCGGTTGGCTTGGCAGAG
Source organism: Cypionkella sp. (assembly GCA_040398785.1). Classification (GTDB taxonomy): domain Bacteria; phylum Pseudomonadota; class Alphaproteobacteria; order Rhodobacterales; family Rhodobacteraceae; genus Cypionkella. The sequence continues at coordinate 476,921 of JBBATJ010000001.1, read as the reverse complement.
ACGCGGGTTGCGCAAGGATACGGTGCAAATGCCGACGCGCGCGCCTTTGTTTGACCGCGGCAACGATCAGCCCGACACAACTGCGCAACGGGTTTTTGCGGCGCCGCAAGGCAAGCCGACCAGTTTCGATCAATGAGCCGCCCAGGTGCTGGCTGACTTCGGCCACGATGTTTGGTGAAATGGATCGAACCTTCAGATCGAACTCCCAACACCAAGATAAGTCTTCGTCGACCGCACGATAAAAATGCCGCCGCTGCAGCAGACGTTTTGCCGCGTCACGCGTGATAAGATAGGCCACACAGCCAGACGCAGGGTATTTATAATCAACTATGTTCAGCCCGTGCCAATCACGGCTGGCCATAATTTTCTTTGGCGCAAAATCAAAAAGTTTTAGAATATTCCAATCTGCACAGTCCTGCGCGTTCCGTAACACGTGTAAAAATACCGCCGCATCAACGACGGACAGGTCATCTTCGGCCACCAAGGCAACTTTGCTTTGTCCCGCAACGATTTGGCCCCAGATTTTACGATGCCCCAAATACACAGCCACCTCTTGGGGGGATAAACTGCGCTTGGAATAGATCAGGTTTTTCCAAGTTGAATAGCTTTGAAACATTTCAGGACTATCGGATAAAAATCCTTGCACAAATTTTGGGACAAGGTTCATGCTTTCAAACATCGTCACGCAATGTCTTCGTCTTGTGCCGCCTTCGTCCTCGACGGTCAAAACATAAACTGGCACGTTCATGGAATTTTCCATTTTTCATCTTCAATATCTTCGCATACCAATAGTGCAACCTCAACGCCACAATGCGAATAACGACCATCGGTTATATTTTTAGATTATTTGCCTTCTAGCAGAAAAATTAGATGTATTCAGAACACATTTATTCCGACTGTCTCACTGGGCGATGCTATTTGGCTGATCGGGCGCTGCCATCCAGATCTAAATCCCTTGGTCGATGTGCGGGTCACTTAGGCTACGCATTCATCGGCTGCCGTCTCGGGGTGCATTTTGCGCCATGACTGGCGAGGACCACCATGCACACCCCCATGGATTGTAAAGATGGAGCTTTAGGTTGACTGCCGAATAGGGCGTTATCTTGACTAAATTATGCATTTGTGCTACCCAAAATAATACAACGGCAAAATCTGTATCGTTCGTGTGCGTTGCGCAGGGCCAGGGCTGTTGGAAAATATTTTTAAGGCCAGTTTTAAATGCCGACACACAAAATGAACTTTTGGGTCAGCCCGTTAAAGCTGTATCTTGCATTCAGTTTAATCGCAGGACCGATTTATTACATAGCGCAACGCATCAGACTGCGTCAGGGCAAAGAATCATTGCCGCGTCAACGCGAACGTTTTGGTGTTTCCGCGATCCCAAGGCCACAGGGACGGTGCGTTTTGTTCTACGCCGCCAGTGTCGGGGACAGCCTTGCTCTTTTGGACCTTATCCGTGCCTTACTTGCCGAGGCGGACGATATTCATGTGGTGGTCATGACGCAGTCGATGACATCGGCGCGGCTGTTGGCGGACCTTTTGCCGCCGCGCGCTGTGCATCAATTTGCACCTTTTGACACAGTTGGGGCGGTGCGCCGCCATTTGTCACATTGGCGGCCCGATATTTGCGTTTGGGCCGAAAGCGAACTTTGGCCGCGTTTGCTGCAGCAAACCGCGCGTCGTGACATTCCAATGATTCTAATCAATGCGCGGGTGTCAGACCGCACGATCGCCCGCTGGCGCCGCTGGCCCCAGGTGGCGCGTGATCTGTTGAAACCGTTCGATAGAATATTGGTGCAAGAGGCAACATTGGCGCACATCCTACACGAACTGGCTGTCCCGCGTGTAGAAGTCATTGGCGCACTTAAGGAGGATAGCGCACCCTTGGACGCCCCAAAAGATCAATTGATCGCTATGAGGGCGCAACTGGGCGGGCGTGGGCGGTGGCTTGCTGCATCAACGCATGAGGGCGAGGAGTCGGTGCTGGTCGCCGCTCATGAACGGGCTTTTGGGCGCGGGGTCGGCGCGCCTCTGATGGTGATCGCGCCCCGACATCCCGAAAGAGGGCCCGAAATCATGCGAAAACTGCAAGGGCAGGGTTGGCAGACGGCGCTGCGGTCCAAGAAAGAAGCGCTGACACCAAACACCGAAATCTATATTGCTGACACGCTGGGCGAGATGGGATTGTGGTATCGGCTGTGTCAGGTGACCTTTGTGGGGGGCTCGATCGTGTCAATGGGCGGGCACAATCCCTATGAGCCCGTAAAATTGGGCTGCGCCGTGATCCATGGCGCGCAGGTCTCCAATTTCGCCGATATCTACCATCGTCTTGACCAATGCGGTGGCGCAATCATGGCAAGTTCCACAGGGTCTGTGGCGCAGGCCTTGAATGCGCTGCAAGATGCAAATGCACTGCAAACTTTAACGCAGACTGCGCACGCGGCCTTGCAAACTACTGCGTCAGCCACCTCTGCCGCGCTTGGTGCGCTTTGCGCATTGTTGCCACCTGCAGGGGAACGTCGCGCCCAATCGCACCCGCACGTGAACGAAGTCTCGATTCTTGCGCCGAATTTCAAACGGCGACTTTCGGGGGTTACGTCAACTGTCGTTCGTTTGATTCCCCGACAGGCGGAACGGGAAAGAATTGCCGCTGTTGGTCCCAATCTGCCAGCGGACGTGCCACAAGTTTCGATGTTGTCCTTGCTGACCATGTCGCGATTTGGACCAGACGGCTTGCGCATATGGCACGCGCGTCGAAATATAGAAATGCTTGCTGGATTGGCATTGCGCAACCTATTGGGCAAGCGGCTGAAACTTGTGTTTACGTCTGCCTCGCAGAGGCATCATTCAGGCTATACACGTCTGCTCATCCGCCAAATGGATGCTGTCGTGGCAACATCGCAGAAATCAGCAAGCTATTTGCTTTGCAACCCGACAGTTATTCCCCATGGAATTGACACTGTGGTGTTTTCACCATCGGCAGACGTGTCTGCAACGCGTGCCGCTTTGGGATTGCCTAGGGGTGGTCAATTGATCGGTTGCATTGGCCGCGTGCGACCCAGCAAAGGCACCGACCTGTTTGTAACGGCGGCAATCGATCTGTGTTTGCGACACAAAGATTTGCGTGCCTTGGTGCTGGGGTTGGCAACACCAAAGGATCAGAATTTCCTACGCGGTCTTAAGGATCGGGTTAGAAATGCAGGACTGAAAGAGCGTATCTTGTTCATAGATAAGGTGCCCTTCAGCGCAATTGCAGACGTGTTTCGGGCGTTGGATGTATATGTTGCACCCCAACGCTGGGAGGGTTTTGGTCTGACCCCGCTTGAGTCGATGGCCTGTGGCGTGCCTGTGGTTGCAACCGATGTCGGTGCCTATAGCAGTATGATTATCGACGGCAAAACAGGGTTTATCGTTGCGCCCGGATCGCATTTGCTGATCAGGGATGCGGTGGATACGCTTTTGGTGAACCCTGATAGGCGGTTGGAATTTGGAATAGCGGCGCGGGCAGATGTGGCAGCCCGTTTCGATATTGATCAAGAGGCTAGGGCGCTGGTGCAGCTATACCGCAGGCTTTTGCGGCGCTGATGCGTCCTGCGCGCAGGTGTCGATTATCTGTCGATTGTGGGCGACCGACCTTTTGCGCGTGGCCTCTGTGTAAGGCAAATCATTCCTGCGCTCACGCCGATTTGCGCAATGTCGCGGCTTTTGTTGCGAAGTCATCGACAGGTATTGGACCCCTATCACAGATCAGGTTGTGGTTTTCATGGGCAACAGAACCCCCTATAGTCGGGCATTGGCAACATTTGCTATGGCAAGACAGGATGCAGGTGCGCGATGGCAGTGACCCTGAAAGAGGTTGCAATACGGGCAGGGGTGTCGCGATCGGCTGTCTCGCGGGCCTATACAGAGGGCGCTTCGGTCTCTGGAAAAACCCGCGCCAAGGTTGAGGCTGCGGCGCAAGCCTTGGGTTACGCGCCCAATGCATTGGCCTCAAGTTTGACGACAGGGCGCACCAAACTGATTGGCCTGATTGCCAACAATTTTCACAACCCGTTGATCCTAGAGGTGTTCGACCTGTTCACGCGTGGGTTGCAAAATCGCGGCTTACGGCCGTTATTGGTCAATCTGAGTGGCGCTACTGATCCCGCTGTGTCGTTTCGAATGTTGCAGCAGTATTCCGTAGATGGGGTGATCGTGGCCTCATCCACCCTGCCACCCAGCTTTGCAAGCGCATTCAAAACTGCGAACCTGCCTGTTGTCCATGCGTTTGGGCGCCTTGCCCAAGTGCCCGACGTGCATATCGTTGGGATCGACAACGTCGCTTGTGGTCGCATGGCCGCAGAGACGCTGGTGCTGCGCGGCTATCAACGGGTGGCCTTCTTGGGCGGTCCGCAGAGCGCCAGTTCCACCCAAGACCGCGCTGCAGGCTTTGTTCAGGCGTTGCGGGCGCGGCCCGAGATTGCTGTATCTCTGTCGTATGCACATGATTATACGTTTGATGCGGGCCGTGCCGAGATGCAACGGCTGATGGCACTCGGTCCCGCCGAGGCATATTTTTGTGGCGACGATTTGTTGGCGATGGGTGCCCTCAGCGCGATTGAGGGGGCAGGCCTGAGAGTGCCGCAAGACATCGGTTTGATAGGGCTAAATGATATGGAGATGGCGCGCTGGCAGAATATTGGCCTTACCACCATCCGCCAACCCGTGGCCCAGATGATTGACTCCGCAATCGATCTGGTGGTCGCCACCATTCAATTCCCAAACTGCCGCCCCGAAAGCCGAATGTTTGCCTGTCAAGTGATAGAGCGGCGGACGCTGCGCCCGCCGCCCCAATAATTTAATTTGCCACTCTAGCGGAACATCGGCGGCTGGGCATCCATCCATTGCCCCCCAGCCTTGGCCGAGGCGACCGCCGTATGCACCGCCGCCATGGACCGCGTCCCATCTGCGGCTGTGGGCAGACCATCGCGCGCCGTACCGCGAATGGCATCAGCCAAATCGCAATAGATATTGGCCACGGCCAAGGGAAAGCCTTCGGGATGGGCAATGGCGACACGCGACAGACGCTTGGCGTCGTCATATAGCCCGCCTTCGCCCTTTTCCATGATCTGCGTGCGTCCGCCAACTGGGGTATAGATCAATTGGTTCGGCTGTTCAGACGCCCAGCGAAATCCGCCCGTTTCGCCAAAGACCTGAATGTCAAACCCATGCTGCCGCCCGATCGCAACAGATGAGGTCCATAGACGCCCGACAGTGCTCTTGGACATTCGAAAGTTGACCATCGCGTCATCTTCCAAAGCCCGACTGGAAATTGTCGAGGCAAAATCAGCCGACAGTTTGGTGACATGATCGTCGCAAATGAAACTGGCCATATGCATGGCGTGAATACCGCAATCGGCAAACTGGCCCGACACCCCCGCCATTGCAGGATCATACCGCCAACGCACGCGCGGATTGTCAGCGTCAGCGGCATCCCCGTGGTGGCCGTGGCTAAAGTTTGTCACCACCAAACGCACCCGACCGATATCGCCGTTGCGCACCATCGCACGGGCTTGGCGCACCATCGGATAGGCCGAATAGCAATAATTCACCGCACAAATCTTACCCGTTTTTGCGGCGATGCGAACAAGCTCTTCGCCCTCTTCGACAGTCACTGTCATCGGCTTTTCGCACAGAACGTGAAAGCCCGACTCAAGAAATGCCTTGGTGATTTCAAAATGCGTGGCGTTCGGTGTGGCCACTGTCACAAGGTCAACGCGGTCCTCGCGATTGCGTTCGCCTGCCAACATTTCGCGCCAATCGCCATAGGCGCGGTCCGCCGCCACACCCAAGCGCTGCGCATATTCGCGACCCACATCTGCGCGGTGATCCAGCGCCCCTGCCGCCAGTTTGAAATGGCCGTCGGCCAATGCGCCCAAACGATGGGCGGGGCCAATTTGGCTGCCCTCGCCGCCACCAATCATCCCCCAGTTCAGTTGTGCCATGTGTTACGTGCTCCTTAAAAGCCGATAGAGGAAAGGTATTCGCGGTTCTTGCGGGCGTCATCCACGGGGCTAACATCCAGCGTCGGATCGCAATCTTGTTCGACTGTGCACCAGCCTGCGAAACCTGCATCCAGCAGAATTTGCCGTACGGCTGGGAAATTGACATCACCCTTGCCAAGGTTGCAGAAAATCCCCTGCCCGCAGGCGTCATAAAACCCCGTCGATTTGGCGATGGCGTCGGCCTTGACGGCGGGATTGATGTCTTTGAAATGCATATAGGAAATGCGCCCAATGTTGCGGCGCATAAAGGCAACGGGATCAAATCCCGCATAGGAATGGTGGCCTGTGTCAAAGCAGATTTTCAGGATGCTGTCATCCACCTCCGCCAAGAGCCGTTCCAACTCGGGTTCAAAATCGATAAACCCCGCCGCATGGGCGTGAATGCCAACAGTCAGGCCATATTCCTCGGCCCCCAGTTTGGCCACTGTCGCGATGCGGTCGCGAAAGGCCCCCCATTCGGCGGCGTCCATCTGTTCGGCGTCACCTGCGCGACCTGCAGTTGGCGCGCGGCGCGGCGAGATGCTGTCGATCAATACCAGATGCTGCGCGCCATGGGCTGTCAGCGCCTTGCAGGTGCGCTGGGCGGCATCCCACACCTCGTCCCATTTCGCGGGATCATGGAACGGGCGAAAGACCACGCCGCCGATCAGTTCCAAATCATTCTCGGCCAAGGCAGGCCCAAGGATCGCAGGGTCTTCGGGCATGAAGCCCACAGGCCCCAGTTCAATCCCCTTATAGCCTGCCGCCGCACAGTCTTGCAGCACCTGTTGCCAAGACGGATTGCGCGCGTCTTGTGCGAATTCCACACCCCAAGAGCAGGGGGCATTGCCAATACGAATACTCATATAATCCTCATGTTTGGGGAACGGCGTGCCAGCCGCCCGTGTCGGACGCCGCAAAGGCCGTCTCAATAATCTGCGATACCGCAAGCCCATCGCGAAAGGTGGGAAAGACAGGCTTGCCCGAATGAATGGCGTGCAGAAAATCGCGGGCCTCAATAATGATTTGGTCTTGATAGCCCGTGCCATGCCCTGGCCCTTGGCAGAACATCCCATAGTCGGGATGCGCAGGGCCTGTCAGAATTCGGGTATAGCCGCGCGTCGCCTCTGGGCCTTCGGCGCGGTACAGCCAGACGGAATTCTGATCCTCTTGATCAAAACGGATACCACCCTTTGTGCCGTGGATTTCATAAGCATAGCCCATTTTTCGACCCGTGGCGGTGCGGCTGATATACAGATGCCCCATCGCGCCCGACTGAAACCGCAACATCATTTGCCCGTGATCGTCATTGTCCACGACCACCGGGCCATTCGGACTGGGGCGCGTGGCATGAACGGTTTCAATCGTGGCAGATAGCGTGGCCACGGGCCCCATCAGCGCCAGCATACAATTGATCGGATGTGGGGCCAGATCGCCCATACAGCCCGTCGCACGTCCCGTGGTGCGCCAGTTGGCGGGGGACTGCGGGTCAGACAGAAAATCTTCTGTATGCTCGCCGCGAAACCATGTCACGGTGCCAATCGCGCCCTCGGCCAGCAACTGGCGCACAAATTGGGTTGCAGGCGTGCGGACATAGTTAAAGCCGATCATATTGGTCAAACCCGATGCCTCGGCCGCCGCTGTCATCGCCTTGGCGTCCTCTAATGACGCGCCCAACGGCTTTTCGCAAAACACGGGTTTTCCAGCCGCAAAAGCGGCTTCGGCAATCGCGCGGTGGGTGGACTGTGGCGATGCAATCACCACCGCTTGCACCTTTGGGTCTGCCACCAGATCGCGCCAATCCGCGGTGGCTCGGGCGAAGCCATAGGATTTGGCATAGCGCGCGGCGGAGTCTGGCGTCGTGGCCGCAATCACCTGCAGCGTGGGACGCAGGGCGGTGTCGAACAATGACGCGACCGCCGTCAGGGCAACCGCGTGTGCCTTACCCATGTAACCGCCACCAACCAGCCCAATTCCGATGTTTGCCATCGTCTTTCCCCCCGCCCAATGCCGATATTGCAACCGGTTGCAAAAGATGTATCCTTGTGGCGAAAGCCGTGCAAGCTTGATTTGTGAAGGGCCATTTGAAGGGTGGATGAAGGATGGATCAAGACCAACCGCAACACCCAAGATTTGGCGCAAGATGCGCCGCATTTGGGCGTTTCGCATGAGTGACCTAGACCAAATTGGCAGCAAGCCCATTCTTGTGATCGGGCGCGCAGGTATGGATCTTTATGCCGACCCACCCGGCACACCGATTGAAACGGCCACGCGCTTTTCGTCGGCGCTGGGGGGATCATCGGCGAATATTGCCGTTGCCCTGACGCGGGCGGGGGGGCAGGCGGCCCTATTAACCTGTGTCGCTGATGATGCTGTCGGGCGGTTTTGTCTGGCGCAATTGGATCACTACGGGATTGATCGAACCCATGTGCGCAATGTCGGCGGCGAGGCGCGCAATTCGCTGGCCGTTGTGGAAAGTCGGTTGGAAAACTGCCAGTCCGTGATCTATCGCAATGGCGCGGCTGATTTTGAAATGTCCCTGCAGGATGTGCAGTCGGCCGACTACACGCGCTTTTCTGCCATAATTACAACTGGCACAGTCCTTGCCTCTGAACCGTCACGCAGTGCCGCCTTCCGCGCCTTCGATCTGGCACGTGTGGCGGGATTGCCGCTGATTTTCGACGTTGATTACCGCCCCTATTCGTGGTCCTCGGCCGAAGTGGCCGAACAGGTCTACTCGCGTGCCGCAGCGTTGTGCGATGTGATCGTCGGGAATGACGTTGAATTTGGCTTTATGGCGGGCGACTATGATCGGGGACTGGATAAGGCCCGCGCATTGATCGGCCAAGGCGCGCAGATTGTTGTCTATAAACTTGGCGAAAAAGGCGCGATTACCCTGACCGCAAAAGGGGAATTTAAGACGGGCATTTATCAGACCGCTGCTTTGAAACCCACTGGCGCGGGCGACGCATTCCTTGGTAATTTTATCGCCAGCCTAACGCGGGGAAAACCCCTGAAACAGGCGGTTCTAGACGGATCTGCCGCCGCGGCGATGGTCGTCTCGCGGGTTGGATGCGCACCTGCCATGCCGACCCGCGACGAACTGGACCACTTTATCAAGCATCACCTTGGCCCGACCATAGCCTGATAGGAACACCATGCATATTGCACCCCATGACAACCAAAACCGCCCGATCGTCGATCGGGATCACCCGCTCGTGCCTTATGTTTATTTCAACATCGTTCGGCTGACGGCGGGGCAACATTTTGACTATCGCACAGCGGGCTATGAAACCTGTGTGGTGCCCGCGACGGGCACCGTCACAGTCGAATGCGCAGGTGAAACCTTTGCCCAAATTGGTCATCGCGGCGTCGATGTCTGGGACGGAGAGCCTGAGGGCGTTTATGTGCCCACCGATACGGGCTGTCGCATCACGGCCCTGACCGAGACAGAGGTCTTTATCGCGGGGGCGAAATTTGCCGAAACTTTGCGGCCATTTGCGGTGCGCGGCGGCGATATTGACCGCGTACAATACGGATCGGACGACACCAAAACCCATCGTAAGATCAAACATATTCTTGGCGCGGCCTATCATGACCGCGTTGGGCGTCTGCTGGTCAGCGAGTTATACACCGTGGGCGCAGGGGGCTGGTCTGGTTTTCCCAGCCATAAGCATGACACAGATCGTTTGCCCGATGAAAGCCGCCATGACGAATGCTATAACTTTCGCTTTCGCCCCGATTATGGGTCTGGCCTACAGATGTTGCAGCGCGTTGATAATGAACCGGGGGACGCCTATCACATTATGAACCGCTCAACGGTGTTGATCGATCAGGGCTATCATCCCTGCTGCGTCCTGCCCGGTTATGAGATGTATTATTTCACCATCCTTGGCGGTCAAAGCCAGCGCAGTCTGAAACAATTTTTCCAACCCACCCATGCGGCGCAACTTCATACGATCCCCGGCATTATGGATATGGTGGCCAAGTTCAAATGACCTGCGCGACACTGGCAGAGGTTTTGCAATCGGCGCTGCGGGGCGGCTATGCCGTGCCAGGCCTGGTCTGTCTGGGATGGGAGGATATGCGCGCCTATGTCGCCGCCGCCGAGGCAGAGCGTGCGCCAATTATCCTGCAGGCGGGGCCAGGCTGTCGGGCGCATACACCTTTGCCGATCCTTGCGCTGATGATGCGGCATCTGGCCGAAGCAGCCACTGTTCCTGTCGTCATCCATTTGGATCACGGCTATACGCTGCATGATTGCAGCAGCGCCTTGGATCTTGGGTTTACGTCGGTCATGGTGGACGGATCAAAACTGCCCCTCCAGCAGAATATCGACCTGACGGCGGCAGTGGCCGAATTGGCGCATCGGGCGGGGGCGTCTTGCGAAGGGGAAATCGGTTTTGTCGGCTATGCTGGCGGGGCCGCGTCAGCGGGCACAGACCCTGATCAGGCCGCCCAATTTGCCCGTGACACCGCCATTGACGCGATGGCAATATCCATCGGCAATCTGCATTTGCAGCAAACGGCGGGCGGTGGGTTGGACCTGAACCGACTTGCCGCGATAAAGGCAGTCACAACCGTGCCTTTGGTCATTCACGGCGGATCAGGCGTGCCAAGCGCGCAACGGGCTGCCCTCGCGGCGCACAGTCGGATTGCGAAATTCAACATCGGAACCGAATTGCGCATGGCCTTTGGCGCAGCGCTGCGCGACGGTCTTTTGCGTGATCCAGCACAATTTGATCGCATCGCAATTTTAAAAGATACCGAAGGGCCCGTCACGGCGGCCGCGCGCGCTGTCATCCGTAATCTGGGTGCATCGAACCGCGCTTAGGGTTCCTTTCCATATCTGATTGCGTGCTGTTTCGGGGTGTTGCAACCCTACCTGCGATTTTGGCACCCCTGCTAGGACATCTGATCCAACCATTCGCAAAAGCTGTCGACCACCTCTGTCGGACACGACACCAGGTATGGTGCGGACGGATAAACGCCCGTATGCACGTCTTGGGCAAACTCTGTCATAGCATTGATGCGCAACTGCTGAAGGCGGGAATTCTCGGCCGCAAAATCAGCATATTTTTTGGCATGACGCGGAACGTGACCCGTGTTTTGACCCAACACATCATCCGAAAACAGATATTGCGCATGGCCCGCCGGTCCCGCGCCCATGGAAATCAGGAAAAGTCCTGTTTTTTGCGCAATGGCTGCAGTTATTTCATGTGGAACAACTTCGATTTCAATCGCAAATGCCCCCGCGTCGGCAAGAGCTTTGCATTGATTGTAAACCAATTTCGCACTCTCCAGCGTTTTCCCAACGGCCTTAAATCCTCCGGTCCAGGTGGCCTTTGACGGAATAAGACCGACATGGCCACAAACGGGCAGTCCGTGATCAGACAGCGCGCGCACTGTTTGCAAACTGCCCGAACAATAAAACCCGTCGGCACCATGTTTGAACAATGGAAACGCCCATTTCAAAAAGTCTGCCGTATCGCCGATTTCGTAAAAATTATCACCCGGAAAGGCAAAGGCGGTTGGCGCGGCGTCACGGAACTGGCGATCAAAGATCATTGCTGGCGGAACCGACAGCAGTTCTACGCCCGCAGTCTGGGCCGCCTCTGCCTCTGCCAAGGTTTCCACCCGCAGCATCGCAAACTGATGCTTGCCGCGTTGATCCAGCAGGTCTTTTACAGTCAAACGCTGTCCCATCACGCCACCTGAACAAAGACGCGACCGCCTTCGACCTTGACCGGAAACGTTTTCAGGTTGACGCAGACAGGTGTGCGCTTTGCCTCACCCGTGCGATAGTCGAACTGCCCGTTGTGCTTGGGACATTCGATCAAATGCTCCATCACCAAACCGTCCGCAAGATGCACGTTTTCATGGGTGCAAAGTCCGGATGTGCAATAAAAATCACCCTCGGGCGCGTGATAGATCGCATAGGTCGCACCGCCATGATCAAAACGGATCAGGTCTTCTTGGTCGATGTCATCCGTGGCGCAGGCGTCAATCCATTGGGTCATTTTGGGTCCTATTCGGCGGCGCCTAAGGCGCTGGTATGAAAATCTTCGCGGTAGGGTTTGGCCGTTGCGGGCAGATCGCGGCGCAAGAAATAATCTTCATTGCGCAGTTGCCGCACAATTGCGGGCCACATCTCGGCATAGGCCGATAGGATCGAGCGGCTTGGCGCTGGCAAATCGTCTTTGATCAGGGCGTGCAACTGCGGCAGCGCGTGATACGGAACCATCGGGAACATATGATGTTCAATGTGGTAATTCATGTTCCAGTAAATAAACCGCGAAATTGGGTTCATATAAACTGTGCGCGAATTCAGCCGATGATCGATCACATTGTCGGCCAAGCCGCCATGCTGCAAAAGACCCGTTAACACATGATGCCATGCGCCATAAAGCCGGGGCAAACCAACCACCATCAACGGAAGTATGCTGTGCAAAGCCACGGCGAGTGCCAAAGTGATGGCATAAATCAACGTCCAGACCCGCGCCACAAAAATCACTTTTCGGGCCTCAGACTTGGGGATATAAGTTGCCTCTTCTGGGCTAAGACGGCCCGTCGCATTCAACAGCATTCGCGACCAGCCTGCATAGGCATCAAACAGCCCAAGAAAATTCACGAACACCTTTAGCAGGGCAGGCGGACGCATGATCGCAACCTCTGGATCACGTCCAACGATATAGGTGTCGGTATGATGACGCGCATGGCTCCAGCGCCAGGTGACGGGATTGCGCACAATCATAAAGCAGGCAATTTGATAGACGACTGTGTTCATCCACGCCGTTTTGAAGGCTGTCCCATGCGAAGTCTCATGCCAACGGCTGTCCGAAGCCGACCCATAAAGGACGCCATAGGCCAACCAAAACGGCAATGACCAAAGGCTTGGCCACAATAAGACCCCCGCGCAGGCAAAGCCAATCATCAAACCATAAAGCAAGGCTGTGTCGCGCAGGGCGGGGCCGTCAGAGCGCTGCATCAACTGCTTCATTACTTTGCGCGGCACCTCACTGTGATACCATTCTGCGGCCGCAAGTCCACTTGCCACAGCGCGCGCGCCATCTGGTCCAAGCAGGTTGTAATCACGTTTTGCCATACAGATTCTCTTTCGTTTCTTACCTACGCCACGTCAGAATTAGAACGTAAATTCCAAATTACAGCAACGCACCTCTTGCGGGTTTTCGTCAAATAACATCATAATCGGCAAATAATTGCAAAGGCGCTGGGATGAAACGTGCAGGTATGGTGGATTTGGCGGCAGCGGCGGAGGTGTCCGTTGCCACAGTGGATCGCGTTTTGAATGGCCGCGAGTCTGTGCGCGCGGACACACGGGCGCGCGTGGCCGAGGCTGCGCAACGTATCGGCCACCCAGCCGCGCGGCGCCTTTTGCAGCAGGCCGCAGACTTGCCCAAATGCCGCATTGGGGTGCTTTTGCACAAACAGGGACAGGATTTTTACAAGGCCTTCGCCGAAGAAATCGCCTTTGCCGTCGAAAGGGCTGCCGGGGTGCGCGCGGAATTGGTTCTTGAGTTTTCGGCAAGCCAAGCACCCAGCGAAATGGCGGGACATTTGCGCGCAATGGCGGGCCGTTGCGATGTCCTAGCGGCAACATCAGTCAATCATCCCGAGGTGTCGGCGGCAGTCGAATATTTGCGCGAACAGGGTCTGCCCGTATTTTCCTTGCTTTCGGACTTTGCGCAGGGCGCGAGAGCGGGTTATGTCGGGCTAAATAACCTAAAAGTTGGACGCACCGCAGGATGGCTGATGGCGACGCTTTCACCCGATCCTGGGGTGATGGCGATTTTTGTGGGCGGTCATCGGTGGCATGGTCATGATTTGCGCGAAACGGGATTTCGGGGCTATTTGCGCGAATGTGCCCCACATCTGACGGTGCTGGATCCGCTGGTTAATCTGGAAACCCGCCAATTGACCTATGATGCCACGCTTGCGCTGTTGGCGCGCCAGCCCAAGTTGCGTGGCATCTATGTGTCCGGCGGCGGCATGGAGGGTGCAATTGCCGCAATGCGCGAAACGGCGCCCGCAAACCGGGTGCCTGTGATCGTGTCGGCCTTGACGCCAGACTCGCGAACCGCCCTTGCGGAGGGGGTAGTCTCGATGGTCATTGATACTCCATTGGAAAAGCTGTGTCGTTTTGTAGTCGCGCAGATGGTCAACCTGCGTGAAGGGGGGCAGGCCCAAGGCAACACGCAGTTTTTCCTGCCGCCGGATTTGCACGTCGCAGAGTCGCTTTAATTCCCAAGTTTGCAAATATTCGTCAAAAAACATCAAATGTGAATTCCTGCTTGGAATTTTAGAATTGCCCGAGGTGAATAATAGAATAACAATTCCATATCGTCAGGTCTTCTGGCGATTCTTTGGAGTTGGATTGAAATGCTACCTTTTGCGCTTAACCACATGACGACACCCCGCTTGGGTTGGCAGGCGTTTCTTAGCCTTGCCCAGGACCTAGGCTGTGTCGGGGTGGAATTTCGGAATGATCTGGCGGGCCCGCTGTTCGGTGGTGAAGACCCCGCAACTGTTGGCGCCGCGGTTCAGGCAATGGGCCTGCGCTTTTTGGCCTTGGCTGAGGTCAAGATGTTCAATGACTGGTCCGAAACCAAACGCGCTGAGGCTGAGGCGTTGATGAAAATTGCTGTTGCCGCAGGGGCAGAAGCAATCAGTCTGATCCCTCGCAATGACAATGTTGCCACGTCGCGGGCTGACAGCTTGGCTGTGACGCAGACCGCACTTGCGGAATTGTTGCCGATGCTGCGGCATTATGGGCTGAAAGCCATGGTAGAGCCCCTTGGGTTTGCGGTGTGCAGCCTGCGCTACAAGGACGTTTTGGCCGAGGCCATTCACGCCGTTGGGGGGCAGGGCACTTATTTTATGGTGCATGATACATTTCATCATGCGCTGGCCGGTGGTGGCCCGATCTATCCCGAAATCACGGGAATCGTTCACGTGTCTGGTGTCAAAGATCCTATTTATATCGACGATATGCGGGACGAACATCGGGTCTTGGTGGACGGCGATGATCTGCTTGGCAATGTCGCCCAGATCCGTGCGCTGACCGGCGCAGGCTATCGCGGCCCGATCAGCTATGAGCCGTTTTCAAAACAAGTTCACCAGCTAAACGCCCCCAAAGCCGCTTTGGCGGCATCAATGGAATTCATCCGTGCAGGTGTTGCCAGCGCGTAGGAATACCGCCCGACTGGGGCGGTCCGGTGAGGAGAAAAGGTGTGCCGGACACCGAAATGTGGAGGAGAGAAACATGAAGAATACCCTTATGATGGCTGGTTTTGTTGCATTGATGGGCACAAGCGCCATGGCAGATGGCATCGGCGTTTCGATGGCATTGTTTGACGACAACTTTCTGACCGTTTTGCGCAATGGTATGGATGCAAAGGGCAAAGAGTTGGGCGTAAGCCTGCAAATCGAAGACGCTAAAAACGACGTGGCCAAGCAGTTGGACCAGATCAATAACTTTATCGCGTCGGGCGTGTCGGCGATTATCGTCAACCCAGTTGACACTTCGGCAACTCAGGCGATGACGGATGCAGCAGCGGCGGCAAATATTCCGTTGGTCTTCGTAAATCGTCAGCCAATCAACGTGGACACTTTGCCTGACAATCAGGCCTTTGTGGCATCAAACGAAGTGGATTCTGGCACGCTGGAAACGATCGAAGTTTGCCACCAACTGAAAGCTGCGGGCAAAGACAAAGCCAGTGTTTACGTCATGATGGGCGAATTGTCGAACCAAGCCGCTGTGCAGCGGACCGCCGACATTCATGACGTCATGGCGGCTGGAAAATGCGAAGTCGAGCTGACCATCATTGACGAGCAAACCGCCAATTGGTCGCGCGATCAGGCGCAATCGTTGATGACCAACTGGTTGTCATCGGGAACGCCTTTTGACGGTGTGATTGCCAACAACGACGAGATGGCAATTGGTGCGATCCAAGCGCTGAAAGCTGCCGGCGTTGATATGGCCACTGTGGTCATCGGCGGTGTTGATGCAACCCAAGACGCTTTGGCTGCTATGCAGGCTGGCGATCAAGACGTCACAGTTTTCCAAGACGCTGCTGGTCAAGGTGCCGGCGCGCTTGAGGCCGCGATCAAACTGAGCAAGGGTGAGGCTGTCGAGCAAAAGGTCTATATTCCGTTCCAACTGGTCACCGCGGCCAATGTTGCGGACTTCTTGACCAAAAACTAAGCATGGCACAGATCAAGGGCGGCGCTATGCGTCGCCCTTTTTTGTGGCGGCAATACGGGCAACGTGCCAGACAAGACTGACGATAAAAGGAGCAAGATTTGTGTCCACATCCGCGCATGGCCTAGGAGGCCTAAAATACGATCCAACCAAAAAGGCACGCCCGCCTGAGCTGAACGTTTTCTTGGCTTTGGTAATCATCGTCGTCGCATTTGAGGTGCTGGGACGTCTGCTGATGGGCGAAAGCTTTTTGTTTAACACGCGCGAAAATGTAAGCGGTCTTTTCAACACCGCGCGGCTGTCTATCATCATTTTGCAGGTGGCGACAGTTGGCATTATCGCGTTGGGGGTGACCCAAGTCATCATCACGGGCGGTATTGATCTATCGTCTGGCTCTATCGTGGGGGCATCTGCAATGGTCGCGATGAGCTTTGCACAGACGGCAATTGTGAATGGCAATCCAAACCCAAAGGCGATTTTTGGCGATTGGGCGATGGATTTGCCGGTGATTTTGCCGATCTTGATCGGCCTGTCTGTCGGTATCCTTACAGGTCTGATCAACGGCGCGCTGATCGCCTATACGAAGATTCCACCCTTTATCGCGACCTTGGGCATGATGGTTTCGGCGCGCGGATTTGCGCGTTGGTGGTCAAACGGCAACCCTGTATCCTTTCCGACCCAAGGCTATAACGCCATTGGCAGCGGTATGAACCCTGTGATTATCTTTGTCGGGCTGGCGGTGCTGATCCACCTGTTGATGACCTATACAAAATACGGCAAACACAGTTACGCCATCGGCTCGAATGAGCAGGCAACCCGAATGTCAGGCATCAATGTCGATCGCCACAAGGTCCTAGTCTATGTCATTGCCTCCGCGCTTGCATCCGTGGCGGCGGTGGTGGTTTCATCCAAGGGTCAAACCGCCCAAGCGAATATGGGTGTCATGTATGAATTGGACGCAATTGCCATGGCAGTCATTGGGGGCGTGTCCTTGCAGGGCGGGCGTGGATCGATCATTGGCACCGTCATTGGCGCGTTGATCTTTGGCGTGATCATATCGGGATTTACCTTTTTGAAATTGGACGCCTATTACCAAGAAATGGTCAAAGGCGCGATTATCGTTGGCGCAGTTGTGCTGGATCAATATCGGCAACAAGGTCGGGCAAGGGTATAATCATGAGTGAATTCATCCTAGAAACCCGTGGCCTGACCAAACGTTATGGCGGGGTGCACGCACTTGATGGTGCGAATTTCTCTCTGCTTCCTGGCGAACACGTTGCTGTCGTCGGCGACAATGGTGCCGGCAAATCGACCTTTGTGCGCCAAATCACGGGTGTCGAACAGCGCAGCGCGGGCGAGATTTACTTTGACGGCAAAGAAATCCGTCATGCAGGCCCCCTAGAGGCGCGCGAAGCGGGCATTGAAACAGTGTTCCAAACTTTGGCTTTGGCGGATGATCTGGATGTTCCATCCAATCTGTTTTTGGGGCGCGAATTGTTCAAACTGCGTCTTGGGCCGTTTTCCATACTGGACCGCAAGGCCATGCGAGAGCGGACGCTGGACGCGTTAAAAACGACGGCGGTGAAAATTCCGAATGTTGATAATCCAATCCGAAATATGTCGGGTGGACAACGGCAATGTGTTGCAATTGCGCGCACGGCGGCTTTTGCCAGCAAACTGGTGATTATGGACGAGCCGACAGCTGCTTTGGGCGTGCAAGAAACGGCACAGGTTGAAAACATCATACGTGGCCTAAAGACGCGCGGTGTCCCCTTGATTTTGGTCAGTCATAATCTGCGACAGGTTTTCGATCTGGTCGATCGGATCGTCGTGTTTCGGCGGGGCCGGATTGTTGCGTCACTTAACAAAAACGAAACGGACGGGAATGATATCGTCAGCTATATCACCGGCGTCAAAGGCATCCCCGACGGCGATTTATAGCTATTGGAGATGTCCCAAGCGTCTGTCACGCATCCGCGACATCACAGCCCTTGTCGCCCCATGACCACAGTGATTTTTCGGTGAAAACGCCTGAACTTGCGGCCTTAGGATTTGTTCTTGGACTCAAGCGCGGCGATTTGGGCATAAAAATCTGCCGCGCTGTCACCAGCCGCCAAAGCCGCGCGCATATAATCTGCCTGCGACTTGGGCGCGACGCCGCCGATCGGTGGGTTCTTGTCCAAATTGGTTGGAAAAGGATATCCTTCGGCGGATGCCGCAACGACATTGGCCGTATTTACCCCGACTGCAGTTTTCAGCACGGGATAGAGCGCGCGCACCATTTTTGTTCGATCTATTGTTTCCATCGCCCGACCAAAAGCCGAGGACACTTGCAACAAGTTTACCATCCGAAACTGATCTTTTGTGTGGTTTGTGCCCGCGCCGTGCATCACTGCGGGATTAAAGAACAGCAAATCGCCCTTATCCAACGGCAATTGGACAAAATTCTGGGCAAAATAACCCTGAAATTCGGGACGCGAAAAGGCCAGATACCCCTCATAGAATTGTTGCGAAAACGGCAACAACATGGTCGGGCCAGTCTCTAGGGGCATATCGCAATGGGCCACAGCCCCCTGAAGTGTCAGATGAGGCGAAAGGGTGTGAATAAAGGACGGGAACTGTGCCATGCGGTCGGCCGTCATAAACCCAAGGTGATAATCACGATGCGGGGTTTGTGCCGCACCTCCCGGGTTAACCCGATTGACCTGTGCCGTCATCTGCGATGCAGGACCCAGCCATGCCTCGGCCGCAAGGGCGATGCCATGGCTGCTGAAATAGGCTGAAAAGTTTTCGGGATCGGCAAGACAATGCTTTTCCAACGAATTCCAAATACGATCATTCGCGCCCGGTTTGGCAAAATGGTCCCCACCTCCCTTTGCCGCCCGTTTTTCATCGTCAATAATCGTGTCAAACACCGCTGTCGCGCGGTCTATGACACGATGGTCTGCGACGCCTTGACGGATCACAAGGATGCCCGCGCCATAGGCAAAAACTTGGCTGAATTCCGCCATCATGGCCGCGCGTTGGTCCGGATCAATGGCGGCTGCATCCACAGTCGCCCCGTCGTAGATTGGAATATTTTTCACAATATCGCAAGCAAAGGGTGTTGCCGTCGGATCACTGGTTTGGCGGACAATCTGTTCAAAAATTTTGAAATCACCGCTGTCGGCAGTCAACCAAATTGGACGCATCGCGCTGGGGTTCCTCATGTGATCTAAGATACTTTGTCGATCTTACCTTTCGGTGCGCGAAAAGAAAGTTTTTTGTTCAAAAATTCGATGATTTAAGCCATTTGAATTTTGGTCCGTCCCAGAAACACCTCTGAGACGAGTTTTCAGGTGTTTGCGAACACGCACAAGGCTGGTCTATAAAGCCAATAGACGTTCAGCGGTGAATTTATCGGTGATCAGCACATCCAAAATGCCTGTCCGCAGTGCGCCCAAAATAGCAGTTGTTTTCGATTGACCGCCTGCCAAACCGATCACGCGATCAACCTTGGCCAGTTGGTCCCGGTTCATCCCGATCACGCGCTCGTTTAACGTGATTTCCACTGCAGCACCTGATTCATCGAAAAACCGCAAACTGATATCACCCACCGCACCTGCCTTGGACAATTCGGCCAATTCGTTGGCCGAAAAGACATTGCCGCTGCCTGCCAACAATCGCGAAGGCTCAATTGCACCGATGCCAACAACCGCCAGTGAAATGCTGTCGAACAAATCCATTGTCCGACGCACAAAGGGATCCGAGACAAGGATCCCCTTTGCCTCGGACGTTGCGGCAAGCCCCGGTGCAGACAAAAGTTGCGGCACCGCCCCCGTCAATTTTGCCAGGCGCGTAGTCAGTTGCGTTGCATGGGTCTGCACTGCGGGATTGCCCATCCCGCCCAGCGTTTGCACCACATATTTTGCGCTGCCCTGCCGCATGGGGTGAATGTTGTCGACCATGCGTTGGATCGTCTCACTCCAACTTGAGACACCGATAATTTCATCGGTTCGCAGCGTCGTTTCCAGAAAATGCGCGGCAGCCTCGCCGATACGGGCCATGATGTCGGTGTCCCGATCCTCGGCACAATCAACGACGATGACCTCGGGCAGACCATATTGCGCGCGCAGTCCCGCCTCTAGGGTGTCATAGGTTCCAGCGGGTGCAACGATGGTGGTGCGCACGATGTCCTCTGCGACCGCCTTTTTTAACATCCGCGAAATGGTCGCCTGCGAAATCCGCAAAATATCGGCAATTTCGGCCTGACGTTTGCCGTCGACATGATACATCTGGGCAACCCGTGCGATCATGCGCAGCTCGTTTATGCGCGGCATGGTCGCCCCCCCTTCGATATCATTCGGCCTTGCATATTTATGTCCTATGTTGCCAGTTTTGCCTGTGCGATTGCCTGATGCCATCTGGCCAAATCATAAGTTCGATGATCTGCACCCATTTTGGGCTGCACAGATAGGCGTTGGCCCTTTAACTGGGATATTGCATCTAAATCGGGCCAAAACCCAACCGCAAGGCCTGCAAGATAGGCCGCACCCAGCGCTGAGGCCTCTGTACTTTCGGATGTGATCACGCTGTGGCCCAGATAATCCGCCACCAGCCCCATGATGAAATCATTTCGACTGGGACCGCCATCCACAAACAATCGCCCAAAAACATGATTGGATTGGGCGGCGATGACAGCAAAGACGTCTTGCACCTGCAAGGCCATGCTTTCAACGGCGGCGCGCGCGATATGGGCGGGGGTCGTTGTGAAACTTAGCCCCGACAGCAACCCGCGTGCGGCTGAATCCCAATGGGGCGCCCCAAGTCCGACGTGCGCCGGAACCAGACTGACCCCGCCCGTATCTGCCACGGTCTGCGCCAAGGCCAACAGGGCATCGACATCGCCAAGGCCCAACATCTGCGCCGTCCATGGCAGGATCGACGCGCTGACCAGAATATTGCCCTCAAACGCATAGGTGGGAACGCCGTCCAGCGCCCAAGCAATGGTTGTTGTGATCCCGTGGGGTGGCCCTGTAAATCGGTCCAATGTGGCCATAACAGATGATCCCGTTCCAAAGGTAATTTTGCCGTCACCTTTGCCAAATGCACCATGGCCAAACAGTGCACCATGCGAATCGCCAATTGCCGCAGCAATGGGAATACCGTCGGGCAGTCCCGCAACGCCGCGCGTGACGCCAAACAAATGTGCGCTGTCGCAAACCTGCGGCAACATGGCCAGATCAACCCCGAACAGCAGGCATAGGTCTGCGTCCCATGCCATATCTTTGATGTTGAACACCTGCGTGCGGGCCGCATTAGAGGCATCCGTTGCATGAACTTTACCGCCCGAAAAGCGGTAGATCAGCCAAGAGTCCACCGTCCCGATGCAAAGGCTTTCGGTTGCACGGCCCTCACAATGATGATCCAGCAGCCATTTTATCTTGGTCGCGGGAAATAATGGATCCAGCATCAACCCTGTGCGTCGGATCACCTCGTCGCCGTGACCTGCCACCTTCAGGGTATCACAGATATCTGCGGTGCGTCGGCATTGCCATGTGATGACGGGGCCAACCGCCTGTCCCGTGGCACGGTCCCAAATCAGAACCGATTCCCTTTGGTTCGAAATGCCCAATGCGACAATTTCGGCGTCAGGACGTTGGGTCAGGCAATCGCAAATCGCCGCAACCGTGCTGTGCCAAATCTGGTCTGCGTCCTGTTCGACCCATGCCGCGCGGGGATATTGCGTTTTCACTTGGACGGACGCTGTGGCCAAAACCGCACCATTGTGACCGATCAACACCGCCTTGCTGTTGGTCGTGCCCTCATCCACCGCCAAGATCATTTGCATCAAATCACCCCTTTTTTGCGACCAAACCTTGGGCGGCCTCTGCAATAGCTGCGGGGGCCATACCGAAGTGATCCAGTAAGAAATTGGCCGAACCAGTCGGGGCAAACACGCCTGGAACGCCCAAAAATTTCATCGGCACAGGATGGGTTTCAACCACAACCTCGGCCACCGCGCTGCCAAGGCCGCCAAAGATTGTATGTTCCTCGCAGGTCAAGATTGCGCCCGTCTCACGCGCGGCGCGCGCCACCGCGTCGACATCCATCGGGCGCACAGTTGCCATGTTCAAAACCCGCGCCGAAATACCACGCTCGGACAAAATTTCAGCGGCAATCAGCAACCGATGCGTCAGCACCCCGTTGGCGATCAAGGTAACATCTGACCCATCGCGCAATTGATTGGCGCGGCCCAGTTCAAATATATGCGCAGGGCCAAAAACATCGGGCACGCCAACGCGACTAAGCCGCAGATAAACGGGTCCAACAAAGGCCGCGGCCCATTTTACCGCCGCTGCAGTCTCGTGTCGATCGGCAGGGGCGATAATGGGCAGATTGGGCAAGGCGCGGATCCAAGCAAAATCCTCAATGGAATGATGGGTAGGCCCCAGTTCCCCATAGGCCATGCCAGAGCTGATCCCGCACAACTTTACGTTGGCGTTCGAATAGGCGATATCCGCCTTGATTTGTTCCAACGCCCGCCCTGTTAAAAAACATGAGGCCCCCGCCACAAACGGCAGTTTTCCGCCATTCGCCAGACCCGCGCCGACGCCGACCATATTCTGTTCGGCAATGCCCACATTGATCAGCCGTTCGGGCCATTTGTCGCGAAATCCAGTCAGCTTGCTTGACCCCACTGAATCGTTGACGACGGCTACGATATTTGGGTTTTCTGCGGCCAATGCCTCAAGTGTTTGGGTAAAGGCGTCACGGCAATCAAACAAATCAGCGGCCATTTCGCGCGTGCTCCAACTCGGCCAAGGCCTGTTCATATTGTGCGGCATTCGGCACTTTGTGGTGCCAATCCACGCGATCTTGCATAAAGGAAATGCCTTGGCCCTTGTTGGTATGGGCCACAATGCACTTTGGCTTGCCGTGCACAATTGCATCTCGTGACAGGGCTTGCATCAATTGAGAAATGTCATGGCCATCCACCTCTTCAACGGCCCATCCAAAGGCGGTTAGGCGCGGTGCAAGGGGTGCTAGATTGTTGGTATCGGCAAGGGATGCACCTTGCTGAAATCGGTTATGATCGATGATAAGGGTCAGGTTATTTAGACCAAATTGCGCGGCGGCCATGATCGCCTCCCAATTGCTACCTTCTTGCATTTCGCCGTCACCCGTCACGACAAAGGTGCGCCAATCGGCGCGGTCCAACTGCGCCGCCTTAGCCATGCCCACCGCCACAGGCAATCCATGCCCCAGTGGCCCCGTATTGGTTTCCACCCCCGGAACCTTGGTGCAGTTCGGATGCCCGTTCAGCCGTGACAAAGGTTTTAAAAATGTTGAAATCTCTTCCTTGGGCAGAAATCCCTTTTCTGCCAGAATGACATACAACATACAGGCTGTGTGACCTTTGCTCAGAACCAATCGGTCGCGCAGTGGATCATGAGGGCGGGCGGGGTCCACGTTCAGGATGTGAAAATACAATACGGTCAAGATGTCGGCCACCGACAATTCCCCGCCGATATGCCCTGCTCCTGCCTCGTAAACGGCTTGCAGATCGCGCTGGCGCGCACGATTGGCGATTGCCGCCAATTCAGAAGCGTTCATTTTCCACCCTTGAATAAATATTCTTAATCAAATAAAAATGCTAAAAGATAGGAAATGTCAAGCACAGGATCACGAACCTGCGGCAGATTGGGCTGTCAAAAGGTGTGCAGACCAAAATCCTGCGGATCCGACCCAAAGTTCAGCGGTGCGACTTCGCCACATCGCGTTAAAATGCAAAGGCGATTTCGTGGGCCAATTTCTGCGGATCCACGGGTTTATGCAGTACGGGAACGCCGCTTTGGGCAACTTCGTGCAGGCGTTCGGCCCCTGTATCGCCCGTGATCAAAATTGCGGGAACTGCCCGCCCCAAAGCCTCGCGCAAAAGCGCGACGGCAGCAATTCCGTTGATATCGCCAGCCAAACGCAGTTCACTTATGATCAGGTTCGGGGGGATTACAGTAAGATTATGTATCAAGCAATCACAATACGTAACAGAGGGTAGGTTCGGGGGTAGGTTTCAAAAAACCACAAATTATCCAATAATTTCAATGGCAAATGGCGGAAGCGGTGGGATTCGAACCCACGGTACGGTTCCCCGCACGCTAGTTTTCAAGACTAGAGCCTTAAACCACTCGGCCACACTTCCGTGGCGATGGAATATCGGGCGCTGAACGCTTTTGAAAGGGCGAAAAATGCAAAAAACAAATATTTGCGATGGCAAAAGGTGCAAAAACCCGCTCGCACAGGGAAACACTGTTGGCAATCAGGGTGAGGGACTTTGCTTCAAAGGGATTCCTATGTATGATGTCCGAAGAGATTGCGGATTTCGCGTGATTTGCGCCGGCAAATCTTTGACATACATAATAAAGGGCGAATGCCCATGAACGGGTGAGGTGAAAGCCCCACGCAAAAGGAGCAGAGCATGAAATTTTGGTCAATCGGATATCTTGGGATCGTTGCCGCCATTTTAATAGGCTGCACGGGCGGGGCAAACCCTTTTTCTCGTGATGCCGCTGCCGATACTTCGGTTGCCACGCAAAAATCAGTCCGTTTGATTGACCGTGACGTCGAAGCGCCAAGCGTATTTCAGGCCAGTGATGACGCGCTCTGGGATGGTCGCCCGTCCCTCGGAGGGGTGTGGGTTGCCTCGCCCGATGCAATTGACCCCGAGCGTGTGATTATGCGAAATCCGGCAAACGGAAAATTCGTCATCGGGGCATTGTTCAAGCGCGAGCGTGATAATCCCGGGCCAAACTTGCAAATCAGTTCCGATGCTGCCGCGGCATTGGGCCTGCTTGCGGGCCAGCCGGCCAAGATAGATGTCACAGCACTGCGCCGTGAAGAAGAGAAGGCCAATACCGACGCCAACCAACCCATCTTGGACACTGCGGAAACAGTGCAAACAGCGGCGACAGAAATCAGCTTGGCACCTGTAGCAACCCAAAATTTGGCGACGCAGCCCAAGGCAGATGCCGCACCGACAGCGACTGTTGCGACGGCAGCGACCCCTGCAGCACCGATGATTTCGGACAACCAAGCGGGACGACTGATCCAAATCGGTCTATTTTCTGTTGAAGAAAATGCAAACCGCGCCGTCGCAACGCTGAAATCGAAAGGTATTTCTGCCAGCGTGCGGGCCTCGACCAGCAAAGGCAAACCATTGTGGAGTGTGACCGCACGCGGTGACGCCGCGAGCCTTGCCAAAGCAAAAGCCGCTGGATTTAAAGACGCTTATTTCTTGAAAGGCTAAGCAAATGTTGCGCCGTTTGACTAAACATATTGGGCTAACAGCCTGCCTTTTTGCTGCTTGGCCTGCATTTGGCTTTGACACGCGTGCGCGTAATGCATGGGTGTTCGATGTCACAACCCACACAGTGTTGATGGATAAGAATGGTGAGGTCGCCGTTCCGCCCGCGTCTATGTCCAAATTGATGACACTGAATATGTTGTTCG
Source organism: Cypionkella sp. (assembly GCA_040398785.1). Lineage (GTDB taxonomy): Bacteria > Pseudomonadota > Alphaproteobacteria > Rhodobacterales > Rhodobacteraceae > Cypionkella. Next base: position 451,187 of record JBBATJ010000001.1, on the reverse strand, counting down.
AGGCCCTGCATGATGGTCGTGTCACTTTGGACACGACGTTCGGCGTGTCGGCAGATGCTATTCGGTTCACGGCCGAAGGTGGGTCCACGATGTATTTGCAACCGGGAGATCGCCCTACGGTTCAAGAATTGATCCGTGGCATGATCATCAACTCGGGCAATGATGCCTGCACAGTGGTTGCAGAAGGTTTGGCTGGGTCAGAGGAAGAATTTGCCAAGCAGATGAATGAGCGCGGCAAGGCCATCGGTCTGACCCAATCTTATTTTGCCAATTCCAGCGGGTGGCCCGATCCGCGTCACCGCATGAGCATGAAGGATTTAGGGGTGTTGGCGCTGCGCCTTTTTGAAGAGTTTCCAGAATATTATCCGATTTTTGCCGAAACAACCTTTGACTACAAAAATCGCGCGCCTGCCAATGCGGGCAACCGCAATCCTTTGTTGGCATTGGGAATTGGGGCGGATGGGTTAAAGACCGGCCATACAGAAGAAGCGGGCTATGGTTTGGTAGGTTCGGTAAAACAGGGGGATCGGCGGGTAATTTTCGCCTTTTCAGGCACCTCAAGCGCCACAGAGCGCGCCGAGGAGGCAGAACGTATTTCGTCTTGGGCCTTTCGCCAATTTTCGTTAAAAACCGTCGCAACGGGCGGTGTTCCTTTGGCCGATGCAGCTGTGTTTTTGGGTCAAAGCCCTCGTGTAGGCATGGCCCCCGCCCAGAGTGTTTCTATGTTGGTTCCTGTGACAGCCCGCGACGGGCTTCGGGCAGAAATAATCTATTCTGGGCCTATTGCTGCGCCAATCAAGACGGGCGATGTCTTGGGCGAATTGGTAATTCATGCGGAGGGTCTGCCAGACCAAAGGGTGCCGTTGCTGGCAACGTCAGATGTTGCCAAGTCGGGGCCGTTTGGACGGTTCAAGGCCGCCGCTGCCCATATATATCAAATGATTTTTGGTGCGGACCAGGTTGGCGCGTGATATGTCGGGCGCATTTCTAAGTTTTGAAGGAATTGACGGGTCGGGAAAATCAACGCAGGCGCGGATGTTGGCCGCTGCGCTGACTGGGTACAAGGTGCACTTGACCCGCGAACCAGGCGGCAGTGCGGGGGCCGAAGATATCCGCGCGCTGGTGCTGCAGGGCGCGGTGGATCGCTGGTCACCCGAGACCGAATTACTGTTGTTTACGGCCGCCCGGCGGGATCATTTGGAAAAGACGATCCGACCGCGTGTGGCTGCAGGTGAAGTGGTGATTTCTGATCGCTTTGCCGATTCAACCCGCATTTATCAAGGGCTGACGCGGGGGGACCTGCGCGTAACTGTGGACCGTTTGCACGCGCTGATGATCGGGGTAGAACCTGATCTGACCTTGTTGATCGATATTCCTGCCGAATTGGGTTTGGCCCGCGCAACCGCCCGTGCCGGGGTCGAAATGCGGTTCGAAGATATGGGGCTTGCGCTGCAACAAAAGGCGCGCGATGGATTTTTGGATTTGGCCGCCGCCAATTCTGACCGTTTTCGCGTGATCGACGGGGCGCGCAGTGCCGATCTTGTGGCCTATGACGTTTTAGCCGCTGCTTTGGCGCATCTAAAATGAGCGTGGATTTCCCAGAATCTGACCGCGCACTTGGCGCACCACATCCGCGCGATACGCCCCGCCTGATCGGCCATACACAGGCCGAGCGGGTGTTTTTAGATGCCTATAACGCGAACAAATTGCACCATGCTTGGTTGATTTCTGGGCCGCGCGGCATTGGCAAGGCAACACTTGCTTGGAGGATGGCGCGCTTTTTGTTGGCAACACCCGCGATAGATGGCGGAATGTTCGATACTCCAACGCCAGACACTTTGGATGTGTCGCCAGATGACCTGATTGCCCGCCGCATAGCTGCCGGATCTGAATCGCGTGCCGCCCTGATTCGCCCACTTTATGACGCGAAAAAGGACAAACTGGCCGCAATCATTGATGTTGAACAAATCCGCGAACTAAAGGCCAGTTTCAGCCTAAAGGCCACGGATGGCGGGCGGCGGACAATCGTTGTGGATTCCATGGATAATATGAATCCAAGTGCCGCCAATGCTTTTTTGAAATTGCTAGAAGAACCCCCTGCGGAGGTGACGTTCTTTTTGATTTCGCACCGTCCTTCAGTGTTGCTGCCCACCATTCGCTCGCGGTGTCGCGAATTAAGACTTGGGCCATTAGCCCCCAGCGATCTTTCGGACGCGCTGACTGCGGCAGGGGGAGAGGTGGACCCAGCAGACCGCGTTGCGTTGGCAGAACTTGCTGGCGGATCCGTTGGAGCGGCTTTTGAATTGACCAATCTGAACGGACTGGCCCTGTATCAATTGATTGTCGATTTGCTGTCGGGCCTGCCCCACATGGATCGCACAAGGTTGCAAACCCTTTGTGAGGCAGGGGCGGGCAAAGGCAAAGAAGCGCAGTTTGATATGATCGTGACCTTGATCGATCAGTTTCTGGCCCGCACGGCGCGGGCAGGATCCAGGGGGGGCTTGGCCCCGGATGCCGCAAAGGGTGAAGGCGATTTGATCGCCCGCCTTGCGGTCACGCCGCAGGCCGCTTTGGCGTGGGCCAATTTGGCGCAAATCTTGGGCGTGCGGGCACGGCGTGGGCGCGCAGTTAATCTTGACGCTGCCGCCTTGTTACTGGATATGCTGTTGGCAATCGAAGCCGAGGCGCGCAGCATAGGCGTCACAGGATAACGCGCATGATTGTCGACAGCCATTGCCATCTGGATTTCCCCGATTTCGCATCGGAATTGCCAGATGTTATTGCGCGTGCCCATGCCGCTGGCGTCGCACGCATGGTCACGATCTGCACCAGACTGCGCAATGAACCCAATGTTCGCGCCATTGCCGAGGCCTATCCATCAGTTTACTATGCAGCGGGCACCCATCCGATGTCGGCCGCCGAAGAGCCCATGGCGACAGTGGATCAATTGATAAAGCTTGCGCAACATCCGAAATTTGTCGCCATAGGCGAAACAGGCTTGGATTACCATTATTCGGGCGACAGTGCAGACCTGCAAAAGCAATCCCTAGGCATCCATATTCAGGCTGCCCAGGAAACAAAATTGCCGCTGATCATTCACGCCCGCAATGCCGATGACGATATGGCGCAGATTTTGACCTCAGCTTATGGTGTGCGCCCCTATTCATGCGTGATGCACTGCTTTTCCTCATCGGCTGAACTGGCCCGCGCCGCGCTGGACTTGGGGTTCTATGTGTCGATGTCGGGGATCACCGCCTTTCCAAAAAGCGCCGATTTGCGTGCGATTTTCAAATCTGCCCCGTTGGACCGCATTTTATTGGAAACAGACAGCCCCTATCTTGCCCCGCCCCCGTATCGTGGCCGCCGCAACGAACCCGCATATGCGGCTTTTACGGCACGTGCTGCGGCGGAATTGTTTCAGATGTCCGAGACGGATTTTGCTGCACAGACCACCGCCAACTTCAACCGTCTTTTTACCAAGGCGGCACTGACATGAGCTATCGTTTTACGATTCTAGGGTGCGGTTCCTCGGGCGGCGTGCCGCGTCTTGGGCCTGATGGCGCAGGCGACTGGGGGCTTTGTGACCCTGGCAATCCCAAAAACCGACGTCGGCGCTGCTCGATTTTGGTGGAAAAGATCAACGGCGACCAAGTCACGCGGGTGTTAATCGACACTTCGCCTGATATGCGCGCACAGCTTTTGGATGCAGGTGTGGGCACATTGGACGGCGTGGTTTACACGCATTCGCACGCCGATCACGTCCACGGCATCGACGATTTGCGTCAAGTTGTTTTCAACACCCATCGCCGCCTGCCCGTCTGGGCGGATCTTCCGACCAAAGCGGCCCTGTTGCAACGTTTCGATTACGTATTTGTGCAGGCGCCAGACAGCCCCTATCCTGCGATTTTGGACCTGTATGATATTGACGGGCCGTTCCGCGTCGATGGCCCCGCAGGCGCGATAGAATTCATCCCGTTTCTCGTAAATCATGGATCGATTGACGCACTGGGGTTTCGGATTGACGATACAGCCTATTTGCCAGACGTATCGCATATTCCTGCCGCCGCATGGGCGCAATTGCAGGGGATAGAGTTGTGGATCGTAGATGCACTGCGCCGAACGCCGCACCCCAGTCATACCCATTTGGCGCAAACTTTGTACTGGATTACGACGCTGGCCCCCCGCCGCGCCGTGATTACGAATATGCATTTGGATATGGATTATGACACGCTTTGTGCCGAACTTCCGCAGGGTGTGATCCCCGCCTATGACGGTTTGGTGCTGTGAGCGCGCTTTCAGATGTCATTTTACCAGTATTTGTGATTATCGCTTTTGGATATGCGGCGGCGCGTTTTGGCGCGCTGACCGAGGGCGGATTTGACGGGATGATGAGTTATGCGCAATCATTTGCAATACCCGTTTTGCTCTTCAAATCGATTGCTTCAATCGATTTGTCGGCGGCCTATCATGTTGGACTTTTGGCGTCGTTTTACATTGGTGCCTTTGTCGCCTTTGGATTTTGCTTTGTCGTTGCACGATTTGGCTTTCGCCGTCCCGCCACCGACAGCATCGCCATTGGCTTTGCGGGGTATTTTTCCAACACCCTTTTGTTAGGAATTCCGATCACCGAAAACGCATATGGCGCGCAGGCCCTTGCTGGAAATTTCGCGATTATCTCTGTTCATGCGCCTTTGCTGTATAGTTTTGGCATCGTGGCGATGGTTTTGGCACAATCGGGCGGCCTGCGCGCGGGACTGGGTCGCGAGATTGCGCGCAACATCCTGACGCAACCTTTGGTAATCGGGATATTATGTGGGTTTGCGGTTAATCTAACCGGTATAACGGTTCCGCATTTTGGCAGCACGGCGGTTGATATGATCGCCCGTTCAGGAATTCCCGCCGCTTTGTTTGGTCTGGGCGGCGTGCTGTTTCGGTATCGACCAGCAGGGGACGCGGGCCTCATCGCGCTGGTTTGCACCACAGCATTGGTCGTGCATCCTGCTATTGCTTACAGTCTGGGGCGCTTTGTGTTCAACTTGGACCGTGATGCGCTACGATCTGTTACAGTGACGGCAGCGATGGCCCCTGGCGTGAACGCCTATATGTTTTCTCATATGTTTGGCGTCGGCAAACGCGTGACCGCCTCGGCGGTTTTATTCGGCACAGCAGCCTGTATCTTCACCACATGGGGTTGGCTACACATCCTGCCTTAACGGTGAAAAATGAACCCTAAAAAGTTCAACAAAATCTGCGCGCCCAGAATAGCGGTGGATTGGCTGTGATCGTAATCGGGGGCCACCTCGACCAGATCAATGCCGACGACCTGATGATGGCGGGTCAATTCCTGCAGCATTTCCAACACGTCATAATACAAAAATCCGCCATGGCTGGGCGTGCCAGTGCCCGGCGCGATCGAAGGGCAAAACCCGTCGATATCAATCGTCACATAGACCCGCGCCCCTTTGGGGATACGGCCAATCACGGCCTGTGGCCCCAAAGCGCGGGCTTGACGCACAGACAGAATATCCGATCCCATCGCCCGCGCTGCCTCGTATCCCTCACGCGCGGTAGAGGACACATTGCGAATGCCGACCTGTGTCAGGCCCGTCACATAGGGCTTTTCCGCCGCGCGCCGCATCGGGCTGCCATGGCCCACGCGCACGCCGTGGCGTTCGTCCACGAAATCCAAATGCGCGTCGATTTGCAGGATATGGATGTCGCCATGACCTGCAAAGGCCTCAATAATCGGGATATTCACCGAGTGATCGCCCCCGATCACGACGGGCAGCGCCCCTGCCGCCAGCATCGCCTGAACGCCCGTTCGGATATTTGCATGGCTGCGCGCTGTGTCGGTGTGGATGATATCCGCGTCGCCAATATCGACAATCCGCACCGTGTCGGGCAGATAGGTGCAGTCGTCTTCGTGGTCATAGGCGCCCGCGTGGCCAAAGGAAAACAGCGTCGACGCCTCGCGCACGGCGCGGGGACCAAACCGCGCCCCTGCCCGAAACTGCGTGCCAAAATCATAAGGCGCGCCCATGACCGCAACATCGGCGTCAATTTGGGACCAATCGCCCACATAGGGACGCTTACCAAAGGTGGAAATCCCCACAAAAGGCAGGTTTAACCGCCCCGTCTCATATCCATGACCCGACATAGAACCCCTTAATGCGGCGTAACACCGCGCAATTTTTCCGACCGCCGCCGCAGCAATTCTACTGTCGCCAAAAGCAAGGTCGAAATGATAACCAAAATCGTCGCCACCGCCAAAATGGCGGGGCTGATCGCCTCGCGGATACCATTCCACATCTGACGCGGCACGGTTTGCTGATCTGGACCTGCAAGGAACAAAACCGCCACCACCTCATCGAACGATGTCACAAAGGCAAACAGCGCCCCCGAAATCACCCCGGGCAAGATCAGCGGCATAATAACCTTGAAAAACGTGACACGCGGATTTGCACCCAAACTTGCCGCCGCACGGATCAAGGATTGGTCAAACCCCGACAGCGTCGCCGTGACCGTGATGATGACAAACGGGATGCCCAACGTGGCATGGGCCATGATGACCCCCAGATAAGTGGCCGTCAGTCGCCCGCATTCAAACCCCAAAATACTGCACGGATTTGAGTAGAAAAAGAACAGACCCGTCGCAATGATGATGATCGGCACGATCATGGGCGAGATCAGGATCGCCATAATCGCGCGGCGATAAGGCATTTCAGGGCGCGATAGGCCCAAGGCGGCCAAGGTGCCCAAGGTCGTGGCCATGATCGTCGCCCAAAACCCGATGATCACCGAATTTTTCGCGGCCTTGACCCATGTTCCCTGTTCCCAGGATTGCGCCCACCATGCGGCGTCACGCGGCCCTTCGGGGGCGTGCATGCCGACAGTCAACAGCTCATCATACCAACGCAGACTGTATCCCGTGGGATCAAAGGTCAGCATTTTGTGGGTAAAGGTAAAATAGGGTTCCGCATTGAACGACAGGGGGATCACCACCAAAATCGGCGCGATCAAAAAGATGAAAATCGCTGTGCACAGGCCCAGATAGATATAGTGCCAAAGACGTTCCAGCGGGGTGGCATAGGTGGGAAGGGCCATGGTCTATCCTAACTTAAGATTGTCGATACCGATCAGCCGATCATAGAGCCAATACAGCACCAAGACCCCCGCCAGCAGCATCGCCGACAGCGCCGCCGCCAATGACCAATTCGAGTTTTTCATGTGAAAATCGATCAGGTTGGAAAACAGTTGCCCATCCGCCCCGCCGACCAGCGCAGGCGTGATGAAATAGCCAACCGACATGATGAACACGAGCAGTGCCCCTGCCCCAATCCCCGGCAAAGTCTGCGGCAGATATATGCGACGAAACGTCGTCCAACTGGTCGCACCCAAACTGCGCGCAGCGCGGGCATAGCTGGGCGGGATCACCTTCATCACGGAATACAAAGGCAAGATCATAAACGGCAGCAACACATGGGTCATCACGATGATTGTGCCCAACTGATTATACATCATCGCAAGGCGGTTTTGGTCGCCAATCAATCCCAGTGCCACGCCGATGTCATTGACCACGCCTTGGCCCTGCAACAGCACGATCCAAGACGTTGTGCGCACCAAAAGCGACGTCCAAAACGGCAGCAGAACCAAGATCATCAACAGGTTCGCGCGCGACATCGGCAAAACGGCCAGCAGATGCGCGACGGGAAAGGCCAAGATCAAACAGAAAAACGTAATCACCCCAGAAACCACAAAGGTTTTCACATAAAGATACTGATAGATGCGGCGGTTTTCGGGGACCTTTTGGATCATGCCTTGGGCATTTCGTTCAAAATCCGCGCCAAGGATGTAAAAATCTGACGTATAGGCATGAGCCGAGGATCGCATTGCCTGCCACAAATCAGGACTGCCCCATTTCGGATCCAGCGCCAGAAACGCCTCTTTGTAGGGTGGTTTCAGCCCGTCCGCCTTGCGCGCAGTCGCCGTGAACAAGGATCGCGATTCGGGCAAGTTGTAATTCACCCGCGTGCCTGCGACACCTGCGGTTTTATCCGCCTTCATTTTTTTAAAATCCGCCGCAAGGGCAGCAAAGGCCACCTCGTCGGGTTCCCCACCGCCTGCGTTCAACCATGCACTTGTCAGGGGCGCACTGGCCGAAAACCCATCATGATAAATCGAGCGGTGCAGCATCTGCCCGATCGGCAAAATAAACGTGATCACCACAAAGGCAAGCAAGGGCGCCACCAACAAAAACGCACGACGGCGCGCGCGGCTTTGGGCGCGGATCAACGCGGCCTTTAAGGGGCGTCCATCGCTGGTCGTCAAAAGTTCTGGCGTTGTCGTGTCACTGGCCATCTGCGTCTCAATCTGAAAAAGGATTGGGCTGAAAAAGGATTGGGGCAAGGGTTTCCCCCTGCCCCAGATGCTTAGTTAGCAGCCAACCATGCGTTGAAACGATCGTTCATCTCGGCATTCTTATCCACCCAGAAGGTCGAATCGGACGCCAAAGAATTGGTCATGTTTTCAGGCGCTGTTGGCAGATGTGGACCCATAACGGTCTTGCCATCGTTGAACAAAAGTTCGGTTTTCAACGAAGATTTGCGCGCTGGACCATAGGAAATATACTGCGCCTGTTGACGCAAACCATCGGTCGAGGTTGCATATTGGATGAACTTCATCGCGTCTTCTTTGTTTGGCGACCCTTTTGGAACGACATACATTTCATTCTCATAGATCTGGCCATCCCAAACGATTTGGAAAGGCTTGGCTTCGACCATAGCAGCGTTGAAAATACGGCCGTTATAGGCGGTGGTCATGGTGACTTCGCCATCTGCCAGCAATTGTGGCGCCTGTGCGCCTGCTTCCCACCAAACAACGTCTTTCTTGATCGTGTCCAGTTTTGCAAATGCACGATCCACGCCTTCTGGGGTCGATAGAACGCTGTAGACATCGGCAGGGGCCACGCCGTCACCCATCAGCGCGAATTCCAAAACGGCCTTAGCGCCTTTGTGCATCCCGCGCTTGCCTGGGAATTTGGTCAGGTCAAAGAAATCTGCAGCAGTTTTTGGCACGTCACCGGTGATTTTGGTGGTGTCATAGGCGAAAACGGTCGCCCAGATATCGGTCGACACACCGCAATCGGTCACAGCGCCCGCCAAGAAATCTTCGGCGGCAGGAACGCCATCGGTGCCAGCAGGCAGACTGTTGACATCAATTGGTTCCAGCAAACCTTCGTCGCACAGACGAATCGCGTCGGCATATTCGACCGATGCGACGTCCACAGTGACGTTTCCAGCCTCGACCATCGCTTTGATCGGGGTTGCTGGGTTGTCGCTGTCTTGCATGGATGCCGCGATCCCCGTGGTCGCGGTAAAGGGTTTCACATGGGCCTCATTTTGCGCGCCGCCATAGGCACCGCCCCAAGACATCACGCGCACTTCGGCCTGTGCGGCAAATGCCACAATGGTCAAAGCGGAAGAAAGCATAAGGATCTTTTTCATTGGATAGCTCCCTGTTTGTTATAGGACGTTCAATTTGGCCCGTCCTGTGGGCCGCCCCCAAGGGGGATTTCACATGGGATCAAGGGCGCGGGCATCTTGCGGCGCCCAACCGATCTTGATCCGCTCACCCGGGGCCAACATACGCTGGCCTTGGGTATTTCTGGATTTGATGACGAAATCATCGCTGCCCGCCACACGCAGGCGGGTGCGAAACAGATCGCCCATATAGATGAATTCCAGCACCTCGGCGTCGATGGTGGTGGCCCCTTTGGGCATCATTTCATCTTTGAATTCAATGCGTTCGGGGCGGATCGACACCAATGTGCGATCGCCCTTGGCCGAGACATTGACGGGTGTTGCCGCAATCACCTCGCCCGAATCAAGCCGCACCATACAGGTTCCGCCCCCGATTTCGACTATCTCACCCGACAACTTGTTATTTTCACCAATAAACTGGGCGACAAAAGAATTTTCGGGGCGCTCGTATAAATCTGAGGGGGTTGCAAGTTGTTGAATGCGGCCGTCGTTAAAGACTGCAACGCGGTCAGACATGGTCAACGCCTCGCCTTGGTCATGGGTCACATAGACCACCGTGATTCCCAACGATTCGTGCAAATGCTTGATTTCAAACTGCATATGTTCGCGCAATTGCTTGTCCAATGCGCCAAGGGGTTCGTCCATCAACACAAGCGTTGGGTCAAACACCAAGGCGCGGGCAAGTGCGATCCGCTGTTGCTGCCCACCCGACAGTTGCGCGGGGCGGCGGTTCACGAATGCCCCCATCTGCACCATATCCAGCGCGCGCATCACCTTGGCCTCGCGGTCCGATTTGCCCATGCCGCGCACTTCTAGGGGAAAGGACAGATTTTCGCCAACCGTCATATGCGGAAACAGGGCATAGTTTTGGAACACCATGCCAATACCGCGCTTGTGCGGCGGCACCTGATTGATCGGGCGACCATCCAAAGTGATCTCGCCATGCGTTGCGGTTTCAAACCCCGCCAGCATCATCAGGCAGGTGGTTTTGCCCGAACCCGACGGGCCAAGCATCGTCAAAAACTCGCCCTTGCCAATCGATAGGTTCAAATCTTTGACCACCAAAGACACGCCATCATAGCTTTTTTGAACGTGATCAAACACGACATAGGCGGATTGTGTTGGCGTGGTCACGTTCATTTCTCCTTCGCGAGTGGTTCACCCACCCCTTTGTAAGATCATGACTAAAACCAACCTTTGGCACCTTTGCAATGATGATTCCGAACCGATTGCACAAAATGACGCCATCACCAAAGAATGCACAGAAAACAGGCAAAGCCGCGCAACGTTTTACACAACAAAAAAGGCGCATTTTTGAAATGCGCCTTTTTTTCGGTTTCATTTTCGCCTTGGCTGGTGCGGATAAAAGGACTCGAACCTTCACTCCGGTTAAGGAACAGCGACCTCAACGCTGCGCGTCTACCAATTCCGCCATATCCGCACTGGCCAAGACATTTCGTGTTTAGCGGCGAACCTTGACGTTGAAAAGGGGGATTCTGCGGCCCAGTCCGCGCGACAGTCGCGGGTGGAACCAAATCACTGCAATCACCACGGCACCAATCAGGGCGGCGAATGCAAACACGATTTGTGGATTATCTGCCCCGATCAGCGCATTCATCCGCCGCCCTGGCAGGAATGTAAAAACCCCCGCACCGATCAGCGCCTGAATATAAAGGGCGCGCATGGTGCGGCCATGGGCGATGAAATTGCGCTGGCGTGCCGCACGAACGCCATAAAACAGGCCGATCAAGGTGATCACACTTAGAATATGGATGGGGGAAAACGGGCCTATCAAACCGATCGAATGGATAAAGAATGAACTGATCGACGCTCCCAACATCGCAAAAACCCAAATCCGCCCCGTTATTTTGTGAACCCAGTCGCGCCTGGTGCGAAACAGGGCAAAAGGGCCCAAAAACACGGCCATAATGGCAAATCCAACGTGCCATTGAACCGAAATTGGGGCCTGTGTCAGTGCGGTTGCATCCATGGCATACCTATCGTTTTATGTAATATTTGCAAAATCTGCGATTTAGATGACAGGCTGCCTGAAATGGGTCCAGAAACTATCCGTGGCTCAAAGAACGACCCCGCGCGCGGCATCCGCCTCTTACGATGCGCGAATTGTGGGAAAATTTCCAGCAGCCTTTGACCCCAGCGGGATCAGTGTTGGTATCTTTGGTCCGTTTAATACGATCAATGCCTTTGGCATACCGCAGCCTTTTGGGCGGTGGGTGTGAAAATGACCTATTCGGCGGGCTTTTGGGGCGGTTTGGTGTCAGGTGCAGGCCTGTGCGCCAAACACGGCGGTCACAATCGTGGTTCCAAGTCTGCGTTCGGCAAGTCTGCGTTCGGTAAGTCTGCGTTCGGTAAGTCTGGCTCTTTGTTTGGGACTGTTTAATTTCTTGATCGGGTTACAGTTTTATCTGCGCGATCTTTAATGGGGTTGCTGGTGGTAGATGCAACTTGCTTGGTGATGGAATGTTTGGACCATGTGGCTAAGGATCAGCGACAACCAAAGTCAAAAATATGTTGGCACCCATCATTTTGGCAAGTTTGCCGCTGAAAAGACGTGGCACTTTGGTTGATTTGCGCGCCGGATCACTATATTCCGAGAACAACAATTCTGCGAATATCCTTGATCCTAGTGCGTCTATGGGGCGCGATCGCCGAATGCGCCCCGCCAAGGGTTGCATATTCATCGCGCTTATTGGCTGGCGTTGAACAAGTTTTGTCTGCAAGGCGTCTGCGCGGTGCCGCAGCGGTCGCATTGAAATCGGGTCTGGAACTTTTATGGCACGCTTTAGGCTGCACGCCGTGCGACAATCTGGGCTTTTACGGCGCAAAGGATAGGCTGATGGACTGGACAAATATCGATGGCCTTGCCCCCTACGAGGCCACCCTTGCCGCGATGGAGGCACGTGTGGCCGCCATCAGCGCCGGTTCAGCGTCAGAGGCGATTTGGTTGCTGGAACATCCGCCGCTGTATACCGCAGGCACGTCTTCGGATGTGGCCGATCTGACCGACCCAAACCGCTTTCCAGTTTATACGGCAGGGCGCGGCGGGCAATATACCTATCACGGGCCAGGCCAGCGCGTGGTCTATGTGATGATCGATTTGAACAAGCGAGGGCGAGATGTGCGTAAATTTGTCTGTGCCTTGGAAAATTGGATCATCGCCACTTTGGCGGAATTCAATGTCAAAGGCGAACGGCGGTCGGGGCGCGTCGGCGTTTGGGTGGTGCGACCAGATAAAATCGGTTTGGATGGGGCACCTGCCGAGGATAAGATCGCAGCCATTGGCGTGAAATTGCGTCGCTGGGTATCGTTTCACGGAATTTCTATTAATCTTGAACCAGACCTTAGCCATTTTGATGGCATTGTGCCGTGCGGGATCAAAGGGCACGGCGTCACAAGTCTGATCGATCTGGGCCTGCCCGTGACACTGCAGGATCTAGACGCAGCACTTGCCGCAACTTTTGCCGATTTTCTGGCAGAACTGGGCCAGACTGTCACGACATAAATGCGCGCGCGCCACTTGCTATTGCATAGCGAGGCCCCAAATAGTCAAATGACACGATGAGGTGTAACTTTAACTTCGCCGTGAACCAAAGAGGATACTATGAAAGCAAATGTGATCATCGCGCAGTTCGGTTTGGCACTGCTGGGTATCGCCGCGCCCGCATGGGCTGGGGATGCGGCCAAAGGCGAGGCAGACTTTAACAAATGCAAGGCTTGCCATTCGATCATCGCAGATGATGGCACGGCCATTGTAAAGGGCGGCAAGACCGGACCGAATCTGTTCGGAGTGATCGGCCGCCCCGTCGCGAGCATGGCGGATTTCAAATACGGTGACGGGATCTTGGCCGCAGGCGCCACCGGCGCCGTCTGGGACGAAGCGGCACTGGCCTTGTATGTTGCCGACCCCAGCGCATGGCTTCAAGGGATCACCGGCGACGCGGGGGCCAAATCAAAAATGTCGTTCAAACTTGCAGCCGGAGGCGAGGATGTCGCGGCCTATTTGGCATCGGTCAAACAGTAAGGCGCGCGAAATTGTCGCAGTCTTTCGGGTGGCGTGAATTCGCCACCCAATTTAGGGCAAAAACGCTGCAAATCGGACAAATACGTCGGAAAAATTTTCACTGCGGCAAAGACAGACATTGCCCTATCGCCACTCCCAAACTAAACACATCGCTATAGGCGTCGCGCAGATCGCAACGCCGCTTGTGCAATGAAAACGGGAGATGCCAATGGCCGACGCAGCCATCCACGGCGATGATCATGAAACACGCGGATTTTTTACCCGCTGGTTCATGTCGACCAACCATAAAGATATCGGGATTATTTATCTGTTCACCTCGGGCTTTGTCGGCCTGATTTCGGTGATCTTCACAGTGTATATGCGCATGGAACTGATGAATCCTGGCGTGCAATATATGTGCATGGAGGGGATGCGTTTTGTCGCAGACGCCACGCGCGAATGCACGCCAAATGGCCATATGTGGAACGTAACCGTCACGGCCCACGGCATTTTGATGATGTTCTTTGTTGTGATCCCCGCGCTGTTTGGCGGATTCGGGAACTATTTCATGCCATTGCAAATTGGCGCGCCTGACATGGCGTTCCCGCGCATGAACAACCTGTCTTTTTGGTTGTATGTCGCGGGCACGTCGTTGGCAGTAGCGTCGGTTGTGGCCCCCGGCGGTGAAGGCAGTTATGGCGCGGGCGTCGGATGGGTTCTGTATCCACCTTTGTCCACCAACGAATCAGGATATTCGATGGACCTTGCGATTTTCGCGGTTCACTTATCAGGCGCGTCGTCAATCTTGGGCGCGATCAATATGATCACGACATTTTTGAATATGCGCGCGCCCGGAATGACGCTGCACAAAGTGCCGCTGTTTGCTTGGTCGATCTTTGTCACGGCGTGGTTGATCTTGTTGGCGTTGCCGGTTTTGGCCGGTGCAATTACCATGCTGCTAACAGACCGTAATTTCGGCACCACTTTCTTTAACCCAGCGGGCGGCGGTGATCCGATCCTGTATCAACACATTCTGTGGTTCTTTGGCCATCCAGAGGTGTATATCATTGTTATCCCAGCCTTTGGCATCATCAGCCAAGTTGTGTCCACCTTTTCGAAAAAGCCGATCTTTGGTTATTTGCCGATGGTTTATGCCATGGTCGCGATTGGTGTTCTGGGCTTTGTCGTCTGGGCGCACCATATGTATACGGTGGGGATGTCCGTCACCCAGCAATCCTATTTCATGCTGGCGACCATGGTCATTGCTGTGCCAACAGGGATCAAGATCTTTTCGTGGATTGCCACGATGTGGGGCGGCTCGATCGAATTTAAGACGCCCATGCTGTTCGCTTTTGGGTTTATCTTTCTGTTCACTGTGGGCGGCGTGACGGGGATCGTTCTGTCGCAGGCGCCCGTAGACCGCGCCTATCATGACACCTACTACGTGATCGCGCACTTTCACTATGTGATGTCGCTGGGGGCAGTGTTCGGGATTTTCGCAGGGGTTTATTTCTGGATTGGGAAAATGTCGGGGCGGCAATATCCAGAATGGGCCGGTAAGCTGCATTTCTGGGCGATGTTCATCGGTGCCAACATCACGTTCTTTCCGCAGCATTTCTTGGGTCGTCAAGGTATGCCGCGCCGCTATATCGATTACCCCGAGGCCTATGCCTATTGGAACTATGTCTCGTCGCTGGGGGCGTTCTTATCCTTTGCGTCTTTCGTGTTCTTCATCGGCATCGTGTTCTACACGCTGATGGCGGGCCGTAAGATAACTGTGAACAATTATTGGAACGAATACGCCGATACGTTGGAATGGACCCTGCCTTGCCCACCGCCCGAACATACGTTCGAGCAGCTGCCAAAGCAGTCTGATTGGGATCATGCGCACGGCCACTAAACGTGTCTGAACGATAGAATGGCCCCAGAGAAATCTGGGGCCATTTTCGTTTCTGTTAGGGAAAATCTAATGCCGTATGAATGGATAAAATCAGACCAAGCTGGGCGCACCCTGCATCTTTGGCCTTATCGTTCGTTGCCCCGCAAGGGGATGGTGTGGTTCATTGGGGCTACAGCAGCGCTGATCGCGTTGCCTCTGTTGGTGCTGCTTGGTTCACCGGTCTTGTGGGGGTTACTGCCCTTTTTGACAGCAACGATTGCAGCCATTTATTGGGCGCTGTCGCGCAGCTATCAAGATGGTGAAATACTGGAAATACTGGTGCTGTCCTATGGGCAGACCCATTTGACACGGCATGGCCCAAGACGGAAATATGCCGAGTGGCAAGCAAACCCCCATTGGGTCACAGTCAACCTTGCGGCAGTGGGCGGCCCCGTCCCCCAGTATCTGACCCTGAAAGGAAATGGCCGCGAGGTAGAGTTAGGTGCATTTCTAACACCAGAGGAGCGCAAGACATTGGATATCGAATTGCGCGCGGCCTTGCGGTCAATATAACTGCCAATTGTCTGCGGCAATGGTGGGGCCAATCGCCGTCCAGTCCGCCCGAATTCGTGCAATACGCGTATCGCCCCATGTGCGAAATACGATATCAAACCCATCTGACGAGATATTTTCAGACGTCAGGTCTGCCCGCATATTATGATGATGATCCATGTCACATAGGCCGATGTTCAGCAGGACGGCCGGAGCCGTCAAAAATGCTTGGGCAAACCGAACATGAAAACGACTTTCTCTGTCGCCCTGCCCCGTCCACATGGGCCCACCATCTGTAAAATCAGAAAACAACAAACGGCTTCCCTGCAGTATTCCGACCGCGCTTGAATCAATCCGCTTCATACCCACACACACTATTAGAATAAATCTATGATAAATTAGGAATGGGGCGCAATTTAGACAAAAGCCCCGCGTTGGCGGGGCTTTTGGAAACCAACGTCAATTCATCAAGCGATCAGCGAACGCAGCGCCAGTAAGTCTGCCATGACCTTGTTAGCCGCGTCTTTATCTGTCGCCACAGCCGATGCATCAGAGGCGTCAGCAATATAGCTGTCCAAGATTGCCGCAGTTATCTGATCTAGGGCAACTGCACGCTCTGCCAAAATGGAAACGCCTGTTGAGGAAATCTCGGCAAAGCCGCCCGTTACAACGTAAGATTTGACGCCCTGCGCACTGACAGCCCGCAGAACACCTGGGCGTAGGCTGGTGATGGTGGGGGTGTGCCCCTCCATCGCCGTCATATCGCCGTCTGCCGCAGGAATACCAACTTCGCTTGCGGCAAAGGATGCTAAGCTGCGTTCAGGAGAGACAAGGTCAAACTGCATCATGCCCCCTTAGGCCGCTGCTGCGGCAAGTTTGGCAGCCTTGGCTTTGACGTCCTCAATGCCGCCCACCATATAGAAGGCACCTTCGGGCAGATGGTCATATTCGCCCGCCACAACCGCCTTGAACGAGGCGATGGTGACATCCAGCGGCACCTGAACGCCGTCGGAACCCGTAAACACTTTGGCCACGTCGAAAGGCTGGCTGAGGAAACGCTGAATCTTACGCGCCCGCGCCACGGTCAGTTTGTCCTCTTCCGAAAGTTCGTCCATGCCAAGAATCGCGATGATATCCTGCAAGGATTTGTAACGCTGCAACACGTTCTGAACCGAACGGGCCACATCATAATGTTCTTGGCCAACAACCGACGGGTCCATCAGACGCGAAGAGCTGTCCAGCGGGTCAACGGCGGGATAGATGCCCAATTCCGAAATCGCACGTGACAAAACGGTTGTCGCGTCAAGGTGGGCAAAGGATGTTGCGGGGGCTGGGTCGGTCAAATCGTCTGCAGGCACATAGATCGCCTGAACCGAGGTGATCGAACCCGCTTTGGTCGAGGTGATTCGTTCTTGCAAGGCACCCATGTCGGTCGCCAGCGTTGGCTGATAGCCCACGGCGGATGGAATACGACCCAGCAAGGCCGACACTTCGGAACCAGCTTGGGTAAAGCGGAAGATGTTATCCACAAAAAACAACACATCCGAACCCGATTGGTCGCGGAACTGTTCGGCCAAGGTCAGACCCGACAAAGCCACGCGCAGACGCGCACCTGGTGGTTCGTTCATCTGACCGTAAACAAGGGCCACTTTCGATTTCGTCATATCTTCCAGATTGATAACGCCCGAATCGATCATCTCGTGATACAAATCATTGCCCTCACGGGTGCGTTCGCCAACACCTGCGAACACAGAAAAGCCCGAGTGAACTTTGGCGATGTTGTTGATCAATTCCATGATCAAAACTGTCTTGCCCACACCCGCGCCGCCGAACAGGCCAATTTTGCCGCCCTTGGCATAGGGGGCCAGCAGGTCAATAACCTTAATGCCCGTGACCAGAACCTTGGATTCCGTCGCCTGATCTGCAAAAGCGGGGGCTTTTTGGTGGATCGAGCGATGCTCGGTCGCGTTGACTGGACCGCGTTCATCCACAGGCTCACCGATCACGTTCAGGATACGGCCAAGGGTGGCGTCGCCCACGGGAACCTGAATGGGGGCGCCCGTATCGGTGACGGCCGCGCCGCGCACCAGACCTTCGGTTGCGTCCATTGCGATAGCGCGCACGGTGCTTTCGCCAAGGTGCTGGGCCACTTCAAGAACCAGTTTCTTGCCATTGTTGTCGGTGGTGATTGCGTTCAAAATCGCGGGAAGCGCGCCTTCGAACTGCACGTCCACAACGGCGCCGATCACCTGCGTGATCTTGCCTGTCGCAGCGGCGCTTTTCGGTGCTTTTGCCATGTCGTTTCTCCAGTTCGTCAGAGCGCTTCAGCGCCCGAAATGATTTCGATAAGCTCTTTGGTGATCGCAGCCTGACGCGAACGGTTGTAGATCGTCGTGTATTTTGTGATCATCTCGCCTGCGTTGCGGGTTGCGTTGTCCATTGCAGACATCCGCGCGCCCTGTTCAGACGCGGCGTTTTCCAACAGCGCGGTAAAGACTTGGGTCGCCACAGCGCGCGGCAGCAGATCGGCCAAAATGGCCTCTTCGCTTGGCTCATAGTCGTATTGCGCGGTGGCCGTTGTCGCCTCAAACTTGGCGGGGATCACCTGCAGTGCCGTTGGCACTTGGCTGATCACCGATTGGAAGCGGTTGTAAATGATCGTGACCACATCGCATTCGCCCGCTTCAAAACGCGCAAGCATATCACGGGCCACACCTTGGGCGTCATTATAGCCCAGGCGTTTGACCGCAGACAGATCGACATGACCGACCATCATTTCGCCAAATTCGCGGCGCAACTGCTCGCGGCCCTTGCGGCCCACAGTCAGGATTTTCAGCGTCTTACCTGCACCCAAAATCTCGGCCGCTTTCAGGCGCGCCAAACGCACGATATTGGTATTGAAGCCACCACAAAGGCCGCGTTCAGAGGTCATCACCACCAACAAATGCACCTTGTCACTGCCCGTTCCAGACAGCAATCTCGGGGCCGAGGCCGACCCCCCAACCGAGGCAGCCAAGCCCCCCATCACCGCAGCCATACGATTGGCATAAGGACGGGCAGCTTCGGCGGCCTCTTGGGCGCGGCGCAGTTTGGCGGCAGATACCATCTGCATCGCCTTGGTGATCTTGCGGGTGTTCTTAACACTCGCGATCTTGTTCTTAAGATCCTTTAGGCTGGGCATCCGCTATCTCCCTGCCCCGCCCTTAGGCGAAGTCTTTCGCAAAAGCGTCAAGTTGTGCGCGGATGGCCTTTTCCAGATCGCCCGAAACTTTGCGGTCGTTCTGGGTGATGTCATCCAACAGTGCTTTGCCCGCGCCGCGCAGATGTTTCAGCAGACCTTCTTCATAACGGCCCACGTCACGCACGGCGACCTTGTCCAAGTAACCTGCGGTGCCTGCATAGATCACGCAGACAATTTCAGCATTGGTCAAAGGCGAGTATTGCTTTTGCTTCATCAATTCGGTCAGACGTGCACCACGATTCAGCAACTGCTGAGTTGATGCGTCCAGATCGGAACCAAACTGCGCGAAGGCCGCCATTTCGCGGTATTGCGCAAGTTCCAGCTTAACCTTACCTGCAACCGATTTCATGGCATTGGTTTGCGCCGAAGAGCCCACGCGCGATACCGACAGACCTGTATTCACAGCTGGGCGAATACCTTGGAAGAACAATTCGGTTTCCAAGAAGATCTGACCATCCGTGATCGAGATCACGTTTGTCGGAATAAAGGCCGACACGTCGCCGCCTTGGGTTTCGATGATCGGCAGCGCGGTCAGCGACCCTGCGCCCAGATCATCGTTCAATTTCGACGAGCGTTCCAGCAAACGGCTGTGCAGATAGAACACATCGCCTGGATAGGCTTCGCGGCCTGGTGGGCGGCGCAGCAGCAGCGACATTTGGCGGTAAGCCACGGCTTGCTTGGACAGATCATCATAGATGATCAGCGCATGGCGGCCATTGTCGCGGAAAAATTCTGCCATAGCGGTTGCGGCATAGGGGGCCAAAAACTGCAAAGGTGCTGGATCGGATGCGGTTGCGGCGACCACAATCGTATAAGCCATCGCGCCCGTTTCTTCCAACTTCTTGACCAATTGCGCCACTGTCGAGCGTTTTTGACCAACAGCCACATAAACGCAATACAGTTTCTTGTATTCGTCATCGCCAGCAGCCTCGTTGTAAGACTTTTGGTTCAGGATCGTGTCCAGCGCCACGGCGGTTTTGCCGGTCTGGCGGTCACCGATGATCAATTCGCGCTGACCACGGCCAACGGGGATCATCGCATCCACGGCCTTCAGGCCGGTTGCCATCGGCTCATGCACCGATTTGCGGGGGATAATGCCTGGCGCCTTTTGATCGGCAACGCGACGTTCGGTCGATGCAATCGGACCTTTGCCGTCGATTGGGTTGCCCAGACCGTCCACAACACGGCCCAACAGGCCGTTGCCCACAGGCACGTCCACGATGGACTTGGTGCGCTTAACGGTGTCGCCTTCTTTGATGTCTTGGTCAGAACCAAAGATAACAACGCCGACGTTGTCCACCTCTAGGTTCAACGCCATGCCGCGAATTCCGCCTGGGAATTCAACCATCTCGCCCGCCTGGACATTGTCCAAACCATGCACGCGGGCAATGCCGTCGCCCACGGACAGAACGCGGCCAACCTCGGCCACATTTGCGTCTTTGCCAAAATTCTTGATCTGGTCCTTAAGGATCGCAGAGATCTCAGCTGCCTGAATTGCCATCACCCAACCTCTTTCATTGCATTCTGTAGAGCCGACAACTGCGCCTTGACCGACGTGTCGATCATGGTCGAGCCCAGCTTGACGATAAGTCCGCCGATGAGGCTTTCATCAACGGTGGTGTTCAGTTTCACCTCTTTACCAACCTTCGCTGACAGCGAGGCAGCAAGGGTTTTGGTTTGTGCTTCGGTCAGTGCCGTGGCCGATGTGACATCCGCCGTCACTTCGCCCTTTTCCGTTGCAATCCGCGACCGCAAGTTCGCCACCAATTGCGGCAGAACGAAAAGCCTGCGTTTGGACGCCATCAGCGCCAAGGTGTTTGTCATCATCGCTTGCAGACCCATCGCCGCGGCAATTGCCCCCATCGCCCCTGCTTGTTCATCACGCGTCACAACAGGCGATGAAATCATAGCTGCAAATTCTGGGCTGGTGGTCAGCGCGGCTGCCAAGGCGTCTGTGTCAGACTCAAGCTGGGCCAATGCGCCCGCCTCTTTCGCAATCTCGAACACGGCTTGCGCATAGCGCGACGCAATGCTGAGGGACATAGAAACTGGTTCGGACACGGCTTCCCCTTTGCTGTCAGTATGTCCGCATTACAGTCCCGTCTTGATCGTCGCATTCGGGTCAACCCACTTGCGGCGCATAGATCGGTATGCGGCATATTGATTTTCCGCGTCTCTAGCAGAGGTGATCCCGTATCGCAACAGGTCAGCGCTGCAAAACTTTGGCTTTATCTGCGGCAATTCGCACAGCAAGAAACATTCTTTAGGGCTCGGCAGGATGTGCAAGCGCGCCGAATCTAACTGGCAGTCGCGAAACCAACCCATATCTGTTGGGCGCGTAAAATGGCGAATCGCTGCAGGACCTAGATAATCTACGCGCAGTTCGTCAATTTGAAATGGTTTTAAGAAACCTTAAACTTTTGAAATGGGCAAGTTCGGGCTGGGCAGGTTCGGGCTGGGAACAGGTGCGCCCACACCCTCTAAAACGCGCAAGGGGCGGCGGACGGCGGCGGCAAGACCGCCTCGCGTGGGGGCATAGACCTGCTTGGACGCCTCAACCATTAAGACCCCTCCTGCAAGCCAAGGCAAAGCGCGGCCGAACCCTTCCCAAAATGAGGCCGTGCGCAGCCAGAACCGCCCGTCTGATGGTGGCGCGAACAGGGTCGTTAGACTGCGTTCGGGGGTAAACCCATGTGCCTTTAATTGCGTTTCCAACTGCCCCCCCGAATAGGGCCGCCCATGCCCAAAGGGTGTGCCATCGCGACGCG
Source organism: Cypionkella sp. (assembly GCA_040398785.1). Classification (GTDB taxonomy): domain Bacteria; phylum Pseudomonadota; class Alphaproteobacteria; order Rhodobacterales; family Rhodobacteraceae; genus Cypionkella. Next base: position 429,187 of record JBBATJ010000001.1, on the reverse strand, counting down.
CCCAAAGGCCTGCGCGGTTCGGCACGATGAACAGGGCACGCCCGCCTGGCCCAAGTACACGATGCGCCTCATCCAGCAAAGGCGCGGGATGATCCGATGTCTCTAGCCCATGCATAACAACCAAACGATCTACAAAACCCGTCGCAATCGGCCAAGCCACCTCGTCGCACAAGGCTGAAACGTTTTCCATTCCGGCGGGCCAAGGCATCACCCCTTGCGGCCCCGGCATCAGCGCAATCACCCGCCGCGCCGATTCCAGATAGGGCCGCAACAATGGTGCTGCGAATCCATAGCCGACCACAGACTGCCCCGCCAATGGCGGCCACATCTGCACCATCTGATCGCGGATCCCACGCTGCGCCACGCGACCCAATTGAGTGCGATAATAGAAGTTGCGCAAGTCGAGGACATCAAGATGCATTGCAGATATGATCCTTTGGCGTCACATTCGCTGAAACATAGCCACACAATCGCGCATTACCACAACAGGAAATCCCATGCCCTTGATCTTGGAGACAATCCCCTGCCTGTCAGACAACTATGCTTACTTGATCCACGATGCACAGACGGGGGACACCGCCCTGATTGATGCGCCGGAGTCAGGGCCAATTTTGGCCGCGCTCGCGTCTCGAGGGTGGCGATTGGATCAAATTTTGATCACCCATCATCACCCCGATCATATCGATGGGGTCGCAGAAATCGTTGCAGTCACAGGCGCGCGAGTTTTGGGTGCAAGGGCAGATGCGCACCGCCTGCCACCCTTGTCACGCGCCCTGATCGAAGGGGATACGGTGGACGTTGGCGGATCGTCAGGTGTTGTGATGGATGTGCCCGGACATACCATTGGGCACATCGCCTTTTATTTCGCCGCCGATCATCTGGTCTTTACCGCCGACAGCTTAATGGCAGGCGGATGCGGGCGCTTGTTTGAGGGCACTGCGGACATGATGTGGACAAGCTTGCAAAAACTGGCCGCCTTGCCGCCCAAGACATGGGTGTGTTCTGGCCACGAGTATACAAAATCTAACCTTGCCTTTGCCGCCCAAGTTGACGGCGACAATGCGGCCCTTGTTGCGCGGGTCAATCGCGTTGCTCTTGCGCGCGCCACGGGAAGGCCAACTGTTCCGTCGCGCCTATCGGGCGAATTGGCGACCAATCCATTTTTGCGCAGCGCCGCCTTGAAATTCAGCCTTGGTGCCACAGGTGATGCCCATGCTTTTGCAATTTTGCGCGAGATGAAAAACAATTTTCGCGGATAGGGACATGATTTTTTGCCTAAATTCGCGAAAAACAACTTTGTGACTAAAATAGCCCTTGAAGAACGCCAAATAAAACCGATCCTTTACCTTATCAGGACAACATCTAAACGGGCCATCCTGCCCGCTTTGATCCGCAAATAGGAGCACGAACGGTGCCATCTTTTTCAACGACGCTGGAACAGGCTATTCACGGGGCCCTTGCCCTTGCAAATGCGCGCCGCCATGAATTGGCAACGCTGGAACATCTTTTGCTGTCTTTGATCGACGAACCAGATGCCGCGCGCGTTATGCTGGCCTGTTCGGTGGATCTGGCGGTCCTCAAGAAAACCTTGCTAGAATTTATTGACGACGACCTGTCGACTTTGGTGACCGATGTCGAAGGCTCTGAGGCTGTTCCAACAGCCGCCTTTCAACGCGTCATTCAGCGCGCCGCAATCCATGTCCAATCCTCTGGCCGCACCGAGGTGACGGGGGCCAATGTTCTCGTTGCGATCTTTGCCGAACGCGAATCCAATGCGGCCTATTTCCTACAAGAACAAGATATGACCCGCTATGACGCGGTCAATTACATCGCGCACGGCGTGGCAAAAGACCCCTCTTTCGGTGAGGCTCGGCCCATTCTGGGCGCAGATGACGACCACGAAACCCCCAAGGCCGAGGCGGGCGAGGCCAAGGAATCGGCCCTGTCGAAATATTGCGTCGATCTGAACGTTAAGGCGCTGAAAGGCGATGTTGACCCGCTGATTGGCCGCGAGGCCGAAGTTGAGCGTTGTATCCAAGTTTTGTGCCGCCGCCGCAAAAACAATCCCCTGTTGGTGGGCGATCCAGGCGTAGGCAAAACCGCCATCGCCGAAGGTCTGGCACATAAAATCGTTAATAAACAAACCCCCGATATTTTGGCAGGCGCGACGATCTATAGCCTTGATATGGGCGCTTTGCTGGCGGGCACCCGCTATCGCGGTGATTTTGAAGAACGCCTAAAGGCCGTGATGAAAGAGATGGAGGATCACCCAGACGCGATCCTATTCATCGACGAAATTCACACAGTGATCGGCGCAGGGGCTACGTCGGGCGGCGCGATGGATGCGTCGAACCTTTTGAAGCCCGCGCTTGCGGGCGGTAAATTGCGCTGCATGGGATCGACCACCTATAAAGAATACCGTCAGCATTTTGAAAAGGATCGCGCCTTGGCGCGGCGTTTCCAGAAGATCGACGTGAACGAGCCGTCTGTTCCAGATGCGATCAAAATCCTGATGGGTCTGAAAACCGCATTCGAAGAACATCACGCGCTGAAATACACGAATGAGGCGATCAAAGGCGCGGTGGAACTCGCCGCGCGCTATATTCATGATCGCAAACTGCCCGACAGCGCCATTGATGTGATCGATGAGGCGGGGGCGGCACAACATCTGTTGGCCGATTCCAAACGTCGCCGCACGCTGGGCATCAAGGAAATTGAGGCGGTCGTATCCAAAATCGCGCGTATCCCCGCGAAATCTGTGTCAAAAGATGACGCAGAAACCCTGCGCGATCTGGAAAAGACGCTAAAACGGGTGGTCTTTGGTCAGGACAAGGCCGTGGAATCGCTGTGCAGCGCCATCAAACTGGCCCGCGCAGGTCTGCGCGAACCTGAAAAGCCCATCGGCAATTACCTGTTCGCGGGGCCAACCGGGGTCGGCAAAACCGAGGTGGCAAAGCAATTGGCCTCTAGCCTTTCGGTCGAACTGCTGCGGTTCGATATGTCCGAATATATGGAAAAACACGCTGTATCGCGCCTAATTGGCGCACCGCCCGGCTATGTCGGTTTCGATCAGGGCGGTATGTTGACGGACGGCATCGATCAGCATCCGCATTGCGTTTTGCTGCTGGATGAAATCGAAAAGGCGCATCCAGACGTCTATAACATCCTGTTGCAGGTGATGGACCATGGCAAACTGACCGACCACAACGGTCGCACAGTGGATTTCCGCAATGTCATTCTTATTATGACCACCAATGCAGGCGCATCGGATCAGGCGAAAGAGGCGATTGGGTTCAACCGTGATCGCCGCGTGGGCGAAGATACGGCGGCGATTGAGCGCACCTTTACCCCCGAATTCCGCAACCGCCTGGACGCCGTCATTGCTTTTGCGCCTTTGTCCAAAGTGGTCATTCATCAGGTCGTCACCAAGTTTGTTTTGCAGCTTGAGGCGCAATTGATGGACCGCAATGTTCATATTGATCTGTCGTCCGAGGCGGCGGAATGGTTGGGCGACAAGGGCTATGATGACAAAATGGGCGCGCGTCCCTTGGGCCGCGTGATCCAAGAATATATCAAAAAGCCGCTGGCCGAAGAATTGCTGTTCGGCAAGCTGACCAAGGGCGGCACAGTCCGGGTTGATGTGCGCGACGGCGCGCTGCATCTTACCTATGAGGAACCGCAAAAGGCACGTATTTCGGGCCAAAAGACCCCGCTTTTGACGGCAGAATGATCCGTAGGGCGGTAATTGTTATCTGGGGGCTTGCCTGTCATGGGCAAGCCCTTGCTTTTGATATGGCCTTTCCGTTGGATTGCACCTTGGGGCAGACCTGTTACATCCAACAATTCTATGACCATGATGCCGGCAAGGATTGGCAGGATTTTACTTGCGGACCCTTGGCCTATGACGGGCATGACGGCACAGACTTTGCCTTGCCCACCCGCGCGGAAATGGCCGTGGGCGTCGATGTTCTGGCCGCAGCACCAGGAACTGTTAAGGGCGTTCGGGATGGCGTAGCCGATTTTGTGCCATATCAGGCGGGCAAGGAATGTGGAAACGGCGTTGCCGTCGATCACGGCGGCGGTTGGGAAACCCAATATTGCCACATGAAACAAGGCTCGGTCGCAGTGCGCGTTGGTCAAGCAGTAGATACTGGTACCCCCTTGGGTCAGGTCGGCCAATCAGGGATGGCGGAATTCCCGCATATGCATCTGTCTGTGCGCAAAAATGGCGTCGAGGTGGATCCATTTTCGCCCGAAAACCCCACAACTTGCGGTGCTGCACCAGCCGATGATCTGTGGCTGCAAACCCCAGAATATCAGGCTGGCGGAATTTTGGGCGCAGGGTTTTCCACCGAGATTCCGAAATTTGACGCGATCAAGGCAGGGTTAACCAGCCCCAAGACCTTGCCCAAATCTGCCCCCGCCTTGGCAATGTGGGTCTATCTGTTTGGCGGGCAAAAGGGGGATGCGATCCTGTTTGAAATTCTGGGACCAGAGGGCAGGATCGTGACCGAACGCGTGGCCGGAGAACGCAACCGCGCCCTATTCTTTCAGGCGGTTGGACGCAAAATGCGTGGCACGGGCTGGCCCAACGGCGTCTATACTGGCAAAGCGCTATTGATGCGGCGCGGCGCGATGATCGACAGCACTGTCATCACCGTCACCATTGCGCCCTAACGTTCGGTCAGTTTCAACTCGATCCGACGGTTTTGCGCGCGCCCTTCGGGCGTGTCTTGGCTGGCAACTGGCTGATATTCGCCAAAACCCGTCGCGGCCATGCGTTTTGGATCAAATCCCAAATCGTCTTGCATATAACGCACTACGGACAATGCCCGCGCCTGTGACAATTCCCAATTGTCGCGAATGATCCCCGTGCCCGACAGCGGCAGATTGTCGGTATGGCCATCGACGCGAATGATCCAATCAATGCTGGGCGGGATTTGTCCTGCGATTTCTTTCAAAGATTTCACAACATCCGCAATCTGCGATTTACCTTCGGGTGCCAAATCGGCAGAGCCTGCGGTAAACAAAACCTCGCTGGAAAAGACGAAACGATCACCGACGACCCGCACGCCTTGGCGGCCCTGCAGCAGTTTGGACAATTGGCCAAAGAATTCGGATCTAAACTTGGCCAGATCTTGATTTTCCGCCTCTAGGCGCTTGCGCTCCGCCTCTTCCAATTCGGCGCGACGTTTTTGCTCGCCGGCGACACGGGCAAGGGCTGCGTTCAACTGACTTCCCAGATTTTCGATTTGCACCTTGGCATCGGCGTCGGATTGCGCGGAGATATCCAGCATCTCCTGCAATTGCCCCAATTGGGCGCGCAAGGCGGTGATCTGTTCATTCAACAACGCCACTTTGCGTTCTGCAGCGATGGACCTGTTTTGCGCGGCAGTCAGCGCATTTTCCGCCGCCGCCATCAGCAATTTGCGGCGTTCTTCTTCGGTTGGGGCCTTGGCGGCCTGTGTGGCAGCTGCGGCCAAAAGGGTTAGGGTATCTTCGGCCCGTTTACGCTGCGCCTCTAGGTTCAGGGTCATCGCAGACAATTCATCATCCGCGTTTTTCAGCTTGTCGCGCAAGGCGGCAAGCGCCGCCGCATCGGCCAGTTTTGCGGTCTCAGAATCCGTCACGGCCACTTCGCCTGCCTTGGCCTTTAGCTCGGCCAGCAACGCCTGCAACGCCTCGCGCCGCGCCGCGTCCAACCGCGCTGCCTCGGCAGAGGCATCAATTTCCGTGCGCGCCTTGGCCAATGCCAGATCCAGCGCCTCTTTTTGCGACAGAACCTGTGCCCCGGTTACCTTTAGATCGGCCAATTCCCCCCGCGCGGCGTCGCGGTCGGCCAAAAGACTGGCAACCTGCGCCTCAAAGCTGGTGATGCGGCCTTGGGCGGCGTTTAATTCGTTTTGCTTGTCAGTCAAAGATGCCGAAAGATTGGCAATCAAAACCGATTGCTCTTGGCCCTTGGCCTCGGCCTCGGTTAATTTACGATTCAAACTGCCAACCTCGGCCTGCAGATCGTTTGCTTTTTGGCGTTCCAGCCCCAAAGTATTTGCCAGATCAGCAAGTTGTGCGGCAAGACTGCTGAGTTTCGTGTCCTGCGTGGTGATCGTATCGCGCAGCACAGATTGCATGACTGTAAAAATCGTCAAAACAAACATCATAACCATCAACAACGTGGTCACTGCGTCCACGAAACCGGGCCAAATCATCGACGAATCGCGTTTACGGCGCAGTGCCATGATTAAGGCTTTCCACTGCGCAATTGGCGGATTGCAGCGGTCAACACCGCCGTGGATTCGTGCCTTCCTGCTGACATTTCTTCAAGGATTTTCAGCAATTGCACATCAATTGAACGCAAGCGCATCCGCGCCTCTGCATCGCCCTCGCCGCTTAGGTTTTTAATCGATTGGGTCAACTGCGTCATAGACGACTCAAACCCTTGGCGCGTGGCTTCGGCATTGGCGGCGGTTTGGGCCAGCACGGTCTGCAATACCTCAATTTGCCCCGCCAAATGATCGATCACCTCGGCAATGCCACCTTCACCATCATTCGAAGCAATGCCCAATCGCGTGATCGTCGACATCCATTCTTCTAATTCGCGATAAAAGCGGTTCTGGCCGTGGCCTGCGAACAATTCCAAAAGACCAATCACGAGCGATCCCGCAAGGCCCAACAGCGATGAGGAAAACGCCGTTCCCATGCCACCCAATTGCTTTTCAAGACCGCCCATCAATTTGCCGAAAACATCCAAACCAGTCTCGCCCGCCTGTGGGGCCAAATTGCGGATCGTGTCAACAATAGCGGGAACCGTGGTGGCCAATCCATAAAATGTCCCCAGCAATCCAAGAAAAACCAACAGGTTGGTTAGATAGCGGGTGATGTCGCGTGCTTCGTCGATCCGTGATCCAATTGCATCCAAAATACTGCGCGCCGCCGATGAGGATATCTGCGTATGCACGGAACGCCCGCCCAAACTTTGGGCCAAGGGGGCCAGCAACTGCGGCGGTTCACTGATCATGCCATTGCCGTCGCCGCGCACAAAACTTTCGATCCAACGCACCGATTGGCCCAGGACGAACACTTGCCAAAAACAGGCAAGAACCCCCACCATAAAGACTGAGATGATCGCGCCATTCAGCCAAGGATTTGCCGACATGATCTGCAATATGGTTGCACGGATCAACCATGCCCCACCGCCAATCAACGCCAAAGCCAGCAACATGGTGACAATTTGTCGGATCGGTTGACTGAAATAGGTCACGTGTTTTGGCTGATTTTGCGTCATCTCTGCCCTGCCCGTTTGTTTTCGTTGGCGCATCATACCACCCTACCACAATCTGCCAAGCAAAACCCGTAGGCTTTCAGCAAAACACTGTGACAATTGGGCACAGACTGGTTTTCTATGCAGATCATCTATAGCAACGGGGGAACGATCGGGGGGACTATGCGGGCAATACTTGGGCTCATCATCGCTGCTGCAGTGCTTTGGGGCGGATATTGGTTTTGGGGTGCGTCGAGGGCGCAATCCTTTGCAAAGGAATTGTTGTCAGAACAGGGCGCAACAGGTGAGGTGTCTGTGATCGGCTTTCCAAACCGCTTTGATGTCACTGTCACCAATCCTGCGTTCAACCGCGATAAGGTCGCTTATTCCGCGCCCTTTTTTCAGGTTTTTGCCATGACATGGAAGCCATGGCATTTGATAGCGGCCTTTGCCCCAAACCAAGTGATCCACCTTTCAGATCAAACGATAACGCTAAGCAGTCCGCATCTTTTGGCAAGTCTGCTGATGAACCCGCTGGGCGCGTTTGCCCCGCGTGAATTGCGTGTTGATGGCACAAAGGTTGCTCTTGCGTCGTCCTATGGTTGGCATATTGACGCGGCCCATGTGACCGCAGCAATTGATGCAAATGGTGCGCCCTTGTCGCCGCGCGTCGGCGGACGTCTGACAGATTTCACCGCGCCTGTGCCGGTGACTGGTCTTCAAGATTTGATTGAACTTGCGTCTTTTGATGCCACATTGGACCTTCAAAGGCCGTTGGATCGCGTCACAAGTGGCGTCCAAGTTTCGGCGGTTGAAATACATGATGCACGCATAAACTGGGGCGACTTTGGTCTGACCGCCAAGGGCAAACTTGCGCCCGACGCGCAGGGCAATGTTAGCGGCGACATCAGCATTTCCCTACAAGGGGCCGATCATTTGCCACAAATTTTAGGGGCCCTTGGACTGATCACATCGGATCAAACCGCCACTCTGGCCAAAGGACTGGCTGTCATGGAAGGAGCTGGCCAGATCACCATATCCTTATCCGGCGGCGAGGTGCGGATCGGGCCGTTTCCCGTCGGTGTTGCGCCCGCTTGGCCGCACTAACGACAATAGGCCCCGCCACGATACCGCGCAACATCCAGATGAATGTGGTTTTCGTGATAGCCGTCCGAGCCGGGACCAAGCGTGGTGCCAAATATTCCACAGGCACCTCGATGCACTTTGCGCAGGGTTTTGTTGTAATCGCGCGACACGGTTAAACTGGTCCCATTTGCCAAAACAAACCCAGCAATATCGATGGCATTGCCGCGGCCATGTTCACTAATCCGCGCGCCTTTCACGTTGTTTCGTCCCCGACAGGAATAACTGGCCGCAACCTGAAACCGCACCACTTGGTCCGCCCCAAAGGTCGGCTGAACGGATGTTTTGATCCATTTATCCAGCGCTTTTGCCGTGCTGCAATTCAGGGTGGCAGCGGGACTAAGGGTGATACCATCCACTTCGGTGACGCGCACCGCCTCTTTGATCCCGCAGCCTTTGACTTGCGAACGGATCGGGGCGATTTCTTGACCACGGATGGCGGAATTGCCGCAAACCGAACCTTTTAGGGATAGTTTCTTGGTGGCTTTTTGTCGGCCCAATCCCAAAGGCCGCAGTTTCGGATGCAGAATGCTCAGTGCGACAGTTGCATCTGGATTTTTCGCTATGAAAAAAGGGCGCGGTTTGGGGCGCGGTGTATCTGGGGCTATAGCAACGTTCGCAGCAGGCCGCATTTTCGGGCGTAGACCAGCAGTCATGGGCAAGGGTGCAACAACGAATACTGGGCGTGGCAGTGGGCGTGGTGACGCGGTGATAGGCGCGCAGACTGCGAAACTGGGCAGGCAAATCAACAAAATTATTGCTAGGCGCATCACAATTCTGATTTGGGCACGCGGCCAAAATCTGGAGCAGCGGTGTCTTGGCCTGCCTCAATAATGCCGCGCCGAATGGCCCTTGTGCGGGTGAAATAATCAAACAGCATCTCACCATCGCCCATGCGGATCGCACGCTGTAGGCCGAACAATTCTTCGGTAAATCGACCCAATACATCCAAAACCGCGTCTTTGTTGGTCAAGAAAACATCGCGCCACATCGTCGGATCGGATGCGGCAATCCGTGTGAAATCACGAAATCCAGTGGCAGAATATTGGATAACTTCACTGTTGGAAACCTGTTCCAGATGGTCTGCAACGCCCACCATCGTATAGGCTATCAAATGCGGTGTATGGCTGACCACGGCCAAAACCAAATCATGACGGGCAGGGTCCATCTGATCAATCTTTGCCCCCATCGCTGTTAGGTAATCGCACAAACGCTGGACAGCGACGGCATCCGTGTCGGGCAGTGGCGTCAAAAGCCACCAACGGTTTTCAAACAACGTGGCAAAGCCTGATCTTGGCCCAGAATATTCCGTGCCGGCCATCGGGTGACCCGGAACAAAATGCACGCCACTGGGCAAATGTGGCGAAACGGCAGCCACCACGGCCCCCTTTACGGATCCAACATCGGTGATCGTGGCCCCAAGTTTCAAATGCGGGCCAATTTCCGCGGCAATCGCCCCCATAGCGCCGACTGGCACGGCCAGAACCACCAAATCAGCGCCCTGCACTGCCTCGGCAGCGGTCACGCAAACGCGGTCACAAAGGCCCAATTCAAGTGCTGTCGCGCGCGTCTCGGCGCTTTTTGCATGACCAACAATTTCCCCCGAAAGGCCCTTTGCCCGTATCGCGTGCGCCATACTGGACGCGATCAAACCCAGGCCAATCAAGGCCACCCGCTGGTAAATTGGGCCAGTCATTTTAACCCCTTAAACTGACCAATTACGTGCGCCACGCGCCGACACGCCGCCTGATCGCCAATCGTAATCCGTAAACATTCAGGCAGTCCATAGCTGGCCACGCGCCGCACCAGAATACCTTCGGCTTGCAAAAAGAGATCACAAGACTCGGCTTGTGACGCATCTGCGAACCGCGCTAAAATGAAATTGGCAAAGGATGGATCAGACGGCACGCCAATATCCGCCAAGGCCTGCGCCAACCAATTTCGATTGCGTGCGTTGTCGTTTTGGCAACCCGCGACATAATCTTGGTCACGCATCGCCGCCTCGGCCACATCCAATGCGACATTCGACAGGTTAAATGGCCCGCGAATACGGTTCAAAACGTCAATAATCGCGCTGGGACCATAGCCCCAGCCAACCCGCAGCCCCCCCAATCCATAGATTTTGGAAAAGGTGCGCGTCATGACCACATTTTGACGTTCGGCGATCAGCGACAGCCCACCGTCATAGCCGGCGGCAAATTCGGCATAGGCCCCGTCCAACACCAAAATCGCGTGTTCTGGAACCCCATCCGCCAAACGCCGCAGGTCAGCTTCGGCCAACATTGTGCCGGTCGGATTGGCGGGGTTGGCGATAAACACCAGTTTTGTGCGCGCGGTGCAGGCGGCCAAAATTGCATCGACATCTACATGACGCGCCCGCTCTGGGACACAAACAGGGGTCGCCCCCGCTGCCAACGCTGAAATGCGATACATCAAAAAACCGTGCTGGGTATGGATCACCTCATCTTTTGGGCCTGCATAAGCTTGGCATAAAAAATGGATTATTTCATCTGATCCGACGCCGCAGATCACGCGCTCTTTGTCCAGATGATGCACCTCTGCAATCGCGCCACGCAAGGCCAAGTGATCCGTCGCAGGATAGCGGTGAATGTTGTGGATAGCACGCGCAAAGGCCTCGCGCGCCGCATCAGACGCGCCAGCCGCATTTTCATTCGACGATAATTTCAAAACATTGGCTACACCTGAAATCTGTGACTTCCCACCAACATACAATTCTATATCCATGATGCCCGGTTGGGGGCGTAGCGATTTCACCATAACTCATCCTCACGCTTACGATGGTTTTAGCGGGCCATCTTGCGCAATGCCAGTGCCATTCGGTCACACTGTCTGCGCGATTAAGTCGCGAGAAAGTTGATGAACTGCCAAGGGTCACTGTCATCCTGATCTGACGCAAACCGGTTGATGCGGTGAGATAGGGGCGTCCAGTCTGTATAATGTGCTTCTATCTGCCCCAAATAGGGCCGTTGCACCGCCAAACACCGCACATGATCCATCTCATCAGCTTCGACGAAACCCATATTTGGGTTTTCCGCAACCCAAACCATCGCCGCCAAAACCGCTGATGTCACCTGCATTCCGGTTGCGTTTTGATAAGGTGCCAAGGCACGCGCCTCGGCAATCGACAAACGCGATCCATACCACATCGCCCCCTTGGCATGGCCATACAGCAACACGCCCAGATCATCACCGCCAGACACGATCTCATCCGCGGTCAAAATATGTTTGTTTTCTGGCAAAATACCCGATCCGTTGATCTCATGCAGCGATAAAATTGCATCGTTACAAGGATGATACGCATAGTGACAGGTTGGCCGATAAACGGCCCGCCCGTCTTGCCAGACTGTGAAATAGTCAGGGATTGACAAGGCCTCATTATGGGTGACGATCAACCCGAATTGCCCACCCACATCAGGGCACCAAGACCGCACGCGTGTATCGGCCCCCGCACGGTCAATCCAAATTGCGTCGCCCTTGGCAAAGGCGTGGCCATCACGCGGCAACCGCCGCTCATGGGTGCCCCAACCCAATTCGGCCGGTTGATACCCTTCGGACAACAATCCATCTACCGACCAAGAATTCACAAAAACCCCGTCAGGTTTAGGTTTCGCAGAAACTTGGGTGTCACGTTCGGCAATATGAATGCCTTTTACGCCCAATCTTTGCATCAACTGGGCCCAGTCCACTTGGGATTGAGGCGGCGAAACCATGACCTCCATATCCGCCGCCAATCGCAACAACGCCTCTTTCAACAGCCAGGACACCATCCCAGGATTTGCCCCACAGCACGACACCGCCGTTGGACCACCCAAGTATTTCTGACCCAACGCCCGGACTTTTTCCCGCAAAGGATAATTGGTGCGCTCTGCATTGGCCAAGGTCGAACCAAAGTAAAACCCAGGCCACGGCTCTATGACTGTGTCGATATATTGAACACCCAACTCTTGGCACACGATCATCAGTTCAATGCTGTCAACATCCACCGACAGATTTACGACCATCCCCTTGCCTTGTGGAAACAAACTACGGATCGTCGACGCAAAATTTTCTGGCGTCAGGGCCAGTTGATGATGCCGAATACCATGTTCAGCCAAGATATGCGCGAATTCCCCCAAAGGTTCAATCACGCTGAAATCGTCATATGCAATATGGCGCAAAATCAACGGCAACACGCCGCGTCCGATGGATCCAAAGCCGATCATAACCAAGGGCCCGTCTAGGCGGGCATGAATAGGAAAACTCATGTCAATGCTTGGTCGATTTTGAGGCAAGGTAGTCCATCAAAGCCATCAAAACACCCGAGGCAACAAATGTCAGATGAATGACCACCAGCCAATAAAACTTGGCGTTCATTGCGCCAATGTCTGTAATTTCTTCCATTTTCATGAACCATTTCAACAAATCAATCGCAGAAATCGCCACAATAGACGCGATCAACTTCATTTTCAGGCCGGAAAAATCGACTTTTCCCATCCAATCGGGCCGGTCGGCACCCGCATCAAAATCAAACTTGGAAACAAAGTTTTCATATCCCGAAAACAAGACAATCAACAGCAAATTACCCGCCAATGTGATGTCGATCAGGGTCAAAACGACCAGAATGATATCTTCACCCTTCATCGTCATGACCGAAGGCAGATAGTAAAACAACTCTCGGATAAAAACAAAGGACAGCATGGCCAAGGCCACGACCAGCCCCAGATACATCGGTGCCATCAACCACCGAGAGGCGAAAAGAAACTTTTCAAAGCGGCGCTCAAAATTGTTTTGGGTGGACATTTTTCGATCTCCTTACGCAAAAGGCCCGCCAATTTGGCGGGCCCCTGTTTTGCCTTGCGGGCCTGCCAAACTGCGGCATTATTAGTTTTTGGCGTAATATTCCACGACCAGATTTGGTTCCATCTGCACAGGATATGGCACATCGCCCAAAGTTGGGGTGCGCACAAACTTGGCGACCAGCTTTTGGTTGTCCATCTCGATGTAATCGGGAACATCGCGCTCAGCCAATTCAATTGCCTCTTGGATAACAGCCAATTGGCGCGACTTTTCGCGCACAGCAATAATATCGCCCTCTTTGACACGATACGAGGCAATGTTCACGCGCACACCGTTGACAGTCACGTGCCCGTGGTTAACGAATTGACGTGCTGCAAAAACGGTCGGAACCAATTTCGCGCGATACACCACAGCGTCCAAACGACGTTCCAGCAGACCGATCAGCATCTCGCCAGTGTCACCGCGCAAACGCTCTGCGTCAGCATAAATCTTGCGGAACTGCTTTTCGGTCAAATCGCCGTAATAACCCTTTAGCTTTTGCTTTGCGCGCAGCTGGGTGCCAAAATCGGACAGTTTGTTCTTACGGCGCTGACCGTGCTGGCCGGGACCATATTCGCGCTTATTCACTGGCGACTTTGGACGGCCCCAGATATTTTCGCCCATACGGCGATCGATTTTGTATTTGGCAGACGTGCGTTTTGTCACGGCTGATCTCCTTCGATTATGTGAAGGGCGTTGTCCTTTGAACCTTAGGATATTAATCTAAGGTTCCGACAGGTTTCCCCTTACGGGGTCCACCAACACCAATGAAATGACCCAAGGTTTCCCTTAAATCTGGCGCGCTTATACAGGCCCCGCCCCCAGAGTCAACTGCCTGCTCCACCGATTCCGCCCCATCAATTGGCGGAATTCCACAATGGCAAAAATACCTTCAGGGGGGAGACGCGCAGCGTCTGGGGCGCGCGAGAGCCCCCCATCTCAGTGCCGCATCTCATGACGCAGAATCGCTGCTTCGGCCGCAGAAATATTTCGTCTTGCGTAATCCCCGTAGGCATCAGGATTGGCTGCAAACTCTGGAATAATTTCCAACAGCCCCGCGCGTTGATCTTCCGCCACAGTATCAAGTGCCGTATTTGAGGGATGAAAGCTTTCGGTTTCCAGCCCGTTTGCCCAGACGATATTGTGACGTTCTAATAGAATATGCACATAGGTCACATCGCGCGCCGAATGATCCACCAAGATGGATCGGTCATTGATCAAGTTTTCAGCAGCAACCAAAACTTCGGGCGTGTTGAACAACGCCAGTGCCGCCGCGCCCTTGATCAGCATCCGATGTTGCGGCGATACCAGCAAATCCTCACCCGGACGCCCCTGACCCAGCGCATCTGCGCGAATGCGTATCGGTCGCAGATGCGGCATGACGTGCAATCGCGCCCCTGTCATGCGCCGATAGCCGCGCCACAACACCTGTTGCGGACCGTTGTCGCGGGTTAAAATCCGATCGCCTGGGCGAATATCGCGAATTGCCCGCGCGCCGAATTCTGTCGAAATCATTGTTTCGGGTGTAAAGCAGATTACACCACCCGCCCCCTTTGCCCCAGCGCCGGAATGTGTTGTGTCCAACGCGGCGCGCACAACCCACAGATCTTGGTCGGCAGGCGGCACATCCCCCAACACCATCAGCAGATTTGCGCCCGTATCGGGCACGGCAATCAATGTTAGCGTGTAACTTTGATGCCCATCCGTGACGATAAAGCCTTGCTCGGGCAATTCAGGCCCATCATCTGTGTTATCCGCTGCCGCTTGTGCGCCAACGGCCACCCCCACCAGACGGCGCACGGATCGTGCGGCGCGTCTGCGCAAAGCCGCTGCGCCATCTGGCCCACTCAAAAGCAGCACATCCTGCGGCCGATCGACCCGCACAACCGCCCCCGACCAGCGCCACGAAGCGCCGACCGTCAACAGCCCAAGGGAAGCCCCCGCAACGCCATCTACTTCTGTTTGAGACCAAGATATGACGTAGGTGCCCAAAGAGCCCAAGTTCATTCCGGTTTGCCTGCTCGTTTTTGTTTCTTATATCCCGAAGTATAACGAACCAAATTTGGCGAAAATGTGGCGCACCGCCTTATTCGTTAACTTTGGTTAGAATTTAACCAACAAACTGAGCGATCCAATCGTTTGACCGACAGGTTGCTGCTTGAATTCCGGCGAAAGATAAGTCGCCCCTAAAAAGACAAAGGACCGATTTCCTTGCCAATTCAACCCCGCGCGCAGGCGCGAGCGCAACGGCGAGGCCGCAACGTCGCCATCTTTGGGCAGGTAGACGCTGCTGAAAACACGCGCGACATCTGCGCCCATCGTTAGGCTAAGACCCCGTCCATCGGGGCCTTGCGCCGCGCTATACCGCTGACCAGTGGTTTGATCGCGCAGCAAAAGATCATCGCGGCCCAACTTGCCCAAAACCAAATCAGCACCACCCCGCACAATGTATTCCACGCCCGCCTGTCCCTCAAGAAAAGGTCGCAACGTTAAGTTTTCATTCAAATGTATCGGATGCCCCATTTCACCCGTCACCGCAGGATAGATCGCATCCGGCAATTGATCATCAAAGACAGTGGCCTGCGGCAGGCCAAGGCCATCATGGATAAAATCTTGGAATCGGCTGACACCTGTTTGGGGACCGATGAAAACCAGATCCCCGCCAAAAGACATCTCATCATTGGCCTTACGAAAATGCGTATGAAAGCCAAAGCTTAGGATGCCAACATAGCGACGATCTGGAACCAAAGGGGTAACCATATCTGCAGGCGTGATCGTATCTGCGCGAAACCGAAATTCCAAAATTTGCCCGGGAACATCCGGCAAAAGCCCAGTCCATTTCAGGCCACGCACGCGGCTGACGGAATAGGAACTGGTATGCCAACGATCGTCACCATCACCCAGATAATCATTATTGAAAAATCTTCCCCAACCGATGGTTTCACGCGCTGGGGCGGACGTTTGGCCAAAACTGGGCGCGACAAGACCCAAAAAACACAACGTCGACAAAATAATACGAATCACCACAATTTCCCCAAACAAAATCATTACGAATCCACGCGACGAAACGAACCACAGCCCAGACGGGGAGTGTCAAAATCCACAGATCCAAATCAATTTAATGATAAAATCATAATCAACGGGAAAAATCGAGTCCTTTTACCCGCCAGATGGGCCCATCCGACGCGCGACATCCAACATTCGATTGGAAAAACCCCATTCATTGTCATACCAGCCAAACACCCGCAAAAGCCCGCCTTGCGTCACGCGTGTCTCGGGCAGAGCCACCACGATGCTTTCGGGACGGGCGCGCAAATCACTGGACACAAGCGGCAGCGTGGTCGCACCGATGACGCCCCCCACCTGCGCCAAAAGCGTATTCACATCCTTTGTCAGGGGAATTTTTTCGCACAAAACGACCAGATCTACCGCTGAAACGCTGGCTGTGGGCACACGCACCGCTGACCCGATCACGCGGCCCGCGATTTCAGGCAAGACCGTGTCCAACAGGCGCTGCGCGGATGTGGTCGTCGGCACCATGGACAGTGCCGCGGCCCGCGAGCGGGCAAAGTCCGGCATTCCATCCTTTTGCGCCGGCGCATCCGTGGTCGGCTGACTGCCTGTATAGCAATGAATGGTGGTCATGGTTCCCGTGACAATGCCCCAATTTTGGTGCAACACTTTGGCCAAAGGCGCCAAAGCATTTGTCGTGCACGAAGCGTTTGATACAATTTTTTGATCGCGCAATTGGTCGTCATTTGCGCCCATAACAATCGTAACCTCGGCGGCATAAGAGGGGCCAGAAATCAGCACGCGCTGTGCCCCTGCCCGCAAACCTGCCGATGCGATTTCTATACCGTCGGCGCGGCCCGTGCATTCCAGCACCACATCGACATGACGCAAATCCAGCTTGGCAAGGTCTGCCGTCCGAAACAGCGGGATCGCTTGGCCATCCACCACCAAAGCATCAGCTGTAAGATTGACCTGACCCGCCCAAACGCCAAACACAGAGTCGTATTGAAACAAATACGCACACATCTCGGCCGCGGCGATATCATTTATTCCCGCAATCGTTAGATCCTGCGCGCCGCCTTGCAAGGCCGCGCGCACAACCGATCGCCCAATGCGTCCAAATCCATTCACGAACACTTTCATGGCGCACCCCCTATTTGCCGCATTGCAATCACGCACCAAGACGTTGCGCAAGCCAATTCGCCGCGCGGTTATTGGGTCAACGCCAAAAGACTTAGGCCAATTTCAAAGCCAAAGCATTCGTATGTAAATGTTCCACCAAACCCGCGTCCAATTTCAATCGCGCCGCCAACATGGCCAAATAGCCTTTTTCAGCCATGCCTTCAGGATCAACGGCCAAAAGTGAAGCCGCGTAAATCTGACTGGCTTCGGACTCGGTCTGGGCAAGGGCGGCAATGCGGTTGGGATCAAAGGGCGCATCCAGTTCCGCCGTGATCATTGCAGCAGCATCCGGGCCAAGACCCAGTTGGGACACATGGGCCGCGATTTGCGCCCGCTCGGTCTGCGTCACTTGCCCATCGGCCTTGGTCGCGGCGATCATCGCCTGCAAGAGGCTGACAGAAAAATCATCGCGCGGGGCGGGCAATTGCGCCTGATCGGGGGATTTGCTGTTTTGCCAATCCTGATAGGCCTTGAACGCCAATCCACCAATCAAGGCCGCACCGCCAACTTGCACCCCTGTGCCCAGCATACGCCGCCCATCGCCCGACAAAAGCACCCCCAAAAGCCCCCCCGCAACGGCACCTTTGGTCAAGGTCGACTGGCTGTTCCAAGTGTCCTTGGCCTTGGCTGTCAGATCGCCGCGCGCCGCCTCGGCAGCCAAATCTTTTGCACCTTTGATCAGTGCGTTCAAAAGGGAAGTCGCCATGAAATTTCTCCTGAAGGGATGTGTTGTTCGGCACAGCTAATATCCGCGCGGGCTGGGTTCAAGGTTGCACACGCAGAGGGCGCGCGCTGGGGTCAAAACGGCTTAATCACTTTGTCCTAAATAGGTCTTTGCAAGCGCGGATGATGTGGCGCAAAGAGGCGAGGGAAAGAGATGAACAAAGCGATTACGCAAGGCTTGGTACTGATGCCACCGACATTTGCGGCGGGATTGAACCTTTGGTCGCGCGAAGATGGGTTGCCAGGGCAAGGCTCGTATCAAGGGCAAAGCAACGCGGCCTTTGTTCCAAACGACCAAGATTTCGCAGGTTGTTTGGAATTGCAAAAGATAACCGCGACGCAAAAACTGCGCTGCTTTCAGCAAATTCCAATTCAACCGGGGCTATATTTGCGTGTCACCGCGCGCGTCAAAGCGATCAGCGGTGCTTTGCCCTCAGTCCGCATCGCCGCCTTTGCGGCGAATGGTTCTGGGGCCAATGTCACCACTGCCGATCAACAGGGCCCGCTGATCGGCTTAACGGCCTATGGCACGGTCGTGACTGTCAGCGCTATTATCGGATCGGGCAATCGGGCGGGGGTTGATATGATTTGGGGAACCGCCCCAGCATATGGCCATTTTGGTCTTGATTTAACAGGCGCTTCGGGTGGTGTTGTCCGCATTGACGATATTACAGTCGAAGATGTTACAGATGTATTTCACGCCGATATGTTCGACTGGGTCGATGTGCGTGATTATGGTGCCATCGGCGATGGGGTGACAGATGATACTGCCGCCTTTGACGCGGCGGATACGGCGGCGGCGGGCAAAACCGTGATCGTCTCGCCAGGCAGTTATGCGATTGCAAATCATTTGACCTTTGACAACCCCGTCAAGTTTGAAGGCACGCTGATCATGCCGGCAGATAAACGTCTTGCCTGCACGCGCGATTACAATCTGGAAACCTATACGGCGGCCTTTGGCAATGAACTGACAGGGTTTCGCAAAGCCCTGCAGGCCCTGTTCTTTTTTACCGACCATGTGGAGTTGGATCTTAAGGGACGCCGCGTCGAATTAACCGCCCCCATTGACGTGGCCGCGCTGACGGGATTGACAAGTTTTGCTCAACGCCGCGTCATCAGTAATGGTCAGATCACAGTAACGGATGGTCCAGCTTGGGCCACGGTCACCGCGACGGCAACGGGCACTTTTAACGTGGCACAACCCTTACAATTGTCAGCAGTCACCAATATTGCCGCAATTCCCGTCGGGTCGCGTATTTCGGGCACGGGCGTCGGACGCGAGGTTTATGTCACCTCAAAAAACGTATCGGCTGGCACACTAGAATTGTCGCGCCCATTGTTCTTGGCGGGAACACGCAGTTTCACATTTAATCGATTCCAGCATATGCTGGATTTTTCTGGCTTTGATCTGAACTCCAAGTTCGAGTTGAACAATATCGAATTTCTGTGCAATGGCGTCGCGAGTTGCATCAACCTTGCAAAAACCGGCAGCGTGTTTCGGGTGTTCAATTGCACGATCAACCGCCCGAAAGACAAGGGGATCACCTCGATTGGGCGCGGTTGCCAGGATATGCAACTGGACAACAACCAGTTCATCTCGAACGAGCAAAGCTTGCGCGTGCAAGACCGTATCAGCACAGCCTTTAACGCCAACGCCAACGATCTAAAGGTGCGCAACAATCGTGCCTCGCGTTTTGGGACATTCGCAGTGATGGCAGGCACCACCAACATTCTTTCTGGCAACCACTTTTTTGGTGGCGATGACGAAGTGGTGGGCGTGCGACGGGCGGGTTTGATCCTAACTTTGCCAAATGCGGCCACGTTTTTAACAGGCAATTACATCGACAATTGTTTTGTGGAATTGACCAACGAACATGACCCCGCGCCCGATTATGCCTCCGAGTTTACATTTGGCGGACTGACGATGACTGGCAATATCTTTATTGCCGGAAATTGCGCGCCCTCGTTCAGCTTTTTGGTCATAACACCGCGGGGAACAGGGCATTCTATTGCGGGGCTTGCAGTGACGGGCAATGTGTTTCGTTTGTTTGGGTCTACCATCGACCGCGTCGAAAAAGTGGACAGCAGTTTCGCCACGTTCAACGCCGCGTCATTTCGCAATGTTGTGTTCAGCAACAACAGCTTTAACGGCGTCACCCAAGCAACCGCCAGCCCGATTTTGATCGAGCATAACCAAAACACCGAAAGCAACACTTGGGTGGTCAATGCGGCGGGCTATTTGCCCTTCGGCGGCCGCGCCAGAAATGTGGCGGGCCTTGTGGCCGAAGGGGCGATTACAACCAGCGCGGGCATCCCGCAATATGTCATGCCCTATACATTGACCGAGCAATCGACCAACGGGCAATCGGTGCATCTAAAATGGCCCAGCGCCGTTAAAGGCCGCGCGCAGGTGACAATTCGCTGCGACAATCCGTTATGATGACTGGGGGGCTTTTGCCCCCCTTTTCATTGCAACTTGACAGATGGTTGCGGTGGGCGCTTGAATGATCAAACGGAGCGCAGATGTCGCAAGATTTTACACCCAAACTGATCACCCGCTTCATCGAAGGTTATCACATCGCGGATTTTCGCGCGGATGCGGTGGCTGCAATGACTGTCGCCATTGTGGCATTGCCCCTGTCGATGGCAATCGCGATTGCAAGCGGCATCGGTCCCGAGCGTGGACTTTACACGGCCATTGTTGGCGGATTTCTGGTCTCGCTTTTGGGGGGATCACGATATCAGATTGGGGGCCCCGCTGGGGCGTTTATCGTTTTGGTTGCAGCCTGTGTTGCAACGCTTGGAGTAGACGGGCTCATTTTGGCCACCCTCGTCTCAGGTGTTTTCATGATTTTGGCAGGGGCATTGCGGGCGGGAACCTTGGTCAGGATGATCCCCCATGCGGTGACGATCGGCTTTACAGCAGGCATCGCCCTCATCATATTTATCACACAGATTAAGGATTTACTGGGTTTAACTTTGGTGCATGATCCAGCACAGATCTTGGCGAAATTGAACGCACTTTGGCAAGGGCGCGGCACAATCAGCCTTGCAGCGGTCCTTGTGTCTGCGTCCACCATTTTACTGATTTTGTCTTTTCGTCGTTTTGCCCCGAAATGGCCCAGCTTGTTGCTGGCCGTGGCACTTGTGACGCTGCTTGGGATGTTCATTCCCGTTGAGACAATCTTTGATCGCTTTGGCGCGTTACCCCGCAGCCCACCTGCTCCGCAGTTGCCTGTCGTGACCGCTGATTTGTTGTTGAAATCCCTGCCATGGGCATTGCAGTTCACCCTATTGGGGGCAATTGAATCGCTGCTTTCGGCCGTTGTGGCAGATAATATGGCGGGCAGCCGTCACCGCCCCAACGCGGAATTGGTGGCCCAAGGTGTGGCCAATATCGGCTCGGCCCTTTTTGGCGGCATGAGTGTGACAGGCACCATTGCGCGCACTGCCACGAATGTGCGGGCAGGCGCGCGTGGACCCATTTCGGGAATGCTTCATTCATTATTTTTGCTTATCTTTTTGTTCGTCGCGGCGCCGTTGGCCGGTCACATCCCTTTGGCCGGTTTGGCGGGCGTGTTGGCGTTGGTCGCTTGGGACATGGCAGAAAAATCAGCAATTTGGAACATTTTGCGCCAGAACCGCACGCAGGCAGCGGTTCTAACTGTTACATTTGTTTTGGTCGTCTTGCGTGATCTTTCTGTCGGTATCATCGCAGGATGCACCTTGGCCGCCGCGGCCAACTGGATACATCAGCGGTCTGTGGGGCATTGATTCGTCAAAGTGTTGCCCGTGCCACGTTTGACCTGCAGCTAATCGATGAAATGAAACCATTCACATTTTTCAAAAAATTGACAAAATTGACACATCATCCTGTCAATTAATTTACAAAATAATTCAATTAAAAAAAAATGTTACAAATAATTTTACAAATCCATCACTTTGTTGCAGAATAGCGATAGTCTCGTAAAAATAACGAACTTGCGGTATGTGGCCCATCATGGCGCAAGTTTATGGGAGAGAATGATGCCAAACCAAGCCGCGGCTGCAGTGATCTATGCAGCCTCACAGGAATTCGTGGCCACAGCGCACGTGACCGCAGCACAATATAAAGCAGATTATGCGGCCTCGGTCGCGGACCCAGACGCCTATTGGGGCGCGCAAGGCAAGCGGATCGACTGGATCAAAGATTACTCTATCGTTAAGAACACATCGTTCAAACGCGGTGAGGTTTCGATCAAATGGTATGAGGACGGCACGCTGAACGTCAGCGCCAATTGCATCGACCGTCATATGACCACCCGTGCCAACCAGACCGCGATTATCTGGGAACCCGATGATCCGAAAACCCCGTCTTTGCACATCACATATGCGCAATTGCTGGAAAACACCTCGCGCATGGCAAATGTGTTGAAATCGCATGGCATTGTGGCGGGGGATCGCGTGGTGATCTATATGCCGATGATTCCAGAGGCCGCCTATGCCATGCTGGCCTGCACCCGTATCGGCGCGGTGCATTCCATCGTTTTTGCAGGGTTTTCGCCTGATGCCTTGGCCAACCGCATCAATGACTGCGATGCCAAACTTGTCATCACCGCCGATTTTGCGCCACGGGGCGGCAAGAAAACCGCGCTGAAATCGAATACCGACAAGGCGCTGTTGCATTGCAAGGATCAGGTAAAATGTCTGGTCGTCAAACATACGGGCGATCAAACCACTTGGACCGAAGGGCGCGATTTCGACCTGCGGGCGGAAATGGCCGCGGCAAAACCCTATTGCGCCTATAAGGAAATGGGTGCGGAAGATCCGCTCTTTATCCTTTATACGTCGGGCTCTACAGGCAAGCCAAAGGGTGTCGTTCATACCACTGGCGGCTATCTGGTTTACGCCGCGATGACGCATCAAATGACCTTTGACTACCATGACGGCGATGTGTTTTGGTGCACGGCCGATGTGGGTTGGGTGACGGGCCACAGCTATATCATCTATGGTCCTTTGGCCAATGGTGCCACGACCCTGATGTTCGAAGGCATTCCCACCTTTCCCGACGCGGGTCGGTTTTGGGAGGTTTGTGCCAAGCATAAGGTCAATCAATTTTACACCGCCCCCACCGCCATCCGCAGCCTGATGGGTATGGGTCCAGAATGGCCCGCAAAACATGATCTGTCATCGCTGAAACTGCTGGGCTCGGTGGGCGAGCCAATCAATCCCGAGGCGTGGAATTGGTATAACACCCATATCGGCCATGGCCGCTGCCCGATTGTGGACACGTTCTGGCAGACAGAAACGGGCGGCCATATGATTACCCCCCTGCCCGGCGCTATTCCCCAAAAACCAGGATCGGCCACCTTGCCCTTTTTCGGCGTGCAGCCTGTGCTGCTGGATGCGGCGTCAGGTGCGATCCAATCCGCGACCGAGGCTGACGGAGTTTTGTGCATTGCTGACAGTTGGCCCGGCCAAATGCGCACCCTCTGGGGCGATCATGCGCGGTTCGAGGAGGCATATTTCGCGCAATATCCGGGATATTATTTCACAGGCGACGGCTGTCGCCGTGATGCAGATGGGTATTATTGGATCACGGGGCGCGTCGATGATGTGATCAACGTCTCGGGTCACCGTATGGGCACGGCCGAGGTGGAATCGGCCTTGGTGGCCCATGCCAAAGTGGCCGAGGCCGCCGTTGTGGGATACCCGCACGATATCAAAGGCCAAGGCATCTATGCCTATGTCACCTTAATGGGCGGCGAGACACCATCCGAGGAATTGCGCAAGGAATTGGAAAATTGGGTTCGCACCGAAATCGGCCCGATTGCCAAGCCTGACTTGATCCAATGGGCCCCTGGCCTGCCGAAAACCCGCTCGGGCAAAATCATGCGCCGCATCCTGCGCAAGATCGCCGAGAATGACTTTGGCAGTCTGGGCGATACGTCCACATTGGCCGATCCATCGGTTGTTGACGATCTGATCAACAACCGCATGAACCGCGCCTAGACTTCCAATGGCGGCATGGTCCGCCATTGGCACAGATCGGGATTGGGCTTGCCCCATGACCGAAAACCAAGGGGCGCGGGATTGGGAGAGAACGCGCCCCGCCAAGACCATCGGTCTTGGAATGACAGGCGGCAATCAAGCCGCGAAAGGGTCCAGCACCAAGCTGGGAAAAAAGGGAGGCCAAAATGGCAAATCTTGCTGATGCGGGCACACGCTCGCGTCCCATGACCGCCGAAGAGCGCAAAGTTATCCTTGCGTCCTCGGCAGGCACCATCTTTGAATGGTATGATTTTTATCTCTACGGCTCGCTCGCGGCGATCATCGGCGCGCAGTTCTTTACGCCGTTTCCAGAAGCCACACGCAACATTTTCGCGCTGCTGGCCTTTGCGGCAGGGTTTATCGTGCGTCCCTTTGGCGCGCTGGTGTTCGGCAGCCTTGGCGATTTGATCGGGCGTAAATACACCTTCTTGATGACGATCCTGATCATGGGCCTGTCGACATTCCTGGTCGGTCTGTTGCCTGGTTATCAGTCTTGGGGGATTGCGGCGCCCGTCATCCTGATCGGTCTGCGTATGTTGCAAGGCCTTGCCTTGGGTGGCGAATATGGCGGTGCTGCGGTCTATGTGGCCGAACACGCGCCGCAAGATCAGCGCGGCTATTTCACCGCCTTTATCCAAACAACCGCAACGCTTGGCCTTTTGCTGTCGCTGATCGTTATTCTGGTGGCGACGGGCTATATCAATAGCCACTTCCCCGCTGTGGGCCAAATGGGTCTGGATGGCGCGCCCCTGATGGACGCCAAAACGGGTGAGCAAGTGATGCTGGAACCTTGGAAAGCATGGGGCTGGCGCGTGCCGTTCCTTGGCTCGATGTTCCTGCTGCTGATCTCGCTTTATATCCGTCTGCAAATGAACGAATCCCCCGCCTTTAAGAAAATGAAGGAAGAGGGCGCGGCATCCAAGGCACCGCTGCGCGAGGCTTTTGGTCAGTGGAAAAACGCGAAATTCGCCGTGATTGCCCTGCTGGGTCTGACCATGGGTCAGGCTGTGGTTTGGTATTCGGGCCAATTCTATGCGCTGTTCTTTTTGCAAAACGTGATCAAAGTTGACAGCTTTTCGGCCAACGTCTTTGTGGCGTGGTCGCTGATCATCGGCACCTACGGCTTCATCTATTTTGGGCGTCTGTCTGACCGAATTGGCCGCAAACCGATCATTCTGGCAGGTTGCTTGATTGCAGCGATCACTTATTTCCCCGTGTTCAACCTGCTGACCAAAACCGCCAACCCTGCACTTCACGCCGCACAAATGACCTCGGTCGTGGTGACGGCAGATCCTGCGGATTGCTCGTTCCAGTTCAACCCAGTTGGGACGGCAAAGTTCACCAAGTCTTGTGATCTGGTCAAGGCATTGCTGCTGAAATCGTCGGTCAACTCGACCACAGTTGCAGCACCTGCGGGCACGATTGCTTCGGTCAAGATCGGTGACACTGATATAGCCGCCTATGACGGCGCGGCCAATGGTAAGGCTGTTGCAGATGCCAAGGCCGCGCTGGAAACCGCGAATGCAGGCACCGACCAAGCCGCAAAAGACGCAGCCAAGGCCGCGCTGGATGCAGCATCTGGCGTCAAAGGCGCGTTTGAAAAAGCTGTTGGTGAGGCGCTGACCGCTGCGGGCTATCCATCTTCGGCGACCAAAAAGGTGAAAATGGTCGATGGCGCATGGGTTGATCTGGCCAAAGACGAAAAACCAGCCGAAGGCGTTCAGGTGAAATCCGTTCCCGCCAATGACACCGTGGCACGGGCAAACGGGTTCTTTGATATCTTCACAGGCCAAAACATCACCATCGTGGCAATCCTGACCTATCTGATCATTCTGGTCACAATGGTCTACGGGCCTATTGCCGCCATGTTGGTGGAACTGTTCCCAACCCGTATCCGTTATTCGGGGATGTCGCTGCCCTACCATATCGGCAACGGTTGGTTTGGGGGTCTGCTGCCTGCGACCGCTTTGGCGATCTCGGCGCAATCGGGCAACATCTATTCGGGCCTGTGGTATCCTGTGATCATCGCAGCTTTGACCGTGATTATCGGCGCGTTGCTGGTTCCAGGGGGCACGCACAAGAAAGATATCTTCGCGGACGCAAAGTAACCCGCAAAAGATCACAAAGCGGGCCAAGGGAAACCTTGGCCCGTTTTTTATTTGCGCTTGGCGTTTTGATACATCGTCCAAACGCCCAAGATGATCGCAAGGATCGTCACATTGGTGACCAACCCCGCCAGCACCGCAGACATAAAATCGCCGCTCTTGGACATGGTCAGCGGCAAGATCACCGCCACAAACACCGCCCCCGCCGCCAGCGGCACATAGGTTCCCGTGGCCGCGCGCGTGCGCACCATTGTGCTGAACAAAGCAATCAGCAGGATGATGCGAAAGGGATCGGTCAATTGTTGGTTCACAAGGTCCAGCATTCAGCCCTCCAGAATTTCAGTTGCGGGATTGCCTGGCAAGGACACTTCCAACAATTGCAAATCCCCCGTGCAATCCGCATAGCGCGTCGCCATTTTGGGCGGAATGACAAAGGCATCCCCGACTGTCAAACGGTAGGGATCCTTGCCCTCCCCCTCTAACGTCATCTCGCCCACCATCACAAAGCCAAACAGAATATCGCCGTGATGGCGTGTCCAAGGGGCAACCCCATTGGGCCGCGCCACCATAACGGATGCAATGCCCTTGGTATTGGCGTTAATCGTTGTATCGCGTACCTCAAACCCGGGGATGCGATAGGGCGCAAACACCCCGTCCTTAGCAAGCGAATGCACAAACCGCTGCCCCTCCCATTCACGCTCGGGCCGCAGATGCGGCGTGGGCAGGGTCATTTCATGGTCAATTTCTGTCACATGATCGGCAGGCACGCCGATTTCTACGACCTGCACTCCCTCAGAATGCAACACCTTATGGCGAATTCCTGGCGGCTGAATAAAACAATCCCCCGCCTCAATCCGCAAGATATCGCCCTGATCCTCATAATAAACATCGACCCAGCCTGCGACGCAAAAGATCAACTGAAAGCCGACTTTGTGAAAATGAACCATATCAGGCACAGGCCCATCGGGCACGCGGATGTGCGATGCAATCATCGCGCCACCCAAACGGGTTGGAATCAAATCGCGGTATTCCATACCCGCCCGCCCAATCACCCAAGGCGCTTGATCCGCCAAACGGCGCACCACAAAGGCGTGCTGGGTGCTGGGCAAAACCAGTGGTGGGTTCAGTTCGTCAATCTCAACCCGCGTGCCATTCGGCGCCGTCAAAATCCGCGCGCCGTCCGCAAACCCATCAGGATCATCGGTCAAAATCCGCAACGTCCCTGCAGGTTCAACCGCCCCCTTTTGAATCCGAATGCGCAAGCCGTGCCCTGACAACACCGCCACCTCGGGATTATCAGCTGGATAGATGCTGTCCAACCGCATCCCCAGCACCTTGGTGTAAAAAGGCAAATCATTGCGCAGCTCTGCGGTTGGCAGGCGTATTTCTGCCCTGATCTCAGTCTCGGCCATTGGTTCCCCCATTTTGGCGAAGACTGCGGCAGGCACGCCCCATTTGCAAGTTATCCAACGCACAGTTTTCAAAATCCCTCCCTTGCAGGTGGGGAAATATAGGTTAGGCATAGTTAAGCCCAAGGAGTTTGCGACATGGACGAAATGCGCCAAGATATCATCCGCCAAGCAGCGTTAGATTATCACGAATTTCCAAAGCCCGGAAAACTGGAAATCCGCGCGACCAAACCCCTGGCCAATGGCCAAGACTTGGCCCGCGCCTATTCCCCAGGCGTTGCCGAGGCCTGTCTTGAAATTAAGGCCGACCCATCAACCGCGCGCCGTTATACATCACGCGGCAATCTGGTGGCTGTGGTCACCAATGGGACGGCCGTTCTGGGGTTGGGAAATATTGGCGCGCTTGCGTCCAAACCCGTAATGGAAGGCAAGGCGGTTTTGTTCAAGAAATTTGCCAATATCGATTGCTTTGATATCGAATTGAACGAACCCGATCCCTACAAATTGGCCGATATCGTTTGTGCGCTGGAACCGACCTTTGGCGCGATTAACCTAGAGGATATCAAGGCCCCCGATTGCTTTATTGTCGAGGATATCTGCCGCGCGCGGATGAACATCCCCGTCTTTCACGATGACCAACACGGCACGGCGATCGTTGTGGGGGCTGCGGCCACCAATGCGCTCTACGTCGCGGGCAAACGGTTTGAAGATATCAAAGTTGTCTCGACAGGTGGCGGGGCGGCGGGGATTGCTTGTCTGAATATGCTGCTGAAACTGGGCGTAAAACGCGAAAATGTCTGGCTGTGCGATCTGGCGGGTCTAGTGCATCACGGCCGCAATGAACAAATGACCGCGCAGAAACTGGAATATGCCCAAGGTGAGGTTGCGGCAACCTTGGCCGATGTCATCGGCGGCGCGGATTTGTTTTTGGGCCTGTCGGGTCCGGGGGTTTTGACGCCTGAAATGGTGCAAAAAATGGCCCCGCGCCCGATCATCTTTGCGCTGGCCAACCCCACCCCTGAAATTCTGCCCGACGCCGTGCGCGCCGTGGCCCCCGATGCGATCATCGCCACGGGTCGGTCAGATTTTCCCAATCAAGTCAACAATGTGCTGTGCTTTCCGTTTATTTTCCGCGGCGCGTTGGATGTGGGCGCGAGCACCATTAACGATCAGATGAAACTGGCCTGCATCGACGGGATCGCCCGCCTTGCCCGCGCCACCACCTCTGCCGAGGCGGCGGCCGCCTATCGCGGTGAAACGCTGTCCTTTGGCGCGGATTATCTGATCCCAAAACCTTTTGACCCGCGCCTGATTGGCGTCGTGGCCAGTGCGGTCGCCCGTGCCGCGATGGAAACAGGGGTTGCCACCCGCCCGATTGCCGATCTGGATGCCTATCGCGCGCAATTGGACAGTTCTGTCTTTAAATCCGCGTTGGTGATGCGCCCCGTGTTTGATGCCGCAAGCACCGCCAACCGCCGCATCATCTTTGCCGAGGGTGAGGATGAGCGCGTGCTGCGCGCCGCCAATTCCATGCTGGAAGAAACCACGCAAAAACCGATCCTCATCGGCCGCCCAGAGGTGATTGCGGCGCGCTGCGAACGCGCGGGCCTGCCGATCCGCCCCGATATCGACTTTGAAATCATCAACCCTCAAAGCGATGCGCGTTACCGCGACTATTGGGGCAGCTATCACGATTTGATGGCCCGCAAAGGCGTCACCCCCGATATCGCCCGCGCCGTCATGCGCACCAACACGACCGCGATTGGCGCGATTGCCGTGCATCGCAATGATGCCGACAGCCTGATCTGCGGCACATTTGGCCAATATCTGTGGCATTTGAATTACGTCGACCAAGTGCTGGGCCGTGACGGATATGCCCCCCAAGGGGCGCTGTCCTTAATGATCCTTGAAGACGGCCCTTTGTTTATCGCCGATACACAAATCAACCCAATCCCAACACCCCATCAAATCGCGCAGACAGCGATGGGCGCGGCCCGCCATGCGCGCCGCTTTGGCGTGGAACCAAAGGTTGCGCTGTGTTCCGCGTCCAATTTTGGCAACCTCGACAGCGATTCAGGACGCCGTATGCGCGCTGCTATGGAATTGCTGCACGCCCAATCCACCGATTTCGAATTCGAAGGCGAGATGAGCATCGACGCCGCCCTTGATCCCGACCTGCGCCAACGTATGTTTCCAAATTCGCGCTTGACGGGGGCCGCAAATGTGGTGATTTTTGCCTATACTGACGCAGCCTCCACCACCCGCAACATCCTAAAAATGCGCGCAGGCGGGCTTGAGGTGGGGCCAATCCTGATGGGCATGGGCAATCGCGCCCATATCGTCACACCCTCGATCACCGCCCGCGGCCTGTTGAACATCGCAGCATTGGCAGGCACCCCAGTGGCGCATTACGGCTAGGGCGGGACGCTCCGCGGGAGGTATTTTTATCAGTATGAAAGCGCTTTCATACTGATAAAAATTCCCGCGCCGCAAACATCCGCCCTTTGGGCCAGGCGCCGGCCGTTCAGGTTCGGCCCAATGACTTTGCAAATTCGATTTTTCTTTGCGAAAGCTTGGAAAGGTCAGCACAGTTTGCAAAAAATTGCGATGGATTGTGCCAAGAATTTGCAAAGTTTGCCCAACCTCACCGCGCAAAACTTGCGCACTCCCAGCCCAAGGCGTAACACAAGATGAGTTCAGGGAGGCATCAATGGGATACCGCGCGGTCTATGATGGCTGGAAGGCCGATCCAGAGGCATTTTGGTTAAACGCGGCGGCGGGGATTGAATGGGACACGCCGCCAAATCATGCGTTGAACGATGCCCAAGCGCCCTATTTTGAATGGTTCACCGAAACATTCGTGAACACTTGTTTTAATGCGGTTGACCGCCATGTTTTGGCGGGGCGCGGCGATCAGGTGGCGATCATTCACGACAGCCCTGTCACCCATTCCAAACGCGAAATCACTTATCGCGAATTGCAGACCCGCGTCGCCAGTCTTGCAGGGGCATTGCGCGCCAAAGGTGTCCAAAAGGGCGACCGCGTCATCATCTATATGCCGATGGTGCCAGAGGCGCTGGAGGCGATGTTGGCCTGTGCGCGCCTTGGGGCCATTCACTCGGTGGTCTTTGGTGGTTTTGCGGCGGCGGAATTGGCAGTGCGCATTGATGATTGCACCCCGCGCGCCATTATTGCCGCCAGTTGCGGGATCGAGCCGACGCGCGTCGTTCATTACAAACCGCTGCTGGACGCCGCGATTGATATGGCCACCCATAAGCCCGATTTCTGCGTGATCTTGCAGCGCGAGCAAGAGGTGGCGCAGTTGATCCCAGGCCGCGACGTGGCTTGGCACAGTTTTCAATTTGGCACGGAACCTGCCGAATGCGTTCCCGTGGCGGGCAACCATCCCGCTTATATATTATACACTTCGGGGACCACAGGCGCGCCCAAGGGCGTGGTGCGCCCCACTGCTGGGCATTTGGTGGCGCTGCATTGGACCATGCGTGCAATTTACAATTGCGGTGTGGGGGATGTGTTTTGGGCCGCGTCCGATGTGGGTTGGGTCGTGGGACATTCCTATATCTGTTATGCGCCCTTGATCGCTGGTTGCACCACCATTGTCTATGAGGGCAAACCCGTTGGCACCCCCGACGCAGGCGCGTTTTGGCGGGTGATATCTGAGCATAAGGTGCGTGCGTTTTTCACCGCCCCAACCGCGTTGCGCGCCATTAAGCGCGAGGATCCCGCCGGAGATCTGCCGAAAACCTATGATTTGGGCGATTTGCAGGCGATCTATTTGGCGGGCGAAAGAGCTGATCCCGACACCATCTTGTGGGCACAAAATCATGTGGGCGTGCCCGTGATCGATCACTGGTGGCAGACGGAAACGGGCTATGCCATCGCGGCCAACCCCATTGGAATTGAGGCTTTGCCAATCAAAATCGGATCACCCACTGTGGCAATGCCGGGCTATGATGTGCAGATCCTAGATGAGGGCGGGCAGCCTGTCCCTGCGGGGCAATTGGGTGCGATTACAATCAAACTGCCCTTGCCGCCTGGCACTTTGCCCACCTTGTGGAACGCGCAAGAGCGGTTTCACAAAAGCTATCTGGCGCATTTCCCTGGGTTTTATGAGACGGGGGATGCGGGCTATGTCGATGCGGATGGTTATCTTTATATCATGGCGCGAACGGATGATGTGATCAATGTGGCGGGGCATCGTCTGTCCACGGGCGCGATGGAAGAGGTTTTGGCAGGGCACCGCGATGTCGCCGAATGCTGCGTTGTCGGCGTGTCGGATGATCTAAAGGGCCAATCCCCTGTCGGGTTCTTATGCCTGAACAAAGGGGCAGATCGCGCGGCGGCAGAGGTTGTGGCGGAATGTATCGCGTTAATGCGCGAAAAAATCGGCCCTGTGGCGGATTTTAAGCGTGCTGTGGTGGTGGATCGTTTGCCCAAAACACGGTCAGGCAAAATCCTGCGCGGAACGATTGTCAAAATCGCTGATGGGACACCTTGGAAAATGCCCGCGACGATTGATGATCCTTTGATTTTGGAGGAGATCACGGCGGCCTTGCGGTCGCTGGGATATGCAAAACCTTAGGCGGCAGGTTAAGTGAAAGGGGGCTCGGCCCCCTCGGCTGCGCCTCACACCCTCAGGACATTTAGAAAAAACAAGTCAAAGAGATATAGCCAACTTTTAAGGTTAAATGTTAGGCGAATTGTTCCACGATGAGCCGTTCTTCCAATCCGTGGCCGGGATCGAACAGGATGCGGTGGCGGATTGTGGGGTCGGACCAAATCTCGACACTGACCACATCTGTCACAGCGCGGCTGTCGGCATCCGCACGCACGGGCCGTTTTTCGGGTTCCAGCACGTCAAACCGCACGATGGCGGTTTTTGGCAACAAGGCCCCGCGCCAACGGCGCGGGCGAAAGGCTGCCATGGGGGTCAGGGCCAGAACGTCCGATCCAATCGGCAAAATCGGCCCATGCGCCGAATAATTATAGGCCGTCGATCCGGCAGGTGTCGCCACCAGGGCCCCATCACAGACCAATTCATCCAGCCGCAGCTTGCCGTCCACGCTGATTTGCAACTTAGCGGCCTGTGGTCCCGCGCGCAACAACGACACTTCGTTAATCGCCAATGCGTCTTGGGTGCTGCCATCGGCTTTGACGGCACGCATTCGCAAAGGATTGATCACCGCCTCTTCTGCTTCGGCCAGACGTGCGGGCAGAGCATCAATGTCAAAAGTATTCATTAAGAAACCGACAGTGCCGCAATTCATTCCATAGACCGGCAGGTTCAGAATTTGTGTGTCATGCAAAGCTTGGAGCATGAACCCATCGCCCCCCAAGGCCACGATCACATCTGCCTGATCCAAAGAAATATTGCCATGCCGCGCTGTCAAATCCGCCAAAGCCTTTTCGGCGGCAGGCGATGAACTGGCCAGAAAGGCGATGCGCTGCAAACTCACGACCAGATTCCTTTTTGCAACAGTTTGGTCGGATGGGCGCGTAAACTCAAGCACCATCAACCTTGGTTTTCCAATAAATGCCGCAGATATCGCAGGCGCGCAACTTTATGTCGTTTACACCCTTTCCCAATGCCGCATCTTGCCCTAAATCTTTCCAGAATGTTTTTGCGCAGGAGTTGCCCCCATGACCCATGGATTTTTCACTGAAAACCTGTCTGACAGCGATCCAGCGCTGTTTTCTGCCATCACCCAAGAATTGGGCCGTCAACGCCACGAGATTGAACTGATTGCCTCGGAAAACATCGTATCGCGTGCGGTGATGCAGGCCCAAGGCTCGGTTATGACCAACAAATACGCCGAAGGCTATCCAGGTAAGCGGTATTATGGCGGGTGCCAATTCGTGGATATCGCGGAAAATCTGGCGATTGATCGGGCCAAGCAGTTGTTTGGTTGTGGCTTTGCCAATGTGCAGCCGAATTCGGGATCGCAGGCCAACCAAGGTGTGTTTCAGGCGCTGTTGCAGCCGGGCGATACGATTTTGGGGATGTCTTTGGACGCGGGCGGACATTTGACGCATGGTGCGGCCCCCAACCAATCGGGCAAATGGTTCAAGGCCATTCAATACGGCGTGCGGGCGCAGGATTTGACACTGGATTATGAACAGGTCCAAGAATTGGCGACCACGCATAAGCCCAAGATGATTATCGCGGGCGGCTCGGCCATTCCGCGCATTATTGATTTTAAACGGATGCGCGAGATTGCGGATTCGGTGGGCGCCTATTTGCTGGTCGATATGGCGCATTTCGCGGGTTTGGTGGCGGCGGGTCTGTATCCTTCGCCTTTTCCTTATGCCCATGCAGCCACGACGACCACGCACAAAACCCTGCGCGGCCCCCGTGGCGGCATGATCCTGACCAATGACGAAGATTTGGCGAAAAAGTTCAATTCGGCGATCTTCCCAGGCATCCAAGGCGGTCCGTTGATGCATGTCATCGCCGCCAAAGCCGTCGCATTTGGCGAGGCACTGCGCCCTGATTTCAAAACCTATCAGATCCAAGTGATCAAAAACGCCCAAGCGCTGGCGGATCAGTTGATGAAGGGCGGTCTGGGCACAGTTACATCAGGCACCGACACGCATTTGATGCTGGTCGATCTGCGGCCCAAAGGCGTCAAAGGCAATGCCACCGAAAAGGCGCTTGGCCGCGCCCATATCACGTGCAACAAAAACGGCATTCCTTTTGACACCGAAAAGCCCACCATCACCAGCGGCATTCGTCTGGGCACGCCCGCAGGCACAACCCGTGGGTTTGGTGAGGCTGAATTTCGTCTGATTGGCGATTGGATCGTCGAAGTGGTCGATGGTCTGGCCAAGAACGGCGAAGACGGCAATGGCGCGGTCGAAGCATCCGTTAAGGCCCGCGTCGAGGCCCTGTGTGAAAGGTTCCCTATCTATCCCGATCTGTAACCCTTAGAGTGCGGCGACATAAATCGCCGCACCGCCCAATACCACCAATACCGCCGCCCAAGATGCAGCCCGCAACCACAACGGATGCACTCGCCCCTGTGCGCGCCGTTCCAAATAGTGACGGCATATCGCACTGTCTTGCGCCAGTCGGTCCAAATCCAACTGCTTGGCGAGTTTGGGCACATCCGCCATACCTTCGGCCTCGGCCAAACGCCGCGCCGCAGCGCGCACATTGCGCGGCAGCAACCGTCCGCCATATCTGACTTGGTCAGCCAAAGTCGCCCCGCGCAAGCCCAAATCTTGGCGCAGCAGACGGCGAAGTTGTGCAATGTTGGACTGAAAATCTTGCATGAACGCTCCAATGCTTCAGCTTAGGATGGGGCGCGGACCTTCGCAACACCGCAATCGCCGCTCTGGCCCTTTTGTCACCGCCACGCTAAACAGTCCCATGCTGAACATGACCCATCACCCCGCCAACACGCCCAGCGATGCGCCACCCTTGGTCATCGCACATGGTTTGTTTGGGTCAGGCCGCAATTGGGGCGTGATCGCACGCCGCCTTTCGGACAGGCGTGATGTGATCGCGGTCGATATGCGAAATCACGGCGATAGTCCGCGATTTGACAGTCAAACCTATCCAGAAATGGCCGCCGACTTGGCAGAAGTGATCAGCGGTCTGGCCCGACCAGCCGATCTGTTGGGGCATTCGATGGGCGGCAAGGCGGCGATGCAATTGGCGCTGACCCAAGGCGATCTGATCCGTAAATTGATCGTCGCAGATATAGCTCCCGTCGCCTATAAACATGATCAAAGCCAACATATCCGCGCCATGCAGTCTCTTGATCTGCAGGGGCTAACAGGGCGATCCGAGGCCGAGGCCCGACTTGCGCTTTTGGTAGCCGACCCCGCCCTACGCGCGTTTTTTCTGCAATCTTTGGATTTGAAAACCGATCCCGCAACGTGGCGACTGAACCTTGACACCTTAAACCACGAAATGCCGAAAATCGTCGGCTGGCCCGAAACTCCTGGCAGGTTCAACGGCCCCACCCTGTTTCTGACAGGGGCCAATTCGCATTACGTTCTGCCCGAATATCGTGAGAAAATCCGTGCCCTTTTCCCCAAGGCGCGCTTTGCAAAATTGGCAAACGCGGGCCACTGGCTGCATGCCGAGCGCCCGCGCGAATTCATCGAAACTGTCCGCGTGTTTCTAAACGCCGATTAAGTGTCGGCTTTTTTCATCCGCATCAACAAACCATCCTTGCGGATAAATTGATGCCACAGCGCGGCGCCAATATGCACAACCACCAGAACGATGATGATAGGCTTTAGCCAACTGTGCAATTCCGCCGAAATGGAAACCCCGCCGTACCAGGCCGCAAGCCCTGTGATCGGCGCAATAAACAACAGCGCATACAGCGCCCAATGTCCAATCTCACCCGACAAAACCATCACCTTGGACAGGCCGGCAGGTGCATCCGGCACACCACGCCCAAACCGCACCACCAATCGCCAAACTGCAAACACCAAAACCGACACGCCCACAACGATATGCGCCCAAACCCAAGCGTTCATAACGGGGGCACCGCCTTCTTCGAACGCATCCCAAGCTTGGGTCATGTCCTCGCCAAAGATCAGTTGATACAAAATCAACAGGGCAATGCCCCAATGCAACCCGATTTGAACCCGTGAATATCCTTTGGGCGATGCCATAGCTTGCTCTCCTGTGATCACCAATTAACGACGGCTTGCGCCATATTCGTTGCAATACACCCTAAAAATAGGAAAAGGCAATTCCATAGATCAGCGACCCGATGATCGTTGCTGTCACAGTGGACCCACTGACCGCATAAATGCCCATGACAGACAAACAACCCAACACCGTCGCAAAAGGCGCATCTTGCAAACTGGGAATTACCCCCGCCGCGAACAAAGATGCAATCGCCGCCACACCCGTAGCTGCAAAAAACCGCGCCCATCTACTCCCCGCTGGAACGTCTCGCATATCCAACCGCAGCGGCAAAACCCGCAAAGCCCAAATACAAGCCCCCACCCCAAGCGCTAAAAGAACAATCTCAACCCGCATCGCGCACCGTGCCAACGATCGCCCCAGCGATCATCCCCGTCAAAAGACCCGCGACTGGCGATACGAATGCCCCGACAACGGCCACCACCCCGACCGAGACCACGATGATCGTCATTTGTGCCGCCCTGAGGATCGACAAAAGCAATGCCAAAAACAGCGCCGTCAACATAAACCCTAATGTTGCATCCACCATCGGCCAGTCTTGCAACGCAGCCGCCCCCGCCATTGCCCCTAGATAGGTTCCCCCCACCCAAGCCGCATAGGCCGACCCCGCCAGTGCCAGCATAAACCGGTCCGAAAACACCTGCCCCCGCGCAAGGGCCGCAAGCGCCGCTCCAAACACCTCATCTGTCAAACCAAATCCCCAAACTGCCCCAAAATGCGCCCGTTGCCCCGCCGCCCTCATCAGGCTAGGACCATACAAAACGTGCCGCAAACTCATGCCAACCAAGGTCAAAAACGCCACGAGAAATGGCGCGCCCGCTGCAATTAGCGCAATCGCAACAAACTGCGCGGCCCCAGAATAAATCAACAAGCTCAGGCTGACAGCCTCGACAACACTTAGACCCGCGCGGGTTGCCGCCACGCCAAAAGAAAATGCAATGGGCAAATAGCCCAGCACAATCGGCACGCCGACCATAGCACCCGAAAAGAATGCTCCCTTCAATCCTCTGGAATTATTCACCCTGACCCCATTCTCTTTTTACCAAAATATCCTGGGGGTGAATTGCCCAAAGGGCAAGAGGGTGCAAAACCCCCTATTCATAATCACTCAGAGGCGGACACACGCAAATCAAGTTCCGATCACCATAAACATTGTCCACCCGCCCGACAGGCGGCCAGTATTTATCTTGAACAAATGCCGCAGGTGGGAAACAGCCCTCTGCCCGCGTATATTTGCGGGCCCATTCTCCAATAAGATCATGCGTGGTATGGGGCGCATAACGTAGGGGGCTGTCCTCGGCCGCAATCTCGCCCCTTTCCACCGCACTGATCTCGGCGCGAATTGCCAAAAGGGCGGTGATGAATCGGTCAATCTCGCCCTTTGTCTCGGATTCGGTGGGTTCGACCATCAAGGTTCCCGTGACGGGCCAACTCATGGTTGGCGCGTGAAACCCATTGTCGATCAGCCGCTTAGCAATATCATCCACTGTCACCCCCGCTGTGGCAAACGGGCGCGTGTCCAAAATGCATTCATGCGCGACCCGCCCCTTATTGCCCATAAACAGGATCGAATATGCACCCCTTAAGCGCGCGGCGATATAATTGGCATTCAAAATCGCTACTTTGGTCGCCTGGGTCAGTCCCGCGCCCCCCATCAACAAACAATAGGCCCATGAAATCAACAGAATAGATGCAGATCCAAAGGGCGCGGCCGACACCGCCCCACCCTTTGCCTGCATCGGATCCCCGGGCAAATAGGGGGCCAAATGCGCCTTAACCCCAATCGGCCCCATTCCCGGCCCGCCGCCGCCATGCGGAATGGCAAAGGTTTTGTGCAAATTCAAATGGCTGACATCCGCCCCAATCTCGCCTGGGCGGACCAACCCGACCAGCGCATTCATATTTGCCCCGTCTAAATAGACCTGCCCGCCATAGCGATGGGTCAGATCACAAATGTCGCGCACAGTTTCTTCGAACACCCCATGCGTGCTGGGATAAGTGATCATGCAGGCGGCCAAATTCTGACCCGCAATTTCGGCTTTGGATGCAAAATCCTGCATATCCACATCGCCATTGGGGGCAGATTTGACAACGACCACCTCCATCCCCGCCATCTGCGCCGAGGCTGGGTTTGTGCCATGCGCCGACACAGGGATTAGACAAATATTGCGGTGTCCCTGACCGCGCGCGCGATGAAAGGCCGCAATGGTCAATAGTCCTGCATATTCACCCTGCGCACCAGAATTGGGTTGCATGGAAAAGGCGTCATAGCCCGTCACAACGCACAGCTTGCCCGTGAGATCAGCGATCGCCTCTGAATAGCCCGTCGTCTGATCTGCCGGGGCAAAGGGATGCAGATTGGCAAATTCAGGCCAAGTGATCGGCATCATTTCCACCGCCGCATTCAGCTTCATTGTGCAAGACCCCAAGGGGATCATCGCACGATCCAGCGCCAAATCGCGATCCGACAGTCGGCGCATATATCGCATCATTTCCGACTCGGCGCGATTCATGTGAAAGACGGGATGTATGAGATAAGGCGTGGTCCTGAGCAAAGATTCAGGAAATCCCAAAACACGCTGAACTGGCGGCATGGACGCCACTCCGAAGACCCGCGCCAGACGTTCCAATACCTCTTGGTTTGTGGTTTCATCCAAGCTAATTCCGACTTCGGTCTGACCCACGGCGCGCAGATTGATGCCTTCATCCCTTGCCGCCTGCAAAAGCATCGCCTGCCTATCCCCAACTGCAATTGTCAACGTGTCGAAAAACGGATCTGCGCCGATGTGATAGCCCGCCGATTTCAGCGCGTGAAACAGGGAGTTGGCATAAAAATGCACCCGTTCGGCAATCGCCCGCAGCCCTTCTGGCCCGTGAAAAACCGCATAAAATCCGGCCATCACCGCCAAAAGCGCTTGCGCCGTGCACACATTCGACATCGCTTTTTCACGGCGGATATGTTGTTCGCGCGTTTGTAAGGCAAGGCGGTATGCCTTGCGGCCAGCGGAATCGACCGACACGCCCACGATCCGACCGGGCATTGATCGCTTGTATTCATCCTTACAGGCAAAAAACGCCGCGTGTGGCCCCCCAAACCCCAAGGGGACACCAAAGCGTTGGCTGGATCCAACGGCAATATCTGCCCCCATCGCGGCGGGCTCTTTGATCAAAGTCAGCGCCAGCAGGTCGGTTGCGACAATCGCTACGGCCCCAGCATTGTGCAAATCCGCGATCGGCGCCGTAAAATCAATGATTGCGCCTGTGCTTGCGGGATACTGGAAAATCGCTCCGAATACCTGTTCGGGAACCAATGTTTCTGGCGCGCCGATGGTCACCTCTATGCCCAAGGCCCGCGCCCGTGTGTTGATCACGGCGATTGTTTGCGGGTGACACCCTTGATCGACAAAGAATCCCAGCGCCTTGGTTTTTGCGACCCGATGCGCCATCGCCATTGCCTCGGCACTCGCTGTGGCTTCATCCAAAAGGCTGGCATTGGCCACCGCCAAGCCCGTCAAATCCGACACCATCGTTTGATAGTTTAACAAGGCCTCAAGTCGACCTTGGGCGATTTCAGGCTGATAGGGGGTATAGGCCGTATACCACGCAGGATTTTCCAAAATATTGCGCTGGATCGCAGGCGGCGTGACCGTTGCGTAATAGCCTTGGCCAATTAGGTTGGTCATCACGCAGTTTTTCGCCGCAATCCCGCGCATTTTCAACAACAGGTCCGACTCTGATAACGCCGCCCATGTCAGCGGTGTCGTTTGGCGGATCGCCTCTGGAACGGTTTCAGCAATCAAGGCGTCCAAACTGTCCACATCAATTGCAGCCAACATTTGCGCCATCTCTTCGGGAGAGGGGCCAATATGGCGGCGGTTGGCGAAATCATCGGGATTATAATCAGTGGGAATAAAAGTCATTTTAGCACCCTTTTGATATGCGGGGTCAGGCCACATAGCGCAGCCTAAACGATTATTCATGTATCAGCGTGTTAGCCGATGAAATCGTGGTATTCGTCTTCGTCCATCAGCCCATCCAATGCGTCCATATCGGTCAGACGCATCTTAAAGAACCACGCAACGCCTGTTGGATCTTCGTTCACTAAGGCGGGATTATCGATCAGCTTGTCGTTGACCGCGACAATCTCGCCGTCCAAAGGGGCCAGAATATCTGAGGCCGCTTTGACGCTTTCGATCACGCAAACCTCGTCTCCTTCGGTGACCATCGTCTCAACTTCGGGCAATTCGACAAACACCACATCACCCAGCGCTGTGGCCGCGTGTTCGGTGATGCCGACGACGACCAAATCGCCATCGACGCGCAACCATTCATGTTCTTTGGTGTATTTCATGATGTCCTCAGCGTTTGTATGTGGTGGGGTGAAACGGCAGGGCGCAGACAGTCAACGGCAGATGTTTGCCGCGCAATTCGCCCGTAAGTGTGGTGCCAATTTTGGCATGATCTGGCGTGACATAGCCCATGGCAATGGGCGCGCCGATACTGGGTCCAAAGCCGCCCGACGTGATCGTGCCAACAGACGTTGAACCGAAAAACAGCGGAACGCCTTCGCGCATGGGCGCACGGCCCTCAGGGCGCAGACCTACGCGTAAGCGATGGGCGCCGTTAGACAATTCATCCAAAATCCGCGCTGCACCGGCAAAACCGCCTGCCCTTGAACCGCCCGTTCGGCGGCTTTTTTGAACCGCCCAGCTTAGCCCCGCCTCAACAGGGCTGGTAGTTGGATCAATATCATGGCCATAAAGGCATAAACCCGCCTCAAGCCGCAGGGAATCCCTTGCCCCCAGACCAATGGGTTTGACATTAGGATCAGCAAACAAGCGCTGGGCAAAATCCAAAGCAGCGTCTGCAGGTAACGATATTTCGAACCCATCTTCGCCAGTGTAACCCGACCGCGACACCCACAGATCGCCAATAATCTTGGCGTCCATGAACCGCATCCGCACCGCCTCTGGCAAAATTCGCACCAACGCCGCCTGTGCCAAAGGGCCTTGGAGTGCCAGAAGCGCACGATCGGTCACAGGGATCACTTTGGCGACATCCGACAAATAATCTGTCATATGTTCAATATCCGCCCCCCTGCAGGCGGCGTTAACCACGACCAGAAAATGATCGCCACGATGGGCAAACATAAGGTCATCCATTATCCCGCCCGCATCGTTCGTGAACATCCCGTAACGTTGCCGCCCCTGCACAAGCGACAAAACATCCACGGGCATCAACCGCTCCAACGCCAGCGCAAGCATTTCCATCCCCATTTTGGGCTGCAAAATTACTTGTCCCATATGACTGACGTCAAACAGTCCAGCCGCGCGACGGCAAAACAAATGTTCCGTCAACACGCCATCTGAATACTGAACGGGCATTTCATATCCCGCGAACGGAACCATCTTGGCCCCATAAGACAAATGCAAATCGTGCAGACCCAATCGCTGCAAATTCTGTAACAAAACCGCCCCCGTTCCATTGGCTGGATCAGACCAGCACCGCCCAGACAGAAACCCTGTCCTACGATGCCCCCTCTGTCCTTGCCCATCAGGGCGCCTGAGATCGTTATCCCTTCGGCGGGTGCGGATGCACCACTCTCCAGAGTCTGTCTGTCAGAACGGTCCTTGGGCCTGAGAGTTTACCGGGGCGGTTGCTCCTTCGGCACCAGATCAAACTGGTTCTCCCGAACTGACCCTTCTTGGTTAAATCCCTAACCAACCTAGCGCAAGGGTAAAAATCGACTTCTTGATATGTTTTTGCGACACGGAAAGTGTATAAACGGCGCACAGTCGTCCGCGCGCCGTTATGAATGATAGTTCAGAGACTGGGGCGTTTTTGCAAAAGCGCCATCACATCTGCCATTTCCGGCCCCGCATCCAATCCTGTTACAGCGCGACGCAAGGGGCGAAACAACGCCCCTCCTTTGCGGCCCGTGGCCTCTTTCACGGCGGATGTCCATTCGCCCCAAGTCGCCGTTGTCCAAGGCTGTACAGGCAGCAAATCAAAGGCGGCTTTGACAAATTCGCGATCCTCATCGGCAACCAGTGGCGTGGCCCCGTCGCGGAACAGAACCCACCATTTTTCCAGATCATCCAAAATGGTGATATTGGCCTTGGCAACGTGCCAAAACAAATCCGCCCTATCAGCAGGCACGCCCAGCGCCGAAATGCGGTCAGCAGGCAGGGGCAGCGATTGGACATAGGCCCGCGTCAGGGGAAACAAATCCTCGGCATCAAATTTGGTGGGGGCCGCGCCAAAACTGCCCACATCAAAGCCGTCGATCAAATCCTGCATCGAACTGGCCAATTCAATCGATTTAGATGATCCCAGCCGCGCCATCATCGACAACAGCGCCATCGGCTCTACCCCCCGCGCGCGCAAATCGCGCAAAGACAGCGTGCCCAGACGTTTCGACAATTCCTCGCCCCCAGACCCCGTCAGCAAGGAGTGATGCGCGAAATTCGGCGGTGTGCCACCCATCGCCTGCATGATTTGGATTTGCGTCGCGGTGTTGGTCACGTGATCCGCCCCACGCACGATAAACGTGACACCCATGTCGATATCATCGACGGATGAGGCGAAGGTATACAAAACCTGCCCATCGGCGCGGATCAAAACGGGGTCAGACACGGACGCGGCATCAATGGAAATCGGGCCCAGCACGCCATCGGGCCATTCAATGCGGTTTTGATCCAATTGAAACCGCCAATACCCCAAACGCCCTTCGGCCCGCGCCGCCACGCGCTGAGCATCCGTCATATGCAAAGACGCGCGGTCATAGACAGGCGGTTTGTGCATATTCAACTGTTTCTTGCGCTTTAAATCCAG
Source organism: Cypionkella sp. (assembly GCA_040398785.1). Lineage (GTDB taxonomy): Bacteria > Pseudomonadota > Alphaproteobacteria > Rhodobacterales > Rhodobacteraceae > Cypionkella. Next base: position 385,963 of record JBBATJ010000001.1, on the reverse strand, counting down.
CTCGACAGGGGTTTCAAAACATTCGTAAAACCGTCCCTTGGCGCGCAATTCATCCGCCGCCTCGCGGTAACGATCTATGCGCAGGGATTGCTTTTCCACGCGGTCCCAATGCAGGCCCAGCCATTCCAGATCGGCCATAATCCCATCGGCATATTCCTGTTTGGATCGTTCCTGATCCGTGTCATCCAGCCGCAAAATGAACGTGCCACCTGATTTGCGGGTGATCAAATAGTTCATCAAAGCCGTGCGCAGGTTGCCGACATGGATATAGCCTGTGGGGGATGGAGCAAAGCGGGTGACAGTGGGACGCGGGTCGGAGGGGCGGGTCATGGGATATCCTGTAAAACTGGCCTTTTCCCTGTCATATCGCGCCGCAAATGTCCAGTTCCGCCGCGACGCCTACTTTACAGGCCCAGCGCATTCACTCTGGTAAAAATATCCCCGCCGGAGGCACCTCGCCACCTTATCGCGCGCCCAACAGGATTACGCAGGCCCCCGTTAACGCCAATCCCGCGCCCGCCAGATCGAATCCTGTGGGTGTCACCCGCTCTACACCCCACATCCATGCCAGTGACGCCGCGATGTAGATCCCGCCATAGGCCGCGAATGTGCGCCCTGCTGCCGCCGAAGGTGTCACAGCCAAGATCATCGCAAATCCCGCAAGGGCCAGTGCCGCAGGGATAAGCCAAAGAATGTTTGCCCCGCGCCACCAAGTCCAAACCATAAAACAGCCGGCAATTTCAAGAAATGCGGCAAGAACGATCATGCCTCATCCCGCCAGCGATTCGCGATGGGATAGCGGCGATCCATCCAAAACGCGCGTTTGGTCAGCCGCGTGCCAGGGGCCGCCTGAAAGCGTTTGTATTCGCTGATATACAGCAAATGTTCCACCTTTTTCACTGTCGCGCGGTCAAAGCCCGCAGCCACCAGATCGGCCACCGATTTTTCATTCTCAACCAATCCATCCAGAATGGCATCCAAAATGGCATAGGGGGGCAGGCTGTCCTCATCCTTTTGGTCGGGGCGCAGCTCTGCGCTTGGGGGTTTGTCGATGACGCGCGGTGGGATAATTTCCCCCGCAGGGGCCAGCATATAGGGGCGATGATTGGCATTGCGCCAACGGCAGGTTTCAAAGACACGGGTTTTATATAGGTCTTTCAGCGGATTATACCCGCCATTCATATCGCCATAAATCGTGCAATAGCCCACAGCCATTTCCGATTTATTCCCCGTGGTCAGCAGCATCTCGCCGAATTTGTTCGACATGGCCATCAGCAACAACCCGCGCAGCCGCGACTGGATGTTTTCCTCGGTCAACCCTTCGGGCAGGCCCGCGAACAAATGCGCCAGCGCGCCAAGGGCGGTATCCTGCGCCTTGGCGATGGACACTGTATCCAACCGACAGCCCAAATTCCGCGCCACTTCTGCCGCATCGTCCAAACTGGTTTGCGACGTATAGCGCGACGGCAACATCACACAGCGGACATTCGCAGGCCCAATCGCATCAGCAGCAATCGCGGCCACAATCGCCGAATCGATCCCCCCCGACAAACCCAGCAGCACCTTTTTGAACCCCGTCTTGGCCAGATAATCGCGCAAGGACATGACCATCGCGGTATAGTCTGCCTCAATCGCGCGCGGGATCGTCGCCATCATTCCCTGACGCGCCCGCCACCCGTCGGGGGTCTCGTCAAAATCAATATGGGTGATGCAGGGTTCAAACTGTGGCAGTTGCGCGGCAAGCGCCCCGCCCGGGTTCAACACAAAAGATGCCCCATCAAAGACCTGATCGTCCTGTCCACCGATCATATTCAGATAGATCAAGGGCAGCCCCGTTTCCACCACCCGCGCCACCATCAGATTGCTGCGCACCGACAATTTACCGCGATGATAGGGCGATCCATTGGGGACCAACAATATCTGCGCGCCCGTTTCTGCCAAGGTTTCCGACACTTCGGGATGCCAAGCATCTTCGCATATCGGCGATCCGATCCGCAAAGGCCCGACCCGATACGGTCCTTGCAAAGGCGCGCTGGTGAACACCCGCTTTTCGTCAAACACCCCATCGTTGGGCAGATCATGTTTCAAAATACAGGCCGCAATGCCCCCATCTTGCAAAATATAATAGGCGTTGAACAACTGCCCGTCTTTGACACATGGCCCCCCGATGCCCAGCGCAGGACCGCCAAAGGTCCGCTTGGCCAATTCCGCCACCGCCGACATCGCATCTTGCACAAATGCGGGTTTCATCACCAAGTCTTGGGTTTGATAGCCCGTGACAAACATCTCTGTGAGCGCGACCATATCAGATCCCGCATCGCGCCCCTGAACCCACGCATCATATGCCAAATCGCAATTGGCTTTGATTGCACCAACACTGGGGTTCAACTGGGCAAGGGTCAGGCGAAACGTGGCAGGCATTTAAGTCTCCGAATATCTGCGCTCGTTCTAGCAGGTTCATCGCCCTTTGAAAGCCCACCCCGCTTGCCCATCGCATGGCGACACCCTAGAGTCGGACAGAACGACGGGGCTTGCCATGACACCTAAGATATTTCTCATTTTCCTGACCGTCTTTGCCGCTGGGGTCGCGGCAGCCGAAACCAAGACCTATTCGGATGGTTCAGTCTATGAAGGCGACTTTAAGGATGGTTTGCAAAACGGCACTGGCACCTATCATTTGCCCAACGGCTTTGAATACGCGGGACAATGGGTCGCAGGACAAATGCAAGGTGCGGGCTCTGTCCGATATCCCAACGGCTCGGTTTATATCGGGAATTTCGATGGCGGTCTTCCGAATGGTAAGGGGCAAATCACCTATGCCGATGGCTCTGGCTATGAGGGTGCTTGGGTCGCGGGCCAAATCACAGGCCAAGGCCGCGCCACCTATAAAAATGGTGCCGTCTACGAAGGACGTTTTTTAGGCGGCACGCATGACGGGATGGGTGTTTTCACCGAAACCACCGGCTATCGATATGAGGGCAATTGGGTCGCAGGTAAAAAATCGGGCAAAGGCAAGATCACCTATCCCGATGGCACGATCTATGACGGCACCTTGCTGGACGATCAACCAGACGGCACTGGCAGCCTGTCCGCACCCACGGGCCTTGCCTATCGCGGCGGCTGGAAACTGGGCAAAATTGACGGCACAGGTCAGTTGACCCAAGCAAATGGTGACAGGTATCAAGGCAGCTTTCGCGCAGGTCTTCGCCACGGCACTGGCAGCGTCGTCTTTGCAAATGGAGATGTCTATTCAGGCGGATTTGAACAGGATCTGCGCGCAGGCCAAGGCGTTTTAACCACCAAGGACGGTGCCACCTATTCAGGCTATTGGGTGCAAGGTGCGCAGAACGGGATTGGGCGTTTGAAATATCCGGACGGTTCCCGATATGAGGGTGTGGTTAAAAATGGCATCCCCCAAGGCCAAGGTCGGATCCTCTATGCCGATGGGTCCAGTTTTACAGGCAACTGGCAGGGCGGCGTGCCGAATGGCCAAGGCACCGCGACCTATGTGGACGGCGCGCGATACCTAGGCACTTTTCTTGCCGCAAAACCCGAAGGTATTGGCAAGATGATCTACGCAGACGGCTTGGTCCATGTCGGCATATGGCACGACGGTCTGCGCCACGGCTTTGGGATCGCCACTTGGCCCGATGGGCGCGCCTATCGCGGTGGGTTCAAAAATGGGTTGTTTTCGGGTCAGGGTATGTTGACGCAAAAGGACGGTTTTAGCTATCAAGGTCCGTGGATTGCGGGATTGATGCAGGGAACGGGCGCCGCACACTATGCCAATGGTGACCGTTATGAAGGTCAGTTTCAGGCAGGGGTGCGCGACGGAATGGGCAAGATGCGCTATCGCAATGGCAAGCGCGAAGATGGCATTTGGCGTGCAGATGTCTATGTCGGGCCCACCCCCTAAACCACGTCGCCGCGATCCAATCGCGCAAGGATCTTGACTGCGTCCTGTAACACGGTGGCGCGATGCTCTGGGGTTAATTTATCCCAAGTGCGATACATCTGCCCCATTCTTGCATTGCGCGAAAACCGCGCGCGATGTCGGTCAAGAAAATCCCAATAAAGCGCATTGAAAGGACAGGCCCCGTCACCCGTTTTTTGTCCGACCTTATAGGCGCAAGACCCGCAATAATCCGACATACGATTGATATACGCCCCCGACGACACATAGGGTTTTGATGCAATGATCCCGCCATCGGCAAACTGGCTCATCCCCAAAACATTTGGCGCCTCGACCCATTCAAAGGCGTCGATATAAACTGATAAATACCAGTGATGCACCTCTTGCGGTGAAATTCCCGCAAGCAGGGCAAAATTTCCTGTCACCATCAATCGCTGAATGTGGTGGGCATAGGCCGTTTGTTTCGTCTGCCCAATCGCCGCCGCCATACAGGCCATTTTTGTTGGCCCGCCCCAATAGGCCGCAGGCAGCGAACGCGCCGCGTCCAAAACATTTTTCGACATATAATCAGGGCCTTGTCGCATATAAATGCCCCGCATATATTCGCGCCAGCCCAGGATTTGGCGAATAAACCCTTCGACCGCCTCTATGGGGGCGGGGGCAGTTTCTGCGCGGCGACACACTTCTAGCGGCAACAAAAGCCCTATGTTCAAATAGGGCGAAATCAGCGCGTGGGACAAAGTCGGATCATCCCGCAGCATCGCATCCTGTTCCGCCCCAAACCGCGCAAGCACATGGGCGATGAAATGATCCAGAACTTGGATCGCCTGATCGCGATCTGTCGCCCATCCGAAATCGTCCAAACTGCCAAAATGATTAAATTTTTCCGACACCAACTTTAGGACTTCGCGGGTGATGCTGCAGGGTTCGAAACGCGGCGGACGGGGACGCAACAGATCGGATCCGGCAGGCTTTCGGTTTTCTGCATCAAAATTCCAGCGGCCCCCAACGGGCTGATCTCCCACCATTAGCAATCCCGTTTTGCGGCGCATTTCGCGGTAAAAATACTCCATCCGCCATTCGCGCCGCCCGTCGGCCCAAGCTAAGAATTCGGCCTCCGAGCAGATAAAGCGATTATCTTCCAAGATGTTAATCGGCAGGGCCAAGCCTGCCAATTCCGCGTGCAATCGCCATTCCCCGCATCGCGTGGCAATGACCGATCCTGCACCATGCTGCGCAGCATAGCGCAGCAATTCCCCCCCAATTGACTGCGTGTTTTCCACGTCATCCAATTTCGAATAGGCCACATGCCACCCCTGCCCGCGCAAATGCACCGAAAATTTTCGCATTGCCGTCAGGATCATAGCGATTTTTTGGGGATGATGCGCTGTCGACGTGCCCTCGGCCATTACCTCGGCCATAACGACAATGTCTCGGGACTTATCTGCGGCGGACAACGCACTTATGGTTTCGGTCAACTGATCGCCCAAAACAAGGATTAGGCGAGGATTTACCAAGGTATTTCCATCCCTTGCCAATCCCAAAACCGCCCTGTTTGCGTCACAGTGTCTAACACACGCAAAATATTATCTGCGGCGACATCAGGTGCGACAGTCGGATGCCCAGCAGAGTATCCAGACGTCAACGATGTCTCGACTGTGCCAGGATGAATCAAACTCACAATGGCCAAGGGATGACTGCGCGCCACCTCAATCGATGCCGTGTGGATCAACTGGTTCAAAGCGGCCTTTGCGGCGCGGTACCCATACCACCCCCCCAATGCATTGTCGCCGATCGACCCAACGCGGGCCGACAGCACAGCAAACTGTGTGATTCGATCACGCGGCATCAAACGCAATGCGTGTTTTAACACCAACGCAGGACCAATTGCATTTAATTGAAACTGCGCCAACATGGCGGTCGTGTCTAATGATTTCAAAGATTTCTCCGGCCGCGCCCCGTCGATTTCAAGGGCGCCCGTCGCAACAATGATGCGATCAAACGGCCCCGAAAGCGCACCCAAATGATGCGCTACGGACGCCTCGGATGTGATGTCAAAACCGTCGCGACTGCGCGACAAACCCGCGCCTCCCCGTGCCAAAAGCGCAGTCCCTATTCCCCCGGATGAGCCTATGATGAGTGTCTGCATGATGTCCCCCTTTGCACGGGATGTAGTGTGCAATCTTGGTCCAGCAAGCGTCCGGCTTTTGTCCAGACCATGGCACAGGGCCAGTTAGAAAATGTGCCAGCTGCGCGGGGGATTGCGTCGCGGGACAAGAAACAGTCTTCTGAGTTTGGTCCAAAAGATTTTTAGACTAAAAATCTTGGGCGGTGGTCTTGCAAAAGAATCTGGTTCTTTCCTCTTTTCTTTCCAAAATGGCTGGGTATAGTCAGAGTATGATATTATTCTCTCTTGCTCTTATGACGATCTTGGCCTTGGCGCCAAATCCAGCGCTGCTGCTTAGTTTGCGCTGAGCGTGCCATTGGGCGCGGACGCTCGGTTCGGACAGCGCCCAGATGCAGCACCCCCTTCGAGGACAGTTTTATGACCAAAGCAACGCAACCGCGCGTAATGATTTTTGACACAACTTTGCGCGACGGCGAACAATCGCCCGGCGCGACAATGACCCATGACGAGAAATTGGAAATTGCAGCCCTTTTGGACGAAATGGGCGTCGATATCATCGAGGCAGGGTTTCCCATTGCGTCCGAGGGTGATTTTGCGGCGGTATCTGAAATTGCAAAACTGGCCAAGACCAGCACGATCTGCGGCCTTGCCCGTGCGAATTACAAGGATATTGACCGCTGCTGGGAGGCGGTGAAACACGCGAAATCGCCGCGTATTCACACCTTTATCGGCACGTCGCCCCTGCATCGCGCCATTCCAAATCTGGATATGGATCAGATGGCCGAGCGCATTCATGACACCGTAACCCATGCGCGCAACCTGTGCGACAATGTGCAATGGTCGCCCATGGATGCGACGCGGACCGAGCATGATTATCTGTGCCGCGTGGTCGAAATCGCGATCAAGGCGGGGGCGACGACGATAAATATTCCCGACACAGTTGGTTATACTGCGCCCCGCGAATCTGCGGATTTGATCCGGATGCTGCTGGAAAAGGTTCCCGGCGCAGATCGGGTGATTTTTGCGACGCATTGCCACAATGATTTGGGCATGGCCACTGCAAATGCATTGGCTGCGGTGGATGCAGGCGCGCGCCAGATTGAATGCACGATTAATGGTCTGGGGGAACGCGCGGGCAACACCGCGTTAGAAGAAGTTGTGATGGCCATGAAAGTTAGGAATGACATCATGCCGTATCGCACGGGGATTGATACCACAAAAATCATGAATCTGTCGCGGCGGGTAGCAACAGTTTCGGGATTCGCTGTGCAGTTCAATAAGGCGATTGTTGGCAAGAACGCGTTTTTGCACGAATCGGGCATTCATCAAGACGGGGTTTTGAAGAATGTTGAGACATTTGAAATCATGCGCCCCGAGGATATTGGTCTGCATCAGAAAAACCTGACGATGGGCAAACATTCGGGTCGTGCTGCGCTGCGATCAAAGTTAAAGGAATTGGGATATGAACTGGCAGATAATCAGCTCAATGATGTGTTCGTTCGGTTCAAAGCCTTGGCAGACCGCAAAAAAGAGGTTTACGACGACGACCTGATCGCTTTGGTCGCGGACGAGGCGACCCATGACGCCTATGACACGATTCAAGTAAAACGCTTACGGGTGGTTTGTGGCACGGACGGGCCGCAAGAGGCCGAATTGACTTTGACCATTGACGGTGTCGATCACGCCATTGACGCCACGGGCGATGGCCCCGTCGATGCGGCGTTCAATGCGGTTCGCATGATTTATCCGCACCAAGCGCGGCTGCAACTGTATCAAGTCCATGCTGTCACCGAAGGAACCGATGCCCAAGCCACAGTGTCAATTCGCCTCGAGGAAGATGGACGCATTTCGACGGGTCAATCGGCGGATACGGATACGATTGTGGCCTCTGTTAAGGCCTATGTGAATGCGCTGAACAAACTGGTTGTGCGGCGGCAAAAGACCGCGCCTGATGCGGATAAAAAGTCGGTGCATTACAAAGACGCCTAAGTGATCGTGGCGGGCCAAATGCCCGCCACCTTAGCTGTGCGGCAAATCAAGCGTCTGGGTCATTTGTTGCTGCTTTGGATGCCCCTGTGGTTGCGCTCATCGCCCCGCGCACTAGTGTGCCGACGGCCAGCTTTCCATCTTGGAAAAGTTTCATAAATCTTTCGCCCTCATCCGGAAAATCGGGGATAAAGGTCCGGACACTTGCATTTGAAAATAGCGCTTCGATGGGTGATTTGTGATGCCCCGTAAAGGGCAGCCTGCTGGGCAGTTCATCCAGCCTGTCCAATGCACTACCGAACAGTCTTTTTGCAAACTCTGGGTCTAGACTGACAGCTTCCTTTCGAAACCCTTCCTCTGCTTTTGACACGGACTGCTTAACCGATAATCTGGCGATGCTGGCCTAATTCTTTACCAAAAAAATGCGTTAGAATGCGGTGCGCTTGTTAAAGATTTGATCAAGATATCGGTCTGCAAGCCTTCGCGCACATCTGCAAGCCTTCGCGCGAAAAAGATGGGCAAGTTGAACACAGGCCGGCAACCAAAACGAAAAAACGATTGTTTTGCTATTGATGCAATACGCACCCCATTAAAAGAACGCCCCGACCTAGCGGATCACCGCCGCCTAGGGCAGTCTGCGCAGCTTAACCCTTTCCCTTGACGTTGTGGGGGCATATATGGAGAAAACCTGCCTTGGGCCGCCCGAGTCGCGGGGATATCGTTTTGTGCGCAGCCAAGGACACCACCGAATATGTCGATCCTCTCGAGTATCTTTTCGTCTGATATGGCCATCGACCTTGGGACAGCCAATACGCTGGTCTATGTGCGCGGTCGCGGTATTGTGCTGAACGAACCCTCTGTTGTGGCCTATCACGTCAAGGACGGCAAAAAGGTTGTGCTGGCGGTAGGTGAGGATGCCAAACTGATGCTTGGGCGCACCCCAGGCAGCATTGAGGCGATTCGCCCAATGCGCGACGGGGTAATTGCCGATTTCGACAGTGCCGAAGAGATGATTAAGCATTTCATTCGCAAAGTGCATCGCCGCACCACCCTGTCTAAGCCTAAGATCATCGTTTGCGTGCCGTATGGGGCAACGCCTGTGGAAAAACGTGCCATTCGCCAGTCGGTTTTGTCGGCAGGCGCGCGGCGGGCGGGGTTGATCCCAGAACCCATTGCTGCGGCGATTGGCGCGGGGATGCCGATCACGGATCCCACTGGCAACATGGTCGTCGATATTGGCGGCGGCACGACAGAGGTCGCGGTTTTGTCGCTGGGCGATATTGTTTATGCGCGCTCGGCCCGCGTTGGTGGCGACCGTATGGATGAGGCGATCATCAGCTATTTGCGTCGCCAGATGAACCTGTTGGTGGGCGAGTCGACGGCGGAGCGCATTAAAACATCGATTGGCACGGCACGGATGCCAGATGATGGGCGCGGCCAAGTGATGCTGATCCGTGGACGCGATATTTTGAACGGCGTGCCAAAGGAAATTGAAATCAACCAAGCCCAGATCGCCGAAGCCTTGGCGGAACCTGTGCAGCAAATTTGTGATGCCGTGATGCTGGCACTCGAAACAACACCACCAGACCTTTCTGCAGATATTGTCGATCGGGGCGTGATGTTGACGGGCGGCGGCGCATTGCTGGGGGATTTGGACCTTGCCCTGCGCGAGCAGACCGGCCTGCCCATTTCTGTGGCCAATGAGCCGTTGAACTGTGTGGCCCTCGGCACTGGCAAGGCGCTGGATTTTGAAAAAGAACTGCGCCATGTGATTGATTACGACAGCTGATCGGCTGGCGGATTATGGCAAAATACCGCAGTGATAGCGATGAGTTTACAGGGCCATGGCGGCTGACCCTTGTCGTCTTGTTGTTGATCAGCTTGCTGGGGATGTTTTTTCTGTGGCGCATTGACAATCCGCGCGTTGAACGGGTTCGGATGGCCATGATAGATCGCGTTGCGCCTGCCTTGCAGTGGGCGGCTCTGCCGTTGACATGGGCCGATAATGTGCTTGAGGATTTCCAATCCTATTCCCGGCTCTACGCCCAAAACCAACAACTGCGCGAAGAATTGCGTCAGATGAAAGCTTGGAAAGAGGCGGCGCTGCAATTGGAACAAAAGAATGCGCGCCTTTTAGATTTGAACAAGGTTCGGCTAGACCCTCGGTTGACGCATTTGACGGGGATTGTCATGGCCGACAGTGGCAGTCCGTTTCGCCAATCCGTCCTGATCAACGCGGGCGCACGGGATGGTGTCATGGATGGCTGGGCGGCGATGGATGGCTTGGGCCTTGTGGGGCGAATTTCGGGTGTGGGGCAAAAAACCAGCCGTGTGATCCTGTTGACCGATACCAACAGCCGTATTCCGGTTGTCGTGCAGCCGTCTGGCCAAACCGCAATTTTGTCAGGCGACAATTCGCCGCTGCCGCCGTTGGATTTTGTCGATAATCCAGATGCGTTGCGGGCGGGGGATTTGGTGTTTTCGTCGGCGGATGGGGGAATTTTTCCGTCGGGATTGGTGGTGGGTAAGGTGGTGGTGCAGGCCGACAAGCGCCTGCGCGTGCGCCTTGAAGCGGATTTTAACCGGTTGGAATATCTGCGAATCTTACGCAGTCAGCCGATGGAAGTGATCCCTGACGCGGGCAATTTGGTGGTGCCGAAATTGCCCCTGCAGGGGCCACCTGCGCCATGATCAGCACGGCAAGCAGATCGCTATGGGTCTATCGCGGATTATATGTGTTGATAGCGTTGCTGTTGTTGTTTTTACGAATACTGCCGCTGTCGCATCCGACGGGGCGGTTGCCTGGGCCTGATCTGCTGTTGGCGTTGACCTTTGCTTGGGTGGTGCGGCGTCAGGACTATGTGCCGATTTGGCTGATTGCGGCGGTGATCTTGGCGGAAGATATTATCACCATGCGTCCGCCGGGATTGTGGTGCGCCTTGGTGGTGATTGCCTGCGAGTTTATGCGCCTGCGCACGGTGATGGTGCGGGAATTGAATTTTGCGGGGGAATGGGCGGTTGTCTCGGGGTTGATGTTGGCGATGTTGATTGTCTACCGCCTTCTGTTTGCGATCACGTTTTTGCCGCAGGTCACATTTGGGTTTGCCTTGGTGCAGGTGCTGTGGTCGATTGCGGCCTATCCTTTGGTGGTTCTTATCACGCGCTATGTCTTGGCCCTACATAAGCCGAGTATGGGCGAAGTTGACGCCTTTGGGCGCAGGTTTTAGGGGAACGGATGGCACGCAACCCCAGAAATATCGACGAAGCCGCCGCCCGCGTTTCGCGGCGGGCGCTGCTTTTAAGTGGGGGCATGGTGGCGATGTTTGCTGCCCTTGGGTCAAGGATGCATTCTCTGGGCGTCACAGATGCCGATCAATACCGCCTGTTGGCCGAAGAAAACCGCGTCAGCATTCGTTTGCTTCCGCCTGCGAGGGGCCGCATTTTGGATCGCAACGGCAAGTTGGTCGCGGGCAACGAGCAAAACTATCGCGTGGTGATCACCAAAGAGGGCGCGCGCAAAGCTGATGGGGGTATTGACGCCGTTCTGGAACGATTGTGCCAATTGATCCCGCTGACACCCTCTGATGTGGTCGCGGCAAAGACAGAATTGGAACGTCAGCGCGCCTTTGTCCAAGTTGCGGTTGCAGAACGTTTGTCGTGGAAAGATTTTTCCAAAATTGCCATCAACAGCCCCAGCCTGCCGGGCGTCTCGCCCGAGGTGGGTCTTAGCCGCACCTACCCACTGGACCATGATTTTTCGCATATTATTGGCTATGTAGGCCCAGTTTCAGACAAAGATTTGGAAGGGATAGACAACCCCGATCCGCTGCTGATGATCCCACGATTTCAAATCGGAAAAATCGGCACGGAAAAATGGATGGAAACAAGCCTGCGCGGCAAGTCCGGAACCCTGAGTGTCGAGGTCAACGCCGTAGGCCGCGTGATGCGCGAACTGGGCCGAAAAGAGGGAATCCCAGGTGCCGATCTGCGATTGACGGTGGATGCAGATATCCAAAATTTTGTCCAAGCGCGTTTGGGAACCGAAAGTGCGGCCTGCGTGGTGATGGATGTCAACAATGGTGATTTGATTGCGGCGGTCTCGTCGCCCGGATTTGATCCCAACTTGTTTGTGCGCGGGATAAGCCAAGAAAATTATGCCGCGCTGTTAGAAAACGATCATCGTCCTTTGGCAAATAAGGTGGTGCAAGGCACTTATCCCCCCGGGTCGACATTCAAGATGGTCACGGCAATGGCCGCACTGAAGGCGGGGGCAGTCGACCCAGAAACACGGGTCACCTGCCCCGGCTATTACGAATCGGGCGGGCGCAAGTTTCACTGTTGGCGCGCCGGTGGTCATGGCACAGTTGATTTGGAACGCGCCCTGACCGAAAGTTGTGATGTCTATTTCTATGACATCGCCCAGCGCGTGGGGATTGATAAAATCGCTGAAATGGGGCGCAGTTTGGGATTGGGTGTCAAACATGATCTGCCCATGTCCGCCATCGCCGAGGGCAATATGCCCGATAAGGAATGGAAATCCAGAGTTCACAAAAAGGAATGGCGGATCGGCGATACAATCAACGCCGCAATTGGGCAGGGCTATGTGTTGACCTCACCTTTGCAATTGGCGGTGATGACATCTAGGATCGCCAGCGGTCGGGCTGTCTTGCCACGTCTGATTAAAACGATCAACGAGGTAGAAACCCCGATTGCCCCCGCGCCGCCACTGGATTTGGGGATAGACCAATTGCAAGCGGTCCATCGGGGGATGTTTGCCGTGGTCAATGGCGATCATGGCACGGCGCGGGCATCGCGCGTTGCCGACGCGACAATGCTGATGTGCGGCAAGACGGGAACGGCGCAAGTGCGCAATATCTCGGCGGCGGAACGTGAAACGGGCGTGGTTAAGAATGACAATCTGCCATGGGAGCAGCGCGATCACGCGTTGTTTGTCGGCTTTGCCCCAGCCGAGGCGCCACGCTATGCGGTGGCGGTGGTCGTCGAACATGGCGGCGGTGGATCGGCCGTGGCCGCGCCCATTGCACGCGATGCGCTGCTTGCAGCCTTGACGGGCGGCGTGCCCCCCCTGACAGCCTATCCCGTTGAACAACAAACCCGAATGCAATCGTTATTTGAGGCGTTGGTGTTGCGACCGCCGTCACGCCCCGCCATTACGAAAACCTGAGGCAAAACATGAGCTTTCTGGAATATCGCCTAAAAGCTGCGCCAACGGGTTTGCGCAAACTGTGGCACATGGATTGGGCGCTATTGTTGGTCATCACCGCGATTGCGGGGATCGGCTGGCTGATGCTGTATTCGATCGCTGGCGGGGATTTTGATCTGTGGGCCAAGCCGCAGATGGTCCGCTTTGGCGCAGGCTTTGCTTTGTTGATCTTTGTTGCTTTGATGCCGATTTGGAGTTGGGAGTTAATGGCGTGGCCTGCCTATTTGGTGGGTATGCTTTTGCTGTTGTTTGTTGAATTTTTTGGCATGGTCGGCATGGGGGCGCAACGGTGGATCGATCTAGGATACATCGTGCTGCAACCGTCCGAGTTGATGAAGGTCGCGCTGATCATGGCCCTTGCGTCTTATTACGATTGGCTGGACGACGCGCGGGTGTCGCGCCCCTTGTGGGTTTTTCTACCCATCTTGGTGATCATTGCGCCCACGGTTTTGGTCTTGATGCAACCTAATCTGGGCACATCCGTCATGCTGGTCGCCGTAGGCGGCGCGGTCATGTTGGCGGCAGGCGTGTCGTTGTGGTATTTCGCTGCGGTCATCGGCGGTGTCGGCGGAACCGTGTTTGCAATTTTGTTCAGCGAAGGCACGCCATGGCAATTGCTGCATGATTATCAATATCGCCGCATTCACACCTTTTTAGACCCCGCTGCTGATCCATTAGGCGCGGGCTATAACATCATCCAAGCCAAAATTGCGCTCGGGTCAGGCGGCTGGTCTGGCAAAGGGTTCATGCAAGGCACGCAGAGCCGTTTGAACTTTTTGCCCGAAAAGCACACAGATTTTATTTTCACGACCTATGGTGAAGAATTCGGTTATGCAGGGGCGATTTTCTTGCTGATCCTTTATGCGTTGGTGCTGATCTTTTGCATCACGGCGGCTGTGCGCAACAAGGATCGATTTAGCCAATTGCTGATTATTGGGGTCGCGGTGAACTTTTTCCTTTATATCGCGGTGAATCTGTCGATGGTGATGGGGATGGCCCCCGTTGTGGGCGTGCCTTTGCCCTTGCTCAGTTACGGCGGATCGGCAACGTTGGTCATTCTGATCGCCTTTGGTCTGGTGCAAAGCGCGATTATCCACCGTCCGAGGTAGCGATGACATTGATCTATTTTGCGGCCCCCCTGTGGGGCGAATATGAAACGGTTTTGCCAGCGCTGTTGAACGCGGCGGGCATAGCAGCGCAAATTGTGACAGAAGCGCCCGACGATCCGGCGATGGTCGATTTCATCGTCTATGCGCCTTCAGCGCCCTTGCAGGATTTCACGCCATATACGGGCTGCCGCGCGGTTCTCAGCCTGTGGGCGGGCGTAGAACGGATCGTCGGCAATGCGACCTTGACGCAACCGCTTTGCCGTATGGTCGATCTGGGGCTGACCGAAGGCATGGTAGAATGGGTGGTCGGTCACGCGCTTCGGTATCATTTGGGGATGGACCGCCATATCGTCAATCCCGATCATGTTTGGGATCAAACCTGCCCCCCCTTAGCGCGGGATAGGGTGGTGGCGATGCTGGGCATGGGCGCCTTGGGCGAGGCCTGTGCGCGGGCATTGATGGGTTTGAATTTTCGGGTTTTGGGCTGGTCGCGGACGGAAAAAACGGGGACGGGTGTCCCATGTTTTTCGGGCCGGGACGGATTGGGCCATGTTTTAGGACAGGCGGACATCATCGTGACCCTGCTGCCCAAAACGCCCGAGACGGAAAACCTGCTCAATGAAGAAACCTTGTCTTGGTCCAAACGCGGCGCTGTGGTGATCAATCCGGGGCGCGGGGCGCTGATTGACGATGCGGCGCTGCTGACTGCGCTGGATGCAGGACAAATCGCAGCCGCCACCTTGGATGTGTTTCGCACAGAGCCACTGCCTGCAGGACATCCGTTCTGGAATAACCCCAAAATCACCGTCACCCCCCATATCGCCGCCGACACCCGCGCCGATGGGGCCGCAAAGGTTCTGGTCGAAAACATCCGCCGCAGCTTGGGGGGTGAGCCGTTGTTAAATCTGGTTGACCGCGTTCGGGGATACTAACAGGGGGGCGCGCGCCCCAATTAGGCAGCAAAGCGCGGATCGAACGGGTATTTGGTTAGGTTTTCGCAACCCGTTTCGGTGATCAGAATTTGATCTTCGAGTTTGATCGAAAAATCACCCCCTTCGGGCGAAATCAGCGCCTCGGCACACAGCACCATTCCCGGTTCCAGCACCGCATCAAACGCGCCTTCTGTCCAGCCATCGGGATAGTTCACATAGGGCCATTCATCGCACAGACCCACCCCGTGCATTTTACAAGAATATTTCTGCGCCCAATATTGGTCGTCCAATTGGTGCCCCCCCAGCACCAATTCGCGGATCGACACGCCGGGTTTTAATCGCGCTTGATGATCCAGCATATGGTCGCGCCCATGGGCAAAGGCGGATTTCATCGCGGGCGTCGGGGCCGCGTCGCCCACAAACCATGTGCGCGAAATATCGATGCAAAAGCCGTAAGACCCAATCAAATCAGTGTCAAAGGCCACGATTTCGTTATTCTGCACGATACGTGGACCGCATTCTTGGAACCAAGGATTGGTCCGCTTGCCCGATGCCAAAAGCCGCGTTTCAATCCATTCGCCACCGCGTTTGATATTGCCCTTGTGCAATTCGGCCCAGATCGCATCTTCGGACACGCCGCCCTTGGGGACGTTTTCGCGGGTGAATTGTTCCATCTCCGCAATGGCAGATTCACAGGCGTGGTGGGCGCAGCGCATGGCCAAGATTTCATCTGGGGTTTTGATGGCGCGGGTGCGTTCAGTCACCTCTTCGCCCTCAAGCACCTCAAACCCGAGAGACTCAAGCGCGCGCAGGCCGTGGACCATGATCTTATCCACCGCAAGGCGGCGGTTCGCCCCCGCATGGGCGCGGATAATCTCATCCACTTGCGCCGCGAAGCCCTGCGCCGCCTGTTGGCCACGATCGCCTGTTGAGTTGTAAAAGAATGTTGCCCCCGAGCGCAGTTCTTTAACCAAGGGATTGAACGTCACAAGGAAGGGTGAGTTTTTATATTCCCACATCACCATATGGCCATCCGCGCAGATCAGGCAGGCGCGAAACGGGTTATGGGTGTTCCAAAGCTGCATATTTGTCGTGTCCGTTGCATAGCGGATGTTCAAGGGGTCAAACATCAGCAAACCGCCCATATCGCGGGCATTGATCGCAGCCACCAATCGCGCCCAGCGGTCATGACGCATCTGCGAAAGATTGGGCAGGGTCAGCCCTGCCCGCGCCCATTCGCCAAAGGCCAGTTGGGTCGGGCCAATTTCAACACGGTCATTGTCGTTGGGCGTGCCGTCGCCCAGATTGGCCCCCAATGAGGGATCAATTTTGCGGCGGGTTTGGGCGTGAAATTCGGTCATTTGGGCCTCCTGTGGCCGCAGTTTGGCGGGCACAGCGCGCAGTTCTGGCCTATGTGCGACCAGAGGCGTCGCAAAAGGGCGCAAATGGGCGGGAATGATGCGGGCAAGGCGCGCCATGTTGGGGCAAATGGGGGCGTGAATGCAGTATAGAACAGGCGTGGGGCTGATCCTGCTTGCGGGGCTTTTGTGGTCGATGCAGGGGCCGATCATAACGTTGATTGATCACACAGGGTCTTGGGCACTGTTGATGTGGCGCTCTATCGGGTTGCTGGCGGTTTTGCTGGCCTATTTGACACTGCAAGGCGGGGCGTTGCGTCAAATGAGGGGGCTTGGCGCAGCGGGGGTGATCGGCGCTTTGGGCTTGGTTTTGGCCTATGGTGGGGCGATTTTCGCCTTTCAGTCGACCTCGGTCGCCAAGACGGTGTTGCTTTTTTCCGCCTCGCCGTTTTTTGCGGCAATCCTTGGGCGGATCATCTTGGGCCAAAGGGTGCGCTGGATCACTTGGGCGTCGATCCTGCTGGCCACGGCGGGGATTTCGTGGATGGTTCAGGACAGTTTGACGGGCGGATCGGGCATTGGCGACGCCGCGGCGCTGGGATCGGCGTTGGGATTTGCGATCTTTACCGTGGCCTTGGGGCGCGGCGGGGCAATGTTTCCGACCATCGCACTTGGGGCGTTTTTCGCCATCATCGCAGGTTGCGTCATGGCCCTGTTGATGGGTCAGGCCATTGTCACCACGGGCACTGATATCAGCCTTGCGCTGTTTATGGGCGTGGTCACGCTGTCGGGGGGAATGATCCTGTTTTCCATGGGCAGTCGGGTGGTGCCTGCGGCCTCGGCCACGCTGATGTCTTTGGTTGAGGTGTTTTTGGCCCCCGTTTGGATGTGGTTGTTTTTCGGGCAAGGCATTTCGGCCAACACCGCATTCGGCGGCGCAATCGTTCTGACTGCCGTAATTTTGAATGCGCTTAGCAGCGGTATGTCGAAAACAAACTTGACTCTGGCAGGGCAAAGTTAGACGTTTGATCAAATCGAAAGAACCTGAACCATGCAGTCATCACCCGTAATCCCGAATATGGGATTGATCGAAATTCAGCGCCAAGCCAAGGCGGCCTAAAACCGCCGTCTACGACAAGGCGGCAATTGGGATTTGGCAAAGGAAAACGGATATGTCCGGAAATCTAACATTACACACGCTCAAGGCGGCGGTTGCTGCGGGCGAAATTGATACGGTGCTGGTCTGCGGCATTGATATGCAGGGCCGACTGATGGGGAAACGCTTTCACGCGCAGTTTTTCATTGATGGCGGCTATGAGGAAACGCATTGCTGCAATTATCTGCTGACTGTGGATATGGAGATGAACACGGTTCAGGGCTACGCCAGTTCGTCCTGGCAGACGGGTTACGGCGATTATGTGTTAAAGCCAGATATGGCGACATTGCGGCGGATCCCTTGGTTGGAGGGCACCGCGCTGGTCTTGGGCGACACATTAGATCATCATGGACATGAGGTGCCGCATTCCCCCCGCGCGATCCTGAAACGTCAGGTCGCCCGCGCCAAGGCGCTGGGATATGATGCGATGATGGCCACGGAATTGGAATTTTATCTGTTTGAAAATTCCTATGCCAATTTGCGCGATGGGGGTCTGTCGGACCTGAAACCTGTCAGCGCCTATAATGAAGATTACCACATCTTCCAGACCACCAAGGAAGAAGACGTGATGCGCGCCATTCGCAACGGCCTTTATGGTGCGGGGATTCCGGTTGAGAATTCCAAAGGCGAGGCGGATGCGGGGCAAGAGGAGATTAACTATCGTTATTCCGATGCGCTGGATACCGCAGACAATCATGTGATCGTCAAGAATGGTGTCAAAGAAATTGCCTGGAGTAAGGGCAAATCCGTGACCTTTATGGCGAAATATGATCACCGCAAGGCGGGGTCATCGTCGCATGTGCATCAAAGCCTGTGGGCGGATGGCAAGCCCGCATTCCAAGACCCTGCGGATAAATACGGGATGTCAGCGCTAATGAAACACTTCATGGCGGGGCAGTTGAAATACGCCGAGGAAATCACGGTGTTTCTGGCCCCCTATGTGAACAGCTATAAACGCTTTTCCATCGGGATGTTCGCGCCGACCAAGGCGGTTTGGTCTGCCGACAATCGCACGGCGGGGTTCCGCGTCTGTGGTGTGGGGTCCAAGGCGATCCGCGTGGAATGCCGTATCCCGGGATCAGATGCCAACCCTTACCTCGCCTGTGCGGCTCTGCTCGCGGCAGGGCTTGCGGGGATTGAAGGTAAAATGGAGTTGGAACCCGAGATGTCGGGTGATATGTACACCACAGGTGGTATCCGCGAGATTCCGCATAATCTGCGCGATGCCGCAGTGTTGCTTAAGGGGTCGGCGATGTTGCGCGCGGCCTTTGGCGATGACGTGGTTGATCATTATCATCACGCCGCACATTGGGAAATTTCCGAGACCGACCGCGTCGTGACGGATTTTGAATTGCAGCGCCTGCTGGAACGGGCGTAAACAGCGGCCATATGCCCCGATCACTGGCGGTGCATCCGCCCCAAAAGGTTATGACATGAAACCCATTCAACTGATTTCCCCCGTCGATGGCAGCGTCTATGCCGAACGGATGCCTTTGACCCTGGCCGCAGCGCAAGATGCGGCGGCACGGGCCAAGGCAGCGCAAAAATCTTGGGCGGCGCGCCCGCTTGCGGATCGTATCGCATTGGTCAAGGCTGGCGTGGCCAAGTTGACCGCGATGAAAGAGGTTCTGACCGAAGAACTGGCGTGGCAGATGGGCCGCCCGACCCGCTATGGCGGCGAATTCGGCGGGGTGAATGATCGCACAAACTATATGGCCGAGATTGCCGCGACGGCATTGGCCGAAGTGATGGTCGAAGACAGCGCCAAGTTTCGCCGCTATATCGCGCGCGATCCTTTGGGTGTCGTGTTCATCATTGCGCCTTGGAATTATCCGTATCTGACCACGATCAACACGCTGGCCCCCGCGCTGATTGCGGGCAATACGGTGATTTTGAAACACGCAAGCCAAACCCTGTTGGTGGGCGAGCGGATGGCAGAGGCGTTTCACGCAGTGGGCGTTCCCGCTGATGTGTTCCAAAACGTCGTGCTGGATCATGCCACGACCGAAACCCTGCTGGCCGCGCGCAGCTTTGGTTTTGTGAATTTCACAGGCTCGGTCGCGGGGGGGCAGGCGATTGAGCGCGCCTCTGCCGGCACATTCACCCCCCTTGGGCTGGAATTGGGCGGCAAAGACCCAGGCTATGTGCGCGCGGATGCCAATCTGGATGCGGCGGTGGATACGCTGATGGATGGGGCGATGTTTAATGCGGGGCAATGCTGCTGCGGGATTGAACGGATTTACGTGCATGAAAGCCTGTATGACGCCTTTGTGGAAAAATCGGTGGCATGGGTTCAGGCGCTGAAACTGGGCAACCCGTTTGACGCAGACAGCACCTTGGGGCCGATGGCGAACAAACGTTTCGCGGCCGTCGTGCGCGGGCAGATTGCGGATGCGCTGGCGGCGGGTGCCAAGGCGCTGATTGATCCCGCGCTGTTCCCTGCCGATGATGGCGGTGCCTATCTTGCGCCGCAGATTCTGGTCAATGTCGATCATTCGATGCGGGTGATGATGGAAGAATCCTTTGGCCCCGTCGTGGGCATAATGAAGGTCAAGGACGACGCCGAGGCGATTGCCCTGATGAACGACAGCCCTTATGGTCTAACGGCCAGCATCTGGACCAACGATTACGACACCGCCGCCCAAATCGGCGCGCAGGTGGAAACAGGCACGATTTTCATGAACCGCGCCGATTATCTGGACCCAGCGCTGTGCTGGACGGGATGTAAGGACACGGGGCGCGGCGGCAGCCTGTCCTATCTGGGGTTCCATTCCGTCACCCGTCCTCGTTCTTATCATTTGAAGAAAGTCTGAATCATGACCCATAACGTGCCAAATCGGAATTGGAACTATCCCACCGCGATCAAATTCGGCGTGGGGCGGATTGCGGAACTGGCCGAGCATTGCACGGCCGCAGGCGTGAAAAAGCCGTTGTTTGTGACGGATAAGGCCTTGGCCAGCTTGCCGATCACGGCAGAGGCCGTGGCGGTTCTTAAGGCGGCGGGTTTAGGCGATGCGGTATTTTCCGAAGTGGACCCAAACCCGAACGAGCAGAACATGATCGACGGGATCAAGGTTTACCTTGCGGGCGGCCATGACGGGGTGATTTGCTTTGGGGGCGGCAGTGCGCTGGATCTGGGCAAGATGATCGCGCTGATGGCGCATCAAAAGGCGGGCCTGTCGGTCTGGGATTTGGAAGATGTGGATGATTGGTATACCCGCGCCGATGCATCCAAAATCGGGCCGATCATTGCCGTGCCAACCACGGCAGGTACAGGGTCCGAAGTGGGCCGCGCAGGGGTTTTGACCAATTCCGCGACCCATAAGAAAAAGATCATTTTCCATCCCAAACTGATGCCAGTTGTCACGATCTGTGATCCAGCGCTGACAGTTGGGATGCCGAAATTCATCACCGCAGGCACGGGGATGGACGCATTGGCGCACTGCCTTGAGGCCTATTGTTCGCCATTTTATCATCCCATGTCGCAGGGTATCGCGCTGGAAGGGATGCGGTTGGTGTTTGAAAACCTGCCTTTGGTTTACAGTGATCCGACCAATCTGGACGCCCGCGCCCATATGATGGCCGCCGCCGCAATGGGGGCCACGGCGTTCCAAAAAGGCCTTGGCGCGATCCATTCCCTATCGCACCCGATTGGCGCAGTGTATGGCACGCATCACGGCACGACCAATGCGGTCGTCATGCCGATGGTCTTGGATTATAACCGCGCCGAGATTGAGGGGCGGATCGAAAAAGCCGCCGCCTATATCGGGATTAAGGGCGGGTTTGACGGGTTCCGCGCGGCAGTCATGAACCTGCGCAAGGTTCTGAATATCCCCGAGAATCTGACGGCGATGGGCGTGAAGGCCGCTGATCTGGATATGCTGACCGATATGGCGCTGGAAGATCCCAGCTGTGGCGGCAACCCGCGTGAGATGACGGCTGAGAACACCCGCGCGCTGTTCGACACCTGTATGTAATGGCGGAAATCGCGATCATCGGGGCGGGCGTGGTGGGCCTGTCCATTGCCGAAGCCCTGATGACGCGCGGTTTGTCGCAAGATATCGTGATGATTGATCCCAACCCTGCGGGGATGGGGGCCAGCTATGGCAATGCGGGCACGATTGCCGATTACGCGGTGATGCCCGTGGGCACGCCAGATGTGTTGCGGTCGTTGCCGTCTTTGTTGTTTGATAAGAACTCTCCCCTCGCCATTCGCCGTGCGGGGATATTGGCCTTGATGCCGTGGCTTGCGCGGTTTGCATGGCAATCCCTGCCGCGTCATGCTGCCGCCAACGCGCAGGCGATTGCGGCGCTGCTGACAGGCGCGGGGCCATTGTGGGGCGAATTGGCCGACCGCATTGGCGGCGCGGACATTTTACAGCCCAAGGGATGTTTGTATCTGTATGAAACCCCCGCCGCTTATCGCGCCGCGCATCAGGATATGGCTGGGCGGCGCGCATTGGGGATAGAGGTCGATTTGATCGGACCAGAGGCCCTGCGTCAGATGGAGCCGAACCTGCCCCCTGTAGACGGGGGAGCCGCTTTTTTTCCCAAAGCGGTGTTTATGTCAGACCCTTCGGCGATGGTGCAGCGACTGGCGGCGCATTTGAATGTGCCGATGATCAGGGCGCGGGCGGACCGTATCACCCGCCACGCGGGCGGGGTGACGATCACGGGGGATGGTCTGAACATCACCGCCAAGCGGGTCATTATCGCAGCGGGCGCACATTCCCGCGCCTTGGCCCCAACAACAGGCGACAAGGTGCCTTTGGATACCGAGCGCGGCTATCACGTCGAATGGGATATGCAGGCACCGCGCCTGACCCGCCCCACCTGCCCCACGTCGCGCGGGTTTTATCTGTGCCCGATGACGGGACGTTTGCGGGTGGCGGGAACGGTGGAATTGGGCGGGCTGACGGCCCCGCCATCGCAACACCGCATTGATAAACTGATCGAAGGGGCGCGGGCGTTTTTTCCCGACCTTGGCGCGCCGGATCGGACATGGATGGGGTTTCGCCCGTCGATGCCCGACAGCCGCCCTGTGATTGGGCCGTCCCGATTTGGCGATGATGTGATCCATGCCTATGGTCACGGGCATATCGGCTTAACGCTTGCGCCCATCACCGCGCAATTGGTGGCCGACGTGGTGGCAAGGGTGGCGCCCTCGCGCGATCTGACGCCCTATCGCGTCAACAGGTTTTAGCCGATCAGCAGGGGCAGAATTTCATGCCCGCCTTCATAAATCATCTTGGCCGCAACGTAGACGATGATCGCAAGGCCGACATAGGCAATCCAAGCATGTTTGGTCAGCAGTTTGGCCACAAAGGTCGCCGCTAGACCCATCAGCGCAATGGACAAAACCAGACCGATGACCAGAACCGTGGGATGGTCATGCGCGGCCCCTGCCACAGCGAGGACGTTGTCCAAGCTCATTGACACATCGGCAATCACGATCTGCCAGGCGGCCTGGGCAAAGGTCTTGCGTTTGCCGCCGCCTGCAACCGTTCCGTCTTTGTTGGTGTCTTCATCCGCCAAGGATTCCATCGCACGATCTTCGGTCTGGTGACCGTCGCGCAATTCGCTCCACATTTTCCAGCAAACCCACAGCAGCAACAGACCGCCCAGCAGCATCAGCCCCTTGATTGCCAGCAGGTGTGTTGTGATCAGCGCAAAGCCGATCCGCAGAACAGTTGCCGCACCAATGCCGACCAAAATCGCCTTATTGCGCTGATCCTTGGGCAGACCCGCTGCCGCAAGACCGATCACAATGGCATTATCCCCTGCCAAAACAAGGTCGATGCCAATCACTTGCATCAGGGCCAACAGACCAGGCAGCGTGAAGATTTCCATATAGCGCTCCCAACAAGGCCCAGCCGCAGATTTCCCGCGCAGGGCCTAGGTATTCAATTCAAGTTCTAAGTTCAAGGGCGGGACGCAAGGCGCTGCAAACTAAGCAAAAGGCCCCACACGGAGGCGGGGCCTTACAGCATGGGTCAGAGCTTGCAATCGCCAGTTGGCCCACGGCCCCTGTTGGGGTCTTAAAGGGGATGCTTTCGCAGCGCCCCGAACATGTCCTAAATGGGTCTTATTTCCCCATTTGTCAAGGTCCAAGACCAAGACCCTGACGCACGCAGGATTGGATTTTTCTTAACAATTCAACCGAAAGCGTCTGGGTTTGATACCGCCGTTTGCCATCGCCGTCTTTGCCAAGCAGCAGAAGATCACAACGATCAAAGCTGACAGCATTGATCAGATCCCCCTTAACCCAGCATTCCTGGCTAGACCAATAGGAAGGCAATTCGAACGGAATGCTTAGTCTGAAATGATAGGGCATCACAGGGACAGGATCGGTTGTGCTAAGTGGCAGCACCGTCACCAGCTTTCCGCGCTCTTTAATGGCGGGCGAAATGACGACTGCCAAGCGTTTCTTGACCATTTCTGGCGGCACAAAACCCTTATCGAAATTCACAAGGATGATTGTTCCCATCTTGGGCGCATAGCGCAAGGCCATAGGTTACAGCATCCCCGCGACCACCTGATCGGGCGGGCGGTGGCCGTCGGCAAAGGTTTTGATGTTGATAATCACCTTTTCGCCCATCTCTAACCGCCCCTCGATCGTGGCCGATCCCATATGCGGCAACAGCATAACATTGGGCAAATCGCGCAGTTCAGGGGTCAGCGTTGCGCCATGTTCATAGACATCAAGCCCTGCCCCCGCGATATCGCCTGCCCGCAAGGCGCGGGTTAGGGCGGCCTCGTCGATCACCTCGCCGCGGGACGTATTCACGACCACTGCGGTCGGTTTCAACAGTTTGATCCGCCGCGCATTCAGCAGATGAAACGTGGCAGGCGTATGCGGGCAGTTGATGGAAATAATGTCCATCCGCGCCAACATTTGATCCAAGCTGTCCCAATAGGTCGCGTCCAGTTCCGACTCAACCTCGGGCCGCAGGCGTTTGCGGTTGTGATAATGCACTTGCAGGCCAAAGGCGCGGGCGCGGCGTGCCACAGCCTGACCAATGCGCCCCATGCCCAAAATCCCCAGACGCCGCCCGCCCAAACGCCCGCCCAGATTGGCCATCGGCGACCAGCCTTGCCAACTCTCCATCGCAGTCAATCCCTGCGGGATGCGCCGTGTCACACCCAATATCAACGCCAAAACCATATCCGCCGTGTCATCGGTCACAGCGCCGGGCGTGTTCGATACCAAGATGCCGCGATTGCGGGCGGTGGCGACATCGATATGATCCACACCTGCACCATAATTTGCGATCAATTTCAAACGCGAACCCGCGGCAGCAATCAGACTTGCATCCAGATGATCTGTGATCGTTGGCACAAGGACATCGCAATCGGCCATGGCACTTGCCAGTTCAGCGGCAGACATTGCACTGTCATCGTCGCGCAATTGCACATCGAACAATTCTTTCATTCTGGTTTCAACGGGTTCAGGCAACCGTCGGGTGACAACGACGCGGACACGGCTTATGGACATCTCGGCTCTCCTGCAAAGGCAAATCGCACGGCTTGCCCTTTCAAATCGTGCGATTGAATGTCAAAGTGGCGAAAGCAGCGGCAAGGCACAAGCCCCAATTCAAAGGGAAATGCCGGCCCGATGGTTGAGGTGATGGGTGCAACGATTGGCAAAACGGGAATTGGGGTGGCGGATCAGCCTGTGGGTTGCGGTCGTGATAATTCCGACGCTGATTTGGGCTGAAACGCGGCCCCGTCCGCGCCCCGAACGGGCCCAAATTGGCCAAACTGTGGTATCAGACCCTGCGGCGGTTCTGCCCGACCAAAGCAAAACTGCCCAATCGGCCAAAAAACTGCCTCGCGATACATCGAAGGGCGCAGTGACAGGGTTGAAGGTGCCGCGTTATGTCACGTTAAAAGGCGGGATTGGCAATGCCCGGCGCGGCCCAGGGCTGACGCACCGAATTGATTGGGTGTTCACCACGGCAGGCACGCCGTTGCGCGTGACCGCCGAATATGACACTTGGCGCCGTGTTGAAGATTATGAAGGCATGGGCGGCTGGATCCATTTTACCCTGCTGTCGGGCGTGCGTGGCATTCTTGTGACCAAAGATATGGCCGAGTTTCATGTTTTGCCAGACGCATCGTCGCCCGTGGCGTTTCAGGCCGAAGCGGGGGCCTTGGCCAAGATCATGACTTGTTCGCTTGACTGGTGCCGTGTTAAGGTGGACGGCGAAAAAGGTTGGGCGGTCAAGTCCGATTTTTGGGGTGTAGACCCCGACGAAGTGATTGAATAGCGCGGCTTTTTGAAAGGTTTCCCAGATGAGTTTACAGCCAAATATGCGGTTGAACTTATCAGCGGGTCTGGGGTCGGCGGCGGTGGCGACGCTCCTGGTTGCGGTCAAGTTATGGGCCTTTGCCCAGACTGGCGCGCTGTCTGTTGCGGCCTCATTGGCAGATAGTGCAATGGATTTGATGGTGTCCTTGGTTGCTTTAGGCGCTTTGATCTATGCTGCCAAGCCCGCGGATGAAGATCACGCGTTTGGCCATTCCTCTGCCGAGGATTTGGCCGCGCTGGCGCAATCTGTATTTGTCATGATTTCGGCAGGGGTGATCGCTGTGACGGCGGTGCAGCGCCTGATCGCGCCCGATATTGCGCTTTTGCGCGATGAGGGCGCGGGCATGGCAGTCATGGTGTTTTCGGTGGTCGTAACCCTCGGTTTGGTTGCATGGCAGGGACGGGTTGCGCGCAGGACCGGCAGTCGGGTCATCGCAGCGGATCGGTTGCATTATGTCGGCGATCTGATGCCAAATATCGGGGCGATTGTGGCGCTTTGGGCGTCTTCCAAATGGGGATTGGGGGCGATTGACAGTGTTGTTGCCTTGGCTGCGGCGGCGGTGTTGGCGCTGGGATCTTTGCGGATCGGCAGTGGCGCATGGGACGCGCTGATGGATCGACGCGCAGATCCTGCCATTGTGCAAGGGATTGGCGAAATTGCGGGCAATTGGCCCGGTGTCTTCGGTTTTCACGATCTGAAAACCCGCACGGCAGGCAGCATCGTTTTCGTCAATATTCACATAGAGTTGGACGGGGCACAGACCCTGCGCCAAGCGCATGACATCGGCGCAAGCCTGCGGCGCGCCATTCTGAACGCCTATCCGCAGACCGACGTGATCATCCACAAAGATGTCCATTTTTCGCCTGAACTCTAATCTACGGAAGGTTTTTTTCCCTTCCGCTTGCCTCTTGTTTCAAAATAGATCAATGTTACCGTATTCTTAACCGAGGCGATTTGCGTCGGATTTTCAAAACCGCCCTTTGGGTGATCTTTCTAGAAGAACCACTATAATTTCGTAAAACACGGCACTTTATCGTCAGAATTTTTGATCATTGTTCAAATTTTCCAAGAACAAATGCACTTTTAAAAAAGAAATAGGGATGTGATGGGTTCGATTGAAACAGTTACGCGACGCCCGTATCAAAGGGCGACGCAAGAAAGCCGTCGGGAAGATTTAATCAACGCTGCGCTGAAATTAATCGGGGATGGTGGTCCCCAAGCGGCCACTGTGCGCGCCATTGCTGATGAGGCCGGGGTGACAGCCGGGTTGATCCGCCACTATTTCAACACCAAAGAGGAATTGGTGCGCACCGCCTATCAAAGTTTGATGACGCGGTTAAACACCCAAAGCAGCGATGTTGCCTCGGTTGATGGTGGGGATCCGATCAAATGTTTGGCGCATTTTGTCGCGAGTTCGATTTCGCCGCCAGTAGCCGATCCGGCCATGGTCGGCAAATGGGCAGGATTTCTGCATCTTGTGCGCAGTGATATTGATATGCGCGAGGTGCATCGCGAAAATTACTTTGTCTACCGCGATAAGTTGCAAGACTTGATCACTGCGGCAAATCCTGCGCTGACGGGCGCCGCCCTGCGCCGCGCCGCAATCGCCTGTAACGGTGTTATTGACGGCTTATGGCTTGAGGGTTCGCTGATTTCTGATAGCTTTGAGCCTGAAGAAATCGTGGCGGTGGGCCTGACAGCAGTAGGAACAATCCTAGGGATTGATCTGGCAAAGGCCTACACGCCCTAGCAGGGTTGTGTAAAATGCGGTATGCGTCAGTTTCGGATCGTTTGGCGGGTTTGGGTGGGGCAAAATGGGCAATCCATGCCAAAGCCAAGGCTTTGGCCGCCGCTGGCCATACGATCATAAAACTGACGATTGGCGAGCCTGACGTTGGCACGCCGCCTGAATTGATCGCCGCCGCCAAGGCGGGGATGGATGCAGGGCGTCTGGGTTATAGCAATGGGCGCGGAGAGCCTGATTTGCTAGCAGCTTTGGCCAAACGTTACACCGCGCGCACGGGGCGGGAAATTTCGCCCCAGCAATGCACCGCCTTGCCCGGCACGCAAACCACGCTTTATGCCGTGCTGACCACGCTGGTGGGTCCAGGTGATGAAGTGTTGGTAGGTGACCCTCTTTATGCCTGCTATGAGGGGCTGATTGCCGCGACGGGGGCCACGGCGGTGATGGTGCCAATGCATCCAGAACATGGATTTCGCCTGCAGGCGGCGGATGTCGCCCCCCTAATTACGCCCCGCACGCGGCTGATGTTTTTGAACACGCCGCACAATCCTACCGGTGCAATTTTGACGCGGGCGGACCTGATGGCGCTGGGGGCATTGGCAATCCAGCATGATTTGTGGATCCTGTCCGACGAAGTCTATGAGGAAATGATTTATGAGGGCGCGGTGTTTACCTCGCCGTTTGATCTGGCGGAGTTGGCCGATCGCACCGTGGTTGCCGCGTCGATTTCTAAATCCCATGCGGCCCCTGGGTTTCGGTCTGGCTGGTGTGTGGGGCCGCAGGAATTTGCGGATCGCTTATTGCCTGTGGCGGAAACCATGTTGTTTGGCAATCAACCGTTCATTGCCGATATGACGGCGCTGGCGGTATCAAAGCCGTCGCAAGCGGCGCGGGGAATGGCGGTTCGCTTTGCGTGGCGGGCCGAATTGCTGCATTCTTTGGTGGATGGCCGCTATGGCTTGGCTGTGCATCGCCCCGAGGCGGGGATGTTCGCATTGGTTGATATTCGCGCGACAGGCATGACGGGCGAATCGTTCGCCTTGGCGCTGTTGGATGCGACGGGGGTGGCGGTGATGCCAGGCGAAAGCTTTGGCCCCGCGCTGTCGGGATGGCTGCGGATTTCGCTGACAGTCGACGATGATCTGATCCACGAGGCAAGCGTGAAACTGGCAGGCTTTGCCGCGCAGATTCAGGGGATAGCAGCATGATCGCCCCCAATCCTGTCACAGTTGGGATGCGTTTGGTCGAGGGGTTGGCCGCGCGGGGGGTCGAGGTGGTTTTTGGCATACCTGGTGTGCATACGGTTGAGCTGTATCGCGGCCTGTCTGGATCGCCTATTCGCCATATTACCGCCCGCCATGAGGCGGGCTGCGCGTTTATGGCCGACGGCTATGCCCGCGCAAGTGGCAAACCAGGGGTGGCCTTTGTCATCACGGGGCCCGGGGTTTTGAATGCCATGACCGCAATGGCACAGGCAAAGGCAGATTCGGTGCCGATGTTGGTGATATCAGGCGTGAATGCGCGGGCAAGTTTGGGGCGCGGTCTGGGGTATCTGCATGAAATGCCCGATCAAGCGGGGGTCGTAGCGGCCCTGTGCCCGACACGGCGGCTGAATGATCCTGCGGATTTAGGATCGGTGCTGGACTGGGCCTTTGCCACTATGACAGGGGGTCGGCCTATGCCTGTGCACATTGAAATTCCGACCGATGTCATGCCTTTGGATTGCGCGCCCTTGGCCGCGCCTGTGGATTTGCGCGCCCCAGTTCTGATCGATGAAAAGGCGCTGGGAAATGCTGCGGATCGTTTGAACGGGGCGCAACGTGTGGTGATTTTGGCAGGGGGTGGCGCGCGCGGCCATGAGACGGATTTGCGGGCCTTGGCGCAGGCTTTGGATGCGCCTGTCATACAAACGGTCAATGCGCGCGGAATGATGCATGACCATGCGCTGACAGTGCCGGCAAGCCCCAGCTTGGCCGCAGTGCGCGCATTGATATCAGGGGCGGACCAAGTGCTGGCACTGGGTACGGAAATTGGACCGACTGATTATGATATGTATGCCCTGGGCGGTGTTCCAGATTTGTCGGACATGATCCGCGTCGATGTTTGCGCGGCGCAACTGGCGCGTCATGCCGCAGGGGTCAAGATACAGGCGGATGCGGGCGCGGCAATGCGGGCGCTGTTGCCTGTGATTCAGACGCGTAAAGGGACAGGCGGATTTCGTGCGGCTGCAGCGCGCCACGCAGCGCGGGCCGAACTCGGAACGCTTGACGCTGATATGCCCGAACGCTTGGAGATGGTCGAGGTGATCCGCCGCGCGATCCCCCAGGCGCAGATTGTGGGTGACAGCACACAACCGATTTATGCGGCAAATCTGTATTATGATCACGACCGCGCGGGGGGCTGGTTCAACGCGGCCACGGGCTTTGGCGCGCTGGGATATGGGCCAGGGGCGGCGATTGGTGCGGCGCTTGCCCAGCCTGACGCGCATACTGTTTGTCTGATCGGCGATGGCGGTTTGCAGTTTTCTGCCGCAGAGTTACGCACGGCGGTCGATGCGAAAATTCCGATGACCTTTTTGGTGTGGAACAATGCCGCCTATGCCGAGATCGCCGATGCGATGCGCGCGGCCAATACCGAAGTAATTGGCTGCGATCCGTCGCCTTTGAACCTTGGTGCCTTTGCCGAGGCGTGTGATATGCAGTTTGCCTCAGTTCCGATGGAACCCGAAGTGCTGCATTGGGCCTTGGCGCAACCCTGCGATCGGCCAAGGTTGATCGAGATTCGCGTGACGGATTGACAGCACTGCCTTCTGCGGCGCACAATTCTGGCGTGTAATGTGGGGATGTCGGCGATGTATGAAACCAATCCGAAGTTCAGCCTTGGATTTGTGGCGGTCCTGCTGATGGCTGCCTTTGTTCTGCCTGCCGTGATGGTCTTTCCCAGTGTTGGGCTAACCGCCGCGGGCGTGCAGATCGCGCTGATGCTTTTGGTTCTCTGGGTCATTCGACTGATTTTGGTGCCAGATCAGCAAACTTGGCTGGATGCGATTCGGTTTCCCGTGACGCTGCTTGCCTCTGTCGCCGCACTGAATTTTACGCCGCAAGATGGGGCGATGGATATCCTGACAAGAACTGGTTTTCTGGCGTTGATTGTGGTCCCAGCGACTGGGTTAGCGCTGTTATCCCGTCGCCCGAAATCTTTGGGGTTTTCGGTCAACCGTGATTTCTGGCTCGTGCTGACCACTGTGGCGCTTTTGGTGGCATGGAACCATTTTTATATGTTCCCACAGACCCAAGCAGCGGCGCTGGTCGCCGATCTGGTGGTGATTGCCGCCTTGGCGAATTTGGTAACACCTCGGCACGCACCGTCGCTTGGAAGTTTGGGGCAACGTGCGCTCCATGTGCTCAGTTTTTCTTTGTATATTGGCACAGTCACTTGGATGATCCGCCCCCTTGCAGATGGGTCATTTAATGCGATGACATCTGTGATTATCGTGGTGGTGCAATTCGGAGTCATTCGGCTGTTCTATCCCTATCTGGAAAGCCGCCTTCAGACCAAATAACCCGCCTTGCCCGCCCGCCCCGCGCTGTGGCATGATCGGCCCATGGAAAACACAGATATGATCGCGGGTATTCCCGCCCCGCGCCTGACCGCCTTTGCCAACCGCGAGGCGCGACGCTTTGCCACCACGCATCCAAAGGCACGCAATGCGGAGACGAATGCCTATTTGGACGGGGTGCCTTTGCATTGGATGAAAGATTGGCCGATGCCGCATCTGCCGATCATTGCGCGGGCCGAAGGCGCAACCATCACCGATACGGATGGCTACCGCATTGATGATTTCTGTCTGGGCGATACGGGCAGTATGTTTGGTCATTCCCCCGAACCCGTGGCAAAGGCGATTCGGCATCAGGCGCGGCGCGGGTTGACCTATATGTTGCCGTCCGAGGAGACCGCCGAAGTCGGCGATCTGCTGACCGCCCGATTTGGCGATTTCAAATGGCAGATTGCAACCACGGCGACGGATGCCAACCGCTTTGCCATTCGCGTGGCGCGGGCGGTGACTGGGCGGCCCAAGATATTGGTTTTTAACGGCTGTTATCATGGCACCGTTGACGATGTGATGGTCGAATTGACAAACGGGGTGACGCAGAATCGTGTCGGGTTGCTGGGGCAAGTGGCCGATCTGACCTTGGGCGCAGTCGCCGTTGAGTTTAACAATCTGGCAGGGGTCAAGGCCGCGCTGGCGCAGGGCGATGTGGCGGCGATTTTGACCGAACCTGTGATGACGAATTGCTGCATGGTCTTGCCCGAGGCGGGTTTCTTGCAAGGTCTGCGCGATTTGGCCACAGAATATGGTGCCCTGTTGATGATCGATGAGACGCATACGATCTCAACAGGCCTAGGCGGCTACACACGCGTCCACGGCTTGCGACCTGATATTTTCATCGCCGGAAAATGCGTGGCAGGCGGGATGCCAACGGCGGTCTGGGGGCTGACCCCAGATTTGGCGGCACGCTATGCTGATGTAAATGCCCAGCGCGCGGTGGGGCATTCGGGAATGGGAACGACACTGTCGGCCAATCCGATGCAGTTTGCCTGCCTTAAGGCGACCTTGGGCTCTGTGATGACCAGGAAAAACTATGCCCATATGGAGGGCTTGGCAGAGGTGCTCGCGGCGGGCCTGACAAAGGCAATTGCGCGTCATGGCGCACCTTGGCACGTGGTGCGCGTGGGCGCGCGCGTGGAATTTATCTGCGCGCAGGGGCCTTTGAAAAACGGGACTGCTGCGATGGCCGCGCATTGCGGCCCCGTCGAGGCGGCGCTGCACACCGCCCTGCTCAATCGTGGCAGTTTGATTGCGCCCTTTCACAATATGATGCTGATCAGTCCCGCCACCAAAAAACGCCAAGTCGCCAATCTGATCGCCGCCTTTGACGAATGTTTGGGGGAATTGTTCGCAACCAAATCCGCGCGCAAGGATGCGCCCCTATGATTGCCGCAATCTCTGAGGCCGAGGCGTTTTTGGCCCTACATCCCCATATCGATGCCTTTGATCTGGTCTTAACCGATGCCAACGGCATTGCACGCGGTAAGATCATTCGTCGTCACGAATTGTTGGGTCTGTATAAATCAGGGCGGCATTTGCCGATCTCAATTTTGGGTCTGGATATCTTGGGCGAGGATGTCGGCGAAACTGGTCTGGTCTGGGATCAGGGCGATGCGGACCGCCGCGCTTGGCCGATTGCGAACAGTTTGACCGCGCTGTATGGCACAAATCGCGGCGAGGTGTTGTTATCGCTGCATAATCTGGACGACACCCCGATGATGGCCGATCCGCGCCATGCTTTGGCCGCGCAAGTCCAGGCTTTGGCGGACATGGGTCTGACAGCAGCGGGGGCCTTTGAGTTAGAGTTTTATCTGCTTGACCCCACCTTAAAGGATGGTCAGGTCCAACCCGCCCACGATGTTTTGGATGGGCGCGGGGGGGCTGCGACGGATGTCTATTCGGTCGATAGATTGCACGGAATGTTGCCGCTGTTTGATGATATCTACGCCGCTTGCGCGCTGGCGGGAATCAAGGCGGAAACAATGATTTCCGAATATGGGGCGGGGCAGTTTGAACTGACCTTGCATTACCGATCCGACATTTTGCGCGCTGCCGATGACCTAATCCGCCTGAAACGGATCGTGCGGGCACAGGCGCGGCGTCACGGGATTTTGGCCTGTTTTATGGCAAAACCCCATGCGGATTTCGCGGGGTCGGGGATGCATTTTCATGTCTCTCTGTCGGACCCTGCAGGCCGCAACATTTTGGCGGAAACCGACGCGCAGTTTGCACCAGAAATGCTTTGGGCGATTGGCGGATTGCAGGCGACGATGGCAGAATCGATGCTGGTCTTTGCGCCCCATGCGAATTCATGGCGGCGGTTCGCGGTAGGATCCTATGCGCCGATTGCGCCCACTTGGGGCGTGAACAACCGCGCAGTTGCCCTGCGCGTGCCTGCGGGGGATATCGCGGCGCGGCGCATTGAACATCGGCCCTCAGGCGTGGACGCAAATCCCTATTTGGTGGGCGCTGCGGTTCTTGCAGGGATCAGGCATGGGTTGACCCACAAAATTGAAGCGACTGCGCCCGTCGAAACCTATGGCTCAGCCGACCCTCAGATGCCCAGCGATTGGCGATCTGCCATTGTCGCGGCCGAAGTGTCGGATTTTCTAAGATCCGCCCTTGGCCCCGAAATGCACCACGCCTTTGTCGCGATCAAATGGACGGAATTCGCCCGCGTCGCGCGGCACGTGTCGGCCTTGGATTTCGACCTGTATCTTCACCGCGTTTGAGCCAACACGGACCCTGCGCTTTCATACTGATAAAAATACCTTCGCCGAAGGCACATCAGGGCTGCGATGAGCCGCTGTAACGACACCGATCCGCGCAAACCGAAACACCCGCAACAATCGCGTTTGCGATCAGCGCAGGCACGCGGGCATCGCCGCCCAGATGTGGCAGGATGCGGCCCGCAAATCCTGTCAGCGCCTGTGGGATATCCTGCGCCACATGGCTGCCGCGTGCGGCAAAAAACGGCAAACACACGGCCTGCGGACCAAAGCCTGTGACATGGATAAGTTGCGGGTCTTGGTCAATAAAGGCGGCCTCGGCGCGCCCTGCCCCAAGGCCCAAAAACCGCCGCGCCAAGTGAAAGGCGACATCTGACGGCGCGGTAGATTTGAAACTGCCATGGGCGGCGATCAGAATTTCTGCGCCTTGAATATCACCAACCGCCTGTTCCACAATCTGAACCGCCAGATCATGCAGGGCGGGATCACAGCCAAAGGGTTCCAAGATACGCCCCGCCCCCCCGACTGCCGCCAGTTTTTGCGCAAGTGCGGTGCGGGTGAACCATCCCCCCGACATGAACATCGGAAACACCAATCCATGATGCGCTGGCAGGCCCGTCGCAAGTGTGGCCGCTATCACCTGCCATTCGGGCAGTCGCGCGCCAACTTGGATCGCCAAATTTTGCAACTCCGCCAAGGCGGGTTCAGGATCGGAGGGCTGACCATGGGCGACGATGAGGACGGATTTTGGATTCATGGGTGCAAGTTATGGCAAATCGGGTCAAGGGCAAGTCGCCAACGGAATAATCCTGTCGCGGTCTGGGGGGACAGATCAGCAAGTGGACATAGACTGCGGGTAAAATAAAAGGGGCGCATCATGAAAATCACCAAGCTGGAAACATTCACCACTGAATTCGTGGGCTTTGTGCGCGCCACATCCGAGACGGGGGCAGTGGGTTGGGGGCAGGTGTCAACCTATAATGCCGACATCACGGCGCAGGTGTTCCACCGCCAGATCGCGCCCCATGCTTTGGGCACGAATGCGTTGGATTTTGCCGATACATTGCAGCGGATCCATGAGCGCGAGCATAAATATCCAGGATCCTATCTGCGCCGTGCGATGACAGGTTTGGATACAGCGCTATGGGATTTGCGCGGCCACCTTGAAGGCGTGCCTGTGGCTGTCCTATTGGGCGGCACCTCGGGCAAATTGCGCGCCTATGCAAGTTCAATGAAGCGCGACATCACGCCCGCGGATGAGGCGGCACGGTTTGTCAAACTGCGCGATGATTTTGGCTTTGACGCGTTCAAATGGCGGGTTGGCGCGGAATGTGGCCGCGACCAAGATGAATGGGCGGGTCGGACCGAAGAAGTGGTGCCTGTCGTGGCGCGCGCCCTTGGCGATGGCATCGACAAACTGGTCGACGGAAATTCCTGCTACAGCCCAAAACGCGCCATTGAAGTCGGTAAGATGTTGCAAGATAACGGCATTGGCCACTTTGAAGAACCATGTCCCTATTGGGAATACGACCAGACGCGCCAGGTTCGCGAGGCGCTGGATATGGATGTGGCGGGGGGCGAGCAGGACAACGAATACCCTACATTTGCCCGAATGATTGACATGAAATCGGTCGATATTGTCCAGCCGGATGTGATGTATTTGGGGGGTATGCACCGCACATTGCACGTGTGTAAAATGGCCGAAGCAGCGGGCCTGCCCGTGACACCCCATGCGGCGAACCTGTCGCTGGTCACGATGTGCACCATGCATTTGCTGCGCGCCATTCCCAATGCGGGCAAATATCTAGAGTTTTCGATTGAGGGTTTGGATTACTATCCGTGGCAAGACGGGTTGTTCCTAAACGATCCCTACAAAATCGAGGATGGTTGCGCCACAGTGACAGATTTGCCTGGTTGGGGGGTCGAGATCAATCCTGCGTGGTTGGAGAAGGCCAGCTATCAGGTGAGCTGCCTATAGCGGGCCCCGCGCCCTGAAGTGGGGATTTCACACCCCCCGAGCCCATTCTTGCGCGGGATATTTGGAAAAAAGAGAAATAGGCCTAGGCCGACCACGTGCGGTCTAAAAGGGTAAGCCAATTGTCATAACACAGTTTTTGCATCAAAGCGGCGTCATATCCATGGGCGCGCAACTGGGTTTGTAGGATGGG
Organism: Cypionkella sp.; assembly: GCA_040398785.1. Lineage (GTDB taxonomy): Bacteria > Pseudomonadota > Alphaproteobacteria > Rhodobacterales > Rhodobacteraceae > Cypionkella. The sequence continues at coordinate 349,594 of JBBATJ010000001.1, read as the reverse complement.
CAGGCCCGTGACATCGCCGATTGCTGCGGGCAGGGTTGCCCCGTCGAAATCTGATCCAAAGCCTACGTGATCCTCGCCCAGATGCGTGATCAGATGGTCGAGGTGACGCAGAATCGGTTCCCAATTCATATTCGAATCTTGGCACCCATCCGGGCGTAGGAACGATGTCGCAAAGTTTAGGCCCACCATGCCGCCCGTGTCGCGGATCATTGCCAATTGCCGATCTGTCAGGTTGCGCGACGACGGCGTGATCGCATGGGCATTCGAATGCGTAGCGACCAAGGGCGCGTTGGATAGGCGCGCCACATCATTAAATCCTGCCGCGTTCAGATGGCTGAGATCAATCATGATATGCAGATCATTGCAGGCGCGTATCAGGCGGTTGCCTGCCTCGGTCAGACCAGCCCCCGTGTCTGGGCTGGCAGGATAGGCAAAGGGGACGCCATGGCCGAAAATCGTCGGGCGCGACCAGACGGGGCCCAGCGAGCGCAGGCCCATGGCGTGAAAAAGGTAAAGATTGTCTAGGGCGTGATCAATCGCTTCGGCCCCTTCCATATGCAAAATGCCCGCGATTTGGCCCGAGTGGGCGGCGGCGCGGATATCGGCCGTGCTGCGGCAGATTTTGAAATCATCAGGGGCGGCGCGTTCCATCCACAGAAAATGCCGCGCCATAGACAGGGCGACAGGCATGGCCTGATCCACGGGCACGGGGTCTGGCAAGGGCAGATGAAACGGCGGGTTTTGCATGGCAGTCATGAAATCCGTGCCGCTGGGCGGAGAGGGGATATAGATCGCAAAAAACCCTGCGGCAAAACCGGCCGCCCGCATCCGTGGCAGGTCAAGATGGCCCTGCCCTTCGCCGGTCAGCCAAATCTGGTCGCGGTTTTGTGGCGCGTTGTGCAGCCGCAAAAGCAGATCATTGTGGCCGTCAAAAACAGGGATCATCTTTTACTCCTTCGGGAAAGGCGCGGTCAAAAGCGGTGCGGTGCGGTCCCAGATCAAGCGGCCCATCGCGGGAAAGGCGGTCGGGTGTTGTGCGGCCAATCCCCTGCCATTGGTCATAAGGACAACGATCAGCGGGTGATGACCACGCGCGGATATGCGGATCATATCATGTTTGAACCAGCTGGTCTTGGGGTCATTGGTCCAAGTGGTGTGGCCTGCCTTTGACCATATCTTGACCCCCGCCGGCAAATTGCCGCCCAGATATTCCGACAGTTGGTAATCGGGAAAGACCGCATAGGGGCTGTTCGGGTCGCGCACCATCAAGGATTGAGCGCGGGCATAAGATTGCGACGAAACGGGCAAATCATCATTGAACAAACCCCACATAAGGCGCGCGGCAGCCATGGGGGTCAGAACATTCAGAATTGCGCCAAATTCCCCCGCATATTGCGCCTCGCGGCCATAGCGCAGATCGCCCATCAGTTTTTGCGAAATGCGGCAGCCTTGCCATTCTGGCCAACCCAATTGCCAAAACACATGGTTCAGGCGGTCTCGTTTTGACGCCCAATCCAGATATTCCGCGCCATCCAGGATGGTATCGCCCGTGGTCGCGGTCAGGCAATCGATCAGGTAATTCGTGGCCGTGTTAGACGACCAAAGGATCATATCGCGCAGGGCGCGGTCGAAATCGGGATGGGGGGTGACGCGGCCCTGTTCTAACGCCATCAGCGCATGGACCATGTGAAAAGGTTTGACGAGCGCGCAGGGATAGCAGGCCCAATCGCCACGATGGGCAAATCCACTGACGCCAAAGGGGCTGGGGGCGACAAGGACAAGGCTGAACTGTTGTTCCGACAGGCCTTGCGGGCCGAACTGGGCCAAAAGATCATCGACCAAGGCGCGGCCCATCGCAGTCCAATCGGGGGTTTGGGCGAAAAACATCGGCGCTCTCCTATAGCTGGGGCAGATTAGCCAAGAATGACGCAAATTTCCAGCCATGACGGGATTGAAGGAATGGGTTTTGGTTGGTAATCGCGGGTCATGCGGTTGATCTTATGCCTTATCTTGACGATCTCGCTTGGGCTTTTGTCCAAGGCGCATATGCCATTGCAGGATGCGGCGGCTTTGACCGCCTATGCGATGCCTGATGGCACGCTGCCTGTGCTGTGTTTGGACGGGGGCGCGGATCATTCTAAATCGGGGCACTGCCCTGATTGTGCTGGCGGGGCGCTGGCGGTTGTGCCTGTGGTTGCGGTTGTTTGGCAAGTGGTTCCGCGCATCTTCCGCCCAGTCCTGCCTGCACCCTTGATCGCCCAAAAGGCCGAAATTGCCCCACAGGCACGCGGACCGCCGTCTGTTTTGATGTGAGTTCAACCTAAAACAGCGGCGCTTTGGCCGCGAAACCACATGAGGATATGATGACGGACAAAACACCCCCCGCGCAGGGGATCAACAAACTGTATTTTGCGGCATGGCGTTGGCATTTTTATGCGGGTCTTTATGTGATCCCGTTTTTGCTGATGCTGGCGATTACGGGATTTTTTATGCTGATTTTGTCGACCTATTGGTCTGAGACGGGTGATCGGTTGACGGTGGTGCCTGCCGCACAAAGCCTGAGTGTTGCGGATCAGATCAAGGCGGCGCTGGCGGCCAATCCTGATGCAACGGCGGTCAGCGAATATATCACGCCTTACAGCGCGGATACCGTGGCCCGCGTGACTGTGACGGGCGGCGCGCAGGATATGATCGTGGCGATCAACCCCTATACGGGCGAGGTGCTGCGCCAAACGGCGGATGGGACAACGTGGTATCTATGGTTTGAAAAGATACATGGCGATCTGTTGATCGGGCGGACGGGTGACATCATGATCGAAATCGCGGCGGGTCTGGGGTTGGTGATGGTGGTGACGGGGCTGTATATGGTTTGGCCCCGTGGCAGCGGTTGGTCTGCGATGTTCATCCCCAATTTGGCCGCAAAAGGGCGGGCGTGGTGGAAATCGCTGCATCAGGTGGTGGGCACTTGGACATCGCTGCTGCTGGTGGGGTTTTTCGTCACGGGAATGGCTTGGGCGAGTATTTGGGGCGAGGCCTATGTGCAGGCTTGGGCCACCTTTCCCGCCCAAAAATGGGACGCGGTGCCTTTGTCAGATCAGACCCATATCAGCCTGAATGGCGACGGCGCAAAACAAGTGCCTTGGGCGCTGGAGCAAACGCCTTTGCCCCTATCGGGCAGTGCGGCGGGGGTGCAGGTTTTGCCCGAAGGCACCGTGTTGGACTATGCCGCGATGGTGGATCTGGGGCGCAAAATCGGGCTGGCGGGGCGGTTTCATATCACCGCGCCCACAGATGACACGGGCGTCTGGACCCTTTCGCAAAACACCATGAGCTATGACGGATCATCCCCCACGATGGATCGCACGCTGCATATGGATCAATACACGGGCAAGGTTTTGGCCGATGTGCGCTACGGCGATTATGGTCTGGCGGCCAAGGCGATGGCGGTGGGAATTTCCTTGCACGAGGGGCAGATTGGCCTGTGGAACTTTCTGCTGAACTTGGTGTTCTTGGTCCTGGTGGTGTTTATTTGCGTGTCGGGTTTGGTGATGTGGTGGCGGCGGCGTCCGAAGGACCTGCGTCTGGCCGCACCGCCAAAGCCCAGCGATCTGGGTTTGTGGAAAGGGGCTGTGACGATTGCCGTGGTGCTGTCCATCGCCTTTCCACTGATTGGCGCGGTTTTGGTGGGTGTTTTGGCACTGGATGTGCTGGTGATCCAGAACAGCCCCGCGTTGAAACGGGTTTTGTCCTGAGACGGTGAGATGCGGTGGGGGGCCATCCCCCCACGGCTTCGCCGCCCCTGGGATATTTGGACAACGGGGAAGGGGTTAAAGGGCGTTCACATCGATGACGATGCGGCCTTGGACCTGACCTTGCAAGATATCCGCGCCAAGTTTCGGCAGGTCGGCCAGTTTCGCCATGTGAACCATTTTGTGCAGCCGCGCCATCGGCAGATCGGTTGCAATGCGCGCCCAAGCCGCCTGACGTGCAGCGAAGGGTTGCAAAACGGAATCGATGCCCAAAAGGTTGATGCCACGCAGCAAGAACGGGATCACCGAGGCGGGCAGGTTTGCGCCCCCTGCAAGGCCCACGGCGGCCACGGATGCGCCGTGTTTCATTTGCCCCAAAACGCGCGCGAGCATCTCCCCACCCACAGCGTCGATGCAGCCTGCCCATTGCTCACCCTCCAGCGGGCGTTTTACCGTTTCGGCAAGATCGGCGCGGGGAATTATGCGGGATGCGCCCAATTCTGTAAGATAGGCCGCGGTTTCTGGGCGACCTGTGACGGCGGCCACGTCATACCCCAAGTGCGACAAGATTGCGACGGCCACAGAGCCCACGCCCCCTGCAGCCCCTGTGACCAGAACCTCGCCCTGATCGGGCGTCAGGCCATGGCGCTCTAGTGCCATTACCGCCAGCATTGCCGTCAGTCCCGCAGTGCCAACAGCCATTGCGTCGCGCGATGTGATCCCTGCGGGCAAGGGCACAAGCCAATCGGCGCGCACGCGGGCAAGAGTGGCATAGCCGCCCCAATGCGCCTCGCCGACGCGCCAGCCTGTCAACACGACGGTGTCGCCCGGTTTATAGCGCGGATCGGCGCTATCGCGCACTGTACCTGCAAAATCAATGCCTGCGATATGTGGATAGTGCCGCACCAGCCCGCCCCCGTTTGGCGACAAGCACAAACCGTCTTTGTAATTGAGGGTCGAATACTCGACCGCGACGGTAACATCGGCAACGGGCAGGATGCTTTCATCCAGATCCGCCAAGCGCGCGGTGGCAAGATCGCTCGTTTTCTCCAAAATCAAGGCGCGAAACATCGGATGTACTCCTCTTGGGGCTGCGACGATTTGAACAGGGGTCGGCCCTGCGTAGATCATAGGGCGTTGTGGACAAGACACTTTGTGTCGTCAATATAGGCAAGTGCGACGGAAACCGCCATGTATGACGTTAGACACATAAGCACCTCATAACTGTGAGACCCATGAAAAAACCAAACCGACTGTGGATCCTGCTTGGTATAATTCTAATTGCAGCAGTCGGTATCGGCTGGCAAGCGACGCGACCGAAAACGGGGGCAAGCGTGCCGCAGACGGCGCAAGTCACGCGGGGGGATGTGGCGGTGAGCGTTTTGGCGACAGGCGCGCTTGAGGCCAAGCAATTGGTCAGTGTGGGTGCGCGGGTGTCAGGGCAGGTCGAAAAGATTGATGTTGTTTTGGGCCAAGTGGTTCAGGCCGGAGACGTGATCGCGCAGATCGACCGACAGGATCAGGAAAACGATCTGCTGCGCGCCAAGGCGGCGCTGGCGGGAATTGACGCACAGATTGCCGCCAAGACAGCGGCACTGCGGCGCGCGCAACTGGTTCTAGATCGGCAAACAAAACTGGGCGCACAGGATTTGGTCAGCAAGGATGCGGTCGAAAGCGGGGCGGCGGATGTTGACGTGCTGCGGGCCGATTTGACAGCCCTTGCGGCGCAAAAATCCAGCGCCGATGTCACCGTGGCGCAGGCGAAAATTGGGCTGGAGCGTACGACGATTACTGCGCCGATTGCTGGTACAGTGGTCGCCATTGTGGTTGAGGAAGGCCAAACGGTGAATGCGGCCAACAACGCGCCGACCATCGTCAAATTGGCGAATTTAGGGCAGATGGTCGTCAAGGCAGAGGTGTCCGAGGCGGATGTGGTCAATGTGAAGGCGGGACAAAAGGCCAGCTTCACCATTCTGGGCGCGCCCGAAGATAAGTTTGACGCTGTGGTCAGCGCGCTGGAACCTGCGCCATCGCAGATTAAGGAAAGCGACACGATTGATACGGAAAAGGCAATTTATTACATTGCATTGCTGCAGGTGGACAATGCAGCGGGCAAATTGCGCATTGGGATGACGGCTCAGGTGTCAATCATTCTGGCCGAGGTCAAGGATGTTTTGACAATTCCGTCTGCGGCCCTGAAGGGAACCACTGTTCAGACCTATTCTGAGGAAACCAAAGAGGTGCAGGTTGAGGTCGGTTTGAACAATAAGGTCACCGCCGAGATCAAATCTGGACTGGCACAGGGCGACGTTGTGGTGACGGGGGCTGCGGCAACCAGCAGTGCGCCCTCTGAGTCGCGGCGCGGTGGGCCGCCTGGATTTGGGGGCTAAGGCGATGGGCAATTCCCTGATCCGCCTGCGCGGCGTCACGCGGCGATTTGTGGCGGGCGACGAAGAGATCACCGTTTTGCAAGATGTCAATCTGGACATCGGGGCGGGGGAATTTGTGGCGATCATTGGGGCCTCTGGGTCAGGAAAATCGACGCTTATGAATATTTTGGGTTGTTTGGATCAACCCAGCGCGGGCAGCTATGAATTTTCGGGCCGCGATGTGGCGACGTTGATGCCAGATGAGCAAGCGGCACTGCGGCGGGAACATTTTGGATTTATCTTTCAACGCTATCAACTGTTGAATGATTTGGATGCGGTGGGCAATGTGGCGGCCCCTGCGGTTTATGCGGGGGCGATGCGGGGGCCGCGCCGCGGGCGGGCGGTGGAGTTGCTGACGCAATTGGGTCTGGGGCAACGACTGGACCATCGCCCCAACGCGCTGTCAGGCGGACAACAACAGCGTGTTTCCGTGGCGCGGGCCTTGATGAATGGCGGTGAGGTGATCCTCGCAGATGAACCCACAGGCGCTTTGGACCGCAAAAGCGGCGCGGATTTGATCGCGCTGTTGCAGGATTTGAATGCGCTTGGCCATACGATCATTGTGGTGACGCATGATCCAACGGTTGCGGCCCATGCGGGGCGGATTATCGAAATCTCGGACGGGGTGATTGTCAAAGACACCGTGACGCGCCCCCCTGCCCCTGCGCAATTGGCCGCACGGGATTTTGTGACACCGCGCGGCGCGGTTTTGCGCCGATTGACCGAAGCCTTTGCCATTGCCTACGCCGCGATGAACGCCCATCGTTTGCGCAGTTTTCTGACCATGCTGGGGATTATCATTGGCATTGCCTCGGTGGTTCTGGTCGTGGCTTTGGGGACGGGCACGCAGGCCAAGGTGTTGAAAGATATCAGCTCGCTGGGCACAAACACCATCACCGTGCGGGCAGGCACGGGGTTTGGATCGCGCGATCAGGGGCGGATTAGAACGCTGATGCCATCGGATGCGGTGGCCCTGGGGCAACAGGATTTTGCGACCAATGTCTCACCCGCAGTCAACACAGGTGTAACAGCCCAGCGCGGCAATGTCAGCGCATCGGTGCAGGTCAATGGCGTCAGTGGCGATTTCTTTCCCGTGCGCGCCTATACGGTGACGCGGGGATCGGTGTTTACCGATGGTGATATTGCGGCCCTGTCGCAGGTGGCGGTGATTGACCAAGACGGTGTGGATAAGTTCTTTCCCGATGGCACGGACCCGATTGGCGCGGTACTGATTTTGGGGCGCGTGCCGATGCGGGTGATTGGCGTGGTGCAGGCGGGCGGGGCGAATTTCGGGCCTGACAGCCTAAAGGTCTGGGTGCCCTATTCGACCGTTTTGTCGCGCATGACGGGGCAAAGCTATTTGGGCAGTATCGAGGTGCGGATCTCGGACAAAGTGACCAGTGCCGAGGCTGAGGCCGCGATTGACGCGATAATGCTGGCGCGCCACGGCGTGCGGGATTTCTTTTTGGTCAATTCCGATACAATCCGCCAGACAGTGACATCAACGACCAATGCGCTGACGGCACTGGTCGCGATGATCGCGGTGATATCGCTGATCGTGGGCGGGATTGGGGTGATGAATATCATGCTGGTGTCGGTGACCGAACGGACCAAGGAAATCGGCGTGCGGATGGCGATTGGCGCAAGACGCAGCGATATCATCAGCCAGTTTTTGATTGAGGCGGTGCTGCTGTCGCTGACAGGCGGGGTCTTGGGGATTTTATTGGCATTGGGATTGGGCGTTGTGGCGGGGTATTTTACAACCGTCGTGACGCTGACATTCTCGGCCACATCGGTGGTGGTGGCGTTTTTGTCATCGACCCTGATCGGGATCACATTCGGGTTCCTGCCCGCAAGATCGGCCAGTAAACTGGATCCTGTGGTGGCTTTGAGTAGGGATTAGGGCGGCAAAAAGAACCATATGTAAATTTGGTATATACCTATTGGCAGTCCAAAAAACGATCCAAAGAACGAAATCGCGCGATTCAGCCGACTTTCAAGAAGCCGATCAATTCTATTTAAAATACCCTTGCTGTTTGTTTTAAGTTTACCTTTTAAAGACAGAGTGATAACATTACTAAAAAACTCCACCTTTACCATTGTTGAGGTGTTCATCCGAATGAAATCACTATTCTTAAATGCCTCCGCTTCTTCCGCACCAGTCAGGAATCCTTGGATACGAGGCCCATTCAAATCCATCAACGAAATCATTTTAGGATTGGATGCAAAGTCCCGACCATAGCGGTCAGATAATTCATCATTTAAGCTAACTCGGACCTCAACTGGAATACTTGGTGGTTTCGAATTGTGCAGAACTTGATACCGATGTTCAAGATGCTCAAATCCAAATGTAACATTTCTCATGTTCCAATGAACCCAATATTTTTCACGGCGGTCTTTCGCCCAATTGTAAAATTGGTTCAAAATTTCTTTTTCAATTTCATCATCCCTAGACACGATTTCGGCTAGAGGCACACCAATTATTTCCGCGATTGTATGCGTAGAAAAGCTGACAGTTTGCCGACTCTCAAAATGCTGGACGACAATGGATGTTATCCTTGGGGATAATGCGCTAGCACCACTTGATGCTTCTGAGTCAAAAAGTGATTGCGATGAATAGTGGATTATATAGAATTGGTCCGCATTATTTTTTATATTTTTCCAGAAATTCATTTTCGAAAATTCATCCCTAATTATTTTAATTTAAAAAATATGTATTTTAAAGCCTACGGAATAGCTCAAAATCGCTATTCACAAACTAGACTAACCTTAAAGTAAGAAAGGTTCAACTCTCACAAGTTGCGCCACAAAAACGCTTACCGTCGTGACTGGTAAATGGACCACTCCCACCATAGGGCCGCGCCCGACCTCGGGATGGCGCGGCGGTGGTTGATCGGCACGCTTTATGGTTCAGCCCCTCCCGTCGACCTTCAGCATACTGCCCTAACAGTGCGCCCGCCCGAGGGGGAGGTCGGTCGCGGCCCGGCGGCGCTATGCGCTTTGATTCCGGGCCAAGAGGTCAAACCTCCTCTACCATCACAACACCCTGCATCGCCTTGATCGCCCCCTTGATCTGCGGCGTGATGGGATAGGTGCCGTCTAGGGTCACATCCACTTCGCGCCCCGATGGGTCGGGCAGGCAGAGGATGATTTGGGCGCGGGATTTTCCCTCAAGTTTGCCCAGCAGATTGGACAGGGACGCGACCGCCTGCGGGTGGCTGATATGGATGCGCAGATCGGCGGCGCCTGCGGCATTGGCGACGGTGTCAATCGGCACAGCCGCACGCGCGAGCAGTTTCAGCGTCTCGCCCTCAAGCGTGGCCTCAACCGTCAGGACGACATTCTGCCCCGCCTCTAGGCAATCCCGCGCGGCTTCAAGCGTGTCAGAAAACACCGTCACCTCATAAAGGCCCGTCGGATCAGACAGGCTGACAAAGGCGAACCGATTGCCCTTGGCGGATTTCTTTTCCTGTTTGGCCGACACAGACCCCGCCATTTTGACAACCAATGGCCCGCGTTCGGCCAGTGCCGCGACTTGGGTCAGGGTTTTGACGTCCTTGCGCCGCAGTGCAGGCATATAGTCATCCAACGGATGGCCCGACAGATAAAACCCGACCGCCTGATGCTCTTGCCCCAGACGTTCAATCGGCAACCAATCATCACGAAACGGCAGGCGTGGTTCGGGGATATCGGACCCCTGTTCGCCAAACAGGCTGACTTGGTTTGATCCCTTCGCCTCATGGATCGCGGCGGAAAAGGCAACCAGCGGTTCTAGCGCCTCAAACACCCGCGCGCGATTGCGGTCCAGCACATCAAAGGCCCCCGCGCGGGCCAACATTTCCAAGGGCCGCTTACCGACCCGTTTCAAATCCACGCGGCGGGCAAAATCGAACAGGCTGACAAAGGGCGCATCACCACGGTCCGACACGATCAGCCCCATCGCCTCAACGCCAACCCCCTTTAGCGCGCCCAAGCCGTAAATCACCGCCCCCGCGCGCACGGTAAAAGTGGCCAGACTGAGGTTGACACAAGGGCTGACCACGGCAATGCCCAACTTATCGACTTCGCGTTTGTAAACCGCCAGCTTGTCCGTCAGATGAAGATCGCAGTTCATCACCGCGGCCATGAATTCCACGGGATAATTGGCCTTTAGATACGCGGTCTGATAGCTGACCACGGCATAGGCGGCCGCGTGGGATTTGTTAAAGCCGTAGTTGGCGAATTTCTCCAGCAAATCGAACACTTCGCCCGCCTTGGCGGCAGGAACATTGTGGGTTTTGGCGGCACCTTCGACGAATTTGGGGCGTTCCTTGGCCATTTCTTCGGCGATCTTTTTACCCATCGCCCGGCGCAGCAAATCTGCGCCCCCCAAGGAATAGCCCCCCATAACTTGGGCGATCTGCATCACCTGTTCTTGGTACACGATGATGCCTTGGGTTTCGGCCAGAATATGGTCAATCGTCGGATGGATCGATTCCAAATCGCGCAGGCCGTTTTTCACCTCGCAATAGGTGGGGATATTCTCCATCGGGCCTGGACGATACAGGGCCACCAGCGCCACGATATCTTCGATACAGGTGGGTTTCATACGGCGCAGCGCGTCCATCATGCCGCTGGATTCCACCTGAAACACCGCAACCGTTTTGGCGGCGGCATAAAGATCATAGCTGGGCTTGTCGTCCAAAGGGATCAGGTTGATGTCAAAGGCAATGCCGCGCAGCGCCAAAAGTTGCATCGCATTCTGGATCACCGTCAGGGTTTTCAGCCCCAGAAAGTCGAATTTGACCAGACCCGCCGCCTCGACCCATTTCATATTGAATTGTGTTGCGGGCATATCGGATTTCGGATCTTGATACAAAGGCACCAATTCATCCAAAGGTCGATCGCCAATCACCACCCCCGCCGCGTGGGTAGAGGCGTTGCGATACAGCCCCTCGATCTGCGCGCCGTAATCCAACAGTCGCGCAACCACCTCTTCCTTCGCAGCTTCGCGCAGGCGCGGCTCATCTGCCAAGGCTTTGGTGATCGACACAGGCTTGACCCCCTCAACAGGGATCAATTTCGACAGACGATCCACTTGGCCGTATGGCATTTGCAACACACGGCCGACATCGCGCACAGCGGCCTTACTCAACAGCGCGCCAAAGGTTATGATCTGCCCCACTCGGTCGCGGCCATATTTGGCTTGAACATATTGGATCACCTCCTCGCGGCGATCCATGCAAAAATCGATATCAAAATCGGGCATCGACACGCGTTCGGGGTTCAAAAACCGCTCAAACAACAAAGCATAGCGCAAGGGGTCCAGATCGGTGATCGTCAGCGCATAGGCGACCAAACTGCCCGCCCCCGACCCGCGCCCTGGCCCCACGGGGATGCCCTGATCCTTGGCCCATTTGATAAAATCGGCCACGATCAGGAAATAGCCCGGAAAGCCCATCTTGACGATGATGTCCAATTCAAATTCCAGCCGCGCCTTATATTCATCAGGCGTGACGGCATGGGGGATCACCGCGAGACGTGCGGCCAACCCCGCATGGGCCTGACGGCGCAATTCCTCAACCTCATCATCGGCGAATTTCGGCAATATCGGCGCGCGTTTATAGACCATAAAGGCGCAGCGTTTGGCGATTTCCACGGTGTTGGCCACTGCTTCCGGCAGGTCAGCGAACAGCGCACACATTTCTGCCTCGGTTTTGAAATAATGCGCGGGCGTCAGGCGGCGGCGCGGGGATTGTTGATCGACATAGGCCCCTTCGGCAATGCAGATCAGTGCGTCATGCGCCTGATACATCTTGGGGTCGGGAAAATAGACATCATTTGTCGCGACCAGCGGCAGGGCCAGATCATAGGCCAACTCGATATGGCCGCGCTCGGTGGGTTCGACGCCGTGGCGCTGCAATTCCACATAAAGCCGATCCGGAAACGCCGCAGTCAAACGCTGCATCAAGGCCCTTGCCTTGGGCATTTGCGCCGTGGCCAACAATCGTCCAATCGGCCCCTCTGGCCCGCCCGTCAAACAAATCAACCCGCCCGAATGCGCCTCTAATTCTTCAATCGTGATCTGCGGCAACTGCCCACCCTTGCCGATATAAAGGGCCGAGTTCAGCTTCATCAGGTTCAAATATCCCGCCTCGCTTTGCGCAAGCAGGACAATCGGCGCGCGCGGCGGGGTGCCTGATTGGGTAGGATCGTAACTCAGCGATATCTGACAGCCGATGATGGGTTGCAGACCCGCATCCTTGGCCAGAACCGAAAACTCCAACGCCGCAAATAAATTGTTGGTGTCGGTCACGGCCACGGCAGGCATGGCCTGTTTGACGCATAGCTTAATCAAAGATTTCACTGGAACCGCGCCTTCTAACAGCGAATGTTCCGTATGCGTGCGCAGATGAATGAATCGGGGTGCTGACATTCCCTCAGCCTAAACCTTCGGTGCGGCGGGGGAAAGCCTGCATGATTTTGCGCCAATTCCGAAAAGTGATGATCGCGTTCGTTGAAAGGAAATGCTTGCAAGCAGCGATTTTGCAAGGCTTGATAGGCAGACCTCGTTTTACGCCGCATCGGACGGGGGCCAAACCGAAAAGAAGGTGGCAGGATGTGACATGACCGAGGTTGCGTTTCGATTGAATGGCGCGCCCGTTCGCTTGGAAGATTGCCCAGCGACGACCACCCTTTTGGATTACCTGCGCGAAAACAAATCCCTGTGCGGCACCAAAGAGGGCTGTAATGAGGGCGATTGCGGGGCCTGCACCGTCATGGTCACCGATGCTTTGGGATCGCACGCGGTTAATGCCTGCATCTTGTTCCTGCCGCAACTGGCAGGCAAGGCCGTGCGCACCATCGAAGGGATCGGCCCCGATCATCCCGTCCAAACCGCAATGATCCAGCACCACGGCTCGCAATGCGGATTTTGCACACCTGGCTTTGTCGTCTCGATGGCGGTAAATCACCTCAATGGTGCCACCGATCATGACACAACGCTTGCAGGCAATCTGTGCCGCTGCACAGGCTATGCCCCGATCATCCGCGCCGCCGTCGCCACAGAATCAGCCCCCATCCCCGCGCAGATGACCGCCGATCAGGCTTTCATACTGGCAGAAATACCTTCGGGGGGGGAATCCGATAGGCTTGGGGGGGCAGCCCCCCCCTTTATCCGCCCCAAAACCATCGCTGAATTGGCAGCATGGTATCTGGCCAATCCCGACGCCACCTTGATTGCGGGGGCCACGGATGTCGGGCTTTGGGTCACGAAACAATTGCGCCACTTGCCAAAGATCGCGTTTTTGAACGGCATCAGCGACCTTGCCCAGATCACCGCCACCTCCGATCACATACATATCGGAGCGGGCGTCACCATCCGCGACCTTAAAACCGCGATTGCGCCCCATCATCCCAGCTTTGCCGAGCTTTTGCGCCGCTATGGCAGCGCGCAGGTCCGCAACTCCGCCACCATCGGCGGCAATATCGCCAATGGCTCGCCCATTGGCGATGGCCCGCCCGCATTGATTGCCCTTGGGGCCACATTGCATTTGCGCCTTGGCGCCCAGACCCGCGATTTGGCGCTGGACGATTTCTTTCTTGAATACCGCAAACAAGACCGCGCCTTGGGTGAGTTTGTTACGGGTGTCACGATCCCGAACTCTGCCCCGAACTTGCGGTGTTACAAGATCAGCAAGCGATTTGACCAAGATATTTCTGCCGTCTTGGGATGTTTCAATCTAACCTTTGATCAGGGCCGCGTCGTATCAGCCCGCATCGCCTTTGGCGGCATGGCAGGCACTCCAAAACGCGCAAGCGCGGTTGAGGCCGCCTTGGTCGGCCAAGTTTTTGACATCGCAGCGGTAACAGCCGCCGTGCCGATGTTTGACCAAGATTTCCAACCCCTTACCGATATGCGCGCCTCGACGGACTATCGGCTGATGGTCGCGAAAAATCTGTTGATCCGCTATCTGCATGACCTTGCGGGCGCGCCTGTCGATGTTCTGGGGGTGTCGCTATGATCCCGCACGACTCGGCGCATATTCAGGTGGCAGGCACGGCGCGCTATATCGATGATATCCCCCTGCCGACAGGCACCCTGCATTTGGCCTTTGGTCTGTCCACTTGCGCACATGGCCGCGTGACCGCGATGGACCTATCCGCTGTGCGCGCAAGTCGGGGGGTTGTCGCAGTTTTGTCGCAGACCGAATGGCCTGCACATATCTGCGCCGAGATGCCAGATTGCAGCCCCTCGGCCCATGACGAACCCCTTTTGGCCACGGGAACGGTCCATTACATCGGACAGCCTGTGTTTTTGGTGATTGCTGACAGCCATTTGAACGCGCGCCGTGCCGCGCAGTTGGGGCGTATCGAATACCACCCCCTGCCCGCGGTCTTGACGATTGAAGATGCAATGGCCGCAAATGCGCGCTTTGAGTCTGGTCCTGTCATTTGGGCCAAGGGCGACGCGCCCAACGCGATCACCTCGGCGCCGCATCAATTGGAGGGCAGTTTTGAGGTGGGCGGCCAAGAGCATTTTTACCTAGAGGGCCAAATCGCCGCTGCCCTGCCGCAAGAGGGCGGAGATATCCATATCTATTCCTCAACCCAGCATCCGACCGAGATTCAGCACAAGGTCGCCCATGCCTTTCATCTGCCCATGTCCGCCGTGCGGGTCGAGGTGCGGCGCATGGGCGGCGGATTTGGTGGCAAGGAATCCCAAGGCAACGCGCTCGCCATTGCTTGCGCTGTGGGCGCGCGTCTAACGGGACAGTCTTGCAAAATGCGTTATGACCGCGACGATGATATGATGATTACGGGCAAGCGGCATGATTGCCGTATCGCCTACCGCGCGGGGCATGATGATCAGGGACGGATTTTGGGGATCGAATTTACCCATTATTTCCGCTGCGGCTGGGCGCAGGATTTGTCCCTGCCCGTGGCGGATCGCGCGATGCTGCACGCCGACAATTGCTATCACTTGCCGCATATTTCCATCACCAGCCACCGTTTGAAAACCAACACGCAAAGTGCGACCGCATTCCGTGGCTTTGGTGGCCCGCAAGGCATGATCGGGATGGAACGGGTGATGGATCATATCGCCCATGCGGTGGGCCGCGATCCTTTGGACGTGCGGCGGGATAATTTCTATGCGGCGGGAGCCGTAGGTATTTCTATCAGTATGAAAGAGACCACGCCGTTTCATATGGAGGTCGAGGATTTTATAGGTCATGAATTGGTGGCGCGCTTGGCCGATACCAGCGATTACCGCGCAAGACGGGCCGAGATTGTTGCATGGAACGCGGACAGTCCCATTCTGAAACGCGGCATTGCGCTGACGCCTGTCAAGTTTGGCATATCCTTTACGCTGACATGGTTAAACCAAGCGGGGGCCTTGGTGCATGTGTATCAGGATGGTTCCGTGCATTTGAACCATGGCGGCACGGAAATGGGCCAAGGGTTGAACCAAAAAGTCGCACAAGTTGCGGCGGGGGTCTTCGGGTTGGACGTGTCGGCGATCAAGATCACGGCGACAGACACGGGCAAAGTGCCAAACACCAGTGCGACGGCGGCCAGTTCGGGGTCAGATTTGAACGGCATGGCAGCACGGGCGGCCTGCGAGATTATAGCTGGGCGCATGGCGGCGTTTTTGGGTGATAAGTTCAGCGTGGCGGCGGACCAGGTTCGTTTTGCTGGTGGGCAGGTCATGGTTGCAGGCGAAGCGTTTGCATTCGCCCAAGTGGCGGCTTGGGCCTATCAGGCGCGGATCAGCCTGTCGTCAACGGGTTATTATGCGACGCCGAAAATCACTTGGGATCGGGTTAAAGGGCGGGGCAGACCATTTTTGTATTTCGCCTATGGGGCGGCGG
This sequence comes from Cypionkella sp., assembly GCA_040398785.1. Lineage (GTDB taxonomy): Bacteria > Pseudomonadota > Alphaproteobacteria > Rhodobacterales > Rhodobacteraceae > Cypionkella. Next base: position 333,565 of record JBBATJ010000001.1, on the reverse strand, counting down.
TGACCGAGGTGGTCATTGATACCTTGACAGGGGAAAACCGCATTTTGCGGGCGGATTTGCTGCATGATACGGGCAGCCCGCTGAATGCCGCCTTGGATATTGGTCAAATTGAAGGGGCCTATGTGCAAGGCGCGGGGTGGCTGACCACCGAGGAATTGGTTTGGGACGCCAAGGGGAGTTTGAAAACCCATGCGCCCAGCACCTATAAAATTCCCGCCTGTGGGGATCGGCCAAGGGTGTTCAATGTCGCCCTTTGGGATCAGCCGAACCGCGAAGATACGGTTGGCAAATCCAAAGCAGTGGGGGAGCCGCCGTTTATGCTGGGGATTTCGGCGTTTTTTGCCCTGTCAGATGCGGTGGCCGCCGTGGGGGGGCGGTATCCGCACTTGAATGCGCCTGCCACGGCAGAGCGGATTTTAGCGGCAGTGCGGGCGCAACAGGATGGTTGATTGGAATGGCCCTGTGGCGCGCGTTGTCGTGACCGAGGTGCAGGGGTCTGCCCCGCGTGAGGTGGGGGCATCCATGCTGGTTTGGGCGGGCGGGCAGTCGGGGACGATTGGCGGTGGCGCGTTGGAATATCAGGCCTGTGCCGAGGCCCGCGATCTGTTGGCCAGCGGTGGGGGCAAGCGCGTCGTGCGCGTGGCGTTGGGGCCGAACCTTGGGCAGTGTTGCGGCGGCGCGGTCGGGCTGTTGACCGAAATTTATGACAAAGCACCCACAGGCTTTTTGGCGCGGCCCATCGGTGCGGCGTCAGAGATGCCTTTGGCCGTGGCGCGGCTCTTGGCACGGGCGCGGCGCGAGGGGGCGGTGATCGCGCCGCAAGTGGTGCAAGGCTGGTTTGTGGAACAGATTGCGCCACCTGCACGACAGGTCTGGGTCTGGGGCGCGGGCCATGTGGGACGGGCAATTATCTCGGTGCTGTCGCCGCTGGTGTCGATCACTTGGGTTGATACGGGGCTGGATCGGTTTCCCGATGTCATCCCAGACGGGGTGCGGGTTTTGCCCGCAGTTGATCCTGTTACGGCCGTTGGATTGGCCCCAAAGTGCGCCGAACATCTTATCCTCACATTCTCGCACGTCCTGGATTTGGCGCTGTGCGATGCGCTGCTGCGACACGGGTTTGGGGATTGTGGGTTGATTGGATCGGCGACGAAATGGGCGCGGTTTCGCGCGCGACTGGGGGCACTGGGGCATTCGCCTGCTGAAATTGCGCGCATTGCCTGCCCGATTGGCGATCCTGATTTGGGAAAACATCCCCAAGCCATTGCCATTGGCGTCGCAGTTGCCATGATGAAACCTGCCGAAGTAAGGAGTGTCGCCGATGTGTGCTGAAAAACCGATGCTGTTGACAGCCACGGGGATCACCAAGGCCTATCCAGGAGTGGTGGCCAATGACGATGTGTCTTTTGCCATTCGGACGGGCGAAATCCATGCGCTGCTGGGCGAAAATGGCGCGGGCAAATCAACCTTAGTCAAGATGATTTACGGCTTGGTGCGGCCTGACGCGGGTGAGATGTCATGGAAGGGCGCGGTCTTTGCCCCATCCGAGCCGCGCGCCGCGCGGGCAGCAGGTGTGGGGATGGTGTTTCAACATTTCTCACTTTTCGAGGCGCTGACAGTCGCCGAAAACGTGGCCTTGGGCATGGAAAATCCGCCCAAAATGGGGGAATTGGCGGCGCGGATTCGCGATGTGTCAAACGCCTATGGTCTGCCTTTGGACCCTGCGCGCATGGTGGGGGATTTGTCGGCGGGCGAGCGGCAACGGGTCGAGATCATTCGCTGTTTGCTGCAAGACCCAAAACTGTTGATTATGGACGAGCCGACCAGCGTGCTGACCCCGCAAGAAGTGGAGATTTTGTTCAAGACCCTGCGGCAACTGGCGGCTGAGGGGACGGCGATTTTGTATATCAGTCACAAGCTCGAGGAAATTCGCGCGCTGTGCGATCAGGCGACGATCCTGCGGCGGGGGCGTGTGGTGGGCGCCTGTATTCCGGCCCAGACCACGGCGCGGGATATGGCGGAATTGATGGTGGGATCCGTTTTGACGTCGCCCGCACGGCCTGCGGGTAAGGATTGGGGGGATGCGCTGCCTGCGCTGGAGGTGGTGGGATTAAGTGTGACATCGCCCATCGCCTTTGGGACGGCGCTGAAAGATATCAGCTTTGCGGTGCAGCGCGGTGAGGTTTTGGGCATTGCGGGGGTTGCGGGCAATGGGCAAGATGAGTTGCTGTTGGCCTTGTCGGGCGAGATCAAATGTGCGCCACAAATGATCCGCGCCAAGGGTCAAGAGATTGGGGCATTGGGGCCGAATGCGCGCCGAGGTTTGGGGTTTGTGATCGCGCCCGAGGATCGCTTGGGCCATGCGGCGGCACCTGATATGTCGCTCGTGGAAAACGCGTTTTTGACGGGGGCAGTGCGGCAGGGGCTGGTTCATCGCGGATTTGTCAATTGGGCGGGGGCGCGGAGCTTTGCCGAGAGCATTATCACAGATTACGATGTGCGCACGCCTGGGGCGCAGGTTGCAGCACGGGCGCTGTCGGGGGGGAATTTGCAAAAATTCGTGATTGGCCGCGAATTGAGCCAATCGCCGGATGTGATCGTGATCAATCAACCGACATGGGGGGTGGATGCGGCGGCGGCGGCATCCATTCGACAAGCGATATTGGACCGCGCGGCGGCAGGGGCGGCGGTGGTGGTGATCAGTCAGGATTTGGACGAGTTGATGGAGATTGCTACAAATTTTGCGGCCATGACTGCGGGGCGCTTGTCGGTGCCGCGAACTGCGGCTGGGTTGGGGATGGAAGAAATTGGTTTGATGATGGGGGGCGTTCATGACTGAGAGAGCAACGGGGGCGCTGCCCCCACACATTGCAGGCAATGTGTCCCCCCGAGGTATTTTTATCAGTATGAAAGGCGCGCGCCATGATGCGTCTTGAAAAGCGGGCGACGCCGTCACGGTTTTGGATTTATGCGACCCCCGTGGTGGCGGTTTTGGCCACCATGCTGGCGGGCGGCGTGATGTTCGCGGTGATGGGCAAGAACCCCATCGAGGTGATCCGCACGATTTTTTGGGATCCTTTGTTTGGTGAATTTGCATGGTATTTGCGCGGCCAGTTGTTGGTCAAGGCGGGGCCTTTGATCCTGATTGCGATTGGGCTAAGTTTGGGATTTCGGGCAGGAATTTGGAATATTGGCGCAGAGGGCCAGTATATTATGGGGGCGATTTGTGGCGCCGCTGTGGGATTGGCAGCCTATCCTACGGAAAATCGCTGGATTTACCCTGTTATGGTTTTGGCGGGGGCCTTTGGTGGGTGGGCTTGGGCGATGATCCCTGCGCTTTTAAAAACGCGGTTCAAGACCAATGAGATTTTGGTCAGCTTGATGCTGGTTTACGTTGCGCAGACGATTTTGGCGATGGCGTCGACTGGGTTTTTGCGCAATCCCGAAGGGGCGGGCTTTCCGGGCAGTCGCAACTTTTCCAGCTATCCTGCCGCGGGAAATCCTGAATTGATTGCCGGATCGGGGCTGCATTGGGGGGGGGTGACGGCGATTTTGGTGGCGATTGCGGCCTATGTGTTGTTGCAACGCCATATCTTGGGGTTTCAAATCAAATTGGCTGGACAAGCGCCACGGGCGGCGCGTTTTCATGGCGTGGTGCCCGAACGGTTGGTCGTTTTGTGCATGGGCCTATCGGGCGCGTTGGCGGGGCTTGCGGGGTTGTTTGAAGTGACAGGCCCCGCCGGGCAAATCAGCATTGATTTCAATGTGGGCTATGGGTTCACCGCAATTATTGTTGCCTTTTTGGGGCGGTTGAATCCCTTAGGTATTGTTTTGGCGGGGCTTATCATGGCCTTGACCTATATCGGCGGCGAGATGGCCGCGACCAATCTGGGCCTGCCCTCGGCGGCCATTCAGGCATTCCAAGGGATGCTGTTGTTCTTTTTGCTGGGGTTTGATGTTTTGACCAATTACCGCGTGAAAGGGACCAAGTGATGGAATTTGGATCAATCAATGCGGGAGTTTTGATCGCAAGTTTGATGGTGGCATCGGTGCCTATTCTGCTGGCAGCTTTGGGCGAGATGGTGACGGAAAAAGCGGGTGTTTTGAACCTTGGGGTTGAAGGCATGATGATTATGGGGGCAATTTGCGGATTTATTGCCGCAGTTCATTCGGGCAGCCCCTTGATCGGCTTTATAGCGGGGGCGACGGGTGGTGGCATAATCAGCCTGTTATTTGCGTTCCTGACCTTGGGGCTATTGGCCAATCAAGTCGCGGTTGGGCTGGCACTCACGCTGTTTGGTTTGGGCCTGTCGGCGCTGATGGGGCAAGGGTATAACGGGATCAAGCCGCCTGCGACGGGCAATGTGCCCTTTGGGGCGTTGGAGGATATCCCATTTTTCGGCAAAGTTTTGTTCAGCCACGATTGGGTGGTCTATTTTTCTGTGGCGATGGTGGGTGTGATTTGGTTTGTGCTGACGCGAACGCGCACGGGGTTGATCCTGCGCGCAGTCGGCGAAAACGCCGAGGCCGCCCATGCCTTGGGCTATAAGGTGCGCCGGATCAGGGTCATGGCGATTGCCTTTGGCGGTGCGATGGCAGGCATGGGCGGGGCCTATGTCAGTCTGGTGCGTGTGCCACAATGGACAGATGGCATTACGGCAGGGGCGGGGTGGATTGCGCTGGCAATTGTGGTTTTTGCCAGTTGGAGGCCGGTGCGAATTTTAATCGGCGCCTATTTATTTGGCGGCATCACTGTACTACAGCTTAATTTGCAGGCAGCAGGGTCCAGTATCCCGGTAGAATACTTGTCGATGTCGCCATATCTGATAACAATCATTGTGCTGGTGATCATATCGTCGCGTAAAGGGCGGGCAAATGCTGCGCCTGCGGGGCTTGGCCAAAACTTTCATTCCGTGCGGTAACGTGCGGCACATAACGGGCGCAAGACGTCCACAACGGGGAGCTAAACAATGTTGAGAAGAACTTTGCTGGCAACGGCGGCGCTGGGTCTGGGATTGGCCATGGCAACGACGGCAATGGCTGAAGATAAACTGAAAGCCTGTTTCGTTTATGTTGGCCCGATTGGGGATGGCGGCTGGACGTTCCAGCATCACCAAGGTGCCTTGGCCGTGCAAGAAAAATTCGGCGATAAGGTCGATGTGCAATGGCAAGAAAATGTGCCAGAGGGCGCGGACGCAGAGCGCGTTTTGACGCAAATGGCGCTGGGTGGCTGTAAGATTATTTTCACCACCTCGTTTGGCTATATGGATGCGACAAATGCGGTTGCGGCCAAATTCCCTGATGTGAAATTTGAACACGCAACCGGCTTTAAGCGCGACAGCGAAAATGTATCCACCTATAACGCGCGTTTCTATGAGGGCCGCGCTGTGGAAGGGCTGATAGCAGGCCGTATGACCAAATCGAACAAGATCGGCTATATTGGGTCTTTCCCGATCCCCGAAGTGATCATGGGCATCAACAGCTATTATCTAAACGCCAAAAAAGTGAACCCCAACGTCGAACTGTCGGTCGTTTGGGCAATGACTTGGTTTGATCCCGCAAAAGAAGCTGATGCTGCCAAGGCCCTGATTGACCAAGGCGTTGACGTGATCGCAAGCCACACCGACTCGACAGCACCTTTGGCCGAGGCTGCCAAGACCGAGGGCAAAGTTATCGGCTTTGGCCAGGCGTCGGATATGTCGGATTATGCACCAAGCCCGCGCGTGTCGTCGATCATCGACAATTGGGGCCCATATTACATCGAGCGCGTGGGGGCGTTGTTGGATGGCACCTATAAGCAATCGGATGTTTGGGCTGGCATCGCCGGCGGCGAAGTCAAAATCGGCGATATCACCGAAGCGGTACCTGCTGATGTAAAGGCCGAAGCCGAAGCATTGCGTGACGGGATCGCGGCAGGAACCGTGCATCCGTTCACAGGTCCGATCAACAAACAAGACGGCTCTGCTTGGCTGGCGGATGGTGCCACGGCACCAGATGGCGATTTGTTGGGCATGGCCTTTTATGTCGAAGGCATCAAAGGCGACATTCCTAAGTAATAGCGCTACATCTGAAAAAGGCCCGCCCCAAGTTGGCGGGCCTTTTTCATGCGATATGATCCAGATCAACGTGTCCCGCTGCCAAACGCCTAGGCTGGCCCCAGCAAAAGGGGAAACACATGGCACATATCGTGGTTTTAGGGGCTGGGTTGGCGGGGTCTATCATGGCCTATGAATTGTGCGACCAAATCCGGCCAGAAGATAAGATCACCGTCATCACCAAAGACCCGATTTATCATTTCGTGCCGTCCAATCCTTGGGTCGCGGTCGGCTGGCGGGGACGTGACGAGGTCAGCATTGATCTAGAACCTGTAATGTCGAAAAAGGGGATTGCGTTCAAATCTGTGGCCGCAAGGCGACTGAATGCGGCGGAAAACCGCGTGGAATTGGTGGATGGCACGTCAGAGGGTTACGACTATCTTGTGTTGGCCACGGGACCAGAGCTGGCATTTGACGAAATCCCAGGGCTGGGACCAGAGGGGTTTACCCAATCGGTTTGCCATATCGATCATGCGTTGGCGGCAAAGGTGGCCTTTGAAAAGCTGCTGGAAAACCCTGGACCCGTGATCATTGGCGCGGTGCAAGGGGCCAGTTGTTTTGGACCTGCCTATGAGTTCATGTTCATTCTGGAAACCGCGCTGCGCCGCGCGCGCATCCGCGACCGTGTGCCGATGACATTTGTGACCAGCGAGCCCTATGTTGGGCATTTGGGGTTGGATGGGGTGGGCGATACGCGCGGGCTGATGGAATCGGAAATGCGTGGCAAACATATCAAATGGATCACCTCGGCGCGGGTAAAAAAGGTCGAAGCGGGCACCATGTTTGTTGAAGAAATCAATGAAGACGGCAGTATAAAGGCCGCGCGGGAATTGCCCTTTGTCTATTCGATGATGCTGCCCGCCTTTCGCGGCATCGCGGCAGTCCGTGATATTGACGGGCTTTCCAATCCGCGCGGGTTTGCGATGGTCGACCAGCATCAGCAAAACACAAAATATAAGAATATTTTTGCGGTAGGGGTTTGTGTGGCCATCGCGCCTGTTGGCCCGACGCCTGTTCCTTGCGGCGTGCCCAAAACGGGGTTCATGATCGAATCGATGGTCACGGCTACGGCGCTGAACATCGGTCGGATGTTGCGCGGCGCGGCGCCTGACCAAGTGGCGACGTGGAATGCGGTGTGCCTTGCGGATTTTGGCGATGGTGGCATTGCCTTTGTGGCCCAGCCACAAATTCCACCGCGCAATGTCAATTGGTCCTCGCAAGGCAAATGGGTGCATCTGGCGAAAATCGGGTTTGAGAAATATTTTTTGCGAAAATTGCGCCAGGGCAAATCCGAGCCATTTTATGAAAAACTGGCAATGCAGGCGATGGGAATTAAAAAGTTGAAAGCGCTAAAAAATGGCTGAGCTTGGGGCAAGGGGGGCTCGCCCCCCTCGCTGCGCTGACCCTCGAGGTTATTTGGGGAAAAGAGAAAGGAAGCAGCAGGCTTTTTGATCGGGTGGGGGTTTTCATGGCCGCCTTAGCGTGACAGTTTGGACGCATGAAACACACCAGTTCCCTTGCCTTTGGCACAATGCAATTCGGTGGCCGCGCCGATATCGCGGCCAGTCGCGCGATGTTTGATGCCTGCCTCGTCGCGGGTGTTACGCATTTCGACACGGCCTGCGGCTATAACGGCGGGACGTCAGAAACCATTCTGGCGGAACTGGCCGCCCCTGTGCGCAATCAGATCTATATCGCCACGAAGGTGGGATATGAGGGGGGCGCGGGGCGCGTGAATATCACCGCGCAGTTTGAGGGGTCTTTGGCAAGGTTGGGTGCGATTGACCTGCTTTATTTACATCGCTTTGATCCAGAGACACCCTTGGACGAAACGATTGCAACCTTTGCCGACTGGCAAAAGCGCGGACAGATCCGCCATATAGGTTTGTCGAATTTTCCCGCCTGGGCAGTGATGAAGGCGCAATCCATCGCGGTCGCAATGGGCACACGCATAGACGCAGTCCAGCCCATGTATAATCTGGTCAAACGACAAGCAGAGGTGGAAATTCTGCCTATGACGCGCGATCAAGGCATAGCGGCCTATCCCTATTCGCCTTTGGGGGGCGGGTTGTTGACAGGCAAATACGCGCGGGGTGACGTGGGCCGGCTCAGCGAGGATCGCCGTTATGCGGCCCGATATGGCGCGCCTACGATGCACAAAACAGCGGCGGACTTGGCCGATTTGGCCGATCAAATCGGTGTATCTGCCGTGACATTGGCGGTGGCTTGGGTCATGGCGCGGGGTGTCACGCCGATTATTTCGGCCAAATCGGTCGACCAATTGATCCCTTCGCTTGCAGCGCTGTCCTTCGATTTGACGGCCGCGCTGGACGACCGCATCACGGCGCTGTCCGTCACCCCACCCCCAGCCACCGACCGCAGCGAGGAAGCATGAAAGATTTTCTGATCATAGGCGGGGGAATCGCCGGACTATCCGCCGCGGCCCGCCTTGCGCCACATGGATCGCTTACCCTATTAGAGTCGGAAAAAGTATTGGCCCATCACGCGTCAGGCAGGTCTGCCGCCCTGTATGAACCGCGCTATGGTCTGGCCCCTGTCGTTGAATTATCCATGCAGTCAGGCGATTACTTTCGCAGTATCCCAAATCTGCTTACCCCGCGCGGATTGATGATTTTGGGACGTACTGGGCAAGAGGCGGATTTTGCCCAAGACATCGCGACGATGGATTTGGCGCGGATACCGATGGAGCAGGCCCGCACCATCGTGCCGATCCTGAACCCTGACACTGTGCAAGATATCGGTTACGGCGATCACGCTTGGGATATTGACACCGATCTTTTGCTGCAAGGATTTGCCCGCAGCGCCCGCAGCCATGGGGCCGAAATCGTGACAAATGCCCCCGCCACCCTGATTGATAAAATCTCGGGCGGTTGGCGCGTGACCACCGCGATGGGCGCGCATGAGGCGGCAGTGTTGATAAATGCAGCAGGGGCATGGGCCGATACAGTCGCGCAGATGGCGGGGATTGCACCCTTGGGCATTCAGCCGTTGCGCCGATCCATGGCGCGCATTCCGGCCCCGGGCGGCCATGATCTGACGCGCTGGCCGATGATCTTTGGGTGCGGCGAGACATGGTATTGTAAACCTGATGCAGGGGCGCTGATCGTCTCGCCTGCCGATGAGGACCCGATGCCGCCGCATGATGCCTTTGCCGATGATATGGTTTTGGCGATGGGCCTTGCGCGTTATGAAGAAATGGTGACAGAGCCTGTCACGCGCATGATCGCCAATTGGGCAGGACTGCGCAGTTTCGCCCCCGATCGCGTCCCTGTAATTGGATATGATGCCCGCGATCCAACATTCTTTTGGTTGGCAGGTCAGGGCGGCTATGGGTTTCAATCGTCAGATGGGGCCAGTCGGTTGGCAACCGCCCTGGTGACGCGCCACACAGAAGAGTTTTCTGCACAATTGATCGCATCCCTTGATCCTGCAAGGTTCACTTGATGTTGCGCCTGCCTGATACGGGCGCGCAAGTTATGGCCGACGGGCGGCGCATCACGCCATCGGCCCAGCGAAACGCTCCCGCCCTGTTGGCCGAAATGCAGCGCCATGATTTGCGCGGAACCCTGTTGGAAATCGGATCGGGCAGCGGATTGCACGCAGCAACGATAGCACCGCATTTTCCTAACTTACTGTGGCAGACCAGCGATATTGATCCCGAAAACATCCCCTCAATTCACGCCTGGACAGCAGGGATCGTCAATGTGCGCCCGCCCATGATCTTGGACGCGACGCGCGTGGGTTGGCACCTCCTTCACCCCGCCCAAGATGTAATATTGATCGTTAATCTTTTTCATTTGATACCGCTGCAAGCGGCCGAGATCCTGTTGCGGGAAGTGACCCTTGCTGTGATTGGCACGGCTTTTATTTACGGCCCGTTTATGCGAAACGGCCGGACCACATCAGACGGTGATGCACGCTTTGACGCCAGTCTGCGCGCCCAGGATGCAAACCTTGGCTATAAGGATTTGGATTGGGTCTTGGCCCGCCTTGATCCAATCCGCACCTATGTCACCGAAATGCCCGCCAACAATCTGTTAATCACGGCGACCGCCTAAGGCTTGCTTTATTGCCTAAGGCTTCCTCGTTGTCGAAATATCCTGGGGGAAAGTCACATTGGCACGTCGCCAATGTGACTGGGGGGCAAAGCCCCCCAGCTGCAAACCCCTAACCGTCCAACCGAATACGGGCGTTCGCAGGATCAAAGGGACTGTCTTCGACCACCACGCAATCCCACAATTCGCGGTTCATCCGCACTTTTAACTTGGTTCCAACAACTGCCAAATCTGGGCGCACGTATCCCATGCCGATTTGCTTGCCAAAGGCCACCGAATAGCCGCCCGATGTCAGACGGCCAATCTTTTTGTCATCCAGCAACAGCGCCTCTTTGCCCCATGGATCGGTATCACTTGGCCCGTCGATCAGCAGCGTGCAGCATTTTGATCGAATGCCCACGGCCAGCATTTCCGTCTTGCCTTGGAAATCCTTGGAAAGATCAACGAAACGGTCAAGGGCCGCCTCAAGCGGGGTCGCATCACGGCCCAACTCATTGCCAAAGGCGCGGTAGGATTTTTCTTGGCGCAACCAGTTTTGTGCCCGCGCGCCGACCAGTTTCATGCCATGCTTCGCACCCGCCGCCAGCAATTTATCCCACAAATGGCGCTGCATCTCGATCGGGTGGTGCAGTTCCCAGCCAAGCTCCCCCGTATAGGCCACGCGAATTGCGTTCACAGGAACCATTCCCAGTTCAATGCGCCGCGCTGACAGCCACGGGAACCGCTTGTTTGATAGGGCCGTTTCGGGATGTTCGTCCTTAATAAGCTCCGCCAAAATCTTGCGGCTGTTTGGACCTGCAAGCGCAAAAACGCCCCATTGCGTGGTGACGTCATGCACTTCGATATAGCCAAATTCGGGGGCCTTATCCTCGGCGCATTTGCGCAAATAATCGGCGTCATAGGCGGTCCATGCGCCTGCTGAGACCAGATAATAATCATTCTCGCCGTTGCGCACGATGGTATATTCCGTGCGGGTCGTGCCCGTGGGCGTCAGCGCATAGGTCAGATTGATCCGCCCCACCTTTGGCAAAGTATTGCAGGTAAACCAATCCAGAAACGCTGTGGCACCAGGTCCGCGCACAATATGTTTGGTAAATGCGGTCGCATCAATCAAACCAGCGGTTTCGCGGATCGCGCGGGCTTCATCAACAGCATATTGCCACCAACCGCCACGACGAAAGCTGCGGGTGTGGTGGTCGAAATCTTCGGGCGCGTTCAGCGGCCCGTAATAAATTGGGCGCTCCCAGCCGTTGACCTGCCCAAACTGCGCGCCAAGTGCCTTTTGGCGGTCATAGACGGGGGCGGTGCGCAGGGGGCGGGCGGCTTCGCGTTCCTCATCGGGGTGATGCAGGATAAAGACGTGGTCATAGCATTCTTCATTCTTGCGCGCGGCATATTCCGTTGTCATCCAGCCACCAAATCGGCGCGGATCAAGGGATGCCATGTCAATTTCCGCCTCACCTTGGGTCATCAACTGGGCAAGATAGTATCCTGTGCCACCCGCTGCCGTAATGCCAAAGCTGAACCCTTCGGCCAGCCACATATTGCGCAATCCGGGTGCGGGGCCAACCAGCGGGTTGCCATCAGGCGTATAGCAGATCGGACCATTAAAATCAGCCTTTAGGCCCACCGTTTCGGAACTTGGCAAACGGTGCAGCATCGACATATATTCTTTTTCAATCCGTTCCAAATCCAATGGGAACAGATCGGCGCGGAAGCTGTCAGGCACGGAATATTCAAATCGCGAGGGCGCGCCTTTTTCGTAAGGGCCAAGGATCCAGCCGCCACGTTCCTCGCGCACATACCATTTCGCATCGGCATCGCGCAAAACGGGATGTTCGGGGTTATGCTTGCGCCATTCAACCAACATCGGATCGGGTTCGGTCACGATAAACTGATGCTCGACGGGGATTGCGGGGGTTTTGATGCCCAAAAGCCGCGCTGTGCGTTGCGCGTGATTGCCCGTAGCGGTGACGACGTGTTCGGCATGGATTTCAAAATGATCATCTGAGGCGACGAGGTTGCCACCCTGTTCCATCATCCGCGTGCAAGATACGATCCATTCAGACCCGGTCCATTTGTAACCATCCACTTGGATTTTACGTTCTATCACCGCGCCGTGTTGCCGCGCGCCTTTGGCCATCGCTTGGGTCACATCGGCGGGGTTGATATATCCGTCTTGGGGATGAAACAGCGCGCCCACCAGATCATCGCTGCGCACCAAGGGCCAGCGCTCTTTGATCTGCGAGGGGGTCAGGAATTCGTGATAGACCCCTGCGGTTTCGGCCACAGACGAATAGAGCATATATTCATCCATCCGCTCTTGGTGTTGGGCCATACGCAAGTTGCCCACCACGGCGAAACCCGCGTTCAGGCCTGTCTCTGCCTCTAGGCTTTTGTAGAAATCGACCGAATATTTGTGAATATGCGTGGTCGCATACCCCATGTTGAACAAAGGCAAAAGGCCTGCTGCGTGCCAAGTTGAGCCCGAGGTCAACTCGTCACGTTCCACAAGCATCGTATCCCATCCCGCTTTGGCCAGATGATAGGCGATGCCATTGCCGACGGCACCACCGCCGACAACAAGGGCTTTGACATGGGTTTTCATGGGGGGCTCCGATTTTGATTTGGATGTGTTTTGCCCTAAGGCATGGCAAAGGGGCAAGGGGGGGACGACCATAATAGGCGAAAAACGACATGGGTGCGTGAATTGCGGCAGGGGGGCTTTGCCCGCAAAAGATTTTTCGCAGAAAAATCTTCCCCCCCAGGATATTTGGGCAACGAGGAAGGAGTTAGCGGGCGCGCCCTATGACAGCAGACAAAGTAAAGATGAGCGCCGCAGCACTGACGATCGAGGGGCCTGCAGGCGTGTCTTGCCAAAGCGATAGTGTCAGGCCGCCAAGGGTCGCGGCCATGCCGATGATCGTGCCAAGGCCCGCCATCGACTCGGGGGTGCGGGCAAGGGCGCGGGATGCGGCGGCGGGGATGATCAGCATCGCCGCGATCAGCAAGGCCCCAACGATTTTCAGCGCTACCGCCACAGTGATCGCCAAAGCGATTGTTAGGATCAGCCGTTCAACATTCGGGTTAATCCCACTGGCGGCGGCGAGGTCAGCATTGACTGTGGCGGTCAAAAGCCGTTGCCAGCGCCACATCAGCAGCGTCAGCACCAGAACCGCCCCACCCCAGATATAGACCAGATCCATCTTTGATACCGCCAGAATGTCGCCAAAGAGATAGCTGTTCAGGTCCGCGCGAACATCAGGCACATAGGAAATCGCAACCAATCCAAAGGCCAATGCCGAATGCGCGAGCACGCCAAGCGTTGTGTCCATCGCCCAACCTTTGGCCGCCAAAGTTGAGACGGTCATGGCCATGGAGAGCGCCACAAACAGCGTTCCCATCCCCACAGGCAGATGCAAGCCCAGCGCCAATGCCACGCCTAAAATTGCCGCATGGCTGGTGGCGTCCCCAAAATAGGCCATGCGCCGCCAGACCACAAAACTGCCCAAAGGCCCGGTCGCCAGCGACAGGCCAATCCCGGCCGCGACGGCGCGGATAAAAAAATCATCAAGCATGATTATGTCCGAAATGGGGATCACCGGGCTTGCGGCCATGAGGGTCTTGCAGATTTGCGACTTGGGGTGCGGCATCGTGGCTGTGGTCATGCGCGTGTTGATACAGCGCCAACGCCCCTTGGGTGCCCAGACCAAACAGCGCGCGGTATTCGGGCGCGTTTGACACCACGCTGGGCGTGCCTTGGCAGCAAATATGCCCGTTCAGGCAGATCACCCGATCCGAGGCCGCCATCACAACGTGCAGATCATGGCTCACCATCAGCACAGCGCAGCCTGTGTCGCGGCGCAAATCCTCTATCAATCGGTAAAACGCGGCTTCGCCTTGTTGGTCAAGGCCTTGGGTCGGTTCATCCATTATCAGGATTTGCGGATCAGCCAGCAGGGCGCGGGCAAGCATGATGCGTTGAAATTGCCCGCCAGAGAGCGTCACCAGTTGTTGAGTGGCGGTATGCGCCATACCGACGCGGGTCAGCGCCACATCCGCCTGCTCGTCCGACACCCGGATGGGCAAGGACAAGAACCGCCGCACAGTCATCGGCATGGCACGATCCATCGCCAATTTTTGCGGCACATAGCCCAGGCGCAAACCTGCTTGGCGGCTGATATGGCCAGACGTCAGCGACAAAATGCCAAGCATCGCGCGCAGCAACGTCGATTTCCCGGAACCGTTAGGTCCAAGGATGGTGACAATTTCGGCAGGATTTACGGTCAAACTGACATCTGTCAGCACGGCCTTGCCCATGTGGGCAACAGAAATATGCTGGGCGGCAATCAGGCTCATTCTGTTTGGCACGCGGGGCACAGACCCAGCGCCTCTATGGTGGTCGATTCCACTTGGAAAGCGCCTGCATGGGATTGTAGGGCGTTGGAAATTGGCGTGGCTGCAGATTCGCATACGGTTAAGCAGGTGCGACAGATCAAAAAGGCGGCGCTGTGGTTTTCGCCTGGGTGCATACAGGCGGTAAAGGCGTTTAGGCGGCGGATGCGATGGGCAAGGCCCTGATCCTCAAGAAAATCAAGCGCGCGATAGGCGACGGGAGGTTGGTTGCCAAAGCCGTCTGCGGCCAGGCGGTGCAGCACGTCATAGGCCCCAAGGGCGCGATGTGATTCAAGCAAGATTTCCAGTGTCCGTTTGCGCACAGGGGTAAGGCGTTGCCCACGCGCGGTAAGCAGGGTTTGGGCACGCAAAAGAGTGTCTGCGGCACAACGATCATGGTCATGCGTGGCAAAGGCCAGATCGGGCGTCGCGCAACTGGGGCAGTGATCCATTGGACCTCTTGCAATGTTATATTATTACACTTATAGCCTCTGCAAGGAGACAATCGATGCGTTATATCATATCATTTCTGATGTCCATCCTGCCAATGGTTGCCTTGGGAGAAGTGCCACGTGTGATCACAGATATCCCCCCCATTTATGGGCTGACCAAAATGGTGCTGGGGGATTTGGGGACGCCTGTTTTGCTGCTGAGCAAAGGCGCGGATGAGCATGATTTCCAACTTCGGCCCAGCCAGATGCGCGATATTGCAGCGGCGGATTTGGTGGTTTGGGTGGGACCGGTGCTGACACCTTGGCTGGATCGCGCCTTGGCAGGAGGGACGAGACTGTCCCTGCCGCTTATGGAGCAAGCGGGCACAAATGTGATGGATTATCCCGCAGCGCAGGACAATGGCCGTGCTGGGGCCAATCCCCATTTGTGGATGGACCCTTCCAATGCCGTGGTTTGGCTGGACCTTATCGCCGACGCCTTGACACGACTGGACAGCGAACATGGCCAAACTTACCGCGCCAATGCCACCGCCGCCAAAGCACAAATCAGCCAAATGGATACAGAGATTGCGGCCCAGTTGACGCCTCTGCGTCCCAAGGCTTTTGTCACTTATCACGATGCTTATGGCTATTTCACTGATCACTATGGTTTGAATTTTGTGGGTGCGGTCGCCCTTGGCGATGCAACCAACGCAGGTGCCGCACATATCCAAGACCTGCAGAACAGAATCGCAAAAGGCGTGATTTGCGTCTTTCCCGAAGCACAGCATGACAGCGATCTGTTGTTGCAATTACTGGCGGGGACAACGGCGCGGGCAGGAGGGGCGCTGGACCCAGTGGGGTCAACGCTGGACGCCACTGCGCAGACATATCTAACTCTGATGCGCGGGCTTGCGAAAACTTTGACAGACTGTCTGTCGGGCGCTTGACCTTTGATCGCAGTTCCTACCTGATAGCGTGAAACAGGAGGGCAGATGGCCAAAATCACGGAATTTGGGACGACAGCGGAAGGGCAGACAGTGGATAAGATCATCTTGTCCAATACGCATCTGCGGGTAGGTATTTTGAACTATGGCGCGATTTTGCAATCTGTGCGCATGACGGGGATTGATTACGATCTTACGTTAGGGTCGGATATGATGACCGATTACCAAGGCGCGCTGCAATACAACGGCAGTCTCATCGCGCCCGTCGTCAACCGCTTTACGGGGGCAAAAGCACGCGTTTCGGGACAAGATTACGAATTTGAAAGAAATTTTCTGGGCAAACATTCCTTGCATTCGGGTGCAGCAGGCGTCCAACATAAAATCTGGGCCATTGCGTCCGCAACCCAAGACACAGTGCAACTGGCCCTGACCCTGCAGGATGGCGACGGGGGATTTCCGGGGTTGCGCCATGTGACGGCGCGATTTGCGCTTCAGGGGGCGACATTGCGGATGGATGTTACCATGACAAGCGACCGCACCACCCTTTGGAACGCGGCCAATCACAGTTATTGGAACCTAGATGGGACGGCGTCTTTTGATGGACATCACCTGCAGATTATGGCCGATCACTATTTGCCAACCGATTCAGAATTCCTGCCCACAGGCGAGATCCGTGCCGTAATCGACACCGATATGGATTTTCGCACGGCCAGTCGGATTGGCGCAAATGCCCCGGCACTGGACAATTGCTTTTGCCTTGGGGGCGGGCAAACGGACATGCGCCCTGCCCTAATCTTGACCGGAACATCTGGGGTGCAAATGACTGTCTCTACCACCGAGGCAGGCATCCAAGCCTATGATCACCGCCATTCATTGCCGAACGGCATGGCCTATGCCGGCCTTGCGATTGAGGCGCAAAATTGGCCCGACGCGCCCAACCATGCGGGATTTCCCGACATCACCGTGAACGCCGGGCAAAGCCTGACACAAACCACTGCTTGGCATTTTGCCCAAAGGACAAACGATGACCGCTGACGTGATGCGCAACCGCTGGTCGGTTTCGGCCCTGTTTACCACCAATGGATTTTTGATGGGGGCTTGGGCGCCACAAATCCCGCTGCTGCTGACGCGCCACCAGATCACCGAAACCACATTGGGGCTGTTGATCTTGTGTCTGGGTTTGGGCGCAGTGGGGGCAATGCTGTTTGCAGGTCGGTTGATCAGCACCTATGGGTCACGCCGCGTTGCGGTGGTTTTCGCATGGTGTGCGGTGCCATCCTTGGCGCTGGTCGTCGCAGCACCCAATCTGTGGATCTTGGCCCCCTTGATGGCGGCGATGGGCGCGGTGATTGGCTGTATGGACGTGGCCATGAACGCCAACGCCGTTTTGGTGGAACGCCGCATGGGGCGGGCGATCATGTCGTCCAGCCATGGTTTCTGGAGCCTGGGCGGCTTTGTAGGCGGGGCGGCGGGCAGCTATGTGATTGCCCATTTCGGCCCCTATGTGCAGGTGGGGATTGCCACCGCGATTGCCGCCTTATTGGTGGGCTGGGCCATGGCAGGTCTGCTGCAAGACACGCCCGAACCCCGTGCAACGGATGCGCCGCACCATGTCCTAATTCCGCGCGATCTGGGCCTGTGGATTTTGGGGGCAATGGCGCTGTTTTCCATGATCCCCGAAGGCGCGGTTTTGGATTGGGCCGCGATTTACATGAGCAAAGAATTGGGCGCACCAATGTTGCAGTCTGGCCTTGGATTTGCCTTTTTCGCGGGCGCTATGGCGGTTATGCGCTTTGCGGGCGACCGCGCGCGCAATCGCTTTGGCGCGGTGACAACGTTGCGGATTTCCGGGGTTTTGGGGGGCATTGGCCTGTTGGTGGCGGGAATTGCACCTGATGGGCCTGTCGCAATTCTAGGCTTTGCCCTTGCGGGTCTGGGCGTTGCCAATATGATCCCGATCCTATTTTCGGCGGCAGGAAACTGGCCTGGATTGCCCCAAGGCGTGGGAATTTCATCGGTGACGATGGTCGGTTATGCAGGAATTTTGATCGCACCCTCGGCGATCGGCTTTACCGCCGAACATATCGGCTTTCGCGTCACCTATATCACGCTTGCGGTGATTTTGGGTCTGGTTGCGGGAATGGCAGGGCGCGCAGCCGCCGCGGACGATCTGCAGCGGGCCTAAACCCGCTGCAACCCAGCGCTTTCATACTGTCAAAAATACTTTCGCCAAAGGCACCTCAAGGCAGAAAACAGCGCCTTAGGCCCCCAAAAAGTCAGTTTTTCCAACATCAACGCCATTGGCACGCAGGATGTTATAGGCCGTGGTCATGTGGAAATAAAAGTTTGGCACTGCATAGCTGTGGTAATATTGCAGCGCGGGAAAGGTCAACTCGCGCGGGCCTGCCTTGACCGTGATGATGCGGCTTTCTGCGCCGTCAAAGGCAGCATCTGGGATCGTCGCCAAAAAGGCGATGGTTTTCTCAATGCGGGCGCGCAGCTCGGGCAAAGTCGTCTCGTCATCAACAAATGACGGCACCTCCATCGCCGCCAAACGCGCCGAGGCACCCTTGGCATGGTCGGTGGCGATCATAACTTGACGCGCCAAGGGGAACATATCGGCGACCAAACGCAGGTTTGGCATAACATCGGGCTTCATCCGCTTGGACTCGGCATAGGCCTCAGCCTTGGCCAAAATGCTGGACAGGGCCGTCAAAGAATGGGTGAAAAATGGGGTTGGGGATTGCATCGCACACCTTTTGTTGATTTCACGGCAGATTGATCCGCAATTTCAGCGCAAGGCAAGCAAAATAAACCTCAATGCCACACGGCACGCAAGGCGCGCGCGCCTTGGAAAATGCTTGCGGCGCACTGCGCCGCGCCGCTGAATCAAGGGCCGATCGCCCCACCTACAGCCCCAAGCACCACCGCATAACAGCCTTTTGCGCGTGCAGGCGGTTTTCCGCCTCATCAAACACAACGGAATGGGGGCCGTCCATCACGACAGAGGTTACTTCATCGTTGCGATGCGCAGGAAGGCAGTGCATGAACAGGGCGTCGGGCTTGGCCTTCATCATAAGCGCTTCATTGACCTGATATCCACGCAGTTGGTTATGGCGGCGTTCTTTGGCGGATTCGGGATCATGCATCGACACCCAAGTGTCTGTGACCACCAAATCCGCGCCTTGCACCGCAATTGCGGGATCGCGTTCAAAGGTCACCTTGCTTCCACAATTGCGCGCGAATTCGACGAATCCCGCTTCGGGGTCCAAAGGCTCTGGCCCCGTAAACGTGAAATCAAACCCGAATTGACCTGCCGCGTGCAAAAATGACGCGCAGACATTGTTGCCATCGCCCGCCCAGACCACTTTGCGCCCCGCAATGGGGCCGCGGTGTTCTTCATAGGTCATCACATCCGCCATAATCTGACAGGGGTGGGTGCGATTGGTCAGACCGTTGATGACGGGGACCGTGGCGTGTTCGGCCATCTCAAGTAGCGTGGCCTCTTCAAAGGTGCGGATCATGATCAGATCGACATAGCGCGACAAAACCCGCGCCGTATCGGCAATGGTTTCGCCGTGCCCGAGTTGCATTTCCTTGCCCGACAAAACCATCGTCTCGCCGCCCATTTGACGCACGCCCACATCAAATGACACCCGCGTGCGCGTTGATGGTTTTTCAAAGATCAAGGCAACCATGCGCCCTGCAAGCGGTTGATCATCGTCCCGCGTGCCTTTGGGGCGGTTATGGCGGGCTGCCTTCATCGCATGGGCAGAATTGATCATGCTACGCAGTTCTGCAGCGTCGGTGGTGTGGATATCAAGGAAATGTTTCATATCAGGCCTGGATTTTGGAGAGTGCTGGGGACTGCCCCCAGACCCCCGAGGATATTTGTGAAAAGAAGAAGCCTAGAGTGAGGTGGCAGCGCGGTCTAGGCGGGCCAAAGCCTCTGTGATATCGGTGTCTGGGATATTCAGCGCGGGCAAAAGGCGCAGCACATTGTCAGCGGCGGCAACTGTGAGCAGATTTTGCGCATAGGCGGCCTTGACGATATCAGTGTTGGGCAAGACGCATTTCAGGCCCAGCATCAGGCCTTGGCCGCGCACCTGCGAAAAGACATTCGGATGCCGCGCAACCAGCGATGCAAGGCCTTGGGCAAAAGCCGCACCTTTGCGCAAGACTTCGGACAAGAAGGCATCTTGGCCGACAATTTCCAGAACTGCGACGCCCACAGCGCACCCCAAAGGATTGCCCCCATACGTCGATCCATGCGTGCCTGCGGTCATACCAGAGGCCGCGTTTTCAGTGGCCAAAACTGCGCCCAAGGGAAAACCGCCGCCAATCCCTTTGGCGACCATCATAATATCCGGGGCAACACCCGCCCATTCATGTGCAAACAGTTTCCCTGTCCGCCCCATGCCGCATTGCACCTCATCAAAAATCAACAAAGTGCCCGTGGCATCACAAAGATCGCGCAGGCCTTTGAGGCATTGATCTGGAACGGCGCGTATGCCGCCTTCGCCTTGGATCGGTTCGATCATCACGGCGCAGGTCTGATCGGTGATTGCGGCGCGCAAGCCATCATGATCGGCCCATGTCATTTGACGAAATCCTGGCATCAGGGGACCAAATCCCTTGACCATCTTTTCCGAGCCAGCCGCCGCAATCGCCCCCGTCGAGCGGCCATGAAACGCGCCTTCAAAGGTGATGATCTGCGTGCGCTCCGAATGGCCCAAATCATAATGATGCTTGCGCGCCATTTTGATCGCCAATTCCGCCGCTTCGGTCCCTGAATTGGTAAAGAACACCGTATCGGCGAAAGTGTGATCCACCAGCATCTGCGCAAGATGTTCCTGCTGCGGAATGCGATACAGGTTTGAAACATGCCAAAGTTGCCCCGCCTGCGCCGTCAGCGCCGCCACCAATGCAGGATTGGCATGGCCCAGCGCATTGACAGCAATCCCCGCGCCAAGGTCCAGATATCGCGCGCCGTCCTCGGCCGTCAGCCAAGAGCCCACGCCTGACACAAAGGCCAAGGGTGCGCGAATATAAGTGGGCAGAACGGGTGTGATCATGGTCGAATTCCGTCAACAAAGGTCAAGACATGACAAGACCGATGTAAAAGGTCAATGCCCAGTGTGAGGCTGGGCATGACAAGGCCACGACGGCACACCCAAGGATGCGCCGCAAGCGCGTGTGGCATCACCTTATCCAAGCGACAGCGCTTTGCTTCGCCAATGAGTTGCAAGCTGATCAAGCGGCGCAAATATCGTCTAGCATAGAAATGATCGGCGGATAATAGGCGCTATCGTAACCGCTTTCGTTTTGCAGGACCGACAGATATGCCGCGACACGTCCCGTTTGTGGATTGGCCAGCAGATATTGGCCGCCATAGCCGCCGTGCCCCAGCCACTGGCCGTTCGTATTGGTTTGGTTGGAATACCGCAGATGGCTGCGCGGCGCGGGCATGGGAACACCACCCGCCAGCGTCGCACGCAAAAAGGCCGCCGATCCGAATTCTGTCCCGTCCACGCCGCGCCCCATACGGGCAAACAGCGCGCCATAGCGGGCCAGATCGCGCGCGGTCAGACACATTCCCCCATTCAAAATCGGCATGCCGGCACGATCCGTCTGCACAATCAGCGCACCCTCGATGCCAGCAGCATCGGCAAAATCTGCCAGCCATGCCTGCAAATTCCGCGGGCCCACTGCCGCGACGATCATTGCCAGAACCTCGGTGTTGGCGCTTTTGTAATCGCACACCCCGCTTGGGTTCATACAGTCCGCCGCGCCCAAAGCCAGACCAATATTGGCCACAAAATCGCGGTTCATAACCTCGACCCCATGCGGCAAACGCATCCCGCAGGCCGCCTCATGCGCGAAAACGGTGGCAAGCGGGTTCTGATAGTTTTCATCATAGGCATTGCGCAAGTTCATGTCCAAAACCTGCTGCACAGTTGCCCCCGCATAACCCGCCCCGATCATGGGCAAATAGGTTGCAACGGGCGCGGCAAGGTTGATCGTGCCATCTTCAACCAGTCGCCCAACCATAAGATTTAGCACCATTTTGGAAATGGACATGATCGAATGCGGCTGCGTCGGGCCGAAATCGGGGGCATAGGATTCGAACAAAATACGCCCCTCCTCGATCACGATCATCGCGGAAAACCACGGGCCAGAGGTCAGTTCCCGCACATCTGCCCGCGCGGCAATCGTCAAATCAGCCGAGAGGCGCAGCGGCATGACCAGCCCTGCGCGGAAACTTTGGCTGTAACGCAACAGGCGGTGCAGGTTGTGAAAACCATGGCGACGATGGGGGGCGCTGTTCCATCTGGGGCGTTGATCGGGGCCAACCGTGAGGTCAGGGTTGGATAAGAGTTCTAGCGACATATCGTGCTCCTGATTGTCTTGGCGCGCCTTTTGTCGATTGGGTATCACAACATCAATCGTTTCGCTAAACGGTTTTGCCGCGCGATCACGTTTGGCAAATCCAACGTCACCAATTGGCCGTCACTGACCACTTTGCGCCCCTCGACGATCAAATCGCGCACGCGCGGCGGGCCGCACAAAACCAAAGATGCGACGGAATCCCAAGACCCCGCACCTTCAATCCCCGAGACATCCCAAATGGCAATATCAGCGCGTTTTCCGACCGCCAAACTGCCGCAATCGCTGCGTCCCAAGACCTGTGCACCGCCGAGGGTCGCCACCTCCAGCGCCTCGCGCGCGGACATTGCATCCGCGCCATTTTTGACCCGTTGCAGCAGGAGCGCTTGGCGCGCTTCTAGGATCAGATTGCCCGCATCATTACTGGCCGATCCATCGACGCCTAGGCCCACCTTGACCCCCGAATCCCGCATTGCGCGCAAGGGCGCAATCCCCGATCCAAGGCGACAGTTGGAACAGGGGCAATGCGCAACACCCGTGCCGCTGCGCGCAAACATGGCAATCTCGGCGGCATTCAATTTCACGCAATGCGCGTGCCAAACATCCGCCCCCGTCCAGCCCAGATCTTCGGCATATTGCCCAGGCCGACAGCCGAATTTCGCCAAGGAATAGGCGATATCCTCGTCATTTTCAGCCAGATGGGTGTGCAGCATGACACCTTTGTCACGCGCCAACAGCGCCGCATCGCGCATTAAATCGCGGCTGACCGAAAAAGGAGAGCAGGGCGCGATCCCCACCCGCAACATCGATCCGTCACGTGGGTCATGATGGGCGTCCACAAGGCGGATACAATCGTTCAAAATCGCCGCCTCATTTTCGACCAAACTGTCGGGCGGCAGACCGCCCAAAGATTCGCCAATGCTCATGGCACCCCGCGTTGGGTGAAAACGCAACCCCACCTCTTGCGCCGCCGCAATCGTATCATCCAATCGTGCGCCATTGGGGAAAAGATAAAGATGATCCGATGTCATGCTGCACCCTGACAGCGCCAGTTCCGCCAGACCAACTTGGGCCGAGATAAACATCTCTTCTGGGCCAAACTGCGCCCAGATAGGATACAATGTTTTCAGCCAGCCAAACAGCAACGCATCTTGCCCACCAGGCACGGCGCGAGTCAGGGTTTGATACAGATGATGGTGCGTGTTGACCAATCCAGGGGTCACCACACAGCCCCGCGCCAAAATCACCTCTCCCGTTGTAGACAGTTCGACGCCAACCTCCGCAATCACCCCATCGCGGATCAGCACATCTGCCCCCGCCAACTCGCGCCGTCCAGCGTCCATCGTCACCACGACATCCGCCTGTTTGATCAATATTTCAGACATAAATCCCCCCACCCCCTTCGGTGGATCCCGCGCAACAGAAGGGGGAAGGACTTGCGCCAATGTAGTTTATCCAAATTTCCTCTAAAGAAAAGCGGTCCATGCCAACTTCTCTTTTTCCAAAATATCCTGGGGGGAGGGTCACATTGACGTTGTCCATGTGACTTGGGGGCAGCGCTCCCCTATTGGTTCAGCAAAGCCATGGCTGCAGCGTGTATATCGACATTCGCCGCTGCCAGAATCTGTCCGCCCTCGGCGCAAGGCCCGCCTTGCCAATTGGTCACAATCCCGCCTGCGGCATGGATCACTGCCATCGGAGCTTGGACGTCATAGGCTTGTAATCCCGCCTCGATCACCAAATCGATCTGCCCAAGTGCGATCAGCGCATAGGCGTAGCAGTCCGTCCCATAGCGTGTGAGTTTTGCAGTCGCCGAGACGCGACGAAAAGCATCCCCCTCGGCTTTGGTGCCCACTTCGGGAAAGGTGGAAAACAAAATCGCCTCTGATAGGGCACGCGGCGCACGGGTTTTTAGGGCGCGCGGCCCCATCGGCCCTGTGGATTCGGCATGGCCAAAACCGCCTGCGAATCGCTCACCTATAAAGGGTTGGTCAATCAGGCCATAGATCGGCCCGCTTGCATCGCGCACCGAAATCAGCACTCCCCATGTCGGCGCGCCCGACAAATAACTGCGTGTGCCGTCAATCGGGTCTAGCACCCAAGTCAATCCGGTCGTTCCCGCTTTGGCAGCGAATTCTTCGCCCAAGATCGCATCCTTGGGGCGGCGCAAGGCCAATAGATCGCGCATAGCCAATTCGCAGGCACGATCTGCCACTGTCACAGGATCAAAACGGTTGGTTTCTTTGTTTTCGGCCGTCAAATCATCGCTGCGAAAATGTTTCAGGGTGATAAGGCGCGCAACGTCTGCCAAAGCGGCGGCAGTCCCAATGATATCGTCTTTGTCCGCGTCCGTCAGCATCAAGGCCCCCAAATGAATGAGCCCCCACAAAGCTGCGGGGGCTTTCATCACTTTCAGCAAACCTACGGCGAAAGGCAAGTGCCGCCAGCATCACGCAAGCAGATCTTGCGGTCAAATCATGCGGCTTCGGACAAAACCCGTGCGAGATCGAACAGACGACGGCGTTGCGCCTCTGGGATGGCATAATAAGACCGCACCAGATCCAACGCCTCTTTTTCGGCCATCATGTCATTGGTGGCCGCCGCAGGCGCATCGCCCTCGCTCAGACCCTCAAAGAAAAATGAAATCGTGACCCCCAACGTGTCGGCGATGTCCCAAAGACGCGACGCGCTGACGCGGTTCATACCCGTCTCATATTTTTGGATTTGCTGGAATTTGATTCCAACCTTGTCGCCCAACTGCTGCTGGGTCATGCCGATCATCCAGCGACGATGCCGAATGCGTTTTCCCACGTGAATATCTACTGGATGCTTCATAGCGTCATTCAACCCCTAATTGCCTTTCCTTGCCATAAGCAAGTTTAATAGGGGCAATTCTAGTCGTTCATTTGCACAATGTAACCTATTCATATTATCCAATTATATATCCTTTTGGATAATAAAATAAGTCATAAAGACTAAACTGACCTAAGGGAAGATAGCTGTTTTACCCTGTTTTGTATCATCATGGTTAACGAATCGATAATTTTGATACAGTCATCACTCGCTTTAGGGCAAACTGATTTCTCTGCGCCGTCGCTTTTCTTAAACCACTTAAGGCCGCATCATGGCGAACACGGCGGGCGCGAAAAAGGAGATACCATGCGGGCATGGCAAGTGACAGAATTGGGACAGCCGGCGGAACTGACGCTACTGGCTGATCCGATCCCAAGACAGGGCCAAGCGTTGATCGAAGTCGCGGCTTGTGGGTTAAATCATGCTGATTTGTTGATGCAAAGCGGCCGCTACCAAGAACGCCCGCCCCTGCCCTACATTCCAGGCCTAGAGGTGGCGGGAACGATCATGGCGCTTGGCCCAGACACCACAGGGCCCAGAATTGGAACCCGCGTTGCGGCTTTTGTTGGATCAGGCGGTTTGGCCCAGCGGGTGGCAGTGGATACAGCCCGCGTGACCCCCCTGCCTGATGCGATAGATTTCAGCACCGCCGCCGCGACCCAAATCGCCTATGGCACCTCACATTTGGCATTGATCCATCGGGCCAAACTTCGGGCCGGCGAAACAGTTTTGGTCTTGGGCGCCGCTGGAGGTGTCGGATTGACCGCCGTTGAGATCGCCAAATCCGTTGGGGCACGCGTGATCGCCTCGGCGCGTGGGCGCGCGCGTCTGGCGATCGCACGGCGGGCAGGGGCGGACGCGCTGATCGACTCGGATACGCCGGATTTAAAGGCAGCATTCAAGGCCATTGGCGGGGTGGATGTGGTCTATGACGCCGTAGGCGGGGCGGGTTTTATGGCGGCCCTTTCTGCCACAAAGCCAGAGGGACGACTGTTAAGCATCGGCTTTGCCGGAGGCGAAGTGCCGCAAATTCCTGCCAATCTGCTGTTGGTCAAAAACCTAACTGTGATGGGCCTATATTGGGGCGCCTATCTGAACTTTGCGCCACAATTGCTGACCGACAGTCTGCGTGCGTTTTTTGATAGGATTGGAAAAGGGGATTTGCACCCCCATATCAGCGATATTTTGCCCTTTGACGACTATCCCAAGGGACTGGCCCTGCTGCGCGACCGCAAATCAACGGGCAAAGTGGTGATTACACTAGGCGACAGCGCGCAATGATCGCATCGCGTAACCTTGTCGGATCATCGCCGCCAAGGCCGTGATTGCGGGGGAATGCACGGGGCTCGCGACATACATATTGATCTTCACCCCGCCCAGATCGGGCAGCGCGCCGCCATGATGTATGCGTTCGGCAAAGGGCGGTTCGGTCCCCAAAAGAACAGCATGGACTGCCAGATCAGCCGAAACAGATGCCTCTATCGCACGGGTGCTGGCCCCATCAACCGCCATATTCCAGGCAATGCCCGCCTCATCCAGTGCGCCCTGCACACCTGCACGAAAGAAACAACGATCTTCAAAGGCCAGTCGCAAGGGGCGCTGTTTCCATGCCGACCCACCGACAGCCCCCAACCAAACCAAGGGCAATTCTGCCAAGGTTTCGCCGCCCGAGTCCACCACAGATTCGGTGGTCAGGATCAGATCGCATTCACCTTGGGCGAACTGCATTTTCAGGGTTTTGGTAAAGGACGAGACCAAAGTGATCCGCATTTTCGGAAAATCCACAGCAAAAGCCTTGAGCACGGGCGGAATC
Source organism: Cypionkella sp. (assembly GCA_040398785.1). Taxonomy (GTDB): domain Bacteria; phylum Pseudomonadota; class Alphaproteobacteria; order Rhodobacterales; family Rhodobacteraceae; genus Cypionkella. The sequence goes on along the minus strand of JBBATJ010000001.1, from coordinate 306,568 downwards.
GTTGGATAAACGATGTCATGCGGCACACCCAGAATGATTTCACCCTCGTGCTGCGCCTCGGTCAGGCGGCCAAAAACCTCATCATTCAACGCCAGCATTTTGCGCGCATACCCCAGCAACTGCTCGCCGGCTGGGGTCGGGGTCATTTTGCGTGTCGATCTGTCAAACAACGGTAAGTTCAACAAATCTTCCAGCCGCTTGATCTGCATCGACACTGCCGATTGCGTCAGATTAAGGAACCCTGCCGCACGCGTCACACCACCCGCATCAACGATTGCGACGAAAGAGCGCAGGGCGGTGATGTCAAGATTTCTAGTCATATCACAAACATTGATAGTTCAAGTCAAAATCATTCATTTTTCTAATATATCGGATTGATTTAAACAAATCAAGTGACGTGATGCAATTCAGCCTATCATCACAAAAATTGATCTGAGAAAGGTTTCATCATGGTTTTTTCTGCATTGCGCGCCCCGATTTCGTTGGTCCGCACCGAAAAATTACAGCAGCGCAGCATTCTGCGTCGTTTTCACGATTGGCAAGACCATCGCCGCCTGTCGCAGATGGAGGATCATCGATTGCGCGATATCGGCCTTACCCGCGAACAGGTTCGGATCGCTTGCAAGATTTGGGACGCGCCAAAAACGTGGCGGCAAAGATAATCGAAATTTTTTCACCCGTTTCCCTTGAAAATGCGCTAGCCTCTTTCGATATGGACATCATAGGCGCATCTCGCGCCCAAATTATCGGAGGCTGAAATGGCTGAATATCAAACGATCCGGACGGTTGGCGCCCAGACCGCTGTGATTGACCAAGGGTTGCGCGCGCATATGAACAAGGTTTACGGGCTGATGTCCGTGGGCATGCTTTTGACCGCAGGCGTGGCTTGGGGCGTTGGCACCAGCCCTGCGATGGTTGCAGCGGTGTTTGGCACGCCGCTGAAATGGGTGGTGATGTTTGCCCCATTGGCAATGGTCTTTGCCTTTGGCGCGCTGATCAACCGAATGTCGGTGGCCGCCGCACAGCTGTTCTTTTATGCCTATGCCGCAATGATGGGCCTGTCGCTGTCGTTCATCTTTGCGGCCTATACACAAACGTCCATCGCGCAGACCTTTTTGGTCACGTCAATTTCCTTCGCGGGTCTCAGCCTGTATGGTTACACGACCAAGCGGGATTTGTCGGGGATGGGCACATTCTTGATGATGGGTCTGATCGGGTTGATCGTGGCCTCCATCGTCAATATCTTTTTGGCGTCCTCGGCACTGGCGTTTGCGATTTCGGTCATCGGCGTGCTGATCTTTGCGGGTCTGACCGCCTATGACACCCAGTCGATCAAGACGGAATATGTTGCCCATGCCCAGCAAGGTGATAGCGACTGGTTGGGCAAGTCGGCCATCATGGGGGCGCTGCGCCTCTACATGGACTTTATCAATATGTTCATGTTTCTGCTGCAATTCCTTGGCAATCGGAACTGATCTAACCGTCACAAAACTAAGCGGCCACAGGAAAACCTGTGGCCCTTTTCATATTCAGCCAGCCCACACTACGTTTCACGGTGCTAGACGACGGCGCCAAACATCTGCCCGACCAAAGCGGTGACAGCCATGGCCACCGCGCCCCAAAAGGTAACGCGCAGAACGGCCCGCAACATCGGCGCACCACCCGCTTTGGCCCCAACAGCACCCAATACGGCCAAGAAAACAAGCGACACAACCGTCACCCACAGGCTGATATTGTTTGTCGGCACCAATGCCGCCATCCCCAGCGGCAGGCCCGCGCCCAGTGAAAATGCCAGCGCAGAGGCAGCAGCAGCCGTCAGCGGTTGCGCCTCGGTTGCGGCGGAAATGCCCAATTCGTCGCGGGTGTGGGCCGCTAAGGCGTCCGTTTTGTGCAAGGCAGCAGCGACCTGCAACGCCAATTCCATCGGCACACCACGGCGTTGGTAAATATTGGCCAATGCGCGTTCCTCACCCGCTGGGTCGATGTCAATCTCGACTTTCTCGCGGGCAATATCAGCTTTTTCCGCATCAGCCTGCGAGGAAACAGAAACATATTCCCCAGCCGCCATAGAAAGCGCGCCGGCCGCAAGACCCGCCGCCCCCGCCAACAAGATCGCGGGGCGATCGGACACCGCCGCGACCCCAACAATCAACGATGCTGTTGAGACAATGCCATCATTTGCCCCCAAAACCGCCGCCCTCAGCCATCCCACGCGGGATATATAGTGGCTTTCTAAATGATCGCGTTCCATCATCACCTCATGCCGCGCACCCGCTTGTTTGCACCGGCAAGCGCAGCGGTGCCGGTCGCAAAATTGCCCGTCGTAACTGGGTTATCCAACCTCATATATCCGTCAAAAAGCAAGAGCCACTGCCTGTGTTATCGCAAGCGCCCCCGATTGCGGTGCCCCAAACCGATCACACACAAATTAACCTCTCCGTGTTATCAACAAAAACACTGCATCTCAGCCAGATTTGCGCGGCCTGACCGCCGCATCTTGCCGCGCCTTCAGATCATGCGAGAAAGGTGACAGACAAAACGCTATTCTTTTACCCAAAGCACGCCTGCGACCACCAACACATTTTCCAAACCCCAGTGTTGCATACGTATATTCAGGACACGCCCCCGACGAAGAGCCACTGGCGTTTTCATACCGCAAAAAAGCTGCCGTTCACACGGGTAATTCTAAACACGACTGCGGGATGAAGGGAAAACCATCGCCCAGCAATCAAGGCCACTATATGCAAAAACCGCGCCCGAAGGCGCGGCTTTTAAATACAGAACTGACAATATCTTACTTGATCTTGCCTTCCTTATATTCGACATGCTCGCGCTTGACGGGGTCATACTTTTTCACAACCATTTTATCGGTCATGGTGCGCGCGTTCTTTTTGGTCACATAAAAGTGCCCCGTGCCTGCCGTCGAGTTCAGACGGATCTTGATCGTCGCCGGTTTGGCCATAGTAATTCTCCTCGAACCCAAGGCCTACGCCTTGGTGAAATCCTTGAAGCTTGCCTTTTACGCATCAGCCACCCAGAGTCAACAGGCAAACGCCATTTTGGCACGGATGATGGGTGCCTCCGGCGGAGGTATTTGGATCAGTATGAAAAAGCGACCTTTCATACTGACAAAAATACCTCGCGCGGAGCGTCCCGACATAGGGTCAAACGGGCGGTCAATTGCGCGGACGGCCTATAAGCCGGATTCTGTCCCGGGGTTGCCCCCTTGGATGACCATTCCTCTGCCGCACTTGTTACCAAGGCGGTCAAGCTGCCAACCCGAACCTTAGGGCTGAAGTCTCCCTGTGGAGGTCTCCGCTGTCGGGGCTTGCGCCCATATCGCGGACCTTTCCACGCAAGGTTCCTATTCGGCGTTGCTCCGGGTGGGGCTTGCCATGCCGCTCTTGTTGCCAAGACCGCGGTGGGCTCTTACCCCACCGTTTCACCATCGCCATGGAACAGCACGGCTAGGCCGAGCACCATGGCAGTCTCTTCTCTGTGGCGCTTTCCCTGGGGTTGCCCCCGCTGGGCGTTACCCAGCACCCTTCCTTCATGGAGTCCGGACTTTCCTCGGGTCCGCCCTTTCGGAACTTGGCCCCGCGGTCATCCAGCCATCCGCGCAATCTAAGGCTTATGTCAGAGCAAGGTTTTGGTCAACCGCCAAACTATGGGCGATTGCTGCATCCCAGCCGTCTAAATCCCCGCGCGCCCAAGGCCGAAATCGCAATCGAAAGGCAGCAAGCAGCGCCGCATCAGAGGCGTCAGGATAGCCAAGCTTGGCCACTGCGGGCCAAAAGGTCAAAGGGTCCATCGGGGCTATAGCCTCTGGCCAAATAGACAGGCCTTGCCGCGCCAATCGCTGCCAATCAAACCGTGGGCCGGGATCGGATTTTCGGCTGGGTGCCATGTCGGAATGGGCGATGATGCGGTTTGGGGGGATATCCCAGCGCGCCATCACCGCCCGCAACAGGGTTTCCAGCGCCGCCATCTGGGGTTCGGGAAAGGGATGATCCGCGGCATTGGCCAATTCAATGCCGATGGAATGAGAGTTTATATCGCTTAGCCCCCCCCAGCCTCCTGCACCCGCGTGCCATGCGCGCATTTGTTCGTCCACCAGCGCGATGGTTTCTCCGGTCTCGGAAATCAGCCAATGCGCTGACACCTCGTGGGTTGGATCGCACAGACGGGCAAGAGCCTCGGCGCAGTTGGCCATCGCGGTGTAATGCAAAACGATCAGGCTGGGCCGTGCCCCGCCGCGCCGTTCATTGAAATTCGGCGAAGCGATCATACGCCGCTACTGGGCAATCGCACGATAGGGGGTGGGATCCCAACCGCAGGCAAAACCGTCGCCATCTGGGTCCAATCCCAGACGATCACGGTCAGGCCCACCTGCAGCCAAAAACGCCTCTTGCGCGCTGTCGTCCGTGTCATAGGCCGAACAGGCCGTTTGCGGGTTTTTGAACCGAAACGGCGAACGGCGGAACAGTTTCACGCCGACAGGATGCTGAGTAGCCAAGGCATATTCGACAATGCTGGGGCCAACAGCGCCCGTGCGCTGTGGCACAGATGTGGGTTGGTCGATTTTATACTGTGCTTTGTTGCGCTCAATCTGGGCCTTATCACCCTCGATGGTGCGGCTGGCCGAAACTGCGTCAAAGTCCTGCTCATTCGACACGCCCGCCGTGTCGGTCGCATAGTTCACAGTCATTTCCTTGATACCCGCCGGCGTGACCCCGCGCAGACCATCTGCGGGGATAGCAGCGGGAGCGATTTGAACGGTCTGGGAAGGAATTGCGGCCAATGGCACGCCAATCACTTTGCCCTGCGCAACATTTCCCTGTGGGGCGGCGCCCTCATATTGGAATGGCACCTGCGCTGTTGCGGAATTGTCGATCGCGGCGGCGGCGGCGGCTGTAGAAAACCCTGCGCTGGGTTGCGCGGCAATCGGTTGCGTTCCAACAAACCCAGTGCCAAAAGGTTGGCCAATCGCGGGTTGCTGTGGTGCATAGGCCTTTGCGGCGGCCTGTTCGCGCAGATAGGCTCCATAGTCACTAAATCCAACGCCCTGCCCTGAATCGGGCACGGCGGGGGCACAAGCTGTCAGCCCAAAAGTTGCCAAAATCACTAAAGTGGAACGCATCTGCTGCCTCGGTCGTTTATTGTTTTGACGACCTTTTACCACCATTTTTGCGGTTTGACCACAAATCCTGCAGATTGTTCCAAAACATAGGCGTGGTTCAGCAGATCGCCTTCTTCCCAAGGCCGCCCAATCAGTTGCAATCCCAAAGGAAGTCCTTTGGAATCAAGCCCAACGGGCACCACAACCCCCGGCAGACCTGCAAGGTTCAGCGTGACTGTAAAGACATCATTCAGATACATTTCCACGGGATCCGCGCTGGCCATCTCGCCCAGACCAAAGGCGCTGGTGGGTGTGGCGGGGGCAAGGATGCAATCAATCCCCGCGGCAAAGGCCTGTTCAAAATCGCGTTTGATCAGCGCCCGCACGCGGCGCGCGCGGTTATAATAGGCGTCATAAAACCCCGCTGACAGCACATAGGTGCCAACCATGATGCGGCGCTGCACCTCGGGACCGAAACCCTCGGCGCGGGTTTTTTCATACATATCGGTGATGCCATCGCCCGCCGTCAGCGCCGCACGGTGGCCATAGCGCACGCCGTCATAGCGCGCCAAATTGCTGGACGCCTCGGCGGGCGCAATCACGTAATAGGCAGGCAGCGCGTATTTCGTATGGGGCAAGGAAATATCCACAATCTCGGCCCCTGCCGCCCGCAGCATATCCGTGCCCTTATCCCACAGGGCGGCAATCTCTGCCGACATACCATCCACGCGATATTCCCGCGGGATACCAATCTTTTTGCCGCGAATATCGCCCGTCAGGGCCGCCTCAAATTCAGGCACGGCCAGATTAGCGCTGGTCGAATCCTTGGGGTCGAACCCTGCCATCGCCTCCAGCATAATCGCCGCATCGCGCACCGATTTGGTCATCGGCCCCGCTTGGTCCAAACTGGACGCATAGGCGATGATCCCCCAGCGCGACACGCGCCCATAGGTGGGCTTAATCCCCGTGATGCCCGTAAACGCAGCAGGCTGACGGATCGATCCGCCCGTATCCGTCCCCGTTGCCGCCAAGCACAAATCCGCCGCCACTGCGGCCGCCGACCCGCCAGATGATCCCCCAGGTGTCAACCGGCGATCATCAATCTTCCAAGGGTTCACCGCTGGCCCATAGCATGACGATTCATTCGACGACCCCATCGCGAATTCATCCATATTCAACTTGCCCAGCATCACCGCGCCCGCGCCAAACAGCTGGGCCGTCACGGTCGATTCGTATTCCGGCTTGAACCCGCGCAGCACATTGGACGCGGCCTGTGACGCCACCCCCTTTGTGCAAAACAAATCCTTTATGCCCAACGGAATGCCGCACATACTGGGCGCATCACCCGCAGCAATGCGCAGATCCGCCGCCCGCGCTTGGTCCAGCGCGATTTCAGGCGTCTTATGCACGAATGCGTTCAGATCGTCCGCCGCATCGATTGCGGTGAGGCACGACATCGTCAGATCGACCGCCGTAATCTCACCCTTGCGCAGCGCATCCCGCGCCTGCGAAATTGTCCAAGACGCGCTCATTCGACCACCTTTGGCACCGCAAAGAACCCCTCACGCGCATCGGGCGCATTTTTCAGAATTTGCGCCTGAATATTGCCATCGGTCACAACATCCACACGGCGCACCAAACGCATCGGCGTGACGGATGTCATCGGCTCAATGCCTGTCACATCCACTTCGTTCAGTTGCTCCATAAATCCCAATATCCCCGAAAGCTGCCCCGCGAGTTCAGGCAAGGCCGCCTCCTCCACCCGAATACGGGCCAGTTTCGCCACTTTGCGCGCTGTATCAATGTCGATCGACATGGGATGCTCCGTCAAATTCCGGGTTCCGTTTACCCCCGACCCCGCAAGGCTGCAAGGCGCTTGCGGGGTCGGGGATAAAGAACTTATGCCGAAATCTTATCTATACCTCTCCCATATCGTCAGATCAGGCGGGCGCGGTGGCAAGCCCAAATCATGGCGCAAATAATCCGGCACCTCAAGATTGCGCGGGGCAGGCCGCATAATTGCCCGCAGATAACTGGTAAAAACGCGGAATGCCCCAAAACGCGAGATCAAATCACGCATCATCTGGACAGCATCCCCCAAAACAGGGCTGTCATTCATGGTCTCACCTCACCCCAACGGGTGCCTATGTTATGGTTTTTGGATTATAGTTTTTGGAAAAAATGCCGCGCATTTGCGCTGGCGGGTCTACAGCTCAGCGGATAAATCGCTGCCATACAGGGGCACAAATATTCATCATACTGCCCTCCACTGGCTGATGTAGATGGCATCTACATCTCACAGTTGCACCCCGAAACCAAAAGATTTCTGCGCCCCGCGATTTTCAAACGCAACCTGTTGCAAATAAATCCGCCTCAGCTCTGCCGCATACGCGCAAAGAAATCTTTCAAAATCGCCTCGGACGCCGCAGCAGCGATCCCCTCATAAACCTCTGGCACATGATGACATTGGGGATGCGAAAACACCCGCGGCCCTTGCGCCACACCGCCCGATTTCATATCCCCCGCCCCGTAATACAGCCGCCCAATCCGCGCCGCAGCAATCGCCCCCGCGCAGATCACACAAGGTTCCAGCGTCACGTATAAATCATGCCCAACCAACCGCTCTGACCCCAAGGCGGCACAAGCCGCCCGTATCGCCAAAACCTCTGCATGGGCCGTGGGATCGGATAATTCCCGCGTGCGATTGCCAGCCCGCGCCACAATCACCGAATCTTTGACAACCACCGCCCCCACGGGCACTTCCCCCCGCAGACCCGCACCGCGCGCCTCATCCAAGGCCGCCTCCATAAAGGACATAAACACGCGTTGCTCTTTCATACTGATTCAAATACCTTCGGGGGTCTGGGGGGCTACCCCCCCGACATTCGCGCAGTGATGCGCCAACCCAAGGATGCAAGCAATGACCGAAAAAACAAGCCCCCCCAAGAAAACGCCCCAAACGACACCAGACGGCGACCGCATCGCCAAGGTTCTGTCGCGGGTAGGCATCGCGTCGCGCCGCGAGGCAGAGCGCATGATCGAATTGGGCGAGGTTTCCGTCAATGGCAAGGTCATCACTTCGCCCGCGCTGAATGTCACGCCGACTGACAAAATCATGGTGCGCGGTCAGCCCATTTCCGAACCCGAACCCGCGCGCCTTTGGCTTTACTACAAACCCGAAGGGCTTGTGACATCTGAATCCGACGAAAAGGGTCGAGAGACGGTGTTTGACAATCTGCCCCCAGAACTGCCCCGAGTGATGTCTATTGGGCGATTGGATTTGAATTCCGAAGGGCTTTTGCTGTTGACCAATGATGGTGCCCTAAAACGCCGTTTAGAGTTGCCTTCTACGGGATGGCTGCGCAAATATCGGGTGCGGGTGAATGGCAATCCGATGGATCCCGATTTGGAACCCTTGCGTAAGGGCATTGAGATTGAGGGCGAGCGCTTTCAGCCCATGAATGTGATTATTGACCGCATTCAAGGTGCCAATGCTTGGCTGACTGTGGGCCTGCGCGAGGGCAAGAACCGCGAAATCCGCCGCGCCATGGCCGCGATCAATTTGACAGTGAATCGCCTGATCCGCATCAGCTATGGCCCATTTCGTTTGGGCGATATGACGCCCGGTCAAGTTGAAGAAATCAAAGGCAAAGTGCTGCGCGATCAATTGGGCGAAGGCCGCACCCCCGAAGATGAGGCCCGCCCCCGCAAACCAACCCGATCCGTCATGCGAGAGGGGAAAATGGCGATAGAACGCAACGCCGCCGCCCGTGTCAGCAAGGATCTGGCAGATCGTGGCATTGAGCCTGCGCCGCGGCGTTCCTTTGGCACTGCTGCGGCCTTGAATGCGCTGTCCAAGACATGGGATCCTGCCCGCGCACCAAAAGCGGGGTCCAAGCCAATTGGCGGAAAACCTGTAACATCCAAGCCCACCGTTGCAAAACCCGCGAGACCCGCACGCAATTCCCCCCCCAAGCGTGGCCCAAAAGGCGGTTAGGGCCGCACCCGCGCGGTTTTCTTGCAACGGTGATGCAAGTGCCGCGCTTTTCCCCATTGGCCTACTGGCATCACGACCGCGCAATGCCTATAGTTTATCCCAGATACAAAAGCCTAGTCACGGGGACAGCGGGGGCGATATGTCGGCACAGGGTCTGCAAAAACTGTCTTATTATATGCTGATGGCGCTGATGCTTTATGTGTCAACGTTGGGGGGTTAGCGTATGGCGCAACGTTTTGGCGGAAAATACAGCCCGACTGCGACGACGTCGACACCAAACGCAGTGCCCGCAGGCGTCGCGCAAGCGGCCCCTGAACGCCGCATCAGGTTGATGTTTATTCTGCCGTTCTTGTTTCTGATCGGCGGCTATTTTGGAACGCCGTCGCAATTGATCTTTTCCGTGACAGCATTTGCTGCGTTGCTTGCGTCGGCGATGTTGACGCGCGAGGGGTTACGCGCCGAGGCGGCCTATCGGCTCCGCACCATCGCCCGCCGCCCCGCCTTGCCGCGCAAGGCATTGGGTGCGCTTTTTATGGCGGGTGGCTTATTTTTGGGCGCAAGGATCGGGCAGACCGATGTGATTATGTCGGCGGTGTTGGGCGGTTTTGGGATGGTTTTGCACGTGTTGACGTTTGGTTTTGACCCTTTACGCAACAAAGGTGGCGCAGGGATGGATGCCTTTCAATCCGACCGCGTGGCGCGCTATGTCGATGAGGCAGAGGCCACTTTGACAGCAATGCGCGACGCAATCGCCCCTTTGGGCGACCGCGCCTTGCAATCGCGTGTGGACAGCTTTGCCACCACAGCGCGCGGTCTGTTTCGTGGCGTTGAATCCGACCCCAGCGATCTGACCGCCGCACGCAAGTATCTGACAGTCTATCTGGTCGGCGCACGTGATGCGACAGTGAAATTCGCCGCGCATTATGCACAGACAAACGACGCAACAGCGCGCACCGCCTACGAATCCTTGCTGATGGATTTGCAGACAACCTTTGCCAGCCGCAGTCAGACCCTGATCGGCAACAGCCAAACAGATTTGAACATTGAAATCGACGTTCTTCGGGAACGTCTGAAATTTAACGCCTAAGCCCGATATAGAAAGATGATTATGGACAATGACCGCCGCCTTGCCGACATAGAACAGATCACCACCAATGCCCTGCCCGAGGTAAGCACCGCCTTGGTCGTGCTGGAGACCGCACCTGCCAAACAGGCCGCCGAAATTCGCAAGCGGATCGACGAGATAGATATTGGCAATGCGCAGTCCATCATTTCCTTTGGTGCCACTGCGCAAGCAGAGTTGCAGGTGATCAGTCAGGAAATGCTGCAAGGCGTTAAGAACAAAGATGTTGGTCCCGCAGGCGACAGTTTGCGTAAAATGGTTACCACAATTCGCGGCTTTTCTGTCAGCGAATTGGATGTCCGCCGCGAACGGGTTTGGTGGGAAAAATTGCTGGGCCGCGCCGCGCCCTTTGCCAATTTTGTCGCCAAGTTCGAACGCATCCAAGGCCAGATCGATATGGTCTCGGACGATCTGTTGGCGCATGAAACAACGCTGCTAAAGGATATCAAAAGTCTGGATATTCTGTATACCAAGACGTTGAATTTTTATGATGAGCTTGCCCTTTATATCGCGGCAGGTGAGGCGAAACTTAAGGATTTGGACGCAACCACGATCCCCGCAAAAGAGTCCGAGGTTGCTGCCGCTGCGGACCAAGTAAAAATTGCCCAAGAACTGCGCGATCTGCGTTCGGCCCGCGATGATCTGGAACGTCGGGTCTATGATCTGAAATTAACCCGCCAGGTGACGATGCAGTCCCTACCTTCGATCCGCTTGGTGCAGGAAAACGACAAGTCACTGGTCACGAAAATCAACTCGACGCTGGTCAACACTGTGCCACTTTGGGAAACCCAATTGGCCCAAGCCGTCACCATTCAGCGATCTCGTGAGGCAGCCGAGGCCGTGCGCGCCGCGAACGATCTGACCAATGAATTGCTGACCGCCAATGCGGAAAATTTGCAACAGGCCAACCGCATTGTGCGCACCGAAATGGAACGCGGCGTGTTTGACATAGAGGCCGTGAAAAAGGCCAATGCCACGCTGGTTGCCACGATTGAAGAAAGCCTAAAGATCGCAGATGAGGGCAAGACGCGCCGCGCTGATGCCGAGGTGGAACTGGTGAAAATGGAATCTGACCTTCGCGATACATTATCAGCCGCCAAGTCACGTGGCACACTTGGGGCCGCTTAAAGAATGATGTTTGGGGCAGCCGTTTTGCGATGGGGTTTGATTGGCGTGACTGCGGCAATTCTGCCCGCCTGCACGCCAATATCCGCCCCCCAAATTGCTGACGCAAAGATACCTGCAGCGCGCAGCGTGGAAAGCATCGCTTTGGCAGATTACTATCAGCAGGTGCAAAATAAACTTCTGTCCCAAGGGTTGTTGCGCACAGATGGGGGCGCGGATATGCCTTTGACAGCTGAAATGTTGGCGACCAATTTCGTTCGCATAGCCCTACATGAGGAATATTCTGCAGGAGGTTCTATCGCGCAATCCGCGCCAATCACGCTGACGCGTTGGAATGATCCTGTGCGTGTGTCTTTGACTTTTGGCGCCTCTGTTCCTGCAGAACGTCAGATCGCCGATCGCGGGCGGATCGCCGCCTATTTGGCGCGGTTGTCCCAAATCACGGGCCACCCGATTGGCCTGACCGACAGCCAGCCAAATTTCTTTATCACCATCGCCAATTTGGACGAACGCCGCCGCTTGGGACCAGCCATCCAATCGGCCCTGCCGCAACTTAGAGGGGCACAAATCGCGGGCGTCACAAATCTGGACCGCTCTACCTATTGCCTCGTTTGGACGCAAAGCGATGTCCAATCTGGCCAATATGACCGTGCTTTTGTCTATATCCCGTCCGAGCATCCCGATTTGATGCGTTTGGCCTGTATGCACGAAGAATTGGCCCAAGGGTTGGGATTGCCGAATGACTCTGGTTTGACCCGCCCCTCAATCTTTAACGACGACGAAGAATTCGCCTTGCTGACGCGGCAGGATGAGTTGATGTTAAGAATGCTTTACGATCCCGCGCTACGCTCTGGCATGACCGAAACCCAAGCGCGCCCGATCATTGATGCTCTTGCAAGACGCCTTTTGGGCGCAAACACATAGCAACGGAGGCAACCCCATGGTTTTCGGATTTCTCGGCGGCGAATTTATTGACGTTATCACATGGTTAGACGACAGCCGTGATACCATGGTCTGGCGGTTTGAACGCCGTGGTAATGCCATCAAATACGGCGCAAAACTGACTGTGCGCGAGGGACAGGCAGCGGTTTTCATCCACGAAGGCCAGTTGGCGGATGTCTTTGGGCCTGGGATGTATGTGCTGGAAACCAACAACATGCCGATCATGACCACCTTGCAGCATTGGGATCACGGCTTTGACAGCCCGTTTAAATCCGAGGTGTATTTCATCAACACCACGCGGTTTAACGATCAAAAATGGGGCACGAAGAACCCGATCATGTGCCGCGATCCTGAATTCGGCCCCGTGCGCCTGCGCGCCTTTGGCACCTATACGATGCGGGTCGGCGATGCAGGCAAATTCATGCAAGAAATTGTCGGCACCGATGGGGAATTTACCGCCGATGAAATCAGTTTTCAGATCCGCAACGTTATCGTGCAAGAGGTCAGCCAGATTTTGGCGAAATCGGGTATGCCGGTGTTGGATATGGCGGCAAATACAGCCGATCTGGGCGCGCTGATTGCCAAGGCGATTGAGGGAAAGGTCGCTGACTATGGGCTGACAATTCCCGAATTTTATATCGAAAACATCAGCCTTCCCGAGGATGTCGAAAAGGCGATGGATCAGCGGACATCCATGGGCGTCGTGGGGGATTTGAACAAATATATGCAGTTCAACGCCGCGACAGGCTTGGCACAACCCAATTCCGCGATGGGGGCCACGATGGGCGCGGCTATGGGGGCGGGTATGGCCGCTGTGGCGGGACCATGGGGGGCTGCACCCGCGCAGGCCACGCCGCCGCTGGCCGCCCCGCCCCCCCCACCCCCAGCAACAAAGACTTGGCATTTGGCGGTGAACGGCGAAACCAAGGGGCCGTTTGCAGAATCAGATTTGGCGCAGATGGCGGTCACGGGCGCGCTGACGGCGGCAACCCATGTCTGGACAGCAGGCCAAGACGGCTGGAAAACCGCCGCTGAAACCGAATTGTCGCGCCTGATTGCTGCTGTGCCCCCCCCACCCCCCAAGGCGTAACCCATGTCCCAAGTTACCGAGGCTTACCGCTGGCCTTGTGCCGCCTGCGGCTCTGATCTGCGTTACGCACCTGGCACAGCGGAATTGATCTGCGATCATTGTGCCGCCACCCAAGCCATTACGCCGCCAAATTCGCAAGATCTGGCGCAGGCCTTGCTGGAAATTGATCTGGATTTGGGTCTGGCCGATGATCTTCCCGCCTCTGCGACCGAAGATGTCAGGTCTACCACCTGCCCCAGTTGCGGCGCGGTGGTCGAATTTTCGGGCGCAAACCACGCCAATCTTTGCCCCTATTGCGCGACCCCCGTCGTGGTCGACACAGGCAGTCATCGCCATATCAAACCTCATACTGTTTTGCCATTTGTTCTGACAGAATCCGCGGCCCGCGACGCGCTGACGACGTGGTTGGGCCGTTTGTGGTTCGCGCCGAATGGTCTGGTCGAATATACGCGCAAGGGGCGCGCCTTGGCGGGGATATATGTGCCATATTGGACGTTTGATGCGGCCACGACCACACGCTATACGGGTCAACGCGGCGAGCATTATTATGAAACCCGCATGGTAACTGTCAATGTGAATGGCAGATCCGAGCAGCGCAGCGAACAGGTGCAGCGCACCCGCTGGTATCCCGCATCAGGCACAGTGTCGCGTGATTTTGACGATGTGATTACCCTTGCCTCACGCAGCACACCGCCGCGTCTGGGAAATGAGCTGACACCGTGGGATTTGGACAAACTGGTTCCCTATAATCCCGATTATCTGGCGGGATTTCAGGCCGAAGGCTATACGATCCCACTGGCCGAGGGTCACGCAAACGCCCGCAGCGTGATGGAGGGTATTATTGCAATGGATGTGCGCCGCGATATCGGCGGCGATGTGCAACAAATCACCACGATGAACACCCGCTACAGCCATGAGACGTTCAAGCATATCCTGCTGCCGATCTGGACCGCCGCCTATAAATACGGCGGGCGCAGTTTTCAGTTTCTGGTCAATGGTCAGACAGGCGAAGTGCAGGGCGAGCGTCCCTATTCCGCGTGGAAAATTGCCTTTGCGGTGCTGATCGTGGCGGCATTGGTGCTGGGGGCGGTCTATTTGAACGATCCAACCGCCTTGGGCTTGCCGCGGCCCGATTGGATGAATTAGGGGCGGATTGTATCGCCCAATTGCAAAGTGGGAAACAATTCCAGCACTTCGCCGCCTTGGCCTTTGGCGGCGATAATCTGCGCCGCGCGCCGTCCAATCTCGCGCCGACAGGCATCCATCGTCGCCAATCTGCGCGGCAATCCGTCCAACAATTCGACCCCGTTAAACCCCGCAAGTCCGATCTTACCTGGCACATCCAACCCTTGGGCAAGACAGTACAGCAGGCCACCTGCCCCAATCATATCGTTGGAATAATACAGAAAATCTACATGGGGTGAGCGGTTCAGAACCGCTTCGGTCATCTCGCGCCCTTTCAGCAGGGCCGATCCACCCGAATAAAACTCGCGGTCCACAAGGGCCACGCCCGCCCGTGCCAGCGCCTCTTCGAACCCCTCAAGCCGCTTTTTCGCACGATGGTCATAGGGCATCATCGTGCCCAGAAACGCGATATTGCGATAACCCGCATTCAGGATCGCCTCGGCCATTTGCCGCCCCGCGCGCTGATGCGAAATGCCCACGGCAGAATCAATCACTGGGCCGTCGATATCCATCACCTCGACCACAGGAACCCCCGCCTGCGCGAGCATCGCGCGCGCCGCATCCGTGTGTTCCAAACCCGCCAAAATCACCCCAGAGGGCCGCCAAGACAGCATTTCATACAAAACCGCTTCCTCGCGTTCGGGGGAATAGTTCGTAACCCCCACCACAGGCTGCAATCCCGTATCCTCTAGGATTTCAGATATGCCAGACAGCACCTCGGGGAAAACCATATTGGACAGGCTCGGGATAATCACCCCCACCAGATTGACCCGCTGACTGGCCAAGGCGCCTGCGATTTTGTTGGGAACATATCCCAATTTCCGCGCCGCCTCTAGAACACGATTGCGCGTCGCCTCTGACACATCGCCACGTTGACGCAGCACACGGCTCACCGTCATTTCACTGACGCCAGAGGCCTCGGATACATCGCGCAAAGTAAGGGGGCGGCGGGGATGGGGCAAAGGAATTCCAAATGATGTGTCCCCCTTGTTAGCGCGATTCTCCCCCTTGTCCAAGCCAAGATTATTCGATATGTTAGCGGTAACAGTCGTAAGGCTGATGATATCCGGCGCGTCCGCAAACTCTCAACCCAGACGCAATGGACCCTAGGGGGAGTGGTGGGCCAAATTCACTCCCCCTTACCCAAATCAGTTGCAATTCCACAGATTTTGCCGCCATAAGGCGCTGAGGCCGAATTTTGGCCCCGTAGCTCAGGGGATAGAGCGGCCGCCTCCTAAGCGGCAGGTCGATGGTTCGAATCCATCCGGGGTCACCAGATTCGTTAACACGCCCAGTTGCCACAGAGAAAACTTGTTGCCGTGATCCCCAAGTCACGAAATCGTGACATTTTGTCGCGGATCGCTTGTGATTGTCAAAATCCTAACCCATGTAAGTATTTGAACAAACTTAGTGAAACCCCAAAGCGCGAGGCCCTGATGGACCTGATTACCCCCTACCTTATGTCAAACTTTCTTGGCACACCGACCTATTTTTGGCTGATCTTTATTGCTGTTGTCATCACGCTTTTGGTTCTTGACCTTGGGGTGTTGCACAAGGCCGATAAGGAAATTTCCGCCCGCGAAAGTTTCCTTTTGTATGGCGGCTATGTTGGTATCGCACTCGCCTTTGGTGCATGGGTGTGGTTCACGCGCGGGGCGCAATCGGGTCTGGAATTCTATACCGGCTATGTGATTGAACAATCACTGGCGATGGATAATATTTTTGTCATCGCCACGATATTTGCCTATTTTAACGTGCCCCGCGCCTATCAGCATCGCGTGCTGTTTTGGGGCATTCTTGGCGCGATCGTTATGCGCGCCCTGATGATCGGTTTGGGCGCAGCATTGGTCACGCAATACCAGTGGATTCTATATCTGTTCGGTGCGTTTTTGGTCTTTACGGGGGCCAAAATGTTTACGGCAGGCGATGAACACACAGATTTGGAAAACAATGCGGTCTTGAAATTCGCGCGCAAACATTTCCGCATCACATCTCAGATCAAAAGCCATAATTTCACCGTCAAACACCCGCATCCGAAAACGGGCAAAATGGTTCTGTGGTTGACGCCCCTTGGTCTGGCGCTGATCTTGGTGGAATTCGTCGATTTGATTTTTGCGGTGGATTCTGTGCCGGCGATTTTCGCGGTCACGCTGGATCCGTTCATCGTTTACACATCGAACATCTTTGCGATCTTGGGTCTGCGCGCCTTGTATTTCGCACTGGCCGCCGCGATGCACCGCTTTGCATACCTGAAGATTTCCTTGGCGATCATTTTGGTGCTGGTGGGCATTAAGATTTTCTTGGTGCCTATGGGGATCAAGGTGCCCACCGCGCTGTCGTTGGTTGCAACTTTGGGTATTTTGGCGGCAGGGATTGGTTATTCCCTATGGAAAACGCGCGGCGGCAAGACCGCCTAAATGAATTTAGCCCCCCGCATGACGGGGGGCTATTTTTTAGGTGTCCAGATGTTCCACGTTCAAGGCGTTGGCTTGGATAAATTCGCGGCGCGGTTCCACCACATCCCCCATAAGTTTGGTGAAAATGTCGTCCGCATCCGCCAGATCATCGACCTTCACTTGCAACAAAGTCCGCGCTTCGGGGTCCAACGTGGTTTCCCACAATTGTTCGGGGTTCATTTCCCCCAACCCCTTATAGCGTTGCAATGTCAGGCCTTTTTCGCCCTCTGCCAAGATTGATTTCAGCAAATCGATCGGGCCATAAACCATTTGCTCGCGGTCTTTTCTAATCACTTTGCCTGACTGGCGGTAAACGTCGCGTGTATCTTTTGAAATGGCCGACAGCCGTCGCGCCTCGCCCGAACGCAGCACCGCGCCGTCCAACGTGCGTAATTCCTCGACCCCCCGCAGGATGCGCGACAGTCGGATCCCTTGGTCTTGGGTGATGCGGCCCGTCCAGCCCTTTTCATATTCCGTGGCGATCAGGTTCAGCCGATTGGCCACGGTGTCCGCCACCGATTGCAAATCGCCGTCTTGGCCGTCAAAGGCCCCCGCAAGCGCCGCCTGTTCCAAAATCCCACGTGGATAATGGGTTGGGAAGGCGTCCAACACACGGCGGAACTGCCGTGCGCCCTCAATCACCCGTGCCAAATCTGCACCCGCGATTTCCTCGCCCGATTGCAGTCGCAAAACCGCGCCTTCGATCCCCATTTCAATCAGATAATCTTCCAGCGCGAACTGATCCTTTAGATAAACTTCAGACTTGCCGCGCGCCACCTTATACAGGGGCGGTTGCGCGATATACAGGAACCCCCCTTCGATCAATTGCGGCATCTGACGGAAGAAAAAGGTCAGCAAAAGCGTGCGGATATGCGCGCCGTCCACATCGGCATCGGTCATAATGACCACCTTATGATAGCGCAACTTTTTGATATTAAACTCATCCCGCCCAATTCCCGTGCCAAGGGCGGTTATCAGCGTGCCAATTTCCTGACTGGCAAGCATCCGATCAAATCGCGCCCTTTCTACGTTCAGGATTTTCCCCTTAAGCGGCAAAACCGCCTGATTGGCCCGTGATCGCCCCTGTTTGGCAGACCCCCCCGCCGAGTCGCCCTCGACCAAAAACAGTTCTGACTTCGACGGATCGCGTTCCTGACAATCGGCCAATTTCCCAGGCAAAGACGCAATATCCAGCGCCGACTTGCGCCGCGTGAGTTCGCGGGCCTTGCGCGCCGCCTCGCGGGCCAGCGCCGCCTCTATGATCTTACCAACGATTATTTTCGCATTGGCAGGGTTTTCTTCAAACCATTCCGACAGCTTTTCATTGACCAAATTTTCAACGGCAGGTCGCACCTCAGAGGATACCAACTTATCCTTGGTCTGGCTGGAAAACTTGGGATCAGGCACTTTGACCGACAAAACGCACGTTAAACCCTCACGCGCGTCATCGCCGGTAAAATCCACCTTTTCGCGTTTCGCAATGCCTGATGATTGCGCATAGGCCCCCACGGTCCGCGTCAGCGCCCCGCGAAAGCCCGCCATATGCGTGCCACCATCGCGCTGGGGAATGTTGTTGGTGAATGGCAGCACCATTTCATTGTAACTGTCATTCCACCACATCGCCACTTCAACGACGATACCCGACCGCTCGCCAATCATATAGATTGGCTCGGCCATGATGCTGGATTTGGAACGGTCCAGATATTTCACATATTCCCGCACGCCGCCTTCGTAGAAAAGATCAGTCTGCAGGGGTTCCGCAGGGCGTTCATCACGCACGATAATCCGCACACCCGAATTCAAAAACGCAAGTTCCCGCAGACGGTTTTCCAGCGTTTTGAAATTATATTCCAGATTGGAAAAGGTGCCATCGGGGACATTGGTTTTCGCACTGGCCAAGAACCGCACCCTCGTGCCGCGTTCACCTGGGGCTGGGCCAACCTCATGCACGTGCGTGACGCAATCGCCATGCTCGAACCGTGCGTTATATTCGATATCATTGCGCCAAACGGTCAGCTCCAACCATTCCGACAAGGCATTGACCACCGACACGCCAACGCCGTGCAAACCGCCAGACACTTTATAGGCATTGCCAGAATCGTCGGTGTTGTTGAATTTCCCCCCCGCATGAAGCTGGGTCATAATCACCTCAGCGGCGGAAACGCCCTCTTCTTGGTGGATGTCAACGGGGATGCCGCGCCCATTGTCGCGCACAGAAACGCTGTTATCCGCATGGATGATCACCGTCACTGCCGTAGCATGCCCTGCAAGCGCCTCGTCGATACCATTATCGACCACTTCATAGACCATATGATGCAGGCCCGACCCATCGTCCGTGTCGCCAATATACATGCCAGGCCGCTTGCGAACAGCCTCTAACCCCTTAAGAACCTTGATAGAATCGGCACCATATGCATCTGGTTGTTTGGCGTTGTCGGCCATGTCGTGATCACCCTTTGAAATACACGCAAATTATAGCGGTTTAGGGGGGCAATGTCACGTATAAGACACAATATTTAGCTGTCAAATGAACGGAATAACGAGCCCGACAGCGATCAACAAAACACCCGATACAACGTTCATCCGTCGCAGCGCAACGGGGCTGGACAACAGCGCCCGCGCGCGACCGAGAAACAGCGCCAGCAACAAATTGCCGCCCAAAGTCACCCCCGCCGAGGTTGCAATAATCAACGCCGTGTCCACCGCCATCACCTTGGACAGATCAAAAAATCCAGGCAGCGCCCCCATATAGAATAAAATCGCCTTGGGATTGCCCACAACCGCCGCCACCCCCACCGAAAATCCCGCCCAAAGACCAGGCTTGGTCATACGGCTGTCCCCTGTTAGGGCCGAGGCAGGCGCGCGCAGCAACATCACGCCCATAATGATAAAAATCACCGCCGCCGCCCAGCGCAGCAATCCCAAAATATCGCCATAAACTGAGTGAACCCAGTTCAGCCCCAAAATCGCCGCCAAAGGCCAGAACAAATCCCCCATGGCAACCCCAATGGCCAAGGGCCAAGCCGCCTGAAATCCCCCCGAAAGTGCCCGCGCCGTCAACGCCACCCAAACGGGGCCAGGCACCAACCACAGCCCCACCATGCCCAGCGCATAAAGCCCCAGCTCAACCCAAGAAATACTCATCTCAATCCCCTATTCGGACTTCGGATTGCCCCGTGCCTTCGACAATGCACAGCTTTTGCCCCCGTGCGCCCAAACTGTCAAACAGGCTTTCCTCCGTGCCCGTCATCAACGCCTGCGCGCCCAATGCACAAATTTCATCATACAACGCCGCGCGTCGCGCAGGGTCCAAATGCGCCGCCACCTCATCTAATAATAAGATGGGTGCCGCCCCCATATCCGCCGCCAAGGCCCGCGCATTGGCCAAGATCAGGCTGATCAACAGCGCCTTTTGCTCGCCCGTGGAACACTGCGCCGCATTCATCCCCTTGGCCACATAGACCGCTGTCATGTCAATGCGATGCGGCCCCGCCAATGTGCGCCCCGCCGCCATATCGCGCCCACGCCCAAGGGCAAGCGCCTCGCGCAAATCAAACGGCCCCTCATCGACCAATTCCAGCGCTGCCACAGGAAACACCGACCCTCCAGCAGCCTTTCCAATCCGCATCAAAGTCGCCCTCCGGTTGTCAGACATCCGCAGGCCAAATTCCGCCATCTGCCCCTCAAGCGCGCCATACCAATGCGGATCGGTCACCTGATCCTTTAGCAATCGGTTGCGCTCGCGCATGGCGCGCTCATATCCCAAAACCGCCTCCGCATGATCGGGAAAGAATGACAGCGTCATGCGGTCCAAAAACCGCCGCCGCCCCTCTGCCGCCTCGATCCACAACCGATCCATCGCAGGCACCAACCAAAGGATCCGCGAAATCCGCCCCAAGGCCGCTTGCGCCGCCGTCTTATCATCAATCCGCACAACCCGCGCCGCATCCCCCTCGGCCCAAGTTTGCACCGAATGATCCGCGCCAATCCCCACCAACTGCGCGCCGACTTTCCAGCCCAATCCTTCAGGCTTGCGGGCAATCTCGCCCGTGCGCCGCAACCCGCGCCCAGGCGACAACAGCGATACCGCCTCAAGGATATTGGTTTTTCCCGCGCCGTTCGGCCCAAAAATCGCCACAGGTCGCCCGTCAAACGCAATCTGCGCCGAAATATAACTGCGAAAATGCGACAGGCTCAGGCTGGTAATCGCAAGCCCGCTCACATCGCATCCTTTCGCACTGATCCAAATACCTCACGGGGGTGCGGGGGTGTGAAACCCCCGCTGGCGGGGTTAAACCCGCATCGGCATGACGACATAGACCGCCGACATATCATTGCCTTCGCGCATCAAGGTCGGATCGCCCGAAGAGTTGAACATGAACACAGCATTTTCGCGGTCCACTTGGCTTGCGATTTCCAAAAGATACTTGGCGTTAAACCCGATTTCCAAATGATCATCCGAATAGGCCACGGCCAGTTCTTCCTCGGCCGCCCCCGAATCGGGCGCATTGACCGACAGAACCAAACGATCCTCATCCAAAGACAGTTTCACCGCCCGCGACCGCTCACTGGACACGGTGGCCACGCGGTCCACCGCGCGGGCAAATTCGGTGGCATCCACCTCAAGGCGGCGGGTGTTACCCGTGGGGATCACGCGGGTGTAATCAGGGAACGTCCCGTCAATCACCTTAGAGGTCAGAGTGATTTCTGGCGTCGCAAAGCGAACCTTGGTTTCCGACACCGACACCGCAATCACCGCGTCATTGTCGTCCAGCAGTTTTTTCAATTCATTGACAGTTTTGCGCGGCACGATCACGCCGGGCATACCCGCCGCCCCTTCGGGCAAGGGCGCATCAATCCGCGCCAAGCGGTGGCCATCGGTCGCCACACAGCGCAGCACCGCCCCCACATCCCCCGTCGCCGTATGCATATAAACGCCATTCAAATAATAGCGCGTTTCTTCGGTTGAAATCGCAAACTTGGCCTTATCGAACAAGCGGCGCAGCACAGGCGCGGGTGCAGAAAAATTGGTGGTGTATTCCGAACTTGCCATCACGGGAAAATCTTCGCGCGGCAACGTCGCCAAACTGAACGTTGATCGCCCCGCCGCAATTGTCACCCGTCCAGATGCGGCATCATCCGTCAGGCTGACCAGCGCCCCGTCGGGCAATTTACGGATAATCTC
The DNA here is from genome assembly GCA_040398785.1 of Cypionkella sp. Lineage (GTDB taxonomy): Bacteria > Pseudomonadota > Alphaproteobacteria > Rhodobacterales > Rhodobacteraceae > Cypionkella. Next base: position 284,346 of record JBBATJ010000001.1, on the reverse strand, counting down.
GTGCAGCATCACCGCCGATACTGTCGTGGCCCCTGCACGTTCCACCATCGCAGGCGCGCGGTCTTGCACCTCAATATCCAAATCAGTGGCGCGAAAGGACACGGTATTCCCCTCAGCCTCAATCAGCACATTGGCCAAAATCGGAATGGTATTGCGCCGCTCTACCACCGACTGCGCCTGCGCCAGTGCCTTAAGCAGCGTGCCCCGTTCAATGCTGATTTTCATCTTTGATCCCTTTGGTCACCGCGCCGAATTGCCCCAGAATGGGACGTTGAAGTTAGCCGAACTATGCCGCAGCGCAAGCGAAAAGACTAACCCTGCAGCGCACGCCGCAGACGCAGCAAATCATCCGACAATTGGCTGTCCGTTGACATCAACTCTTCAATTTTGCGCACGCCGTGCATGATCGTCGTATGGTCGCGCCCGCCAAAGCGGCGGCCAATTTCGGGCAGACTGCGCGGAGTCAATTGCTTGGCCAAATACATCGCCACTTGCCGTGGCCGCGCAATCATCCGCAAACGTTTCGGGCCGATCATATCAGACAAACGAATGTTGTAATGTTCGGCCACTTTTCGTTGAATTTCCTCAATCGTCAGTTTGCGATCCGAGGCGCGCAGGATATCCGACAGACAGTCCTGCACCAATTCTAAATTTATTTCGCGCCCAACCAGGGACGCAAATGCGAACAGGCGGGTCAAGGCACCCTCAAGGACGCGCACATTGGTCGTGATCCGATGCGCCAGAAATTCCAACACGCCCGAGGCAATCTCCAGCCCCTTATACTGGCCGCGATAATATTCCGCCTTGGTTTGCAAAATTCCCAAACGCAATTCGTAATCGGTCGGGTGCAAATCCACCACCAAACCGCATTGCATCCGCGATTTAATGCGGTCTTCTAGGTCTTTAATCTCGCCCGGCGCGCGGTCTGCAGAAATGATGATCTGTTTGTTCTGATCGACCAGAGCGTTAAACGTGTGAAAGAATTCCTCTTGGGTCGAATCCTTGCCCGCGATGAATTGCACATCATCCACCATCAGCACATCGACCGATCGAAAAATGGATTTGAAATCCATGATCTGTTTTTCGCGCAGCGCCTGCACGAATCGATACATGAACTGTTCGGCTGACAGATACAGAACCCGCAAATGCGGCTGACGCGCCTGCAATTCATGCGCAATCGCGTGCATCAAATGGGTTTTCCCCAAACCGACGCCGCCATACAAAAACAGCGGGTTAAAGGACACGGGGCCCCCTTCGGCAACACGGCGCGCGGCGGCATGGGCCAGGTCGTTGGGTTTACCAACAACGAAATTGTCAAAAGTAAAGCGCGCGTCCAGCGCAGCCCCTGGCAGGTCATCATCCGCCTTGTTACGGGATTTCAAAGCCGCCGGTTGTTTGGGTTCCAACCGCGCATTGGCAGGAACGTCGTCAGGCCGCGCAGCATTGCGCAAAGAAAACTCTAACCGGCCCACGCCACGGCCTTCGGCGGTCAAATGGCCCATGATTGCTTCGGCAAAATTGCGTTTGACCCAATCCCCAAAAAAGCTGGTCGGCACCTCGAATGTCGCGACGCCATCTGACAACTCACGCAGATGCAGGGGTTCGATCCAACTTACATAGTTGTTCTTACCGATTCGCTTGGCCAAGGCCTCACGCGTTTGCATCCACTGCTCATTTGTCATTCCGTTCGTCTCCACACCACGCCAAACTGCGCAGACATTACCTATACACCACAGGCGAGTGCGCAGGGCTTGTATCTGGCACAGACCCACCCCCTAAATCTGGGATCAATCATTGCCAAGGGACAAAACAAACCAAAAAAGCAAACTGGAATTCCAGCGCCTTATTCATCTATTCAGGGTCAGCAAGCTGACAAAATATATACAAGCACATGATAAACAACGATTTTTTTAGTTTCGATTCGGTCAGCGTGGCAGCAATCCGATCTAAATCTGTTGTCTATCCCGTCATGTCCCCCAAGCGCGATGCGACTCGCACTATCACGTTACCAAGGGCCGAAAGGCCCAGCAACATAACAATGTGCTTGACACAGGGTGGCCCAGACGATTCTTTTCACCGCGCTATTTTCGCAACTCCTAGGCGAAAGTAGGGCATGAAATGCAAAAAGGCGCAGCTGTTTCCAGCCGCGCCTTTTGCTTATTCTAACGCATATTTAGGCCGAAGCAGAGGTCGCCAAAGCTTTTACACGCGACGCAAGTCGCGAGATTTTGCGCGAAACAGTGTTCTTGTGCATGACACCCTTGGTCACACCGCGGGCCAGTTCTGGCTGGGCGTTCTTCAAGGCTTCTGCAGCAACATCCTGCTTACCAGAGGCAAGCGCCTCTTCTACTTTACGCAAAAAGGTGCGGATCCGCGAACGGCGCGCCTTGTTGACGTCTTGACGTGCTACGGCTTGACGAGCACGCTTTTTGGACTGGGCGGTATTTGCCATCGGGTTCTGTTCCGTCTTGTCTGATACAAATCTGAAACCGAGCCTATATGGGCCTTGCTCAAATTAGTCAACCGCCAAACCCCGCCTTTTTCCGCCAATGCGGGGGCTTTGTATCAAATTTATGTCTGACACTGCGGACAATAAAAACTAGAGCGTCCCGATTGCACCATTCTTGCAATCACCGCGCCACAATGCGGCGTCAAACAGGCCGCGCCCTCGCGTCCATAAACGGCGAAACCGTGTTGAAAATATCCTAATTCCCCATCCGCTTGGCGGTAATCACGCAAAGATGATCCGCCCGCTGCAATCGCCTCAGCCAAGACATCCCGAATGATCGCAACCAAGCGCCCTGCATCCACAACATCTCTCGCCAAACGATCAGGGGCGATTCTGGCGCGATACAGCACCTCGCAGACATAAATATTGCCCAATCCCGCGACCAGCTTTTGATCCAGCAGCGCCGATTTGATCGGCATCATGCGCCGTGCCAGTTTTTCCACCAAATAGGATTGCGAAAATCCGTTGCCCAAAGGTTCGGGTCCGATCTCGGCCAACAAGGGGTGCATATCGGCGCGGGCCGTATCCAACAAATCCATCGCCCCAAACCGGCGCGGATCGTTGAACGTCACCCTTGCGCCGTTTTCCATATGCAGCACAACATGATCGTGTTTTTCCGCCGCAGGATGCTCATAGACAAATTCACCCAATTGCAGCCCAGACACCAGCATCCGCCCCGACATGCCCAAATGAATCAACAGGCTTTCCCCCTTGGACAGGTCCACCAATATATACTTAGATCGTCTGCGCAGCGCCAAAACCCGCGCGCCCGTCAAACGTTCCGCCATCCGATCAGGAAAGGGCCAGCGCAGATCAGCGCGATTGACGTCGGCACGCAAAATCACTTGCCCCATCATCGCAGGCAGCAATCCAGCACGAACAGTTTCAACTTCGGGCAGTTCTGGCATTTCACTTCGGACAGATGGGCGCATTGAGGCGCGGCTTCATTGCGCCTATAAGGGGCAAATAGGCCAAAGCAAAGAGCGCGCAGATGAATCAGTCCACCACCCATTTCGGTTTCAAAACCGTCCCCGAAGACGACAAGGCCGGCATGGTCCACGGCGTCTTTACCCGCGTGGCAAGCAAATACGACATTATGAATGACCTTATGTCGGCGGGGATGCACCGTCTTTGGAAAGATGCGATGATGGATTGGCTGGCGCCGCGCCTGGGTCAGCGGCTTTTGGATGTGGCGGGCGGTACGGGCGATGTGGCCTTTCGGTTTTTGAATCGTGCCACGGGGTCTGCGGCAACTGTGCTGGATATGACCGAATCGATGCTGATTTCTGGGCGACAGCGCGCCGAAGCCGATGATTTGGCCACGCGGTTGGATTGGGTTGTGGGCGATGCAATGGCCCTGCCCTTTGCCGACAATACCTTTGACGTCTACACAATCTCCTTTGGCATTCGCAACGTGACCCGTATCCAAGACGCCCTGTCCGAGGCGTATCGCGTCCTGCGGCCTGGCGGGCGGTTGATGGTGCTGGAATTCAGCCAAATCCCCAATGATCTGGCGCAATGGGCCTATGACCAATACAGTTTTAACGTCATTCCCCTGATGGGGCAGATCGTGGCGGGGGATCGCGACAGTTATCAATATCTGGTCGAATCGATCCGCAAGTTTCCTGATCAAGAAAGCTTTGCGGCCATGATCCGCCAAGCAGGTTTTGGCCAAGTAAAATATCGCAATTTGACCATGGGTATTGCGGCCTTACATTCAGGATGGAAGATTTAGGTGCGGGGTCCGCACAATCTTTGGCGACTGATCCGCACGGGGGCCACGTTTGAACGATCGGGGGCTATGGCCGTGGTTCTGGCGGCCTTTGATGCGCCGCCGCAGTTGCGGCTGTTTGCGCGTCTGCTGGGTTGGCCGTTCAAATTTCTGGGCCTGCGCGGCGATCCTGCCCTGCCGCCTGTTACCCGCGCCCTGACGGCACTTGGCCCCGCTTACATCAAATTCGGTCAGATTCTGTCGACCCGTCCCGACATTGTGGGCGACGAGATGGCCCTGCAACTGCAATATCTGCAGGATAAATTGCCGCCCTTTTCGATGGATCAGGCCCGCGCTGCGATTGAATTGGAACTGGGCCGCCCGATTGCCCAAATGTTTTCCACCCTGTCCGATCCCGTTGCCGCCGCCAGCATCGCCCAAGTTCATCGCGCCACCTTGGCCGCCACGGGCGCCGATGTCGCCGTCAAAGTGCTGCGTCCTGGCATTGAACGCGCCTTTCGCCGCGATATTGATGCGTTTTATTTCGCGGCTCGCACGATTGAAATTCTGCTGCCCTTTGCGCGCCGCTTGCGGCCGATGGATGTGATCGCGCATTTTGAGGGCGTGGTGATAGGCGAGTTGGATCTGCGCCTTGAATCCGCCGCCGCCTCTGAATTTTCAGACAATACCAAATCTGATGCAGGCTTTCGCGTGCCATTGCCGCTGTGGGATTATTCAGGCCGCCGCGTGATGACCATGGCTTGGGCCGAGGGAATGTCGATGGCCGACAACATGGCCCTTGACGCCGCAGGAATTGACCGCACCGAACTGGGGGGGCGAGTGTTGCAACTGTTCCTAAGTCATGCGCTGCGCGACGGCTTGTTTCACGGCGATATGCACCAAGGCAACCTAAAGGTCGCCGCGAATGGCGACATCATCGCGCTGGATTTTGGTATTATGGGGCGCATTGATGCCTATACCCGCCGCGTTTACGCCGAGATTTTGATGGGCTTTATCGGCCGCGATTATCGCCGCGTCGCCGAAGTGCATTTTGAGGCGGGTTATGTCCCCGCCGACCGCGATATCGACGAATTTGCGCGCGCCCTGCGCGCCGTGGGCGAGCCGATCTTTGGCATGGATGCAACGCGCATTTCCATGTCGCGCCTGCTGGCACATCTGTTGGAAGTGACTGAAAAATTCGGCATGGAAACCCGCACCGAACTGATTTTGCTGCAACGCACCATGGTTGTGGTCGAGGGCGTGGCCCGCAGTTTGGACCCCCAGATCAATATCTGGCAAGTGGCAAAGCCCGTGGTCGAATCCTATGTGGCCAAGAATATCGGCCCCTTGGCATTGCTGCGGGATCTCGCGCAAACGGCGCGCATCTTGGGCCGTTTTGGCCCCCGCCTGCCAGCCATGGTCGAAGCCGCCCTAATCGCCCAAGCAAAGGGGCCAATGCCCTTGGCTACAGGCGGCAGACGCCGCATTGTGCAAGGCGCATTTGCTGCAGCCTTAGTATTGGCCATTGGTGTTTTGATTGGCCACAGTATTTGACGCAACCGCCGTTGATCCCGCCATCCGCAAGGCGGTAACTTTGGTTGCGTCCACCTCAATCCCGCCTTCCAGCACCAGCATCGTGCCATTGTTCCCACTGCGCGCCTCAAGGATTTTCGAATAGGCCTGCACCGCACTTGGATCGCCAATTTGCTTTTCCCCGCTATAACTTCCCAGTGTCAGCGTGTATTTGCCATTGGGCAGGGGATTGCCTTGCAAATCCATGCCCTGCCAGTCAAACGGACCCTTTCCAAGACTGACGTCTTCGCGCGCGACCAGATTGCCTTGCTCATCGCGCGCCGCCAAAACCGCCCGATCCGCGCCCGCCGCCGATTCGTAGGTCACAGTTACAGGTTGATCGGCCAACCAGACCGGACCCGAGGCCCGCGCCTCTTGCCCAACCCAGACGCCCAGTTGCGACATCCCCATAACGCCAAATTGCGTGCCCAGATTGCCCAGCAAATCATTGGTGCGCACCTGCTGTTCAACACCCGAAAACGTCGCCAGTTGGACCGCAAAATCTGACGAGTCCATTGGATTTGTTGGATCTTGGTTCTTTATCTGTGTGGTCAGCATTTTCAAAAATGTATCGAAATCAGAACTGATAACGGGCTTTTTTTGGGCCGCAGTCGTTGTGGCATTCGATGTGGCAGTCGTCGAAGATGGTGTGATATCCATAATTTCTCCTGAAAGGTTAGAGCCGCAGGTTCAAATTGCGGGAATTGTCTTGGGCCAGGGGTGTTTTGACTGTCTGAGGCAGAATAATGGGGCCAAAATCATCCTCGGATTGAACAATAAAACTGGCGGGGGGTTGGCCATCCGACGAACGGCCCCATTGTCCAAAACTTAGGGATGCGCCTGAAAAACCCGCATTGCGAAATTCAATCGCCAGCTGCTCGCCATTTCGGCGCAGCAAATCCAAGGTCTCTGGACGTTCGGCAGACAGAACCACCTGCACATTCTCGCCTTTTTGATGAATTTCAAATCGCAAATGTCCCAATTCAGAAGGGTTCAATACCAGCTCTATCGGGCCATTTTTTGCCGCTGGACTATGGGGCAGAATTTGCGCTGCAAGGTGTGGTATTGTGACGGGCAGCGTGGGCAAAGCGGCCGGTGAAATCTGCGGCGCGACAACATCCGCTTTTGCAACCATGAACGGACCCACAAGGCCGCGATCTTGGACCAGATTTTGACCCGTGCCTGCTGGGTCTACGGCTATGCCAACTGCCCCAAAATCCGCCCCATCTTCAAGGGCGGATGGTATTGCGCCCTCAACAGTTTGTAAGCTTTGAGTGTCCGGTGCGACAGCCGCCGCAACCCCATCACCTATCGGCTGTGCAGGTGGCGGGTCAGGCGCCCTTGCGAAAACCAACGTCGATTTGCGCGACGTGTGCACTGGATGCAAGACAGGCGCAGCCGCCAATTCGTCATCGTTGGGCACACCCTGCCCGTCGATCTGAGTTTGGAACATTGATAAGGCCATCGTCGCCGACATCGGGCCAGAGAAAGGGGATGTCTTTTTCGGTGCTTGGCCCAAGGTGAGTGGGATGGACTGCACCGCTACGGACGGCATCTGATCTGAAATGACCTCGGTGCTGACAGGGGCAGCACTGGGGGCGGGGGTGTCAGTTCTAACGGGGGCAGCGATGGGGGCGAAGCTGGGTTCAATTAACGATTCCCCGCGCGGCACATCGATCGATTTGGCGGTCATAGTTCGATCGAAAACACGCGCTTTGCCCAGATCGGCCGGCAGCGCGTCCTGGCCAGCATCCGTGATGGTCACCATTTGCGCGCCCTTACCCTGATCAAAAACAGACGCTGTATCGGTCATCTGACCCTGCAAGATCGCCTGCGTGGGGGGCACATTTGGTGCTGTGGCAGCAAGGCCAATTGTTTGGGATACTTCGACGTCCGTCGGCACGGCCACAGCGGTTAAGACAGGCTGTTGGATGGCAAAAAGGACGCCCGCATCAACCATATCTTCGGCAGAGATATCGGTGTCTTCACCCGCAACAGGCACGGCATTCTGACCCATCACCTTTGGTAATTCCTGCATGATGAATGCGGCTGAAAATCCACGTGTTGGATCAATATCAGGGATGTTTATTTCAGGCGCGTTGATCTTGAACCCGTCCGCAAAAGCGGAGCCATGATCGGGCGCGCCGCTGGCGACTGCTGGGCTGGGGGCAAACATTTGTGGCAAAACTGGAAGCATATTTCGGATCCCTAAGACGGCTTCTGCCGATGACCCGTTTTAGATCCCCATTGGTTACCATCTGTTTACCGAAAGCCGTCATAATCAGAAAAATTCAACCGAATTGGACCCGTTATGACCCTATCGCCCGTGAATGCAGCAGCGCCGCCACCCCTCGCAACCTTGTCCACGCCTCAAGATAAGATTTTGATGAAAAAGGCCCAAGAGTTAGAGGCAAGTTTTCTGTCGGAAATGCTTGGCCATGCAGGTCTGGATACGCCCAGTGCCGACTTTGGTGGCGGAATTGGTGAAGATCAGTTTTCCTCATTTCTTCGCGCTGAACAAGCAAAGGCGATGGTGGCCAAGGGCGGCATCGGCCTGGCACAGCATTTGTTCGAAGCCCTATCGCAAAGGGCGCATGATGCAAAATGACCCAAGCCCCGAAACGATCCTGGACCTTATGCACAGCGCCATTCTGCGTGCCGACTTTGCCGGGCTTGGCGCGCTTGCACCGCTTTTGGAACGTGCGCTGGAGGACGTGGCACATCTGCGCGATGGGGTGCGTCTGAAACGCCTGCGCGGCAAGGCTGAACGCAACGAGGCCTGCCTCTTGGCTGCGGGCCGCGGTGTGCGCGCGGCGGGGCGGCGGTTCAAAGAATTGCGCGACGCTGCCCTAGGATTGGTCACCTATGACGGCAAAGGCAAGCGCGCCGATTTGGGACAGCACAGCAGCCTTACGCGCCGATATTGATCAAATTGCATTAATATTTGGATCAAATTTTTGGAATATGCCGTGGCGCAATTAGCAAAGTCTTAGGCCTTGTCACGTCAAATAACAGGGCATCCCACGCAGGGATGGCACGGCAGGTGATCCCTTTGGATCTCGCGCCGTACGGACAAAATGGCCATCCCCCCTGTTGTATGGGCAGCAGGTTAACCATGCCGCGCAAAGCGTCGGCGGATCTAAAGGAACTAGGGTATGTCTTCTATTCTGACCAATAACAGCGCCATGGTCGCGCTGCAAACCATGAAGAAAATCAACTCAAACATGGCGATGACCCAATCGGAAATTTCGACGGGTAAATCCGTGGCCTCGGCCAAGGATAACGCCGCCGTCTGGGCAATCTCCAAAGTGATGGAGTCCGATGTGAAAGGATTCAAAGGTATCTCGGACAGCCTTAGCCTTGGCTCGTCCACCATTTCGGTTGCCCGTAAGGCTTCGGAAACCGTGACCGATCTTTTGACCCAAATGAAGGGTAAAATCGTCGCGGCCCAAGAAAGCAACGTCGACCGCACCAAAATCCAAACCGACATTGACGCGCTGAAAGGTCAGGTTGATTCGGTGGTCGGTGCAGCCCAGTTCAACGGCCTGAACCTTGTGAATGGCTCGAACAGCTCGATCGATATTCTGTCGTCTTTGGATCGTTCCGCGTCAGGCGTCAAAGCATCTTCGATCACCGTCACGTCGCACAACCTTTCGACGGGCGCCTATGCGGCCAATGACGTGTTTTCGGCGGGCGGCGGCAATGGTTTGGTGTCGAGCGATGCGGATACCTTTGTTCTGGCCTTGGACAAGGCGGGCGGCACGGATGAAATCACCATTCAGGATGGGGCGACGGCGTGGAAGGCAGGCGATAAAGTTTCGATGAAAATCGGCGATCAACAGGCGTCTTACACCATCACCGCCAAGGACATGACGTCTGGCAACAATTCAGTCGCAGATTTGGTTGCCGTCGGCATGAAAAACGCAATCGATTCGATGGGTGTTGCAGGGTTGACCGTTGATTATGACAGCGCGTCGCCAGGCAAACTATCGTTTACCAATGACGGCACAAAGGATTTGAGTGTCGGCGGGCAATTCAAGAATGCGAACTCTGGCGGTCTGGGGGCACTCGCCTCGATCAACGTCTCGACGGCATCTAACGCCAAATTGGCGCTGACCTCGATCGAATCGATGCTGAAAACTTCGATCGATGCCGCATCTGACTTTGGTTCGACCCAAAGCCGTATCGACATCCAATCGTCTTTTGTGGGCGAATTGTCGGACGCGCTGAAGTCGGGCATTGGGTCGATGGTCGACGCCAATATGGAGGAAACCTCGGCGCGTTTGCAGGCACTTCAGGTGCAACAGCAATTGGCAACGCAGTCCTTGTCGATGGCAAACCAGCAGCCACAAAACATCCTGTCGCTGTTCCGCGGCTAATGACATTGGAGGGGGCGCGCCCCCCTCCAATCCCCAATTCGGCAGAAGGCCGCACTTGAAAGCCGTGATCTAAAACGGATCCCCTATAATTGCATTCCAGGAAGGATATGCTGTGATTTCGCAATCCATGAACGCCCGCGCCATCTATGGCAGCCCAGAGGCCCCCCAAAAGACCCCGCGCGCGATCGAATATGATCTGCTGGCCCGCATCACCCAACAGCTGTCTTCAGCTTGGGCCACGCGGACACAAAACTATCCAGCCCTTATGACGGCGCTGGACGACAATCTGCGCCTATGGACCACGCTTGCGGCGGATGTCGCGGAACCTACCAACGGCCTACCTGCGCCTTTGCGCGCCCAACTGTTTTATCTTTATGAATTCGCCGCACAGCACAGCCGCGCCGTCCGCGAAAAAGACGCATCGGTCGAGGTGTTGATTGATATCAACACCGCCGTCATGCGCGGATTGCGCGGCGATGGGGGAACCACATGACAGGACTGGTCTTAAAACTTGGACCGCATGAACGCGTGCTGATCAATGGCGCGGTGATAGAAAATGGCGACAAACGATCCCGTTTGGCGATCATGACGCCCAATGCACATATTCTGCGCCTGCGCGATGCGATTGCACCCGATGAGGTGAACACCCCCGTCCGCCGCGTCTGCTATATCGCACAATTGGTGTTGTCAGGCGATGCCGATCCGAAAGAGGCACAGATTCAACTGCTGCGCGGGATTGAACAGCTCAGCCAAGTCTTGACCGACTATGACAGCCGTGCATTGCTGACCCAAGCGACGGATTTTGTGCTGGAAAATCAACATTATCAGGCCCTTAAGGCTTTGCGTGGCCTATTGCCCCGCGAAGAACGCCTGTTCGCGGCGGCCCATCACTCATGAGTTTTACCCCAGCCATTCCGCTTTCGGGCTATTCTGGCTGGGCGTTTTTAAAGCGTACGATGACCACACAGCAGGCGTCTTTTAATGCCGCCCCGCAAAACAAACGCGATGAAGATTATTTCCGCGAAAAAATCGGGTCGATCAAAACGGCCGAGGCCCTGGTCAATGATCGCCGCCTGTTAAAGGTGGCGCTGGGGGCGTTTGGTCTGGACAACGACATCAACAATAAGTTTTTCATTCAAAAAGTATTGCAAGACGGCACTTTGTCCACCAATGCCCTGTCCAACAAATTGGCCGACAAACAATATGAAAAATTCTCGTCCGCCTTTGGCTTTGGCGATTTTCCGATTCCAAACACTGTGATGTCGGATTTCCCGAACAAGATAATCAATGCCTATCGCACGCGGCAATTTGAGGCGGCGGTGGGCGATCAAAACAACGATCTCCGTCTTGCGATGAATATTGAGCGCGAATTGCCTACGATTGCAGGCAAAACCAGCACGTCGGACAATTCGAAATGGTATGCCATTATGGGCAACACCGCCCTCCGATCCGTCTTTCAAACCGCAATGGGCCTGCCCAGCAACACCGCCACTTTGGATATTGATCAGCAATTGGGAATTTTCAAAAGCCGCGCGAAATCACAGTTTGGCAGCGAATCGGTAGCGCAATTCAGCAATCCTGCGACAATGGATCAGTTGATTAGGAAATTCCTGATCCGCAGTGAGGTGAATAATTTCACGCAATCAGGCAGCGGAAATGCCGCCTTATCGCTGATGTCACAAGCGATCAGTAACGCCCGCAGTCGCTAGCGCCTGCTCAGGGCCTTTTCCAAGGCTGCAAAACTGCCTGAAACCCCATCTTTGGGCGCATCTGTGGCCAAAAACCCATCCAAATCATCCCAGACCGCAATCGCCGCATCAACCATCGGATCGGTGCCCTTCGCATAAAGCCCTGCTTGGATCATCATCTCGGCGCGATCCCATGCGCCCAGCAATTGCCGCGCGCGGGTGATCATCGCGTTTTCTGCGTCACTTGCCGCTTCGGGCAGGCTTCGCGAAACGGATCGCAGCAAATCCACCGCAGGATAGCGCCCCCGTTCGGCAATCTTGCGGTCCATCACAACGTGGCCATCCAAAACCCCGCGCAAAATGTCGGCAATTGGTTCCTCCATATCTGACCCGGCGACCAACACGGTAAACACGGCCGTAATGTCGCCCTGCCCCTCAAGGCCTGGACCTGCGCGTTCGGCCAAGGACATAATCGCCTGTGCGACAGATGGCGGATATCCGCGTAAACTCGCCCCCTCACCTGCGGCAAGGGCGACTTCGCGATGTGCTTCGGCAAATCGGGTGATGGAATCAGCCAAAAACAGCACATGGCGGCCTTGGGCGCGAAAATGTTCGGCCACCGTCATCGCCGCCATTGCACAACGCCGCCGCGCCAGTGCCGATTGATCCGATGTTGCGGTCACCACCACAGCACGCGCCATACCTTCGGGCCTCAGCACGCGCTCGACAAAATCGCGCAATTCGCGCCCCCGCTCGCCGATCAGGGCGATGACCACGACATCAGCGTCTACCCCCCGCGCGAATTTGGCCAAAAGCGATGATTTCCCCACCCCAGACCCCGCGAACAACCCAATCCGTTGCCCCCGCACCAGTGGCAACAGCGTGTCGAACACCGCAACCCCCGTGGACAACCGCGCGCCCAAACGGCGGCGCTGGGCGGCGGCGGGCGCATCGGCGCGCACGGGCCTTGGGTTTGCGCCACGAAACAGCGGACGATTGTCCAGGGGGCGGCCATAGGGATCGACAATACGTCCGATCCAAGAATCGTCTGGTGCCAATTCCGCCGCCCCGATCAACGCAACTTCGGTCCCCAGCGCCAATCCATCGGGCGCACCATCGGTCATGATTGAAATCCCCTGAACGGTCAGGCCAATCACCTCGCCCGCCAAATATCCGCCGATCATCACCCGATCCCCCTGCTTTGCGGCATGGCCCAACCCCGTCACGATCACACTGCCCCCCGTCACCGCCGCCACCCGCCCAATGGGCACCGCCAGACGCACCGCGCCCAGCTCTGACAACAATCCGCTAAAAATTTTATCCAATCGGGTTCTCCCTTGGTCGCCGCTTACCCTTTCTAAAGGAATCACCCTTAAAGCTTAGTGAAGGTAATCGAGGGAGAAGCCCCGATGTTTGAGAAATTGGAACTGACCAGAATGGCGCAGACAATGGCGGCGCAGGCAGGTGCGCGTTTGGGGGTGATTGCCCAAAACGTCGCTAATGCCGACACGCCTGGATATAAGGCGGCAGATATGCCGACCTTTGCCGAAAGCTATTCTGAACCCGATGTCAAAATGCGCGCCACGCGGGCGGGCCATTTTGGTGGCAATGCGGGCGATATGCCCAAGGCCGTCGTGCATCACAGCAATGGCGCAGGCGCGCCCAACGGCAATACCGTGTCGTTAGAACAAGAAATGGTCAAGTCAGCATCCGCGCGCCAAGATCACGAAATGGCCTTGGCCATCTACCGCAACACCTCCTCCATCTTGCGCGCAGCACTTGGGCGGCAGGGGTAACGCATGGCAGATCTTTTCTCATCACTGATCGTCTCCTCATCGGGGATGGAGGCACAGGCAAAACGTCTGCGCCACACGTCCGAGAATATCGCAAACGCTGATACGCCCGGATATCACCGCAAAACCATTGGTTTCCAAACGGAAATGGACAATGGCGCGGTTGAAACCACAAAGGTGCGGCTGGATCAATCGCCGCTCACCTCTGTGTATGACCCCAGCAACCCGCTGGCGGATGAAAGCGGTCATTATGATGGATCGAATGTCGATCTGGTGATCGAAATCGCTGACGCGCGCGAAGCGCAGCGCAGCTATGAGGCGAACCTCAAAATCTTTGATCAGGCCCGTCAAATGACGCAAAGCCTGTTCGAATTACTGCGTCGATAAGGGGATCCAGAATGGATATCAAATCTACCCTTGCGAGCCAAAGCTACGCCCAAGCGCGTTCTGCCGTTGCCCCCAATGCGGGGCAACAACAGGGCGGGCTTGAGGCGGGTTTTGCAAAACTTGCAGGCAGTTTCGGCGATGTCTTGGCCCAAGGCGAACAAACCGCCCGCGCCGCCATGACGGGGGGGGCCGATCCCCATGCCTTGGTGCAGGCGCTTGCTTCGTCGCAGCAGGCGGTCGAAACCGTGGCCACAGTCCGCGATAAAGTGGTCGAAGCCTATCAAGAAATCCTACGGATGCCAGTGTAAGGGGGCGATGATGAACGAAGCAGCCACCTTTGACATTCTGCGCAGCGGTCTTTGGATTGCCGTGCAAATCTCTGCCCCGATGCTGGCTATGGCGCTGGTTGCTGGGGTGATTGTCGGCCTTTTTCAGGCCCTTACTTCAATCCAAGAGGCCACTTTAACCTTTGTGCCCAAGGTTGGCGCGATGCTGGCGGTATTTTGGGTCTCCATGAGCTTTATGACGTCAACCCTTGTCAGCTATTTCCACGATCAACTTATTCCCATGATTGCAGGGGGCTAAGATATGGACGCTGCAGGATATACCACCCTGACCCGTCAATCGGGGTTGATGCACGAAATGCAAGTCGTGGCGAACAATATCGCAAATGCTTCGACCACAGGCTTTCGCCGCGAAGGCGTTATGTTTGAGGAATATATCACCAAAACCGATGATGGCCCTTCGCTATCGATGGCCAATGGCGATGCCCGCGTGATTGATCTGACCCAAGCAGGTATGTCGCAAACTGGTGCCACCTTTGATCTGGCTATTCAGGGCGATGGATTTTTCCAAATCCAAACCCCGACAGGCCCCCAACTGACCCGCGCGGGCAGTTTCACGCCTGACAATGCGGGGGCTTTGGTGACGGCTGATGGCTATGGCCTGTTGGACGAAGGCGGCGCACCCGTGGTCGTGCCCGCCAATGCCAAACAGGTTTCGATTTCACGCGACGGGACAATTTCAGCCGATGGTCAAACCCTTGGTCGCATTGGTCTGTGGGAACCGACCGATCCCCTGACCCTGCTGCACCAATCGGGCACGAATTTCACCGCAAACGGCATTCAACCCGTTGAAAGCGCAACTATTTTTCAAGGTTTTCTTGAGGATAGCAACGTCAACCCCGTCTCAGAGATTGCCCGAATGATCGAAGTGCAGCGCAGCTATGAAATGGGCCAAAGCTTTATGGATCAAGAAGACAAACGGATGCGCGGCGTCATTGAGACGCTGGGCCGATAGGAGAAGCCATGAACGCCCTACAAATCGCCGCCTCTGGGATGAGCGCCCAGCAAATGAAGGTTGATGTCGTCGCCAACAACCTCGCGAATATGTCCACCACGGGCTATAACGCGCGGCGCGCCGATTTTGCCGATCTGCATTATCAACAAGTTGCCCGCCCGGGCAGTGTTTCGGCCCAAGACGGCTCTATGTTGCCGACGGGCGTGCAGATGGGCATGGGCGTGCGGCCCTCATCCGTTTCGGTCATTTTGGCCCAAGGGTCTTTGTCGCAAACCAATGGCGATTTGGACGTGGCGATTGAGGGCAAAGGATACCTAGAGGTGACGCTGCCCTCTGGTGCATCGGCCTATACGCGCGACGGCGGGCTGAAACGCTCTGCCGATGGGCAGATTGTCACGGCCGAAGGCTATGCTGTAGCCCCGGGCATCACCATTCCCACGGATGCCACATCGGTCGCCATCAACGGCAGCGGCGAAGTTTACGCAAACTTTGCAGGCCAAATCGCGCCGCAATTGCTGGGGCAGTTTAACCTTGTCGGCTTTACCAATGAAAAAGGCCTAGAGGCGATGGGATCGAATATGTTCCTTGAAAGTCCTGCCTCTGGCGCGCCGACAGTCAGCACGCCCGGCCTTGATGGTCTGGGAACCTTGCGCCAGGGCTACCTTGAAGACAGTGCGGTCGATCCCGTCCGCGAAGTGTCGGAATTGATCAAGGCCCAGCGCGGCTATGAACTCAATGCCAAGGTCATCACCGCGGCGGATCAGATGTTGTCCGCAACAACGCAGGTGCGCTGATGAAACGGATTGTTTGCGCGCTGTTGGCTTTGGCATCTCCCGCTGGGGCGGATTCGGTTGTTGCCACGCGTGTCATCCAACCCAAGTCTGTGATCACCGCACAGGATGTCACCCTTGTCGCCATGCAAATTCCAGACGCCCTAAATGACGCCGCAGCCGCCATCGGGCAAGAGGCACGCGTTTCCATCGCGCCTGGTCGGGCAATTAAAGCGGCCGATTTGGTGCGGGCAACTTTGGTCGAACGCAACGCGATTGTGGCGATGTCCTTTGTGGTCGGTGGATTGGAAATCGTTACCGAAGGCCGTGCTTTGACGCGCGGGTCTGAGGGTGATGTTATTGATATTATGAACCTTTCCTCGCGCACACGATTGCGTGGCCGCATTTTGGCGGATGGTTCCGTAACTGTAGAAGCAGGGTCTTAAATATGCGTATTTTTCTGGCTGCACCCCTTTTGTTGATTGCCTGCACCCCGCTTGATCAGGTCGGTCGCGCGCCTGCATTTTCGCCGCTTGACGACAGTTTTCAGCACAGCGCCATGTATGCAACGCCAATGCCACAGGATTTGGGCAATGCAGGGCCTACCGACGATTCCTCGCTTTGGGCTTCGGGGCGGGAATCGTTGTTTGGGGATCGCCGTGCCAATCATACGGGCGATATTTTGACGGTGGTGATTGAAATCGACGACAGTGCCGAGTTGAAAAACTCAACAGGTCGCACGCGGACGGGTAGCGAGAAAATGGGCGTCGGATCGCTGTTTGGCATCCCCGAGCGCGTCGATGCGGGTGCCGCCAATGGGGCGACGCTTGCCGATGCCGTCGACACGTCGGGATCTTCGACCTTTGCGGGATCTGGCAATGTATCGCGCAAAGAAAAGCTAACCCTCCGTGTGGCCGCTACCGTTGTCGAAGAATTGCCAAACGGCGTTTTGCGGATTGAAGGTCAGCAAGAGGTGCGCGTGAACTTTGAACTGCGCGAATTACTGATCACGGGCTATGTGCGTCCAATCGACGTCTCGCGGCAAAATGAAATTACCTATGATAAAATCGCTGGGGCGCGCATTTCCTATGGCGGCCGGGGGCTGATCAGCAATGCCCAACAACCGCGTTATGGACAGCAAATCTCTGATGTCCTTTTACCGTTCTGAGGAAAAATGTTGCGTAAACTCCTGCCCATTCTTTTGATTCTGATCGGTGTCGGCAGTGGAATAGGGGCGGGCGTCATGCTGCGCCCTGTTCCAGAACCTGCGCCAGAGACAGGCCATGAGGTAACCGCGCCCGTGGCCGAGGTTGATCCAGCAAAAATGCCCGAATACGCCAAGCTGAACA
Source organism: Cypionkella sp. (assembly GCA_040398785.1). Classification (GTDB taxonomy): domain Bacteria; phylum Pseudomonadota; class Alphaproteobacteria; order Rhodobacterales; family Rhodobacteraceae; genus Cypionkella. Next base: position 266,889 of record JBBATJ010000001.1, on the reverse strand, counting down.
ATCAATTCGTCATCCCTGTGGTCGAAAAGGGCAGGGTTGCCGCGATGGTCATCCTTGCCCTCAGCCTTGAGGTGGAAAACGGTAAGACCGAAGAGGTCTTTACCCGAGAGCCGAAACTGCGCGATGTCTTTTTGCAAATCCTGTTTGATCACGCCAATGCAGGCGGCTTTAACGGATCTTTTACGGATGGTGCGAACCTGATCTTGTTGCGCAAATCGTTGCTCGAGTCGGCGAAATCTGTTCTGGGCAGCGTTGTGACAGATGTCTTAATCAGCGATATCGCACGTCAAGACAACTGACCCCAAAAGACCTAGGACTTTTTCAGCGCCTTTCGGGCCAAGGCAGACAACACATCTGCCTTGCCAAAGGCAAGGCGCGCACTGTCACGGCGGTCAATCCATTGCGCTGTTTGACGCGACAATGTCATGTTCAACTCGGCACGTCGCTGATCCGCCCACACCTGATAGGCAAGTGTTGCCTTGACTTCGGCGACACCCATTTGGTCATCCATCTGCACTGTCGGAGATTTCAAATCGGACAAATGCGCGATCGTTTCTGACCGCGCCTGCGCCACCTTACGCAATTCGACCAACTGCGCATCCAAAACCATCTGCGCCAGCGATTGCAATCGCGCCAATTGTTTCGGCGCGCTCATCGGATCAGACCCTTGGCCCGCTTGCGCATCCGTTCGGCAAATCGAATTGCGGCGGCCACAGCGCGGTAATGTTCGGGCAATATCTGCTCGTTCAGGCCGATCGTGGCGAAAATGGCCCGCGCTGTTGGCGGATCACTGTGCAATGGCACGCCCGCTTCGGCCGCCTTTTCGCGTATCTTTGCCGCGACTTCATCAACGCCCTTGGCCACACAAATCGGCGCGCCGCCTTTGGCACGATTCCATTTCAGCGCAACCGCATAATGGGTTGGGTTCACAATGATAACATCCGCCCCTTTGACATCCGCCAGCATCTGATTGGTTGCAATTTCTTGCCCCTTTTGGCGGCGCTGCTGTTTGATGTGTGGATCACCTTCGGAATCCTTCATCTCATCGGTCATCTCTTGGCGCGACATACGATTTTGTTTCAAATGGCGCGCCCGTTGCCACAAATAATCTACCACACCAAACACACTTGCGATCACAAGCACCAAAAAGACAAAGTTTTGAAACATCTGCAACAATATGGCCATGATCGCTGCAGGTTCCATGGCAAGACTGCCCAAAACGCGCGGTGCATCGGCGACCAATTGCACGCCCAATACAACGGCCACAATTGCCATTTTTGCTGTATTTTTCAAAAACTCGACCAACCCGTCTAGGCCGAATTTCTGTTTCGCCGCCGCAAATGGAGAAATGCGCGAAAATTTGAAACCTAATTTTTCGGGCGCAAAGTGGATGGCAGATTGGGCAAACAAAATCACCAGAACCGCCAACGCGGGAACCAAGACCAGCGGCATGGCCCCCGTGCCATAAGCTGCGAATAATCCCGCGGTCGGTGCCACCCCATGCGCCAAAATCAGCGGGGCCAAACGATCAGACTGGCCCAGAATAGCCATGCTGGTCTGACCAAAAGCCTGCAAAATCATCCCGCCCCCTGCCGTGATTGCCAAGGCAAAACCCCCATAGGCGGCAGCCGTTGACAGATCGCTAGACCTAGGGATCTCACCCCGCGCGCGGGCATCATCCAATTTCTTTTGCGAGGGTTCAAATTGTTTATCGTCGTCCTCGCTCATGAGCCCCCCGCAAAAGGTTGTGCCAAAAAGCTGTGTAAACCCTGTAACCAAACCGTTAAAATGATCGGGCAGATCACGGCGATCAACACCAATCCCCCCCCCGCCAAGGCAGGCGCGCCCACAAAGGACACCATCAGCGCGGGCATTGCCCGATTGATCACACCCAGCGCGATGTTGTACAAAAAGGCCGCTATGGTAAACGGCGCCGCCAAAACGAACCCCCGCGAAAACGCTTGGGCGATTTGCGCCAGACCCCACTGCGCCATATCGCCCGAATTGGGCAATCGACCCGCAGGAAAGACATCGTAAGACAAAACCAACACTTGGGCAATTTGGACGTGCAACCCCGCCGCAACCGCAATCGCTAATCCTGCCATGACCAACAGGTTACCAACCGCAGGTTGCGGCTCTGGGCCGGCCCCCCCAAACATCTGCGCAAGGCTGGTTGCAGTGCCGATGATCGCACCCGCGATTTGCAGCGCCATCACAAACAGCCGCAAGGAAATCCCCATCGACAAACCCAGCGCCGTTTCCGCAATCAGTGCTGACAAAAAACCCTGCCCCATGGGTGGCATCGGGCCCGCTGCAGGTGCGACCACCAAGGTAAAGGCCAACGCCAGAACCAACCGCACCCGTTGCGGCACAGATTGCTCGCCAAAGGCGGGCAACAGGGCCATCGCCGCGCCAACCCGAAAAAACACCAAGGTAAGGCGCCACAAAAACTCTGTGCCATACCCGCTAAGATCACCTAAAACTTGGGCAAAATCCATCATGCCGATACGACACCTACCATTGCGGGGCGCGCCTCGATCCCGATTTCCTCATAGGAAAGAACGGGGGCGGATATTCCCTTGGCCGCCAAAACAGTGCGCAAAAACCGCCGCCGCAATGTCGACGTGACCAGCGCAGGAAAGGTTCCCAAATCGGCCGCACGGTTCAAACGCTCGGCAATACCATTTGCCAGCTTGCTGAATTGATCGGGCGGCAAGGCAACGTCCCTCTGCCCTCGGTCGCCGTCGATTTGGTAGGTGGCAAAGGTTTTTTCCCATTCGGGCGACAATTGGATCAGCGGGATCGTACCATCGGCCCGCTTCATTTCTGCAACCAGTTGAAATCCCAGTCTTTGGCGAACGTGTTCGCAAATCGCCTCGGCCGTGCCAAGCCCGCGCCCTTCTGCGATCGCCTCAAGGATAAGGGGCAGATTGCGGATCGACACGCGTTCTTCCAGCAATAGGCGCAGCACCGTCAGCAGCATATCCACAGGCACTTTTTCAGGCACCAATTCATCCAATAAGCGGCGATTGGACGCGGCTCGGTCCGAATCTGAAACATTGGCAAATTCATCCAACAGCCGCCGCAATCCACGCAGGGACAACAGCCGCGCCATATTGTTCTTAATCACCTCTAGCAAATGGGTGGCCAAAACTTCGGCAGGATAAATCACAGTCAGGCCGACAAGGGCGGCATCCTCTTGGTAATCTGGGCGAATCCAGCGGGCAGGCGCGCCGTAAACCGGCTCGCGCGCGTCCAACCCGTCGGGGGCAATAATGCCATCTGCCATCAAGACCAACATCCGATCTGCCATCAATCGATCACGCACGCGCTCTACGCCCTGCAACTTGATGCGATAGGTTCCCGCAGGCAAATTTGCCTCATCTGTCAGGCGCATTTCGGGCAAGATCATCCCGAAAACTGTCGCCACATGGTTTCGCATATTGGCAATTCGCACATCCAACCCCGTCGCGGGGTCCAAAACCATCCCCACAAGATCGGGTGCGAATTCAATGTGGATTTCATCAAAATCCAGCACATCGCCCATCTGCTTTGGTCTTGGGGCTGCAGGTTTTGGGACGGCGGCCACAGCGTCTGCGCGATCTTTTTTGATCATCCGCCAAGACAGCCATCCCAACGCCACAGCCGCCAACATAAACGGCAAGAACGGCATTCCCGGAACAATCGCAAACACCCCCATCAGGACCGCCACCGTTCCTAAGGCACCAGGATATTTGCCAAGCTGGGCAAAAAACGAAATATCTGCCGCACCTTTGGCCCCCCCCCGCGACAACAACAAGGCCGCCGCAACCGAAATGATCACCGCAGGAATTTGCCCGACCAACCCGTCACCCACCGTTAAAATCGCATAGGTTTCAAAGGCTTCGGTAAATGGCATCCCGTGCACAGCGACGCCCATGATCAGACCCATAACGATATTTAGACCTGTAATCATCAGGCCCGCCACAGCGTCACCCTTCACAAATTTTGACGCGCCATCCAAAGAGCCAAAGAAATTAGTCTCTGCCAATTCCATTTCGCGCCGCCGCTTGGCCTCGGCATGGTCAATCGCGCCTGCCGCCATATCGGCGTCAATTGCCAATTGTCGGCCCGGCATCCCATCCAATGCAAAGCGCGCGCCGACCTCGGCCATACGCCCCGCGCCTTTGGTGATTACGATAAAATTCACAATCAACAGCACACAGAAAATAACGATCCCTAGCAACAGGTTGCCGCCCATAATGAATTCTGCAAACCCTTGGATCACATGACCCGCCGCATCAGTGCCAGTGTGCCCCTGACCAATGATCAGCTTTGTCGATGAAATGTTCAGCGACAACCGCAACAGCAAAGAGGCCAAAAGAATGGTTGGAAAGGCCGAGAAATCCAAAGGTCGCTCAATAAACAATGTCACCGTCAGCATCAAAATCGCCAAAGCAAATGACAGCGCCAGCCCCAAATCCAACGCCCAGGCCGGGATGGGTAAAATCATCATCACGATGACAGCCATCAAGGCAATCGCAAGCAAAATGGTCGGCTGGAAAATTGCGGTTGCAGTCAGGCGTAGGTTCAACATCCTAATTTTGCCCGATCAAAATTGTGCCCGCGCCCAGTTGCGGCACGAGCGAACCCGCATTGCCGATCTGCCCACCCTGCAGCAGCGGATAGCGATTGATGCGTGGGGCCTGTTGCACCGCCTCAGCAACCGCGGGAGGACCGCCGCGGTCAACGCCCCGTATCTTTTCCCAAGTGGCCTTGACCTTTTGCAGATATCCATCCGCCAAATCAGGTGAGCGCGAATGATATGCGGCAACTGCCGCCGCCCAACTGCCTTCGGACTGGCGCAATTCAGTCAGAAATTGCGCGGCATAGGCGGCATTCAGATCGGGGTCAAATGCCTCTTGCAAAGAACCAAAGTTTTTCGAATGCCAACGCAAGTTGATTTGAAAACAGCCCACATCAAAGTTTGCATTTCCCTTTGCCAAAAGATCGTCGGCAAAGGCCATAGCTTCATCTGCGCTGTCAAAAAAATAGCCCTTACCGCTGACATTGGCCGACCAAGGCCAAGGCGCAAATTGCCCACCAATGGCGCGCCCAGTTTCAACCCGCGCAATTGACAGCAAAATCCCGATGGGCACACCCGTATTTTGGGCAGCGCGCTGGGCTGCAACATCACAAATGGGGCTTACACCCGCCGTAGATGCAGCGACCTTTTGCGCAATCAGCATCGTTGCAAACAACAAAACGGCCAATATACGCACCGCAATAGCCATGAGTTTCACCCTTAATGCGCGGGCTTTTGCGCCGCGTTCCCTTTGAACACTAGGGAAGAAACCTTTCTAAACCGTAACTGAAGGCGTGAAATCGCACCGATATGTCAATTTTTCTGGGCAACGATAAGCACGTTACGGCGTTGAAACCTTTGGGATTTTTGTCAATAAATCTAAGACGGCAGCTCGCGTTTGCGCGCTGTTAGCGATCAATTGCTGACCCTGCCCCAGCGGCCCGGGCAACGGGCTTGCGGCTGGTTTGGACACATCTAAAGTGGATAAAACGGGCGTCCAAACATTGGGGGGGCTATTGCGTAATTCGGCCCAATCGCCGGCCTTTGCATAGGACAACTCTTGGGATTTCGCATCCCCCAGTTTGGAAAACGCTTGCGCAGCCGCCAGATGATCGCCCAACAACTGCAATGCGGCGGCTTGCAAACGCGCCCCTTGCTCGCCCTCAACCTCTTGCGCGGCCTGCAATGCTGTTCGTCCATCTCGGCGGTCCAGCGCGATTTTTGCGCGGCTCTCTGCATCGATCTTGGGATATGCAGCAATCCATTCTGCCGCGGCATCAGGCAGGCCCAAATCGTTCAGCCGATTGGCCAATGTCGCAGGCGTTGCCAATTCCAGGTCCTGTGGCACATCTGCGACGGGGCGCACCGCAAACGTCAGCAGATCTGTATCGGTGCCAAGTCGCGCTAAAATGTCCCAAATCTTGGGCACGACGGTTGCGGCATCCGTCGCCGCTTCAAACGCAGCTGCATATTGCCCAGACGAGGCAAGCGCCAAAGCCAAGGCACGGGTCACCCCTGCGGCATTTTCTGTGCCTTTCGTTTCACGCGCGACGGCGGCAAGATCATCGGCAATTGTCGATTTAATCGGCACGCCTTGGGCCACCAGACTGTCGACAAGGCCGATCAGCGCCACGGTTTTTGACCCGCCCGCACCTTGGATCGCCGCCTCAAGATTTTTCTGCGCCGCCGCAGGATCGCCCTGCGACATATCCAGCTTTGCTTCGATCAAGGAGACTTCGGCGGTTTTTCCTGCCCGTGCCACAGCATTGCGAACGCTTTCGGCGGCACCCGTTTTTCCGATGGATAAAAGTTTATCAGCCAAAGGCGGCCCCAGCAATCTGCGCAACTGCACCGGCAGGTTCGAATAGGCCAAGACCACCGCCTGATCGTTGACCAAATCACCCGTGCCAACCGTTTTCATGGCCAACAAAGCCCACAACGCGGCCGGAGTTTCGCAACTGACTTGGCCTGCAAAGAACCCGTCTTCATCCGCATAGCCATCGACAATCTTTGCCAGACTGCGCAGCATATTTGCCTCTGGCGCGTCGGGCATAAAGGCGGTGACCATTTGCCCTGCCTCTTGGCCAAATCCGATAAACAATAAGAAATGAACGGCTTTTTCGACCGCCTCTGGATCAGGGCGGTCAAATTCACCCAGCATATTAGCAAACGCTTCGGAAAACTGTTCGGCTATGGGGGCATCTGTGCCCCAACTGTCAACATCCAGTCGCGCTTCACTTGCACAAGCCAAACCCGTTTGACCCAAAACAGGCTTATCGTTTGGTTCCCCTTGAACAGCGACGCCCGGCATTTCGCCTAAAGAAATCCGTGCCCCTTCAACTGGCTTTTTTGCAATGGGGTCAAGGGTTTTGGGCAATGCTAAATCCACCACACCATCCGATGCACCGCGGCTGAGTTGCCGCAACAATTGATCACGCAAGGGCTGCAGGGCGGGATCACTGGTTGGTTTGGGGCTAAGCGACAGGGTCGCCGAGGTCGGCGATTGAATTTGGCGAAAGACCTGATCTGCCCAATTATAGCCCGACCCCGTCACGGGCGGTTGCGCGTTGTCCCCCCGAGGAGGCAGCGGATCCTCAAACGACGATCCTTTTGGGGGCGGACCATCCCGCAGATCGATCACAATAATTCCTGGACGAAATTCAAACGGGATCGCATGACAGGCACAAGCAAATCCAATGTCCAGCATCGCAGCATCCGCCGAAATCGCGGCAAGTCGTGACTTGCCGATCAAGTTGAAAACTGCCCGCAAATCATAGCGCACAGCAGCGCCCATTTTGCGAAATTCATAACCGTCTTCGGTGCGCCCAAACTGCCAATCCACAGCACCGCCAAAGTTCAGCACGACCCGGGTAAACCCCTCATGCTCGCCCGAAGTAACCTGAACGGTCGGCACCAAAGCCGGTTCCTCACGCGTCGCTTGGGGGGTGCCGTCTTGGCCAATAGTATTTTGCGCCAAAACTGGCGGGGCCAACAAAACCAGCAAAAACAGGATCAGCGCGGGGATCATGCAGCATCCTGTTTCAGGGCGCGCAAAGATTCCTCAACCGCTGAAAAACTAGGCCGCACATGGTGCGGTGTATTCTGGCGTCCAACCTCGATACAGATATTGGGGGCATGGCGGTGCAAATTGGCCACCAACACCTCACGGACAAGGCGGTAAAAATTTCCGTCATCTTCGACGATTGTTTTCACCCGTGCCGCAAAAGGCCCCATCAAACCATAGGCCAAAAACACACCCAGAAATGTCCCTACCAAGGCGCTGCCGATCATCGCGCCCAGAATTTCAGGCGGCTGATCCAACGAACCCATGGTTTTGATCACCCCCAAAACCGCCGCCACAATCCCCAATGCGGGCAAAGCGTCAGCCATTGATTGCAGCGCATGACTGGAATGCATGGCGTGGGCAAGCGCCGCCTCAACGCGTTTATCCAGCACCTCTTCGACTTGGTGGGGATCGTCATAATTCATCGAGGCGGCCCGCATCGTGTCAGCAATCAAATCCACCGTTTCATGGTCGTGTTGAATTTTGGGGTATCGGCCAAAAATTGGCGAATTTTCTGGATTTTCAATATGTTCTTCTAGTCCCACGGGATTTGCACGCACCAGACGGATCAATTCGAACAACAGACACAGCAAATCGCGGTAATCTTCGGGCTTCCATTTGGGGCCCTTAAACACTTTGGCCACGTCTTTGACTGTGTGTTTGACCGCGGCCAAATCATTCGAGATCAAAAATGCGCCCACCGCTGCGCCGCCGATCATGATCATCTCAAATGGCAATGCCTCAAGGATGGGTTCCATATGGCCGCCGTGCAGAATAAACCCACCAAACACCATGACCAAGATGACGATGATACCAATCGCGCCGAACATTCTATACTCCTTGCAGGCTTTTTGGGATTATGCGCGCGATGGGTTAAGAAACCCTAAGTTAGCTTTTAGGTGCCAGTGCATTACGCCCCGCGATCAGCACAGAAATCGAATAGGCTTGATCGGGCGTCATGCCAGCCAAAATCGCCGCCGCTGCAGCAGGCTGCATCCGCGACAAGAAGCCCGCTGCAAATTCTGGTGCCATGGCCGCAAAAACCTTGATCGCATCAGCAGGTTTCATCGCCTCATATACGGCCGTCAGGGTTGTCAAATCTTTTTCTGCCGCACCATCAGCAATCGACAGGGTCTTTTTCAAATCATCCTCTGCCGCCGCCAATTCTGTCATGCGTTTGTTGATCGCCACTTCGGCCAAATCAAGCGCGGCTTGTCGATCTTGCAAGGCGGTTTCGCGCGCGGTTATTTCGGTGCTGCGGGTTTTTAATGCCTGCGCAAGGGCCGCAGGTGGCGCGCTGCAATCAACGGGATCTGCGGGCAGATTGCCATCGGGCTGATCGGCAATCTCAGCCAAAGCAACCCCAAGGTCTGATCCGATGCGAATAGCCCCCGAAGAGGCGAAAAACAGCGCTAAAATCACCAGCGCCCCTGATCCTGCACGCCGTTTCATTCTGCTGCCTCCAGATTGGATCCTGCAGGACGCCGGCGCACGAACCGCAACTTTCGATCCCCGTCCTCGTCAGGGCTGGGCAAATCATGCAAGGACGCCACCAACAATTCCAATTGTGCTGCCACGGATTCCGCGCGCATGGTTTGGGTGCGCAATCCGTCCGATTGCGTATGCGCGGCGACACGCGCATTTTCCAAGGCCCGCGTCATGTCATCCACCTGTGCCGACAAGACCGCAATCGCCCCCCCCATGCCCGTTTCAAGGGCGGTGAACCGCTTCAAGCGCGCCGAAAGAACATAGCAATAGATTGCCGCCCCAAAGGCCCCCGTCACCATCAAAAAATCGGCAATCAACACCATAATGTCACCCTAATTCAGCACAAATTCAGTAATCAAAAGATCGCGCACCCGCCCCTCGCCCGTGACCATCTGCACGCGCCTCAGCAATTGCGCGCGTATTTTCAACATCATAGAGGGTTCATCCAAACTGGCAGGCTCGATCGCCCGCAGATATCCGTTGATGACATCCACAATACGCGGCATCAGCAAGGTCACATCGGGAACCAATGGCCCGTTCACCTCAAGTTGCGATGTAAAACGCAGATATCGCCCGCCCGCCGCATCCCCCAAAGAGATGACCAAAGGTTCGATCGGCACAAAGGCAATGTCCGGCAGGGCATCAGGGGCCGATTCGCCATGCGCCGCCGCTGGATCAGCGGGGGCAAGAATCATCCCCGAATAGGTTGCGTAAAAACCCCCGCCGCCCAGCAGAATCGCCAAAATAAGCCCAATAATAAGCGGCTTTTTCGATTTTTTAGGTGCCACATCCTGTGGCTCTGCGACGTCGGCCAATGGACCCTCCGATTTCAGTTTGCATGGTTAGATTAATCCAAAGCTCACTAACCGATTGTTAAGATGGAACAGGCTAAGGTGAATTCATCAGGGCAGAAGTCCGCAGGAGAGTTTGGTGCAGAATTTGATACAGATTTGGCAGGGGCTGGATACGCGCCGCCGGATGGTGATTGTTGGGGCCACTTTGGCCATGTTTTTAGCTATTTTTGGCCTGTCGCGTATGGCGGGCACCCCGAATATGACCCTGCTTTATGCCGGCCTGAATGCTGCATCTGCCGGCGAGGTGGTGGCCGCTTTGGACCAAGCCCAAGTCACCTATGAGGTGCGGGGCGATTCGATCTATGTCTCTGACACTGTGCGTGACAGTTTGCGGATGACGTTGGCCGCCCAAGGATTGCCTGCCACAGGCGGCGCGGGATATGAAATTTTGGACGGACTGTCCGGTTTTGGAACGACATCGCAGATGTTCGACGCCGCATATTGGCGCGCAAAAGAGGGCGAACTTGCCCGCACCATTCTGGCCAATCCCCAGATAAAGGCAGCGCGCGTCCACATTGCGGCAGCCCCCACCCAAGCCTTTCAGCGCAATATCAAACCCTCGGCCAGTGTTACGATCACGTCTGTTGGCGGCAATTTGGCACCCGATCAGGCCAAAGCGCTGCGGCATTTGGTGGCGGCATCGGTTCCAGGCATGACCCCGGATGAGGTTGCGGTAATTGATTCCGTGTCAGGATTAATTGCGTCAGAAGGCGACCAAATCCCGCCATCCGCCATGGGTGACACGCGCGCGCAAGAACTGAAGGCCAATGTTGAACGGCTGTTGGCCGCCCGCGTTGGCCCAAACAAGGCTGTCGTTGAGGTTTCGGTTGATGTCGTCACCGACTCTGAGGCGATTTCAGAACGCAAAATCGATCCTCAAGGCCGCGTCGCCATTTCCACCGAGACCAATACTAGCACGGGCAGCCAAACCCAAGGCGGTGATGTCACGGTCGCGTCTAATCTGCCCAACAATCAGGCGAATGGATCGGGTAAAAACGAATCGTCCGACTCGCGTGAGACTGTGAATTATGACGTCTCTGAAACCAAGCGCGATATCATTAAGGCGCCTGGGTCTGTGCGCAAAATATCGGTCGCGGTGCTGATCGATGGGGTGCAAACCAAGGCCGCGGATGGCACCATCACCCTTACCCCCCGCCCCGATGATGAATTGGCCACGTTGCGCGAATTGGTCGCCTCGGCAGTCGGTCTGGATGAGACACGCGGCGATGTTTTGACGCTAAAATCCTTGGCGTTCGAACCCGCGCCCGATGCGGGGGAAATGGTCACAGCCTCGATGTTCACCATGGGCAGCTTTGATTTGATGTCACTTATCCAAACTGCCGTTTTGGCGGCGGTGGCGCTGATCCTTGGGCTGTTCGTAATCCGCCCGATGCTGTCTGGGGGCGCGAAACTACCCTTGATGCTCGAGGCCGAGACAGGCCCCCTTGCCCTGCCCTCCTATGGTGCCGACGCGCCAGAGGTGTTGACAGGCGAAATCGACAGTTTTGGGGATCTACCGATGGTCAATCTGGACAATTTCGGCGCGCAAGACATGGACCCCGTGGCCCGCTTGCGCCGACTTATCGAAGAACGCCAAGCCGAGTCTGTTGAAATTCTGCGCGGATGGATGGAACAACAAGAGGAAAAGGCATGATGCGCCTACAGCTCGAAGTCTTTGAAACCTCTGAAGCCACGCCTGAAACCCCCGTGGTCACACTGGATGCAATTGCCTATGAAGAGGCGAAACTAACCGCCTATGACAAGGGGTATCGTGCGGGTTGGGACGATGCCGTTCAGGCCCAATCGGATGGCCAAGACGCCATTTCTACAGAATTGGCCCGCAATCTTAAAACCCTTGGATTTACCTTTCAAGAGGCGCGGGGCCATGTTTTGCACGCCTTGCGCCCCCTGCTTCACGAAATGGTGTCCCGTCTTTTGCCCGAAATCGCCCGCGAGACGATTGCCCCGATTGCCCTACAGGTCTTGATGCCCTTGGCCGATACGGCCGCCGATGCGCCGATGGAACTGGTGATCCACCCGGGCGCACGCCTTGCGATCACGCATCTTTTGGCAGGGACAGATAATTTGCCCCTCACCTTAATTGACGAACCCTCCTTGGGCGAAGGTCAGGCCTTTTTGCGGCTGGCAGGTTCGGAAACCCAGATCGATCTGGATGGCGCAATCACCGATATTTCTGCGGCCATTCGCAATTTCTATGATCTTCCTGAAAGGATGTCGCAAGATGGATGAGATGCCCGAAAACAGCCCCTTTGGACAGGTTCCGATTGAAATCACCATTTCCGTGGGCAAGGCACGCCCCCTCGTGCGCGATTTGTTGCGCATGACCAAAGATGCCGTTTTGGCATTGGATCGTCGCGTCGATGATCCTGTTGAGTTGTATGTCGGCGACCGACTGATCGCGCGCGGCGAATTGACCGAACTTGACGGTGAAGGGTCGGGGCAATTGGCGGTGCGCCTGACCGAAGTGGCCAATTTGCGCAGTGGTTTGTAACATGAAAGCCCGCAGAATTGCCGTTGTGGCGTTCCTGATCGCCGCGGTCGTGGCGGGCCCCGTCATAGCCCAGGACATCGCCATTAATTTTGGCGATAATGGATCATTGGCAACGCGGACGATCCAACTGATGCTGCTGGTCACGGTCCTGAGTATCGTGCCGGGCCTTGCGGTGATGATCACCTGCTTTCCTTTTATCGTTACTGTTTTGTCGATCCTGCGCCAAGCGATTGGTCTGCAACAGGCCCCGCCCAATATGTTGATCGTCAGCCTTGCGATGTTTCTGACATGGTTTGTCATGGACCCCGTATTTACCGAAGCTTGGACCAAGGGATTGGAACCCCTCAGCCAAGGCACCCTCACTGTGCAACAGGCAATCCCCTTGGTTTTGGCCCCGTTTCGCGTCTTTATGGCGGCACGGCTGGATCCCGACACCTTTGCCTCGATGTTGGAATTGCGCCCCGGTTTGATCGTGGACAAATTCGCAGACGCCCCCCTGTCGCTGCTGGTGCCGTCGTTCATTTTGTCGGAAATCCAGCGCGCCTTTGAAATTGGTTTTTTAATCTTCATGCCGTTTTTGATAATTGATATGGTGGTCGCAGCCGTCTTGATGTCGATGGGGATGATGATGGTCCCGCCTGCGGTCGTGTCGCTGCCCTTCAAACTGGCGTTTTTCGTGGTGGCCAATGGATGGAGCCTGATCGCAAGCGCCTTGGTGCGCAGCTATAGCTGATCAAAATACGCCATGCCCGCTGTCCGTTAGTTCACCACAAACTCTGCGTGCAGCGCGCCCGCGGCATTGATGCTTTTCAAAATGTCGATCATGTCATGGGGTGCGACGCCCAAGGCGTTCAAACCCGCCACGACCTCTGACAAATTGGTGCCGCCCGACACCTCGGCCAACCCTTTGCCGGGTGCGTTTTGAACCGAGGCGTCGGTGCGTGGCACAACAATTGTTTGTCCCGTCGCAAAAGGATTGGGTTGCACCACCATAGGTTCTTCGCGAATGCGCAGGGTCAGATTGCCTTGGGCCACCGCGACACGGCTGATGCGCACATCTTCGCCCATCACAATCGTGCCAGAGCGCTGATCCACCACCACCCGCGCCCGCGTTTCAGGCTCGACGGGGATGTTTTCCACCCGCGCCAAAACCCGCGCGGGTGATCCCGCCCCCGCCCGTGTGATGTTTAAATTAACTGTGCCCGAATCTGTCATTTCTGCCACGCCGCGCCCCAATTCGGCGTTAATCGCCGCCTCTATGCGCGAGGCCGTGGTAAAGTCAGGCTCGCGCAGCGCCAATCGCAGCGACCGCAGCCCTGCAAAATCGAACTCAACCTCACGCTCCACCCGCGCGCCCGAAGGTATCGTTCCAGATGTGGGAACCCCTTGAACAACTTTGGCCGCGTCCCCTTCGGCGGACACGCCCCCCGCGATGATCGCCCCTTGTGCCACTGCGTAAATCTTACCATCCGCCCCATTCAAAGGCGTCATAATCAGCGTGCCGCCCAGCAGGCTTTTTGCATCGCCAATCGCCGAAACAGTGACATCAATCTGCCCCCCCGCCCGCGCAAAAGGCGGCAAGGCCGCCGTGACAAACACCGCCGCAACATTTTTGGGGCGAAAATCTTCGCCCGTCACATTGACGCCCAAACGTTCCAACAGATTGGACATCATTTCTTCGGTAAAGGGCGCATTGCGCAGCCCGTCGCCCGTGCCGTTCAGACCCACGACCAAACCATAGCCCACCAGATCGTTAGACCTTACCCCGTCAAATTCGACCAAATCCTTGATCCGAATAGGATCGGCCGTGGACACCACGGGCAAGACCGCCAAAAACGCCGCCAATAACAGTCGTATCATCACAAATAATCCATCAGGCTAAGACGCGTCATCCGCGCGGTCAGGGTGTAAATTTTTTCAAGCTGGCTTTGCATATCTTGCAGCTTTGACGCCGCCTCATAGGGATCGACAGTCGTAATCTCATTGCGGACAATCTTAAGCGAGGTTGATTCCGCGCTGTTGCGGCTGGCAGCACCGTCAATTTGCGCCTGCACCCCGCCCAGTCGCCCTGTCAAATAGGCGCGATCGGTGTTGCTTTGCAGCAAATGCAGGCCAGCGTTCTTGGCAAGGTCCAGGCGCGCCTGCGGGGCATTGGCCAAAATACCCTTATCCAGCAGCGCCGCCATCGTCAGCCCTTTTAGGGTTTCCTTAATCGCGGGATCCAACGCCGTGATGTTCAATTGCGCCTGTTCGCCATCCGCGACGGTCAGGGGGGATCGCGGCGCGCCGCCTTGGTAAATCATGGCCTCATAACCCGCGGGGTCATCAAACCAGGCCGAAACCGCCGTCTGAACATCCGCTGCACTCGTGGCCCCCGCCGCCGCCGTTTGCACCGCTGAGAGCAGGGTTTCCGAATCCGTCACCGCTTGTGATGCCGTGGCTTTGCCCGCAAAAATCGACTGGTCCCCAAACCGCGTGTTCAATGCCGACACAACCGTGTTCAAATTGGCCCGCGCCGTTGATCCCGCAGCAGAGACCCGCGATTCCAGTGAGCTGCTGTTTGAGCCGATAAGAAACTCACTCAGATCAGACGAGATCGCGCTGATCGTTCCCAAAGCGGTCTGCATCGATTCCGCCATCAGACCCGTTTCCCGCGCTAAAACGGCATAGCCGTCCAACCGCGACAGTGTCGAATCAATCGCGGCCAAGGGTTGCACATCGCCGCGCACGTGCGCCGTGATATCGCGGACCTGCCCCGTCACAACTTCGCTGTTCAGGGATTGCAACTCGGCCTTTGCCGATACCGTGTGGCGGCGCAGCAAAAAGGAATGGGCAAGGTCACCATAAGAAACTGAATTCATTGTTTAGAATCCCATCAAGGTTTTGATCATATCATCGGCGGCACTGATCACCTTGGCATTGGCGGCAAAGGCCTGTTCAATCAGCAACAGATTTTGCATTTCCTGATCCGTATCGACGCCATTGGCCAATTCTGTGGTGCGCAAAGTGTCCAGCCGCGCCGAGGCAAAGCTGGATTCGCTTTCGGCGGTCAGTCGCGCCGTCGCAATCCCCGACACCATATCCGCCGACAGCGTGCCGAAACTGCGCGTGCCCGTGGTAAACCCGCCAGAAACAGGATTGCGTTGCGCCACCAGCGCGCTTTGCCAGTCTTGCAACAGCGCTGAATCGCCCGGCTGCCCTGGCCCCGTCGCGCCTAATCCCGCCCGCAACCGCCACAATTGCCCGCCCTGTTGTGGATCCGCCGCCGCGTTCAATCGCAGCCGTTGTGCAAGCCCGTTTTCATTGGCGGGATCAAACACTCCACCCGCATCGGTGAACAGGCCTGGGTCCAAGGCCGCGCGGCTGGAGTCTAGCGCAGGATCGGCAAAGCGTTCTATCAGATCGCGTGCCACAGCGTCCAACTTGCCCTGCATTTCGGGTGCCAGAGCATCGCGCAGCGTGAAATTTGCCGCCAGTGTCCCCCCCGAAATCATCCCCGCCTCGGCCGTGGTGGGGATGGATTGCCCGTTCAGCGTCAACCCCGACAAGGCCCCGCTTTGCAGCGTCATATCCGGCGTGACCACCCCAACGGGCGTAAACCCAAAGGTGGCGGCAGAGCCGTCAACCAACATCGCCCCCCCTGTCGTGAACAGCGCAACCTTGCCGCCGTCCCGTGCGACTTCGCGGATCGGTAAAATCTGGGTAATGTCATCAATCACCTTTTGGCGCTGATCCATCAGTCCCGTCGCATCGCGGCCCGAACTGGTGTTGGCCAAAATCTGCGAATTTAATTCCACAACTTTTTGAAACGAGGTGTTCAGCAGTTTGACATCTGCTTCGATGCGGTCATCAGCAATAGCGCGCTGACTTTGCACCTCGGTGCTGGCGGTTGCCAGATGATTGGTCAAATTGCGCGCCGTTTGCGCCACACTGGCCAAACGCGATTCCGAATCGGGTCGCGCCGTCGCCTCGATCAAGGCGCGGTCAAAGGCATCAATGCGTATGTTCAACGATGTGTCACTGTCTTGCGTGCCGATCACCGTTTCAATCCGTTTGAGAAAGGCCGTGGTCACATCGCGCCCGCCGCTGCCTGCTTCGGCCAGACGGCGATCCCCGACCGCCACGGGGTCAACATGACGCATAACGCCCGCCACTTGGACGCCTTGGGATGTGGCCCCCAAGGCGCGCACGGTCGTGACCAATTCGCGCCGACCAAAGCCTGGGGTCTGCGCGTTGGCAATATTGGTTGAAACGACCTCTGCGCCCCGCGCCGCCGCGGTTAGGCCCGACAAGGCCGCATTCATCGCACCCGAGATCGACATCTGCCCCCCTTATCGTTTGATATTGGTGGTTTCTTGCAGCATCTCATCCACGGTTTGGATCACCTTGGCGTTGGACGAATAGGCGCGCTGGGTTTGGATCAGATTGGTCAATTCCGCCGCCACATCGGTGGTCGATCCTTCGCGCGCATAACCAACGACAGGCCCCGTCGGCCCATCCCCCGCGTCCCACAAAAAGAACGAACCCGATGTGGGCGAAACCTGATAGGTTTGGTTGTTTAACGCCTTAAGCCCATTCAAATTCGGCACATCGACCAGCGGGATTTGGTACAAGCGGCGGGTAAAGCCCGTGTCATATGTGGCGTTCAAATAGCCGTCTTCGTCCACTTCGACCACCGTCAGATTGCCCACGGGGGAACCATCCTTGGTGATCGTCGTCGGTGCAAAACTGTCCGACAACTGTGTCAGGCCATTGGGATCACCCAATTTTCCGATACTGATCGACAGCGGACCGCCTGCCACCGTCAAATCCAAAACGCCAGATGTCGAATCGTAGGTGCCACCAGACACCACACTGACATTCGACAAAGTGCCACCATTGCCGCGGGTCGCATCAAAAGTCAGCGTATATTCGCCCACCAATGCCCCCGCCTGTGCAGAATCGCGCAGCTTTAGGTTCCATTGGTTAGAGGCACCATTGGCGGGCACAATCGGGGTAAAGGTCACAGCAAGCGCCTCGGACGTGCCAAGGTTGCCGAAATATTCCACTGACAAAGGCAGCGGCGTGCCGTTTGCCCCCGCTTCGGTCGCCGTGGCGGGCAGGTTTACCCCCAAACGCATTTTGGTCGTGGGATCGCCCGCCTGCTGGTTTGTGTTGATAATCACAGGCGTCAGGCCTGCAATCGTATCGCGCGGCAAAACGGGAATGGTGCCATCGGCATTCGCGGCCCAACCCAGCAGGACCAACCCAGACCCCGTTCGCAAAACCCCATTCGCATCAGGATAAAACGATCCGGTTGTCGTCATCATCAGGGCGCGATCCGCAATCCCGTCTGATACGCCAACTGCAGAGGTAACAGGCAGCATCCCCCGCCCCGCAATCGCCAAATCCAATGCGTTCGACGTTGACACCAACGCCCCGCGTTCGTCGACCAAACGGGTCGAACTGGCGCGCACGCCGCCTGCTGAATAGACGCCAGAGCCAGGGTTCGGCGTGATCACCATAGTTTCAAAGCTGGTTTCAGCCCGCTTATATCCATAGGTGGCCGAGTTGGCGATATTGTCGGAAATCGTGGCAAGGCGTGTGGCATTGGCATTCAGCCCGGCCACCCCCGCGCTCAGCGAAGAGGATATTGTCATCGAATGCGCCTTTCTGCAGACTCGAGTTATGTTTCCCGACTGTCCACGATCGGCCTTAATATCTTCCTAACAGCTAAAATGCTTTCTAATTTAGCGATCCTTGCGCAACAAAACCACTTCAACACGATTGTTGCGAATGGCCGACGGATCGGCGGTGACAGGATCACGGTCGGCATGACCCGTCACGCGGGCAATGCGTTTGGGATCCAGTTGATCTTGCTCCAACATCATGCGCACCGATTGCGCACGCGCCGTGGTTAAATCCCAGGTCGGGTCGGTCACCAAAGTAATCGGATAGCTTTTCACAAAGCCGTTGATCGCAATCCGATTGGTCGCAAGTGCCATCATCTCGGCCAACAGGGCGACGATTTGCTGCGTGTTTTCTGTTGGTTCCGATGTTTCATTCACAAACAACGGCGCATCGGGCAAATCGAAAACTTCGATCACCAATCCCTCATCCGTGACGCGGGTAACAACATGGCGCATCAGCCGTTCCATCGTCATGCTTTCGCCGCCCTTGGCCTTTAGACTTTCTGAAAGCTGTTCTAGGGCGCGTTGCTCGGCGGCTTTTTCTGCCGCCTCTTTCGCGGCCTTCTCGGCGGCGGCCTGTGCTATGGCGTTGCTCTTGTCGGCTGTGGCCGTGGTGTCCGCATTTGGATCACCATTTGGCTCGCCCGTGCCGCTTTGGGTCAAGGCATCGGTTGAAAAGATCGAATCCCCCCCAAAGGCCCCATCGCCCCCGCCCGAGACACGCGACATCGGGATCGTCGGATTGAAATAATCCGCAATCCCCTTGCGCTGCTTTTCCGTCGTTGCGTTCAACAACCACATCAACATAAAAAACGCCATCATGGCCGTCACAAAGTCGGCATAAGCAACTTTCCACGCGCCCCCGTGGTGTCCACCGCCGACGATGACCTTTTTACGTTTGATGATGATTGGCGCGACATTCCCCTGTCCGGCCATCAAAACACCCACTGATTTCACCCAAGCTCTGGCTTAGCCCCTGCGCCTTACCACGCGGTTAAACAGCGGCAGTTGAATCATATTTTCGGTATTTTCATCCGAAACCTACCGCTCTCGCAGGGCCTCATTTGATTTATACAAAGGCTTGGTCAAATAGGTCAGCACCGTCTTACCGCCGGTTTGCAATTCCACATCGGCCTGCATCCCAGGGCGAATTTCAAGGTTCTTTTGTCGCCCCGTTAGGGCCTGTTGTTCAACCCGCAGCGTCACCTTGTAATGCGGATCACCATCTGCGGTGCGGGCGCGGTCATCTTTGAACGTATCGGCAGAGATAAACGTAACCTTGGCCTTCAACGTGCCATAAATAGTGTAATCATAGGCAGTCAGTTTGATCACGGCATCTTGGCCCTGACGCACCGACGCGATGTCACGCGGTTTCACCCGCGCCTCGATGAACAATTCCTTATCCAGCGGCATGATCTGCATGATTTCCTCACCAGACCGCACCACTCCGCCAATCGTCGTCACCGACAACTTATTCACCACCCCGCGCATGGGCGCAACCAGAACCGTGCGGCTTAATTGATCCTGCGCCACAGTCAGTTTTTGTCGCAGCATCGACAGATCGCTTTCGGTTTTGGACGCATCGTTGGCGCGTTCCAATTTGGTGCTGTTGATCGCCTCGCTTAACTGGTTTTGCGCATCCGACGCGGCTTTGCGCGCGCGCGTGACATCAATCAACGGCGCCACTTCGCGTTTATACATCTTTTCCAGCAGATTGCGTTCTTCTTCGGCCTGGGTCAGCACGGCTTGGCTGCCCTCAACCCTTGCGTTAAATTCAGCAAGACGCGCCCGCAGTAAGGCACGCTCACTCGCCACAATTGCAGGCACCAAAAGGGCGGTCGCCTCTGGCACGTCAAAGGCGTCAACCCCCGCCATTTCCGCGTTCAGGCGCAAACGCTTGACCTCAAGGGCGGCAATCTGATCCTGCAACTGATCCACCGCCGATTGGTATTCCGTCCCATAAAGCCGCGCAAGCGTCTGGCCCTGTTCGACCACATCGCCTTCGGCCACATCCAGTTCCGCCAAAATCCCGCCTTCAAGGTTTTGGATAATCTGTGGCCGCGACGACGACACCACTTGCCCCGAGGCATGGACGATCTCATCAATCCACGCCATCGAGGCCCAGATCAAAAACACCGCTACCGTGGCCGCGATCATCCAAATTGTGCGGCTTGGGCCGCGCATTCTGATTGCGAAATCTTGATCAAGGCTGGTGACACTCATGGCGTATTCCCTTGTGGTTCTGGCCCCAGTGGCTCTGACCCTTGCACGCGCACGCCGTTGATGCTGACCGCAGATGCTGCCTTGGCCACAACCACAGTCGGCCCCACAACTGTTGGTCCCGCATTGGCCGCACGGGTCAGATGCGCAAGCACCGCCTCTCGTGGGCCGTCCACCATGATCCGCCCGTTTTGCAAGATCAGGGTGCGTTCGGTCAGATGTAGGATCGGCACGCGATGGGTGGCAATAATCGCCGTGCGCCCCACCAGCCAGTCTTGCAACCGCCCCACAATCGCCGTTTCCAAGGTTTGATCCAAGGCCGCCGTCGGTTCATCCAGCAAAACCACCGCAGGGTCTTGCAACCACATCCGCGCCCAGCCCATGCTTTGACGTTGACCCACCGACAGACCTTCGCCCATCTCACGGATTTCCAAATCCAAACCGCGCGGGTGGGCACGCACAAACGGCCCCAACCCCGCAAAATCCAAGGCCGCCATCAGCCGCGTCTCATTGCGCTCCAACTGCGTCATGTTCAGATTGTCGCGCAACGTGCCTGCAAACAGCCGCACTTCTTGGCCCAAATAGCCGATATTGCGGCGCAAATCGCGAGGATGCACTTGCCCAAGATCCACGCCGTCGATCAGCACCCGCCCCGCCGTGGGATCATACAGCCCCGCGAGCAAGCGCAGCATGGTCGATTTGCCCGACCCATTCGCGCCCAGAATAGCCACGTGCTGCCCCGCAGGAATGACCAGCCGATCAATATCCAAATTCGCTGCGGCCTTTGGATCATAGCCATAGGTGACGCTGCGCAGTTCAAACAGCCCCGCGATTTTATCCTTGCGCAGATAATGTCGCCCCGCGTCCAGCGCCTGTTCCGCCGCCGCAATCGCGTCCAACCCATCCAGCGCCGATTTCACATTGGTCCATTTCGACATGGTCGACGACAGCGCCGCAAGCGGCCCCAGCGTGCGCCCCGTCAGCATCCCCACGGCGATGATCGTCCCCACCGTAAATTCCCCCGCAAAGACCATATAGGCCCCCGCTACAATCGCCAAAACATAGGTCGCCTGCTGCACCCCCGCCGCCCAATAGCCCAGCATGGATGTCAAGTGCCGCTGCTCGGCGGAATTGACCACAGACACAGTCGACAGTTCTGACCAAATGCGCCGCACGCGATCCTCGGCGCGTTGGGTGGTGACAGTCTCGGCCTCAAATATCGCTTCATACAGCAATCGCGCCGCCCGCGTGCTGGCCCCTTGAGTTGCCGCCGTCAGCCGCACCATTTTCGATTGCAGCAAGAACCCAGGCAGCACCATCAAAATGCCCCCCGCCACCAAAATCCAAACCAGATTGCCGCCGATGGACGCAACCAACCCCAAAAACAGCAAAATAAACGGCAAATCCGCAAGAGTGCCAATCGTGGTCGCGGTAAAAAACTCGCGCACGCTGGAAAACTCGCGCATCGCGCTGAACAGCGTGCTGGGCGAACGCCCCGCGCCCAGTTTCATCCCCAACAACTTTTCCATCAAATCGGCCTGCACCGCCAATTCGATCCGCTTGCCCGTCAAATCCATCAGACCCGACCGCGCCAGTTTCAGCGCCGCCTCCATCACAATCGCCAACAACGCGCCGATGGCCAAAACCCACAGGGTCGGTTCCGATTGATAGGGGATCACGCGGTCGTAAACCTGCATCGAAAACAGCGACACGACCACCGCCAAGATATTGGCCACCAATGACCCAGCAGCCACCTCGGCCAATTGGCGTTTATAGCGGGCAAACTCGCCCCAAAACCAATGCCGCGCCTTTGTTTGCGGCACATGGCGCGCCTGCAACACGGGGGCCTCGGTCGCAATCCGCAGCACACGGCCGGTAAAAATGGTGCGATAGGCCGCGCGCTCCATCTCGCAACGCCGATCCGCGCCGTTTGGATCAAACACCTGAAAATGCCGCGAATCTGCCGCTAAAATCAACGCCACCTCGCCGCCGCGCAATTCTGCAAGGGCGGGGAAATCGGCGGGATCACAGTCACGCGATTTATCAACTTCGGCTTGCAAGCCCATGGCGCGCAAGGTTTTTTCCACATCCTCCATGCAGCGCAAACCCGCAAGGCCCAAAATTTGCGCGCGTTCCAGCACGTCCCCGGCCGCCAGATCATGCCCCCCAAGCGCCATCGCCATAGCAATCAAATCGGCATCGTTCAGCGCAGGGTTTTCCACCATCGGCGGCACGGGCATATCCACGGGGGCGGCCAAAGCCGAACCAATATCGGCATCAGCCCCGCGCGTGATCGCGGCCGCCAGTCGGGCCGCCACCAATCCCCGCCGCTGATCCAAGGCCACGATGCGACTGCTCATAACTGCGACCCATCCACCAAAATACCCATGTCACGGGCCATTTCCAATTGCCGCAGCGCGATTTCATAGCGCAGCGACACCTGATCGCGTTTCAGCCGCGCATAGGCGTCATATTGCCCGACCAAATCCAGCAAGGACGAACGCCCCACTTTGTATTGCTCGGTGAATAGGTCCAGATTGGACTCTGTCTGCGCCAAAACCCGCGCACCCTGCGCCTCGCGGCCCGCCAAAGTATTTATTTCGGACGCCAAAGTGATCATTCGACGGTTTGCCGCATCCGCTGCTTCGGCGTTTTGCGCATCAACAACTTGTGCCGTTTGCGCAATGGCCTGCATCGTCGCGGACGCACCCGCGTTCAATAACCCTAGGCCGGTCAACCGCATTCCTTGATTGACGCCGTTCTTCGTGTCCTCAACGCTTGCGGTCAAGCCCGGCAACATATCCGCCCGCGACATTGCCGCGCCTGCCAGGGCACGCTTGCCCTCGCTTTGCGCGCGCAGCACCGATAGGGGCACAGGCCCACCTGTGATCGGCGCAACATCATCCAAGCCAGACAGTCCCGTAACAGACCGCCCGACCATAGCCGACAATTGCCCCAGCGCCGCGTTCGCACTGTCCTGATCCGCGGCCACGGTCGCCTGCATTTCCGCCGCGCGTTGGCTGATCACATTTTTTTCCGACATATCGGAAATGCCACCTTCAACACGGGTTTGCATTGCCGCCTCAAACCCTGACAATTTTGTCAGCGCCGCCGATGACACCGCCGCCTGCGCAAGGGCCCGCTGGGATTGCACATAGTAAGCCAAGCCTTCATAGACCCGCTGGTTCATCGCTGCAGACAGGGCCACGGCCGCCACTTCGACATCGGCGCTGGCAAAATCACGCTCAGATTTGCGACGCCCGTTGTCAATAATCGGTTGGCTGAGGGTCAAACTGGCCACCATCCCCGACAAGGATGACAGGCTGACCGATGGCCCCAATTGCGGCAACCAGTTTTTCGATTTCGCTTCGGCTTTCAGTTGCGCCATGCGCAATTCTGCTGCCGCCGCGCCAGAATTTGCTGCCAATATTGCCGCGCCTAATTGCCCATAGGGGCCGTTGGGCGCCAAAATCGATCTGCGACCTTGCAATGACGCAATGATCGGCGACCCTGAACTTTGCGCCATGACGGGCTTACTTGCCGTTGTGCGCAACATGGAGGGTGGATCAAAACACCCCGCGAGCAGCGTCAGCGCCGCAATCCCCACCGCACCCTGCACATATACCCGCCTGTTGATCTGGCCCAAGGGCATTGCCCCCTATCACATAGCCAGATTGACAGTGATATCATCATCAATCAGCACCGAGGCACCAGAGGTGCCCAGCGTATAGAGCTTGTAATGCTCGCCGTGTGCCGTGATCGTTTGCGTCGTGGCGGTTGCGCCTTGCAGTGTCACAATGTCATCCGCGCCGCCCGTGATCATCATTTGCTTATCCACGCCCGTCAGCGCCACAATCCGCGCGGCATTCAAGGTCAGGTTCGCATCTGCCGAGGTCAGATCAATCGTGCCGAAATCAAAGCCCTGCAGCCCCGCGCGGCCCAAATCCACCGTCACTTCGGTGGTGGATCGCAGATACAGCGTGCTGCTTTCATTGCCTGCCGTGTCCACATCGCGGATCACCAGATATGACCCATCTGGCACTTGGCTTGTGAACACCGCCAATTCGCTGGGAACGGTTACACCATTTTCTTGATGGCCCGTCGCCGCCACAACACCTGCGACCCCCATTTGTGCCGCTGCCCCCGTGGCACCCACCGCAAAATAGGTGTAATCCCCCGCCATAGTCGCGGTCGAAACCCCGCCAATCGTATTGCCCACACCGAAATCCCCTGAAACAAAGGGATCATCAGGTGCCAAAGTATCAATCTGCACCGTATGGGTGACAGGGGATGACACATTACCATTGCTGTCGGTTGCGATCACAGTGATGGTGCTGGACCGCTCCACCGCGCCCAAATTGGACAGGCTAAAATTGGCCGACCAATTGCCGCTTGCATCCGCCGCTGCCCGAAAAATTTGCCCCTCAAACGATACCAAAAGACTTGCGTTCGCATCCGAAGTGCCTGTCAACACAATCCCTGAATTCGCCTCGGCTGCGTTGATGACATTATTGCCCATCTGAACGTTGCCAATCGCGGCCGCCGCCATTGTGTCAACGGTAACGACATGGCTGCTGGCTCCACGATTGCCATAGGCATCGATGGAGTTGACGACCATTGTCGTGTTGGTGGCCTGCATCGCGCCAAACAAATTGGCAGGGAAATTCGCCGACCATGTGCCCGTTGTGGGGTTAACCGCCGCCACAATATCGCGCCCCCCCCATGAGACCACAACACTTGTCGTGCCTATCTCGGATGTGCCCGTCACGGGGATCGTCGCACCATTTTCTGCACCCGAAAGGATGTTATTCCCCGCCACGTCGTTGATGTCGACGCTGGCCACTTTATCAACCCGGAATTGATAAGATTGCGTATTGGGATTGCCCGCCGCATCTGTGCTGCTGACGGACACATTTGCCATGCCATCCGCACCGACCACGCCGCCGCCAAAGGCCGCCGTCCATTTGCCATCAGCGCCTGTGGTGACCTGCTGGGTCGATCCGCCGATGGTTACGAACATCACCGCGCCAGCCACCGAGATACCCTTAACCTCAAATCCATTCTGGCTTTCGGACAGGTTGACAGTATTGTCCGTCCCGCCCGCCGAGGTAAAACCAATCAAATTGCGCACCGTATCAATGGCGATCACGCCAGTGCTGGCCGCGCTGATATTGCCATGAACATCGGTCGAAGTCAGCGTGACCGGCAGTTCGCGGTAATCCCCGCCTGGCAATTGCGACTGGGTAAAGCTGACGCTCCAGCCGCCATTGGCCGCAACGACCGCCGTGCGTGTATAGCCGTTGGCTGTGACTGTCATTGTCGCCCCAGCCTCGCCTTGGCCACTGATCACAGTTGCGCCATTCGTGGCGACATAGGTTGCGATATTGTGAATATCGCCCACGGCCAAAGTGCCGTCTTGGACGCTAAAATCAGGCGGTGTCATATCAATAACAAATGTCGGCCCAGTTAGGCTTGTCACAACACCCGTGGTGCCACTGGTGACCGCAACCGCCGCCGTATAGGTGCCGTCACCGGGCAGACCCGTCCCCGTAAAGGTCGTCGTCCAGGTGCCATTCGTGCCGATCGTCGCGGTTTCGGTGTGTCCGCCAATCGTAACCTTGACCGTATCACCAGGTTGACCCGTTCCCGTCACCACCAGGGTTGGGTTGGTGGTATTGGTTGTAACAACAGGCGGGGTCGCGGGATTAACTGTCGGCGGGATAGGCCCCGTGCCACCCCCTCCGGTGCCACCTCCGCCCGAACCACCGCCCAAAAGGGCTGCCCCCCCCGCAAGTGCCGCCGCAGTCCCCAATCCGCCGCCGCCACCCGCAAGCAATCCTGGCACGAACATAGCCATGCCCGCAGGCTCATTGGACACGACCATCACGTCATCCAACACATCCGCTTGGGAAAACCGCAGATCGTCCAAGGGGCTCCATTTGTCCAAGGCTTCGACGGGGCCGTAATCGGCAAACAAAACTCCATCAACACCGCTGCTGACGCGCACTTCGGAAATTTCGTCGTTCGACGACAGATACAGTTTATTTTCCTGCCCTGCAGGCGCGCCAAAGTAGTTGGCCAAAACAATAGATCGCCCATCGACCAGTTGCACGATCAAATCGGTGCCTTGCTGTTGATAGGCCACCACGCTGCCAGGGCTAAGGTTCAGCGAGATATGTTGCCCAGCGCCGACAGAAATGAGATTGCTTTGATTTTCACCCGCAATCATACCAAGTTGCGCACTGTTCGCACCAGTGCGAACAGCGAAATTAACCGCTGAAACCATAATAAAATGCTCCGCCTCATACCCAGGTCTTAGCGCCTGGAAGTTTTCGCCCCTCAAATTAGGGCATTAGCATTATGATTACCCAACTTAAGACAATATTTCTAGCCTTTAGATTAAAACAATGCGCATTTTGACGAAATAATATCTCATTTTGGGCCAAATTGGGTCTTTTCGGCTACAGATCGCAGCAAAACCATCCCGTTTTAGGCAATCCACGCATCAATTGTGGCAAGAATGCGGCGAAACCACATGAACTTCGCCCGCTAAAGCCATCCTTTCCAACGAAAAAATGACCATGCGAACACCGCAGACGCCATCATCGCCAACAGCGACAAGGCATATCCCCAAGGTGCGGACAGCTCTGGCATGATTTGAAAGTTCATCCCGTAAATGCTGGCAATTAAGGTCGGCGGGCTGAACAGCACCGCGACCACTGACACGATCCGCACGGTTGTGTTTTGCGCCAGATTAATGGCGCTGGTCGCGGCGTCCGATATCAAACCCAACCGCGTCGACAGAAAATCGGTATGCACTTCCATCGCCTCGATGTCGCGCAAAAGTGCGGTCAACCCTGCCGTGACGGCCACGTCATGGCCCCGCCGCGCCATCGCAGGCGCGATGAAATTCAACGCCCGCCCCAGTGTCAGCAACGACAGGCGCACATTCGACAATGTCGCCCCCTCACGCCCTAAATCGGCCAAAATCTGCCCCAACTCTTTCGATGGATCACCTTTGCGACGCGGCGCATAGATATGCGCTGCAATGGTTTCCAGCCCCCGACCCGATGTTTCCAGAAAATCCGCAAGGCGGGCAACGATTTCCTCCATCAGGCCCAGAAAAATCAAATCAGGCGTGCCACAGCCTAGGGCACTTTTCTCGGCCCGCGCGGGAAAGGTTTCAAACGGGCGCGGTGCGTGGTGGCGCACGGTGAACAGAATTCCCTCACGCAGTGCAAAACACACGGGCCCCAGATGCTGGTTTCCCTCCAAATCCTGCCCTGGCAAAACCACGGTCATGTAGTCAAAATTGTTTTCATGATAAAGGCGGTTTGAAATCTCAATCTCTTCCAGATCGGCCAAAGTCGGCACATCAAACCCTAGCGCGGTCGCCGCCTGCACTTGACTGTTCAGCGGGCGATACAAATCAACCCACAGCGCCCCTTGCAGCGGATCGGAAGGCGCGCGCTTGAACAGATGCCCATCGCGTAATTCATATGGAAAAATCAATTACGCCCCCATTTTTGACAATTGAACCGCCAAAATCCCCATAGCAGCAACCGCGACACCCAGCATATCAAGACCCCCAATATGCTCGCCCAACACTAAGGCCGCAATCAGAACACCAAAAAACGGGTTCAAAAAGTGAAAGGCAGATGCCTTAATCGCCCCGACCCTGCCCACAAGCGAAAACCAAATGAACGTGGCCAACAGTCCCGGGATCAACATTTGATACAAAAATGCCGCCAGCCATACTGGTGTCACATGGATCACATGGGGTTCAAGGATCAAGGATATCGTGCCCAGCATCGCTGCCCCGACCCACATCTGCAAGCCGACGATCATCAGCAGGTTCCCGCCCTTGGACGCCGCAGACACAGTCAGGGTCGCAATGCCCAACGCTGCCGCCCCAATCAGGCACAGCCCCACCGAAACCGCGTCCGCGCCGCCAGATATGCGGCTGCCCATGATCAAGACCACCCCCGCAAAGCCCGCAATCAGTCCCACGATACCAAGGGGGCGCATTTTATCACCGCGCCAAACCCAGGCCATCCCCGCCACAATCAGCGGCATAGAGGACGCGATGATCGAGGCCAAGGACGCCTCAATCCGCTGCATCGCGACGAAATTCAGCCCCAGATACAGCGCGTTTTGGCAAAGGCCAAAGATGATCACCGATCGTGCCTGTGCGCGGTCTAAGCGCCAATCCTGCCCCAAGGCGGTCGCAAGCATCACCGCAATCAATCCCGCACAGGCAAACCGCAACCCCAGCGTCAGAAATGGCGGCGCCCCAGCTACCAAAATCCGCGCCGTGGCAAAGGCCGAGGACCACATCACAGAAAAGCTAATACCCATCAGGACCGCGCGAAAATCCATACTCAATCCTCAAACAAAAAGGGCCGCCTTGCGGCGACCCTTTCAAAACCAAACTCTGCCCGCAAGTCGAAACCGCAGCGTTTGCTTTGATTAGCCGTTGACGATGTCTTTCAGGGTTTTTGCGATGGTGAACTTGACCGATTTATCGGCGGCTTTGGTCATCGTCTCGCCGGTGGCGGGGTTGCGCACTTGGCGTTCTGGACGCGCGCGGCAGGCCATCTTGCCCAAACCGGGCAAGGTCACTGCGCCGCCCTTGGCGACTTCGGCGGACACAACATCAGCCACAGCGGTCAGCGCAGCGGTTGCGGTCTTCTTATCGGCACCCATTGCCTCGGCAATAGCAGCAATCAATTGCGATTTCGTCATCTGTGTGGACATCATCTATTCCCTCATTAAGGCCTGCTTCAATTGCGACCTGTTATACGCCCTAAGGCCGGTGAAGTGTTTTTTGACAAACTGAAAGCTAAATGCAAGCACTTTTGCGCCAAAAGCAAGGGGATTATGTGTATTACAGAAACGCTGTCTCTTCAAAGCTACGCAACTTGCGGCTGTGAATCCGCCCCAAGGGCATCTCGCGCAGACGTTCCATGGCGCGAATGCCGATCTGCAAATGCCGCGCAACTTGGGTTTTGTAGAAATCTGATGCCATTCCAGGCAGTTTCAATTCGCCGTGCAAGGGCTTGTCGGACACACAAAGCAGCGTCCCATAAGGCACGCGAAACCGAAACCCATTGGCGGCAATTGTTGCCGATTCCATATCCAGCGCAATCGCGCGGCTTTGCGACAAACGCCGCACGGGACCAGAATGATCGCGCAATTCCCAATTGCGGTTGTCAATCGTGGCCACGGTTCCCGTCCGCATGATCCGCTTTAGCTCGTAGCCTTCTAACTGGGTCACATCGGCAACAGCGCGTTCCAGCGCGATTTGAATTTCGGCCAGCGCAGGAATTGGCACCCAAAGGGGAAGATCGTCATCCAAAACGTGATCTTCGCGCAAATAGGCATGGGCGAGGCAAAAATCACCCAAAGATTGACTGTTGCGCAGACCCGCACAGTGCCCGACCATCAGCCAAGCATGGGGACGCAGAACCGCGATATGATCCGTCGCGGTTTTGGCGTTGCTTGGCCCGACCCCAATATTGACCAGTGTGATCCCATTTCCGTCGGCGCGTTTCAAATGATAGGTTGGCATTTGCGGCATTTTGGGCGTGTGGTTGATGACACCATCAGGCGCGGTAATTACCTGATTGCCCGTCGCAACAAAGGCGGTATAGCCCGAGGACGCATCCCCCAGCATCGCGCGGGCATAGGATTCGAACTCCTCAACGTAAAACTGATAGTTGGTGAACAGCACATGGTTTTGGAAATGCACAGGCTCAGTCGCGGTGTAATGCGACAGGCGCGCAAGGCTGTAATCGACCCTTTGGGCGGTGAAGGGTGCAAGGGGCGCGGAACCATCGGCATTTTGCGAGCGTGTGCCATTGACGATATCATCATTGGTGGTGGACAGATCCGGCACATCAAACACATCGCGCAGGGAAAATTCCAGCGCACCCTCTTGGGGGATAGACACGGATGGGTTGCCCGCCACGGCGAAATGCACGGGGATTGGCGTATCTGACGGGCCGATTTGCACGGGCACGCCGTGATTTTCCATCAACAACTCAAGTTGCTGGATCAGATAATTGCGAAACAAAACAGGCTGGGTGATCGTGGTCGCATAGGTGCCTGGCCCCGCCACATGGCCAAAGGACAGACGGCTGTCGATTTTTGCGTGGCTGATCACAGTCAGACGGATTTCGGGATAAAAAGCACGCACCCGGCGCGAGGGTTTGCCCTGCGTGACAGCGTCAGAAAAATGCTGCGACAAAAATTCGGTCGCTTGGGCGTATAATTGTTCCAGCCGCGCCACTGCGGCCACGGCGTCGGTGAACTCGACCATGGCGGGTTGAGCGGGCGTCAGGATGATATCTTGATTCATATTGTTCACTTTGATTTTGATCGCATATCTAAGACCTTTGTCGTGGGTCTTACAAGTGGGCATGACCGTAACAGGGCAATGACAGCCCCGCGGTCTGTCGGCAAAAACCAACATCTTGAAGCATCGCCGCAAAAGCAGGATAATCGCCGCATGAGCACGCTTTTAACTCTTGGCCACGGCTACAGCGCGCAGGCGCTGGCGCGTCTGCTGATCCCACAAGGATGGCAGGTGATTGGCACCGCACGCACGCCTGAACGCGCGGATGAATTGTTGGCAACGGGGGTCCGACCGCTGATTTATCCTGGCGATTTGGGGTCGGCTTTGGCGCGGGCCAGTCATATTCTGATCTCGGCGGCAC
The DNA here is from genome assembly GCA_040398785.1 of Cypionkella sp. Lineage (GTDB taxonomy): Bacteria > Pseudomonadota > Alphaproteobacteria > Rhodobacterales > Rhodobacteraceae > Cypionkella. Next base: position 235,800 of record JBBATJ010000001.1, on the reverse strand, counting down.
CCGACATGAATGGAGACATTTTTCTTCAAAGTCATAGGGATCAGATTGTATCGGCACCCGCCACTTGGGTTGGATATCTGTCCACGACCGCCGTTTATGGCGATCATCAAGGCGCATGGGTTACCGAAGATACCCCCACCAAACCCCAAAGCCCCCGCGCCTTGGCCCGCGTCTTGGCCGAAACCCAATGGCTGGAAACGGGTCTGCCCGTCCACATCTTTCGCCTTGCGGGGATTTATGGGCCTGGACGTGGACCGTTTGCCAAGGTGCGCGATGGCACGGCACGGCGGATCATAAAGAAAAATCAGGTATTTAGCCGTATTCATGTCGATGATATTGCAGCCACCCTTGCGGCATCTATTTTCCGGCCTCGGGCGGGTGCGATCTATAATGTCTGCGACAATAACCCTGCACCCCCAGAGGATGTTCTGGCCTATGCCGCCGATCTATTGGGCCTGCCGCGCCCGCCGAAGGTGGCCTATGACACCGCCATTCTGCCAGAGATGACCCGCAGTTTTTATGCGGAGTCTAAGCGTGTGCGCAATGATCTGATCAAATCAGAACTGGCAGTCAAGCTGCACCATCCGACATATCAAGACGGGCTGAATGCCCTGCTGAGAGCAGGCGATTAGAACCAGCCCTTCACCAAAGTGATCGCCTGACCGCCCAAGACAATCATCTGGGACATCCAGGCGTTCAATTGTGCCGTCACTTTTGGCAGCAAGATATCCAATTGATCACGCAAACTGTCCACCACCGCCACATAATGCGCCAATGGCTTGGCAAAACTGGGCAACAGGACCGACAAATCTGGGCTAAAGACATATGCAGTCGTTGCCGCCAACGTAATGAAACCCATCATCAGCGCACCACCGCGCCCCGTTTTTTGGTGGGGGATTGGGGTGTCTGCAAGAGGTCCGTCTTGGCGCAACGCCGCACTGACTGCGTCGATTTTCGGCAGCCGATCAATGGGCGCGGCAGGTGCAAGTTTCGCGCTTGTGATTGGGTTTGGCATGGGTGGCTGTATGCCCTTTAACCGTGCCACGCGCCGCGCGACGATTGGCGCAGTCGCGGGTTCACCCGCGGCACGACCTTGATCCAAGGCACGCTGTGCCGTTTCCAATTCCGCCTCTTCACGCAAAATGCGCAACGCTTCGGGGTCCAAATCATGCTTAGGGATAGGGTCTGCCCGCTCTGACATGGTCCGATCAGGCGTGCCACTTTCAGGGGTCACACTGTTGGCGTCGTCGGCGGGCATTGCGGGATCCTGCGGCGTGTTCGGCCCGTGTTCGCGCGCCTCACGTCCCATCGCATCCAAAATGGCCTCGGGATCATCGCTTTCGACCAGCCAGTCCAGATCACTGGGCAGCATCGTTTCTTGCATCCCCGCCTTGGATAACGGCGGTGGTGGATCGTATAGGGCCGCTTCTGCGGCACTGTCGGCCTCATGATCGGGGTGCTGTTGAAACCAAGCGTGGCCACAATTGGAGCATTGCACATCGCGCCCACTTTCTGGGATCGCCGAGGCATCAACCTCGTATTCCGCATCGCAGTTGGGGCACATCAAACGCATGAAAGACCATTCCGACCATTGTCTGACCATCGATTGTATCAACTCTATCAATGATATCCATCTTGTCCAACCCCCGCAGACATCAGTTTAGGACGATTGATCGTCCCTTTTGGGTGCAACCGATTGAATCCTGCGCGGTCTTGGGCAATGGTGGCGCAAATCCATCCAAGGAATGTGACGCGGTGATAGCCTTTGACAATGTGGCCTATAGCTATGGGGGCGGCGCGCTGCTGTCGGACATTTCGTTGCTGCTGGCGCCAGGCTCGTTTCATTTTCTGACGGGGCCCTCTGGGGCGGGCAAATCCACGTTCTTAAAACTGTGCTACGGCGCCCTAAGCCCCACGGCGGGACGCATATCCTTGTTTGATCGTGTCTCGACCAGCCTGACGCGCGACGAAGTTGCGATTGTGCGTCAACGCATCGGTGTCGTGCATCAAGATTGCCAATTCCTAGACCATTTGCCCTTGGCCGAAAATGTTCTTTTGCCGTTGACTGTGGCGGGGCGTGTCAGTGATCCACGCGATCTAAAGGATCTGCTTCAATGGGTGGGATTGAACGCCTTGGCCGATGCCCTGCCAGCACAATTGTCAGGAGGCGAGAGGCAGCGCGCCGCCCTGGCGCGGGCGGTGATCGTGGGGCCAGATGTGATTTTGGCCGACGAGCCGACTGGAAACTTGGACTGGGAGATGTCTTTGCGCCTGTTGACCCTGTTGGTAGAGTTGAACAAAATGGGTAAAACAGTGCTGGTTGCCACACATGATTTGAACCTGATCCGTCAGGCGAAATCGATGGTGGCGGCACGGGTGTTGCGCATTTCAAATCGTAAAATTCAGTTGGCGGGGGCGGATTTGTGATGCGCCCCTCTCAAATCTTAAAGGCGATTTTTGTGCCTGATCCTTCGGCCCATCGGGTCGTGCCACCTTCGGGCATTACAGCATGGCTGACCAGTTTCACCGCGGGCGCTATGGCATTTTTGGCGGTGTTTGCCTTGGCACTGTCTTTGGCGGCGGGGCGATTGGCCGATCGCTGGTCACAGGCGTTAGAGCAAACCGCAACAGTGCGCCTTTCTGCGCCGCCTGATCAAATTGATCTGCAGACGCAGGCTGTGTTGAACGTGCTGTCCACCACGCCAGGCATTGCCACCGCGCGCGCCATGACGGATGACGAACAGCGCGATTTGCTGGCCCCATGGTTCGGGCCAGACCTGCCGATTGACACCCTGCCCCTGCCGCGCTTGATCGAAATCACCGAAACCAGCGCAGGCTATGACGGCGAGGGTCTGCGTCAACGCTTAACCGCCGAGGCCCCTGGTGCCGTGTTGGACGATCATAGCCGCTGGCGCAAACCTTTGGCGGTGGCCGCGTCACGTCTGCGTGTGCTAGGCGCGACTTCGGCGGTCCTGATCGCGGCGGCTACAGCGGCGATGATTACCCTGGCCGCCAATGCCGCACTTGCTGCAAATACCCAAGTGATCACCGTGCTGCGCCTTGTTGGTGCCTTGGATTCCTATATTGCCGGCGCCTTTGTGCGCCGCTTTACCCTGCGGGCAATGGCGGGGGCGTTGATTGGCACTTTGTTTGGTATGCTCGCAATATTTTTGCTGCCAACAGCCGACGATGCGGGTGGATTTCTGACGGGACTGGGATTTCAGGGGGCGGGATGGCTGCTGCCTTTAACCCTGCCCTTTTTGGCTGGGGCGGTTGCATTTTTTGCCACCCGCGCCAGCGCCAATCGTAAATTACAGGAGTTGACCTAATGCGCAATGCCCTACAATGGCTGCTGTCTTTGGCGTTCAACATCCATATGTATCTGGCAATGCTGGTGGTGGGGATCGTCTATCTTCCTTTTGCCCTTGTCCGACCCGAGGGCGCGGGCGTCGCGGCCTTACATTATTGCAAATATATTCGCGCCAGTCTGGCGGTCATTTGCGGGCTGCGGATTGAATATCGCGGCACGCCCCCGATGGGTGAGGTTCTGGTTGCGGCCAAGCATCAAAGTTTTTTGGATGTGATGATGATCTATGCCGCGCTGCCGCGCGGGCGGTTTATCATGAAATCCGAACTGCGCTATGCGCCTATTGTAGGGTGGTATGCGTTGAGGATGGGCTGTGTCCCGGTACAGCGCGGCAAACGCGCAGGCGCAATCACCAAAATGTTGTCCGAAGTCAAGGCAGGCAAGGCCCTGCCCGGCCAATTGATTATCTATCCCCAAGGCACCCGCGTCGCCCCAGGTCTTACCGCGCCCTACAAAGTTGGCACAGCGTTGTTGTATCAACAGATGGGACAGCCCTGTCACCCCGTGGCCACCAATATCGGGATGTTTTGGCCAAAGCTGGGCGTGATGCGCAAACGCGGCACCGCCGTGGTAGAATTTCTGGACCCCATTCAACAGGGCCTGAAAAATGCTGATTTTATGGCGCAGTTGGAACTTAGAATCGAAACCCGCTCCAATATGTTGATGCAGGCTGCGGGACTATGAGCACATCACAAGCAACAATCACCCATATTCTAGACACGCTGGATCTGTCGCTGACCAGCCGTAAAATGTTTGGGGAATATGCGCTGTATTTGGGCGAGAAAGTCGTGGCACTGGTCTGCGATGATACATTGTTCATAAAACCAACAGTGGGCGCCTTGGCAATGATGCCACAGTCGCAGATGACACCTGCCTATGCGGGTGGCAAGCCTATGATTATGGGAAATGAACTTCTCGACGATCCAGAAATATGCGCCAAGATATTGCGGCAGGTCGCGTCAGACTTGCCGTCGCCAAAACCCAAAAAACCAAAGGGATGATGATGGACTGGATCAACGATCTGGACAGCTTGCACCGACTTTATGGCACGCCCAAAACCCCCGCAATGCGTAAGGTCGCAAACCGTCTGACGGCTTCATATCGTGCTTTTATTATGGCGTCACGATTCTGCGTCCTGTCCACTGTCGGGCCAGAAGGCACAGACGGCAGTCCGCGCGGCGATGTGGGGCCTGTGGTGCAGGAATACGATCCGCAAACGCTGCTGCTGCCCGATTGGCGCGGCAATGATCGCATTGATTCTTTGCGCAATATCGTCCGCGATGGGCGCGTATCGCTTTATTTTATGATCCCCGGATCGACCACATCGCTGCGCGTCAATGGGACGGCACAACTGACGACCGATCTTTGCGCAAAATTTGACCGCGACGGCCAACCCCCGCGTGCCGTCATCGTCATCAAGATCAACGAGGTCTACTCGCAATGCGCCCGCGCCTTACAAAGGTCAAACCTTTGGACGGTAGGCGATATGTCGGCAGGATTGCCAACTGTGGGCCAGATGCTGCAAGACGCAAGCGCAGGCGATATAGACGGGGCGGTGTATGACGAGGAGCGGGCTAGACGCGCGCATTTAGGGATGTGGTAGCATGGCGATATTCATACAGGTTTGACGTGCCAGAGTATTGCAGATTTTTCGACGAAAAATCTGAGGTTGGTCTCAGGTCGGGTTGATGCGGCGCATAAAGATTTTTCGGCGAAAAATCTTTGGCACAAACGCCCTTCAGGTTTGGGCGTTAGGCCAGTTTTAGCGCGATGATCCCAGCAAGGATCAGCACGATCCCCGCCACGCGCTGCAAGGTGACGGGCTCGCCCAACAAAATCACCGCGAAAATCACCGTGCCCAGCACGCCAATCCCCACCCAAACCGCATAAGCCGTGCCCACAGGCAAAGACTTCATCGCCGTCGACAGCAGGATAAAGCTGCCCGTCACGGCCACAGCGGTGATCACGCTGGGCCATAACCGCGTGAATCCGTCCGAATATTTCAGCCCCAGTGCCCAGACGGTTTCCAAAATCCCCGCAAGGACGATCAAAACCCAAGCGTTGCCCATTATGCCGCCAGTCCTTTGCTGCCCATGGACAAGAATTTTTCGCGCCGATCTTTGATCAGGGCTGCCCCCGATTTGCCTGACAGCTCGCCCAGCATCGTTTCAATCGCTTTACCAACGGCGGCAATCGCCGCTTTGCGGTCGCGCTGTGCGCCGCCCAACGGCTCTGTGATGATGCGGTCAATCAATCCCAGCTTTTGCAAATCTTGCGCGGTTAGACGCAACGCCTCGGCCGCCTCGCGCATTTTTTCTGCGTCTTTCCACAGGATCGAAGCGCAGCCTTCGGGTGAGATCACTGAATAAACAGAATGTTCCAACATGGCGATGCGGTTGGCCGTTGCAAAGGCCACAGCACCGCCCGACCCCCCCTCGCCGATCACGACAGATATTACGGGGACGCCAATTTCTAAACATTTGGCCGTTGACCGCGCAATCGCTTCGGCCTGACCGCGTTCTTCGGCACCCTTGCCCGGATAGGCGCCGGGCGTATCCACCAGCGTGATGACGGGCAGGCGAAATCGATCTGCCAAATCCATCAAGCGAACGGCCTTGCGGTATCCTTCGGGGCGCGCCATGCCAAAATTACGTTCAATGCGGGACTTGGTGTCATTGCCCTTTTCTTGGCCGATCACAACCACTGGCAGGTCATTAAACCGCGCAAGTCCCCCCATCACCGCATGGTCATCGGCAAAGCCGCGATCGCCTGCCAGCAAGGTGAATTCAGAAAACAACGCCTCGATGTAATCTTTGGCATGGGGGCGGTCGGGATGGCGGGCGACTTGGCATTTGCGCCACGGGGTCAGACCTTTGTAGAGGTCTTTTAGCATCTGCTCGGCCTTGCGGTCCAGACCCTCGGCCTCACGTGTGATGTCCATGCCAGGATTGCCCCGCGCCATTGCGCGCAGCTCTTCGGCCTTGCCTTCGATTTCAGCGAGGGGCTTTTCAAACTCGAGGTAATTCATGGCGGCACTCCTGCAAGATTGCCCCTATATGGCCAGAAAGGGCGAAAAGCGCAACCAAGCATGACGATTTATCCGGATCGTGATATGGTGATGCGAAAAAGGGGGCCGATATGCACCATGTAGAAATTCGGGATTTTGATGAAATGCAGGCGGCGGTCATGGAACATCGCGGCCCCTATTCGCAGATCGGTTCGGTGTTCGCGGGCGTGGCAGAGGTGTTTTCCAAACACCGCCTTTGGGAGCGGGCCACTGGCCTTGCGGTTGGGTTTTATTATGATCCGCCGGATGCTCCCACACCACGCGCCCATGCGGGGATGATCGTCTCGGCTGGACCGCTGCCTGCGCCTTTGGAAATCAAGATGATTGCGGCGGGGCGATATGCCGTTTTGCGCCATATAGGGCCGTATGACGGACTGCCTGCCGCGTGGGATTTTCTGTATCGCATTGGCTTGGTCGGTTTGGATATTGATGATGCACTGCCTTTTGAATTGAACCCAAACGGGCCAATGAATGCGCTGCCTGCCGATTATATCACCGATATTTGTGTGAAACTGCGATAGGGGTTTGCGGCATTTAGAGGGGGGCCTCTGCTGCCCCCCAAGTCACATTTGCAAAGCCAACGTGACCCTCCCCCCGCAGGATATTTAGAAAAAGAGAATTTGGGGCGCAGTTACTTTGCGGCGGCGATCATTTCGGATTGCGTCACGATCACCTCGGCTTGTTTGATCGACGCTATGTCGACAAGGCGGCCTTTGTAGACTGTGGCCCCTTCGCCGCGCGCTTTGGCCTGTTCCATCGCGGCCAAAATCTCGCGTGCCTCGGCCACGGCGACATCGGACGGGGTGAAAACCGAATTGGCCAACGCAATTTGTTTGGGATGGATTGCCCATTTGCCCACCATGCCCAAGGTGGCGCTGCGGCGGGCTTGGGCGATAAAACCCGCATCGTCTGAGAAATCGCCAAAAGGGCCATCGACGGGCAAGATTCCATGGCTGCGGCAAGCGGCGACGATGGCCGTTTGTGCCCAGTGCCATGGGTCGGACCAGTGTTGGACACCCTCGCGCAGCATATAATAGTTTTCTTGCGTGCCACCTATGCCCGTGGTCTGCATCCCCATTGATGCCGCAAAATCCGCCGCCCCCAAGGAAATCGCCTGAAGGCGGGGGCTGGAGCCCGCAATTTCATTGACGTTGGTGATGCCTGCGGCGGATTCGATAATCACCTCAAATCCGATCGGTTTTTGGCGGCCCTTGGCGCGTTCAACAGCGGTGACCAGCGCATCGACTGCATAAACATCGGCGGCGCAACCCACCTTTGGGATCATAATCAGATCCAGACGTGGGCCCGATTGTTCTAACAGGTCGACAACATCGCGATACCAATATTGCGTATCCAGCGCATTGATCCGCACCGACAGGGTTTTGCGCCCCCAATCCAGCGTGTTGATCGCGGCAATGACATTGGCGCGGGCGCTGACTTTGTCGGACGGGGCAACCGAATCCTCTAGGTCGATATTGATCACATCCGCTTCAGATGCCGCCATTTTTTCAAACAGCGCGGGGCGCGATCCTGGGCCAAACAATTGACAGCGGTTCGGGCGGGCGGGCGGTGTGGGTTGGGGGCGGAAGGACATATAACCTCGCAAGGATATTTCACAAAATGTTATATTTCTGATATATAGTTGCGCAAAGACTTACAAGAAATAATTGCGGCTGCAGAAAATGACGCTGCAGCGCAGCAGGTCTTTTCTTTGGCAGCCCAACGCGCGACAAAGATGCATGATCACTTTGACTCTTGACCGTTTTGCACTTGCCGAGCCCTTTACCATTTCGCGGGGGTCAAAGACCCATGCGGATGTGCTGACGTTGCGCATAGTCCGTGGCGGAGTGGTGGGGGTTGGGGAATGCGTGCCCTATGCGCGCTATGGCGAGACGATGGGCTCTGTGGCGGCGCAGATTGCCGCCCTGCCCCAAGATATCGATAGGGTCGCGCTGCAAACGGCGCTGCCTGCGGGGGCGGGGCGCAATGCGGTGGACTGTGCGTTGTGGGATTTAGAGGCGAAACAGGCAGGGCGGCGGGTGTGGGACTTGGCGGGGCTGGCGGCCCCTGCCCCTGTGCAAACGGCCTTTACCCTGTCGTTGGACACGCCTGACGCGATGTTTGACGCGGCCCGCAATCATGCCCATCGTCCGATTTTGAAAATCAAACTGGGCACGCCTGACGATATGCCGCGCCTTGAGGCGGTGCGCCGTGGCGCGCCGCGTGCGACGTTGATTATTGACGCGAATGAAGGCTGGACGCCCGACATCTACACCGATCTTGCGCCACATTTGATCCGATTGGGCGTGGCCTTGGTAGAACAGCCCCTGCCTGCGGGTCAGGATGATATGCTGGCCGAAATCGCCCGTCCCCTGCCCGTTTGTGCCGACGAATCCGCCCATGACGCGGACAGTTTGCCCGCACTGAAGGGGCGTTACGACATGGTCAATCTGAAATTGGACAAGACGGGCGGTCTGACCGAGGCGCTGATGGCCCGCCAAACCGCGCGGGATTTGGGGCTGGGGGTTATGGTGGGATGCATGGTCGGCAGCAGTCTGGGGATGGCCCCTGCGGTTCTTTTGGCGCAAGGGGCGGAATATTGTGATCTTGACGGCCCGCTCCTTCTGCGCGAAGACCGTGTAAACCCGTTGAAATATGATGCGGCGGGGGTCCACCCTTCAACCGATTGGGGTTAGCATGAGCAGAACCGTTTACCTGAATGGCGCCTATTTGCCCGAAGAGCAGGCGCAAATCTCGATCTTTGATCGGGGATTTTTGATGGCGGACGGGGTTTATGAGGTAACTTCGGTGCTGGATGGCAAGCTGATTGATTTCGACGGCCATTGCGCGCGACTGGCGCGCAGCCTGTCGGAATTGGACATGGCGGCACCCTGTTCAGACGCGGAATTGCTGGCGATCCATCGCGAATTGGTGACGCTGAACGGCATCCAAGAGGGGATGATCTATCTGCAAGTCACGCGCGGCAATCCAGGCGATCGCGATTTCGTCTATCCTGCGGCGCATACCAAGCCCACGCTGGTTTTGTTCACGCAAAATAAACCCGGTCTGGCCGATTCGCCCGCCGCGAAAACGGGATGGCGCGTGATTTCCGTGCCAGATCAGCGTTGGGGGCGGCGCGATATCAAAACCGTGCAACTGCTTTATCCATCAATGGCCAAGATGATGGCGAAAAAGGCGGGCGTGGATGATGCTTGGTTCGTTGAGGACGGTGTTGTCACTGAGGGCACGTCGAACAACGCCTATATCGTCAAGGGCAATCAGATCATCACGCGGCAATTGTCGCATGACATTTTGCACGGCATCACCCGCGCCGCCGTGCTGCGTCTTGCAGAGGCCGCACAAATGCAAGTGGTCGAGCGCCCCTTTACCATTGCAGAAGCCATGGCGGCGGATGAGGCGTTTATCACCTCGGCAAGCGCATTTGTGATGCCTGTGGTCAGTGTGGACGGCGCGGATTTGAACGGCGGCAAGGTTGGCCCTGTGGCGTCGCGGATGCGCGAGATATATTTGGATGAGATGCGTAAATCCGCGATTTAGTGCCGGGATCACGCGCTTTCATACTGGTCGCCGTGGACGCGGTTTGGTTCAGGGACTGCGATTTTAGCAAGATAGGGCCATTGGCGGCGGTTGTGGCCGTTTTTCACCCCGGCCAATGCGCTTGTGATGCCCGTGGTCAGACGTGCGTCACATCGTTTTAGTCATGCGCACGGATGTCACCGCACCCAAGGAAACGCGCAGGTGCAAACGGGAAAGATCAAGGCCGTTTGCAGACCCGTTTACACGGGATCGGCAGCCAAAAACTGCAGATCGACTTGGGACAATTGGAAGCCGGTTGGGGCCTTGAGCAGGGCGAGGTCAATGACCGAACTGGGCGTGGCGACATTTTGTAGAAAAAGGCTAACGTCCCCGGTTTGGTTGTTTGTGGATGATGTCAATTTCCAGGCGGCCGCGTTTGCAACGCTTGGATCCACGGTGATCTGCAAGGCATCATCTGCCGCGTTATAGTCGTCAATCGTCATGTATGCGTTGTTCGGCACCTGGACGAAGGCGCGAAATGTATCCTCGCCTGTGCCGCCTGACAGGGTATCGCCATAATCGCCAATCACCAAATCGTTGCCCGCCCCCCCATAGACGGCATCGGATTGGCGAATATCGGCGCTTGCCAATACGTTGTCAAAACTGCTGAGGCCGTCATCCCCAGCGCCCCCGTAGATTTTGTTGCGGCCCGAATAGTCGAAAACATCGTCATTGCCTGCTTCGCCATAGATTGTGTCATCGCCCAATTGGCCGAACAGATATCCATCCGAATCGTTTTGCCGCGAGACCCAATTAACGTCATTGCCGGCACCCAAATACAGAAGATCGTTATCTTCCTCGCCCATCACAAAATCGTCGCCGTTGTCGCCGTATATGGTGTCTCGACCTGTCAGGCCCAACAACACATCGGCGCTGTCGCCACCGCGCATAAAATCATCACCCGCGCCGCCATCGATCAGATCCCTTCCCGCATTGCCGCGCAGCGTGTCATCCCCGCCAAATCCGCGCAAAGTATCATCCCCGCCGTTACCGACCAGTAGATCGTCGCCATTGGTGCCGCGCACAGAATCGTCGCCATTTGAAGCGTTCACCGATATGCCATCTTCCGCACCATCGCCGCCGCCGAACACATCAAAGCCAATCGCGGCAGCCAAAAGTGGCAAAGCCAATAACAAAAGCAGTTCCATAAAATTCCCCAGTCGTTCTATCAGAGCGAGTGTTGTTGACTGGGGGTAAGCGAGTCAACGAAAAATTAAAGTGTGGCGGACCGCGAAACAATTTGGAAAAATCTTTGCAAAAACTGGCTCATTGTTTCTAATATTGAAGCAATCATAGCCCCGAAATTACGTCGGACAGAATCGGGGCAAGGCGCTCGGCCCATGCCTGTTGTTGTGCGGGGGTTTCGATCAGATCATTCCTGATTTCGATCAACGTATTCTGCCGCCCCCAGCGCAGGGCGTGGCGATCGATAGCATCGCCTGGAAGGTGGCCGTGGTAGGGTTCATTATCACCTACGCATAAATCGTGATCCGCGCGCAGACGGGCAATCAGCGCCTTGGAAAACCGCGTGTCCAAGTGGCTGGACAGAACCCCGATATGCCAAGGACGTGGGTCGCGCCCCCGCAAGGCGGGCGTAAAGGAATGGATCGCCACGATGATCGCAGCATCGCGTGATGCCGCCAGATCAGCATAAGCCGCATGATATGGCCGATACAATCTGTCCAGACGTTCCGCCGCCTGTTCAGGGGTCAAGTGCCGATTGGCGGGAATGATCGTGCCGTCATAAAGGCGCATGATTAGCGTCGGGTCATCCTCGCCGCGGTTCGGATCAATGACCAAGCGGCTAAAATTTGTGCAAATCACGGGGCCATTCAAAATTTCACCCAAAGCCCGCGCGACACCCGCCGCGCCCAAATCATAGGCGATGTGGCGCGCCATATCGGCGGGGGCAATGCCCAAATCGCCACCGCAAACCCAATCTGGCACAAGATTGCTGGCATGATCGCAGGTGATCAGCCACCGCCCCGCCCGCGCCGCGCCATAGATTTCAATTGCCGACATCGTGCCTCACATAATTGTTATAGTTTTCTTTTATGCAATTCGGGTGCATTGCACCAGTTGCCCATTGGGCCGCTTTGGGCCATAAGACGCTTGGCCCAGACTGTAATTTGAACACGACACAAAGGAAGATGGCATGAGACGCCTTCGGAACGTAAAGATCGTAGCCACTTTGGGGCCCGCATCCAGCGACTATGATATGATCCGCAAACTGTTTGAGGCAGGGGCAGATGTGTTCCGCCTGAACATGAGCCATGGCACCCATGCCGAACAGCGCGCGCGCTTTGACATTATCCGCCAAGTTGAGTCGGATGTTGGCCGCCCTATCTGTATTCTGGCTGACCTTCAGGGGCCAAAACTGCGCGTCGGCACATTTGCCAATCCCGCAGGCGAAGAGTTGATCGAAGGGGCCGCGTTCCGGATGGACCTAAGCGCCGAACCCGGCGACGTGCACCGCGTGCAACTGCCGCATCCCGAAATTTTTGCGGCCCTAGAGGTGGGGACATCGCTGCTGGTCAATGACGGCAAAATCCGTTTGAAAGTGTTGGAATGTGGCAAGGATTTCGCCAATTGCAGCGTGACTGTGGGTGGGGTCATTTCGAACCGCAAGGGCGTGAACGTGCCTGACGTGGTTCTGCCCTTGGCGGCCTTATCCGAAAAAGACCGCGCTGATTTGGAATTTGCCTGCGAAATTGGCGTTGACTGGCTGGCACTGTCGTTTGTGCAACGCCCCGAAGACGTGATCGAAGCGCGGCAACTGGCCAAGGGCCGTGCCAGTATTCTATCCAAAATAGAAAAGCCTGCGGCGGTCAAAGCCTATAGCGCAATCTTGCAGGTGTCAGACGGTATCATGGTGGCGCGCGGTGATTTGGGGGTGGAATTGCCCGTAACATCGGTGCCGCCGATCCAAAAACGTCTGGTGCGTGAGGCGCGTGCCGCCGCCAAGCCCGTGATTGTGGCGACGCAAATGCTGGAATCGATGATTGAGGCCCCCGTGCCGACCCGCGCCGAAGTGTCTGACGTGGCGACAGCGATCTATGAGGGCGCAGATGCAGTGATGCTTTCGGCGGAATCTGCCGCAGGCAAATATCCGATTGAAGCCGTGACAACGATGAACAACGTCGCGCTTTCTGTTGAAGCAGACGCGACCTATCGTCAAATCATCGAAGCAAGCCGCAACATCCACCGCGAAAGTATTTCCGATGGGATCGTGGCTGCAGCGCGTGAAATCGCGGAAGCGACCAATATCAAGGCCATCGCCTGTTTCTCGCAATCGGGCAACACCGCGGCCTTGGTGGCGCGCGAACGGCCACGGGTGCCAATCATCGCACTGACGCCATTGATGTCGACGGCGCGCAAAATGTCGCTGACTTGGGGACTGCATTGCGCCATCACAGAGCCGCAAGATCGATTCAAAGGGGCCGTTATTGCGGCCATCCGCGCCGCCCGTGCGGATGGTTTTGCCCAAAAAGAAGACATGATTGTGTTGACGGCCGGCGTGCCGTTCAATGTAAAGGGAACGACGAATATTTTGCGTGTGGCCCCTTGTGACGAACGCCTTATCAGTCAGGTCGACCCAGAATAAGGAGAGCGGCGCATGGATACCGATCTCTTTGTTGTGGTCGGATTTCTGCTTGCGGCACTCTCACTTCCTTCGGCATTGGCATCTTATGCCGAAGGGATTTTTCCAAAGACGGCCCTGACGACGCTGGCACTTGGGGTGATGATTGCCCTTGGAGGGGCAGCTTTTAGCCCTGACGGGTATGCGTTCGCCCGTATCCCGCATTCTTTCATTGAAATACTGGCGCGTATTTTCAACTAAGCGGGCGGCGTGATCGCAGCCCCTGCGGCGCGCCACGCGGCCACCCGCGCCGCAATCGCATCGCGGTGCCAAAGACCCATCCCGCGGTGCAAAGTTTCGGGGTTTTCCGCCTCTCCCTCGGGCAAGCTGTCTGCGGTTTCCAAAATAAACCGTTCGGGCGCAGGGAAACAAAAGGGGTCAGCCATCATATTGAAACTTTTCTCGCCGCCATTTTTGTAGACCCAACGGTTGTCGGGCCTGATCCAAGAGGTGATCAGCAAATAGGTGATGTTTGACGCCACGAAATTTTCAAAAAACGCCCAGCGCATATCAAATTGCAAATGCACCAAACAATCGCGCACCATCAACAGATCAGCGGCAGGTAACGGGTCAGACGTGATATCCCCCAGCGCAAAATGTTGTGTTGGGGTGGCGAATTGTTGGTTGAAATCGTTTAATGTCTGCGAGATTTCCAGCCCCCAATATTCGATTCCCGTCAGATCAACGTGCTGCATCCAAAAGAAATCCCCGCAGGGCGCATCGACGAATCGTTTGATCTGATACTGGGCAAAAATCATCGGCAAGGCGGCCCGCAGACGCCGTGTCGATCGCAAACTGGCGTTGAAACCCGACTTGGACACGCCCTCTGTGCCGCGCGACCAATCTCGATGTTCAAATATCTTTTGTAAATCTTCCCGCATTGCCGCCTCAAATTGCTTTTCCTAAGGCTAACATATCGGATTCTAGGCGTCTATTGCGTGGTTTTCTCTTGCGCCCGCGTCCGTGCCTGCCTATAGGAACCACTCGAATACCCCGCGCGGCTGGCCGAAAGTGGCATGCCAAGTCCGCGCCTGAAACCATGGAGATGGAAATGCCCAAGATGAAGACCAAATCAGCGGCGAAAAAGCGTTTCAGCTTTACCGCCTCGGGTCGTGTTAAGGCGGGCCCTGCGGGCAAGCGCCACGGCATGATCAAACGCACGACGAAATTCATTCGTGACGCATCAGGGGCAATGATCCTGTGTGCATCCGACGCGAAAATCGTCAAAAAATATATGCCATACGACCGGTAAGGAGATACACATATGTCCCGCGTTAAATCCGGTAAGGTGACCCACGCCCGTCACCGCAAAGTTATTAAGGCCGCTGCTGGTTATTATGCCGCACGCTCTACAAACTTTCGCACAGCCACTCAGGCTGTCGACAAGGCACAACAATACGCAACACGTGACCGCAAGACTCGCAAGCGCAATTTCCGCGCATTGTGGATCCAGCGGATTAACGCGGCGGTGCGTTTGTTTGATCTGGAACTGACATATTCGCGTTTCATCAACGGTCTGGCCAAGGCTGGTATCGAAGTGGACCGCAAGGTTCTGGCCGATCTGGCCGTGCATGAACCCGATGCGTTCAACGCGATCGCGGCCCAAGCCAAGGCTGCACTGGCCGCCTAATCGCGTCACATAAATCAAAAGGCCCCGCCTATTGGTGGGGCCTTTTTGTTGCTTGCCAGTCTTCCCCCAATCCCGCACAAATCATCTGTGCCACGCGGCACGATACCTTGGGAGGGATCATGGCACTTGTGATGCGGCGAAAAATTACCTTGGGTCTTGTCATCGGCAGTCGTGCCTTTTTCAGCCCCGCCCCGTGTCGGGCCGCGCGCGATGAGGCACTGGCGCAACTGACGAAACTGGGGATTGATGTCATCACCCTGCCGTATGAGGCGACGGAAAACGGCGCGGTGCAGTCGATTGCAGATGCCGAACTTTATGCCCAGCATTTCAAGACACATCGCGACCAGATCGACGGATTGGTGATTTGCCTGCCCAATTTTGGCGATGAAATTGCGATTGCCGAACTGGTCAACCGCGCAAAGTTAAACGTGCCGATCCTTTTGCAAGCCAGCAATGACGAGGTGGATAAGGTCGATATTCACTCCCGCCGTGATGCGTTTTGTGGCAAAATCTCGGTTTCCAATAATTTCTGGCAATATGGCGTGGCGTTTACGGAAACCACCAACCACACTTGTGACATCAGTGGCGATGAATTTGCCGCTGATCTGGAACGGTTTTCACGGGTGTGCCGCACCGTGCGCGGCCTGCGAGGCGCTCGACTTGGGGCCATCGGCGCGCGCACAGGGGCGTTTCAAACCATGCGCTATTCGGAAAAGCTGTTGCAGGCTGCGGGGATC
The DNA here is from genome assembly GCA_040398785.1 of Cypionkella sp. Taxonomy (GTDB): domain Bacteria; phylum Pseudomonadota; class Alphaproteobacteria; order Rhodobacterales; family Rhodobacteraceae; genus Cypionkella. Next base: position 219,762 of record JBBATJ010000001.1, on the reverse strand, counting down.
ACCGTTGTCACAGTCGACCTATCCGAGATGATCCATGCGGCGGGGGCAATTTCCGATACAGCGCCTGAATTGCTGGAAAAGATGGAAAAGATTAAGGCTTATGGCACCATTCCGGCCCATATTCAGCCCGCGCAAATCCTGAAACAGGCGAAATGGACGCTGGCGGTCAACCGCTGGATTGAAGAAAACGAATGTGATGCCAGTGCGATCCAATGCTGGCGGTCTTTGCAGGATAATTTCGGCTGTGCCACCTGTGTCACCATGTCGATGATGGGCGAAGAACTGATGCCATCCGCCTGTGAGGTGGACATTATGGGCGCGCTGTCGATGTATGCGCTGGCCCTTGCCTCTGGCGCGCCGCCCGCGATTTTGGATTGGAACAACAATTACGGGTATGAAAAAGATTTGTGCGTCTGCACCCATTGCGGCAATTTCCCGAAATCCTTTATCGGCGCCACCCCCGAGATTGGCGAATTGGATGTGTTGGGCGAAAGCATTGGGCGCAGTAAATGTTTCGGCGCGGTCAAGGGCAAGGTTCTGGCAGGGCCAATGACCTATTTCCGCCTGTCATCGGATGACCGTGCGGGGACGGTGAAATGTTATTTGGGCGAAGGAGAGTTTACCGATCATCCCTTTGCGATGGATGGCGGCATTGCGGTCACAAAGGTGCCCCGTCTGCGCGATCTGATGCGCTTTGTGACGCAAAACGGCTTTGAACATCATGTGGCAATGGTGCGCGGCAATCACGCTGATGTGGTGGCCGAGGCGGTGCAGCGTTATTTGAAATGGCCCTATTATCACCATGACGCCGCCCCCACTGCCACATTGTTCGATCCACGAGGCTGATATGCGCGATTTTCAATTGCCAGGGCGCTCGCCTGTTTTTGCCACCAATGGGATGTGCGCGACATCGCATCCTTTGGCCGCTAAGGTTGCGGTTCAGATTTTGGAACAGGGCGGCAATGCGGCAGATGCAGCGATTGCAGCGGCGGTTCTGTTGGGGTTTTGCGAGCCGCAGATGACAGGTCTGGGGGGCGATGCCTTTGTGCTGGTCAAACCTGCGGGTGGCGATCAGGTTTTGACGCTGAACGGATCGGGCCGCGCGCCTGCGGCGGTCAGTGCGGATGGTTTGCGCGGGCGGGGGCTGCGTGCAATGCCTGAATGGGGCATTGATACAGTGACTATGCCAGGTGCTGTCGATGCGTTTTGTCGGCTGTCACAGGACCATGGGCGGATTGGTCTGGCGGCGACGCTTGCCCCCGCCATCCATTACGCCGAACATGGCGTGCCTGTCGCACCCCGCACGGCATTTGATTGGCAAATGCGCACGCGCAAACTGACGGGGGCCGCGCAGGATGCCTATATGGTGGGCGGGCGAGCGCCGCAGGTGGGGCAAGTGTTTCGATCCCCCGCGCAGGCCGAACTGCTGCGCCTGATCGCGGCCCATGGCCGCGCGGGGTTCTATGAGGGCCCCGTGGCCGAGGATATGATCACATCCCTGCGCGCCCTTGGCGGCTGTCATACGCTGGATGATCTGGCCGCGACAACGTCGGATTGGGGTCAAGCTGTCACGGGGGATTATCACGGGTCCGAGTTGTGCGAGCATCCCCCGAATGGCCAAGGGGCGACGGCAATCTTAATGCTGAACATCCTTAAGCATTTTGACATCAAGGGGCTGGACCCATTTGGCACAATGCGCGCCCATCTGGAAGGTGAGGCCGCAAAACTTGCCTATGATGCCCGCAACAGATTCATTGGGGATAAGACGACGCGGCTGGATCATATGATGTCGCTGGATACGGCGGCAAAACTGGCCGCGCTGATTGATCCAAAACGCGCCATGGCGGCGGCAGCGCCTCTGACCGAACATATCCACAAGGACACGGTCTATGTGACCGTCGTGGACCGCGACCGCATGGCAGTATCGCTGATCTATTCGATCTACAGCGCCTTTGGATCGGGTCTGGCCAGTTCTAAATATCACGTCTTGTTCCAAAATCGCGGGTCGGGGTTTAACCTGACCGCTGGGCACCCGAATGAACTGGGCGCAGGCAAACGCCCCATGCACACGATTATTCCCGCTATGATCCGCGAAAAGGGTGTTGTGACCACCAGTTTTGGCGTTATGGGCGGGGGATACCAACCCTGCGGCCATGCGCGCTTTGTCAGCAACCGCGTCGATTTCGGAATGGATGTGCAGGCAGCGATCGACGGCGCACGCTGTTTTGCCAGTGGCAAGGGGCTGCAGGTCGAACGCGGCTATCGCGACAGTGTTCGAGCCGAGTTGGCCGCGATGGGACACGATGTCAGCATCCCTGAAAAACCACTGGGCGGCGCGCAAGCGATTTATATCAATGCAGATGGGGTGCTGATCGGCGGGTCAGACCCGCGCAAGGATGGCGCGGCATTGGGATATTGATATGATATTTATAAGTGGTGGCGAGGGGGGGACTCGAACCCCCGACCCCGCGATTATGAGTCGCGTGCTCTAACCAGCTGAGCTACCTAGCCACTGGTCGGGTGGGTAGTGGAGGGGGGGCAGGGCGTCAAGAGGGAATCGCCAGATTTGGGGCAAACCAAAGGGATAACAGGTAAAATTCCAAAAAACCTTGGGGATTGACCAAATCAGGCGCCGTCAAAGCGATTTGGTAATCTTGGCATTCATTGCCTGCGAAAGTGGATGCCGCGGTGCAGCGCATATTCGGCCACTATATGGCCAAACCGCGTGATCTTGATCGCGCCCAAATCCTCGATCCGATCAAACTGGTTGGACATCAGTTCGGTGATTGGAAAGGGCGCTGATGATAAAATGATCGCGTCTTGGCCGATATGCTGCGCAGGATCAAGCCATAGGGTGAATTGGCTGATACGGGCTGCAATCACAGAAACGTCGGGCTTGTCCAACCAAAATCCAAGGATTGCGCCCGTGCGATAATCCGTCGTCACAATGAAATCACCCTTGGCCGATGCTTGGGCGCGGACCGCCGCCGAGATTTGCGGCCAGCCATACATCAAGGCAGATTCGTCATCGACACCTCCGACCAGCGCCGTCAGGGGGATGACTGTATGGTTGAACACCAATGCCGCATTGACGATCAAACCAAATACCATATGCACGGCCAACCATTTGGGTCGCAAGGTGAACCCCAGCAGAGGCAACAATGCCACTACAGCGATCACGTTCCAATAATAGATCACTGCGACCCAATAAGACAGGATCAAACAGGCGATGCCAGAGACTGCGAATATCCACAGTGCCATCCGCCGCAACAAAGCCAACTCTGACGGCAGGTTTCGCCGCCAATACAGGCCCAGAACCGCCCCAAACAAAATGGGTGAAAGTGCCACACAAAAGCCAACAGAAAATCCTGTGACGCGCTGAACATAGGCACCAAGATTAGGGGCGCTGGTCAAACGGTCTTGCAAGTTATACTGAAACGAGGCCCCACTGTGATCGATGTTCCACCAAAAAACGGGTGCCAAACAGGCCAATGTCAATGCGCCCGCAAAATAAAGATGCGGGTTGCGCAACAATGGCCGCAAGGCGCGCGTGGTCACGATCATCGCCAAGGCGCCCAACGCAAACAGGGCGGAATTGTATTTGGTCAGACCGGCCAAGCCAATCAACACGGCGGCAAGATATAGATGGCGCAGGCGCAGTTTTCGACGCATCTGCCCGTCAAACATCAGATACAATTGTATGGTTGCCAAGGACAGAAGGGCGATCAAAAGATGATCATTGAACGCCATCCCCGTCATCAAGAACATCAACGGCGAGCCAAGGATAATCGCCGCACAGATCAGCGGAAACTGTCGCGCCGCGCGCAGCCTTTGACCCCACCAAACCAAACAGCCAAACACAATGCCAGATGTGACGACCGCAGGCAGCCGCAGAGCGAACAAACTGGTGCCAAACACCTGATGACTGATTGCCTGCATCCATGCTTGTAAAGGTGGGTGGTCGAAATACGACCAATCTGGGTTGCGCCCCCATAGCCAATAATAGGCCTCATCAGGCAGGGGACTGGCGGACAAATGGAACCACAATCGCAGTGCCAAAAGGGCTGCAACACCCAGTGCCAAAAGAACAGTTTGCAGTGGGGCCAAGGGTTGCGTCATCGTCGTGCCATTCGCTTTTCTATGGTTTTGGCCCCGAATGCGCGACACGTGGCCTGCCTGATGCGGTGACAGTGATCATCGCCTCAATGAACATTTTGCGGCCCTCAATGTCAGCTTCGCGGATGTCGCGGGTGATGGTCACGCGCAAATCGGCGGCCCCTGCCCGATTGGCGCGTGCAGACGCGTCGGCGGTCAGTGCCGCCTCAAGCACGATCAGCGCCGCGTCGCGATCATTAAAGTTTTGCAATCCGTCGGGAAGATGCGCGGTAAATCTGCCTTCAGATGGGCTGGACAACAGACCTGTCGCGCGTTGGCTGATTTGGCCAACTACCGCGCCGATCGCATTGGCGACGCCTGCGTGTTCGGGCAAGATCATCGCGCAGCCCAGTCGTTGGCCCACCGCGCGGTAATAGTTGGGCGCAGATGCCCCCAAACCAATGACAGGCACGCCCAAGCGCAGGCTGGATTGCAATATGCCGCGATGCTGATCCAAACCCGCCTGTGTCAGCTTGTGACGGGCAAGGGTTTCCGGGGGCATTTCAGCAAAAGCGGGGTCTTCCGCAAAGGCCGCCTCAAGCAGGCAATCCACAGTTTGTGCGGTCAACTGGTCGATGATCGTCTGCGCAAGGGTTGCTGCATCCTGTGCAAACCGCTCGCCCGACCCATTCCTGCGCCGTCCCAGCAGGCGCACGGCCTTTTCCGCGGCAGATGCGTCCCAAGCGGTCAGATTGCCCAAAACATGGCTGGCATCCGACGGCGTCACCCCCGCGATCATCACCAAACCACGCGCGACAAGCCGTTCCAGGGCCGCCACCTCTAACCGCGATGTCAGCGCCCCTGACATCGGCATGGGATGGATGATCCGCGCCAAAACGGTTTCCTCGCGCGCCGACAGTCCCCCCGTTTGTCCCGTCATCGGCACGACAAAACGCCCGTCAAACTCGCCCGAGGTGTCAGACGAAAGGGCGCGATCCAGCGTATCATGCACCATTTTTGCGTGATCCATCGCCAACAAAGAAACCGGAATGAAACGCCTTGGCCCAAGGCGCAGACCGCCCAACAATCCGTCGGTGATGAGATGCACTTCGCTGTCACCGCCCAAACCTGTCGTGCGCATCGCCACCGCCTCTACCATGGTGCGAAAGCCTCCGACGCGCGCGCCCATCAGGTCAATCTCGGGCAGGCCATTGCGCAAAAGCGCGATATCGGTGGTCGTCCCGCCAATGTCCGACACCAGCGCATCTTGGGCCCCCGTCAACCAACGCGCGCCGACAATGCTGGCGGCGGGGCCAGACAAAATGGTTTCAATGGGACGTTCGCGCACCATCGCCGCAGAGATCAGCGCGCCATCTCCGCGCACCACCATCAGAGGGGCCGTAATACCAAGACTGGAAAGATGCCGCTCGCACGCGGCGACAAGTCGGTCGATCATTCCGATCAGGCGGGCGTTCAATACGGCGGTCAGCGCACGTTTTGGGCCGTTCAACTGGGCGGACAATTCATGGCTGCAGGTTACAGGCCGCCCCGTCACGCTGCGGATAAGATCGCGCACGATGATTTCATGCGCGGGGTTGCGGGTGGCAAAGCGCGCTGCAACCGCAAATCCCATGACCTGCGGTCCCAGGTCCGCAATCAGCGGTTCCAACGCGGCCAAATCCAACGGGGACGATTCTGTGCCCGCATGGCTGTGACCGCCTTGGATTTGCACCACGAGATCGCCTTTCAGCGCCTCTGTCAGACCCCCACGGGTAAGATCATCGGGATCAAATCCAATGAAAATAAGGGCGATACGCCCCCCCTGCCCCTCGACCAAGGCATTTGTGGCAAGCGTGGTGGACAAAGACACAAGCGCCACATCGCGCGGCGCAATGCCAGACTGCGCAAGCGCGGCATCCACCGCCCCGCCAATACCCAGCGCCAGATCGGCGCGGGTGGTCAGGGATTTGGCGGCACCAATAACCTGATCTGCGCCTTCGTCGATCACCACAGCATCTGTATATGTGCCGCCGGTATCCACGCCCAGAAAATAGGCCATATCTTCTCTCCCTTGATTGCCTTTGTCATAAGCGGCGCAGGACCCAAAGTCAGCCCCCCAAGCGACCGTTTTCACCCAAACTACGCCAAGGCCGCCGCTGCCAAACCGCGCTTTTATGAAAGGGGGGGCGTCATGGCGCATCCGACATTATCTGTTATACCAAGATCAGCCTCGTGGTTGCGAGCCGCCGCCTGTGCGGGGTAAAAGAGCGTCAAGAAAGGCGGCGGATATGGATTATCCATTGGTCAAGGATGTGGTGCTGGTCGGCGGCGGTCATGCCCATGCGTTGGTGGCGCGAATGTGGGCGATGGACCCCACACCTGGCGTACGACTGACGATCATCAATCCAGATGCTGCCGCGCCCTATACGGGGATGCTGCCCGGCCTGATTGCAGGGCATTACACCCAAGATCAGATCCTGATTGATCTGGTGCGGTTGGCGCGGTTTGCACAGGCGCGATTTATTTTGGACCGTGTGACGGGCATCGACCGCGACCAGCGACAGTTGATTTTGCAAAATCGCGCGCCAATTTCTTATGATCTGTTAAGTTTAGATATTGGGATAGCGTCCGACTTGCCGCAAGTAGAGGGCTTTGCTGCGCATGGAAACGCCGCAAAACCCTTGGGCGATTACGCGCAAAAATGGGCCGCGTTTGTGGCCCGCGATCTGGATCAGCCAAACCTTGTTCTGATTGGGGCTGGCGTTGGCGGTGTGGAATTGGCACTGGCCTCGGCGCATCGATTGCGGGCAAAGTTTGCCAAAATCACATTGGTCCAGCGCAGTGATACCGCCTTAGCGGGGGTGGGCGCAGTGGCGCGGGCGATGTTGCTGGATGCTTTGCGCGCGGCAGGCATCACGCTGATTACAGGGGCAGAGCCTGTGCAAATCATGGCCGATCGGGTGGTCTTGCAAGATGGGCGCGAATTGGCGTCGGACTTCACGTTGTCCGTTGCCGGCGCGCGCGCCCAAAGCTGGCTGGATCAGACGGGGTTAAAACTGCATGGCGGTTTTGTCAGTGTTGGTCCAACGTTGCAAAGCAGCGATCCCTTAATTTTTGCGGCGGGCGATTGCGCGGATCTGTCCTTTGCCCCGCGCGCCAAGGCGGGGGTTTATGCGGTGCGGGCGGCGCCAGTTTTGCTGCACAATCTGAGGGCTGCGTTGCAAAAGCGGCCATTGCACGCCTTTGCCCCGCAACGCGATTATCTGAAATTGGTATCCTTGGGCGGGCGAAATGCCTTGGCCGACAAATGGGGATTGCCATTGCGGGGCGCGTGGCTGTGGCGGCAAAAGGACAGGATTGACCGCGCCTTTATGGCGAAATTTGCAGATTACCCTGCGATGACAACGCTGGCCTTGCCGTCCAATCCGATTACGGGACTAACCGAGGCAATGGGCGTGCAACCCCTGTGTGGCGGTTGTGGTGCGAAATTGGGGGCCGATGATCTGGCGCGCGGTCTGCGCGCCCTGCCCGCGCCGAAAAGAGCCGATGTTTTGTCAGGGCGTGGCGATGATGCGGCGATTTTGCGGATGGACGCGGGCGTGCAGGTGATCACAACCGACCATCTGCGCGCCTTTAGCTGCGATCCCGCGCTGATGGGTCGGATTGCGGCCATTCATGCCTTGGGCGATATCTGGGCGATGGGCGCGGCCCCCCAAGCCGCGCTTGCACAGATCACTTTGCCCGCCGCTTCGGGTGCGATGGGCGCGCGGATATTGGCGGATGTGATGAATGCGGCGGCAGAGGTTTTTACGACCCATGGCGCGGATATGGTGGGGGGGCATTCCACCTCGGGCGCGGAATTGACCATTGGCTTTACTGTTACGGGCTTGGCGGCACGGGCGATCACAAAAGGTGGCGGCAGGGTTGGGGATGCGCTGATCCTGACCAAGCCATTGGGCAGCGGTGTGATTATGGCGGCCGAGATGGCGATGACGCGGGTTCAGGGGATGGTCTTGGGGCAGGTGGTGGCGGAGTGTTTGATGCAAATGTGCCGCGCCCAAGGCAACGCCGCCGCGATCCTATCGGGCGCACAGGCGATGACCGATGTCACCGGGTTTGGTTTGGGTGGGCATTTGTTAGAGATGCTTGCCGCAGCGAACCTGTCGGCAGAATTGACAGAGATTCCCTCAATGACGGGGGCGATGGAATTGGTGGCTGCAGGGATAGGCTCCAGCCTGCTGCCTGCCAATCTGGCTGCGACCGAAGGGCGGATTGTCGGCGCGTCCCCCGCGCAATTGGCGATTTTGAATGATCCCCAAACGGCAGGGGGATTGCTGGCCGCTGTGCCTCGTAATCAGGCGGAGGATTTGGTGGCGCGGTTGCGGGCGGGCGGGGATGATGCCGCGATCATCGGGCATCTGCGGGCAGGCGCGCCGATCATAACAGTTGCCTAAATCTTTGCCGCGATCTGGGCTGCGATCTGGGCTGCGATCTGGGCCAAGGTCTCGTCAAGCAAGTTCTCTGCGTCAATAACCCAATCTTGGTGTTCCGCTCGGGCGCGGTGTTTGTCATAGCGTGGATCGTAATGATGCAGCATCAAACTGTCTGCCAAAGCCGAAAAATCGCCCGCTTGCGCCATTGATTGCCATGTGTTGATCACCTCAGCCGCATGGCTGGGACGCAAGGCGCTGATGATCTGTGACAGACGGGCAGGATCGGCAACCATATCAGGATAGGCGGTGATCAAATGATCAGCGCGCGCCGCACGGGGGGCGTTGATGGTAATGCGGGGGGCAGCAACCATTGCCTTCCACAGGGCGGCAGGCAGGCGGCAATTGCCGATCTTGGAACTTTCGGCCTCAATCACCACGGGGCGGCTGGGGTTCAACGACTTGATCTGATAAGCCAATGCGGTTTCAAAGGCCTTTTGGCTGGGTTGCGCACCTACCGCGCCAAACAGCGATCCGCGATGATTTGCAAGGCCTTCAAGGTCCAGAACCTGCACACCCTTTGCGGCCAGATGCGGCAACAGGGCGGTCTTGCCTGATCCCGTATTGCCATCCAAAACCACCACAGGCGCGGGAAATGGCTGATGATACAGCGCATCGACGACCAGCCCGCGCCACGCCTTATAGCCGCCTTGGATCGTATCCACCCGCCAGCCGATCTGGGCCAGAATCATCGCAAAGGATCCCGATCGTTGCCCCCCGCGCCAGCAATAGACCAAGGGCCGCCATCCACCAGGCCGATCCGCCAGCACGGTTTGCAAATGGTTTGCAGCATTTTGTGCAACCAGTGCCGCACCCAGTTTGCGGGCGGTGAAAGGATTGACCTGTTTGTAAATCGTCCCGACCCGCGCGCGTTCTGCGTCATCCAAAACGGGCAGGTTTATCGCACCAGGAATGTGATCTTCGGCGAATTCGGCAGGCGCGCGCACGTCTATGATCTCGTCATAGCCTAGGTCTTGCAACGATGTCAGGGTAATGGCCATTTCCCCTTATAGGATGGCGATCCCGTCTTGCCAAGCAGGCACGGCTCGGGCAAATTAGAAACAGGCTTGTGGCGATGGCGTCGCCACGGGGTTTCCCGCCTTTTCAATCGTCCTGAACGCCGGGACCCATCGGGGTCCGTGACCCCAATCATGAGGTCTGATTATGACGGAACGTCCACAGCAATACCGTTTTCACCAAGGCGATCGGGTCTTGCCCTTTGCCGCGAGCGAATACGATGACCGCCTTGCCGGACTGCGCGAGTTGATGGAGGTGCACGGCGTTGAGGCCTGCGTTTTCACCTCGATGCACAATATCGCCTATTATTCGGGGTTTTTATACTGCAGCTTTGGCCGCCCCTATGGTTTGGTCGTCACCCCCACGCAATCGGTTACCATCAGCGCAGGGATTGATGCGGGCCAACCGTGGCGGCGGTGCCACGGCGATAACATCACCTATACCGATTGGCAGCGCGACAATTACTGGCGTGCGGTTTTGTCGGTGACAGGCACGGGCAAGGTGATTGGATGTGAGGCCGACCATCTGACCCTTGTGCAATCCGAAAAGCTGAACGCATTTTTGCAACCCAAGCGGGGCGTCGATATTTCCGCCGGCACAATGCGCCAGCGCATGACCAAATCGCAGGCGGAATTGGACATCATCCGCCACGGCGCGAATGTGGCCGATGTGGGCGGTTTCGCCATTCGTGAGGCTATCGCCGAGGGCGCGCGCGAGATTGATATCGCAATGGCAGGCCGCGATGCGATGGAATTGGAAATTGCCAAACGCTTTCCCGATGCCGAATACCGCGACACTTGGGTCTGGTTCCAATCGGGGATCAACACGGACGGCGCACATAACCCCGTCACTGCCCGCAAATTGCAGCGCGGCGATATTCTATCCCTGAACACATTCCCGATGATTTCAGGCTATTACACCGCATTGGAACGCACGCTGTTCGTGGGCGAGGTGGACAATGCATCTCGGCGCATTTGGGATATCAATATTGCAGCCCATGAATATGGCATGAGCCTGCTGAAGCCAGGGGCGTCTTGCGCCGAGGTGACGGCAAAACTGAACACCTTCTTTGAAGAACATCAGGTTTTGCAATACCGCACCTTTGGATATGGGCATTCGTTCGGCATTCTGTCGCATTACTATGGGCGTGAGGCGGGTTTGGAACTGCGCGAGGATATCGACACGGTGCTGGAACCCGGCATGGTGATTTCCATGGAGCCGATGTTGACCATTCCGAATGGCCAACCCGGTGCGGGCGGCTACCGCGAGCATGATATCTTGTTCATCACCGAAGACGGCAATGAGGATATCACCAAATATCCATACGGCCCAGATTTCAACGTGGTCGGCTGATGCACGCAGCCCCTTGGCGGCCGTCAATGATGCCGGCCAAGGGGTTTTTCATCACGTTTTCGCGCTTGGGTCTTGACGTTTCGCCGCAGTGCCCCCCTAGGTGCAGTAACAGTTTTGCGATCCGAGGTTTGCCCGTGACATATACCGCCCCCACCCCTGTGAATATGCGTCCCTTTGCGGCGCGTTTGTTTGGAATCTTGGCCCTGTCATTGCTGGTGGCTTGTGGCGCGAAACCTGAAATTGCAGCGGCCCCTGCAGGCCCCGTGGCGGGTTATGAAGGTTTTTTTGACAACGGGTTTTACATTGAACCTGTTTCGGGCGATTTGTTGACCCATGCCAAACCTCGCACCGAGGTTGATTATGCGGGCGATGAACCTGTCGGGTCCATCGTGATCGACACATTTGCGCGCAAACTCTATCATATCAAAGAGGGCAACCGCGCGATGCAATATACGATCGCCGTGGGCCGCGAAGGCATTTCATTCCAAGGCACGGGCACGATCCAGCGCAAGGCAGAATGGCCCTCTTGGCAGCCTACGGCCAATATGTTGACAAGCCGCCCAGATCTGTATGCGAAATATGCGGGAGGACGTGCGGGGGGAATTGACAACCCATTGGGATCGCGCGCGATGTATTTGTATAAAGATGGCCGTGACACATATTTCCGAATTCATGGCACAATCCAAAACGAAAGCATTGGGCGGGCAACATCAGCGGGATGTATTCGTCTGTTCAACCAAGATGTGATCCAACTTTTTGAGGAAGTAAAAATGGGCACCCAAGTTAAGGTGCGCAGTTTGCCCGAAAGTCTGGCCGCAGAAGGCCCATATATGGATGACGCTTGGGGATTTGCGACGCCAAACACTGTTGAGAATGAAGCAAAAAAGACCGCCGATCTGGCTGCGATTGACGCCGCAAAAGTTGCCAAGGACGAAGCCGCCGCCAAAGAGGCAGCAAAGGCCGCTAAAGAACGCGAAAAGGCAGATAAGAAACGTCTGCGCGAGTGCCGCCAAAAGAATATAGACGAGGCGTTGTGCCCGCCCCTACCCCCGATTGAGGCACCCAAGCCTTTGACTGGGTTAGAAAACTTTCATCCTGCCATCTCGGCTGGACCCGCTGCATCCGCGAAATAGGATCAAAGGCGGATGACGTAATCCTTGACCGTGGTCTCGACCACGGTCCAAAGGCCGCGAAATCCAGAACGAATCACAAAACGATCGCCTGCGCGCAAATGCGTGATGGTGCCGTCATCGTCTGTCAGAATCGAATAGCCCGACAGAATGTTGAAATACTCCCATTCGGTATATTCGACACGCCAAGCGCCCGCTGTGGACTGCCAGATGCCGCAATAGAGCCCGTCCAGATCGTCCATATTCCAAGTGGTATGGATAGGATCACCCGAAACCACCCGCTCTGGCCGCGTGATCTGCGGATTAATTCCCGATTGATCCAATTTTTCCAGCAACGACATCGCATCCTCCCGTCTGAATTGGTCTTGTCTTTGCTGTCGCGTCAATTCAGAAATGCGCTGCAACGCGGCGTAATTTCTTGCCGACGCCACGCCTTTCTGCACATATGATGGGCAGATGACAAACACGGAGCCCGAAGATGAGCGCCACCTTGCCAACCCGCGCCGTCCTGCCCCCAGATATAACGGCACGCAAAGGCAGCGCCCCCTTGGTGGTGCTGACCGCCTATACGACGCCCGTGGCGCGGTTGGTCGATCGGCATTGCGATATTGCGCTGGTCGGGGATTCGGTGGGGATGGTGCTGCATGGCATGCCGTCCACTTTGGGCGTGACATTAGATATGATGATCTTGCATGGACGCGCGGTTGTGCGGGGTTTAACCCATGCAATGCCCGTGATTGATATGCCCTTTGGCAGCTATGAGGAAAGCCCCGCCCAAGCCTATCGCAACGCCGCAAAGTTGATGGCCGAAACGGGTGCGCCTGCGGTGAAACTTGAGGGCGGCGCGCATATGGCGGAAACAATCGCCTTTTTGACGGCGCGCGGGGTGCCCGTGATGGCGCATATTGGATTAACGCCGCAGGCGGTGAATACTTTGGGCGGCTATAAGGTGGTGGGCCGTGACGATGAGGCGGCACGGGTGATGGCGGATGCGGTGGCCGTCCAAGATGCAGGGGCCTTTGCCGTTGTGCTGGAAAAGGTGCCTGTGGGTCTGGCGGGACGGATCACTGCGGCATTGCGCATTCCAACCATCGGGATCGGCGCGGGCGTGGACTGTGACGGACAGGTTTTGGTCGTGGATGATATGCTGGGCCTATTCACCGAGTTTCGCCCCAAATTCGTCAAACGCTATGCCGATTTGGGCACGATTGCCGACCAAGCCATTGCGACCTATGCAGCCGAGGTGCGCGCCCGCGCCTTTCCAGCGCCTGAACACGGGTTTCCCGATGTCTTAGGATCAAAACCTTGACAGAAATCATCCATGATTTGAACACGCTGCGCCAAAAGGTGCGCGCATGGAGGGCGGCAGGACAGATCGTGGGCGTGGTCCCCACGATGGGCGCGTTGCATCAGGGGCATTTGTCACTGGTTCACGCGGCACAGGCGGAATGTGAACGGGTGATTGTGACGATTTTTGTGAACCCCAAACAATTCAACAACGCGGATGATTTGGCGAAATATCCCCGCACGTTGCAGGCGGATGCGGCGCTGCTGGATGGGGTGGATGTGGTTTTTGCCCCTGCCGCAGATCAGGTTTACCCAAACGGCTTTGCGACAATGGTATCTGTCGCAGGGGTGGCCGAACCCCTTGAGGGTGCACTGCGGCCAGGTCATTTTGATGGTGTGGCGACTGTGGTGGCCAAATTGTTTGGCATGACCATGGCGGATCGCGCCTATTTCGGCCAAAAGGATTGGCAGCAATTGCAGGTGGTCAAACGTCTGGTGCGGGATTTGAATATCCCTGTCTGGGTCGTCGGATGCGAAACCGTCCGCGAGACGGACGGCTTGGCCATGTCGTCACGCAATGCCCGACTTGGGGCAGATGCACGGGCTGTTGCACCCGCCCTTTTTGCGGCGATGAACACGGCGGCGCGGGCCATTCGATCGGGTGCGGTAAATGCGCTGGAACGCTGCACCGATCAAGTGCTGTCGGCGGGGTTTGATCGCGTCGAATATATAGACTTGCGCGATGCCTCTACGCTCGGCCCCGCACAGGACCTGGAGCGGCCATTGCGGCTGCTTGCCGCCGCATGGCTGGATGGTGTGCGGTTGATCGACAATATCGCCGTCTAACGGCACTGGTATTCGCAGCCATATGGCCCTATTTGATGAAAAACACCTTGGATTGGATATGAAACATGGCTTGCGAATTTTATCGGACCGAAATGGTCGTCCAACGCAGCAATGCCCATTATCCGGGTGCCAAGGAATTCGCCCCCAAGCGCGTGCCAACCCCCTATTGCGCCCATGCCGCCAGTGTAAACCGCAAGGGCGCGGGCAAGGCGTTGGCCTGCGGGGGCGATTTGGACAAATGCGCCATTCAGGACAAGCGCTGACTATGATCGGTCTGCTGGAACTGATTGGTTTCGGGTTTCTGTTTCAGACCGTGGTTTATCTGATTGTGCGGGCCTATGCGATGTCAGTGACGCGCGAAAATTTGGAACGCCGTTTTGACGGCGATCAAGATAGGGCCACTTATATAGCAACGGGCCTAACACAGTATCGGCACAGCCTTCGCTTTAAATTGTTGTGGTTGTTCTATATTTTGCCCTTAGCTTTGATAATTCTGACAGCCTATCTCGTCAATTCGCAATAAAAGGTGACATGATGAATTCCCTGAAATGGACTGTTCGGGTGGTGTTGATCCTGCTTATGGGCGGGTTTTTGCATTACACTTTGCCACAGCATGACATCGTGCGCGTGACCAACACCTATAACCGCATGACATCCGTCAGCGGGTCCAATTCTTGGGCCTATGCTTCGCCAGATGCGGGAACGACCACAACGGCGGGTGCACGTGATATTCGCTTTATTGAGACGGTCTATGCCAATGACAAAGTGATGGTCTATCGCAATGAGGATACAGGTTGGATTTGGCCGCCCTATTTCAAATATGACAGTTCCAACTTGCAAGCCAGGGCGTCTGATTTGAAGTCAACCAAGGCGGCCCCCGTTTGGGTATCTATCACGCATTACGGATGGCGCCTGCCGATCCTGTCGATTTACCCAAATGCCGTGGCAATCCGCGAGGTGGCGGGGCCAGATGTGCGCATCATTCCCTATGTGAACATCATCGTTTTGATCTTGCTGGGTATAGGCGGATTCATGATCCGCCGTATGTGGCTGCAATTCGTGGAGCGCACGGTGGAACCCGTTGTCGCCGAAGTGCAAGAAACATGGGACGGTGTTACCGCCAAGGCGGATCATGCCAGCAAGGGCGCAAAAGGGTTCCTTGCGCGGCTATGGTCAAGGCGCAAATAACCACCGCAAATCGCCTGCGCGGGATTACCCGCGCAGCACACCGCCGGTTGCTTTGGTCACTTTTTCGATAATCTTAGCCGAGACAGATTCAATCTCAGCATCTGTCAGCGTCTTGTCTACGGGCTGCAAACGCACCGCAATCGCGATGGATTTTTTGCCTGCGCCCATCTGGGCCTCGGCCTTATCGCCTGTGAATTGATCGAACAATCGCACAGATTCGATCAGCGCCTTATCCGCCCCCGCGGCCGCGTTCAACGCCACCAAGGCCTCAGTCTGGGCGTCCACAACAAAGGCGAAATCGCGTTCCACCGCCTGCAAATCTGACAAGATCAGCGCGGGCTTGGTAGGGGTTTTCACTTTGGGTAAAGGTATGTTCGCGACAAGAATGGTAAACGCCACAGCGGGCCCCTTGACACCCATTTCCGCCAAAACGCGGGGATGCACGTCACCAAAGGTCGCAATCGTATTCGGCCCCAGACCAATCACACCCGACCGACCCGGATGCCACCACGCGGCAGTTTTGCGGGTGACCTGCACACGGACAGGCGCGCCAAGCGCTGCCAAAACGGCCTCGACATCCGATTTTGCGTCGAAAATATCCACACCGCGACGGCTGGCATGAGGGTCTTTTGGCGCGGTCGCGCCAATCAACAACCCTGTGGCCGCGATATGCTGATCCCCCGGCTCACCACCGGTAAAGACTGGCCCCACCTCAAACAATGCTATATCCGCAAAGCCCCGCGCCTGATTGCGCGCCGCCGCCCGTAACAGGCCCGGCAACAGATCGGGCCGCAAATGCGTCATCTCGGATGAAATCGGATTATCAACTCGCACGGCATCCGCGCCGCCGCCAAACAGGCTGGCCGCCGCATGGTCAATGAAACTGTATGTAACACATTCATGATATCCCAAGGCGGCAATACTGCGCCGTGCCAGTCGTTCGCGGGATTGCAACGGCGTCAAGATAGGACGCGGCACGCCTGCATCCAGACGCGGCAAGGGGCGGCCTTGCAGTTTGGTCAGGCTGGCAATGCGCGCCACTTCCTCAACCAAATCCGCCTCGCCCAATATATCAGGACGCCATGAAGGCGGATTGACCATATTGCCTGTCAAGGTAAAGCCAAGGGCGGTCAGGGTCTGGCGCTGTTCCGATTCTGGGATATCCATCCCCACAAGTGAAATCACCCGCGCTGGGTCCAGCCGATATGCGCGCGTGGTGTCCAGCGGCGCGCCATCTTGGGCGATATCCGACGCCGCACCGCCGCACAAATCAAGGATCATCTGCGTCGCCAAATCTAGGCCCGCAAGCGTAAAGGCAGGATCAACCCCCCGTTCAAACCGATAGCGCGCATCCGAGTTGATTTTCAGCGCCCGCCCCGTGGCGGCAATGGTGATCGGATCCCAATAGGCCGATTCTAGGAAAACATCGGTGGTCGCGTCGGAACAACCCGACACCTCGCCCCCCATGATCCCTGCCAGAGATTCGACGCCCGCATCATCGGAAATCACCATCTGGCCTGCACGCAGGGCATAGGTTTTCCCGTCCAGCGCCAGAAATGCTTCACCACCGACCGCAGCGTGAATCCGCAATGTGCCCGTCACCTTGGCCACATCAAACACGTGCAAGGGGCGATTTAGACCAAAGGTAAAATAATTGGTGATATCCACCAGCGCCGAGATGGGCCGCAAGCCAATCGCCTTAAGCCGCTGCGCCAACCAATCCGGAGATGGACCGTTTTTGACGCCCCGAATGGTGCGCCCCGCAAAATGCGGGCAGCCTTTGGTTTTCAAATCAGCGTCAATTTCCACCTGCACAGGGCTCGCAAACCCACCCTTGATCGTAGGGATTGGCATCGGTTTTAACGTGCCAAGCCCCCGCGCCGCCAAGTCGCGCGCAATACCGCGCACGCCCAAGGCGTCGGGGCGGTTCGGCGTGATTTTGATATGGATCATCGGATCGACCACGGCAGGGCGGTTGATCGCAAGCCAATCGATGAAACGATCGCCGACCTGACCAGAGGGCAGTTCGATAATGCCGTTATGCTCGTCCGACAGTTCCAACTCGCGCTCGGACGCCATCATGCCATGGCTTTCGACACCGCGGATTTTGCCAATCCCAAGGGTCACGTCAATGCCCGGCACGTAATCGCCAGGCTTGCACAAAACCACGGTGATTCCCGCCCGCGCATTCGGCGCGCCGCACACGATCTGCTTTTCGCCCTCATCCGTCATCACACGGCAAACGCGCAATTTGTCTGCATCGGGATGTTTTTCGGCGGCAATGATCTGCGCAATGGTAAAGGGCGCCAGTTTGCCTGCAGGATTAACCACCTCTTCCACCTCAAGACCAAGGTCGGTGAGGGAATATAATATCTCGTCCAAACTGGCCGAAGTGTCCAAGTGATCTTTAAGCCAAGATAGGGTGAACTTCATCTCAGGGTCTTTCAAAAACGGGTTGCCCCGTCCTAGCGCAGATCGCAGCCAAGGGAAAGTCTGGCCGGTGTTGTTTCGATTCCAGAAACCGATTGTGCGGGAAATCCGGGGCAATCCGCCACATTCAGGGCAAGTTTCGCTGCGATAGATATGTCGTTGTAGTGAGGATATTGTTGTGTATATCGATCTGGAAATACCCAAGGACCGCAAGGTCCGCAGCACGACAAAACTGTGCATGGCACTGGGAGCAACCCTATGTCTCATCATGGCGGCGCCGCAAACTGCGCCTGTAACTGAAAAAGTTATGGGGTTGGCAATGAAATGACCCCACAAAGGTCGCGCCTTTGGCCCTAGCTGCCGCTGGCCCGCGCCGATCTTTGTGGGGTTCATGACGGCGGGCAAGGCCCCAAAAATCTTCCAGTGGAAGATTTTTAGTTATGAACGCCCGAGCACACTTGCGAGGGCCGGGTTGACGGCGGGCAAGGCCCCAAAAATCTTCCAGTGGAAGATTTTTAGTTATGAACGCCCGAACACGCTTGCGATGGCTGGGATGGCGCCGCAGATATAAAAATCTTCAATTGGAAGATTTTTAGGCACAACCGCCGGCCAGCAGGTTCGCGGCAAGGGTCTATGTCCATAAAACCAATCGTCGCAACCCAAGTAGGGTGCGTGATTCACGCACCTTTCCCCCTAGCTGCTGAGGCCGCCCGCCAAATCAGGCATATCCAATGCGGCAAATCCGTAATGCCGTAACCAGCGAAGATCACTTTCAAAAAACGCCCTAAGATCAGGAATTCCGTATTTCAGCATCGCCAACCGGTCGATCCCCATACCAAAAGCAAAGCCCTGCCATTCGGTCGGATCCACCCCCGCCGCCGCCAAAACCTTGGGATGCACCATACCCGACCCCAAAATCTCCATCCATTTATCGCCCTCACCGATCCGCAATTGGCCGCCCACGTTAGAATAGCGGATATCGACTTCGGCGCTGGGTTCGGTAAAGGGAAAGTGTGACGCACGAAAGCGCAGTTCAACCTTATCCACCTCAAAAAAGGCGCGGCAGAATTCCTCAAGCACCCATTTCAGATTGGCCATAGACACATCACGTCCAATCGCCAAGCCTTCGACTTGATGAAACATGGGGGTATGGGTTTGGTCCATATCCATACGATAAACGCGGCCCGGCGCAATCACTCTGATCGGCGCACCCTTTTCCATCATGGCGCGAATTTGCACGGGGCTGGTATGGGTGCGCAGCACATGGGGGGGGCGTTCATCCCCGTCGGCACGATGCATAAAGAAGGTGTCATGTTCTTGCCGCGCGGGGTGTTCAGGGGGGATGTTCAAGGCGTCAAAATTATACCAATCCGTTTCCACCTGGGGCCCCTCGGCCACAGCAAATCCCATATCAGCGAAAATTGCGGTCAATTCTTGCATCACTTGGCTGACGGGATGGATCGATCCCGCACGGCGCGGACGCGCAGGCAAGGTCACATCCAGCCATTCGCCTGCAAGTCGCGCCTCAAGCGCCGCATCGCCCAATGCGGCCTTTTTGGCACGCAGGGCCGCATCAATCTCATCGCGTAAAACGTTTAGGGTGGCGCCCGCAGCCTTGCGCGCCTCGGGCTCCATCTTACCCAAACTGCCCATCAGCGCGCTGATTTCGCCCTTTTTGCCAAGGGCGGCAAGACGCACCTCTTCCAAAGTGGCTTCGTCTTGGGCCTGAAGCACCGCGGTCAGATATTTGGCCTTAAGATCTTCCATCGCCATCCCCTTTGAATGCGCGATCCTCCTAGCCGCAAAACGCCCCTTTGTGCAAGGTTAGAAGATCGACACACGCCCCCGCACGCGCAGCATCTTATCCGAATGGCTGATTTTGCCATGGGTTGATGTCACCGCGACAGGCGGCTTTTTCAGATCTTTGCGGATGATCACAAGGCTGTCGTAAAACTGAATGCCGCCAATTTGCGACGCCATAGGATGCAGCGGAAAGCCTATGTCATCCTCGGTGTACCAAGAATGCATCTTATCGACCAAGTCCTTGGCATATTCGATGAAACTGCCCGCCGCCTTATGCCCACCGCCGCCAAACCCTGGCCAATAAGAGGTGTGCGTATCCTCTACGATATAAAGCCCGCCATCTTTAACTGCCCCCCAAAGGGCACGGAAAGACGTGATCTGTTGATCCATCTTATGGCCGCCATCATCGACCACGATGTCAAACTGCCCCTTTTCCTGGGCGACTGACACCAGAAACGGCACATCTGTTTGATCGCCAATACGAATATCGGTGCCTGCAATTTCCAGTGCCTTGCAGGCAGGATCAATGTCCAAAAACGTTAGGCTGGACTGCGGTGCGAAAAAATCCCGCCACAGGCGCAGACTGCCGCCTTTGTAGACGCCAATTTCCAGGAAATTGACCTTTTTGCCCATCCAAGGGGCCAATTCACGATCATAAATATCCAGATAGTGATCCATCTTGAACAGGGTTTTTTCATCGGTGCGCGCCAGAAAATGGCGAAAGTATTGACCGGTCATATTAGCTCCCGCGATAGGTCGAATAGGCAAATGGGCTGATCAAAAGGGGGACATGGTAATGCGCCTCGGGGTCTGGCACACCAAAGCGGATCGGAATTTCATCTAGGAATAGCACGTCGCCCGACGCCTGCGCGGTGGTGCGCAGATAATCGCCTGCGCAAAACACCAACTCATATGTCCCCGCTGTCAGGGGCGTCAGCATCGGCGCATCGGTGCGCCCATCAGCATTGGTGACGATTTCACAGATCTTTTTATGGCTGTTGCCGACCACACGATATAGCATGATCTTGACCCCCGCCGCAGGTTTGCCCCGCGCCGTATCCAAAACGTGGGTCGTTAATTTACCCGCCATAATCCACTCCGTGCAAATCTCTGCCGATTGACCCTAGGCATAAGGCGGCGCAGGATCAAGCAGATGGTATCCCATCGTCCGAACCGATGGTCTTTCAGCGATTATTTGATAACAGTTTGCGGAAATTCCGCGTAGCCTGATCCAAAAGGAGCCATAATGTCCCGCTATCCCCGCGATTTTACAGGATATGGCGCAAATCCGCCCGATGCAGCGTGGCCGAATGGGGCGCGCGTCGCCATCAGCCTTGTGTTGAATTACGAAGAGGGAGGTGAGAATAATATTCTGCACGGTGATGCTGGTTCCGAGGCGTTTTTGTCCGATATCGCGGGGGCGGTGCCTTGGGCGGGGATGCGGCATTGGAATATGGAATCGATTTATGATTACGGCGCGCGGGCAGGGTTTTGGCGGCTGCATAGATTGTTCACGGGCCTGCATATTCCTGTGACGATTTACGGCGTATCGACGGCATTGGCCCGTAATCCTGAACAAGTGTTCGCAATGAAGGCTGCGGGCTGGGAAATTGCATCGCATGGGCTGAAATGGGTCGATCACCGCGATATGCCCGCCGATGAAGAACGCCGGCAAATCGCAGAATCGATCCGCCTGCATACCGAAGTTGTCGGCAGTCCGCCGCGCGGTTGGTATACGGGGCGGTGCAGTCTCAACACCGTTGATTTGGTGTCCGAGACAGGTCAAATGGATTGGATTTCAGATACTTATGACGATGATTTGCCCTATTGGCGCGAGGTGGGCGCACGGGATCAGTTGATTATCCCCTATACGCTTGAGGCGAACGATATGAGGTTCGCCACGGCGCCCGGGTATATTGAGGGCGAGCAGTTTTTCACCTATCTGAAAGACACATTTGATACCCTGTATGCAGAGGGGGCATCAGGCGCGGCCAAGATGTTTTCCGTGGGTCTGCATTGCCGCCTGATTGGTCGCCCCGGAAAAATAGCAGGGCTGCGGCGGTTTTTGGACTATGCGCGCGGGCATGAAGGGGTGTGGTTTGCGCGCCGCATAGAGATTGCCGACCATTGGGCGAAAACCCATCCGCATAAACGCCGCGCGCGTCCCAGCCAAATGGATCGCGATACGTTTGTGACCCATTTTGGCGCGGTTTTTGAGCATTCGAAATGGATTGCGGAACGAGCGTTCGAATTGGAACTGGGCCCTGCGCATGACAGTGCGGTCGGGTTGCACAATGCCCTAGCGCGGATGTTTCGCAGCGCCACCCATGCTGAACGTTTGGGGGTTCTGACCGCGCATCCCGATTTGGCAGGCAAACTCGCCGCCGCGAAACGCCTGACGGCGGAATCGACCGCAGAACAGGCCAGCGCGGCGCTTGATTCCTTGACGGATCAGGAACGTGAAACGTTCCAGCGCCTGAACACCGCCTATGTCGCAAAACACGGATTTCCGTTCATTATCGCCGTGCGCGACAACACCAAGGCCAGCATTCTGCACGCCTTTGAAACCCGCCTGAACAACAGTTCGGAAACCGAATTCACCACCGCCTGCGCCCAAGTCGAACGTATTGCAGAACTGCGCCTAAAGGACATCTTACCATGAGCCAATACTACAGCCCCACAGGCGGTCTGCCGCCCCAAACCAGCCTGATGACGGGCCGCGCCATGTTTACCGAGGCCTTTGCCTTTATCCCAAGGGGCTGCTTTTCCGATATCGTGACCAGTTATCTGCCGCATTGGCGCGAAACCAAATTGTGGCTGATTGCGCGGCCTATGTCGGGGTTTTCCGAAACCTTTAGCCAATATGTCATGCAGGTACAGGCGGGGGGCGGATCAGATTTGCCAGATGCAGACCCTGCCGCCGAGCATTTCCTGTTCATGACCGAAGGTGCAATGGATCTAACCATCGACGGCACCAAACACGCTATGACGGCGGGGGGTTACGCCTTTGTTCCGCCTGCCGCGAAATGGTCACTGACCGCCACGAAAACCGCGCATTTTCAGTGGATCCGCAAGCTGTATGAACCCGTGGCGGGCATTGCCACCCCCCCTGCCTTTGTCACCCGTGAACAGGATCACGCCCTAATCACCATGCCCGACACCAACGGCGTTTGGGGGACCACACGTTTTGTGGATCCGTCAGATGTCCGCTATGATGCGCATGTCAACATCGTCACCTTTCAGCCGGGCGGGGTGATTCCGTTTGAAGAAACTCATGTGATGGAACACGGGTTGTTCGTGTTGCAGGGCAAGGCGGTTTACAAGTTGAACCAAACTTGGGTCGAGGTCGAGGCAGGCGATTTCATGTGGCTGCGCGCCTATTGCCCGCAGGCCTGTTATGCGGCGGGGTCGGAACCGTTTCGGTATTTGCTGTACAAGGATGTGAATCGTCATGCCGCATTACGGGGCGTTTTCGGGCGCGGTGTTTGAGCATGATCCGCACAGAACCCCTGACCGCCGATGCCTTTGCCGCCTTTGGCGATGTGTTGCAAGTGGGCGGCGATTTTCGCAGCATTAATGCGGGGATGTGCGAACGCTATCACGACCGCGCAGCCATGGATTTCAGCACGGGCCGCGCGGGCATTTCGATCTTTCGCGCACAGTGCCGCGCCCTGCCCTATCAGTTTGATCTGATTGAACGCCACCCCGACGGATCGCAGGCCTTTATCCCGATGACCCATGATCCGTTTTTGGTGATCGTGGCCGCCAGTCCGACCCATACCCCAAGGGCGTTTTTGACCGATGGGGCCCAAGGGATCAACCTGCATCGCGGCACATGGCATGGGGTTTTGACGCCGCTGTCGGGGTCAGGGCTGTTTGCGGTGATCGACCGCATTGGCGCGGGTGAAAATTTGGCAGAACATAGGTTCAGCGCACCTTGGACCGTAGTTGCAGACCCTGAACCGCGCTGAATCCTTTGAAATCGGGCGTTAAATAGGCGGCCATCTCAATCTGACCTTGCAGATGCAACCCAAGAAACGCGGTGGCAAAATGCTGGGCAATGCCGTTCATCTGGACAGTGTCCCAAACGGGGTCGACATAATGCTCGGCCGGCAGAAAATCCAAATGCGGGCTGGGGGTGAATGCCTGATGCGGCGCAGGATAGGGGGCCGCGGCATTATGACCCGCGCCGTCAAATGTCAGCAGATGCCCGCCCGTATGTTCATGGATAAACACCATGCCATCGTCATATCCCGACACATCGTCCGCACTTCCCGCCATAATAAAGGCAGGCACTTGGCCGCCCGACAACCCCTGCGCGTCCCAAACCCCATGTTTGCCGCCCCATGGGCCTATGGGAATGATCGCCTTAAGGCGAGGATCAACCAGCGGCGCGGTGGGCAGATGCGACTGACCATAGGGCAAATCGCCAAAGGACCCGGGGCGAACCCCTGCCCCGCCCGCGACCAGCGCGCCGTATCCACCCATAGAATAGCCTATGATCGCATAGGTTGTCGCGCCCAACTGATCCGCGACAAATCGTGTGTCTAACGGACGATTGACCAAGGTCGAAATAAATGCGCCCTTGTCGGCGTAGCCGCTGTCACGATGTGCGATACTGGCGACCAAATATCCGCGAGAGGCCAGCGTTTCCCCCAAATGCACCATCAACAATCTATCGCCAGGATAGCCATGCGACAGGATAACCAGTGGATAATTCCCCGCCATTGCCTTTGCATCCCGCGCCGCGCGACCCTGCAGCTGAATGGGCGTCACCCCATCACGCAACAGTGTTTCATAGGGCGTGGCGGGTGCGGAATGTGCAGGATACCAGACCTCAACTGTCAGGCGGCGATCATAGCGCGGCATCTGGGCAACACTAAAATCCAACTGCGCCGGATGTATAAGGTGCAGTGTCTTAACCCCAATCGGCAGCGGCCCATAGCCTGCAAACTTGGGCGCGCCTTGGCTGACTTGGTCAATGCGGTTTAAGGTCATAGGTGATCCATCCTGTGCGATCCGCCATTTGGTCATACAGACCCCTTGCACGGTAATTGTTGTCAGCGGTGATCCAGCGGATCACGCTATAGCCTTTGGCGCGGGAGATGGCGCGCAGTTCGGCCAGCAACAGTTTTGCGCCCCCCGAACCCCGCGCTGCCGGATCAACAAACAAATCGTCCAAAAACATACCCCGCGTCGCCGAAAGCGGGCGGGCAAAGCCGCGATAATGCGCCAGTCCAATCAGTTTTCCGTCACTTTCGGCGACCAAACCACAGGTTTCATGATGCGGATCCATCAGCCAATCCCAAACCGTGGCACGCATTTCGGGGGTTTGGGCCACCCGATAAAATGTGGCATAACCTTCATACAACACCTCCCACGCGGCGCGGTCAATGGGGGCAAGAGGGCGAATTTTTATCATGTTTTCAAAGCCATTTCATAGGTGATCCAAGTTGCACGCTGGGCCAGTTGATCATAAAGACTGCGCGCGCGATAATTATTGTCAGCGGTCAGCCACGAAAGATCACGCCAACCCTTGGCGCGGGCAAAATCCGCCGCCGCACAGATCAAGGCGCGGGCTGCCCCTGATCCGCGTGCTGTGGGATCGACATAAAGGTCATCCAAAAAACCGGCCACAGTGGCAGTTAGACTTTGCGCGACAGGGCGAATATGGGCGAAACCGATCAGTTTACCATCTGCTTCTGCGACGAAACCAAATGCTGTTTGTGCCTGCAACCAGTCCCAGACCACCGCGCGCATCTGGGCGGTTTGGGCAGTCTGATAAAAGGCGGCGTATGCCGCAAACAGATCTTCCCACGCAGGGCGGTCATCATCAACGATAGGGCGGATCTTCATGGACAGGCTCCTTTGGCCCAAATAGGCCAAAATCCCGCCGCAAAGGCAAGCTAGATGCGAAACAAAGGTTGCAACAGGCGCGGCACCAGCCCCGCAAAGCGCAAGGACGCGTCAGTGACCGCCAGACAAATGCAATCCTGCCCCAGTTCGGCGACGGGCGTGTGTTGATCGGCCGCAGTGGCGATTTCGACATCACCCCGTCCAAATCGGGCGCTGTCATCGCGAAACGCGCCTTGCAGCACCAAGGTTAACTCCATGCCACGATGGCCATGATCTGGCACCGCCTGACCTGCGGGAATGTGCAGCAAGCGCGCGGTTGCCCCCTTGGCAGTCGCCAAGATTGACTGCCGCACGCCCATGCCCAGATGGCGCCATTTCACCTGATCCAAACCGCCATCAACATAGTCGGCCAACGGCACGGGCAAAATACCCGCCGATTGGCGACGATGGGGCAATGATTTTTCTGGCGTATCAAGACGTGCCAAGACTGCCGCAAGACATCCGTCTGACATGGCCTGTGTGCCGCAATCCTCGACAATGGCACCGCCCAGCGCCTCATATGCTGCAAGACCAGCGCGACAGGCATCACACATAGAAATATGCGTAGCCACGACCAGACCAAAGGCCTCTGGCAGGCTGCCGGCCGCATAGCCCATCAACAAATCGTCAGTCAGGTGATGTTGTATTGTCATGTGTCCTCAACTCATCGTCTGGCGCAATCGGTCCAGCGCAAGGCGGATACGGGATTTGATCGTGCCAAGGGGCAGGCCAGTTTCCGCCGCAATTTCGCTGTGTGAAAGATCGCCATAATAGGCCCGCTGGATTAGCGCGCGTTGTTTTTCAGGCAAAGTCGCAAGGGCTGCAACCAAGCGGTCGGTATCTTGGGCGGCCTCATATAAATCAGCCTGATCTGGTATCGAATCTGGCCCCCAGTCGACCATTTCAGGTTCAGGCTGTCGCGCGCGGCGAAACTGATCAATTCGCCGATTGCGCGCGATGGTATAGACCCACGTCGTCAGCCCCGCCTTGGCGGGATCAAACTGCACGGCTTTGTGCCAAAGTGTTGCCATAACATCTTGGGCACATTCCTCGGCCGTGGCCGCGTCGGACCCTGATTTCATCAAAAATGCTTTTACCCTTGGCGCATAATGGGCGAACAACTGGGCGAAGGCCGCTTTGTCGTGGCCGTCCCGTACCAAAAGCATCAGCGCCACTAAATCTTGCGCTGTCAAAGTTTTTGCCGATGTCACGCGCATACGTCCTTGTTGCACAACAGGGCCCGCAAACGGACTGACCCATGTTGGTCTATAGGCATTGGCAAATGGGGTGGCGTCAAGCATCATAATCGGTGTTACGGAGCGATCGGAAAACTGGATCACTTTGTTTGCCTATTTTCTGCACAATGGGAAAACTGATCCAAACCAGCGCAGGTGGCGTAACCCTTTTAGATGAACACAGGACGAATTCATGCCTTTTGAGACGCAAAACCAAACCACCCGCCGCATTGCTGTCATTGGCGGGGGCATTTCGGGCATGGCCGCCGCGCATTTTTTGGGAAATGACAATGCCGTTGTGCTGTTCGAGTGCGCGCCCCGACTGGGCGGTCATGCGCGCACAGTTCTGGCAGGAAAGAACGGCGATCAGCCCGTGGACACGGGGTTTATCGTCTATAACCGCGTCAATTACCCGCATTTGGTAGAGTTGTTTGAAAAGCTGGATGTGCCCGTGGCCCCCAGCAGCATGACCTTTGGCGCGTCAGTGCGCGGTGGGGCGTTGGAATATGCCCTAAACAGTTTGGACAGCCTGTTTGCCCAGCGCCGCAATCTGGTCTCGCCCGCGTTTTTACGAATGTTGCGGGACGTTTTACATTTCAACAAATACGCGGAAACCGCGCTTACGGCTGACATGACCATCGGCCAATTGCTGGAAAAACTGGGCACAGGGCCATATTTTCGCGATTACTATATCTTGCCATTTTCAGGCGCGATCTGGTCGACGCCGACCAGCGGCATTTTGGATTTCCCCGCCCAAGCGATGATCCAGTTTTTCAAAAATCATAATTTGATGCAACTGTCGGGTCAGCATCAATGGTACACAGTGCGCGGCGGGTCGATCCAATATGTCAACCGCCTGCAAGCCGAGTTGACGCGCCAAGGGGTTGAACTGCGTCTGAACACCCCTGTCGCAGGGATCAAACGTGCCGATTATGGCGTCTATATCCGCGCAGTGGGCGGGGAATGGGAATTGTTCGACGAGGTGGTCATGGCCACCCATTCAGATCAATCCTTGGCGCTGTTGTCCGATGCGACGCCTGCCGAGTCGGCGGCCTTGGGCGCAGTCCGCTATCAGCCCAATGAAATGGTGCTGCATTCCGATGCCAAAATGATGCCAAAATCGCGCAAATGCTGGGCCTCTTGGGCCTATGTGGAACCAAGCGACGGCCCCGCCGACCGCATTGATCTGACCTATTGGATGAACTCCCTGCAGCCGATCCCGATGGAAGACCCGCTGTTTGTGACGCTGAATGCGGCGACCAAGATTGATCCGAAATTGATCTATGACAGCGCGACCTTTCACCACCCCGTCTATGATCTGGCAGCCATCCGCGCCCAAGGCGAGGTTCGCGCCATGAATGGGGCGCAAAATACTTGGTTCTGCGGTGCATGGATGAAAAACGGCTTTCACGAGGATGGGATTGGCAGCGCGGTGGATGTGGTCACGGCAAGAACGGCCAAACAAATGGCGCGCGTATGACTGCTGTTCAACATCTGCGCGGGCAAACCTTTCACGGGCGCAAAGGCGAGCTTGAAAATCAGTTCCGTTACGCGGTGGATTACGTTCTGTTGGACCCAACAGATGTGCAAGCGCCGCGTCTCTTTTCGCATAATGCGGCCAATCTGACATCGGTCCAAGACCGCGATCATGGCGGCGCGCCAAAACACGGGCGCGGCGTGGATTGGGCGCACGAGGTGTTGGCGGCGCATGATCTGCCCTTGGGCAAGATCCTTTTGCTGACCCAAGCGCGTGTTTTGGGCCACGTGTTCAATCCGGTCTCGTTTTGGCTGTGCCATAACGCGGCGGGCGATTTATGCGTAGTGATTGCCGAAGTCTCAAACACCTTTGGCGAGCGTCATTCGTATCTATGCCACCGCGACGACCGGGCACCCCTAACGCGTGAAGATACGGTTTCTGCGACCAAGATTTTCCACGTCTCACCATTTCAACCCGTTGCAGGCGGCTATCAATTCCGCTTTGACATCCGTCCTGATAGAATCGGGATTTGGATTGATTATTCGGCGGGCGCGGGCGGGTTGATTGCGACCTTGACGGGTCATCTGCATCCTTTAACGCTGCGCCGCACTTTGGGCATGGCGCTGCGATTTGGATCGCGCAGGGTGGTGGCCCTGATCTTTTGGCAGGCGCTGAAATTGCGTCTGAAAGGGGCGCGCTATACCTCCCCCCCAATTCCACCCGCAGATGAGGTGTCGCGATGAAATCGGCATCTTTGGCCCCTTGGTCCTTGTTCGCCGCCATGATCGCGGCGGCGGGCTTGCCAATTTATATCCACGCGCCCAAATTTTATGTCGACACGTATGGCGTGTCCTTGGCCGCGCTTGGCGGGGTCTTGGCGCTGCTGCGGTTGATTGACGTGGTCCAAGACCCGTTCTTTGGTTGGTTGGCCGAGGTGACGCGGCAAAGACGCGCTGCAGGTGTCACGATTGCCGCAAGCCTGATGGCTGTTGCGATGATCGCCGTGTTCGCCATAACACCCCCGTTCGCGCCCTTGTTGTGGTTCGCGCTGACGCTGACGCTGCTGTTTTCGGCCTATTCCTATTTAACGATCGTTTTCTATGCCCAAGGCGTTGAAAAGGCGGCCAGTTTGGGTGGGAATGGGCATATCCGTCTGGCGGGATGGCGCGAGACGGGATCGTTGATCGGCGTATCCGTTGCCGCTGTGGCCCCCGTTGCCCTAGGTGCGGTATCGACCACACCCTTTGCCATGTTTGCCTACGCCTTTGCGGTCCTGTGCGTGCTGGCTTGGCTTTCGATGCGCGGCGCATGGGGCAATGTCGCCACGGAAACGGCAGGTTTTGCATTATTTCGCCCCGCTTTGGCCGATCCGATGGCGCGCGCCTTGCTGATCTTGGCGCTGGTGAATGCCGCCCCCGTGGCCGTGACATCAACGCTGTTTTTGTTCTTTGTCGAAAGCAGATTGGCCCTGCCCGACTATGCGGGGGCGTATTTGCTGTTGTTCTTTCTGTCTGCCGCCGCCTCGGCCCCTGTTTGGGGACGGCTGGGCGCGGCTTTGGGGGAAAAGCGCAGTCTGATGCTGGGCATGGTTTTGTCTATCGCGGCATTTTTGTGGGCGCTGAGCCTTGGCGCGGGTCAAGGCATTGCCTTTGCCCTGATCTGCCTTGGATCGGGTGCTGCGCTTGGGGCCGATATGGTCCTGCTGCCCGCCATTTTTGCCCGCCGCTTGGCGCATCTTGGCAATGAGGCGGCGGGTTTTGGCCTGTGGGCCTTTGCGTCAAAACTGTCACTGGCGCTTGCCGCCGCCGTGGTTCTGCCCGCCCTGCAATGGGCAGGGTTTCATTCGGGCGCTGACAATACACCGGCCGCCCTGTCAGCGCTGACTTGGGCCTATGCGGGCCTGCCTTGCGTCCTTAAATTGATTTCACTGGCCTTTTTGGCCCGAACCTCCCTACAGGAGAGCCCCAAATGATCGCCATTCTTTGTGGAACGCTAACCTTGCTGCTGGCAGGGGCGCTGTTGCGCCGCATCATAGGCTTTGCCGCACAGCGCCCCGCTGCCTATGCTTCCCTTGGCCCCACCTTTGATCCCCGCATCCATCTGAACGGGCCTATCCTGTGCGAAGGCGTCATTTATGGCCCCTTTGGACGCGTCACTTCGCGTTTTGTAGCGGACATTCAGGGCACATGGCAAGGCAACTCTGGCACCCTACGCGAGCATTTTCGTTATGACAGTGGCGCCGAGCAACACCGTGAATGGCGTCTGACCCTTGGCAGTGACGGGCTGATGCAGGCTGAAGCGGACGATCTGATTGGAGCAGGGCGCGGCACGATTGCGGGGCCCGCAGTGCAACTGCTGTATAACATCCGCCTGCCTGCCGATGCAGGCGGCCATGTGCTGAATGTCACCGATTGGATGTATTTGACCCAGAATGGAACCATTATGAACCGCAGCCAGTTTCGAAAATTCGGAATTAAGGTGGCCGAATTGGTCGCCACGATGCGCAAGGTGTCCGCATGACGCGCCCCGATTGGACGGGTAAAACCTATTGGCTGGTGGGCAGCAGCGAAGGCTTGGGCCTTGCCTTGGCGCGGCAAATGGCGGGGGCGGGGGCTCATGTTATCATGTCCGCGCGCAATGCCGAACGCCTAGCGCAGGTGGCCGCAACGATCCCCCGCGCCCGCGCCCTTGCGATGGATGTCGCAGATAGCGCCTCGGTGGAACAGGCCGCCGCGCAGTTGGGCACAATTGACGGGTTGGTGTTTTTGGCGGGGGTCTATGCCCCAATAAAGGCGCAGAACTGGAACGCAGCCGAAGTTGAGGCGATGTGCAACGTGAATTTCACTGGGCTTGCCCGCGTTTTGGGCGTGGTGCTGCCCGATATGGTGGCGCGGGATCGGGGCCATGTGGTCATCACGGGGTCATTGTCAGGCTTTCGCGGCTTGCCCGGCGCGATT
Source organism: Cypionkella sp. (assembly GCA_040398785.1). GTDB lineage: Bacteria > Pseudomonadota > Alphaproteobacteria > Rhodobacterales > Rhodobacteraceae > Cypionkella. The sequence goes on along the minus strand of JBBATJ010000001.1, from coordinate 188,559 downwards.
GGCTATGCGGCCAGCAAGGCGGGCACTATGGCCATGGCGGAATGTCTTTATGCCGATTTGCGCGGCACTGGCGTGCAGGTGCAACTGGCCAATCCTGGGTTCATCCGCACCCGCTTGACGGATAAGAATGATTTCTCGATGCCGTTTTTGATGGAACCAGAACAGGCCGCCTCGGAAATGATGACCCTGATGAACAGCCGCCATTTTAAACGCAGCTTTCCCACCGTGTTTTCATGGCTTTTTCGTGGGGGAAATTTCTTGCCTGATTGGCTGTATTACCGAATCTTTGCCCCAAAACCCTAATCTCTAGGGCCGAAACCGATCTTTCAACCGCTCAAGTGCCGTGCGACGATCTTCGGCTTTTACCTCTTGAACAATCGCTTTTTCAGCAACGGCTTTGGGCGTTATCGGGGGTTTTTCTTTGGGCGGGTTCATGCGCAGGGCCACCGCGTTCAAAAATTTGGCCGCGTCGCCCCGCGCCAATTCATCAATCCCGCCAGAAATGCCCGACAGCAGATCGTCTATCCAATCTTGATCCGCCTTGGCAAAATCATGCAGCACATAGTCCGCCACGCGATCCTTGTGCCCTGGATGGCCGATCCCCAAACGGATGCGCCCATATGCCTCGCCCAAATGGGCATGAATCGAGCGCAACCCATTATGCCCCGCATGGCCCCCGCCCATCTTATATTTGATCTTAACAGGGGGTAGGTCCAATTCATCGTGAAACACGATTACATCGGCCAAATCAATTTTGTGAAATTGCACCACCGCCTGCACCGATTGCCCAGACAGGTTCATGAAGGTTTCGGGTTTCAGCAGCAATACCTTTTCCCCGCCCAAACGTCCCTCGGACACCAAACCCTGAAACGCCCGTTTCCAAGGGCCAAATCCGTGGTCCGCCGCAATGCGGTCCAGCGCCATAAACCCAATATTATGCCGATTTGCGGCGTATTTAGCACCTGGATTGCCCAGACCAACGAACAATTTCATTCACGCCCCCTTTGGCCGATGGGCGCGGATGATCGCTGGATCGGTCTCTATCCGCGCCGCGCCAATCAAATCCAAACAATAGGGCACAGCGGCAAAAACCGCCTCAAGGCTGGTCGCAATCGCATTGGGACTGCCGGGCAGCGTGATAATCAGGGTCCTACCCCGCACCGCCGCCCCTTGGCGTGACAGAATGGCCGTGGCAACCACGGCGGAATTGGCGCGCCGCATCGCCTCGCCAAATCCGTCTAATACCATGGGGGCAACAGCGGCCAGCGCCTCGGGCGTTTGATCGCGCGGGGCAGGCCCCGTGCCGCCCGTGGCCAAGATCAAATCCGCACCCCATACGTCCGCCAGATCAACCAAAGCCGCCGCCACATGATCCCGCCCGTCTGGGGTGATGCGGCGCAAAATCTCATTGTCACTGACCAAAGCGCGGCGCAGCCATGCCTCGGCCGCAGGCCCCGATAAATCCTCATAAATCCCTGCCGCAGCACGGTCCGAGACAGTCAAAATGGCGATACGTGCGGTCATATGATATCCTTTTGGCTGTTTTCCTCCGAAACGCCGTCCCTTTCAACCCCACGCTTGCCCATCGGTCCTGCAAAGCGCTAGATGGGGCATGACCGAATATTCCCTAGACGATCTTGGATGGACGCCAGAATTGGCATTGGCGCGCGGGGATGGCACGCCGATGCGCCTGACGTCGCTGCACAAAGGCCGTGCCGAGAGCCTGTCCACTTTGGGGCCGCAGCAGCTGTTTTGCCCTGTCGATATGCGTCTTGCCGTAGGCGATTGGGTGATGGCAGAGGGCGGGCGGATCACGGAACTTTTGCCACGGAGCAGCCTGTTGCAACGGCGGGCGGCCGGATCTGGGACGGCCACACAACTGATTGCCGCAAATGTCGATGTCATGTTCATCGTCACCTCATGTAACAATGATTTCAACGAGGCGCGGCTGGAACGCTATCTTGCCCTGTCTCATTCTGCGGGAATTTTGCCCGTGATCGTGCTGACCAAGGCAGATATGGCCGACCCTCGCCCCTTTGTCACTGTGGCCAAAACCCTTTCGCGCGATCTGGACGTCGTGGCGGTAAATGCCAAATCAGGGGCCGAAGCGTTGCGCCCGTGGTGCAACGGCACATCCGTTTTGCTGGGATCATCGGGCGTGGGAAAATCCACCTTGGCCAATGCGCTGACAGGGGGCGATCAAGCCGTGGGCGACATTCGCGAGGATGACGCAAAGGGGCGTCACACCACAACAGCGCGAAATTTGATCCGAATTCCAAAAGGCGGTTGGTTGATCGACACACCAGGCGTGCGAGAGTTGCAACTGACAGATGTGGGCATTGGCATTGATATTTTATTCCAAGACCTTGCCGACCTTTCCGGCAACTGCCGTTTTCGCGATTGCAAGCATTTGTCGGAACCCAATTGCGCGGTGCTCGCGGCCATTTCGGCAGGTCAGATCAACGCGGGGCGGTTGGAGCGTTGGCGCAAACTGCTGGCCGAAGATACAGGCAACTCTGCCGAAATGGCAAAATCCGTGACCCGCTCCGCAGGGCGATATACCAAAAAATCCACGGCCAAGCGAAAGTTTGGTGGCTAAACTATTCCGCAATACCCCTCTCCCGACACCGCATTTCGTATTGACAAAAATACCTTCGCCGAAGGCGCATCCATGCCGCAAAGGTAGGATTAGAAAAAATCGGCCTGTTGCGCAGAGGTGCCTCCGGCGGAGGTATTTTGGTCAGTATGAAAGCGCGGGCAGGGTGATTTACTTGGCAAGGTAATGCGCCTAATCTGTCGCAAAAGGATGAGGTGGATGTCCGAAAAAACCTATCAGGTGCTTGCACGTAAATACCGCCCCGCGACTTTTGCCGATTTGGTCGGGCAAGAGGCGATGGTGCGCACGCTAAAAAACGCATTTGCCGCCGACCGCATAGCCCATGCCTTTATGATGACAGGGATACGGGGCACCGGCAAAACCACTACGGCGCGGATCATTGCCAAGGGGTTGAATTGCGTCGGCCCCGATGGTCTGGGCGGACCTACGACAGAACCCTGCGGGGTCTGCGAGCCTTGTGTGGCGATTGCGCAAGGGCGTCATGTCGATGTGATGGAGATGGATGCGGCGTCCCGCACGGGCGTGGGGGATATGCGCGAAGTCATTGATTCTGTGCATTATCGTGCGGCATCGGCACGTTATAAGATCTATATCATCGACGAAGTGCATATGCTGTCGAATGCGGCCTTTAACGCGCTGCTGAAAACCCTAGAAGAACCACCCGCCCATGTGAAATTCATTTTTGCGACGACCGAGATCCGCAAAGTGCCTGTCACCGTGCTGTCCCGCTGTCAGCGGTTTGATCTGAAACGGATAGAACCCGAAGTGCAAATTGCGCTATTGCGCAAAATTGCGGATGCCGAGGGCGCGCAGATCACCGATGGGGCCTTGGCGCTGATCACCCGCGCGGCCGAAGGGTCGGCGCGCGATGCGACCAGCCTGCTGGATCAGGCGATATCCAACGGTGCGGGCGAAACCAATGCCGATATGGTGCGCGCTATGCTGGGCCTTGCCGATCGTGGGCGGGTTTTGGATCTGTTCGATCTGATCTTGCGCGGCGATGCGGCGGGGGCATTGTCAGAACTGGGCGCGCAATATGCCAATGGCGCCGATCCGATGGCAGTGCTGCGCGATCTGGCCGAAATCAGCCATTGGCTGTCGGTGATCAAAATATCGCCCGATGCGGCGGATGATCCAACGACGCCGCAAGACGAGCGCGAGCGCGGATTGGTGATGGCCGCCGCAGTGCCCATGCGGGTTTTGTCGCGAGCTTGGCAGATGCTGCTGAAATCGCTAGAGGAGGTGGCCCTTGCCCCCAATGCGATGATGGCGGCGGAAATGGCGGTCATCCGCCTGACCCATGTCGCAGACCTGCCTGATCCTGAAACACTGATCAAACGTCTGCAATCGGGGCCAGTGCGGGGCGGCGCACCTGCAGGTGCGGGATCCTCCGTTCACAGCCCAATGATACGCCTTGCCCCCAATGCGCCCGCGCGCGGCCCTGTGGCGCAACTTCAGCCTGACGCGAATGCCGAGATTCAGTTGCTGACATTTGGTCAGGTCGTCGATTTGATTCGCACCAAACGCGATATGAAACTGCTCACAGAGGTAGAAGATCATTTGCGCCTTGTGCGCTATGCCCCGGGTCGGATCGAATTTGAACCTGGACCGCGTGCCGCACCCGATCTTGCAGCGCGGTTGGGTCAACGATTGCAGGGGTGGACCGGCCAACGCTGGGGCGTGTCTATCGCGACGGGCGGCGCGCCCACTATTTCGCAAACCCGCAGTGATGCCGCCGATACTGCCCGCGCCGAGATGTTGGAAAATCCATTGGTCGCGGCGGTCATGGCCGCATTTCCCCGCGCCAAGATCACCGATATCCGTGCACCGCAAATTCCCGAACCTCTGCCAGACCCATTGTCCGAAGTTGCGGATGAATGGGATCCGTTTGAAGATAGCTAGGGGGATAATATGCTCAAAGGTTTAGGCAATATCGCCGACATGGCCAAAATGATGAAATCCGCCCAAGCCATGCAGGCCCGCGTGGTCGAACTGCAGCGCGATCTGGATCACATCACCCTGACAGGCGAGTCGGGCGGGGGGCTGGTGCGCGTGCGCTGCACTGGCAAAGGAAATATTACAGCAATTGAAGTGTCCCCCACGATTTTACATCCAACCGCCCAAGGTCAGGCGCAATCGCTGATCCTTGAAGCAATCCAAGACGCCCAGGCGCGCGCCCAAGCGCATAGCAAATCCGAATTGGCGAAAATCGCACAATCCTTGGGCCTGCCATCTGATTTGGAACTGCCGTTTTAACCCATGCAAGAAACCCGCGATATTGAAACCCTGATCGAGTTGATGTCCCGCCTGCCGGGTCTAGGGCCCCGATCGGCCCGCCGCGCCGTTCTGGCGTTGTTGAAAAAACGCGGGCAATTGATGGCCCCTTTGGCCCAAGCCATGGCGCAAGTGGCCCTTACGGCCAAAGATTGCACCATTTGCGGCAACATCGGCCAATCCGATGTTTGCCCGATCTGCGCCAATCCTGACCGCAATAACGGCGAGATTTGCGTGCTTGAAGATGTATCTGATCTTTGGGCGATGGAACGGGGTGGGGCGTTCAAAGGACGTTATCATGTTCTGGGCGGCACCTTATCGGCATTGGACGATATGGGGCCAGATCAATTGGGCATCCCCCGCTTGGCCGTCCGTGTGGTCGATGACGCCGTGCGCGAGGTGATCCTTGCCTTGGGGGCCACAGTGGATGGCCAAACCACCGCCCATTACATCGCCGATGCACTGGCCCCCTTGGGCATACAAATCACAAGCCTTGCCCAAGGTGTGCCGATTGGCGGCGAACTGAACTATCTGGACGATGGCACGATTGGCGCAGCTTTGCGGGCAAGACGCAGCTTTTAGGTTCAACTGGCGCTGTTGCACAACTTCCACAGATGCGAAGGCGTGCGAGTTTTGCCGAAAATCCTGCTTGAAATGTTGTGAATCGCATTCCATATTTTCAGCGCGACGTTACAAATTCGATCTCTGTCTCCGTTTTCGGCCACAGCATTCGATCAAGCTGACGGGGCCGGGCCATTGCAATCTCGCGGATGGCATTACTGAGAGGAGTGTTCACGATGGCAAATGGCACCGTGAAATGGTTCAATGAAACCAAAGGCTACGGCTTTATTGCCCCAGAGGGCGGCAAAAAAGACGTTTTCGTTCACATCACCGCATTGGAACGCGCTGGTCTGCGTTCGCTAAAAGATGGCCAAGCAGTCACCTTTGATATCGAAGCAGGCCGCGATGGCCGCGAATCGGCAATTAACCTGGCCTTGGCCTGATCAAATCTGGCAAAAGCGACGCATTATGACAAAGGCGGGTCGCAGCGGCCCGCCTTTTGTGCGCTGTTCGGGTAATCTCGATCCAAATGGGGGCGGCATGACGGATTATCGCTTGAGTTTAGATGCGCCAACGGCCGCCCTTGTGCAGGCCGCAACCGCCGCTGATCGATTCGGCACAGATGATCTTTCTGTGGCTCAGCAACGCCGTATCTATCATCCGTTTTGCCAACGTATTTACGGCCCTCCCAAAACCCACGGGGGGAATGAAGCTGTTGCGGGGGCAACCTGCCGCATTTCTGCGGTGTCCCACCCTCGGCAGTTTGCCGAAATAGGGGCGGCTTCGTGTTAGGCCGCCTTGGCAATGATGATCAGATTTGCGCCAATATCGCAACGGGTCAGCGCGTGATCTGCGTGGCACATGGTCTTTCACCCGAACATCCCCATCGTGTAACTTTGAAGGATGCCTTGCCCGTAACACGTGCTGCCACAGGGCCTGACATAATGGATGCATCCCCTTTTGGCCACGGATTTCAGCAATCTGCCCCCTGCCTTCACCTTTGGCGCAGAACGTGACCCTTTGTCTGAAGATACACACGACGACGTACACGCGATCGCTGCCGCGAGCGGCACTGCCACATATTCGTCGAAACCAGCCCAAAGCACGGCGACTTGCGCGCGTCGCACAAGGTTTCGCACCTATCTGCAACGTCATTTCAATCCTAAGAGGCCAAGTATGACCCTTCACGCAAACGTCACCCATTGGAGTGAGCGTATCGATATGGCCGCCGCCTTTCGCTGGTGCGCGCATTTGAATATGCACGAATCCGTCGCCAATCATTTCAGTTTGGATTTGGGAGGGGGCAGGTTTTTGATCAATCCGAATGGCCGCCATTTTGCGCGTATTACGGCATCCAGCCTGATCGAAATCGACGCACATGACCCAAGCACAATGGACCGCCCCGATGCGCCCGACCCAACCGCTTGGGGGCTGCACGGTGCGCTGCACCGCGCCCTGCCCCATGCCACCTGCATCATGCATTGCCATTCGACCCATGCTACAGTTCTTGCAAGCCTTGCCGACAGCCGTTTGCCTGCGATTGACCAAAATTCTGCTATGTTCTTTGACCGCACGGCGATTGATGAAGATTACGGCGGCATGGCGTTTGAGGCGGAAGGTATGCGCTGCGCCCGCCTGCTGGCCGATCCAAAAACCGCAACTTTGATTATGGGCAATCACGGCGTTCTGGTGATCGGCAAAACAGTGGCCGAAACTTTTAACCGTCTTTATTATTTTGAGCGGGCCGCCGAGACCTATATCCGCGCCTTGCAAACAGGCCGCCCTTTGCGGGTTTTGCCCGATGAGATCGCCGAGAAAACCGCGCGCGAGTGGGAAGATTATCCCAATTTCGCGAAAATGCACCTGAAAGAGATCAAAGCAATCTTGGACCAAGCCCAACCTGAATACGCAACTTAAATCGGCTTGCGTCCCCAACGCGCCTCTGGCGGAGGTATTTCAAGCAATGTGAAAGTGCTTTCACATCGGTAAAAATACCTCGGGGGTAGGGCGGATCGCGCCCCCGGGGGCAGCGCCCCCTATCGGTCGAGTGCACCTTTACCGGCGATGATTTTCGGGCGCGCTTTTTCGATTCGGGCATGGCGGGTTGCGGGGTTTTTGGTGCTGTTTAGATGGAAAAACCAGCTTTTTTGGCGACCCATCGTCAGGGCATGAAAGGCCTCGGCAAGATCAGGATCAGCGTCCAGCGCCTCTATGAGTTCGGGGGGTGTATCGATGTCGCGGGGGATTTTGGGCGGCAACAGACCCGCCTTGGCATAGCCCATCGCCTCGGTCAGATAGGCGGTGATGAGCGCTGATTTTTCCGAAATATCCTTGGACGCGGTAAAGCGGATCATATCGCGGTTTTGGCTGTTTGGACCCTGTTTTTCCAGAATGTCCATCGGGTCCGTCATCAATGCCGCGTTAAAAAACGTTAGGCGAAAATCGCCTTTAAACGCGCCAATCATGGCCAGATTGCGCCCCGCGAAAAGATAGCAGGGGTGCCCCCATTTCGCCGTCTCTTCCAGACCTGCTGCCAGACACAGGGCACGCAGATCAGCCAAGCCTTGCGCCCAAATTTTGGTGGAACAGGCATCGGTCGCAAATCGGTCGCAGCGCCCGCAGCCGTTCGTGAAAAACACCGCAACATCCGTAATCATGGCGCGTTCCATCACGCAAGACCACGTCCGCGCAGCAAGGGTTCCACCCCAGGCATTTGGCCACGAAAGCGGGTATAAAGAACATCAGCGGGTTCTGATCCGCCCGCCGACAGAATATGGGTTTCCAAACGCGCCGCCGTTTCTGGATCGAAGGGATCACCCGTTTCCGTAAAGGCCGAAAAGGCGTCGGCGTCCATCACTTCGGACCACATATAGCTGTAATAGCCCGAGGCATAACCATCCCCCGAAAACACGTGCGCGAAATGTGGGGTGGCGTGGCGCATACGGATCGCGTGGGGCATACCGATCTGCTCAAGCACCTGCGATTGTTTTTGCATCGGATCAGCAGGGGACGGTGCGTCATGAAAGGCAAGATCGACAAGGGCAGAGGCCAGAAACTCAACCGTGGCAAATCCCTGATCATAGGTGCCCGCCGCTAGCAGGCGTTCCAGCATATCGGCGGGCATCGCCTGACCTGTGGACACATGGCGCGCATGGGTTTGCAAAACCTGCGGCACCTCAAGCCAATGTTCATAAAGCTGGGACGGCAGTTCCACGAAATCGCGCGCCACAGAGGTGCCCGAAATGAAACCATAGGTCACATTGGACAGCATTTGATGCAGCGCGTGGCCGAATTCGTGAAACAGGGTGCGGGCATCGTCATAAGACAAAAGCGCGGGATCAGATTTGGCAAAGTTGCAGACATTGACCACGATGGGGCGCTGGTCACCGCCCAATTTGCGCTGCGACCGCATCGCAGAACACCATGCGCCTGACCGCTTGGACGGCCGCGCAAAGTAATCCCCGATGAACACGGCGATATGCGCGCCGCCTCGCATCACCTCCCATGCGCGGGCATCGGGATGATATAGGGGCAGATCAAGGGCGCGAAATTCAAGGCCAAACAGTTTGCCGGCCACATCAAATTGCGCGGCGATCATTGCATTCAGGGACAGGTAGGGTTTCAGAATGGCCTCGTCCAGATCATGTTCGGCTGCTTTGCGCCGTTCAGAATAATAGCGCCAATCCCAAGGTTCCAGCGGCCCTTTGATCCCGTCATCCTGCAGCATTTTTTCCAGAATAGCAGCGTCTTGCAGCGCCTTTTCGCGGGCGGGGACCCAGACGCGCATCAACAGCGCGCGCACAGCATCCGGGGTTTTTGCCATTTCGGGGGCGAGTTTGTAATCGGCAAAACTGTCATAGCCCAACAGATTTGCGCGATCTTGCCGCAGGGCCAAGGTTTCCGCTGCAAGGGCGCGGTTGTCATGTTCGTTGCCATTGGCCCCACGGGCCACCCAAGCGTTATAGGCAATTTCACGCAGATCGCGGCGGGATGAGAATTGCAAAAACGGCACGATCAAGGATCGGTTTAACGTGATGATTGGCGACCCGTTTCCTGCGGCTGTCGCCGCCTCGATCACGAAATCGGGCAGGCCTGCGGTGTCGGTTAGGGGCATCGACCATCCGCGTTCCTCGGCCAGCAGGTTTTGGCTGAATTGGGTGCCCAGAACGGCAAGGCGGGATTTGACATCGGTCAGGCGCTGGGCGGCATCCCCTGTCAGTTCTGCGCCTGAACGGACGAACATTTCTTGATATAGGGTCAGCACGCGGCTTTGTTCAGGCGTCAGACCGTCATGCGTCAGGGATTTGATCCGCGCAAACAGCGCCTGATTGCCTGTCACCTCGGACGAAAAGGCGCTGAGTTTTGGGGCCAGATCGCGTTGCAAATCCTCACGCAGGGGGGTGCTGTCGGCACCTGCCAGATTGTAAAACAGACCACTGACGCGGTCTAGCAAGCCTTCGGCCAGTTCCAGCGCCTCAATCGTATTGGCAAAAGTTGGGGCATCTAGGTTGCCTGCAATCACCGCGATATTGGCGCGGGCCTGATCCAAAGCGGCGTCGAATGCGGGGGCGAAATCTGTGTCGTGGATCTGGGCAAAGGGGGGCAAGCCAAAGGGGCCGTCCCACGGCGACAACAGGGCATTCATTTGGCGACTCCTTCAACAAAACTGACCATTTTCGGCAGGCAAACTGTGCGCAAATCATAATGGGTGACGGCGTATGCACGGGCGGCGGCGCGCAAGGGCGCATATTTTTCGGGATTGGCCAAAGCGTCAATCAAGGCGTTAGACCATCCCGCAATATCAAAAAAATCAACCATAGTCGCGGTGACGCCGTGCGTCATCGCCTCGCGCACGGGGGCGGTGTCGGAGGCCACGATATGACAGCCTGCGGCCATAGCCTCGATGGAAGACCAGCTTAGAACGAAAGGATAGGTCAGATAAGCATGGGCGCGGCTGATATGCAGCAGGTTAACGAAATTCGCATAGGGAATTTTGCCCATGAAATGGACGCGCGACAGATCAAGGCGATCTTTGACCTCATTTAGAAAAGTCTCTTTCCACGTCGTGCCTGCAGGGGCGGGCGCGCCATAACTGACCTCATCCCCGCCGATCATCACCACTTGGGCGTTTGGACGGGCGGCCATCACCGCGGGCAGCGCGCGCATAAAGCTGTGATAGCCGCGATACGGTTCCAGATTGCGGTTTACAAAGGTCAGCACCTCATCCCCCACACGCAAGGTTTGACCATTGGGCAGATCAAAACTCGCGTTTGGATTGGGGGTCAGGGCGGTGGTATCGACGCCGTCATGGATCACCTTGATCCGACTGCGCAGCAGGGGCGGGTGGGCGTCAGCCTGAAATTGGGTCGGCGACAGCGCAGCATCGGCATGCACGATGGATTGGGCCAGATAGGCAGAACGCCCTTGGGAAATCATCACCTGATCAAACGACGGCTTGGAAAATTCGGGATCAAAGCCCACATCCGCGCCGACACCCCGATAATAAAACTCGGCATAGACGATCAGTTTTGCATCTGGCCAGACCTCTTTTAGGAACAGGCTTTCGCCCCAACCAGAATGCGCAAAGATGAGATCCGGCGTATAATTGCGTTCCGTTTTCAGATTCAGCGCGGCGCGCGCCACGATTACAGCACGATCAGACATGACGGTGTAATTGCGCCCCAAACGCGTGGCCGCTGCATCCACGGCAGGGGCTTTGTAGGTGTATTTTACGTGTGGGACGACGATTTTACGGGTGTTGGCGGCATCGGTAATCGCCAACACCTCGTGACCGCGTTTGATTAATTCTGGGGCAAGATGTAAAAATTGGGCTGGATAATTTTGGTGGACAAAAAGAATTTTCAACGCAGCTCTCCAAAGGCGGCCTGCATTAGGGCGCGCGTATACTCCATTTGGGGATTGGCAAACAGATCAGCCGTGGCCCCGTGTTCTACAACATCGCCATCTTTCATCACCATCACCTTGTGGGCAAGGGCGCGGATGACGCGCAGATCATGGCTGATAAAGACATAGGCAAGCCCCCATTTGCGTTGCAATTCCCGCAGCAAATCGACGATCTGCACTTGAACCGTCATATCCAAGGCCGAGGTGGGCTCGTCCAGCACAACCAGCTTTGGGCGCAGGATCATGGCGCGGGCGATGGCGATGCGCTGGCGTTGGCCGCCCGAAAACTCATGCGGATAACGGCCCGACATGGCGGGGTCTAGGCCGACATCGGTCATGATTTGCGCGACCATCGCATCCGCGTTTTGCGCCATGTCATGCACGCCCAAACCTTCGGCGATGATTTGCGATGCTGTCATGCGGGGCGAAAGGCTGCCAAAGGGGTCTTGGAACACGATCTGCATATCGCGGCGATGTGGGCGCATTTGGCGGGGCGTCAGCGGTGTCAGATCCGTGCCTTGAAAATCAATCACGCCTTGGGGGGACAAAAGGCGCAAAATGGCCAGCGCCAAGGTGGTTTTGCCCGATCCAGATTCGCCCACTACGCCCAAGGTTTCCCCCGCATTCAGGGTGAAACTGGCGTCATTGACGGCGCGGATATGGCCCGTGGTGCGGCGCAAAAGCCCTGTTTGAATGGGAAACCAAACGCGCAGGTTTTTGACATCCAAAATCTGCGGCGCGTCGGGCGGGATTGCCCCCGCCGTCCCCTTTGCCTCGGCGGCAAGTAGTTTTTGCGTGTAGGGATGCTGGGGTGCCGCAAAAATCTGCGCCGTTCGGCCCTGTTCAACAATCTCGCCGCCTTGCATCACGCAAACGCGGTCGGCAATGCGGCGCACGATCCCCAGATCATGGGTGATAAACAGCAAGGACAGATTCTCAGAGCGTTTCAAATCCGCGAGCAAGTCCAAAATCTGCGCTTGGATCGTCACATCCAGCGCGGTGGTCGGCTCATCCGCGATCAGAAGTTCTGGGCCATTGGCCAGCGCCATTGCGATCATCACCCGTTGACGCTGCCCACCCGAAAGCTGATGCGGGTAGGCGTTCATGCGGGATTCTGGATCACGAATGCCGACCTTTTGCAGCAGCTCATTAATCCGCACCTTGGCCGCCGCGCCTGTCAGTCCCTGATGCAAGGACAGGCTTTCCCCGATTTGTTTGGCGATGGTATGTAAGGGGTTCAGCGAGGTCATCGGTTCTTGGAAAATAAAACTGATGTCATTGCCGCGAAGGGCGCGCAAATCGGATGCGCCCACCAATTCGCGGCCCTGATAAGTGATCGACCCTGAAACGGTCGCCGCATCGCCCAAAAGCCCCACTGTCGACAGGGCGGTCACCGATTTCCCCGATCCAGACTCGCCCACAATCGCCAAGGTTTCCCCCCGCGCCAGATCGAAACTGACCCCGCGCACGGCGGCAATATCGCGCCCCTCTTGACGGAAATTGATATGCAGATCCTTGACCGACAGAAGGTTCATCGAAAGGTCTTTCTGGGATCAAACGCGTCGCGCACGCCTTCAAAGATGAAGACCAGCAACGACAGCATGATCGTAAAGGTAAAAAACGCGGTAAAGGCAAGGCTGGGCATTTGCAGGTTTTGCTGGGCTTGGCGCGACAATTGCCCAAGGCTGGGCAGGCTGGCGGGCAGACCATAGCCCAGATAATCCAACGCCGCGAGCGATCCGATCGTGCCCGACACAATAAACGGCAGCATGGTCAGCGTGGCGACCATTGCATTGGGCAAGACATGGCGAAACATAATCACGCGATCAGGGACGCCCAGCGCACGGGCGGCACGGACATATTCAAAATTACGCGCACGCAGAAATTCGGCGCGGACGACCCCAATCAACCGCGTCCAGCCAAAGGCGACCATCAGGGCCACCAAAATCCAGAAACTGCGGTTCCAGACCGAAAAGACGATGATGATGACGTAGAGTTCGGGTGTCCCACTCCAAATTTCCAAAAATCTTTGAAAAATCAAATCCACCTTGCCGCCGAAATATCCCTGAATCGCGCCTGCAACCACCCCGATCACCGATGTCAGTGCCGTGACCAACAGCGCAAAGCCAACGGACAGACGGAACCCATATATCACCCGCGCCAACACATCGCGGGCGGTGTCATCGGTGCCCAGCCAATGCGTGCGGTCTGGGCGCGATGGGGCGGATTGGCCCTGTAGATCATTGATTGTATTATAGGAATAGGGGATTGCTGCCCATAGAATACGGCCCTTTTGAAAGCCGCCCGCCGCGTATGCCCCCGATTGCACCGCCGCAATGATATCCTTGGGCGTATCAAAGCAATCTATCACCCCACCCGTGCGGATCAGGCATTCCACCTCGGGGGATTTATAATTTGCCTCGGTTTTGAAATCGCCGCCAAAGTCTTTTTCGGAATAGAATTTCAAAAACGGCATCCGCCATTCGCCGCGATATTGAACCAACAGCGGTTTGTCATTGGCCAAAACTTCGGCAAACAACGACAGGCCGAACAGGATGGAAAACAGGATCAGCGACCAATAGGCGCGTTTGTTGGATTTGAAATTGCGCCAGCGGCGGGCGTTCAGGGGCGACATCATCCGCGCCTTTCAAAATCAATGCGCGGGTCAACCCAAACATACATCAAATCCGATATTATCCCCACCACCAATCCCATCAACCCAAAGGCAAACAGTGTGCCGAAAATCACAGGAAAATCACGCTCCACGGCGGATTTGTAACCAAGCTGCCCCAGACCATCGAGGGAAAAGATCGTCTCAATAATCAGACTGCCGCCAAAGAACACACCGATAAACAGCGCGGGAAATCCCGCGATCACGATCAGCATGGCGTTTCTGAACACATGGCCATACAGAACCCGCGCCTCTGACAACCCCTTGGCGCGGGCGGTCATGACATAGTGTTTCTTGATCTCATCAAGGAAACTGTTTTTGGTCAAAAGTGTCAGCGTGGCAAAGCTGGAAATGGTGCTGGCCAGAACGGGCAGAGTGATGTGCCACAGATAATCGCCCACCTTGCCCAGCACCGACAGATCATCGAAATTGTTACTGGTCAGACCGCGCAACGGGAATATCTGCCAGTATGAGCCGCCTGCGAACAAAACCAGCAACATCACCGCGACCAGCAGCCCAGGTATGGCATAGGCCGCGATAATCACCGCACTTGTCCAACTGTCAAAGCGTGAACCATCCCGCACCGCTTTGCGAATGCCAAGCGGGATGGAAATCAGATAGGCAATCACTGTCGACCACAGGCCTAGCGTGATCGACACAGGCAGTTTTTCCACGATCAGCCCCATCACACTTTCGCTGCGAAAATAGCTTTCGCCGAAATCAAAGCGGATGAATTTACCCATCATGATCCAGAATCGTTCCGGGGCATTGATCATTTCTTTGCGGCAGTCTTTGGCTTGTTGTACGGGCGTGCCCGAATACCCGTCAGGGCAGATGAAACGCGCAAAGCCGAACTCGACCTCTAACTTCGCGCGAAATTCTGGGGGCAGTCCACGCGCGCCGACATACCCGCCCTTATCCTCGCTTGTCTCGGCAGTTTCGCCGCCCGATACCGCCTTGATCGAATCGCCCTCTCCCTCTAGTCGCGCCTCGATCTGATCGAAAGGCCCACCGGGCACGAATTGCGTCAGGGCGAAATTGATGACCATGATCCCGAACAATGTCGGGATCACCAAAATCAATCGGCGCAGGATATAGGCAAGCATTATTTCAAAACGCCCGCGGCCTTTAACGTATCGGCCCCTGCCGAATCAAACCACCAGAAATCCAATTGGCCCAAAGAATAGGGCGGCAGCGTTTCGGGGTGCTGGTATTGATTGTAATAGGCGACCGTGTAGACATTTTTAAACCACTGCGGCACCCAGAATTGGATTGACCGCAACACGCGGTCGGTGGCGCGGGTAGCAATGTCCAATTCCTCGCGGGTTTTGGCGGATTCAATCGAATCTAGCAAGGCATCAACGGCAGGATTTGCCAGACCCATCTGATTGCGCGATGAATTGTCTTTGGTCACAGAGGCATAGCCTTGCTTCATCTCGCCGCCAGGTTCGTATCCGTTCACGGGATTGTCGGTCACCACATCAAAATCAAATTTTGGCGGATCTGTTCGTTCGGAAAACTGAGCGGGATCAATGGTGTTCAAAACCGCATCCACCCCTAGGGCGCGCAGATTTTCCACATAGGGGGTGATGATGCGCTCAAACGCGGGGCTGGCGTTCAGGAATTCAACCTTGAGCGGTTCGCCCGCTGCGTTTTTGCGCATCCCATCATCGCCCGCCGTCCAGCCCGCTTCGTCCAGCAGAGCCGAGGCCTTGCGCAGATTTGCGCGGTCTAAATTTGCGTCCGCGTTGGACACAGGGGCCATCACGGCGTCATTGGTTAGGATACTTGCGTCCAGCAATCCTTTGTCGATCAGCGGCTGCAACAGGGCGGCCTCTTCGGGCGTGGCGGGGCCTTTTGCCTCCATCGCGGTGTTTTGAAAGAACGAATTGACCCGCGCATAAAGCCCGTAAAACAGCGTCTGGTTCGACCACTCAAAGTTGAACATCAACCCAATCGCCTGACGCACGCGGGGGTCTGCAAATTTCTCGCGTCGCAGGTTGAACACGAACGACTGCGTGGCCGCAATCGCGCCGTTGGGCAATTCCACCTTTGTCACCGATCCGTTTTTCAGATTGTCGAAATCATATCCGGTCGCCCATTGTTTGGATGATGTTTCATTGTTGAAGGTGAACACCCCCGATTTAAACCCCTCGAACGCGGCGTTATTGTCGCCGAAATATTCAACCCGAATGCGGTCAAAATTATTGCGGCCAATGTTCAGGGGATGATTGTTGCCCCAATAATCAGGGTTGCGTTTGTAGATGATCTGCTGTCCGGGTTTCAAACTGTCCAGAACATAGGGCGCTGTGCCCAGCATCGGTTCCAGACTGCTTTCCTCAAGATCGCGTTTCTTGGCGATATAATCGGCCTTAGAGACCACCGTAACGCCACCTGCAGTGGCGGGCATATCACGCATAGAAATGCCGGGGGTAAAGGTGAATTTGACGCGGTGCGGATCCAGCGCCTCAACCGATTGGAATTTGTCGTTAAAGACGCTGCGATACTCCGCGATGCCCTTGTCGCGGAAAAGTTCATAGCTGAACACAACATCATCGGCGGTCATGGGACTGCCATCTGAAAATTTCACATCATCACGCAGATTGAAAATCACCCAAGACCGATCGGCAGGATATTCCATCGTCGTGCACAGCAGGCAATAGGCCGATCCAATTTCGTCCGCCGTGCCCGCCAAGATCGATTCGTAGAACACCGACGACAGGCTGCCTGCGACGCCCTTGACCGAAAACGGGTTCATCGAGTCGAACGTTCCGACAATGCCCGTGGATATTTCGCCCCCTTTTGGCGCATCCGGATTGACGTAATCCAGATGTTTGAAATCCGCCGCGTATTTTAGCGCGCCAAAGGTGGAAATGCCATTTGCGGTGATGGTGTCTTGGGCCTGCGCCGATGTCATCAACAGGGTTGTGGCAAACAATGCCGCCACGAATCGGGCGATGTTTAGGGTTCTGGCGGTCATAGGTCGCTCCCTTGGTAAAATTGGCTGGGCCGATGGGGCCTGATTTTGCCGAATCCTAATTCGGAAAACCCATCTGCCACAAGGCGCGATTGCGTGAACAGCGGTCATCAAATGAAAAAGGCCGCCCAAAAGGCGGCCCTTTATCCCAGTTCGGACGAATTATTTCATCGTTGCAAGATAAGCGATCACGTTGACGCGGTCCTCAGGCTTGGCCAGACCCGCAAAGCCCATTTTGGTGCCGGGCATATAGCCTTTGGGATTTTCCAAAAAGGCGAACATTTTGTCGGGCGACCATGATTCGGCCGATAGCGCCTTGATCGCGTCAGAATAACCGAATCCCGCAACCGATGCCTTAGGGCGATCCACAACGCCGTTCAAATGTGGCCCCGTGCCATTGGTGCCGTCAACTTTGTGACAGGCTTTGCACTTGCCGAATACTTTTTCGCCCGCAGCAACATCCGCCGCCGCGTAGAGTGTTGCGAAATCTGGACCTTCTTCGGCTGTCGCGGCTTCGGTGGCCTCAGTGGCACCCGTGTCAATCGAATAGGCTTGCGCCATTTCTTCGCCCTCATGACCTTCGCCGGATTTGCCGCCATAGATCGTGTCAGCGGCCCAAGTGCCGAACAGAAAAATCAACAATGCGCCGCAGACGCCTGCAACAGCTTTGGTCAAGGTCATGGTATCGAACATAATGCGCCTTTCTTTTGGCCGGCCGTAAGCCCGACCGAAACGATTTTGCGCTATCTACCCGCTTCCCCCGTGGTCTTTCAAGGTGTAGTAGCGCGACCAAACGCCCCAATTTGGGGTTTTTATTGCAAAGGGGAATGAAATGTCTGGGAAAATCGCATTCCAAGGCGAAATGGGGGCCTATTCGCATCAGGCCTGCGTCCAAGCACGCCCCGATTTCACCCCCTTTCCTTGTGCGACATTTGAAGAAGTGGTTGAGGTGACGCAAAACGGCGGGGCCGATCTGGCGATGCTTGCGGTGGAAAACTCGACCTATGGGCGGGTGGCGGATGTGCATTCCTTGCTGCCCAAGGCGGGGCTGCATATTGTCGATGAGGCCTTTGTGCGGGTGCACGTGAACCTTTTGGGCCTGCGCGGCGCGCGTTTGGATCAAATCACCGAGGCGCATGGCCATGTGGTGATCTTGCCGCAATGCGCGGGGTTTTTGCGCGCAAATGGGATTAAGGGTAAGGTGTCGTCCGACAACGCCCGCGCGGCGCGTGAAGTGGCCGAATTGGGCGATCCTTCGCGTGCTGCTTTGGCCAGTGCCTTGGCGGCGGAAATCTATGGGCTGGATGTGATCGCGCCCGAGATTGAGGATCACAAAAACAACACCACGCGGTTTTTGGTGATGTCGCGGCAGGCGGATTATGCGCGCCGCTCGGATGATATGATTACCACTTTGACATTCCGTGTCCGCAATATCCCTGCCGCCCTGTATAAAGCGATGGGCGGTTTTGCGACCAATGGGGTGAATATGACCAAGCTGGAAAGCTATATGGTCGGCGGCACCTTTACCGCGACCGAGTTCTACGCCGACATCGAAGGCCACCCCGAAGATGCCGCCGTGGCCCGCGCACTGGAAGAACTGCGCTATTTTTCCGCGCAGGTGAATATCCTAGGCGTCTACCCCGCCGACCGCAAACGGGGTTGACGCGTATATACGTTTTGTGTATACGTTAAGCCCAGGGTTGATTTACGGCGAAAACGGGCGATGAATGGCGCATCTGATCGATGGGTCATGGGGTGTTCGTGTTTGAACTGGATGAAACCAAACGACGGGCCAACCTGCTGAAACATGGGGTTGACCTGTATGAGGCGGCCGAGATTTTTGCGGATTTCTTCATCTCGCGGATAGATCGGCGCACAGATTACGGCGAGGTGCGGTTTGCCGCGCCGGGTTATGTTGGGGAGATTGCCTATGTGGTGGTTTACACCCAAAGGGGCGATAAGATCAGATTGATCTCGGCACGAAAGGCGGGGAGGAAAGACATTGAGCGATATAAAGACTTTTTCTCTAGATGACATCCGTGCCATGCGGGCGCGGGGTGAAATCGTGCCAACGCGCGATGACGCGCCCGAATATGATATGCCCGATGGGTTTTGGGACAATGCCGTCCTGCAACCGCCTTTGGTCAAATCCACCATTTCCATGCGAGTCGATCCCGACATCTTGGAATTTTTCAAATCCCAAGGCGCGGGGCATTTGACGCGGATGCACGCGGTTCTGCGGGCCTATGTGGATGCACAGCGTAAGAAAACGGGGCGTTAAGGTTTCCGCGCCTTACGAAGTCAGCCCGTCCCTGCTCTGGCGCAGGGCACGAAATTGAAAAGCTTGGTAATTTAATGAACCACATAGAAATCCAGATGCCTACGTCGTTACGGACGCTGAGCAAAAGCTGCGAAACGATTTGCGAGAAGGAATGTTGCGGCCTCGGGGCATACCACTTTTCCCCATTCAACGTCATTTATCATCTCACAAGGTGGAATACTTCCATCCGCGAAAATCATGTGGCAACGATTCGCGCAGACCTTGCCGAATTGACCAAAACCGTTCGGAATTTAAAAGGTGGGCCTACAAAAATCACACTTATGGACCTGAATGCCATCCTGAGTGAAAATCAAATGCTTGCGCTGATTGACGAAATTGACGTTGCTGTCACGGCTGCCTGCAATATTTATGCCGTCCATAAAGATGACATCGACTTAAGATACCAGAAATATTTGGACAAAATGACATCGCCCGAATGAATGATCTGTCGTGAGGACCCAAACCTGATTGCCATCTCGTTTGCGCGTCGACGTCTTAGCTCGAAATAAAGAACAGCTACTCCCCCCTCGGGAACCGTTTGCTATCCTCTAAAATATTCAAATCCATATGGTTGCGCATATACCGCTCAGACGCCGCGCGAAGGGGTTGGTAATCCCACGGATAGTAGGCCCCGTTGCGCAAGGCCTCATAGACCACCCAGCGGCGGGCTTGGCTGGCGCGCACCTCGGCGTCATAGGCGGGGATGTCCCATTTCGCCGCAGCAAGCGATTGAAAATGCGCCAAAATGGACGCAGCACGCGGCTCGCCCGCAAGGTTGAGGGTTTCTTCGGGGTCTAGGTTCAGATCATAAAGCTGTTCCGTATCGGCGGGGCAATGGATGTATTTCCACGCCCCTTGCCGCAGCGCCACCATTGGCGTGATCGTCCCCTCGGCGGCATATTCCATCATTACGGGCGCATCACGCCGCACCCCATTCGCGAGCGGCAACAGGCTGATCCCATCTGTCCATGGTTCAATATCCGCCATCGAAATCCCCGCCAAGTCGCACAGCGTCGGCAAAAGATCGATGGTTGAAACAGGGGTTTCAATCAACCCCGCTGGCATTTTGGGTGCCATGATCATCAAGGGCACGCGGGCCGCGCCCTCAAAGAAATTCATCTTGAACCACAGACCCTTGCGGCCCAGCATCTCACCATGGTCTGACACAAAGACAACGATCGCCTCTTGGCGGCTGGCGTCCAGCGCGGTGAAAATCTCGCCAATCTTATCGTCCACATAGGAAATATTGGCGAAATAGGCCTGCCGTGCGCGGCGGATATGGTCATCCGTCACCGCCATACCGCGCCAATCGCAGGCATCCATCAGACGCTGCGAATGGGCGTCCATCTCGGCGTAATCCAAACCCGCAGGTGGTTCACATTCTGACGCGCCCTCATACAGATCCCAATATTTGCGCCGCGCCACAAAGGGATCATGCGGATGGGTGAAACTGATCGTTAAACACCATGGCCGCGCATCCGCCCCGCGTGAAAGATCATAGATTTTCTGCACCGCTTGGAATGCCACATCGTCATCATATTCCAACTGATTGGTAATCTCTGCCACACCCGCCCCGGTGACAGACCCCAAATTGTGATACCACCAATCTATCCGTTCATTCGGTTTGCGATAGTCTGGGGTCCAACCAAAATCGGCGGGGTAAATATCAGTGGTCAGACGCTGTTCAAACCCGTGCATCTGATCGGGCCCCACGAAATGCATCTTGCCTGACAGGGCCGTTTGATACCCCGCACGGCGCAAATGATGCGCATAGGTCGGGATGTCGGATGCAAACTCTGCCGCATTGTCATAAACGCGCGTGCGGCGCGGCAACTGCCCCGACATGAACGCCGCCCGCGCAGGCGCGCACAACGGCGAGGCGGTATAGGCATTCTGAAACCGCGCCGAATGGCTGGCAAGGGTTCGCAAATTTGGCACGTGCAGAAAATCCGCAGGCCCATCTGGAAACAAGGTGCCTGTCAACTGGTCGACCATGATGATCAGAATATTCGGACGTTTCGACATGGCAGCCCCCTAAAGTTACAGATTTACCCTATAGGGAGTTTGGTTAAACGTTTATTGCCAAAATCGACACAAATCGCCCGTTCTTTCCATGACCTGCGGAATTGCGGCGACACTGGGGGCTGTCAGCCCCCAATCCACATTGCAGGCAATGTGGCCCCCCGAAAGTATTTGGATCAATTTAAAAATACCCCGACCAAAATGGATCATGGACTGGAACCTAGCTCATCGCACCGCGCGGGGCCCAGCTGGCGCGATCTTTGAGATTGCGAATCTCAAGCGAGATCATTTGGCCTTTGATATATCGTCTGTTGCTTTGGGCAAAAGGATATGGATCAAAAGCGTCCCGTTTTGCCAGACGCGCAAAGCACACCTCAAAAGCGATGTCCAAGAAAATACTGTGATCCCAAAACTGGCAAAGTTCATCGCGCTAAAGGAAAATCTCATCCATCAAAAGGATGGCGGAAGGGGGAACATGAACCCTCTGAGAGATGGCTTCAGCTGTTCTGTGATCAAAACGGGCGGTTTCAACCACTCCTTGCCCCTGTTTGAAAGGTGCCAAAAACCAATCTTGAGCGCATCATAATCATAGGAATCCAAGAATACCCTAAAGGATCGCTTTTCCTACGCGCAGAACGCTTTGCTCTTGGATTATGAAAACCGTCGACGCTGGCCCGCACAACGGCGCGGCCTTGGCGCACGATCAGCGCTGACAAGCGGTCGGTGAATGTCGTTTTGCCCGCAGCGACGACACCATCGATAGCAATGATCGCGCGACCGTCCATGGCCGCAAACTGCGCGATCAAACTGTTTTGCACGGACATAGCCTTAACCAGTTCAGGCTTTGGTCTCGGGTATCTAAATCCCCTGAGATTTCCAGAAAAACGAAAGCCCTTTCACACTGATAAAAATACCTCCGCCAGAGGCACCCGAAATCAACGCAGGCGGCTGGGTGGCATTCCATATTGCCTGCGAAAGGCGCGTGACAGGGACGAGGCGGAAGAAAAACCGCATCTAAGCGCGACGTCCGTCAAAGGATGGCGGGTGTCAGTGATCATACGCCGCGCCGCCTGCAGCCGCAGCGACAGCGCATAGGCGGCGGGGGTCAGACCCAAGGCGGCGTGGAATAATTGTTCCAGCCTGCGCGGCGAAACGCCCAAATATTGGGCTACGTTCGCCGCACTTTCAGGTGAATCCAGATGTGCCTCAATCCGCGCCATTGCAGCAGCCACCCGCGGGTCAAGGCGGGGGTGTAGTAAAGGATTGGCTGAGGCTTGCGCTATTTGGGGGTCGGCGCCAAAGCGCGCCGTGGTGATGAAACTGGCAGCAACTTGCAGGGCCAATGCGGCGCCATGCCGCGCGCGGATCAAATGCAGCATCATATCTGTAGCAGGCGCGGCCCCTCCCGCGGTAAAACGGTCACGGTCAATGACAAAACGGTCAGGCACCACATCGACGTCGGAATGGGCGGCGGCGAAATCTTCGGCGTCTTCCCAGTGCACAGTGGCCCGATATCCTGACAAGAGCCCTGCCCGGGCCAGCACCCATGCGCCTGCATCAATTCCGCCAAGTGCGGCGAATTGCGACCCCATCCGCGACAGATCGCGGATCACGGCGGGCCCTGCCCCTTGCCACTGCGCGAACCCTGCAATCACAACCAGCGCATCCGCCCCCTTGGCCTGCGCCAATCCGCCATGACTGGGCAATTCAATCCCGCAGGTCAGCGGCACCGCGCGCCCATCAGGCGAGACGATTCGCCAGCGAAAGGCGTCATATCCCAAATGGCGGTTGGCCGCGCGCATTGGGTCTAGGGTCGAGGCGACCTCTAAGATCGACGATTGTGGCAGTACCAGCACCGCGAGGGTCAGCGGCGTTTTGGCAGCTGCAAAAATAGTTTCGGTTTTTGTCATACAAACTTCGTAAATTGACAAACACGCGGCTGCAAGCCTCTTATGCTTGCCAAAATATTTGGAGGAACTGCAATGCCCCTAGCCATGAATCGCGACGTTTTTATCACCTGTGCCGTGACGGGGTCAGGTGGCACCCAAGACAAATCCCCCCATGTGCCGCGCAGCCCTGAGCAGATCGCGAAATCCGCGATTGATGCGGCCAAGGCAGGGGCGGCGGTGGTGCATTGCCATGTCCGCGATCCCGAAACGGGCAAACCCAGCCGCGATCTGGCCCTATACCGTGAAGTGACAGAACGTATTCGCGATTCGGGGACGGATGTAGTTTTGAACCTGACCGCAGGCATGGGCGGCGATATCTATTTTGAGGGGTCGGAATCCATGCACCAAATGGGTCCGCGCAGCGATATGGCGGGGGCCACGGAACGCGTCGCCCATATTGTCGATTGCCGCCCTGAAATCTGCACGCTGGATTGCGGCACGATGAATTTCAACGAGGCCGACTATGTCATGGTCAACACCCCAGGCCTCTTGCGCGACATGGCAGGTCGGATGACAGCGGCAGGCGTGCGGATTGAAATTGAGGCGTTCGATACAGGCCATCTGTGGCTTGCCAAAGAACTGGTCCGCGAGGGGCATATTCCGCATCCCGTTTTGGTGCAATTGTGCATGGGCGTGCCATGGGGCGCACCAGACGATCTGAACACCTTTATGGCGATGGTCAACAATGTGCCAAGTGATTGGCATTGGAGCGCTTTTGCCATTGGCCGCAACCAGATGCCCTATGTCGCGGCCAGCGTTTTAGCAGGCGGCAATGTGCGTGTGGGGCTTGAGGATAATATCTGGCTGGAAAAGGGCGTTTTGGCGACCAATGCGCAACTGGTCGAACGCGCCGTGACTATCATTTCCAATCTTGGCGCGCGGGTCATCACCCCTGCCGAAGTGCGCGCCAAACTGAAATTGGAAAAACGTGCACTGATGGGGCGCTAAGATATGGACAAGGTCAAATTCACCGCGATGAAGGATGGCGACCGCGAAGATTACGCCATGTTAGACAGGCATGAACGCGACTATGCCGCAGGCACGGCGGCGCGGTTGTTGGACGCGCTGGTATCACTCGACAGCAGTCTGTCGGGCTATCAAATCACCCGTCTGGGCCACAGCTTGCAGGCGGCCACGCGGGCGTATCGCGCGGGGGCGGATGTGGATTGGATCGTGGCCGCCGTGCTGCATGATATTGGCGATATCTATGCGCCCTATAACCACGATGAATACGCCGCCGCGATTTTGAAACCATTTCTGCGCGAACAGGTGACTTGGGTTGTCGAAAAGCACGGCGATTTTCAGAGGCTGTATTACGCGCATCACACGGGCGGCAATCCGCACGCGCGGGATCTGTACCGCGACCATCCCTATTATCAGGACTGCGCCGATTTTTGCGAAATGTGGGATCAAAGCAGCTTTGACCCCGATTATGACACGATGCCCTTGTCGGCCTTTGCGCCGATGGTGGAACAGGTCTTTGCCCGCAAGGCCTATGATCCTGCCGTGATCCAAAAGGGCGTGCGCGTTGCGCTGACAGGTCAAGCGCGGGTATGATGGTTATCGTGCATCCAGCGTCTATATATGCAGGATTGACCCCTTATTCGGAGTGCCCGCGATGAAACGCCTTGCCTTTTTGCTGATGTTTTTGCCCTTTACCGCCTTTGCGGCACCCGTGCGCGACGCGTCCGTGCCAATGACTGTGGTCGATCAGGTCGATCTGGGCAAATATTTGGGCCAATGGTATGAAATCGCCCGCTTTCCGAACAAATTTGAAAAGGGGTGCACCCATGTCACCGCGACCTATTCCCTGAACGTTGATGAAACGATCAAGGTCGCCAACGCCTGCCGCAAAGAGGGCGGCGATACTGTGGCCGAAGGTAAGGCTTGGGTTGCCAGCCCTGCCAAACTGCGCGTGACCTTTGTGCCTTGGCTGGGCAATATCGCGGCGGGGGATTATTGGATTTTGGATTTGAAATCTGATTATTCGATGGCCGTTGTGGGCGCGCCCGAGGGTGGCTTTGGCTGGATATTGTCGCGCAAGCCTGTGCTATCAAATGCCGATCGCGACCGCGCTTTGGCCGCGTTTTCCAAAAATGGCTATGACATCACCCAATTGGAATGGGTCGAACAAAACTAGGGGACGGATATGACACGTAAGGCAGCGATCATTGGGGGCGGCGTCATTGGCGGCGGCTGGACGGCACGGTTTTTGCTGAACGGATGGGATGTGGCGGTGTTTGATCCCGACCCCGAGGCCGAGCGCAAAATTGCCGCCGTTGTGGCCAATGCCCGCCTTGCCCTGCCTGCCCTGTCCGATGTTCCCATGCCTATTGAGGGGCGGCTAAGTTTCGCCGCCACCTTGGGCGAGGCTGTCGAAGGCGCAGAATATGTCCAAGAATCCGTCAGCGAACGCATTGATCTGAAACAGAAAATCTATGCTCAACTGCAACAGGCCAATCCTGATGTGCTGATCGGATCGTCGACCAGCGGGTTCAAGGCGTCTGATTTGCAACAAAACAGCCCCGCGCCGCACAACATTATTGTCGCTCACCCGTTCAATCCCGTTTACCTTTTGCCTTTGTCGGAAATCTCAGGCTCGGATAAAAACCCACCCGAAACCGTCGAAAAAACCGTTCAGATTATGAAAGACATCGGGATGTTCCCGCTGGTGATCCGCCATGAAATCGACGCCTTTATCGGCAACCGCTTCCTCGAGGCGGTCTGGCGCGAAGCCCTGTGGATGCTGAAAGACGGCATTGCGACGACGACGGAAATCGATGAGGCGATCCGCATGGGCTTTGGTCTGCGCTGGGGGCAAATGGGTCTGTTTGAAACCTACCGCATTGCGGGCGGCGAGGCGGGGATGCGGCATTTCATGGCGCAATTCGGCCCCGCGCTGAATTGGCCTTGGACGAAACTGATGGATGTCCCAGAATTCAATGAGGAATTGGTCGATCTGGTGGCCAATCAATCGGACGCGCAATCGGGAATGTATACGATCCGCGAATTGGAACGCATCCGCGATCAGAATTTGGTCGGATTCCTGCGCGCGCTAAAGGACCGCAATTGGGGCGCGGGCAAAGTGCTGCGCGACCACGATCAGGCCCGCGCGGCGGCCTTTCATGCGACGTTGGATACGGGGCCGAAATCCGAACCCCTTGTGATGGCGCACCTGCAAGTGTTGCCCTCTTGGATCGATTACAACGGCCATATGACCGAAAGCCGCTATCTATTCGCCAATTCCGAAGCCGTGGATAATTTCCTGCGGCTGATCGGCGCGGATATGGATTATGTTAAAGGCGGGCACAGTTACTATTCCGCCGAAACCCATATCATGCATCTGGGCGAAGCAAAGCTGGGCGACCGTCTGACCTGCACGCTGCAAATCCTGTCGGCAGATGAAAAACGCATCCGCGTGTTTGTTCGTATCCTGCGCGGGGATGAGGTTGTGGCGACCGTGGAGCAAATGTGTTTGCACGTCGATATGGGATTGGGCAAAACCTGCCCTGCTGCGCCGCAAGTTCTGGCCCGCCTAATGCCCTTGGCCGCCGCACATTCGACCCTGCCCCTGCCCGATAACGCAGGCCGCGCTGTGGGGTCCAAGAAATGAAATCCGTCCTGATCACCGCAGGGGCCAACGGCATTGGAGCGCAGATGGCCGACGCCTTTGCGGCGGCAGGCTACCGCGTTTGGGTGACGGATGTGGACGCCGCGGCCCTTGCCCGCACCCCCCACCGTGCCACGCTTGCCAATGTCGCGGATGAGGGCCAGATGCAGGCCCTTGCCGCAGACATCCGCGCAGACTGGGGCAGCTTGGATGTCGTTTGCTGCAACGCAGGCATCAAAGGGCCAACTGCGTCTGTGGTCGATATGCCCCTAGATGGCTGGCGCGATTGCCTTTCGGTCAATCTGGATGGGGCATTTCTAACCGCCAAACATATGATCCCATTGATGGGGCGCGGATCGACGATGCTGTTCACCTCGTCGACAGCAGGCATCTACGGCTTTCCCTATCGCAGTCCCTATGCGGCGGCGAAATGGGCGGTGATCGGGCTGATGAAAACCTTAGCGATGGAACTGGGCCCCCAAGGTGTCCGCGTCAATGCGATCCTACCAGGGTCCGTCAACGGTCCCCGCATTGATAAGGTTTTCGCCGATGAGGCAGAGGCCAAAGGTATGACCCCCGCCGCCGTCCGCGCAGGATACGAGCAAGGCACTGCCCTGCGTTCCCTTGTCGATGCGGCAGATATCGCCAATATGGCGGTGTTTCTTGCGTCCGATGGCGCACGGCTTGTTTCAGGACAGGCGATCACTGTCGACGGATTTACAATCAACCCAGACCCACAGGTATAATATGCATTTTGGCCTGACCGAAGAACAAGCGATGATCGCCGACGCCACCCGCGCCTTTGTGGAAAAGGAGCTTTATCCGCACGAGGCGCTGGTAGAACGCACGGGCCATCTGCCGATGGAAATCATCCGCGATGTGCAGGCCAAGGCGATTGCGGCGGGTCTTTATGCCGCCAATATGCCCGCAGAATTGGGCGGTGCGGGATTGGATACAATGTCCTGGCTTTTGTATGAAAAGGAACTGGGTCGCGCCAATTACGCGCTGCATTGGACCTGCGTGGCACGCCCGTCGAACATCCTGCTTGCGGGCAATGCCGATCAACGCGAACGCTATCTGATGCCCTGCATTCGCGGCGAAACTTGGGACTGTCTGGCGATGACCGAACCGGGCGCAGGGTCTGATCTGCGCGGGATGAAGGCCACGGCGCGGCGTGACGGCGATGATTGGGTGCTGAACGGCACCAAACATTTCATCTCTCATGCCGATATCGCAGGCTTTGCGATTGTTTTCATGGCCTCTGGCGAAGAGGACACGCCGCGCGGCCCGAAAAAGCTGATTACGGCGTTTTTCGTCGATAAAGGGACCAAAGGATTTTCCGTGCGTGACGGATACCGCAACGTCTCGCATCGCGGCTATACCAATTCGGTGCTGGAATTCGACGATTGCCGCCTGCCCGCAGCGGCAGTTTTGGGCGAGGTGCATAAGGGCTTTGAGGTGGCAGGCAGTTGGCTGGGCGCCACGCGCCTGCAAGTCGCTTCAACCTGCCTTGGACGTGCGGATCGCGCGCTGGCCTTGGCAATTTCTTATGCGGCTGAGCGCAAACAATTCGGCCAACAAATCGGCAAGTTCCAAGGCATTTCATTCAAACTGGCCGATATGGCGATGGAGCTAAAGGCCGCCGAATTGCTGACACGCGAAGCCGCATGGAAATATGACCAAGGCAGCGTCACCGAGGCCGATATGGCCATGGCGAAACTGAAGGCAACTGAAGTGTTGGCCATGATTGCGGATGAGGCAATCCAGATCCATGGCGGCATGGGGCTGATGGATGATCTGCCCTTGGAACGCATCTGGCGCGACGCCCGTGTGGAACGCATCTGGGAAGGCACGTCTGAAATTCAGCGCCATATTATCAGCCGCGAATTGTTGCGCACCGTGGGCGGATAGGGGGGGCTCGCCCCCCCTCGGCTGCGCCTCACCCCCCGAGGATATTTGCAAAGAGAAGAAACGAAATGTTAACCATTTTTTGGCAGCCTGATTCTGCGGTACAGGGGGGGACCCCGATGACCGCAAGAGGAGAAGATTCCCTGTCCCATTGGCTTGGGACAGGGCGTCATTCTTCTCTTTGCAAATATCCTCGGGGGGACGAGCGTAGCGAGTGGGGGGCAGACAGCCCCCCTGTTGGGTGGTACCATGACTAATCTCGCGCGGGTATTACGGCCCAAATCCATCGCGGTTCTGGGCGCAGGCTGGGCGCTGAATGTGATCGAGCAATGCGCCAAGATGGGGTTTGAAGGCCCTGTTTGGCCAGTCCATCCCAGCAAATCGGAAATCGGTGGGCTGCGCGCCTATGCCAGTTTGGCGGATTTGCCCAGCGCGCCTGATGCCACCTTTATCGGCGTGAACCGCAATGCGACGATTGAGGTCGTGCGTGAATTATCGGCCATGGGCGCGGGCGGGGCGATTTGTTTTGCCTCAGGTTGGACCGAGGCGGGTGCGCCCGAACTGCAGGCCGATCTGATTGCCGCGGCGGGGGATATGCCGATCCTTGGGCCGAATTGCTATGGTGTCATAAATTATTTGGATGGGGCGCTGCTTTGGCCAGATCAACATGGCGGCATTCGCGTTGATCGGGGTGTCGCGCTGATCAGCCAGTCATCCAATATCGTGATCAATTTAGGGATGCAAAAACGGGCCTTGCCGGTGGCCTATGTCGCTTGTCTGGGCAATGCCGCCGTCGTGGGTTTGGCCGATTTGGCAGGGGCGTTACTGGACGATCCGCGCGTCACGGCGCTGGGCCTGTATATCGAAGGAATTGATGACGCCCCAGCTTTTGCCGCCCTTGCCCAGCGGGCGCGCGCGATGGGCAAGGGGATTGTCGCGATCAAATCGGGCAAGACAGAACTGTCGCAGATCGCCGCCGCATCGCATACGGCATCTTTGGCGGGGGGCGGTGCGGCCAGCTCCGCGTTTTTGCGCCAGATTGGCATAGCCGAGGTGAACACGCCGTCAGAGCTGATAGAGACTTTGAAAATATATCATTGCCACGGGCCAAAAATCGGCCCGCGCCTGTGTTCGCTGTCTTGTTCGGGCGGTGAGGCGGGGCTGATCGCCGATTTGGCCGCACCTTACGGCATAGATTTCCCGCCCGTGCCTGCAAAGATCAAGGTGCGACTGAATGACATCCTTGGCCCCATTGTGACTGTCGCCAATCCATTGGATTATCATACTTTTATCTGGGGCGATGGGCCGCGCACAACGGATGTTTTTACCACGATGCTGACGGGCTATGATGCTGGTATCTATATCATAGACCCACCGCGCCGCGACCGCTGTGATCCGTCGGGCTATCAACCGGCGCTGGATGCCATTGTCGCGGCGCAAACGGCTACAGGAAAAATCGCCTTTCCTGTGGCCTCTATGGCGGAAAATTTTGACGAAGGCGTGGCGATGCAGTTGATGGATCAGGGGGTTTGCACCCTGATGGGTTTGGAAACCGCTTTGGCTGCGATCAAGGCGGCGCAGACCCCTACGGGCTTGACCGATTGGCGCCCTGTCCCCGCGATTGCCCCGCGCGAGGCTGGGATGTTGACCGAGGCTGAAGCCAAGGCCCTGCTGTCGGCTCTTGGCGTTCCTGTGCCACGCGCGGTGACGGCTGCTACTTTGGCAGCGTTGATTCCAATGGCGGCCGATCTGATCCCGCCCCTTGCGCTGAAGGGCCTTGGCTTTGCCCATAAGACCGAAGCGGGTGCGGTGCGGTTGGGTCTGGATCAACTGCAAGGCCAATCGGAAATGGCGGGGGCAACGGGCTATTTGGCCGAGGAAATGGTCAGCGGGGCGGTGGCCGAAGTGCTGCTGGGTCTGCGCCGCGATCCGGTTTATGGTGTGACCCTGACGCTGGGTATGGGGGGTGTTGCAGCCGAGGTTTTGGCCGATACGGTGACCCTTATCCTGCCTACATCCGAAGGCGACATTTTGGCGGCCCTGCGGCGCTTGCGGCTTTGGCCCTTGCTGGACGGCTATCGTGGCCGCCCGCCTGCGGATGTTGCGGCGCTGGCACGGGTGGCGCTGACCTTGGGTCATGCGATGATGGATGACGCCTGTTTAGAAGAGATTGAAATCAACCCGATCCTGTTGCGCCAGAATGGCGCAGTGGCGGTCGATGCCCTAATCAGAAAGGTTTGATATGGAAATGCTGCTGGATGGCCCGATCAAAACCCGCACCATTGGTGCAATCCTAGAGGTCACTTTGGATCGGCCCAAGGCCAATGCGATTGATTTGGCGACCAGTCGCATCATGGGTCAAGTTTTTCGCGCCTTTCGCGATGATGACGCGCTGCGGGTCTGCATTCTGCGCGCCGAGGGCGAGAAATTTTTCTGCCCAGGCTGGGATCTAAAAGCAGCAGCAGGCGGCGACGCGGTGGACGGCGATTACGGCGTGGGCGGCTTTGGCGGTTTGCAAGAATTGCCAAATCTGAACAAACCCGTGATTGCTGCGGTCAATGGAATTTGTTGCGGTGGCGGGTTAGAACTGGCGCTGTCAGCCGATTTGATCCTGTGTTCGGACAATGCGACATTCGCACTGCCCGAAATTCGGTCTGGCACAGTGGCGGATGCCGCGAGCATCAAATTACCCAAACGTATTCCCTATCACGTGGCGATGGATTTGTTGTTGACGGGGCGTTGGTTTGACGCCGCCGAGGCGAAACAATGGGGCATTGTTAAAGAAATCTGCGCGCCCGCAGATTTGCTGTCGAAGGCGTGGGATTTGGCCCGCCTGCTTGAGGCTGGTCCGCCCCTTGTCTATGCGGCTATCAAAGAAGTGGTGCGCGAGGCGGAAAATATGCGCTTCCAAGACGCGATGAGCCGAATCACAAAACGTCAATTGCCAACAGTGGATCGTTTGTATTCATCCGAGGATCAGCTTGAGGGTGCCCGCGCGTTTGCCGAGAAACGCGATCCCGTTTGGAAGGGCCGTTAACCCGCGGCCATGGCTGATTTGCGTTTGACCGAATTGCGCAATTCGGTCACGCCAATATTAATCGAGACGGCGGTATCCTTGATCTTTTGCAAGACAACGACGATTCGGTCGTGGCAATGGCCGATCTGTTCCATTGTGGCACCGATGCGGCTGCCTTCCGTTCCCATGCGCCCGCTTTCGACCAGGCCCATCACGCGCACCGTATCAAGTCCCAACATGGAACGGCGTAAATCATAGCTGGCCGCATTGATCTTTTGCGCGAGCTTTTGCGCGTCATACAGCCCAACTGACTCAAAATTCAGGCAAATTGCATTCAATCTGTCCAAAGATTCGAACTCGTCTGGCAACGAAAAGCCGACATTGGCTGGCGGATCATTGCGAAAGTTCTGCGTCACCTCACCTTGCAAAATTGCGCATATCTTCATGGCACAAGCCTTGCCAAAGGCGTTTTCCATATCACCGGTCAGGCTGGTGGCCCCTGTAGAAAACGCAACGATTTCCGAAAATAGTGCCGTTGAAGCGATCGAATAAATATCCGACATCGCACTGAGTGGCCCGCCCGAGGGTTCCAACCGTGACGCAATGATCCGCATATTGGTCGGCAAATCCCGCAAAAGCGCGACTGTTCCCAACAACTCTGACTGCAAATCTTTTAACTGCGCCAGATTGTTGCGCACCCCATCCGCGATGGAAAAGAAAACCTTGTTGCGCGATGACTTTTCGGCCATCTCCGCATGAAACTCTGCCCAAATGGCGTTCCACATCAGCACGTCATAGGATTCAAAACCCATCTGCGCCAATTCGTCCAAAAACATCGTTTCGCTGTCGTGGTCAGATAATTTTCCGCCGGCTTCCTGCGCCAGAAGACGTGCATATAAGGTCTGAATCGGGATAAAAAACGCACTAGACGGGTTCAGAACCATGGTCACATAGCCAATGTGCAATGGCACGCAAATGATGATTCCCCAATAATTTTTGCCCCCGAAAGTGCGTCCATAGACATATGAAAACAAGAAATCCCGTTGCCTAAATTTCGATTTTAGCAGATGAAACGCCCCTTTTGGCATTTGCAAGCTGAACAACGAATAATGGGATTGACCGATCAGATTGGTCCAATCCGTTCCAATCAAATGCTGAAAACTTTTGCTGCAGGCAAGGATATTGCCATCCGCGTCGCCGCGCGAAAAGGCACGAAACCCACTGGGCAACACAAAGGCATCTTCAACGTCCTCTGTTGGGCCATGGGTTTGGCCTTGCGACGCGGTCATGTTGGGATCCTTACCAAATGTCTTTGATCCTTGCTAACAACACGGCGTTTACAATTCGTGAATCGCGATTTTGGCAATGTTTGGCAGCGAAGCGACATTTCATGTCGCAAGAATAAGGTGTCCAATGCAAATGGCGGTTTAATCTGCCGCAACAGGGGGCGGGAATGGCGACAGATTATATCATTGTGGGCGCGGGCAGCGCAGGGTCGGTTCTGGCGAACCGTCTGACTGAAAACGGCAAACACCGCGTCACCGTGATTGAGGCGGGCGGCAGCGATTACCGCTTTTTCGTTTATATGCCCTTGGGGTATGGCAAGTTGTTCTACAACCCCGCCGTCAATTGGGCCTATCAAACCGAACCTGACCCAGGCTTTGCAGGGCAGCGCGATTATTGGCCACGTGGCAAGATATTGGGCGGCTCAAGCAGCATCAATGCTATGGTCTATATTCGCGGCCACCGCGCCGATTATGACGAATGGGGCGCGGAAAATCCTGGTTGGGGATGGGAGGATTGTCTCTCATCTTACCGCGCGATGGAGGATAACGAGGCGGGCGAAGACGCCTATCGTGGCAAAGGCGGGCCTTTGTTCATCAGTGCCAATCAACGCGGCCTGCATCCTTTGGTCCAAGATTACATCGCTGCCTGCGGGCAGGCGGGTCTGCCCCACAACCCCGATTTCAACGGCGAGACCCAAGAAGGCGCGGGCATCTATCAGATGACGATCAAATCGGCGCGGCGCAATTCGGCGGCGCGGGCGTTTTTGCACCCCGCGATGCGGCGGCCCAATCTGGACGTCATCACCCGCGCCCAAGTGACCCGCGTTTTGATCGAACAGGGTCGCGCCGTCGGGGTGGAATATGTCAAAGCTGGACAAACCTATACTTTGCGTTGCAATGCCGAAGTGATCCTGTCAGGCGGCGCCATCAACAGCCCCCAATTGCTGCAACTGTCAGGGATTGGCCCTGCGGATTTGCTGTCTGGTTTGGGCATTCCCGTGACCTTGCACAACCCGAATGTGGGCGATCATCTAAACGACCATCAGGGCATCAACTATACGTGGGAAATGAAGGTTCCCACCTATAACGATATCCTACGCCCATGGTGGGGCAAGGCATGGGTCGGCGCGCAATATCTGTTGACGGGCGGCGGACCTTTGGCCAAATCGATCAATCATGGCGGAGGGTTTTTCCGCACAAGTCCCGATTTAGACCGCCCAAATATGCAACTGTATCTGCAGGCCTTTTCGACCCTGATCCCGCGAGTGGGTGAACGCCCCCTGCTGACACCTGATCCGTTTTCGGGTCTATCGATTGGTCTGTCAAACTGTCGCCCCACCTCGCGCGGGCATATTCGGATTAACACCGCCAATCCATTGGCGCATCCCACCATCACCGCGAACGCCTATTCGACCGATAATGACGTCACTGAAATGCTGGCCGCCGTGAAATTCCTGCGCAAAATCGCCGCGCAACCTGCATTTGCATCTTTGGTTAAGGCAGAGTTGCGCCCGGGGCCAGAAGTGCAAAGCGACGAAGACCTGATCGCCGATTTTCGCGCACGTTCTGGCACAGTTTACCACCCGTCTTGCACGGCGCGGATGGGGCGGGATATGTCGACATCGGTGGTTGATGCCCGTTTGCGGGTGTATGGGGTGGATGCCCTGCGCGTCATCGACGCCAGTGCCTTTCCCAATCTGATCGCGGGAAATACAAATGCGCCGTCTATGCTGATGGGCTGGAGGGGTGCGGAATTGGTGCTTGCCGACGCCCGCTAATCCCCCAATTTCGCGTGCACCTCATCCAAGTCTACCTCATCAAGGGGCATCTTATTGGCGGGGTTTTCAAAATCATATCTGAACAACTGAAAATCGCGCTTATAGATTTCCCACATCAGATGCATCGACATATCGTCGAAATAATCCGCCACGGGATGCGCCCGCTTTGGCCCGTGCCCTTCACTTTCGTTGAAACGTGGGATGGTTTTTAGATCCACAGTATGCTTGACCTTGATCGCGTCCAAGACGCCTTGCATCCCGTCGTCAAAATTTTCGGTAAAGAAAATTTTGTTATACCGTCCCCCGTTCACGATAAATGTCGACACGTGCCCCGCCATGGCCGACCAATGGATGTCAGGATCCATCGGTTTTTTCCACCGAATGGTGTCGCGGGCAAACAGCAAAAACCGACGGAAACTGGCGATTTGGTCAAACTCGCCCTTGCCATCATCCCCACCGACTTGGACACCATATTTTTGGATCAGCAAAGGCACCAGATTGCCGCGATAGCGTTTGCCATTGCGCTGAATACCACAAATTTTATCGAAAAAGCTGGACAGGATGCGGGTGTAGGGATTGCGCACGCAGGTAAAGGCGTAAGAGCTATGATCTTTTACATTGCGCTCAATCAGCGGCTGGCTCGCCTCCATATTCCACTTATGCATCCCAGCGGTCGCATCATGGATATCGCCGTCAAAAAACTGCCCATTGTCACTGTAAAACATGATCTGACCGATGGTGGAGCACGCACATTTCGGCACCACACGATAGACGACACTTTCGCTTTGCGTCATCCATGTCCCTGGAAAACCCATAAACCAACCTCCAAATCGGACCAAATACGTCGCAGTGTCTATAGGATCACAAAAAAGCAAATAACCTCTGTATTTTCAATGTCTTTTAACGCTATTTTGGAAACAATAGTGCTTCAATTCATTAAAGGCGGAAAATGGCGCGTATTGCCTACATACTTTTGTGTCACAAAGACCCCTCGGGTGTCATAGCGCAGGCCCAACGTCTGACGGCGGCGGGGGACTACGTGGCCATCCATTTTGACGGGCGTGCCAACAATGCCATGTATCAAACCCTCCAAGCGGCCCTGATCGACAATTCCAATGTTGCCTTTACCAAAAAACGGATAAAATGCGGCTGGGGAGAGTGGAGCTTGGTTGAAGCGACCCTGCTTGCTGTCAACACCGCTGAAACCAGTTTTCCGGACGCAACACATTTTTATATGCTGTCGGGCGACTGTATGCCGATCAAATCTGCACAACACGCCCACGAATTTCTTGATCGCGACGATGTGGATTACATTGAAAGCTTTGATTTTTACACGTCGGATTGGATTAAAATCGGGCTGAAAGAGGAACGCTTGATCTATCGCCATTGGTTCAACGAACGCAACAACAAGCCGCTGTTTTATGCTTCGATGAATGTTCAAAAGCGATTCGGCCTGGAGCGCGAAGTGCCTGCCGATATCGCCATGCAAATTGGCAGCCAGTGGTGGTGCCTGCGCAGACGCACGATAGAGTGGATTTTGGATTTCTGCAAATCGCGCCCTGATGTCATGCGTTTTTTTCGCACAACGTGGATCCCCGATGAGACATTCTTTCAAACCCTTGTCCGTCATCTGGTTTCCGAAAACGAGATTAAGACCCGCACGCTGACCTTTTTGATGTTCACCGATTACGGGATGCCCGTGGTGTTTTATAATGATCATTATGACCTTTTGACGTCTCAAGACTATCTTTTTGCGCGCAAAATTAGCCCAGAGGCGCAGAGCCTAAAAGATCGCCTTGGCGCATTGTACAATCGGCGCGACGTCAAATTTGCCATTTCGAACGAGGGCAAGACGCTGTTTCAGTTCATTACGGGTCGGGGCCGCATTGGGCGCCGTTTCGCGCCGCGGTTTTGGGAATCTGAGGCAAGCATTGGGCGTGAGCGCACTCTTTTGATGATTACCTGCAAGAAATGGCACGTCGCCAAACGTTTGGTGGATCGGATACGAACACACACAGACATCCCCGCCGTGGATTATTTGTTTAACGAGTCCTCAACGCCTCTGCCCGATCTGGGCGGCATTCAGTCGACGCTGGAAAAACGCACGCGCCATCGGCGCGCCTTGGTTCATATGTTGTTTGAAAACTGGAATAGCCGTCACTTTGCCTTTTGTATCGATCCTGCCAATGTCGATCTGATCCGAGATTTTTACAATGACAAGGGCACGATAAAGCTGTTGGAAATTGAATGCAGCTTTAGCGACGCATATTTATTCGGCCATGCCATGCGCGTTGGGTTGGCCACCGAGGCCTCACCGCCAGAGACCGTGGCGCGGTTAATGCCCACCATTCGCTATGATGTGAAATTTGAATCCGACAGACTGTCCGATGCTGATTTCGTCAATTTCTATCGGGTTCGCGAAACCGCACCCCACGATGAAAACACGAATGCCCTTGCCGCATTTTTAGACGTGCCATTGGACAAAGCCCGCGATATCTTATCCAGTGAAACCCTGTATCTGGACTGACCATGACCTATGATCCAAACAACATTTTTGCCCGCATCCTGCGCGGCGAGATCCCCAATAAAACCGTGCTGGAAACCGCGCATACGCTGGCGTTCCACGACATCAATCCCGCCGCCCCCATTCATGCGCTGGTAATTCCAAAAGGCGCCTATGTAGATTTCGCGGATTTTTCCGCCCATGCCAGTGCCGAGGAATTGGTGGATTTTCACCGCGCAGCAGCACAGGTTTGCGATATCTTGGGCCTAGGCCAAGGGTACCGCGCCATCACGAATGCGGGCGCGCATGGCATGCAAGAGGTGCCACATTATCATCTGCATATCTTGGGCGGGCGGGTGCTGGGGCGGTTGGTTGAGCAAGTGTAGCGGTCAGCAAAAGGGGTGTGGTGCTGACATCAGCGCGGTAAATTCTGTTAAATAATTTAGCGGCCTTAAAGTCTGAATGATTTTCAGCCCCTGCACTTGGTCAATACCACGCGCTAGATACAAATGGACCACCGCCGGCACGTCTGGGATTGCGCAGGCAACTCGGGCAGAAATACATATTCCCTTTGCCTGCCACAGTTTCTTTCAGCGTTGTGCGCAACAGGCCTGATGGTTTGGCCAAGAAGTGCCTGAGGCGCAGGTATTTTTCCAGTCAGACGGCAAGGGGCAGCTTTCACCGCAAAGGGTTTGGGGCCTGACCCGCGCCAGTCGTTTCGAGCACATTTTCATTGCCGGCGGAGCGCGTTTTGAAGATAAAAGGATCAAAGAATATCTGCGCCTTTGGACAGTTTTTCGATGAAATCAGCCATGCGTTTGGCACGGGTCTGGGGGCGTTTGGCTGTGGTCAGGCGGTAATAGATTGCATAGCGGTTTTTTGCGTCTAACGTTGCATAATGTGCCTTGGCGGCGGTTGGCAAAGCGTCCAGAAAATCTTGCGGCACGTCGGCACCTTTGCCCCCTGAATAGGCCGTATCCCAGCGACCATTTTCCTTGGCCAAATTCACATGACGCAGACCTGCGTCGGTCATCCGCCCCGTTTTTATCAGATTTTCGGCGTGCTGGATATTCTTTTGGCTCCATGCCGATCCTGCACGGCGCGGGGTGAAACGTTGGATATAGCTTGTTTCATTTAAAGACTTTTTCACCCCATCGATCCAGCCATGCGCCAAGGCTTCGATCACAGCCTCTTCCCATGTGATCGAAGGCAGGTCACTGGCCTTTTTGTGAAACAAAACCCAAACTTCGGTGGCAGTTGGGTTGGCGGCAAGCCACGCGTTCCACTGGCCGGGCGTGGCAAAGGGGATCAATGCGCCTCGGCCCAGTTCGCCCCTTGCCCTGCCTCGACTGTCAGTTTGACCGACAGTTTCACGGCGGGATCGGCGGCGGTTTCCATGATATGTTT
This sequence comes from Cypionkella sp., assembly GCA_040398785.1. Classification (GTDB taxonomy): domain Bacteria; phylum Pseudomonadota; class Alphaproteobacteria; order Rhodobacterales; family Rhodobacteraceae; genus Cypionkella. The sequence goes on along the minus strand of JBBATJ010000001.1, from coordinate 149,756 downwards.
TGCGCGTGTGATCAGATCGGGGGCGGCGTCGTGATCCACCTCGAACAAGAGTTCGTCATGCACTTGCAGCAGCATGGTCGCGGGCAGATCTGCAATGGCGGCCGGCATACGGATCATGGCGCGGCGGATGACGTCGGCGGCGGTGCCTTGGATCGGCGCGTTGATCGCGGCGCGTTTGGCAAAACCTGCGCCTGGACCTTTTGCATTTATCTCGGGCGTGTGGATTTTGCGGCCAAACAGGGTTTGCACGAACCCCTTTTCTTGGGCGAATTTGACCGTGGCGGCCATGTATTCTTTGATTCCCGGAAAGCGTTCAAAATAGCGGTCAATGAAACCTTGGGCCTCGGCGCGGGGGATGCGCAGATTGCGGGCAAGGCCGAAACCCGAAATACCGTAAATCACCCCGAAATTGATGGCCTTGGCGCGGCGTCGGATATCGGATGTCATCTGATCCAAGGGGACGTTGAACATCTCAGACGCGGTCATCGCGTGAATATCAATGCCATCAGCAAAGGCCGCGCGCAGGGCGGGCAGATCGGCCATATGGGCCAGAATCCGCAATTCGATCTGGGAATAATCCAATGAAACCAGAACCTTACCCTTGGGGGCGACAAAGGCCTCGCGGATGCGGCGGCCTTCTTCGCTGCGGACAGGAATGTTTTGCAAATTCGGATCGGTGGACGCAAGCCGCCCCGTCACCGCGCCCGAAATCGAATAGCTGGTATGAACGCGACCATCCATAATGTGATCTTGCAGCGCGTCGGTATAGGTGGATTTCAGTTTTGCCAACTGCCGCCAATCCAGCACAAGGCCGGGGAGTTTATGTTCAGTCGCCAAATCCTCTAGGATATCAGCCCCCGTGCCATAGGCCCCTGTTTTGCCCTTTTCGCCACCAGATAGGCCCAGTTTATCAAACAGAATTTCGCCCAATTGTTTGGGACTGCCCACATTAAAGGGCTGCCCCGCAACAGATTGAATTTCTTCTTCCAACTGCGCCATTTTTTGCGCGAATGCCCCCGACATCCGCGACAGCGTTTCGCGCTGCACGGCAATCCCCGCCATTTCCATCCGCGCCAAAACGGGCACAAGAGGGCGTTCCAGGGTTTCATAAACTGTGGTGACTTGGGCGCGGTGCAACTGAGGTTTGAACAATTCCCACAGGCGCAAGGTCACATCGGCATCTTCGGCGGCATATTTCACCGCAGTCTCCAGCGGCACGCGGTCAAAGGTGATCTGCGATTTGCCTGACCCGATCAAATCCTTGATCGGAATGGGATTATGCCCCAGATATTTTTCCGAAAGCGCATCCATGCCGTGGTTGTTCAGCCCTGCCTGCATCGCATAGGACATCAGCATTGTGTCATCAAAGGGCGCGATTTCAATGCCGTGGCGGGCGAAAATCTTCCAGTCGTATTTCATATTCTGGCCGATTTTCAAAATGGCGGGATCGGTCAGGATCGGCGCAAGGGCGGCCAAAACATCCGCCGTGGCCAACTGCCCCGCCACCAATTCAGTGCTGGAAAACAAATCGCCCCCGCCCGTTTTGTGGGTCAGGGGAATGTAACAGGCCTGCCCCGCCCGCACGCACAGCGATATGCCGACCAGTTCGGCGCGCATCTCGTCAAGGCTGGTGGTTTCGGTATCCACGGCGACATGGCCAACATCACAAATCAGATCAATCCAAACCTGCAACTGCGCCATACTGGTCACACATTCATAGGCGGCATGGTCAAACGGCAATTGGCCCGCAACGGGGGCCGCATCATGCGCCCCCTCAACGTGAAACCCCTGACCCTCGGTGATCGCAGGGGCGGCGATTTTCAACCGCTCCGCCACGCGGCGGGTCAGGGTGTTAAACTCCATCTCGCGCAAAAATTGCATGATCGTGTCGGGATCGGGTGCGGCCAATTCCATCGCGGCCAAATCAGCATCCAACGGCATCTGCGCGTCCAAACTGACCAACTGGCGCGAAATGCGGATCAGGTCAGCATTGTCCATCAGCGCCTCGCGGCGTTTGGGTTGTTTAATCTCACCCGCGCGGGCCAAAAGGCTGTCCAAATCACCATATTCATTGATCAAAAGGGCTGCGGTTTTCAGGCCAATCCCGGGCGCGCCTGGCACGTTATCCACCGAATCCCCCGCCAAGGCCTGCACATCGACCACACGATTTGGGGCGACGCCGAATTTTTCCATTACCTCGTCCAGACCCAGACGCTTGTTCTTCATCGGGTCCAGCATATCCACACCGTCCCCGATCAATTGCATCAGGTCTTTGTCGGAGGAAATGATGGTCGCCGTCCCCCCCGCCTCTCGCGCGCGGCGCGACAGGGTGGCGATGATATCGTCGGCCTCATATCCCGCAACCTCGATGCAGGGCACGTTAAAGGCGCGGGTGGCGGCACGCGTAAAGGCGAACTGCGGGCGCAAATCCTCGGGCAATTCGGGGCGATTGGCCTTGTATTCGGGATAAATATCATTGCGAAAGGTCTTGGACCCCGCATCAAAAATCACCGCCAAATGGGTGGGGGCGGTTTCGCGGCGCGACGCGGTCAATTCCCCCCAAAGCAGGTTACAAAACCCCGCAACAGCGCCCACAGGCATCCCATCCGATTTGCGCGTCAGGGGCGGCAGCGCGTGATAGGCGCGAAAGATGAACGCCGATCCGTCGATCAGGTGCAGATGGTGCCCCTTGCCAAAACTGCTCATGTTATATCCTCAGCTTGGGGCGGAAATCAGGGGTTAGTGATCGTCATGCGCATGGGCGCGGTCGATTTGGAACTGTTTGTCGCAGTAACCGCAGGTCACTTCGCCGCTGTCTTGGGGGATCGACAGCCAAATGCGGGGATGGCCCAGCGCCCCCTCGCCGCCATCGCAGGCAACTTTCCACGTGGTGACGATTTGAACTTGGGGGGCGTTGGTCATATCAGGGATTCCTAGGGCAAATGTTTGACGCATTCTAACCCTTTGGCCCAAGGGGGCAAGTGCTATACCGCCCGAGCCGCCGCGTTCTGATCAATCAAATAGCGCTGCGATAGGGGAATTGCCGCCGCGCCCAAGGACCGCGCCTCGGCGCCGACAGTTCCCTCACGCACCGCGGGCGGGGTGATCCCCGACAAATCGAGGCTCGCCAACGCCCTTTGCGTGCGCGCTGTCAATTCCGCACGAACCGAAGTGGGCATCCAACCGTCGATCAAAACCGCCTCAATTTCTAACAGTGTCGACGCGGCCAGCGCCGCCCAAGCCAACCCTTCTGCGGCCTCATCCAGCCAATCGGACAGGATATCGGGGCTGACCCGCCATTCCTGGTGCTGTTCCCACAAATGGGCAGAGGGTTGACCCGCCGCCTCCATAGATGAGGCCAGATGCGACATCGACGCCACCGCTAGCAAACGGCGCATTTGACCATCCACCCCCGGCACGGGCAAGGGGCCAACCCCAGCCGCATTCCCCGAGCGGCCCAACATCAATTGCCCGTTCAGCACCAGCCCGCCGCCGATGAAATACCCGAAATAGAAATACAAAAAGTCGCGCGGACGATCCCCCGTGCCAAACACCAATTCCGCCCCACAGGCCGAGGTGGCATCGTTTTGCACGAACACAGGCACACCACAAATCGCCGCCAATTCCGCCTGAATGTCGCGGCTTTGCCAAGCGTCCATTTCCGATTGGGGTGCGCCAATAAACTGCACCCAATTCCACAATTGAAACGGCATCGCCACGCCCAAACCGGAAATGCGTTCCCGCAAATCGGGCGCTAAACCCCCGACCATCTTGGGCAAAACATCGCGCACAAAGGCCATTACGGCATCGGGCGTCGGATAGCGGTAAACGCGACGTTCCAGTGATTTCACCTGCCCGCGAAAATCGACCAAGGTCAAATCAACCGAACGCCGCCCAATCTTTAGCCCCAGAAAAAACGCCCCATCCGCATTCAGATGCATCGGGATTGATGGCTGACCGATCCGCCCCCGTTGCGGTGCCCCGCGCAGCAACAGCCCATCGGTTTCCAATCCGCGCATGATCACCGAAACGGTCTGCGCCGACAGTCCTGTTATGCGCGCGATATCAGATTTCGCCAATCCATCTTGCTGGCGCACCAAAGACAGCACCAACCGCTCATTATGGTCGCGCATCCCCGATTGATTAGATCCGCGCAGACCGACATCATCGACCCCTTGCTTTTCATTCAATAGGTCGGCGTCCATTGCCATTTTGTCCCTATTTTGGCGGCAGCGCAGCTTTGCGCAGAATGACATTGGCAAATAGCGCGGTTTCCGAGGTCGCGATGATCGCATAGGCCGCCTTGATGCGCGGATATAAATCCGCCCCCGCCAAAGGCGTCAGCGTGAACCCCTGCCCTGACCGCGCGCAAACATCGGCGATTTCATGATGAATTGCGCCCGCCTGTGCGGGATCATTGTTTAATGATGCCCGCCCCGCCGCCTCGACTGGCAGGATCGCCAAGACCGCGCGCAGCATCGGGATCAGATCAATGCCATCCGCACGGATCAATCGGCGCGCGTGTTCGGCGGCAGGATAGTTCCCGTCCACCAACGCAATTTCATCGCCATGTCCCATCGACCGCAAGCTATGCAGCAGGTCTGGGCCTAACAGCGGTGACACTCCGATAAGCATTGTTTTGCGTCCTTAAATCAAAAATCTAACGGCCACCCTGCGAGGTGCAGTGGCATCTGTCAATACTAAATCATTCTTATTTATTTATCTTGACGCCGCAGCGCGAATCGTATCATGTGCGATCATCGCGGGGCTAATGCTGCCTTGGCGACAGACTTTCTTTTGGGGCAAATGCCCCGTTCCTTGGGAGGACGACCTATGAAACTGAAGACTTTCGCACTGTCGGGCGTTGCTGCTCTGGCTTTGATGGCTGGTTCCGCTTCGGCTGCTGATCTGGCTTGCCTGATCACCAAAAACGACACCAACCCCTTCTTCGTCAAGATGAAAGAGGGCGCTGAGGCTGCTGCCAAGGCTGCTGGCCTAGACTTCCAAGCTTCGGCTGGTGTCAAGGACGGCGACGCTGCTCCACAGATCACCGCGATTGAAAACTGCGTTGCTGCTGGCGCAAAAGGTATCCTGATCACCCCATCGAATGACTCGGTCGGCCCAGCCCTGAAAGCTGCCCGCGCTGCTGGCATTCTGGTCATCGCACTGGACACCCCTTTGGCTGACGCCGAAGCACAAGACATGACCTTTGCAACCGACAACTTCCAAGCTGGTTTGCTGATCGGTCAGTGGGCTGCTGCAACCATGGGCGACACTGCAGGCGCGAAAATCGCTATGCTGGACATCAACAAAGACAACATCTCGGTTGACGTTGCACGTGACACGGGCTTCCTCAAGGGTTTCGGCATCGAAGTTCCTGATTTGAAAGTCATGGGTTCGGAAACAGACGCACGCGTGATCGGTCACGAGTCGTCGGACGCGAACCCAGAAGGCGGCCAAAAGGCCATGGAAACCCTGTTGGCAAAAGACCCCGATATCAACGTGGTTTACACCATCAACGAACCAGCCGCTGAAGGCGCATATCAGGCGCTGAAAGCTGCAGGCAAAGAAACCCAAGCGATCATCGTGTCGGTTGACGGCGGCTGCCCAGGCATCGCATCCGTGAAATCGGGCGTTATCGGCGCAACCTCGCAGCAGTACCCACTGTTGATGGCGTCCAAAGGCATCGAAGCTATTGTTGCTTTCGCAAAAGACGGCACGAAGCCATCGGCCTCTGACGGCCTGACCTTCTTTAACACGGGTGTAAACTTGGTCACCGACAAGCCTGCTGCTGGCGTCGAGTCGATCGACAGCACCAAAGGCACCGAGCTGTGCTGGGGCTAATAGGCCCTAACGCCTAGCAATGCCGCAAGGGGCGACTTAACCGTCGCCCCTTGTTTATATAAAATAAGCGAATAGTCTGACGGCCAATTCGCCATACGCAATAATCGATACGGGGGGGCATCGATGTCTGATCAAGGGTCACCGACCAAAACCATTTCCGATTTTGAGGCAAAACTGGCAGAGGCGGATAAATCCGTTGCCCAGTTTGACCGCGACGACAAAACCACCATTGCCAAGCTGCGCGGGTTCCTGCGGGACAATCCCACGATGATCCCCGCGCTTGTGCTCTTGCTGTCGGTTCTGGCCTTTGGCATCGTCGCCCCCCGCTTTTTGGGATTTGGCGCGCTGACCACCGTGTTGCAACAGGTCACGGTGACAGGCTTTGTCGCCCTTGCGCAAACGATTGTGATCCTGACCGCAGGCATTGATTTGTCCGTGGGCGAGATTTTGATCATGTCCTCACTGATTATGGGCAATCTGGCCGTGGCACATGAATTGTCCGCGCCCGTTGCCATCGCCGCAGGCGTGGCGATCGGTACGCTGATGGGATTTTTCAACGGCGTTCTTGTGGCCAAGATGAAATTGCCGCCCTTTATCGTGACCCTTGGCACATTGTCGATCTTCCGCGCCCTGAAACTCGCCTATTCGCATTCGGAATCGATCCGCAATGTGGACATCGAGGCAAAGGCGCCATTGCTGTTGTTCTTTGGCAATCGCTTTAACTTTGGCGCGGCGACCGTAACATTCGGGATGCTGATGCTGGTCGTTTTTGCAATTGTCTGCTGGTATATCTTGAACCGCACGGCTTGGGGCCGCCATGTGCACGCCCTTGGCGATGACCCCGACGCGGCCATGCTGTCAGGCATTTCGGTCGATAAAACCATCATTTCCGTCTATGCTGCGGCTGGTTTTATCTGCGGTTTCGCCTCGTGGGTGGCCGTTGGTCGCGTCGGCACCATCTCGCCCATCGGCTTTGAAACCATCAACCTTGATTCCATCACCGCCGTTGTGATCGGCGGCACATCCCTGTTTGGTGGGCGTGGATCCATTGTCGGCTCGGTTTTGGGCGCGATCATCGTGGGTGTGTTCATCACGGGTCTGGCCCTTGCGGGGGTAGACAGTTATTGGCAAACCTTTGCCACAGGCTGCCTTGTCATCATCGCCGTTGCTTTGGATCAATATCTGCGGAGGGCCTCGAAGTGAGCGAAGTTCAACCTATCATCCGCGCCCGCGGCCTGATGAAACGCTATGGCACGGTGGTCGCCATGAATGGTGCCGATTTCGATCTGATGCCGGGCGAGATTTTGGGCGTCATCGGCGACAACGGCGCGGGCAAATCCACCCTGATCAAGGCACTTTCGGGTGCTGTGACGCCAGATCACGGCAGCATCGAATTGGAGGGGCGCACGGTCAATTTCCGCCGCCCCGATGATGCAAGGGCCGAGGGCATTGAAACAGTTTATCAAAATCTTGCGATGTCGCCCGCGTTGTCCATTGCCGACAATATGTTTTTGGGCCGCGAATGGCGCAAACCCGGCATTTTGGGCAGCGTCTTTCGCATGACCGACCGCGCGCGGATGAACGAATTTTCCCGCGCAAAACTGTCGGAACTGGGGCTGATGACCATCCAGAACATCAACCAACCGGTTGAAACCCTGTCAGGCGGCCAACGCCAAGGCGTTGCCGTGGCCCGCGCTGCGGCCTTTGGATCGAAAGTGGTGATTTTGGACGAACCCACCGCCGCCCTTGGGGTCAAAGAATCCCGCCGTGTGCTGGAACTGATCAAAGAGGTGCGCGATCGCGGCATTCCGATCATCCTGATCAGCCACAACATGCCCCATGTGTTCGAGGTCTGCGACCGCGTCCATATCCACCGGCTTGGCCGCCGTTTGACCGTGATTAATCCCAAAGAACATTCCATGTCCGACGCCGTGGCCTATATGACAGGCGCAAAACTGCCCGAAGGCGTGACCGAGGACGCATGAGCAGCCTGACAGTCGATGCGCTGGCCGATCTGATCCGCACCCGCGCCGCGCAAAAACAAGGGCGGTTCATCGCCGCCCTTGCCGCGCCTCCTGCCGCTGGAAAGTCTACCCTTGCCGCCGAATTGGCAGGTCAGACAGGGGCCAAAGTCGTCCCAATGGACGGCTTTCACTATGATGACGGCGTGCTGATCGCGCGGGGGGCCCGCGACCGCAAAGGCGCGCCTGACACATTCGATGTGCAGGGGTTCATCCACCTGCTGCACCGCTTACGCTCCGAGGATGAGGTCGCCATCCCCCAGTTCGACCGCGCCCTAGAAATCAGCCGCGCCGGGGCGGATATCATCACCGCACAGGATCAAATCCTGATCGTCGAAGGCAATTACCTGCTGCTGAACGAGGCCCCTTGGCCGAACGCGCGCCCCCTGTTCGATCTGACAATCTGGCTGGATGTCCCCGAGGAAACCCTGATCCAACGCCTGCAAAACCGCTGGGCCCATTATGGCAAAACCCCTGAACAGGCGACAGCTTGGATCAACGGCAACGACCTGCCCAATATTCGGCGTGTGGTGGCGGGGAGTGGTAAGGCGGATGTGGTGATCAAGACCTGACGGACGTTCCCCAAGTAGGGTGCGTGGTTTCCACGCACCATCCGCCCGCGGTGCGTGGAAACCACGCACCCTACTTCGCCCATAGGCCGTGTGTTACAACGTCATCGCCTTGCGGCCCTTGGCCCGTTCAATCCCCAAACGTCTTTCGCGCCAAATGATCAGCACCCCTGCCAAAATCACCAATGCCGCCCCCGCCAGCATGGTCAGGGTCGGCACTTCGGCAAAGACAAAATAGCCGATCAGCAGGGCGAAAATCATGGACGCATAGTCAAAGGGTGCGACCAGTGACGCATCCGCCCAGCGATAGCTGGAGGTCAGGAAAATCTGTCCGACGCCACCCAGCAATCCTGCCGTAACCAACAGCGTCGCCTGATGAACTGATGGCATCACCCAGCCAAAGGGGATCGTCAGCAAGGATAACAACGTCGAGGTCACCGAGAAATAAAACACAATCGCAGGCGTTTTCTCTGTCATGACCAGTTTGCGCACGAACACTTGCGCCAGTGCCGAAAACACCGCCCCTGTCAGCACCAATACCGCGCCCAGCGTCGCACCGAAATCCGAATGCGCGCTGATATTCGGCGACAGCACGATTAGCACCCCGGTCAACCCCAGTGCCACGCAAGATATCCGAAACAGCCGCACCTGTTCCCCCAAAAACATAGCGGCAAACACGACCGTTAGCAGAGGCGCTGCATAGCCAATCGCGGTGACCTCTGGCAGGGGCAGATAGGCCAGACCAGCAAACCCCAACCCCATCGCCGTCGTCCCCGCAAAGCCGCGCAGAAAATGCCCAAAGGGTGAGGCGACACGAAACCCTGTCGCGAGTTCCCCCCGAAGCGCGAGCCAGCCCAAAATCACGGGAATCGCAAAAAAACTGCGAAAGAACACGGATTGACCGGGCGGCATATGTGCAGCCTTAATCATCGACGACATGACGATAAAGATCAAAACTGATCCCACCTTGAACATGATTCCGCGCAATGGTCGCATATGGCACCTCTTGCCTTTCATCGCGCCATTTCCCTTTGGACGCAATCGGCTATCTTACACAAAAGGAGTTAAGTGCATGACCCACTTGGAAAACAGAATCGATCAAGGCCGCGGCGTGTCCCCCGCCGATATGGTGCTAAAAAATGCCCGCGTGTATGATCTGATCACGGGGGAATTGGTGCAAACCGACGTTGCCATCTGCGGCGATACCATCGTGGGGGTTTTTGGCACCTACCACGGGGTCCACGAGATTGACCTGACGGGTCGTATTTTGGTGCCCGGCTTTATCGACACGCATTTGCATATCGAAAGCAGTTTGGTCACGCCCTTTGAATTTGACCGCTGCGTGACGCCGCATGGTGTCACCACGGCGATTTGTGATCCGCATGAGATTGCGAATGTTTGCGGGTTGACGGGGATTCAATATTTCCTCGACGCCTCTGCCCGCACCTTGATGGATATCCGCGTGCAACTGTCGTCTTGCGTGCCGTCCACCCATATGGAAACCACGGGCGCGCGGCTGGAGGCAGAGCATATCGCGCCTTTGATGGACCATCCCCGCGTGATTGGTCTGGCGGAGTTTATGAACTATCCTGGTGTTTTGTTCAAAGATGCGGGCTGTCTGGCAAAGCTAGACGCCTTCGCTGGCCGCCACATCGATGGGCACGCGCCCTTGCTGCGCGGCAATGATTTGAATGGCTATATTGCGGCAGGCATTAGAACCGAGCATGAGGCGACCAGCTATGACGAGGCTTTGGAAAAGCTGCGCAAGGGGATGCGCGTGTTGATCCGCGAAGGGTCCGTTTCCAAGGATTTGCACGCCCTATCCGCGCTGATTACCGAACGCCATTCGCCCTATATCGCCTTTTGCACCGATGATCGAAACCCCTTAGACATCGCCGAACACGGGCATTTGGATTATCTGATCCGCACCGCGATTGCCCTTGGCGCGCCGCCCTTGGCCGCCTATCGCGCGGCCAGCCTTTCGGCAGCCGAGGCCTTTGGACTAAAAGATCGCGGTCTGATCGCACCTGGCAAACGCGCCGATATTGCAGTGCTGTCGGATTTGGAAAACTGCCGCGTTCAGATGGTCTTTGCGGGCGGGGTTTTGGTGGATGATGCGGCGTTTGCGGCCCGCGCGGACATCCCCCCCGTTGCCCGCCATTCCGTCAAAGCGCCGCAGGTGACTGCGGTCAGTTTTCGCACAGGCGGCAACCGCGTTGATACCCCCGTGATTGGGATCATTGAGGGCAAGATCATCACCCAGCACCTGACTTATGACATTGCGCCCGTGGACGGTGACAAACGCCCCGACGTGGCCCGCGATCTGATCAAAATCGCGGTGGTGGAACGCCATGGTGTGAACGGCAATATCGCCACAGGTTTTGTGCAGGGCTTTGGGATGCAGCGGGGGGCAATCGCGTCTACAGTCTGCCATGACCACCATAACATCGCCGTGGTGGGGGCGGATTACGACGATATGGCACTGGCCGTCAGCCGCCTTAGCCAGATTGAGGGCGGCTTCGTCGTGACCTGCGGCGGTCAGATTTTGGCGGAACTGTCGCTGCCCCTGGCGGGGCTGATGAGCCTGAACAGCTTTGAGCAGGTCCATGCCGATTTGATCAAACTGCGGGCGGCGGCGAAATCACTGGGCGTTGTGCTGGAAGAGCCGTTTTTGCAGTTGGCGTTCCTGTGCTTGCCCGTCATTCCGCATTTGAAGATCACCGACCACGGCATGGTCGATGTGGATCGATTTGAGGTGATACCCTAAAGGGGGGCTCTGCCCCCCAAGATTTTTCGAAGAAAAATCTTCCCCGCCCCCCCCCGGGGGATATTTTCGCAACGTGTTAACACTTAGCCGCCGATCAATTCAGCCATGATGTTGATCGGGGTCGCCTGCCCTTTCAGACGGGCGCGATAGATCACCACGCCTTCCGCGACGCGCATCACATAGGTGCGGGTTTCCGTAAAGGGGATGGTTTCGATCCAATCGACGATATCTGCACCGTTGCGCGGATCGCCATATTCGGCAATCCATTTGGTGGGGCGACTTGGCCCTGCGTTATAGCCTGCGGCGACCAGCGCCACGCTCGGGCCAAATTTTCCAACTAAATCAGCCAGATAACTGGACCCCATGCGGATGTTGAATGCTGGATCCGCGATTAATCTGTCGGCAGAAGACTGCTCGCCCAAGGATTTCGCCACATGGGCCGCCGTGTCAGGCATGACCTGCATCAGGCCGCGCGCCCCTGCCTTGGATTGCGCGGCGGGATCGAATTCAGACTCTCGTCGTGCGATGGACAAGGCCAAGGCGCGACTGACGGGCAGATCTTCGGGTATAAATGCGGGGATTGGATAATAGGCGCGCGGCAAAATCAGCCCGCGTTCTGCCGCCGCCTTCGCAATCACAACTGCAATATGCGGTTCATCCAGGCGCAGGGCCATATCCGCAAGGGCGGCCAATTCGCGGTTGTCCAACCCCTCGCCCAGATGCAGGAAAAACCGCTTGACAAGGGTGCGATCGCCTGCACCCAGTGCCGCACGTGCCGCCGCCAGCACGGAGGAATTGGCAAAGCTTGCGGTTTTCCAATCGGGGGTAGGCGTGCCCACATCAACCAAGGCAGGGTCCAGCGTCAACCCCAGCCGTTCTGCCGCCACAAGCCCGTAAAACGCGGTTTGATATCCCGCCGCCGTGCGATATTCGGCAGTAGCATCCTGCCCGCCTGCCTCTTGGGCGCGGGCAATCCAGTAATGGGCTCGGGCTTGGCTGATCGGGGTGGCGACAGCGGCCTCCATGGCGGTGAAATGCTGCAAGGCGCGCTTGGGGTCGTTCAAATGGCGCAGGGCCACAAAGCCCGCCACAAAATTCAGATCGGCGTAGTCATCGCCTGTGGTCAATTGATGACGTGCCGCCACCTGATAGGCGGTTTTATATGATCCTTGCCGCATCAAAATACGCGCCAAATCCGCGCGCCGCGCCCCCCATTTTGCAGGATCGCCGAGATGGGCCGCACTGTCCGACCGAGATAGGATCAACTCTGCCGCGTCATCATAACGGCTGGCGCGCATTCGGTAATCAAATCTGTCAAAGGCCAGACCCGCATCGCCCGCAAGGGCGGCTGGCACCGCCTTGACCAAAGCAGGCGCATCCGCTGCATCGTCCTGCAAGGCCAGACGCGCCCGCGCCAAGGCAGCTTGGTCAGGCGATACGCGCGCCAACATCCGCAGCGCCTCATCCTTGCGCGTCTTGGTCCATAGAATTCGGTCCAGCCGCAGATCATCCGCAACGGGCAGAACGTTGCCCGCCACGGCGATCATCGCAGCCTCGGCCTCGGGGTCAAATTTCAATTCGGCCCAACCGCGCAGCGCCTCATCCTTGGCCTCATCGGTGCGGCCCGTTGCGATCAGCGCCCGCACCATTGCAACCGACCCAATCCCAGATCGCGGCTTATCCGCCCCGAAATACGCCAAAATGCGTTTGGCATCATCCGACCGCGCCACCGCGATTTCGCCCTTTTCTTTTAGCAATGGCAGGCCAGGCCAGTCGGGGCGGCGCGCCAAAAACGCCTCATAATCGTCCAGTTTTCCTTGGCCATCGCGCAGCCATTGCCACAGGATCAAATCACCCCCGATCGGCGCGGCATCACGCGCCAAGGTCAGGGCTTGCGGCCAATCCTTGGCCGCCGCCGATTGTAAGGCCGCAGCAAGTGCGCTGTTTTCATCGGCAAAGGCGGGCGCGCCCAAGGCCAAGAATATTGAAATCGCTTTTGCGATGATTATTTTTCTGCTCATCAAATGATTTTGCCCCAAGTTGCGCGTTCCATCAAGGGTTAGGATTGTCGCGGGCAATTTCGCGCCCATCGCTTGGCAAAACCCATGTTTGGCGTTAGGAAGGCGCGAATATAACCGCGATTCACCGATGAATCCCCCCAAGGAGACTGCGCCATGATCAAAGGGTCTATTCCCGCCCTCGTCACGCCGTTCAAAGACGGCGCTTTGGATCTGGTAACGCTGAAAAAATTGGTGGAATGGCATATTGAACAGGGATCCACGGGTTTGGTGCCCGTGGGGACAACGGGTGAAAGCCCGACTTTGTCGCACGCCGAACACCGCGAAGTCATTGAGGTTGTGGTGAAAACCGCCGCGGGCCGCGTGCCTGTCATTGCGGGGGCAGGGTCGAACAATACTGTTGAGGGCATTGATCTGATCCGCCACGCGGAAAAGGTGGGGGCGGATGCGGCCTTGGTCGTCACACCCTATTATAACAAACCAACCCAAGCGGGCCTGATCGCGCATTACACCGCGCTGCACGATTGCTGCAATCTGCCCATTGTGATTTACAATATCCCAGGCCGTTCGGTGGTGGATATGTCGCCCGACACCATGGGCGTTCTGGCGAAACTGCCGCGCATTATTGGTGTCAAAGATGCGACGGGTAAGATTGAACGTGTGTCCATGCAACGCGCAAGCTGTGGCGCAGATTTCATCCAGTTGTCGGGTGAGGATGCAACGGCGCTGGGATTCAACGCCCATGGCGGGGTTGGGTGCATTTCTGTGACCGCCAATGTGGCACCCCGTTTGTGCGCCGAATTCCAAGCGGCCACTTTGGCGGGGGACTATGCCAAGGCGCTGGAATACCAAGACCGCCTGATGCCGCTGCACGAGGCGATCTTTATTGAGCCTGGTCTTGTTGGCGCGAAATATGGCCTGTCCCTGCTGGGTCTGTGCAACACCGATGTGCGCCTGCCCTTGGTCGGTCTGACGGACGGCACAAAGGATCGCATCCGCGCCGCGATGGTTCACGCGGGTCTTTTGTGACCCCCAACCAACGCGGCAGCCTGTTTATGGGGGCCGCGATGGCTGCGTTTTCTCTAGAAGACGCGCTGATCAAGCACGCGGCCACTGGGATGCCCGTCGGGCAAATCATGGTTTTTATTGGCTTGTTTGGTCTAACGGCCTTTTCGCTGCAATCGTTGCGGGCGGGCGTTTCCCCCCTGCCGCGCCAATTGGTCACAAAGGTGATGGTGATACGTTCTGGGTTTGAGATTGTCGGTCGGGTGTTTTACGCCCTTGCGATCACCCATACGCCGCTGACCAGTGCATCCGCGATATTACAGGCCACACCCCTGTTGGTGGTGCTGGGGGCTGCGGTGATGTTTGGCGAAAGGGTGGGCGCGAAACGCTGGGCCTTGATCCTGATGGGCCTTGCAGGCGTGATGCTGATCATCCGGCCCAGCGGGTCCGATTTCACACCGCTGTCGCTGTTGGCTGTCGCAGGAATGATCGGATTTGCGGGGCGCGATTTGGCGACACGGGCAGCGAGGCCGAACCTGTCAAACGCCCAACTGGGCAGCGCGGGGTTTTTGATGCTGACCCTTTCTGGCCTATTGGTCATGGGCTTTTCTCCGCTGAAAATCCCCGAACCCGCCGCCCTGCCGGCCCTGTTCACCGCCGCCATTTTTGCCACCCTCGGCTACGCCGCCCTGACCACCGCCATGCGCACAGGCGATGTCGCCACCGTCACGCCGTTTCGCTATACCCGCCTGATCTTTGCGATGGTCTTTGGCGTGGTCTTGTTTGGCGAATCCCCCACCCACCTGACCCTAATCGGCGCGGGTCTGATCGTCGCCTGCGGTGTCGCCCTGATGCGCCCCCATGGACAAGCGCGCCGCTAATGCTTATCTGCAAATCATGGCCGAAAAATCTGATCCCAATTCCAAATTGATTGCCGAAAACCGCCGTGCGCGGTTTGATTATGCGATTGAATATGACCTTGAGGCGGGGATAATGCTGCATGGCTCCGAGGTGAAATCCCTGCGCAAAGGCGGCAGCAATATCGCCGAAAGCTATGCATCGGTTGAGGGCGGCGAATTGTGGTTGATCAATTCCTATGTCGCGCCCTATCTGCAAGCCACGATGTTCCCGCACGAAGAACGCCGCCGCCGCAAACTGCTGGTGTCAAGCAAGGAACTGTCGCGCCTGTGGTCTGCTGTGGGTCGCGACGGCATGACCATCGTGCCGATCAAGATGTATTTCAACGAAAAGGGCCGCGTAAAATTGCAACTTGGCGTCGCTAAAGGCAAAAAGCTGGCCGATAAACGCGAAACATCCGCAAAACGCGACTGGGAACGCCAGAAATCGCGGATTATGAAACAGGGTGCCAAGGGGATGTAGCCCGCTTGCCTGCTGTGATTTATTTCGGTAACGCAAAGCAACAGGAGAGTTCAGATGATTGATGATCCCAAAACGCTTGTCTCCACCGATTGGCTGGACGCCCATCTGCGCGACCCTGATCTGCGCGTCATCGACGCCTCTTGGTATCTGCCCAGCATGGGGCGCGACGCCAAGGCCGAATATAACGCCGCCCATATCCCCAATGCGCGGTTTTTTGACATTGACGAGATCAGCGACAGCCGATCCACCCTGCCCCATATGGCCCCCCCGCCTGAAAAATTCATCTCGCGCCTGCGCGCCATGGGTATCGGCGATGGGCATCAGGTGGTGATTTACGACGGCATGGGGATTTTTTCTGCGCCGCGCGTCTGGTGGACCTTTCGTTTGATGGGCAAGATGGATGTGGCAGTGCTGGATGGCGGCCTGCCGAAATGGCGGGCCGAAGGGCGCGAGTTGGACGATATGCCCCCGATGATCCGCGACCGCCATATGACAACCCAGCGGCAAAACCAGATGGTAAAAGACGTGACCCAAGTCGCCCATGCCAGCAAACTGCATCTGGCCGAAATCATCGATGCCCGCCCCACCGCCCGCTTTCGCGGCGATGCGCCAGAACCGCGCGCGGGTCTGCGCGCGGGACATATCCCGAATTCGAAAAACCTACCTTACGGCGATTTGCTGAACCCAGATGGCACGATGAAATCTGTGGACGCCCTGCGCGCCGCCTTTGCGGGGATTGATCTGACGAAACCTGCGATCACCACCTGCGGGTCGGGTGTGACGGCGGCGATCCTATCCCTTGCCTTGGAACGCCTTGGCCATATGAACCACGCGCTTTATGACGGCTCTTGGGCCGAATGGGGTATGTATGACGATTTAGATCTCGCAAAGGGCGCATGATGTTTGAAACCCTAGCAGCCCAGCCTCAGGATAAAATCCTGGCCCTGATTACCATGTTCCGCGACGATCCCCGCACCGATAAAATTGATCTGGGCGTCGGGGTCTATAAGGATGCAAATGGGCTGACCCCCGTGATGCGCGCGGTCAAATCTGCTGAGAAAACCCTGTGGGAGACAGAGACCACCAAAACCTATACTGGCCTTGCGGGTGAACCCGCCTTTGCCGCCGCTATGATCGAATTGATCCTTGGCGCGGGGGCGCAAGCGGCGGCGATTGCCACACCAGGCGGCACAGGTGCCATTCGTCAGGCACTGGAGTTGATCAAACTGTCGGCCCCAAAGGCCACTGTTTGGCTGTCCAATCCGACATGGCCGAACCATCCGTCGATTATCAAATATCTGGGGATGACATCCGCCGAATACCGCTATTTCAACGCAGTCGGGATCGATTTTGACGGGCTGATGGCTGACCTTTCCCATGTGCAGGCAGGCGATGCGGTTCTGCTGCATGGCTGCTGCCACAATCCAACGGGGGCCAATTTGACTGCCGATCAATGGGACAGCGTGATTGGGCTTTTGCAAGCTCGGCGCGCCCTGCCCTTTGTTGATCTGGCCTATCAAGGCTTTGGGGATGGTCTGGATGACGACGCGGCTTCCACCCGCAAAATCTTTGCTGCCTTCCCAGAGGTGCTGATCGCCGCCTCTTGCAGCAAGAATTTCGGTATCTACCGCGAGCGGACGGGCATCTTGATCGCAAAATCTGCGGATCAAACGATCACCCAAGGCAATCTAAATTTCCTGAACCGTCAGAATTTCAGCTTTCCGCCAGACCATGGCGCGCGTCTCGTGACGATGATCCTGACCGATCCAACCCTGCGCGCCGATTGGCAGGCGGAACTTGAGGACGTGCGTCTGAATATGCTGTCGCTGCGCCAATCTCTTGCTGAGGTGCTGAGAAAAGAAACCAATTCCAGCCGATTTGATTTCATCGCAACCCATCGCGGCATGTTCAGCCGCCTTGGCCTAACTGAGGCCGAGGTCATCCGCCTGCGAACGGAAAACGGGATTTACATGGTGGGCGACAGCCGCATCAATATCGCGGGGCTGAACGCAAAAACCGTCCCCATTCTTGCCACCGCGATCGCGCGATTGTAAAAAAGGGCCCCAGTTTGGGGCCCAATTCTTAACGACGTAGGCCGTTGTCATCCTCTTCCTCATCGTCGTCATCGGGCAGATTGAAAAAGCTGTCTGCATCCGAAAAATCAGCAGCAGACTGTTCGCGCGCGTCATCGGGCGCAAAGCCGCTGACATCTTCTTCCATCTTGCCCGCAATGCCCAGACCCAAGGACACTTCGGTCGAGACCAGCTTGCGCCGCTCGTCATCGGTCATCACCGTGCCTTCAGACGCCTTTTTGCGCGCAGCGGCCTGCACGGCGGTATCCAGTTCCGACTGACGGCATAGGCCAAGGGCCACAGGATCAATCGGCGTGATATTGTTGATATTCCAATGCGACCGCGACCGGATCGCCTGGATGGTGGGTTTGGTCGTGCCAACCAATTTGCCGATCGCCCCGTCCGACAATTCAGGATGGAATTTCACAAGCCACAGGATCGACGCAGGGCGATCCTGACGCTTGGACAAAGGCGTATAGCGCGGACCACGGCGCTTTTCTTCGCCAACAGCAGATTGGATGAATTTCAATTTCAGCTTGTGTAGCGGATCTTTTTCGCCGCGCTCAATTTCAATTGCGTCCAACTGCTGATTTGCAACGGGGTCAAAGCCCTTAACACCCGCGGCCACATCGCCATCGGCAATGCCCTGCACCTCAAGTTCGTGTAAACCGCAAAAATCAGCGACTTGGCGAAAGGTCAGGGCGGTGTTATCCACCAACCAGACAGCGGTGGCTTTCGCCATAAGGGGTTTGGACATGAGATGTCTCCTATTAAGAGTCCGGTGCATATGATCGGTCCAAGGGATTTCGCTGCCGAAAAACGGCTGCGACCTAGGCCGCGATTTCCACGCTTTAGGGAATTCTAGGCCGATATACATGGATCAAAGGTAAAGTGCAAATGCATAAAATATGGATATTGATTTTCGCCCTGCTTCCCTTCTCGGCCCGCGCCGACACTGCTGGGGATTTTGATTATTACGTTATGGCCTTGGGCTGGTCCCCCACATGGTGCACGCTTACGGGCGACGCACGGGATGATCCGCAATGCGAACGCAATCTAACATGGACGTTGCACGGACTTTGGCCGCAGTATGAAACTGGCTATCCCGCCGATTGCCGCACCACTGCGCGCGATCCATCACCTGCACAAACCTTGAATATGGCTGATATCATGGGCGGTGCGGGTCTGGCGTTTTATGAATGGAAAAAACATGGCCGTTGTTCGGGGCTTTCGGCCACGGATTATCTGGCCCTTGCACGACGCGCCTATAGTGGGGTTAAAATCCCGCCTCTGTTCGCCAAAGTTACAACCGATCTGACCCTGCCTGCGCGCGTGATCGAGGACGCTTTTCTAGATGCCAACCCAAACCTATCGCGGAATCAAATCACCATCACCTGCAAATCCAACATGATCCAAGAGGCCCGCATTTGTCTGACCAAGGATCTTATGCCGCGCCGCTGCGGCGATGATGTGATCCGCGATTGCACCCTAAAGGACGCGGAACTGGGCGCGCTGCGCTAACGTCTTTCACATTGACCCAAATACCTTGGGGGGAAAGATTTTTCTTCGAAAAATCTTGGGGGGCAAAGCCCCCCTTTTTTCTGACCTATTTGGTCTTGTTCTTTTCAGCAGCCGCTTTCAGCCGTGCCACCAATTCATCCTTGCTGGCTTTGCCGCCGGTTGGGCTTTTCTCTGCCCCCAGACCGCGCCCCACCTTGTGTTTGGGGATATTTTTATCAGCCTTGGCATTGCCTGATTTGCCGTAATCCATCCTGTCCCCCTAGATCAAATTATGCGCGCGAAACAGCGCCTTCATATCGGCTTCGGGGCGTGCGCCGAAATGGCTGATCACCTCGGCTGCGGCCACGCATCCCATCCGCCCTGCGGTCGCAATATCGCGGCCAAGCGCCAAACCATATAGGAAACCCGCGGCAAACTGATCGCCCGCACCTGTGGCATCCACAGGCACAACGCGCGTTACGGGCACGTGCACGCGTTCTGCACCACGGATCACGATCACCTCATCGCCTGACCGGGTGCAAACCACCAGCCCCGAATCTTTGCCAGCCTGCGCCAAAGCGCTGTCGAGATCCGTTTCATAAAGGCTGGACCATTCATGTTCATTGCCGATCACATAGTCCAAATCCCGCACCAAACGGCGAAAATCATTACGGTGACGATCCACACAGAACGGGTCGGACAGCGCAATTCCTGCACGTCCCCCACCCGCGCGGCACAGTTTCGCCGCCCGCTCAAAGGCGGCTTTGCCTTTGGGCTTGTCGTACAAATATCCTTCTAGGAACAAAATATCTGCGGCACCCGCCACATCATCGGCCACATCCTCTGGCCCCAGTTCCGACGATATCCCAAGATACGTGTTCATCGACCGCTCGCCATCAGGGGCCACAAAAATCATGCTGCGCGAGGTCGGCAACTCGCCCCCCGCAACGGGAGGATTGACGAAATCCGTCCCCTCTTCGGCCATTTTGTCTGCGTAAAACCGCCCCAAAGCATCGTCATGCACGCGGCCAATAAACGCCGTCGTCAGCCCCAAACTGCCGATACCTGCCAGCGTATTGGCCACCGATCCCCCCGCCGCCTGCACCCGATTTTCCATCGCGCCATAAAGCAATTCGCCCCGTGCGCGTTCCACCAATTGCATGATGCCTTTTTCAATGCCCATCAGGTCCAAAAACGTGTCATCAGCCTGGGCAAAGACATCCACAATCGCATTGCCAATACCGACGACTTGATAGCGTTTCATAATGTTTTCTCCGAAAATTGGCAGTCATCGCGGATCGGGCAAATGCTGCATTTGGGTCGCCTTGCGGTGCAGATATACCGCCCGTGCAAAATAATCCAGTGGTGGGCGCGGTGCTGATAGGGGGCTGGAACGTTATCCTCTAGGGCACGCTCAACCGCTATTTCGTCACGCCCCAGAGCGATTCCCGTGCGATTGCCGACACGGAACAGATGGGTATCAATCGCTTGGGCAGGATAGCCAAACCACATGGATAAAACCACATTCGCGGTCTTGCGCCCCACACCAGGCAAGCGCATGAGCGCCGCGCGGGATGACGGCACCTCGCCACCGAAGTCATCAATCAACATCTGGCTTAACTTAATGACATTCTTGGCCTTATTGCGAAACAGGCCGATGGTTTTGATATGCGCGATCAATCCCTCTTCGCCCAAATCCAGCATTTTTTGCGGTGTATCGGCCACCGCAAACAGCCCCTTGGTGGCCTTATTCACCCCGATATCCGTAGCCTGCGCCGACAGGGCCACGGCCACCACCAGCGTAAAGGCATTGCTGTGATCCAACTCGCCCTTGGGCGCGGGATCGGCGCTCTCAAAGGTGGCAAAGATGCGACGAAGCGCAAGATAATCTAACTGTTTCATCCCGCGTTTATGCCCGCTGCCTGAAACCCCCGCAAGTCGCAGGATTCGGGTCGCATCCTTGGGCAAGCGGCCTTAAGATAAAGCAGGAGGACAGCATGACAGAATATCACTATGCCGTAATTGCCCGCGCCTTGCAGGTGATTGACGCCCATGGCCCCAGCCTAACGCTGGACGATCTGGCATACCAAATGCAAATGTCTCCGGCGCATTTCCAACGGATGTTTTCGGCCTGGGTCGGGGTTTCGCCCAAACGCTATCAGCAATATCTGACCTTGGATCACGCACGCCGCCTTTTGGCGGATCGTTATACGACGCTTGACGCCGCCCATCTGGCGGGTCTTTCGGGGACGGGCCGCCTGCACGATCTATTTTTGACATGGGAATCGATGTCGCCCGGCGATTATGCGCGCGCAGGTGCAGGTCTGGTCATCCGCCATGCCTATCTAGAGACGCCTTTTGGTGAGGCCTTGGCTATGGCCACGGATCGCGGTCTGTGCGGTTTGGGGTTTACAGCCGATTTTGGCCGCGATTGGTCGATGCAGGATATGACCGCGCGCTGGCCGAAGGCCCAGTTCGCACCCGATCCCGAGGTGGCCGATCTGGCCAATGCCGCCATCTGCGGCCACGGCGGGCATTTACATCTGATCGGTGGGCCCTTTCAGATTAAGGTATGGGAGGCGCTGATGCACGTTCCCTCGGGCCATGTCACCAGCTATTCTGAACTGGCGGCTGCATCGGGTCATGCAAGTGCAGTTCGCGCCACAGGCACAGCCGTCGGCCGCAATCCGATCAGTCTGTTGGTGCCATGCCATCGCGCCTTGCGCAAATCGGGGGCGTTGGGTGGCTATCATTGGGGTCTTCCGGTCAAACGCGCTATTCTTGCATGGGAATCCGCGCGGATTGACGCGCAATGATATCCGAAATGCGCGGAAATCTGCCATAAGAAATCAGGGCCTATCTCCGAGGGGTCAATTCAGGCTAAACTGTCATCAAGGCCGAAAATGGCCGGTTCCAAACCCGAGGCAGATATGACCCTAAAAACCCCAATCCTTTTTTCTATGGCCGCTATGCTAACGCTGACGGCCTGCGATCCAGGCCCTGCGCCCGCAAATGGTCAAACGCGCATGGCAAATGGTGCCGTGCTGGGTGGCCTTGCAGGCGCCTTTTTTGGTGCCACACGCGAAGGCGACAATAAGTTAAAGAATGCAGCGCTTGGTGCGGCATTCGGCGCGGCGATCGGTGGCGCTGTGGGGGCCACGCTGGACCAACAGGCGAATGATCTGCGCAGCACCATCGGCAATTCGAATATTTCAGTCACCAATATGGGCAATTATCTGGTCGTAAATATGCCCCAAGATGTTTTGTTCGCCACAGGCAGCGCCGCCTTGCGTCCTGATTTATCCTCTGATCTGCGCGCGGTTGCGGCCAACTTGATCAGTTATCCAAACAGCCAAATCCAAGTGATCGGCCATACCGACAACGTGGGCGACGCCGCTTTGAACCAAGACCTCTCACAACGCCGTGCAAGTTCGGTTGCGACCGTTTTGGCCACAAATGGCGTGCCGCCAAGCCGTATCGCCATCATGGGTCGTGGCGAGGATGCGCCCATCGCGTCTAACCTCACCGACGCGGGGCGCGCCCAAAACCGTCGGGTTGAAATCATCATTCGCCCAACAATGTAGCCAAACAGCAGACAAACAAAAAGGCCCAAGGTTTACCTTGGGCCTTTTCGATTCATTTTGCTGATTTAGTGGAACTTGGCGTTGACCACCGCAATTGCAGCATCAATACTCGCCGATGCGGTGGTCGCCGTGCTTTGCTTGGCCAGAACTTCACCTGCCGCCGCTATCGCCACCGTAATCGCCTGATCACGCACCGCAGCAATCGCCGCCGCTTCGGCAGAGGCTATCTGATCCTTGGCGCCAGCCAGACGCCGCGCAATAGCCTCTTTCAGATCGGCCTTGGCCTGAACCGCAGCAGCCTCTGCATCCGCCTTGGCCGCTGCAATGATCCGTGCCGATTGTTCCTGCACTTCTTTTTGCTTGACGTCATAGGATGCAAGCAAGGCCTTGGCCTCGTCGCGCAGGGCGCGCGCCTCATCCAGATCAGCCTTGATCTGCACGGCGCGCTTGTCCAGCAAACCGCCCAGCATTGCAGGCACTTTTTGCCAAATCAAAATGCCCAGAAAGACCAGAAAGGCCAACATCACCACAAAATTGGTATTGTGCAGGCTGAAATAAGGTCCTGTCGCCGCCAGCGCAGGGCCAGCGGTCATCGCAAAGGCAACTGTCAAAAGTTTTTTCATCGCGTTACCCTTTCAACCGCGCCGCAACGGCCGCCATAATGGCCGCCGCGTCTGACTTGCCACCCAGTGCCGCAACCAATTCCGCCGCCGTATCTTTGGCAACAGCGGTCACCGCCTCTGCGGTACCTGCGCGGATTTCGTCAATCCGCTTGGATGATTCTGCCGTTTGTTTCGCGATATCGTTATCTGCTTTGGCAATGGCTTTTGCCAAATCAGCGCCAATCTCGGCTTTTGCACCCGCTACGATCTTGTCTGCCTCAATCCGCGCTGCCGACAAAGCATCGTGATAGGCCTTATCTGCCGCCACAACCTTTTGCTTCAGCTCTTCTGCTGCCGCAAGATCAGCATTGATCGTGCCTTTGCGATGCGCAATTGTGCCTCCGATACGCGGCAAAGCCACGCGCGACAGCACGACATAAATCACGATCAAGGTGACGACCAGCCAGAATATCTGGTTGGGAAAGGTCGAGAAGTCCAGCTGGGGCATTCCTGCCTTGGCTGTTTCGTGGGCCGCGCCTGCGACCTCAGTCGTTGTGGTTGCCATCTGTCCCTCCGCGAACCTTTTGAACTACAGGGGGTGGCACGCGCCACCCCTCAGGTTGCCAAAGATTAGACGGCGAACATCAACAACAAAGCGACGAGGAACGCGAAGATCCCCAAGGCTTCGGCGAATGCCAAACCGATGAACAGCGTTGCGGTTTGCGAACCAGCAGCCGATGGGTTGCGCAAAGCGCCTGCCAAGAAGTTGCCAGCCACGTTGCCCACGCCGACGGCGGCGGCGCCCGAACCGATGGCGGCCAAACCTGCGCCGATGAATTTGCCCAAAGCTGCTGCTGCGAGTACGTCCATGATATTCTCCTAAGATTTAGCGTGTTGATGAAACCGACTAGTGGCCTGGATGCAATGCATCTTTCAGGTAAACACAGGTCAGGATGGTAAAGACATAGGCCTGGATAAAGGCAACCAGCACCTCAAGCGCATAGATTGCAACGATCGCCAGGATCGACACGGGCGTCACCAAATAGCCGATCCCTGAAATCAGGATCATCGGCGCAAAGGCGGCGAAAACCTTCATCACGGCGTGACCTGCCATGATATTGCCCGCAAGACGAATGGAATGGCTGACGGGGCGCACAAAATAAGAAATCACTTCGATCACGGCAATAATGGGGCGCAGGATCAGCGGCGCATCCGACATCCAGAACAGGCCCAAAAAGTGAAAGCCGTGCTTCCACAGACCCAGCAGCGTCACGAACAAAAACACACCAAAGCCCAAGATTGCCGTGACCGCGATATGCGTTGTCGGCGTAAACGAGCCAGGCAAGAGGCCCAGCATATTGGCAAACAGGATGAACACGAACAACGTCATGACCAGCGGAAAGAATTTCGCGCCGTCTTCGCCCGTCACGTCAACGACCATGTTATGGACGAAATCATAGGCCATCTCGCCCAAAGACTGCATCCGCGATGGCACCAGCGATTTCCCGCGCGAGCCTAGCACGAACACTGCAATAATCCCCAGCGCGGCCAAGGCCATCCACAGGGTCGCATTGGTGATCGTATACCACTGGATCGGGCCATCCCCAAACAACGGATGAATTTCAAACTGCTGCAAAGGGTGAAACGCCAACCCGCCGCCGTGTTCTTCGCTTGCCACGTCAGTCTTCCTCTTCGTCGTCGGCCACTTGCGCGGCTTGTGTTTGTTGTCCCAGCGCATCCGCTTTGGCCTGCGCCTCTTGTGCGGATCGCAGCATGGTTTTTACACCAGCCGCAAACCCCGCGAGGATAAAGATCACCAGAAACACGGGCAGAGTGCCAAACAGCAAATCAAACGCGTATCCGATGCAGAAACCGATCATCAGACCGGCCACCAGTTCAATCACCATCCGCCACGCCAATTGCACTTGGCGGTGCTTATCCCCTTGGGCACTACGGCGCGGGGCCGCGGCAGTCTTGGCGTCTGCGATCCGC
The DNA here is from genome assembly GCA_040398785.1 of Cypionkella sp. GTDB lineage: Bacteria > Pseudomonadota > Alphaproteobacteria > Rhodobacterales > Rhodobacteraceae > Cypionkella. The sequence goes on along the minus strand of JBBATJ010000001.1, from coordinate 124,402 downwards.
TGCTCTAGCGCGGCAAGCCGCGCGCGTTCCCGCTCCATGACCAAGATCCCGTTCGGTTTGGGGCTGTCTAAGCAATGGCGCGGCATGAGTCAATATGAAACAATCCGCAGGATATTCTTACAAGCCATTGATTATATTACACTTACCAAGCCGCGACGATTCCGCCCATTCCGCACCGCCCCCAATCCATATTCAACCATTTGGTTGACGATTGCCTCTATCCGCAGGATAAACGCACTATGACTGAACCCCTAGATGCCATATTCTCGGCCCTTGCGGACCCGACCCGCCGCGCGATCCTGTCGATGCTGCTGATTGACGATATGGCTGTGACGGATGTCGCCGCCCCGTTTAAGATGTCCTTGGCCGCGATTTCCAAACATCTGGGGATTCTGGCGGATGCAGGCATAATTGCCCGCGAGCGCCGTGGCCGTGTCGTCTGGTGCAAGTTGGATCCAGACGCCTTGCGCGCCGCCTCGGTCTGGATGCAAGGCTTTGGTCAGTTTGAGACGTTGGATTTAGACGCGTTTGAGGCGTTCTTGGACGGGTCCTTGGCGGACCCCGAAAACCAATCCGCATAAATCCGCCGCAGCTCGGCCTTTTGGACCTTGCCCATCGTGTTGCGCGGCAGGGCATCTACCACAATCATCCCTTTGGGCAATTTGAACCGCGCCAATTGCGCGGCCAATTGTGCCGGAATGACCGCCAGATCAGGCGCACCCACCAGCACCGCAAAGACCGCCTCGCCCAGATCGGGATGCGGCAAACCAATCACCGCAGATTCGACCACCCCCGCGCAGGTGTCTAAAACCTGCTCAACCTCTTTGGGATAGACATTATACCCCCCCGTAATCACCAAATCCTTGGACCGCCCAACGATGGACAAATATCCATCCGCGTCCATCGTCCCCAAATCCCCCGTGATAAACCAACCATCCGCCGTGAACTCGGCGGCGGTTTTTTCAGGCATCTGCCAATAGCCTGCAAAAACATTCGGCCCCCGCACCTCGATCATCCCAACGCCGTCCACAACATCCGACAACCGCACCTGAACCCCGTCAAGCGGCCGCCCCACAGTCCCTGCCCGCCGCGCGCCCGTATACGGGTTTGAGGTGTTCATATTCGTTTCCGTCATCCCGTAGCGTTCCAAAATGACGTGCCCCGTGCGGGCGGCAAAGTCGCGGTGCGTCTGCGCAAGCAGGGGCGCGGACCCGCTGGTAAACAGGCGCATATGTGCAAAATCCAAATCCACCTGTTCCAACAAGCGCGTGTAAAACGTGGGCACGCCCATCATCACCGTTGCACGCGTCATTTGCGCCAGAACGGTTTTGACATCGAAACTGGGCAGAAAAATCATCGCCCCGCCCGACATAAAGCTGACGTTACAGGCGACAAACAGCCCGTGGGTGTGAAAGATCGGCAAAGCGTGCAGCAAAACGTCGGCATCCGTGAACTGCCAAGCGTCGACCAAAACCCGCGCATTTGAGAGCAGGTTTTGATGGGTCAACATCGCCCCTTTGGATCGCCCCGTCGTCCCCGATGTATAAAGGATCGCTGCCAGATCATCGCCTTCGCAATCTACCGGCGCAAAATCCGCCGCATCACCCGACAATGCCGCCAAAGCCGCATCATCAAAAAACAACCGCGGCGCCGCATCTTGGCGGAAATACGCCACCTCTGACGCCGTGTAGGCCGTGTTAAGTGGCAAAAACACCGCCCCTACCGCCACCACCGCACCGTAAAGCGCTAAGGCCTCTGGCGATTTGACAACTTGAACCGCGACACGATCACCTTTGACCACGCCTTTTGCCACCAAAGCCGCGCCATATCCCGCGATCATCTGATGAAACTTTGCCCCCGAAATCTCGCGCCCATCCGCAAGGATCAGAACCGCCATAGACCGCCCCACAAACGGCGCAAACAATGCATCATACAGCGGATTTGCCATCCCTAGAAATCAACCTTAACGCCGGGCAGACGCAATTCCTTGACCAAATCACGCAATTCTTGCCTTGCCGCGATATTGGATAGATTCAGCATATCAACCCCTGTCGCCTTGAGATCCAAAAGGGTCAAACCACGCGGAAACAACTCGCGGAAAATGACCCGCTCGGAAAAGCCAGCGGCCGTGCGAAACCCAATCCGCTTGGACAAATCTTCCAGCGCCGCACCAACCTTGCGTTTGTTGTGCATCTGTTGCGCGCCAAGACGGTTGCGAAGCACAATCCAATCAATCGGCTTGCGCCCCATTTGCGCGCGCAACTGCCGCGCATTCCACACCATTTCCGCATAGATCGAAGGGCCCTGCACCGCCCCCGTTTCCGAATCCACCCGCGCCAAAAGGTCAAAATCGACAAAGCTGTCGTTCAGCGGCGTGATCAGGGTGTCCGCCAGCGAATGCGCCACCTGAGACAGCCTCGTGTGACTGCCAGGGCAGTCGATCACGATGAAATCATTGCCCGCCTCAAGTTCGGCCAAGGCCGCCGCAAGACGCTGGTCAAAAGGATTTTCGCCCGCTTTCATCTCGGCGGGGTCCAGTTCGGGCAAGTTGATGTAATTCGGGCTGGGCAGATTCAAATCAACCCGCGACACATAGGCCGCACGGTTTTCAATATACCGCCCAAAGGTCTTTTGCCGCAGATCCAGATCTAGGGCGCCGACCCGATGCCCCATGCGCACCAAGGCAGTGGCGACGTGCATTGCGGTCGTGGATTTGCCAGACCCGCCCTTTTCATTGCCAGTCACAATAATATGCGCCATCTCAGCATCCTTTGGTCAATCAAAAAGGCGCGCCTTCACAGCGCGCCTTTTGGTATACTTAATCCTATGCACTTTGCAAAGGATGGGTGGATCAGAAACCAAGACCCGCGTATTTGTTTTTAAACTTAGACACGCGACCGCCGGTGTCCATCAATTTGGCGTTGCCGCCCGTCCATGCGGGATGCGCCAAAGGATCGATGTCTAGGGCCATCTGGTCGCCCTCTTTGCCCCAAGTGGTGCGCGTCTTGAACACGCTGCCATCGGTCATTTTGACGTCGATAAAGTGATAATCGGGATGTGTATCTGCTTTCATCGATCTGCTCCTTATTCCGACATGGGCTTATATGTGGTGTCTTCGACAATGCGCGCAGACTTGCCGCGACGATCGCGCAAGTAATACAACTTAGCACGACGGACACGACCACGACGCACCACTTCGATGCTGTCGATGTTGGTAGAATACAGCGGGAACACACGTTCCACACCCTCGCCAAAGGAAATCTTACGCACAGTGAACGACGCCGAGATGGTTGCCCCACCCTTGCGCGCAATCACAACGCCCTCATAATTCTGAACACGCGAGCGCGTGCCTTCGGTCACTTTGTAACCGACTTTGATGGTATCCCCTGCCTTAAAGTCAGGGATCGTCTTGTTCAAAGCCGCGATTTGCTCGGCTTCTATTTGGGCGATTAAGTTCATCGCATCTCCTCCGCGGGTTATCCCCGACATATGGCCGCTGCATTGCTCTGGTCTTCACGGGGACTGGCCCCCAGAGATACTGCGACTGTTTGACCGTTTCATTTGGATAACCCTGCCGAAGTCACAGTCCAAAAAGAATCGGGTCCGCAAGGCATTTGCCCGCAGACACAGGTCGTATAGGGGCAAGCCGTTTATGGGTCAAGTGCGGGGATTTCATGTGCACACGTCATCGCCCCTATGTGATGTGTCCCAAATGGAAATTGCCAAAGCGATGACAGCAAACAAGCCGTGGCTTTGCCACGCTGTTGCGCAAATTCTACCCCGAACTGACAGCAGTTCAAGGATCGTTCGATCCAACGAGAAAACGCCTCAACGGTTCGGCGCTGCGGGTTCTGGAGGCACAAATCCCTGCGCGATGATGATGTTAAATTCTGCGACACCATCGCGCAACGCAATTGCCGCTTGATAGGGCGCAGAGCCAAAGCACGCTTGCGCCGCATGATAGCTGGGAAATTCTATGACATAGGGCCGCCCCGATACCGCACCCTCGACCACAATCGCGACATCGCCCCGCGCAAGTACGCGCCCCCCAAACGATTTTATCACGGGCCCCGCCACAAAAGTATAATTGCCAAAGCCTTCGTTATCCAGAACTGTGGCAAGGACGATCCAGTAACCCTTGGCAGCGTCTTGGGGCGTATTTTTTAGGTTTTCATCGGTCATAGCGTTCCTTTCGCAAAACAATTTATGCGGCCTGCAAACCCGTTTGTGCAGCAAGGTTCACGCGCCCCTGTGTCTGCGGGTCTGCCATTTTGTCACATCAGCATATGACCCAGCGACCCCATCTGCAAAAACGACCGAACGTCAGCCGCAATCAATCGCCGTTTAACCTTATGCGTAATCTGTGCGCTGGGACTGTCGGGCCTTGCCTTTTTGATAAGGGATCGAACTATTGTATTCAAATGACCATACTGGCCCCTGTCGTCCCATTTTTGGAACAATGATGAACCTTGATGACCTTGCAGATTTTGCCATTGTCGCCGCCAATGGTGGCTTTTCACAAGCAAGCCGGATGACTGGCCGACCAAAGGCAAGCCTGTCGCGCAAAATAATGGAACTGGAAACGGCCTTGGGCGTGCGATTGTTTGATCGCGGGCCTCGGTCTGTGCGCCTGACCGAAGAGGGGACGACCCTGCTCGAACGCATCTCTGGACCGCTGCATGAAATCTATGACGCAGCGGCAGTGTTGCGGGATGGCAGAACCAAACCACATGGGCAATTAAGAATTAACGTTCCGACATTGTTTGGCCAGATGATCATGGGACAATTGGCGGCAGAATTCGCTTTGGCCTATCCCGACGTCAAGCTTGCCGTGACAAGTGAAGACCGCACTGTAGACCTTGTAAATGAGGGTTACGATATTGCGATCAGGGTCAACCCAGAGCCCAGCTTAGATTTGGTGGGACGATGCTTTGCGCGGGATGATGTGTTAATCGTTTCGCTTGCGTCTTTTGCCGACCATATCCAAAAGAACGACATCACAGTCCAAAAACCGCTGCCTGTGGTCGTCCGCGGCCTGATGACCACACAAACGATTTGGCAGATCGCAGGCACCACCGCGATTGATATTCAACCGATCCTTGCATTGCCAACCTTGTCGATGGTGCGCGACGCGGTTTTGACGGGCATTGGGGCCGCAAAACTGCCGCGCTTGCTGATCGCGGCAGACCTGGCGGCGGGGCGGTTGGTCAGTTGGGGCCCCTCATCCGATCAACCATCGGAACTGTGGGTTCTTCACCCCTCTAAACGACTGGCCAGCGCGAAAATAAAGGCATTCATGCAATTTCTCGAAGAAAAATTTCCAAACACCCTAGGTTAACCAGCACATTTTGAAACATAGTTGAAAACTACGCCGCGCCACATGGGGCAAATCAAGAACCATCTGCAAATCTCTGATTTATAAAGATTTGATTTGCAAAAAACCGGATTGCGCCGCCCAAGCGCGCGGTTTTCACGCTTGGGCGGCACATGAACGTAACTGGATCTTCGATCTGCCCCAAAATTTGCGACCTGTCGGGATGGGGGTGCAGCTATTTAGCGAAGAATTCTTCCAAGACCTTTAAACGAGGTAACGTTTGCCAAGATACGCCGACTGCTATCCCCTTCGGTAAACCAAGGAGGCGGCATTTTGGTGCATCGCGTAACAGACCCGCATCTGTCCAAAGCGTCTGCTGGGCTGCCTGACCCGGGGCGATGTTCCCCAATACCCCCTTGATTTGGCCTAGGTTTCGATCGGAACCCCTGCTTTTTAGGTGAAGATAAACTGCGATGAAAAGGTGGGACGAAATCAGTGCGATAAAACCCGCGCGATCACCAAAATCACCAAGACGCGCATAAATGGCTTGCCCGCTGCCCATGCTCATTGTATCCATAACCTATGCTTTTAGTTCGTTGGTCAACCTTGTGATTGCTTATGTTATCCTTTTAGTTGGCTTTTTCGCGCAATTTTAGCGTTTTTTAAAAAAAATCGCATACGCGGCACCAGCAGGGGGATAGCGATGAGAATTTTGTTCTTGGGAATCAATTATGCGCCCGAGATCATATCGACGGGTCTATATACAACGGGCATGGCTGAATTTCTGGCCGCACAAGGGCACATGGTCGATGTGGTCACCGCTCTGCCCTATTATCCCGCTTGGCAGATTATGAAGGGCTGGCAAAGGTTCAGCTATCGCCGTGAAACCTTAGGCGGTGTTCACGTGACCCATGCCCCCCTTTATGTGCCACGCCGACCCAGCGGGATAAAACGCATACTGCATCATGCAAGCTTTGCGCTGATGGCGGCGCCTGTGGCGCTTTGGTCGGCGCTGCGCAAAAGACCAGATATCGTGGTGGTGATCGCGCCGTCGCTGATTTCAGCGGTAACGGGGTGGATGACGGCGCGGATTGCAGGTTCGAAAAGCTGGCTTCACGTGCAGGATTTCGAAGTTGAGGCCGCGCTGGCAACTGGTCTTATGAAACCGGGATCAGTATTGGCCCGTGTGGCCGCGGGATTTGAACGCTGGATGCTGACGCGGTTTGATCGTGTCAGTTCAATCTCTGCCCCAATGGTAGAGCGGCTTTTGTCCAAGGGCGTTGCAGCGGACAGGGTTTATGAGTTTCGCAATTGGGCCGACCTGTCTGCGATATCACCGGTTGAAACTATATCGCCCTTCAAGGCAAAATTGGGCATAACAACACCTTATGTGGCCCTTTACTCTGGCAATATTGCGAATAAGCAAGGTTTTGAAATTATTCCCCAGATGGCGCGGCACCTTGCAGTCCGAGACGATATCACGATTGTGATCTGCGGCGATGGACCGATGCGCGAAACCCTGCAAGCACAATGCCACGACTTTCCCTTTGTTCGTTTTCTTCCTCTCCAACCCCGCGACCAGCTAAGCGATCTTTTGGGAATGGCGGATGTGCATTTGCTGCCGCAAGTCGCGGGCGCCGTTGATCTTGTTTTGCCATCAAAACTTGCGAATATGCTGGCCTCTGGTCGGCCCGTTCTGGCAACGACGCCTGCCGAGACGGCACTGGGCCGAGAAGTGGCGGGTTGCGGCCAAGTTGTCGCACCCGGCGATGCTGCAGGCATGGCGCAGGCGCTGATCGGTCTGCTGGACGACCCAAAGCGGCGCATGATCCTTGGCCAGGCCGCGCGCCTTCGTGCCGTTGATCATTGGGACGGGGCCGGTATCTTGGGGCGTATGCAAACAGAAATGGTTCGCTTGGTTCACAGCCCTGCATTGCCATCGATCGACAGGGAAACAAAGACACCATGAAAAAGGCACTGATCACAGGGATCACAGGACAGGACGGATCCTATCTGGCAGAGTTGCTGCTGGAAAAAGGCTATGAGGTCCATGGCATAAAAAGACGCGCTTCAAATTTCAACACCCAGCGCATTGACCATATTTACCAAGACCCGCACGCGCCAAATCCAAGGCTAAAGCTGCATTATGGCGATCTAACAGACAGTTCCAACCTGACGCGGCTTTTGTCCGAAGTGCAGCCTGACGAGGTTTACAACCTTGGCGCGCAAAGCCATGTTGCCGTCAGCTTTGAAGCGCCCGAGTATACCGCCGATGTCGACGCGATCGGCACTTTGCGACTGTTGGAGGCGATACGGTTTTTAAAACTGGAACAAAAAACGCGGTTCTATCAGGCCTCTACGTCTGAACTCTATGGCTTGGTGCAAGAAACGCCGCAAACCGAAACCACGCCGTTTCATCCGCGCAGTCCTTATGCAGTGGCAAAGATGTATGCCTATTGGATCACCGTTAATTACCGCGAGGCTTATGGTATCTACGCCTGCAATGGGATCTTATTTAACCACGAAAGCCCAAGGCGCGGCGAAACTTTTGTCACGCGCAAGGTCACGCGCGGCCTTGCCAATATCGCCTTGGGGTTGGAGAATTGTCTGTATATGGGCAATATCGACAGCCTGCGTGATTGGGGCCACGCCAAGGATTACGTCCGAATGCAGTGGATGATGCTGCAACAAGATGCCGCAGAAGATTTTGTGATCGCCGCGGGCAAGCAATATTCTGTGCGGGACTTTATCACATGGTCCGCCGCAGAGCTGGGCCTGACGCTGCAGTTCACGGGAAAAGGTGTAAATGAGATTGCAACAATTGTTGGGATTTACGGCGACAAGGCCCCTTCGCTGAAGCTTGGCGATGTGGTTATGCGCATCGATCCACGTTATTTTCGTCCCGCCGAGGTGGAAACGTTGTTGGGCGATCCCAGCAAGGCAAAACTCAAATTGGGCTGGACCCCCGAAATTACCGCCCAGGAATTGTGCGCCGAGATGGTGGCTGCCGACCTGAAGGCAAGCCAAAGAACGAAATTATTGCAAGACCATGGGCTGGACGTGCCTGTGAGTTTAGAGGGGTGACTGTTTCCAGAAAATAGGAGTGGAAGCCAGTTTTAAAATTGATCAAACATGGATTTACACATATTCGTCGCGCCCAATTTGGAGATTGCTCCGATTCTGCATTCAGTTTAGTCGAAGATGTATCGAGATTTCAAAATGCTTGCGCTCTCGAATGCCGACAAAGTTAGGACTTTATAAATGAAAATTGCTCATGCTGTGGATTTATCTAAATGAGCTAGCGTAAATTATTTAAGACTGGGGGAAGAATTGGCGAAAACTGGAAAAGACTATCAAAATCCAACTGATTATTATGATGGGTCATATTTTGAGAAACAATCTGCAGGGGGCGATTTGCAGGGCGAACTAAACAAATTCAAATTCGCGAAATTTATTAAAAGTAGTGACAGCGTATTAGATTTTGGTTGCGGGTCAGGCGCCCTTCTCAGGTCGCTAAAATTACCGACGGCACAAATCATGGGGCTTGAGATCAACAAAGTAGCCGTAGCCTATGCAAAGTCACGTGGAACGCCAGTGCGCACGGATATGAACGACCTGAAAGACGAAACCTTTGACGTCGTTATTTCGAACCATGCTATTGAACACGTTCACAACCCATATGAAACAATTGTTTCACTTGGCAGAGTCTTGAAAAAAGGGGGAAAATTAATTGTAGTCGTTCCGTGTGACGTTGCATCAACTCACTTTTCTGAAGATGACTATGATCAACATTTCTTTTCCTGGAGCGCTGGAAACTTGGGTAATCTTATTCAATCCACAGGATTACGTGTTATTTCGTCCGAGGCAATAGCACATAAATGGCCGCCAAAATGGCAAGTGATCCATGGTATCGTAGGCGCAAATCTGTTTCATAAAATTTGTAGATTGTGGGCAATCGTTGATCGCAATAGGGCTCAGGTGCGTTGTGTTGCCGAAAAGCCTTTCCCTTAGTCATTGGGCACACAAGAAAGAATCATGCAAAAACTGATCTTCCTTTGGGAAAATTTTGGCCCAACCCATGCAGACCGCTGCGACGCCGTCGCAAGGGCGGGATACAAAACGATTGGGCTGGAAATGTATGGCACGTCTGGCACCTATGATTGGGTTCCTGAAACGCGGAGCAGTTTTGAAAAAGTCACATTGTGCCACGATCATCGATCCATTGGGATCAGTTTGCTTTACGCGCTGGTAAGATTTCGGTTGCGTTTCGGGAGGGGCACTTGGTTTATGTGTCATTATGAAAGGCCCGTCATCCTTTTCTTTGCTATGTTTTTGCGCCTTTTAGGCGATCGGGTTATGACCATGGCAGACTCAAAATATGATGATTATCCTCGGAAACTATGGCGCGAAATTTGCAAGCGTGCTTTTATGATACCTTACCAAGGCGCGATTGGCGCATCCGCCCGTTCCAGAGATTATCTCAGGTTACTGGGGATTCCAAAGCATAAGATCATGGGCGGGTATGATACGTTATCCATCGAACGCTTTCGTGTCTTGTCAATGGATCAAAGCGACATATCATTCAAGGATCGCTATTTCATTTGCATTGCGCGGTTTGTGCAAAAGAAGAATCATGAAACGCTCGTGCGTTCATATGCGCTGTATCGCCAGTTGGTGGCCAATCCGCGGGAGCTTCACTTGTTCGGGTCGGGTCCACTTGAGGGTAATTTGCGTCAACTGGTGAATGAATTGGCAATATCGGATTACGTTGTCTTCCACGGTTTCGCGCAAACTGCTGATATTGCAAAAGCCTTAGCAAGATCATTTGCGTTGTTGTTGCCCAGCCAAGAAGAACAGTTTGGCCTTGTCGTCATCGAAGCACAAGCTATGGGCGTCCCAGTAATCGTATCAAATGTTTGTGGGGCCGCAGATGAGTTGGTGCGAAACGGCATAAATGGATTTACGATTGAACCAAGTAACTCCGATGGCCTGGCAAAGGGAATGGCGCGCTTGGATCAGGACGAACCGATGTGGCAGCGTTTTCGTAAAGGCGCTTTTGAGTATGCGCCAAAAGGCGATGTCGCCGTTTTTGTTCAAAGCGTGACAGCGCTTGCTGGAAAATAAATGCCTGCCTCAGGATTGATAAAGGTCAAATAAATGGCGTTTTCTTTAAAGAATAAACGTGTTTTCGTCGCCGGTCATAACGGAATGGTCGGCAGTGCTGTTTCCCGCCGATTGGCCTTGGAGGGCTGTGAAATTCTGACCGTTGGACGGGACAAAGTTGATCTGGTCAATCAAGCGGCGGCCCGCGAATGGATCCATGCGCAGCGTCCAGATGCCATCGTTCTCGCGGCCGCCCACGTCGGCGGGATTAAAGCCAATCGTGATTTTCCCGTCGATTTTTTATACAAAAACCTGATGATTGAGGCGAATGTCATGCAAGCAGCGCATGAAACAGACGTGCAGCGCGTTTTATTTTTGGGGTCCTCGTGTATTTACCCAAAAGCGGCACCTCAGCCTATTCTTGAAAATGCTTTATTGACAGGGCCTTTAGAGCCGACCAACGAATGGTACGCTATCGCCAAGATTGCGGGCATCAAACTGGTGCAAGCGTATCGCCAGCAATTTGGCCGCGACTGGATATCGGCAATGCCAACCAATTTGTATGGGCCGGGTGACAACTATGATCTAAATACAAGCCATGTCTTGCCCGCCCTTTTGCGCAAGTTTCATGAAGCCAAGCAAAGCCGTCAGGATGAAATTATCGTTTGGGGGACCGGCACGCCACTTCGAGAGTTTATGCATTCAGATGACCTGGCGGATGCTTTGGTGTTTTTATTGAAGGAATATTCAGGTCATGACCATATCAACGTCGGCACTGGTGCCGAAGTGACTATCCGCGAATTGGCCGAAACCATCGCTGACGTTGTGGGGTATCATGCCAATTTAAAGTTTGATGCATCCATGCCTGATGGCACGCCGCGCAAACTTATGGACAGCACAAGCCTCTATAACTTGGGTTGGAACAGGGCGCGTCCCTTAAAAGACGGGATAACCGAAGCGTATCAGGATTTTCTGTCCAGAGCCGCATCGTGAGACAGCTTATCCACCGCTATAAAAACTCAGAAATCGCGCGCAGACTTGTCAGCGGTTTTGGTGCAAATCTGCTGGGAAAAGTCTTTGTAGCCCTGTTTCAGTTGCTCAGCGTTCCGATCCTAAGCGCTGCTTGGGGCCTAGATGGCTTGGGCGTTTGGTTGATGATCAGCGCGATTCCCAGTTATCTGTACTTGTCAGATTTTGGGCTTGCGACAACGGCTGCGGTGGATATGACAAAATCAGTCGCGGTCAAAAACCACACAGATGCCCTGCGGATTTATCAAACGAGTTGGGTTTTCGTCACCGCTATATCGGCCACAGCGGCCGCCTGTGTGGCAATCGGCTTGGTCATCTGGGTTTCCACGGCGCATGACGGCCTGCATGGTGGATTTACGTTGCAACAGGTTGCAGGGGCGATTGCGTTGCAAACCCTTGGGGCAATGTTGGGCATACAAACAAATTTTACCATGTCGCTGTATCAGGCCACAAATAAATATGCGTTAGGACAACTGTTTGGGGCTTTTAGTTATGCCTTTCAGGGAATTGCCGTCATCATCATTGCCATGCTGGGCGGCAAGATTGCAGCCGCGGCTGCCGCCAGTTGTGCAGCGTCATTTGCGGTGGTGGCGGTCGAAATCGGCCTGATCCGCCGATTAGAGCCTTGGGTTCGCATTGGCACGCAGTTTTCTGACCGCGCCACGCTTCGCCGGCTTTTGCACCCCTCCGCAGCCGCATTTGCGCTGACCGCGGCGAACTCTTTTGGGCTGCATTCCGTTGTTTTGGCCATTGGCTTCACGATGGGCCCAACCGCGGCGGCAGTCTTTGCAACAGTGCGTATGATGACACGAACACCCCTGCAATTTGCCGGGCTGTTGACCCGCGCAAGCCTGCCCGAACTGACGCGATCCTTAAATGCCAAAAATCACACCTTGACCCATAGATTGATGCAAGCGAACATAGTCACCAGTATGATCGTGATGGTGCCGTCACTGGGGGTCTTGGTGATTTGGGGACCGGCGCTGCTTTCGTTATTGTCTCACGGCGGTATGAAAGCAACACAGACGATGTTCGCGTTACTTGGCATAGCGGCGCTTTTGAATGTCATGTGGACAACCTTAGGGACCCGGCTGATGGCGATGAACCGACAAGCAGAATACGCGTGGATTGTGTTGGCAGTGTACGGCGCCGTTGCGGCAGCACCGTTTTTCGCAAGAGGATCTTTGCTGGAAATAGGTTTAGCAATGGTTATTGCAGATGGCCTTGTCACGGGATGGATTGCAACCCGCAAGGACCTAAATTGAGTAATAGAAAATGAGCAAAAGGTCGATCCTAGTCGCGGCACTGACGGCAAATTTCTTGCTTGCGATTGCCATTCTTTTGCAGTCAAACGATCGGTTATTTTTTCCAAGTCTGATTACAACCTTTTCGTTTTTAATTCTTTCGTCATTTTACTGTAGCTTAATGATTTCTACACGCAATCAACCTGTAGCATTTATGCTTATGTTATTTTGGTGCTACGGAATGACAATGCCAGCCATTTATCAAATTGGAACTGGAATATTGCCTTGGCTTCCAAACTCCGTAAATTTCGACAACTTAATTCCAGCGGCTCTAATGAATTTATACGCTGTAATATCTTTTGTTTTCGGATATCTTACGTCCCAACTCAAAAATCGACAAGCACAGGAAAATCTGCCTTCTCGATACAAGGTAGACAACTCGTTTGCAACATTATTCATTTTCATTTCCGCAATGATTTTCGCATTGTATGCCTTTGACAAAGTCGGAATTTCAGCATTCTTTGCTACAAGAGAATCAAGTTCATTAATTATTCAACAAAGTGGTTTTAACTTAACGTCTTTGGGTTTGTTGAAAACATTTCCATCAGCAGTGGCAATTTCAACATTCGTAATTATTTCATATCAACGAAATATTTTAAAATTTAAAAATCTAGTTATGAATTTATTGTATCCGCTCAGTTTTTTGATGATGATTACAACAAACTTTCCAACCAATATACCAAGATATTTAATGATATCAATTTCGTTTATCATTTTATGCACCACGTTCATTTCCACTTACAATAAAAATCGGCCGCTCATCTATTTTGCGGCACCCGTTCTGATTTTCTTGGTTTTTCCTTTTCTAAGCTCCTTCAACAGGCGTGCAGATTTGAACTTTAGTTATCAATTGCCCATCTTGGAAGAAAGCCTTAAAAGTGGTGACTTTGACGGATTTCAATCTCTCATGAATGCAATAATACTCGTTGGTGTCGAGGGATATTCATGGGGCGGAAGATTGGCGTCTGCTCTGCTTTTCATCATTCCCCGCGAAATTTGGTCGGGGAAATATCAGCCCACTGGTTCTGATGCAGCACGCGCCGCAGGATACGATTTTCTGAATATTAGTATGCCTCTTCCAGGTGAGATTTATGTTGACTTCGGAATGCTTGGTGTCGTCTTTGGAATGTTTCTTTTCGGCCGGTTGGTCGTATATTTAGACGAAAAATTGGAGTCTTCTCGTAATTCCGGGTTTAATGTTGAAATTGGCATGAGTGGGATCGTCATGGCAGCCTATATGCCGATCTTGTTTCGCGGTACATTATTGGCGGTGATTGCTGTTCCTGCCAGTATAATTGCTGTGATTTTTTTGTGGGGCTTGCTGCGGCGCTTGCGCCTATGATACGGAAATCCAAAAGGGAAATCATGCGATGAAAACCCTGATATTCCTGTGGGAGAACCTTGGCCCGATGCATGACGACCGCATTGTTGCGGTTTCTCAGCACTTTAAGGGCAATATTAGGTGTATCGGGGTGCAAGAGGTGTCTCGGTCAGACATCTATGAATGGGACGCCACGCCCACCGACCGCTTTGAAAAAATTACTTTGTCTACGGCGAAAAAGCCAACTTCAATGCAGCTTCTTGCTGCCTTGATGCGACAAGAAATGAAAACGGGCAAGGCGGTATGGTTTCTGTGCAATTATGACAAGCTTCATGTTGCCCTGTTCTCATTTTATCTGCGATTGCGGCTCAGAAAAGTTTATTTGATGGGATGTTCAAAATTCGACGACAGCGATCGCAGCCTTGCGCGAGAAATGATTAAGTTTCTTGTTTTACTTCCCTATCTGGGGGTAATCACGTCTGGCTTGCGGTCAAAAGACTATTTCCGTTTTCTAAGTTTTCGTCCAGTCGTTGGTGAATATAACACATTATCAGTTGATCGTATCCAAACTTTGTCCAGCGCACGACCGGCACCCCAGGGTATGAATTTTGAAGATCGTGATTTCTTGATTGTCGCGCGACTGGTGGAAAAGAAGAATATTTCATTGGCTTTGCACGCCTTTGCAAAGTTTCGTCAAATCAGTAATTCGAAACGCAAGCTTGTTATCTGCGGTTCAGGAAATTTATTAGCCGAATTAACTCAACTCTCATCGCGTCTTGGAATTGCGGATCATGTTGTGTTCAAAGGTTTTGTTCAAACCGAAGGTATTGCCCAAATTCTGGCTAATTCGCTGGCGTTAATTCTGCCAAGTTTAGAAGAGCAGTTTGGCAATGTGATCATCGAGGCGCAGGCAATGGGACTTCCTGTTTTGGTCAGCACAGTGTGCGGTGCGCGCGATCTTTTGGTTAAAAGTTGGGTGAATGGATTTGTCTTTGAACCCGACAATTCAGAGGGATTGGCCCATTTTATGGATATTCTCAGCAGCGATAAATCTATGTGGGAAAGAATGTGCATAAACGCAAGTGCATCGTCAGCACTTGGTGATAGCGCGCGGTTTGCCGAGGGCGTTGCAGTCTTGACTCAGGACAAGATATGAAAGCCAAAGTCGAAAAATTGCGCGTCTTGATTTTACTTTCCAATATTGGGACCGCTGGAGGGGGCGTTTCCGAAGTGGCGCGCCTTTATGCCCACGAATGGAAGAAAGATGACAGCCTTATCCTTGAGGTGGTTTCACTTAATTCCGATGACGTCGCAGAGGCAAAAACACAATGGCCCGACGTGACGATCAGAACCTTTAAAAGTTTCGGCCCTGCAAGATTTGGGGCATCGTGGGGAATGTTATGGTATTTGATGCGACACGATTATGACGTGGCGCATATTCATGGAATTTGGATGTTTCATGTCTTTGCCGCTTTGGCTTGGTCAAAAAGATTTGGGCGGCCTTACGTCGTGACACCTCACGGGATGTTGGAGCCGTGGATTTTAAAGAGGTCGCGTGTGCTAAAATGGGCTGTTTCCCTGTTGTTTCAAACGAAATTCTTGCGCAAGGCACAGTTTATTCACAGCCTAAATCAAAAGGAATCTGACGATATTCAGGCATTTTTAGGACCTTCCGATATTGTTATTGCGCCGAACTTTGTCCCATATATCGCTGTCCCTTCGGGTCGGCCCGATTGGTGGCGTGACACATTTGAAAATCGCAAAATTCTTTTATTTTTGGGACGAATTCATGATAAAAAGGGATGGCGCGAGTTGTTAGCGGCGTGGGAAATGGCGTGCGTACGCGATTTAGATTTCAGTCATAAGCACCAATTGGTGTTCTGTGGCTGGGTTGACGCGGCTGAGGGGTTTCAGTCGGAGATAGAAAGACTATCAAACAAGTATGGCAACGTTGTGTTTGGCGGGACGCAGCGGGGGACTGATAAATTTCGAAGCTATGCGGTTTCAGATATGTTTATCCTTCCGTCAAAAAGCGAAGGGCTGCCAATGACTGTTCTAGAGGCATGGTCTGTTGGCTGCTCTGTCATGATGACTAGAGCGTGTAATCTGCCCGATGGTTTTGAGTCCAAAGCAGCAATTGAAATACCAGAGGATGCCGAGGGAATTTGCGACGCATTGATCGCTTGGCAGAGCATAGATAACGCGACAATCCAAACCATGCGCGCGAATGGCCATAAAATCCATGCCCACCATTACGGGCCGACGATTGCCGCTGACCTTGCAATTGAACTGAGGAGGGTTTCCCGTGGATGAGTTTAACAGCCTTGGCATACTTCCCGTGGGCGAAAAAGATATGTTCACGGGGGCGCCGTCGTTTTCTTTGCGCAACCGTTTGGAGCGCGCTGCATTTGGTGTCGTTTGGGCGTTGCTAGCACGCTGGACGCCGCCGCAGATGTCGCGCTGGCGCAATCTTATTCTTAGGATGTGCGGCGCAAAATTGCATCCTTCGGCAAAAATTTATGCCTCTGTGCGGATATGGCACCCGAGACATCTGACCATGGGCGCACAATCAATTATCGGGCCATATGCCAATGTATATGATATGGCACCGATCACAATTGGCAACCGCGTGGTGGTCTCGCAAGGGGCGCATCTGTGCGCGGGCACGCACGCATTCCGCGATCCCAGCTTCCGATTGCAGGCCTTGCCGATTACGCTGCAAGATGGCGTCTGGATTGCGACCGAAGCATTTGTCGGGCCTGGCGTCACGATTGAAAAGGATGCTGTCCTTGGCGCGCGCGCAGTGACCACCAAAGACCTCGGCCCAAATAGTGTCAACGTAGGCAACCCAGCGCGCGTTGTCGGGTCGCGGTACCAAAATAGGCCCATCGCCTAACCAAGACATTGAATAGCCCCGCGTTTGCGGGACGGGTTGCAGATTTTACTGCGGTTCTAAATTGATCGATGACAGCAGTCTGTTTGTATTTGCGATGTCAGTTGTACAGAAATTTCGATGTATTTCCTTGGCGGATAGGCGATGACTGACAATCGCCGTAAGACCGATGTTTTCGATGATAAATTGGCAAAGCCATTGCCGCCTGAAGGTGCGGTTATCAATTCGATTTGGGTTTTTTGTTGGGTATGCGACTGAAACCCAGGGGCGTCCCAACGGCGCATAGTGACTTTGATTTGTCATCGTCCCGTGATCCTTATGCAAAACGCGTGTCACAAGAATCGGCTACCCAACCTGTGAAACGATAACGGGTGTGCCATCATGACAACAAAGCCTATTCTTGGGGCGGCGCTTAATCACGCCAGCCTTGCCGTGCATCGTGACTGGCTGCTTGAAGCCCAGCGCGACGTGGAATTGCAGCAATTCGTAGACGCCGAAGTGCTGAACGGCGATTGGTCTGCACTTGCCGCCGAAGTGGTCAATCTGCTGGATGGACACGAGGGTCGGCGCGGGATTCATGGGCCATTCTGGGGCTTTAGTATTGCCTCCTATGACCCAGAGGTGCGTGCCATCGTCGCACATAAGATGCAACAGGCTCTGGATGTCTGCGCAGCGGTCAAGGGCACGCATATCGTGATCCATTCGCCTTTTACCACATGGGATTATAATCATCGGGGGCTGAATGCATCCGACACAGATCGAATGCTGTCAGCGGTGCGCGACACGATGACAGCGGCCTTGGCCCGCGCGGCGGATATGGGCGTGACATTCGTGCTGGAAAATATCGAGGACATCGAACCCGCCGACCGCGCAGACCTCTGCGCCGCACTGGATTGGCGCGCGTTAGCACTGTCTGTTGACACGGGTCATGCGCATTACGCCCATGTCTCAACAGGTGCGTCCCCTGTGGATTATTTTATTCGCGCGGCAGGTGGCAAGTTGGGCCATGTGCATTTGCAAGATGCCGATGGCTATGCGGATCGGCATTGGCAAATCGGCCATGGCACCATTCTTTGGCCTTCGGTGTTTCAGGCAATCACTGAGTCGGCGGCGACCCCACGCCTGATCTTGGAACTGCGCGATCATGCGGGTGTGATCCCGTCGGCACGTTACTTGCAAGCGATGGGGTTGGCAGAATGAAGTTTGTTGTCTTGTCAGATTTGCATCTGGGCCTGCCTGGCCAAGCGGTGAACGGGCTTGATCCTGCGGCGCGTCTCATGGCGGCCGTCGAGACGATCAACCGCGACCACGCGAATGCAGATTTCGTTGCGATTGCGGGCGATTTGGCCGATCTGGGCGCGCCCGAGGCCTATGTGCATTTGCGCAGGATTTTGGCGGATTTGACGATGCCGTGTCATATCACGCTGGGCAATCATGATGATCTTGCAAACTATTTGGCGGTGTTTGGCGCGGATCAAAACGATGATCATGCCCGCGTTTCCAAAGTGATCGATCTGGATGGGTACCGCGTGATCCTTTTGGACACAACAACCGAAGGCAGTCACGGCGGCGCGCTGTGCGCAGGGCGGCAAAGCTGGTTATCGGCGAAATTGGAAGAGGCCGCAGATCGGCCCGTGGTCGTGGTCATGCACCATCACGCCAATGTGCTGTCCCTGCCCGTGGACGAAATTCCGCTGGCCGATGGCGTGGGTTTTGCCCAATTGCTGAAACGGCATCCAGATGTGCGCATGGTGATTTCTGGCCATGTGCATTTGACCACCGCTGGACTGTGGCATGGCGTGCCGATGACGACCTTGGCAGGCAGTCATTATTCGGTCAACGCCCATCTTCCTGGCATGGCGGGGACGCAGGCGCGACTGGAAGGGCCCGCGCAAATAGCTGTTGTTCTGGCAGATCGTGACGGCGTGGTTGTGCATTTTCAAGACTATTTACAACGACATATTGAACTGGCTTCGGGTCTGTTTGACTGGACCTGACTGGGGCGAAAGTATGCCTGATCCGCGCAGCCCCCCCTGCGCGGATAAGATCTATATTATTGTTTTTTATGAATTTTTCGGGGTTTTTTGACGCACAAACTTCACAAAATCTTATTGCCACAATCAAATTTTTGTTACCCACTGCTGCCAACCTTCTCCTATGCCGCAGGCGATCTGTGGCCCCTTTTGATGGAGACAGGGACAATGACATTCAAGCTTTCGCTAACTGCCATGGCGCTGATGGCCGCTGCCACTGCTGCACATGCCGAAAAGACCAAGTTCGACTATTGGTATGGATTGTCGGGTGATCTGGGTGCCGTTTTGGCCCAGACCTGCGAGCGTTTCAACGCATCGCAAGACAAGTATGAAGCCGTCTGCACAGGCTATGATGGCTATGAATTGGTTGTTCAGTCCGCGATCGCGGCGTTCCGTGCTGGCAAAGCCCCCGCTTTGCTGCAGTCCTTTGATGCTGGCACGGCCGATCTGATGATGTCAGGCCAGTTCTATGCCGTCACGCAGATGATGAAAGACTATAACATCGAAATCAATTGGGATGACTACTTTCCTGGTATCGCCAACTATTACGCCTCGTCCAAGGGCGAGCTGTTCTCGATGCCCTTTAACTCGTCGACGGCTGTGATGTATTTCAACACCGACGATTTGGCTGCCGTGAATATGCCTGCGCCCACCACTTGGGAAGAATTCGACACCACGTTGAAGGCGCTCAAGGCCAAGAACCCAGAAAAATGCGCCTATGGCTATGAGCCTTCGGTTTGGGTTGACCTCGAGCAGTATTCCTCGATCAACAACGTGCCTTTGGCCACAAACAACAACGGCTATGATGGTCTGGACACCAAATATGTCTATAATACCACCTCGGCCGTTAAGCATATGGAAGACATCAAGGGCTGGCTTGACGCGGGTCTGGCAGAGATGAAGGTCTCGGCGGGCGGTATGAACTCGCAAGAAGCTTTCTCGCAGAACATCTGTTCGTTCTTTTTTGGATCAATCGCCAATCACTCTTCGTTGAACCTCAAGCACGCTGACAACCTGCACTGGGATGTCGCGATGATCCCGACCGAAAAAGGTGCCGAGCGTCATAACTCGGTCGTGGGCGGTGCCTCGCTTTGGGTTCTGGCTGGCAAAACCGAAGAAGAATATCGCGGTGTGGCGGAATACCTAAAGTTCATCTCGACCCCCGAGTCGATCAAGTTCTGGGTGTCGAACACGGGTTACATCCCCGTCACCAAGTCGGCTTTTGACGCGTTGACCGCCGAAGGCTTTTATGCAGCCGCCCCCTATAAGGGCCGCGAAACCGCCATCGCTTCGTTGACCGCAACTGTCCCAGGCCCGCTGAACCGCGGCTTTCGTTTGGGGTCGATGATTCAGCACCGCGCCGAATGGCTGTCCGAAGTGCAAGCCGCCTTGGCAGGCCAAAAGACCGTTCAAGAGGCTTATGATACCTCGGTCGAGCGTGGCAACGCGCTGCTGGAAAAGTTTGCCAAGACCTATGCTGGCAAAACACTGCCATAATTTAAACCGATCCCCTCCGGCCCGTGCCGGAGGGGATTTTACCTTGGAGGGCAACAGATGCGGCGCGCGTATTTCAAGAATAACTGGGTGGCGGCCCTGATGGTGGCTCCACAACTGCTGATGGTTTTCATCTTTTTCTACTTCCCCACGTCGCAGGCGCTTTACTGGGCCTTTACGCTGGAACAACCTTGGGGCGGCGGGAACACTTGGGTTGGGTTCGAAAACTTTGCAGCGATCCTAAGCGATTCCTATTATTGGGATTCGGTCTGGGTTTCGATCGTCTATGCCGCTGGATCCACCATGTTGGCGATGAGCATGGCGCTGCTGCTGGCAATCTTTTCCGATCGACAATTGGCAGGTTACAAGCTTTATCGAGTCGGAATGATTTGGCCCTATGCCATCGCGGCGCCTGCCGTGGGTCTGGCCTTTCGATTTATCTTTTCGCCCGGCGCGGGCATCATGATGTTCGTGAACTTTTTGGTCCCAGATCTGTGGAACCCCGTCGCAAGCGGCACCCAAGCCATGGCGATGGTGATTGTTGCGGGCGCTTGGAAACAGGTCGCTTATAATTACATCTTCTTTTTGGCCGGCCTTCAATCCATCCCCCGCAGTTTGATCGAGGCGGGTGCCATAGACGGTGCGCGCGTGCTGCGCAGAATGCGCGACATTCAGTTGCCCTTGCTGGCGCCAACATTCTTTTTCGTGCTGGTGATCAACATTACTGACAGCTTTACCGACAGCTTTGGTATCGTGGATACGATGACATCAGGCGGACCGTCACGGGCCACGGACCTGATGGTTTACAAAATTTTCAACGACGGCTTTCAAGGTTTGGATTATTCGGGCGCGGCTGCCCAATCCATCATCTTGATGATTTTGGTCATCGCCCTAACCTTTTTCCAATTTCGATACATCGAACGCAAGGTGCATTACACATGATCGAACGCACCCCCATTTTGAATTTCGTCACCCATTCAATATTGGTCTTTGGCCTTTTTATGCTGCTGTTGCCTATGTATCTGGTCATTGTCGCGGCCTCGCATAGCTTGCAAGATGTGGTGGCCGTACCGCCCAATTTGCTGCCAGGCGATCAGCTTTGGGTCAATCTTCAGGCCGCTTGGGCCAAGGGCCATCTTGGTGAAAGGTTCGTGACCACATTCATCGTGGCCATGGGCGTCATGACGGGTAAGATCGTTTTGTCCTGCATCACGGCCTTTGGGATCGTCTTTTTTGATCACCGTTTGAAAATGCCGATCTTTTGGCTGATCTTCATCACGCTTATGCTGCCGCTCGAGGTGCGCATCGTGCCAACCTATGCCGTGGCCGCAAACGCCTTTTTGCCGTTTCAAACGTTGCTTGATCTGACGGGGATTACGTGGTTGGTCAACGCCCTGTCTGGGGTAGAGATCAAGTTGGAGCTAAATCTGCTCAACTCTTACGCAGGCCTGATCCTGCCGTTGGTCGCCACGGCCACGGGCACGTTTTTATATCGGCAATTCTTCCTGACCATTCCCGAAGAACTGGTCGAAGCCGCCAAGATGGATGGCGCAGGACCGCTGCGCTTTTTGTGGGATATGCTGATCCCTTTATCGCGCACCAATATCGCGGCTTTGGCAACCATCATGTTTGTCTATGCGTGGAACCAGTATCTGTGGCCGCTGCTGGTGGTGACAGATCAGTCTTATGCGATGATCGCCGTAGAACTTAGCCGTCTGGTGCCCAAATACTCGGCCACGGGCGGTGAGGTTCCGAAATGGCACATCGCTATGGCGGGAACCCTGATCGTTATGTTGCCGCCCATTGTGGTCGTCGTCGCCATGCAACGCTGGTTTGTGCGTGGCCTGATCAATACCGACAAATAGGATAAAGTCATGGCCCATATTACCATTCAAGACGTCCGAAAATCTTATGCTATGACCGAGGTGGTCCGCGGCATCAGCCTTGAGGTGCAAAGTGGCGAGTTTGTCGTTATTCTTGGTCCGTCGGGCTGCGGCAAGTCGACATTGCTGCGCATGATTGCGGGCTTGGAAAGCATCAGCAGCGGGGAAATCGCCATCGCGGGCAAGGTTGTCAATGACCTTGAACCGCATGAACGCGGTTGCGCCATGGTGTTTCAAAACTATGCGCTTTATCCCCATATGACGGTGGCCGAAAATATCGGCTATGCCTTGAAGGTGGCGGGCCTGCCCCGCGTCGAGCGCACCGCCAAGGTCGCAGACGTCGCCGCATCGGTCGGGTTGACCGAATTTCTGGACCGCCGTCCAGGCCAGCTGTCGGGCGGCCAGCGCCAGCGCGTGGCCATGGCCCGCGCCATCATCCGGTCACCCAAAGTGTTCTTGTTTGACGAACCTTTGTCCAATCTTGACGCCAAACTGCGCGTCCAAATGCGCCACGAAATTCGCCGTATCCACAATCAGTTCAAGGCGACATCGGTCTTTGTCACCCATGATCAGCACGAAGGCATGACACTGGCAGACCGTTTGGTGGTGATGAACAAGGGCACGATTGAACAGGTCGGCAGCCCCGCGGAAATCTACGATCATCCCGCCTCGGTCTATGTTGCGGGCTTTATCGGCAGCCCTGCGATGAATTTCCTGCCGGCTCATGTATCCGTGCCACGGCGCGGCGTTGTGCTGGAAAGCGGCCAGTTGGTGCCACTGGCCAGCCCACCCAATCTGTCAGACGGCCACCTTGTGCATCTTGGCATTCGCCCCGAACATACGACGCTCGTGCGCGCGGGGGCCGGCACAATCGATGCGCAGATCGATATGATCGAAGAACTGGGTGCAAGCCGGCTGTGCAACCTGCTGTTCGAAGATATCCCGATTTGCGTTCTGACCGAAGAGCGCCCCGATTTGGCGACAGGGACAACTGTCGGGGTTGATTTACACCCACAACGTCTTCATCTTTTCGATGCGGCGACAGGACGCAGGATCCCGAATGATCCTGCCACAGTGCCCGCGTCAATCGCGCGACCTATATCTGCTTAGGATCACCCTGCCGCAGGCAGGCAAATCTGGCTGCCCGCTTTATCCCTCTACAATAGTGGTCTTGTCGGACGTCGCCCCAGGCAATCCTACGAGGGGTGGTACAATATGCGGGCTTTTGCTTTCTTGCGCGGGCGCCCTATCCTTTAAATTGAGGATATATATCGCAGTTACAATCTTCGAGGAGCACGTTATGTTAGATAAAATCAAGATTGCGATCCTGTTGGTCCATCGGATGGGTTTCGCGCTTTTTGCCGGTATCGTCGTTATGATCGCCAATCCTGCGCAGGCAGTGCCAACGTTTCAGTCGATTGACACACAATACATCGCTGCACTGGGTGATCCGCAAGCAACTTCAGGTGATGATGCGCAAACTTGGGGTCTTTGGGCCACAGATCCGGGCCCACGCAGTATCGGGCTTGGTGATTATGCGGACGTCTTGGCGAATGATGATCTTGCCCCTGCGGGCTGGACGCTTGACCCGACAGCTTGGTGGCTGGAAGAACATGGCCGCGTCATGGAAACGCCCAGCTTTCCCATTCCTGCGGGTCAGTATGTTGTGACGGGTGGGCGGGCCGTCACCGCTGTTCTTACTGTGCAAAAACCTGACGCGGCGGGCAATCAGGCGTGGAGCCTTGCCGATGGTGCCAACATCCACGACGTCACGCATTTCGGATGCCGCGCCGCCCGCTATTCCAAAACGAGCACGGGCAAGGCCTGCACCCCAGACCACGCGCCCACAACTGCATTTCCCATGAGCCCAGGCACGGCCATGCCAGCCGTTCAGGACTGCAGCAAGCAAGACTTTCAGGTTCTAATTGTGGTAGGGATGATGATCGACGGATAAATACCTCGGCTGCTAAGTGGCGTATAGGGCGTTAACTTTCTGCTTTTGCCCAATCGCTGCCGCGCAGACTATTCCTAAATTTTTGGACAGATTTTCGGCTGATCTCAGCAACTGCCAGCCCCTGCGGATCGGTTTGAATGAGGTTGAAATAAACCACAGCGTGCAATTGACCACCATGGGCAGGGCGCGGGTCGTCGAAGGTGATCCAGCGCCTGAAGCTGGGTTTCGACCCTGTCCCTAATCGTGCATATATTTGCTGCATCAAGATTGGACTGTGTTTGGCACAGTGAAATTCCCGCCCCGGCAGTGGATTTCCAACAGTCAGGCGCACACCTCAGGTATTTCTGGAATAAACTGGGTCGGTTGATCTGTGGCACGGTGCCTGATTGTCGCGCAAATCGCTGGTGCTGGCAGTCACGGCGATATCTATCACTTTCATCGCGTCGCACCGTCACCCATAGACCTTGTGGAAATCTGCGCGCTGTCCAGCACGCAGGCGGCCCTAAGCGGTAGATTGGCCGAAAAGCAGACCTACACGCAGACCTGGTTCGGCATCCGTCAGCGTCAATGCGGCGTGATGCAGGTCGGCAACCGCCTTGACCAAGGCCAAACCAAGGCCAAAGCCTTCTGTTGTGCGGCTTTTTTCCAATCGATAATGACGCCGCAGCACATTTTCGCGTTCTGCTTCGGGGATGCCGGGGCCAGTATCAGAGACGATCGCCGTCACCTGCGATCCGTCCCGCGCCACCGCACAGGTGATCGCCGTGCCAGGCGGGCAATGGCGCAACGCGTTTTCGATCAGGTTGGCAAAGGCCTGCGTCAACAAGTCTTTGTCCCCATCAATCATCAACGGGCCAGAGCTGTGGCAGGTCAGGGTCATGTTGGCATCCTCGGCCACATCGATGTAGACGTCGGCCACAGCCGCCAGAACAGCGCAAAGGTCTAAGCGGCTGAACCTATTGCGCAAGGTTCCCGCCTCGATCTGGGCAATCCGCAACAAGGCCGAAAAGGTCTGGCTGATCGCATCGCTTTCGGCGATGGCGGCGGTCAGATCGGCGGCCACTGGCAGGCCCTTTGCCGCCGCCTCAGAGGCGGATTCGATCCGAATGCGAAGGCGGTTTAGGGGGGATCGCAAATCATGGGCGATATCAGCGCTGACCTGTCGCATCGCTTCGATCAAACTGCCCAAACGCGCCAAAGCATTGTTGATCGAAACCGAAAGCTGATCCAGATCGCTGCCCGCGCGGGACACGCTGAGCCGTGCCGTCAGATCGCCACGCGCGACCCGTTGCAGAACCGCCTCGACCTCATTGATGCGGGCTTGAATACGATAGGCGATCAGGACGCCCACGACGATCACCGCGAAAAGCACCCCAAGAACCGACCAGACAAAGGCGCTGCGGCTTATCTCGGCCAAATCGTCCAGATCTGCATCCGTCAGGCCCACGACAATGGTATAGTCGTCAACCTTGCTTACAAATAGACGGTATGGATAGTGGGTTGGCAGGTTCAGGGTTTGTGCATCAACAGTCGACCAGCCGGGCTGATACCAGATGTCGGGCAGGCTGCCTGCCAAAACCTCATCCTTTGCCCCGCGCAAAAGATAGACGGTGGTCAGATCAGGACTTGCTTTGATCC
This sequence comes from Cypionkella sp., assembly GCA_040398785.1. Classification (GTDB taxonomy): domain Bacteria; phylum Pseudomonadota; class Alphaproteobacteria; order Rhodobacterales; family Rhodobacteraceae; genus Cypionkella. The sequence continues at coordinate 98,436 of JBBATJ010000001.1, read as the reverse complement.
GCGTTGTCACCGCTTCGACCAAGTCGGCAAGATCGCCCGAGACCGTCGTCTCTTGCAAGGCTGTGAAAATCTCGGTGATCCGCGCGTTTTGCCGCGCCTCTAACTGGTCGCGCAACAGCCGATAGCCAATGGCCCCCGCCAGCACGAGGGCGGTCAGCGCGATCAAAGTCACACCAACAGCAAGCCGAAAGGCCGTGCGGCGCATCAGGTCAACGGGGCGCATGCAGCATATATCCCGCGTTCTTAACAGTCTGCAGCAGGGCAATTTCAAAGGGTTTGTCAATCTTTGCGCGCAATCGCGAAATATGCGTCTCTACGACCGACGTCTGGGGATCGAAATGGAAATCCCAAACTCTTTCTAACAGCATGGTGCGTGTCACCACGCGGCCCGCGTTGCGCATCAATACCTCTAGCAAAGTGAACTCCTTGGGCAAAAGATCAATCACTTGGCCGCCGCGCCGCGCTTGGCGACGCATCATATCCAATTCAAGATCCGCCACCCGTAAAACAGTCTGCACCTGCTGCACAGGCGGCCTGCGGGCCAAGGCATTGACCCGCGCCATCAGTTCAGAAAAAGCAAAGGGCTTGGTCAGATAATCATCGCCCCCCGCCTCAAGCCCCTCAACGCGGTCATCAATGCCGCCCAAGGCTGTTAGAAACAAAACGGGGGTCCGCCCGCCGGCGGCCCGCAAGGCCCGAACCAAAGATAACCCATCCAGCCCCGGCAGCATCCTGTCGACCACAACAACGTCATAAGTTTCTCGCGTGGCCTGAAACAGGCCATCTTGGCCATCGTTTAACATATCACAAATATGCCCAGCCTCGGTCAGTCCACGCGCGACATAGGCAGAAACAGAAGCGTCATCTTCAATCAGCAGCAGGCGCATTCATTATCCTTTGATCGGTATATTCCCAATGACACAGTCTAAGGGTCAAAACCGCGCCGTCAGCATACATATTTGTGATGTGGCTGAAAGGTGCAGGTAGGATACCGCTTTTATTCAGTGCTCACAGGTTCTTGGAACCTCATCATACTGGAGAAAAAAATGAAACAAATACTGCTTGCCAGTGCGCTGATTCTTGCACCTGTCGCGGCGTTCACCGTCTATAAAGTCTCCTTTGTCGGCTCTGCCCAAGCAGATGCCTCGCTTGGCGATCTTTCGCCCATGATCGCCATCATCACGGATGTGCAAAAGATCGCGCAGACAGGTGATTTCGCTGCAGCCTCAACCCGCATTACCGATTACGAATCGGCTTGGGATGCAGCGGCTTCGGGGATGCGCCCTTTGAACCCCGATGCGTGGGTCAAGGTCGATGTCGCCTCTGACACGGCGCTCAAGTCTCTGCGGGCGGCCACGCCAACGGCGGACACCGTGATACCAGCCCTGACCACCTTGCTGGATGCCCTGAACAACCCAACCGCCAAATAATCCCCGTGACCGCTGTTCGGTTCAACATCGAATAGGGCCGTTTCCAACAACACTCTTGGGTGACCTGAAAGCCCCAAGCACTATGGAGTTTACAATGAAGAAAGTTCTGCTTGCCACCGCCTTATTGATTGCCCCCTTGGGTGCCTTTACCGCGGCACAATTCGCTTTTGTCGGCACCGCACAGGCCGCCGCATCCTTGGGCGATCTCTCGTCGATGATCGCCATCGTCACCGACGTGCAAAAAATTGCTGAAAGTGGTGATTTCGCCGCCGCAGCGACCCGCATTACCGATTTCGAATCTGCGTGGGATGATGCGGCCACGGCCCTGCGCGCCCTCAATTCTGATGCTTGGGACAAGATTGATCTTGCCTCTGATAATGCACTGGATGCGGTTCGGGCGGCCAAGCCAACTGCGGACACCGTTATGCCTGCCCTGACCGTCTTGCTAGACGCCCTAAACAACCCGACCGCCCAATAATCCCCCGGCGCATCAAAGGATAGAACCCGATGACCACTCTTGCTTTTGCACATGCCGCCGATACGGCGCCCCCAAACCGTGTCCCGCAGGTGACAATCGACTTTTGGCTGATCAAACTGATGGCCGTCACCATGGGCGAGACGGCTGCCGACTATATTAACGTGCGCTTGGGCATTGGCCTGACCAACACGTCGCTGTTAATGACCACCATCCTGATCGTCGCCTTGGTCCTGCAATTTCGCCAAAAGCGCTATGTGCCCTGGAGCTATTGGCTGTCGGTCGTGCTGATCTCGGTCGTGGGCACCTTGGTCACTGACAATCTGACCGACAACTTTCATGTGCCGCTGATCGTAACAGCGGTGGGCTTTACCGTTGCTTTGGCCTCGACCTTTGCCTTCTGGCACGCGTCAGAGGGAACGCTCTCGATCCATTCCATCCACACCACACGCAGAGAAGCATGGTATTGGCTGGCCATTCTGTTCACCTTTGCCTTGGGCACGGCGGTTGGTGATCTGGTGGCAGAAAAGTTCGGGCTGGGCTATTTCAGCACGGGCGTTTTGTTCGGAATGATCATCGCGTCGCTGTCCATTGGCTATTTCTTTTTGGGCCTTGATGCGATCTTGGGCTTTTGGCTGGTCTATATCCTGACACGTCCGCTTGGGGCTTCGTTTGGTGACTTGCTCAGTCAGGATCCCAAGTTCGGTGGCTTTGGCCTTGGCACGATCATCACAAGCACCATCTTCCTTGCCGCAATCGTTCTGATCGTCGGCTATATGACCGTGACCCGAAGCGGCGAGGGCCCTGACCAAACCGCCTGATGCTTGACCATGAACGCAAAGCGGCGCGTCTTAGTCACGCGCCGCTCTGCACTGCCAGTGTGGCATCGCGGTGACCCTTTTGCATTCCATTAGTTTGGCATTTGATTGAAACGGCTGATAAGAATAACCAACTTCGCCCTGATCGATCTAGGGGATGGCGGGGTTTCACTCTTGGACTGGTCGACAGCAGTTTCCAACAGCCTAAAGCTGCTTTCCAGTCCAGAAAACTGTGCAGGGTCTGACGTTAAGTTGACGAAACATCCTCATATCCTGAACAAGTTAGGGACGTCCGTTCAACTGCAGTTGGTGGCGTTTCCCGTCCGACGGCTGCACCGGGTCACAACGTGCCAGACATCTGGATGCGACTTAGGAAACGAGGCGCTGGATCATGGTCTCAATTTCCGATCCGATGGGTGAGGTGCCAGAGCGCCATGTGCCCACAACCTTGCCCTGCTGATCAAAGAGCACCTTGTTGAAATTCCACTCTGGTTCGAACCCCGTGGTCTGCTTTAACCACAGGTACAAAGGATGCGCCTCCGGTCCCGTCACATGGCTGATCACCGACATTGGCATCGTAATGCCATAGTTAATTTCGCAAAAGCTTTTCACTTCGCCATTGCTGGCCTTTTCCTGATGGAAGTCGTCCGAAGGCACGGCAAAGACCACAAGCCCCTGATCCTTATAGGTGTCCTGCAGCTTTTGCAGGGCCGAATATTGCGGCGTGTAGCCGCAAAGCGAGGCCGTGTTAACCAACAACACAACCTTTCCTGCGAAATCCGCAGGACCATAGGTGCCGCCGTCGATCGAATCAAAGCTCCAGTCCGGCGTTGACTTTGCGGCATAAGCCATGGTCGTGCCTTTCAATGCGGAGGCCGCAGCCACTAGGCCGAGCGATAGCAAAACCTGTCTGCGTTGCGTCATTCCCCATGTCCTTTACTATATGATTCAATCTGGGATATGGCGCGATTGCAGCAAATATCAAGCGCGTCCCCCGCGCGATCGGTAAGATTTTCTGCTCTGCCGCCTTGCAGCGGGGGGGCACAGTGTTCGCGCGTGTTTCGTATTAAGCGGAAGGTAGGTTACTTTTTGATACGAACTCGCACCATCCATGACAGTTTTTGACAGGGTTGTCTGCGAAAACACTTATGTTGGCGGATCTTTTTGTAGTGAGTGACGAAATGTACCGAGTGACCCTATGCTGTGCCCTCCCGCCCCAAATTAGCTCAAATCGTATGCCGATGCTTTGGCCAAAATGGTCGCATTTGCTGCCAAAAATTCAAAGCCCAAGACCAGCTAATTGACGCCGGAACCGCACGGCATCGCCCCGCAAAATCCAAACCGAGAGATATGTGATATGACCGCTTCTACCCCACAGACCCGCCACGGCGTTACCCGCAAACAGGTTGCCACTGCCTTACAAAACTTGGGCTATCGCGTGTTATTAGATGAAACAGCACCCTATGTTCAGTGAGCTACCCCCCAAAAATCGGACAGTGACGGAAGCTATGATCTGAGCTTTGCTGGTGTGCAAGAACGAGGAGATCAGATGACCTGACCCCCTGAATCTCCTCCAGATTTGTGTAGAGTCCGTCCAACAAAAGGACGGACAAATGAAGATACGCTTCACGGATGAGCAGATTATTGCGATGATCAAGGAACAGGAAGCTGGCGAGCGGACGGCAGATGTGTGCCGTCGGCATGGGATCAGCGAGGGCACGTGTTACAAATACAAGTCGAAGTATGGTGGGATGGAGCCGTCAGATGCCAAGAGGCTGCGTGCGCTTGAAGACGAGAACGCAAAGCTGAAGAAACTGTTGGCGGAACAGATGCTCGATAATGCCATGTTGCGAGACATCAATTCAAAAAAGTGGTGACGCTAGACGCAAAGCGGCAAGCTGCTCAGCATCTGTGCGCAATGCATGGGGTCAGTGATGCCGTTGCCCGGCAGGCGATTGCTAAGCAATCTGCCGAGAGGGGGCGGGCGTGCGAGATTCTCAAAGTTGATCGATCAACAATACGATATCAATCGGTGCGCGCTGATGATGGCGAACTGCGCGAGGCTATCAAACGTGTTTCCAGAGAGCGGCGGCGGTTTGGATAACTTACTTGTATTTCATCAACTTATTGGTTAAAGTGAAACTAAAAAAATCACGTTAGGGTTTTCGAAAGATTAGATAATGAATATTTTGAAATGGAACGGAAAAAGCCCTGAGCTGCCTGACGGTATACCGCATCCTGCCGCCTATCACATGTTAGATGTAGCGGCTGTGGCCGAAAAGCTGATTGCGCCTTTCGCTTTTGATCCTTCGCTGCGCGACGCCCTGATTTTACTTATTGCGTTACATGATCTTGGCAAAGTGAGCGACAGTTTTCAGGCGATGCTGGCTGGAAAGGCGGTGAACGCCCCTCGGCACTGGGAATTAACCGAAATTTTGTTGCATCTAAACAACGCAACCTTGGCGCGGCATTTGAGAGGTGAGACATCGGCGCGGCGGCAACTGTATGCGGCGACGGCAGGCCACCATGGGCGACCACCTGATAAGGGAATGCTTTCTGTTGGCCAAATGCAAGACCAAGAAAATGGCAAAGTCTTGTCCAAAACGTCAAATGACATCGCGCGCGGACGCGCCGACATTGGGACTGGTTTGGATGATGCGTCCGTGCTCATTCAGGCGTTTTGTGCGCTTTGGCCGAATGCGTCGCTGAACGATCTTAACCGCGAGCGCGCTGTGCAATTGTCTTGGTGGTTGCCCGGTCTCTGCGCTACGGCCGATTGGGTGGGGTCTAACACTGCATGGTTCCCACCCACAGCGCCACTGCATAACCTATCTGAACTGCAGGCCCTAACCGAATATCTCGACGTAGCCCGTGCCCGCGCCGAAATCGCCGTTAGCGAGGCTGGCCTTGCAGGCGCAGCGGCGAAATCTGGCAGTATTTTCGATAATGCTGATGACGGCAAATTTATCCTGCGTCCCATGCAATCTGCTTGCGCCAATGTTGACTTGCCAGATGGTCCGATGCTGGCCGTGATCGAGGATGAAACAGGCGCAGGTAAGACCGAGGCCGCGCTATTGCTCGCGCATCGGATGGTCCAAACAGGCAAGGGTCGAGGGATCTATTTTGCTCTGCCGACCATGGCCACGGCGGATGCAATGTTTGCCCGCGCTGAAAAAATCGTCGGCAAAATGTTCGTGGGACCAAAGTTGACTTTGGCGCATGGGCGTGCGGGCTTGTCTACACCGTTTCGCGATCTTCAAAACGCGCTGCGCGCTGATGATCCAAGCTGCACAGATTGGCTGGCATCAACGCGCCGCCGCGCCTTGCTCGCAGATGTGGGGATTGGCACGATTGATCAGGCGCTGCTGGCTGCTTTGCCTGTGAAACATAACACCTTGCGGCATTTTGGGCTGTCGTCCAAAATTCTGATCGTTGATGAGGTCCATGATATGGGCACCCCCTATGTGGCCAAGTTGCTGCGCGGATTGCTGTCGATGCACCGCGCGGCGGGCGGTTCGGCGATTTTGCTGACGGCAACCCTGCCCTTGGATTTGCGGCGCGCGTTGCTGGCGGTCTATGGCGGGGATAATGACGATCCCGCCTATCCTGCGCTGACTATTGCTGGGGGAGCTGCGATCACGCAGTTCGCCGCGGATACGCGCCCTGTGAAAGGCCCCGTTTCCGTTCAAAGGCTAGACAGCGTAGATGCTGCATTGGATTTGCTGACCCAAAGCGCGGACTGTGGGGCCGCCTGCGCCTGGGTCCGCAATTCGGTAGATGAGGCAATTGAGGCGGTCGCAGCCCTACGCGAACGTGGCATTGCCGCCGATCTGTTTCATGCTCGCTTTGCTTTTTGTGACCGTAAGGCGATTGAAGAACGGGTGATGGGGACGCTTGGGCGGAATGGGCAAGGCCGCTCGGGCTATGTTTTGGTGGCCACTCAAGTCATCCAGGCCTCGCTTGATTTGGACCTCGATGTGATGATCTCTGACCTCGCGCCCATCGCCGAACTGATCCAGCGTGCGGGTCGTTTGTGGCGGCATATGGATTTGCGTCCCGCCGCAGATCGCCCCGTTCCTGAGACCATTTTGCATGTTCTGTCTCCGGATCCCGATCAGGTGACAACTGACCGCTGGATTGCCGATCTGCTGAAGGGCGGCGCATGGGTTTACCCCTTGGCGGATTTTTGGCGCACAGCCCACGTTTTGTTCAAAGCTGGAGAAATCAACGCACCCCATGGTCTGCGCAAGCTTATCGAGGCGGTGCATGGGCCGATGGCCGAAGATGTGCCCACAGCTTTCACAGCCGCCGAGACGAACGCCTTGGGCGAAAACTTAGCCCAGTCCGCGCTTGGGACACAAAACGCAGTTGATCTTGCCGCAGGTTATCGCAGCGCGGGCAAAGGCGCCAATGACGCGACCTTTCCGACCCGCCTTGGATTAGAAAGCCAAACTCTGGTCCTAGCGCGGATGGTTGATGGGGAACTGATCGCTTGGGCAAATGGCGCGGACGCTTGGGAAATGTCCGAAGTCTCTGCTTCCAAGCACAAGCTCGACAAACTTTCCCTGCCAAATCAAGCCAATGCTGCCATTCTAGCTGTCACCAAAAACTGGCCCGAATGGCGCCGCGAATCGGTGCGGGTCTGCCCAGTTGGTGAGGATGGAATGATCTGCGAGGGCTTGCGCTATGACGCGGAATTTGGTCTGGTGTTCGCATCCTGATCATAGTTGGGATGACCCGGTAGCTGACGACACGCTCAATTCAGGGTTGAAAACGTTCCTCGCCCTTGCGGGGATTGGAAGGTAGCAGACGAGACGCTATATAACTCATTGACACTTCCGAATCGATACGATAGATGTAAAAAAGCCGTCAAGGGAAACTCCCTTGACGGCTATCACTTAACCCAATTTCCCCAGCCGAGCCAACGGCCAGTCGCAGAGAGCGTTAAGAAGATGACGAACATACCCCTGCACCCCGCTCTTGGGTAATCAAAAGTAGCATTTCCCCTGAGCGGGCGCAAGGGCGCTGTCGTCCTTGCGCGTAAACTTGTCGCCAATTAAGGCTGACAAAACCTGTCACCCCGCCGGAAAACCCCCCTTTACACATTCGCAATGCGATGGTCATCTGGCAGTATTGTAACCAGAGGTTGAAATGTCTCTTAATTTGATCGCCGACGCGTGGATTCCCGTGCGCTGCAAAGATGGATCACGCCGCACCATCGCGCCTTGGGAAATGGCGGATGACACTATCATCGCGCTCGACTGGCCCCGCCCCGATTTGAACATCGCCTGTTACGAAATGCTGATCGGTCTGGTCTATCTGGCCGATCCACCCGAACATATCGACGATTGGAATGATCGCAGCACGCCCAATCCCACCCGTTTGCGTGAAAAACTAGCACCCTATGCCCCCGCCTTTAACCTGCTGGGCGATGGTCCGCTGTTCATGCAGGATTTGGAGGCGTTTGGCGGGGATGGAAACGGCGTGGATATGTTATTTATCGACAGTGCCGGAGAAAGTGCCGCCAAGAAAAACACCGATGTTATGGTGCATCGGGCTCGCTACACTGGTCTTGATTTACCCACCGCAGCAATGGCGATTTACACGCTGCAAACCTTTGCGCCATCCGGCGGGGCCGGTAACCGCACCTCTATGCGGGGCGGCGGACCTCTTGTCACGCTGATCACCCCTGACGATGTGGAAAACAACACGCTTTGGAACGTAGTTTGGGCGAATGTCCCCTATGGCCGTCCCAGCGAACTGATGCAATTACCATGGATGCGGGCAACGAAGGTGTCCAGTGCTGATGGGTCGGAAACCTTTCCACCCAATAACCAAACGTATGATGTTCAAGCATTTTTCGGGATGCCGCGTCGCTTGCGGCTGATTGAAAAGGCCGGCAAAGTGGTGGATGTGGTGCAAAAACCATACGGCACAAATTATGCTCTCTGGAAACACCCGCTTAGTCCCTATTACCGGCAAAAGGTAGGCACTGAATGGCTGCCCAAACATCCCCGTGCGGGGCGGTTTGGCTATCGGTCTTGGCTGGGAATTGTCGCACAAGAGGCAGGGGATAATCCCCTATCGGAACTTGCCCTGTGTTTGCGCACGTCCAACGAAAGAATTGGCGATTGTCACGTCATCGTTGCGGGTTGGGCGATGGACAATATGAAGCCGCGCGATTTCACCCTGTCCATCGCGCCGCATTTGGAATTGCCTGAACTCGGCGCATTATGGCTGCAAGGGATGATCGAGGCGGCGAGCGCTGTAGCATCCGCCCTTCGAAGCGCCCTAGAACCTGTGCTGAAAGACGGCGAAGAACGCGAAGCCCAGCGCGAAGTGTTCTTTTTGGAAACCGAAACCCGATTTAGGGCGCATTTGGACAGCATCAAGCAAGGGAAAGACCCTCGCGCCGACTGGCTGACCGATCTGCGGGTGCAGGCGCTGAAGCAGTTTGAAGATATTGCATTGCCTGAACTCGAGCGAATGCCAACAGGTAAGTCGGTAGCGGATCGCAAGGGAACAAATGCCGCTCCGGGACAAATGGCCAAAATCGTTGAATCACACAAGTGGCTTTCTCTCGCATTCATTGGTCACGGAGACGCTGGCAAGAAAATCTTCGCTGCATTGGGATTTGAACCGCCCATTACAAAGAAAGGAAAAGCCGCATGAGCGATCTTGTAGCGGAAACCCCGCCCAAAGGCCCGGGCGCGATTGCCCTTGGTTGGTGGGGACAGAACATCGACGACAGCGATAACAAAAAGGCGCGTGGCATCGCGGCTCGTTTGCGTCGCGCCTCGCCCATCGAAGTGCTGTGCGAGCCGTCTGTGCATGACCTTGGCAACAAACTGGGACTCGGCCCTGCGCGCGCAGGCCAACTGGTGCAACTGGCGACGTTGTTGGCCAATGTAGAGGGTCATACGACCGAAACCTTGGCCAAGCGTCTGGGCGGGGATGATCCAAAACTGTCAACCCTGCGCTTTCAGCGCCTGATGCGCGCCGAAGGGGATGAGCTGACCGATCATCTTCGTCGCGCCATTGGCATGGCAGACAACACCTGCAACGTCGCCGCTTTGGCTAATGATATTCTGCATTGGGACGCGGCCCGCCCGCGCTGGTGCTTTCACTATTTCGGGGCCGAAGCGCCTACAAAACTTATTCAGGAGACCGAACAATGACAACATTTTTGCAATTCCACCTGCTGACCAAAATCGGCCCTTCGAACCCGAACCGCGACGATCAGGGCCGCCCGAAATCGGCCCATGTCGGCGGCGCGCCGCGTCTGCGGCTGTCGTCGCAATCGGTCAAGCGGGCGCTGCGGGAATCCGCATTTTTCGCGCTGGATTTGCAGGGGAATATGGGCAGCCGCACCAAACTGCTGCACAATAACCTAATGATGCATCTGACGGGTCAAGGCGTGTCGGCAGAGGCCGCGAAAAAGGCCGCCGATCAAGTGGCCGCCATTTTCGGAAAATTGGAAACCGCCAAGGCCAAGGACGGGACGGAAACGTCCAAGTCTACCACCCTTGCCTTTATTTCCCCCGATGAATGGGCCTTAGCGATGGATCTGGCCGCCAAGGCCGCTGCTGGCGAGGCTTTGCCCAAGGAAAAAGACCTGGCCAAGCTGGTCCTGCGCCGCGCTGACGGGGCGATTGACATCGCGATGTTTGGTCGAATGCTGGCCGATAACGCAGATTTCAACCGTGAGGCCGCCGTGCAAGTCGCCCATGCGATCACCACCCACGCAGCCCAGGCTGAAGAAGATTGGTTTTCTGCCGTCGATGATCTGAATAAGGCCGAAGATACGGGCGCGGGGCATTTGGGGGAAATTGCTTTTGGCTCAGGGGTTTACTATCAATATGTTAATGTGAACTGCGATTTGCTGATTGCCAATTTGGGCGGTGACCGCGACCTTGCCGCTAAAGGTGTCGAGGCATTGGCGCGCGCCATCGCCCAAACTACCCCCAAGGGCAAACAGAACACCTTCGCACACCATCCTCGCGCCGAGTATATCTTGGCCGAAAGTGGCAACCACGCTCCGCGCGATCTATCGGGCGCGTTTTTTGATCCTGTGAAAGCTCAGCCTTGGATGGACAAGTCCATCGAAAGCTTGATTAAGATGAGAGCAGAATTGGCGCGTGCTTATGGGCAGGGCTGGACTGCCGATTGCACTATGCAGGTTGGGGCAGCAGGCACGCTGGATGAGATCGTTCGCTTTGCTGGTGATGCAGTGCGGGGGGCGTGATGAAACCTTTTTTGGTTTTCGGGCTTAGTGCCAGTCTAGGTGCTATGGGCGAACTGGCTGGGCATGAGCGGCGCGGCGGGCTGATCTGGCCTGCGCGTTCCGCCATCCTTGGCCTGATGGGCGCAGCTCTTGGGATTGACCGCGACGGCGATTTCTCGACGTTGGACGCGCTAGAAATGTCTGTCGCAATTTTCGACAGCGGGGCGACTTTGCGCGATTTCCATACGATGCAAAGCATTCCTTCGGCAGCAGTGAAAAAACCCAACTCACGTCCTGAGGCGCTGCGTTCCGCCGGCAATGATACAGCGACCTCCATCACCTTGCGGGATTATAGGACGGGCGTATTTTATGGAGTGGGCGTAGGGGGTTTGGGGCTTGAACAGATTGCAGATGCGCTGAACAAGCCGCATTATACGCTGTATCTGGGCCGCAAATCCTGTCCGCTTGCCGCGCCATTAGGGGCAAAGGTTGTTCAGGCGGTCGACGTTGAATCCGCTCTTACCCAGATCACCCCACCGCCGTGGCGCGAAAATTTCATTGCTCATAGCCTGATCGAATCCGATCCTACGGGCGAGCTGGTCATGGACATCCCGCGCGACCGCAAACTTTGGCATTTCGATGCGCGGCGGGTTTCGCAGCGCGCCGTTAGTATTAGATTGGGGCGCACGGCATGACCACGTATCTTAGTCTCGTACGCCTTTCAAAATCGCAACCCATGCAGGCGCTTGCCAATGTTCTGCAACCCGATCACATGCCGAAAAGGCAAGCAATCGCGCACAATCTGATCTGGTCTCTTTTTGCAGACAGCCCTGACCGAACCCGCGATTTTCTATGGCGCGAGGAAAAAGAAGGCCATTTTCTGGTGTTGTCATCCCGAAAGCCGATCCAGACCGACCTCTGGCAGCCACATGAGGTAAAGGGATTTGCCCCCGACCTGCGTATGGGTGACATTTTAGAGTTTGCCTTGCGCGCCAATGCCACGCGGATGAAGCGCGGAGATGCTCCTCAGCGAGTGGATGTGGTCATGGATGCCTTGCAGTCTGTTCCCAAAGAGGAACGCGCCGCCCAACGTTTGGAGATTGCTAACACAGAAAGTGCCGCATGGTTGTCTCGGCAAGGCACAAAAGCAGGGTTTGAACTTCTATCTTCGCAATGCGAGGATTATTCCGTCCATGCTTTAGATGGCTATCGTGGTGCTCGCAAAGGGCAGCCACAATTTGGCATCTGCGATATGTCCGGCACATTGCGGGTCACGGATCCTGCCGCGTTGGCGGTCCAAATCGCTGCGGGCTTTGGACGCGCCAAGGCCTTTGGCTGCGGCCTCATGCTGATCCGCAGACCAAAATGAGCGTGCCGGACGGCCCCAAATCGGGTTTACCGGGCTTAACCCCGCCGCAGCCAATTCCCCTCAAGGATCGGGCATCATTGGTGTTTGTCGAATATGCAAAGCTGGACGTGTCGGATGGGGCCTTTGTGGCGGTGAACGCTGATGGCACGCGCACGCAAATCCCCATTGGCGGGATTGCCTGTGTCATGCTGGAACCAGGCGCAAGGATCAGCCATGCTGCTGTGTCACTGGCCGCACGCGTGGGCACATTGATCACTTGGGTCGGCGAAGGCGGGGTGCGTCTCTACTCGGCGGGGCAACCCGGCGGTGCGCGTTCAGACCGCCTGCTTTGGCAAGCCAAAATTGCGTTGGATGACGCCGCCCGCCTGCGTGTGGTCCGCAAAATGTATGCACTCCGCTTTGGCGAAGATGCGCCCCTACGCCGTTCGATCAATCAGCTCCGCGGCATTGAGGGCGTGCGCGTCCGCGAAACCTACGCACTGCTTGCCCAGCAACATGGGGTCAACTGGACGCGCCGCAGCTATGATCCAAAGGATTGGGAAGCAGGCGATATCCCCAACCGCTGCCTTTCTGCGGCCACCGCTTGCCTGCATGGGTTGTCCGAAGCAGCTGTTTTAGCAGCAGGTTATGCGCCCGCTATCGGATTTTTGCATTCGGGCAAACCGCTATCGTTTGTTTATGACATTGCCGATTTGTTTAAACTTGAAACTGTCGTGCCAGAGGCATTTCGCATTGCAGGATTGGCGGCAAGGGGCAAGTTGGATATGGCGCCTGACCGCGCCGTGCGTCTGGCGTGTCGTGATGCCTTCCGCAAAACGGGCCTTCTCAACCGTATAATCCCTGCGATTGAAGACGTGTTATCTGCAGGCGAAGTGCCACGTCCCGATCCCCCGCCCGAGGCAATGCCTATTGCGATACCAGAACAGCAATCGGGCGATGCAGGACATCGCGGATGATGGTTGTCGTTGTCTCAAACGCCCCTCCCCGCCTGCGCGGCCGCCTTGCCGCTTGGCTTGTTGAATTGCGGGCAGGCGTTTATGTCGGGGACTATTCCACCAAAACCCGAGAGATGATCTGGGGCCAAGTCGTGCAGGGACTGGACGACGGCGACGCGATCATGGTCTGGAAAGCGCCCACGGATCAAGGGTATGAGTTTTTAACCCTAGGCAAGAACCGACGCATGCCCGTAGACTTCGACGGATTAAAGTTGGTAAGCTTTGCCCCGTTGGAAAAAGTAACCGATTCTAACTCTAAAAATCGGTAAGCTCTTTGACATTGTAAAAAGCTTGGTAGATCAACTATATGCAGCAAGACTGTTCCCCACACACGCGGGGATGAACCGTCTACGGGCCAATGGTGGAATCACGTCTTACTCTGTTCCCCACACACGCGGGGATGAACCGCATATCATATGCTTCTTCTTGTGCTGGAGTAACTGTTCCCCACACACGCGGGGATGAACCGTCTTTGTCGTTAGTCCAGCTAAATTGATCTTTCTGTTCCCCACACACGCGGGGATGAACCGGGCGATATTGCCGCCAGAGTCGTTGTGTCTATCTGTTCCCCACACACGCGGGGATGAACCGATACCTAAAACTTGCTAGGGCGATTCTAGGGTCTGTTCCCCACACACGCGGGGATGAACCGCAATCTCCCACACTGGGATTTGACCACGGGCTCTGTTCCCCACACACGCGGGGATGAACCGCAACGGCTATACCTTTACAATAGGGGCTTCAGCTGTTCCCCACACACGCGGGGATGAACCGAGATTGCTAGACTTTGTGCTACAATCAACGATCTGTTCCCCACACACGCGGGGATGAACCGCGCAGTCTATACTTCAAAGACTCTGCTCATCCCTGTTCCCCACACACGCGGGGATGAACCGTTCTTCTGTTAACGCATACAGTGCATCTTTGACTGTTCCCCACACACGCGGGGATGAACCGACAAATAAAATTAGCCACACTTAGGTTTAATCCTGTTCCCCACACACGCGGGGATGAACCGCACGTTGACCAATCATCTTACAGTATTTAGTACTGTTCCCCACACACGCGGGGATGAACCGTTACTCCAAACGCAACGGGTACGTTTACGACTCTGTTCCCCACACACGCGGGGATGAACCGCATTAGCATAACCATAGATTACATACACTAAGCTGTTCCCCACACACGCGGGGATGAACCGGCCAAGACGGGCAGATCATCGCCCCTTGCCATCTGTTCCCCACACACGCGGGGATGAACCGATAGGCAACAGGCTTGCCAGTTGTGCGCGACACTGTTCCCCACACACGCGGGGATGAACCGTTCTTCTGTCAACGCATACAGTGCATCTTTGACTGTTCCCCACACACGCGGGGGTGAACCGCCGCCCATATCCTGATAGACCCTTACTGTTGGCTGTTCCCCACACACGCGGGGATGAACCGCCCTGCAATGACCACAATTCGATTTGCCGTTACTGTTCCCCACACACGCGGGGATGAACCGAGGTGATCCATACCACCTTTGGCGCACCTTCTCTGTTCCCCACACACGCGGGGATGAACCGCATATGGGGGCAATATGAGCATCCGCCTTATGCTGTTCCCCACACACGCGGGGATGAACCGTCCGTATCGCGCCCAGTTTTTGGGCTATCTCGCTGTTCCCCACACACGCGGGGATGAACCGCGTTGTCTTCGGCGGCAGGAAGTACAATAGATCTGTTCCCCACACACGCGGGGATGAACCGACCGCCTCATCATTGCCGCGACATGGATCGGTCTGTTCCCCACACACGCGGGGATGAACCGGTCATTTATGTCCAAAAAAATCGAACTCCACACTGTTCCCCACACACGCGGGGATGAACCGTCATTTCCTGTCCATGATTTGGCGGAATCTGCCTGTTCCCCACACACGCGGGGATGAACCGGATTACCGCCCTGCAAGTGCCCCCGCGCAGATCTGTTCCCCACACACGCGGGGATGAACCGTTCTTCTGGACTTCAATGCGCGGGTTTTCCCTCTGTTCCCCACACACGCGGGGATGAACCGGTCGATTCCTGTGGCTGGTTCGGTGTGGCTGTCTGTTCCCCACACACGCGGGGATGAACCGCCGATAACTTTGACGCGGCGGTCGCGGCGGTCCTGTTCCCCACACACGCGGGGATGAACCGGGGGCCTTGCCAAACGGTGCCCGCAGGTGGATCTGTTCCCCACACACGCGGGGATGAACCGGGATTTAGAATGATATCGGATAAAGCGACAACCTGTTCCCCACACACGCGGGGATGAACCGGGCAGCCAGCACTTGCATGGCTACGCCTACGACTGTTCCCCACACACGCGGGGATGAACCGGATGCCAACGAAGAGCGTGAAGGCAAAAAGCACTGTTCCCCACACACGCGGGGATGAACCGCCTTTGCGGTGACTTTGCGGTGCCACTCCCTACTGTTCCCCACACACGCGGGGATGAACCGCGATTCCATCACGCGGCACCCTCATTGACGCGCTGTTCCCCACACACGCGGGGATGAACCGCGGCAGATCAGGTCGTGATGGTCCACGCCGATCTGTTCCCCACACACGCGGGGATGAACCGCCACCTACCTTGATTAGCTCCCAACGGATATCCTGTTCCCCACACACGCGGGGATGAACCGCTGATAGCTTGCTACAAGGATGCAGGGTTTACCTGTTCCCCACACACGCGGGGATGAACCGGCTACACTATAGATTAACTTAAAGACCATGCACTGTTCCCCACACACGCGGGGATGAACCGGGTTGACAGAATGATCTATGATGAAACAGAACCTGTTCCCCACACACGCGGGGATGAACCGGATGTAGGGTTTACTATAGGTGAGGCGGCTATCTGTTCCCCACACACGCGGGGATGAACCGATTTGAGATATCATTGTTATCCCAGTCGCCATCTGTTCCCCACACACGCGGGGATGAACCGAAGGACGCGCTGTTCCTCGCCATCGTGAGGGCCTGTTCCCCACACACGCGGGGATGAACCGGCCTGTATCATCTTTTGCGATCACACCACGGGCTGTTCCCCACACACGCGGGGATGAACCGGCTGTGGAGGCTTTGCAATATTATGCCTTTGACTGTTCCCCACACACGCGGGGATGAACCGGTTCAACAACCTGCACATCGACAGCAGCAGCGCTGTTCCCCACACACGCGGGGATGAACCGATTACACTCTGCCAGGTGGGGAAAACTACCGCCTGTTCCCCACACACGCGGGGATGAACCGCAACATCGGCGGCATTCCTATGCCGTCTATGGCTGTTCCCCACACACGCGGGGATGAACCGATGATCACATTGTGGTGATTTGGACGGAAAAACTGTTCCCCACACACGCGGGGATGAACCGCCGCCTACTTGCTTTTTGCCTTCACGCTCTTCCTGTTCCCCACACACGCGGGGATGAACCGCGGGCAAACTGGGAACGGATGTTGGTGGGGTCCTGTTCCCCACACACGCGGGGATGAACCGAACTGGTGCAACCTTTCCTTTCGGGTGCCCTTCTGTTCCCCACACACGCGGGGATGAACCGTTGACCAGTCCAGCCGAACCGCCTTCGACTTTCTGTTCCCCACACACGCGGGGATGAACCGGAACACCAACCCTGATAAAGTCGCAACAAGTCCTGTTCCCCACACACGCGGGGATGAACCGATAGGGCGCATGGGTCATATCTGGGGCACCTCCTGTTCCCCACACACGCGGGGATGAACCGCGCACCAACTGGGCCGTCAGGGGCATGGAACACTGTTCCCCACACACGCGGGGATGAACCGCTGCATCGGCATAGATCGGCTCACGAATATCCCTGTTCCCCACACACGCGGGGATGAACCGCAGGATTCATCGGTAATGCGCCCGCCACTGGTCTGTTCCCCACACACGCGGGGATGAACCGGCCGTGGCGGGCGCATTATCAGAAGTCGGATCCTGTTCCCCACACAAGCGGGGATGAACCGGTATCGTTGAGGACTTCCGCACTGAGACCGTCCTGTTCCCCACACGCGCGGGGATGAACCGGGTTGCAGGCTTATGTGGAGTCAGGAAACTAGCTGTTCCCCACACACGCGGGGATGAACCGGGACGCCAGAAGCGCCCCCAACTGAGGGGGATCTGTTCCCCACACACGCGGGGATGAACCGCTGGTCTTGATCGAACGAGTTGAGACAGGCGCCTGTTCCCCACACACGCGGGGATGAACCGAGGATGCAGACGGGTGGGAGACGCGGGTTCAGCTGTTCCCCACACACGCGGGGATGAACCGCCAGCGCCACGGATGGTTAGGTTGATCATGTCCTGTTCCCCACACACGCGGGGATGAACCGATTGCCGCCGCTTTTGCAGGGTTTCGTCGCCGCTGTTCCCCACACACGCGGGGATGAACCGCGGTGATCAACGATGATCTGTCGATGCTGGGCCTGTTCCCCACACACGCGGGGATGAACCGAACGAATGCGACTGGCCAGATTGCTTGCAGTCCTGTTCCCCACACACGCGGGGATGAACCGATATCGCGGGCCGATGCGCTGAATAAAATGGCCTGTTCCCCACACACGCGGGGATGAACCGCGTACTGCGGTCACCAACCTATTCAAGGAAGCCTGTTCCCCACACACGCGGGGATGAACCGAATACTTTCGCGGGGAGTTTGGCCTTTATGGCCTGTTCCCCACACACGCGGGGATGAACCGGGAATCAGTCGAAACACAACTTGGAAAGAGATCTGTTCCCCACACACGCGGGGATGAACCGTGACCCAGAGGAAATCTCTGGTAGCCCACCGTCTGTTCCCCACACACGCGGGGATGAACCGCAAAAAGGGAGCATTCCGATGAATCGGATTCTCTGTTCCCCACACACGCGGGGATGAACCGCCGCAGGAGGCCAAGCAGCCGCCGCCTGAGTTCTGTTCCCCACACACGCGGGGATGAACCGGTTTTCCACGCTATCAAAGTCATAGGATTCCACTGTTCCCCACACACGCGGGGATGAACCGGGATTCGAGGGTCAGTTTACGGAACCGCCCAGCTGTTCCCCACACACGCGGGGATGAACCGTCGCACTCATTCAGGGTGTAGACAAAATCATGCTGTTCCCCACACACGCGGGGATGAACCGGTTCGGCTGTGTGTTCGGGGAGTTTCATTTTCCTGTTCCCCACACACGCGGGGATGAACCGGGCAATCGACCCGCCAGCCGCTTTTTCCGCAACTGTTCCCCACACACGCGGGGATGAACCGGTCAAACTCGATTGGATTGGTGTCCTTTGCCACTGTTCCCCACACACGCGGGGATGAACCGCCTTTACTGTGCCTTCGTGAGTATAGGTTTGGCTGTTCCCCACACACGCGGGGATGAACCGACATTCTCAGAAGCGTTTATCGCCGCTATCGCCTGTTCCCCACACACGCGGGGATGAACCGCGGCTTGGGCGCACGGCCAGAAGGCTATCAGGCTGTTCCCCACACACGCGGGGATGAACCGCCAACGAGACGACTTAACCTTGAAGCCAGGACCTGTTCCCCACACACGCGGGGATGAACCGGCTGGGCGTGTGTTCGGTAAACCGCTCAAATACTGTTCCCCACACACGCGGGGATGAACCGCTCTTTGATTCTCTTCCACGGATTCCAGATCACTGTTCCCCACACACGCGGGGATGAACCGCGCGGGTTTATCGTCAAACAACGATAATTCAGCTGTTCCCCACACACGCGGGGATGAACCGAGACAACGAAACAAGGGGAAATAACATGATGACTGTTCCCCACACACGCGGGGATGAACCGCCTTTTCAGCTTGCCCGATGTTATCGGCACTACTGTTCCCCACACACGCGGGGATGAACCGCACAAATTCTCTCGGAACCGTCCGATATTCCCCTGTTCCCCACACACGCGGGGATGAACCGACGGGGGATATGGTGCAAACTTATATCCTGCACTGTTCCCCACACACGCGGGGATGAACCGCACACCTACCTATCTATCGACAAAACAGCTATCTGTTCCCCACACACGCGGGGATGAACCGCCCTATGCCCTGCCAGTGAAGAAGCGGGAAAACTGTTCCCCACACACGCGGGGATGAACCGGATGATTTGACGCAGAGCATGATTGAGCGCGTCTGTTCCCCACACACGCGGGGATGAACCGTTTTATGACCTAGGGTAGCCTGA
Organism: Cypionkella sp.; assembly: GCA_040398785.1. Classification (GTDB taxonomy): domain Bacteria; phylum Pseudomonadota; class Alphaproteobacteria; order Rhodobacterales; family Rhodobacteraceae; genus Cypionkella. Next base: position 78,899 of record JBBATJ010000001.1, on the reverse strand, counting down.
AGCCTCAAACTGTTCCCCACACACGCGGGGATGAACCGTATAGCTTGATTCTATACTTTGGATAGTAAACCTGTTCCCCACACACGCGGGGATGAACCGATACGACACCACGACACCACGACACGGCGCATCTGTTCCCCACACACGCGGGGATGAACCGCTTTGTGCGGGTGCATCGGTAAAGGCTAAATCCTGTTCCCCACACACGCGGGGATGAACCGCCATGCGGCGGCGAGTGAGGCGCTGGCGATGGCTGTTCCCCACACACGCGGGGATGAACCGTTCCCTCGCTGCCTTCATGCGCTTCTTACCCTCTGTTCCCCACACACGCGGGGATGAACCCGCCTTGGCGGCGGATGGGTCGCTTTCGGCCTTCTGTTCCCCACACACGCGGGGATGAACCGCAAATCCCAATCCTGAAAATTGGGGGCCGATACTGTTCCCCACACACGCGGGGATGAACCGATGTGCTGGACGGAATACAGGCGTGCCACTTTCTGTTCCCCACACACGCGGGGATGAACCGATAATGAAAACAAATGTTTGATAGAGGATTCGCTGTTCCCCACACACGCGGGGATGAACCGTGGTTTTCTTCATGCAGAAATGTGTCTAGAAGCTGTTCCCCACACACGCGGGGATGAACCGGGCCGAGCTTGATAGATCAATCGCCTATCGTGCTGTTCCCCACACACGCGGGGATGAACCGAAATGACAGGCAGTAACTTTCACGCCTTCCCCCTGTTCCCCACACACGCGGGGATGAACCGCGCCCGCCGCTGGCACCCCTGTTGGGATCAATCTGTTCCCCACACACGCGGGGATGAACCGCGACTAATCAGACTTTCCACACTGTCCCACTCCTGTTCCCCACACACGCGGGGATGAACCGGTAGTCGCACGTCACAGGCGGAATTGGCTCGTCTGTTCCCCACACACGCGGGGATGAACCGGAAAATCTCCATTTCGTCAGGACTGTCAGAAACTGTTCCCCACACACGCGGGGATGAACCGCGCGGGTTTATCATCAAACAACGATAATTCAGCTGTTCCCCACACACGCGGGGATGAACCGTTCTTCTGGACTTCAATGCGCGGGTTTTCCCTCTGTTCCCCACACACGCGGGGATGAACCGGTTGTATGTTGCAAGGTCTCTAACCAGAGAATCTGTTCCCCACACACGCGGGGATGAACCGGTGCAGGCGGCGGCGGCGCGTGAAAAGGCGCTCTGTTCCCCACACACGCGGGGATGAACCGATTTCGAAATTCTGCTATCTGGTCCAGAACACCTGTTCCCCACACACGCGGGGATGAACCGTTCCCTCGCTGCCTTCATGCGCTTCTCACCCTCTGTTCCCCACACACGCGGGGATGAACCGCCCGGGGAGTTCTCTGGGAATTATGCGGAAAACTGTTCCCCACACACGCGGGGATGAACCGCGGGTATGACTATCGACACAAGCTTAGAGGCGCTGTTCCCCACACACGCGGGGATGAACCGGCGGCGTAACCGCGCCGCCAACCATTGATCAGCTGTTCCCCACACACGCGGGGATGAACCGAACTTGACCCAGACGGCGTTGGCCTCGGCTGGCTGTTCCCCACACACGCGGGGATGAACCGGGTTTATCGGTAGCCCCGAGGCTATGCCATGTCTGTTCCCCACACACGCGGGGATGAACCGATTGGATTGGCCACGCATATCAGCGGCGTCCTCTGTTCCCCACACACGCGGGGATGAACCGATTCATACTCCGCCATCATTCTGCGCGGGCAACTGTTCCCCACACACGCGGGGATGAACCGGCGTGGGTTTCGGTTGGCGTTGCCGTGCTTAGCTGTTCCCCACACACGCGGGGATGAACCGGCCTTTTGTCAGCATTTCGCAAGCGGCGCTCTCTGTTCCCCACACACGCGGGGATGAACCGTGGTGATAGACAAAAGCACCAACCTCAAACCACTGTTCCCCACACACGCGGGGATGAACCGCACCCCCGATTATCCCCCCCGATTTGCTGCAACTGTTCCCCACACACGCGGGGATGAACCGACACATTCTCGCAAACGCTTTTGACCCGTGGCCTGTTCCCCACACACGCGGGGATGAACCGCGATCCGCCTAACAGTGCAGCATGGCCTAACACTGTTCCCCACACACGCGGGGATGAACCGAAAGCCGACCGTGAAGGCAAAGCGGGTGTTGCCTGTTCCCCACACACGCGGGGATGAACCGATAGGTCACGGGGCAGGCCAGCACATCATGCACTGTTCCCCACACACGCGGGGATGAACCGCGCACGCTGCAGACGTGCCAAAGCCGCAGACACTGTTCCCCACACACGCGGGGATGAACCGTTTTTCCATGGGCCAAAAATTGCACATTATGCCTGTTCCCCACACACGCGGGGATGAACCGGCTTGGCAGCAACGATACCGCATCGCGCATGACTGTTCCCCACACACGCGGGGATGAACCGCGCCGCGACAGTCAAACGAAACCATCGCGGCACTGTTCCCCACACACGCGGGGATGAACCGCGCGTCCATCCAGTCCAAAATCAGCCCGTCATCTGTTCCCCACACACGCGGGGATGAACCGGCAATAGGAAGGTTAGCTAACAGCAAATTATTCTGTTCCCCACACACGCGGGGATGAACCGGCCAGCACTCGCCCTTGTCATTGGCGAAGTCTCTGTTCCCCACACACGCGGGGATGAACCGGCGCGGCGCGAGCTGCGCGGGCAAGTCTGCGACTGTTCCCCACACACGCGGGGATGAACCGATCTGAATGACACAATGCGGCGGATGCAGAAGCTGTTCCCCACACACGCGGGGATGAACCGGCTGGCGGGTGGTATAGGCGCGCTCTTTCCGTCTGTTCCCCACACACGCGGGGATGAACCGCCTGGTGTTTTTTCGGGCGATATGGCGGCGGCCTGTTCCCCACACACGCGGGGATGAACCGGGGTGCTGTTTTCATGCGGCCAAATTGCCCCCCTGTTCCCCACACACGCGGGGATGAACCGGAGTTTTGCGATGTCGCTTGAAATTCAGGACGCTGTTCCCCACACACGCGGGGATGAACCGACCAGTAGCGAAATCTTCAGATTTAGTATGACCTGTTCCCCACACACGCGGGGATGAACCGCGGCCCCGCGTTTTTCGCGCCGCAAGTAAAGGCTGTTCCCCACACACGCGGGGATGAACCTGCGTCGACGTCACCCTCATATAGAAAGTCCAACTGTTCCCCACACACGCGGGGATGAACCGCCTTGCTTTGCTTTCTGGTGGTTCTTCGGCAACTGTTCCCCACACACGCGGGGATGAACCGGCGCAAGAAATTATCTTGCGCCTTAATACAGGCTGTTCCCCACACACGCGGGGATGAACCGGGCAGTAGCGGCCAGATGCGCAGCACGTTTATCTGTTCCCCACACACGCGGGGATGAACCGATAGTGCGCATGGGTCATATCTGGGGCACCTCCTGTTCCCCACACACGCGGGGATGAACCGAGGCTGAGCGCATCCTGCGCAAGTTTGCCGACCTGTTCCCCACACACGCGGGGATGAACCGGTGATGACCATAATTGTCCAGAGAGTGATCATCTGTTCCCCACACACGCGGGGATGAACCGCACAGGGATTGTGTTTTTCCTTTCCCACGCCCCTGTTCCCCACACACGCGGGGATGAACCGATACGACGAGCCAATTCCGCCTGTGACGTGCGCTGTTCCCCACACACGCGGGGATGAACCGCCTCTTACTTGGCTTCGTCGGTCAGTGGATGGCTGTTCCCCACACACGCGGGGATGAACCGCGGAAAAGGCCGCCCAAATCTAATGGGGTTTTCTGTTCCCCACACACGCGGGGATGAACCGTCTTTGTCGTTAGTCCAGCTAAATTGATCTTTCTGTTCCCCACACACGCGGGGATGAACCATATTCATCCAACGTCTTACCCTTTAGGTCACGCTGTTCCCCACACACGCGGGGATGAACCGGGTAGAAGCGGACCTTCAATCTCAGGGTCTATCTGTTCCCCACACACGCGGGGATGAACCGGCGCATCAATTGGGTTTAAACCGACCTCTGAACTGTTCCCCACACACGCGGGGATGAACCGGCCGACTGATAATTGTCGAATCCGCCAAATGTCTGTTCCCCACACACGCGGGGATGAACCGGATTTACCGACCGCCATATCAAAAACAATGTTCTGTTCCCCACACACGCGGGGATGAACCGGCGATGTCCGTCTTGGCGTTCTGCGCCCGCGCCTGTTCCCCACACACGCGGGGATGAACCGCGCAGCATGTGCTTTGTGTATTCCGCCTTGCCCTGTTCCCCACACACGCGGGGATGAACCGCACGAAAAAGTTTTGGTGTCCGTGATTCAGGGCTGTTCCCCACACACGCGGGGATGAACCGATGTCACACCAAACGACATTAACAGATTTACCCTGTTCCCCACACACGCGGGGATGAACCGTTTACGCGGTCGGCACGGGGCGCATGATTCTGCTGTTCCCCACACACGCGGGGATGAACCGGCCCGCGAAAGCAGCCGTGACGGTCTTTTGAACTGTTCCCCACACACGCGGGGATGAACCGGGCAACAAGACGCCCCCAGCTCTCGAATACCGCTGTTCCCCACACACGCGGGGATGAACCGGTGGAGAAAAACACGATTTGGGTGCCCTTTTCCTGTTCCCCACACACGCGGGGATGAACCGGCGGCATCATAGCCCCATGAAAATTTGACGCCCTGTTCCCCACACACGCGGGGATGAACCGCTGGGCATTGGTCGGGCGTGTCTGCCCATCGACTGTTCCCCACACACGCGGGGATGAACCGTTATACGGCAGTCAGGCAGTCAGGGCGGCAGGCTGTTCCCCACACACGCGGGGATGAACCGATGCAGGGCGGTTACGGGCCAAGCTGGCTCAGCTGTTCCCCACACACGCGGGGATGAACCGTCGCAGGGGTCAATTTCAAACGAATGCGCAGCCTGTTCCCCACACACGCGGGGATGAACCGGAACGTCAATTGCGCCGCCTCATTTTTGCCAACTGTTCCCCACACACGCGGGGATGAACCGGTCGAGCCAACCGAGGCCGTCTTTGCTTGCAACTGTTCCCCACACACGCGGGGATGAACCTTTCGGATATTGTCGCGGCTGCGGGCGAATTGGCTGTTCCCCACACACGCGGGGATGAACCGCAGAGATTGTGCTTCAAACACGCCAGCGTATTCTGTTCCCCACACACGCGGGGATGAACCGTTTCGGGGTTTTCCCGCCGCGACTGATCCGTGCTGTTCCCCACACACGCGGGGATGAACCGCAATCCGCAGATTTTTAACATATGGGGCGGGACTGTTCCCCACACACGCGGGGATGAACCGAAATGAACATCGAAACACCAGATGAGGAGGCCCTGTTCCCCACACACGCGGGGATGAACCGACGCACCCGTGCATGGTCCCATATGACGATCTCTGTTCCCCACACACGCGGGGATGAACCGGAAGCGCATGACCGAGAGTTTAAGCAGATACACTGTTCCCCACACACGCGGGGATGAACCGTCACCGGGGTCAATTTCAAACGAATGCACAGCCTGTTCCCCACACACGCGGGGATGAACCGCAAAAACCGCGACATTTTGTTTTGACGGCATACTGTTCCCCACACACGCGGGGATGAACCGCGCGGCATATCCTGGGTGATGTGATCCACCAGCTGTTCCCCACACACGCGGGGATGAACCGATTTGCGGATTGAGCAGATGCGCATGGACCGCCTGTTCCCCACACACGCGGGGATGAACCGAACAGTGCATCTTTCTTGCGCTGAAACTCTGGCTGTTCCCCACACACGCGGGGATGAACCGCATCAGGAGGCCGTGGGATGAGCATCCGCATTCTGTTCCCCACACACGCGGGGATGAACCGCGTAATCATTCGGTTGGGGCAGGCTAGACCCCCTGTTCCCCACACACGCGGGGATGAACCGTGTGCATCGTTCAACCTTTTTCTTTTTCCGCTCTGTTCCCCACACACGCGGGGATGAACCGCCGCGCTGCAATCGCGCAAAATGCCGATTAATCTGTTCCCCACACACGCGGGGATGAACCGGGTTCGTCATGGTTTCACGCCATGCAGGGCCACTGTTCCCCACACACGCGGGGATGAACCGGGCAACAAGACCCCGCCCGCCCTGGAATACCGCTGTTCCCCACACACGCGGGGATGAACCGTTTGCGTGGGGGTATGATGCCGAATTGGAGCGCTGTTCCCCACACACGCGGGGATGAACCGTCCCCACGGCCTATTCTGCCATAAAGGCCAAACTGTTCCCCACACACGCGGGGATGAACCGTTATGATCACACCGCGCGACAGTCTGGCATTCCTGTTCCCCACACACGCGGGGATGAACCGAAAATTGCAATAGACAAAATGCGCCAAAATGACTGTTCCCCACACACGCGGGGATGAACCGGCACCCTAGCCTATGTGTGTGCATGGATACACCTGTTCCCCACACACGCGGGGATGAACCCAGGCGGCAACCTGCGAGCCTCGGCCCGATACTCTGTTCCCAACACACGCGGGGATGAACCGGGCAATTGCAATTGCGCGCTGCTCCAACTCTGCTGTTCCCCACACACGCGGGGATGAACCGTATTATAAAGGATACTACAATGCCATTTTTGACTGTTCCCCACACACGCGGGGATGAACCGCACCAGAACGTGACGCAGAAAATCACAATACCCTGTTCCCCACACACGCGGGGATGAACCGCCTGATCTGGTTACGGCCCAGTGATGCACCCTCTGTTCCCCACACACGCGGGGATGAACCGAATCGGCGGTAACTAGCAACTTGGTGTATATCCTGTTCCCCACACACGCGGGGATGAACCGCCGCCGCCGTCCAATAATTTCACGGCGGTGGCCTGTTCCCCACACACGCGGGGATGAACCGGCATTCAGGGCACGCATACGCGGGCCATTCCACTGTTCCCCACACACGCGGGGATGAACCGCGATGGGCGTTTGGTCGGGCGGGCGCGGCGATCTGTTCCCCACACACGCGGGGATGAACCGAAGAATATTAAAGCGCGTGATCCAATTTTGGACTGTTCCCCACACACGCGGGGATGAACCGCAGGGCGAAAAGCGCGGCGCACCCAGCTACATCTGTTCCCCACACACGCGGGGATGAACCGCCTTGCGGATGGGATTATCCCCCAAGCAATTGCTGTTCCCCACACACGCGGGGATGAACCGGACTGCGATGCGATGTGGAGACGCATGAATGTCTGTTCCCCACACACGCGGGGATGAACCGGTCACGGGTGACCATAGGCGTGATGCCGTTGACTGTTCCCCACACACGCGGGGATGAACCGCTATCGCCCCATAGCCCGGCGGTTGATACCTTCTGTTCCCCACACACGCGGGGATGAACCGATTTTACATACAAATGCGGCCGTGACGCCTGCCTGTTCCCCACACACGCGGGGATGAACCGGCGGTGCTGCATTGACCCTAACAGCCAATACACTGTTCCCCACACACGCGGGGATGAACCGCCCATGTGCAGATCCTATCTGTTGAGGGTGTCCTGTTCCCCACACACGCGGGGATGAACCAGGGCCGCGCAAAACGGCTGGACGCGGTGGACTCTGTTCCCCACACACGCGGGGATGAACCGGTCTGCGTCCCCAAGGTTTGCGCCCCCAAGGTCTGTTCCCCACACACGCGGGGATGAACCGCCTGTCCTCAAAGCTATGACGCAGCGAATACACTGTTCCCCACACAAGCGGGGATGAACCCCCAAAATATTCGGCGGGCCCCCGAGACTTGGGCTGTTCCCCACACACGCGGGGATGAACCGAGTAAACGCGCCACCATTTTCCAGCCCATTTACTGTTCCCCACACACGCGGGGATGAACCGCCCATCAGTGCTCTGCGGGCCGAATGGGAGAACTGTTCCCCACACACGCGGAGATGAACCGTCTGCTGGTGCTGTCTCACCCTCGGCTAGAGTCTGTTCCCCACACACGCGGGGATGAACCGCCGCGCCTGCGCCCGTAACCCCAGCCAACCACCTGTTCCCCACACATGCGGGGATGAACCGGCTTGGGGGGGGGTAATCTCCCCCTTTTTAACGGGGTGCGTTCGTAGAACTTACGCGGCCATTTTAAGTTTCATGGCGGATGTGATGCCGCCGATGCCCATGTTGGGGCGGTCGTTGTTGTATGTCCAGAGCCATTTCGTGGCTTGGTCCTGTGCCTCCTCGATGCTTTCGATGATGTATTGATCCAGCCATTCATGCCGAACGGTTCGATTGTAGCGCTCGACATAGGCGTTCTGCTGCGGTTGGCCGGGTTGGATGTGTTGAATCGTAACCCCATGTTTCTCGGCCCATTTTCGTAGCGTTTCGCTGATGTATTCGGGGCCATTGTCGACCCTGATCATGCTCGGTTTTCCGCGCCATTCTATGATGCGGTCGAGGCTGCGGGTGACCCGCTCGGCAGGCAGCGAAAAGTCCACTTCTATCCCCAACCCTTCGCGGTTGAAGTCGTCCAGCACGTTAAGTAGCCGAAATGCGCGACCATCACCCAGACGATCTGCCATAAAATCCATCGACCAAGTGATGTTTGGGGCATCTGGTACAGCCAGAACGTCAGGCTTTTCACGCTTCAGCCGCTTTCGTGGCTTGATGCGCAGGTTCAACTCCAGCTCACAGTAAATGCGGTAAACGCGCTTGTGGTTCCACGGATGCCCTTTTACGTTGCGCAGATGCAGAAAACACAGGCCAAACCCCCAGGTTTTGCGGGCATCGGTCAGCCCAGTGAGCAAATCTGCAATCTCTTCGTTCTCGTCCTTGAGCTTGGGGCTGTAGCGATAGCAGGTCTCGCTGACCCAAAAGGCCCGACACGCCAGCGCGGTACTCACGCCCCGACGCTCAACCGCCGTTTCGGCCATCTCTCGCCTGTGAGATGGCCCAGTCACTTTTTTCCAAGTGCTTCCTTCAACAGATCGTTCTGCATGCTCAGATCGGCATACATGCGCTTGAGGCGACGATTTTCTTCCTCCATCGCCTTCATCTGGCCGACCATGGACGCATCCATGCCGCCATATTTAGCCCGCCATTTATAGAAGGACGCATCACTCATCCCGTGCTCGCGGCACAACTCAGCCACAGGAACTCCGCCTTCGGCCTGACACAAAATCGCGATGATCTGCCCTTCAGCGTATCTGCTTGTCTTCATTCGAATTCTCCTCATGCATCTTGCCGAGAAAATTCTACTTTTGCACCCCACTAATTTCGGGGGGGATTACCCCCGCACCTCAGCCCGCAGTTCCTTGAGCCACGCATCGGCGGCGTCTTTGAACAGCACAGCCACGGTGGTCAGGCCATGTTTGTGACGAAAGTACATGTCCTCATAGATCAGGATCACCTTGTCTTTGGCCACCTTTTCGTTGGCTGTGCGTAGGCTTAAGGTATGCCTGCCGCCATCGGGCAGCCTGATATCCGCCTGCCAGTTCTTGCTATCGCGGCGATGATACAGGGTAATATCCCCATCGCGCAGTTTGATGCTTGTCATTGTTTTCCTCACAAATGTTATCAACAATTGTGTGGTCAGCAGCGGATTTTTCCTACCTAAATCACTGGCGAGGATAGGGAATATTTGGCTTGTATGGGATCGGAGGATACAAAAATCTTCAGATACTGAAGTTGTTAGAAACCCGTCTGCTGATGTGCTGGCCACTGCTTGGCGAAGTTGGAAAGTACCGATGCAAAGCGGCAGCCTAGGACTTTACTCGTGCTCACCGTCGTGCCGACGCGATGAGAACCTTGCAAACATCTGGGGTTTGATTGCGGCTGTCGAGTAAGTTGCCACAGTGATTGCCGCCGCTGCGATCAGCACAGCATGGCCCAAAACACTAATCGCAAACACAGTGTAACTGCCGATGGCCACGGAAAACGCCAAGGCCCACATCAAGGCCAACGCTTGAAACACATAGTGCCGCGTCGCAACATTAGGCATAGTAACATAGATAATCTACTGCCCGCCACCAAATAAATGCTCAAGATTGATGTCAGCAGCCCGTGCCGGGATGAGCCTGATATCTCGTGCTTGCAAGGCGTTCTTTCCCTGAACCTGAACGGTGTTGTATTGGTCCTTGGCAATTCCCAAAACCTTTTCCATTCGCACAAGAAAAGCACCGCTAGTAGCTTCTGGGACGACAATGTCGATCTTACAGCCCCGGCATTTTCTTATAATATCATTGAAGTGCTCATCTGCGTTGTTGAAAGAATAACCAACAACGACGATCTTTTTCGCCGCCTGCACCCACTCAGATGCCGTTGCCCAGAGTTCAATGTATCGATGAGAAAGAATAGGCTTAAGCCGGAGAGGCGGAACTAGCGCTGGGATCACATGCTTTTGACTGCTATAGTCTTCGCTACGCACATTAACGTTAGGCGTGATGACTGTTCGAATAAAGTCCTCTGGATTGACGTTTGCGATGTCTTCGATATCAAGGAGGTCGCGGGTGTCCATTCTTACATAGTCTGACAACCCACCATGAAAGTACACGGCGTTTTTCTTGCCTAATTTCAGCTCTAGGAATGCTGTGTAATTCAGTGTGACCGCCTTCACGTTTGCAGGAATTTCACCGTAAAACGGAAGTGACTTCCCAATATTTGCTTTTAAAACAGCCTTTTGTTTGTGTACCAAGTATGCCCACAAAGCCCATGCAATGTAGAGATAGCTTTTTATGTCACTAAGCTTTTCGTTGTAAAACCCAAGAAATTTATCAACGAGAAGCGTTTCTATGTTGAGCATGTCTGATCCCAACGCATGGGCAATCGGATGATAGGTTCCATCCAGACCCATTCTAAGAGTGCGCTTTAGTACCGTCTTGAATGTGTCTGAGAGCGACAATTTGTGAAGGTCAAGGATATTATCGCTATCAATAAGTTCGTCGGCGTCCTTGGGGAAAACCAATCTAATCAACTCTTCGGTTTCGTCATCAAGCTGGCTGACCTCTGCAATTGTCGCAAGCTTTTCGAATAGCTTTATGATTAGCTCGCCATGCTTTCTAATCAAATCCTGTTCAGGAGGAATTTCTTCAATTGCCTTCCTCACCCGACCTACCATTGCCATCTGCTGATAAGGTTCTCGGTCTGTGATCTGATCAACAGCTCGAGCAATTACGCTGTTAAAGCTGAACCGCAAATTTGGTATCATCGCTCGAAGTGCCTCATCGACACCTTTGCCCTCACCATCAAGATAACGAGTAATGTCGGTAAGGAGCGTATTAGCGAGTGGGAAATCAATACCAGTCGTGCGGTCTGCACCTGCACCAAGGATCAGCAAATTCAACAAAAAATCAGCTCCATTTATGAAACGTATAAGAGTTCACCACACTCAGCCAAAATGTAGTCCCCAGCGTAAGTCAGCAACTTCCGCCCAAACTCAATAGCGAACAACTACAGCATACAGGGCACAACCTGTTGGCGACAAGCATAATGTTCGCGTCTCATACTTTGCTACTTCTTGTTCTGCTCGACCATTTGAATGGTGGCGCGATGACATTTGTATAACTAACTAGAATGCGTGCAGATGAGCCCGATCGACAAACTTGCGTTCACGACAGTTTCGCATCAGATCGAACGTTTACAGCAATCAGCTTCAGTCGAGAAATTTCCCTAGGATCTGAGGTTGTTGGAAATCTGTTGGTTTTCATGCTTTGGCTGCTTCAGTGAGATAGCGTCGGGCTTTCTGCGACCATCATGAATGATACTGGCAATCAGAACAACGACGGTTAGGTCATGCGTTCACGCAGTGTCGTTTCAACACGACATCGGCAGACACCACAAATTACACTGAGGTGATGGATTTCTGCATGGTTCAAACATCTTCAGATCCTGAAGTTGTTGGCGATCTGTTGTCAAACGTGTTGGCCAACCAATTGGGCCGTGAGATACCGCAGCACATCAGCATGACATCAAAATCTGTTCTAATTCTGTATGTGCACGCAGTGTTCGGCCTCTTAAACCATACAGTGTCGATACCGGCACCGTTACAGACCGTGGCAAGCAGAAACTGCCACGGTTTTGCAGCATCATTTTGTAAGTCATTGATTTAATTGGTAAATTGGTGCCCGGAGACGGATTTGAACCGCCGACACGCGGATTTTCAATCCGCTGCTCTACCGACTGAGCTATCCGGGCACTTTTCAGGGCAAAGCCTGCTTTGTCTGGGCGTGATACGCGAGGCTTGCGGGACTGTCTAGAGGGTGCGGGGAAAAATCTGGTTGGCTGGAAAAATTGTGTGGGATGTGGTTATCGCATCCTTCAACGACGCCATATCGATCAACTGGTTTTGCAATCTGCGGGTAAACATTGACGCAATCACTGTGTTACCACAGCGATCAAAGATACTGTGTTCAACACAGCAAAACCCGCCCAAACCTGCCGAAGCAAAGCAAGAACTGTGTTATGACTGTGTAACGCAGGAACTCAGAACTGTGCTATGCGTAAGATATTGATTTTTATAAATTAAGGTTGATTTATGATCATAAAACTTCAATGATTACAAGGATTTTCAATCCGCTGCTCTACCCAAGCTATCCGGGCATCTAACAAGCATCAGCCTAATTTATTCGGGATTGACACGCGAGCATTACGTGGCTGTCCAGAGGGTTTGGGCGAAAATCTGGCAATTTGTGCCACCAAGTTCTATGCTTGGCCTTACTGTGTCCGCGGCGGCGATTGTGGATCGCTTGGTGGACTTTCGTCATCAACAGCCTCATTGGGAATGGCATAGGCCCCGGTGAGCCATTTGCCTAAATCTACATCCGCACAGCGCCGCGAGCAAAAGGGGCGGTATTTTTCCTCTGCCGCGCGGGCGCAAATTGGGCAGATCATGGCCGATCCTCGGCCAAAATATCCGCAAGCGCCAACCGGTCGCGTTTGCGGGTAAATTCATAAAGGCCCAGCGTGGTCCAACCCGCTAGGTTCACCTCGGATTCGGATTTGAACGCGGCACGCAGCACCTGATCCAGCACGGCGCGGTCGCGTTTCGGCATGGGCGCGAAATCGACCACGACCTGCCCGCCCAAACCGCGCAGCCGCAATTGGCGCGGCAGGGCGCGGGCGGCGGCGATATTAACTTTTAGGGCGGCGGCAGGGCTGGTGTCATTGCCCGTATTCACATCCACCGCCAACAGCGCGCGGGTGGGCTCCATCATCATGTGACCCTCGCCCAAAGGAACACGCGCCGTCAGCAAATCGTCGATCATTTCCAGCACGTTGTGATCGGTCAGACCGCCTTCGATCAGCTCATCCGGATCGGCCCAATCGCGCCAAGCGGTTTCATGCGCGCCCGCGCCTTCGACCAACAATTCTGGCCCGCCGTCCAGATCGGCCAAAACCGCCTCGGCCAGACCGCGCATCGCGGCAATATCCTCGGCAATCGCCTCCTCCTCGACGCCGACACAGGCCGAGCGCAGGATCAATCCCAGATCGCTGCCCGCCATGCCGGTCGTCGCCAACTCTGTCAGAACCGCGCGCAGATCATCATCCTTGATCGTGCGCGAGATGTTCAGCCCCGGCGCGCCAGGTGTGACAATCGCATAACGCGATTTGAACAACAGCCGCGTGGTGACGGGATAGGCCTTGCCCGCCTCGGCGGGGGCCGTGATTTGCACCAACAACCGTTGCCCCGGCGCAATTCCCGCCGTTTGGCGCAAAAACCCCGACCCTTCGGGCAGTTTGACAAACATCCCGCCCTGCCCTTTCATCGGGCGATCCGCCACGGCGCGATAAATTGCGCCCATCAGGGGCGCATCCGTCATCGGATCAATTGCCAGATCTTCCAATTGCCCATCGACAATTAGGGCTGCAACCGGGCGGGTTTTGATTTGATCCAGAATAACGATACGGCTCATGCTTGTCTCCAAATGGGATAACCCGCTGCGGTCAGCAATGCGGCGGTTTCGGCCAAGGGCAGGCCAACAATGCCGGTAAAACTGCCCGAAATCCACGGGATAAAGGCACTGGCAGCCCCTTGGATGCCATATCCCCCCGCCTTGCCCTGCCACTCCATGCCGATCAAATAGGCGTTCAACTCTGCGTCCGACAGACGTTTCATCTTGACCACAGATATCGACTCGCGCGTCCAAACCTGCGCGCCTTTGCGCACCGCAACGGCTGTGATCACCTGATGCCGCCGCCCGCCCAGATCGGTCAAAAACTCCGCCGCCTCGCCCGCATCTTGCGGTTTGCCCAAAATACGGCGCCCCAAGGCCACCGTGGTATCAGCGCAAAGGACAATATCTTCTTCCCCTGCCGAAACCGCCGCCACCTTTTCCCGCGCAATGCGCGCGCAATAGGAGCGCGGCAATTCGCCCTTGTGGGGATCCTCGTCAATGTCAGGGGGCAGGATCGCATCGGGCACAATGCCCATTTGCGCCAGCAATTCGCGCCTGCGCGGGCTGGCTGATCCTAAAATCAGTCGCAATTACTTAAAGCGATAGTTGATGCGGCCCTTGGACAGATCATAGGGGGTCATTTCGACCTGCACCTTGTCACCTGCCAGAACACGAATGCGATTCTTACGCATCTTGCCTGCCATCACTGCGATCAATTCATGGCCGTTTTCGAGTTCAACCTTGAATGTCGCATTGGGCAGGAGTTCCTTTACGACACCGGGGAATTCGAGAATATCTTCCTTGGCCATGGTCTCTCCAATAGGGTTTGCCCGCGTAAACACGGGGTTGGGCGGCATATGCGCCCCTTGGCACCGATTTTCAAGCGAAAACTGTTAGCGCGCCAAGGACAACAGGCCTGCGACATCCAAATTGGCCTCAAGATGGGCGGCAAGCGCGTCCAATACCGCCTCAACCCCCGCGCCATAAGACGTATTGGCAGGGGCCGCACCCAAGTTTGCCAGAAACGCGGCGCGAAAGGCATCCTCGGAAAACAACCCATGCAGATACGTGCCCATAATACGGCCCGATACGGCCCCTTCGGGCGCGCCACCCACATCGGCAAAGGGCCGCGCGCGATCTGGCCCCGCGCTTTGCCCGATATGGATTTCATATCCCGAAACCGCAAGACCCGTGGCACTATGCACCGCCTGAACCCGCGCCAAGGTTTTTTGGGGCGACATGGTGGTTTCAATATCCAAATGCCCAAGCCCAAGGGTTTCCCCAGCGGGCCCCTCAATCCCGTCAGGGTCGCGGATACTGCGACCCAGCATCTGATACCCGCCGCAAATCCCCAAAACATGCCCACCGCGACGTATATGCGCAGCCAAATCAATGTCCCAACCTTGGGCGCGCAAAAAGGCCAAATCGGCGCGGGTGGATTTCGTACCGGGCAGAATAATCAGATCACAGTCAGGGACGGCTTGACCCGCCTTGACCATCGTCAGGCTGACACCAGGCTCTTGCGCCAAAGGGTCCAGATCATCGAAATTCGCGATCCGCGAGAACACAGGCACCGCAATCCGAAACGCCCCATTGCCCGCCCGCTGGGGCAAATCCAGCGCGTCCTCGGCAGGCAATCGACTGGCATCGGCAAAAAACGGCAGAACCCCAAAACCACGCCACCCCGTGCGCGCTTCGGTGAACCGATAGCCATCATCAAACAAACGCGGATCACCACGAAACTTGTTGATGACAAAGCCCGCGATTTGGGCGGCATCCCCTGCCTCTAGCACCGCTTGCGTGCCAATGATCTGTGCGATCACCCCGCCGCGATCAATATCGCCCACCAAGATCACAGGCACATCCGCCGCACGGGCAAAGCCCATATTCGCAATATCCCCCACCCGCAAATTCACCTCGGCAGGCGACCCCGCCCCTTCGACGATGACCAAATCATATTGCGCACGCAGCCGCGCAAAACTGTCCAAAACAGGGGCCATCAAACTGGGCTTTAACGCCGCATAATCCCGCGCCCGAACCGTGGCCAACCGCTTGCCTTGGACGATCACCTGACTGCCCGTCTCGGATTCAGGTTTCAGCAAAACAGGATTCATATCGACCATCGGCTGCAACCCACAGGCAAGCGCCTGCAACGCTTGCGCCCGCCCAATCTCGCCCCCATCAGCAGTCACCGCCGCATTGTTCGACATATTCTGCGGCTTAAAGGGTGCGACAGACATCCCGCGCAATTTCGCCGCCCGGCACAGACCCGCCACCAACAGCGACTTGCCCACATTCGACCCCGCACCTTGGATCATGATCGCGGTCATAGGATTGCACCATCAGGATTGCCGATATGGCGTGAGCCTCCGGCGGAGGTATTTGTCGTCAGTATGAAAGCAGGATCACGCCGCACCTCGGGCCGCAAAAGCGGGGGAAGCGCGGCGCTTTCACACTGAGCGGTCAACGGGACCTCTCCCTGTACCGCAGACCAAGATTCGCACAAATTGGTTAACACTTCGTTGCTTTCATACTGACGAAAATACCTCGGGGGTTCGAGGGGGCTGGCCCCCTCGGGCATCAGCAATCGAACCGCCTCAGAACTCAACCCCCTTTTGGGCCTTAATGCCAGACCGAAACGGATGTTTGATAAGGGTCATTTCCGTTACCAAATCCGCCGCCTCGATCAAGGCATCAGATGCGTTGCGCCCCGTCAGCACCACATGCGTTTGCGGTGGTTTTTCGCTTTGCAAAAAGGCCACCACATCCGCCACATTCAAATAATCATAGCGTAGCGCGATGTTGATTTCATCCAACAGCACGAACCTGATCGATGGATCGCGAATTAACTCCTTGGCCTTTTCCCAGCCCTTTTCCGCCATCGCGATATCACGCGCGCGGTCTTGGGTTTCCCAAGTAAACCCCTCGCCCATGGCATGAAATTCGCACAGATCGGAAAAGTTTTCCTCGATCAACCGCCGCTCGCCCGTATCCCATGCGCCTTTGATGAATTGCACTACGGCACTTGGCATTTCATGCGCGATACAGCGCAGGATCATGCCAAAGCCTGACGAGGACTTTCCCTTACCCGCCCCCGTATGCACAATGATCAGCCCACGGTCGGCGGTTTTGGTGGCCATAATCTTATCGCGCGCGGCTTTTTTCTTGGCCATTTTCATCGCGTGGCGGGCGTCTTCGGCTGAGATGTCGTTTGCGTCTGCCATGGCGGCGGTCCTTGTTCTTGACTCTGATCGGCAAGTGGATCAGGTAACGGGATAGTGTTGGTGTCTGATCTATGTCAGGCCAAGAGGGAATGCGACAGGTTTTTGACAAGGGATCAAGTTTTGACCCAAGTCCTACACCAAGCGCAGCCGCCCCCGCGACCGTGACCGGAAAGGCGCGTCCAATCCACTGGCCTGCAAGGGCTGGGAAGGGGGGCGCACCGTTGGGGGAACCCTGAATCCGCAAGCCGGGAAACCTGCCAGCACTGTGTGAACGGGCGAACGGGGTGTTTCGCAGCCGGCTGAGGCCTATGGCCCCCGTCTGCGCATCCCCAGATTGGACAGAGGGCGATGGCGGCAACACTTTATGTCTGCACCACTTGCAAAGCGGGCGAGATCACGCCCGAGGGCGCGGCGCTGCCCAAGGGCGTGGCGGGTGCGCGGCTGTTCGCGGCCCTGGGCGCGTATGATCTGCCCGAAGGGTTGCGCATTGTTGGCGTGGAATGTCTTTCCGCCTGTTCGCAGGGGGCGGCCGTCGCTTTGCAGGGCGCGGGGAAATGGGGCTATGTTTATGGCCGCCTGACCGAAGCTGACGCGCCCGACATCATCGCGGGGGCCAGTGCCTATGCCGCCAGCGCCGATGGCATCGTGCCTTGGCGCGAAAGACCCCTCATTTTTCGCAAGCAAAGCCTTGCGCGTATTCCCCCATTGGAGGCCTGAATGAACGATCTGTCAAAAATCCCCGTCACAGTGATCACAGGGTTTCTGGGGTCGGGCAAGACCACCTTGATCCGTCATTTGATGGCCAATCCCCAAGGCAAACGTCTGGCGATTTTGGTCAATGAATTTGGCACGTTGGGCGTGGACGGCGATATCTTGAAATCCTGCGCAGATGAAAACTGCCCTGTTGAGAATATCGTGGAACTGGCCAATGGCTGTATTTGCTGCACGGTGGCCGATGATTTTATCCCGACAATTGAGGCGCTGATGGCCATGCCTGTGCGCCCCGACCATATTTTGATTGAAACGTCGGGTCTGGCCCTGCCAAAGCCTTTGTTGCGCGCCTTTGATTGGCCCGCTATTCGATCCAAAATCACCGTCGATGGCGTGATTACCTTGGCCGATGCCGAGGCCGTTGCGGCGGGCCGTTTTGCCCCCGATGAGGCCGCCGTTGAGGCCCAGCGTTTGGCGGATGACAGTTTGGATCACGAAACGCCTTTGTCCGAGGTGTTTGAAGATCAGATTGCCTGCGCCGATCTTGTGTTGCTGTCTAAGGCGGATTTGGCGGGGGTGGCAGGTCTTGCGGCGGCGCGGGCGATCATCACGGCGGAATCGGCGCGCAGCCTGCCCATGTTAGAGATGACCGAAGGCGTGATCGATCCGCGTCTGATCTTGGGTCTGAATTCGCGGGCCGAGGATGATATTGCCGCGCGTCCCAGCCATCACGACGGCGAAGACGACCATGAACACGACGATTTTAACACAGTTGTGATGGACCTGCCTGAAATCAGCGACCCCGAGGCCTTGGTTGCCGCCATCATCCGCCTTGCGACCGAGCAAAAGATTTTGCGTGTCAAAGGCTATATCGCGGTTGCAGGTAAGCCGATGCGGATGTTGGTGCAGGCGGTGGGCGCGCGGGTGCGGCATCAATATGACCGCCCTTGGGGCGCGTCGCCACGCCGCAGTCAATTGGTGGTCATCGCCGAACACGCCGATATCAATGAGGCCGCCATTCGCCGCGTCCTGATGGGCTGACCATGCACGTCGTCTTTCGCGAAAGCCATGGGCTGGATGAAAATGAGGCCGCTTTTGATCTGGGGCAGACGCCCGCGGATTTGGTGGTTTTGTCATTTTCGGACAGTGATCTGGGGGCTTTTGCGGCTGGCTATGCGCGGGGCAAGGGGTCTTTGCCCAGCCTAAGATTGGCCAGTTTGATGGCGCTGAAACATCCCTTGTCGGTCGATACCTATGTTGAAAATACCCTATCAAGGGCCAAAGGAATTTTGATCCGCCTGATTGGCGGGCAGGGATATTGGGCCTATGGGTTGGCCTCAGTGCAAGATCTGTGTCGCAGGCGGGGGATTGCCTTGGCGGTGCTGCCTGCAGATGGGCGGGATGATCCGAATTTAGATGCATTGTCAACGCTGCCTGTGTCGACGTTGCGGCGGCTGTCTGCGCTATGTGATGCGGGGGGGGCGGTTGCAGCCCAAGCGGCGCTGGCGCAATTGGCACTTGCGGCAGGGCTGTATGCTGGCCCGGTTTTAGGCGACAAGACAGTTCCCGATTTTGGCTGGTATGACGCAGGTGTCACACAGCGCGGGCCGAAACCGATCGCGGTCACATTCTATCGCAGTTACCTGACAGCGGCGGATATGGGGCCGATTGATGCGTTGATAGATGCGTTGCGCGCTAAGGGCTATGATCCCGTGGGCCTGTTTGCACCGTCCTTGAAATCCCCCGCTGCGGCGGAATTTCTGCGCGCCGCGCTTGCCGATCTGCGGCCCTTGGCGGTGATCAATGCCACCGCATTTTCGGCCAAGGGTGCGGATGGCACATCCCCCCTTGATGGGGCGGCCCCCGTGTTCCAAGTGGCCCTGTCCACGGCGCGCAGGCGCGATTGGGTGTCCAGCACGCGCGGCCTATCCCCTGCCGATCTGGCCATGCACGTGGTCATGCCCGAGGTGGACGGGCGGATTTTTGCAGGATTGGTCAGTTTCAAATCCCCCACCAAACGCGATCCCGATTTGCAATTCTCGCGCTTTGCCCATCGTGCCGATTTGGGGCGGATTGCGGCGGTGGTGGACCGTGTCGATGGCTGGTTGCGATTGGCCGCAACGCCTGCCAAGGATCGACAGTTGGCCGTCATTCTGTCCACCTATCCAGGCCGCCCCGATCAAATCGCCCATGCGGTGGGATTGGATGCGCTGGCGTCCCTGCCCGTCATAGCGAATAGTTTGCGCGCCGAGGGCTATGATTTCGCCTTGCCCGCTGACATCGCAACCGCGCTGAACAGTCAGACCCAGCCCTATGCGCTGAGCGATTATCTGACCGCTTTGGACAGCCTGCCCGAACCCTTGCGCGATGATCTGCTGACCGCTTGGGGTGCGCCCCACGATGATCCGCTGTTTCAAAATGACGCCTTTCATTTCCCCAGTTTTCGCGCGGGCAAATCCTTGGTCGCGCTGCAACCCGAACGTGGTGATGTGCAGACCCGCGCGGACAGTTACCACGATCTATCCCGCACCCCGCGCCATTCCTATGTTGCGTTTTATCTGTGGCTGCGCGGTCAGGATGCGCTGATCCATATGGGCGCGCATGGCACGTTGGAATGGTTGCCGGGCAAATCCGTGGCCCTGTCTGATGCCTGCTGGCCCGAGGTATTGCTGGGCCAAACCCCCGTCATCTATCCCTTTATCGTCAATGATCCGGGCGAGGCGGCACAGGCCAAACGCCGTATTGGCGCGGTCACCCTTGGCCATATGCCGCCGCCCTTGGCTGATGCTGGCCTGCCCGAAAATCTGGCGCGGTTAGAGCGGTTGTTGGATGAATATGCCACCGCCGATGGGCTGGACCCCGCACGGCGCAACCGCCTGATCGCCGCGATTAGGGATGAGGCGGCCAGTTCAGGTGTGGCCGAGGATCTAGGTCTGCCTGCGGATGCAAGCCCCGCCGAGGCGATCCCCCGCATTGACCGCTTTGTCTGTGATATCAAAGAAAGCCAATATGGCGATGGCCTGCATATTTACGGCCAAGCGGCGGGTGAGATGGACGGGCTGATCACTGCGCTGAACGGCGCGCGGGTGACATCTGGCCCCGCAGGCAGCCCTTACCGCCGTGGGGATGTCACCCCCACGGGTCGCAATTTGTATTCCGTCGATCCCCGCGCCGTGCCCAGTCGTGCAGCATCTGCCCAAGGCATCAAACTGGCCGAGGAACTGATCCGCCGTCATTTGCAAGACAAGGGCGATTTTCCGCGTGGGCTGGTCGTGGACCTTTGGGGCAGCGCCACGATGCGCACGGCGGGCGAAGAATTGGCGATGGCCATGCATCTTGCTGGGCTTGCCCCCCTATGGGACGCGGATCGTGTCACGGGGTTCGAGGTGATCCCCCTTGCGCTTCTGAACCGCCCCCGCATTGATGTGACTTTGCGCATATCGGGCCTGTTTCGTGACATCTTTCCCGCGCTGGGCCAGATGTTTCAGGCAGGCGTTGCGGCATTGGCCGCACGTGACGAATCCCCTGAAGACAACCCTTACCTGACCGATGCCGCACGGGTTTACGGCCCGAAACCTGGCCTTTATGGCATGGGGATGGATGTTCATGGCTATTCCGATGCAGGCCGCGATGCGGCGGGTGAGGCGTGGCTGACCGCTTCATCCTATGCGATCACCGCAAGTGGTGACATTGCCCATGACCGCGATGGGATGGTGGCGCGTCTGCGCGGGGCTGATGCCTTTGCCCATATCCAAGACTTGGTTGAAACCGATATTCTAATGGCCGCGGACTATGCCGCCCACGAAGGCGGCTTTGCTGCGGCACAGGCCCTTGTCGGGGCCGCCCCTGCCGCCCTGTATCATGTCGACAGCGCCAATACCCCCCGCGCAAGGCTGGTAAATGAAGAGTTGGGCCGCGTCTTGCGCGCCCGTGCCGCCAATCCCGATTGGGCCAATGGCATGATGCGCCACGGCTTTCGCGGGGCGGCAGAAATCGCCGCCACGTTGGACAATCTGGGGGCTTATGCGAACCTAACCCGCGCTGTGCCTGCGCATTTGTTTGATCTGTATTATGACGCCACGCTGGATCGCCCCGATCTTGTGGCCTTTATGGCGGCGGAAAATCCAGCGGCTTTGCAGGCGATGCGCGACCGTTTCGCGGCCCTGCGGGATGCGGGTCTTTGGGTCACACGGCGCAATTCGATTGCGGCGGATATGGGGGCGGCAGAATGACTGATAGTCCCATAATTGAAGGCCCAATTGTGCAAGGCTGGTGCCCAGGGGCGCTGCGCCCCATGGAATCGGGCGATGGTTGGGTGGTGCGCATTCGCCCCTATGGCGGGCGGCTGACACCTGTGCAGGTGCAGGGCATTGCGGACCTGTCGCAACGCTTTGGCAATGGGCTGATCGATCTGTCATCCCGCGCCAATCTGCAATTGCGCGGCGTGACGCCTGAAACGCATACGCCCCTGGTCAAAGGCCTGCGCGCCCTTGGGCTGATTGATAAGTCTGAACAGATCGAATCCCAACGCAATGTCATTGTGTCCCCGTTTTGGGGGCCAACGGATGGCGCGCTGAATATGGCCAATGCCGTGGCCGCGGCCCTGACGGGACTGCCCCACCTGCCCAGCAAATTCGGCGCGGGCGTCGATATTGGTGCGCATCCCGTGCTGCGCGATGTGTCTTGTGATATCCGTATCGAAAAGGCCGAAGGCGGGTTTTTGGTCTATGCTGACGGGGCAAAGGCGGGGGCACTCGCGGCACGCGCGCAAGTGGGAAATGCCGTGCGCGATCTTGGCCAATGGTTCATCGATGCGGGTGGGATTACGGGGGGTCGGGGCCGTATGCGCGCCCTGACCGTCCCGCTGCCTGCACAGTTTTGCCAAACCCCTGTGCCGCCCGCGCCCGCATTTACCCCCCGCCCTATGCTGGCCGATCAAGGTGCGATGGTTGGCGTCGCCTTTGGCCAGATGCAGGCCGAGACGCTGGCAAAACTGGGCGCACTGTGGCCCCTGCGGATCACGCCTTGGCGCATGGTCTTGCTTGAGGGCGCGCGCGCAATGCCCCAGATCGCGGGGCTGGTTGCCGCAGATGATCCGATCCTAAACATCTATGCCTGCGTCGGCGCACCCGCCTGCAAACAGGCGCTTGGCCCGACCCGCGATCTGGCGCGCCGCTTGGCACCCCTGACGACCCAACGTCTGCATATCACAGGCTGTGCCAAGGGTTGCGCCCATCCCCGCCCTGCCCCCCTCACCATAACTGCAACCGCCACGGGTTATGAACTGACAGGCTCTGGTATCGCGGCGCAATCTGGCCTAACCCCCGATCAGTTGGCCCAATGGATCACCACAAATGCCCCATGAATACATCACCGATGGCGCGGAAATTTACCGCCAATCCTTTGCCACCATCCGCGCCGAGGCGGACCTTGGCCGATTCACCCCCGCAGAAGAGGTGGTCGTTGTGCGTATGATCCATTCTGCGGGTATGGTTGGGCTGGAAAAACACGTCGATTTCACGCCGCAAATGGCGATTTTGGCCCGTGTCGCGCTGGAATCTGGCGCGCCGATCCTGTGCGATGTGCGCATGGTCTCCGAAGGCATCACCCGCCCCCGCCTGCCCGCCGACAATCAGATCATCTGCACCTTGCAAGACCCCCGCGTCGCAGGCCTAGCGCGGGACATGGGCAACACCCGATCAGCCGCGGCGGTTGAACTCTGGCGGCCCCATCTTGCGGGGGCTGTTGTGGCCATTGGCAATGCGCCGACCGCGCTGTTTCATCTGCTAAATATGCTGATGGACCCCGCCTGCCCCCGCCCTGCCGCGATCATCGGCTGCCCCGTCGGTTTCATCGGTGCCGTCGAGTCGAAAGATGCGTTGATGCAGGACGCGCCCGCCCCCAGCATGGTGGTGCGCGGACGTTTGGGGGGCAGTGCGATCACCGTGGCCGCGGTCAACGCGCTGGCCTCGCGAAAGGAATAAGATGGGCACGATCATCTGCGCAGGCCTAGGCCCCGGCGATCCTGATCTGATTTCGGTGCGCGCAGACCGCGCCGTGCGGGGGGCGGCCCATGTCGCCTATTTTCGCAAATTGGGGCGCGCAGGTCAGGCGCGCCGTATTGTGAACGGGATGTTGGCCGCAGGTGTCACCGAATACCCGATGGAATATCCCGTCACAACCGAACTGCCCTTTGACAGCCCCGAATATATCGACGCCTTGGCGCGGTTTTATGACGACTGGGCGGATCGGCTGGCCGAAATTGCCGCCCGTGCGGACGTGGTGGTTCTATGCGAGGGTGACCCGTTTTTCTACGGCTCTTTCATGCATCTTTACACCCGCCTGTTGGGCCGCGTGCCGATGCAGATAATCCCTGGTATCACGGGCATGGCGGGCTGCTGGAATGCCACGGGTCAACCAATTACTTGGGGCGATGACGTGTTGACCGTGCTGATGGGCACCCTGCCCGAAGACGATCTGATCCGCCATATGCAGGCCGCCGATGCGCTGGTGGTGATGAAAACAGGCCGCAACCTGCCCCGCGTGCGCCGCGCCTTGGCCGCTGTTGGCAAGCTGGATCAAGCGTGGCTGATTGAACGCGGCACAATGACGGATCAACGCATTGCGCGCCTTGCCGATATTGACGACGCCGACTGCCCCTATTTCGCCATCGTTTTGGTCCATGGTCATGGCCGCCGCCCCGAGGTTATGGAATGACCAGCTTTGCAAAAAATGGCGGTTGGGTCATCGTTGCAGGGCTTGGCCCGGGCAATCCCGATATGGTCACGCCCGAGGTGACGGCGGCGATCGATCAGGCAACAGACGTTGTGGGCTATATCCCCTATGTGGCGCGGATTGCGCCGCGTGCAGGTCTGACCCTGCACGCATCAGATAACCGCGTTGAATTGGACCGCGCACAGCACGCCCTGCAAATGGCGGCTTTGGGACAGCGTGTTTTGATCGTGTCCTCTGGCGATCCAGGCGTGTTTGCCATGGCAAGCGCGCTGTTTGAGGCCGTGGATAAGGCCCCAGACTATCTGGATTTAGATATCCGCATTCTGCCCGGCATCACCGCAATGCTTGCGGCGGCGGCGGCGGCGGGTGCGCCTTTGGGCCACGATTTCGCCTGTATTAATCTCTCGGACAATCTCAAACCCTGGACGCTGGTCGAACACCGCCTGCGTCTTGCGGCCCAAGCCGATTTTGCGATGGCCTTTTACAATCCCCGCTCGGCCAGCCGCCCGCATCAATTTGCGCTTGCGCTGGATATTTTGCGTGATGCTTGCGGGCCTGACCGACTGATCACATTTGCCCGCGCGGTTTCAACCCCTGATCAGATGATTTCGACTGTAACCTTGGGACAGGCCACGCCAGAAATGGCCGATATGCGAACTGTCGTTCTGGTTGGCAATTCTGCGACGAAGAAATTAGGTCGGTTCGTCTACACGCCACGTCAGGGGGCGTTGAAATGATCCAGCCAAGCCAAAACCGCATCCACGCTTTCGACCCGATCGCGTTCGGGCAACTGGGGTCGTGCGATCATGATCACAGGCAGACCCAGCGCGCGGGCGGCGGCCAATTTGGCACTTGCCCCCTTGCCACCCGCATTCTTGGCGACGACATGGGTGATTTTATGCTTTTGCAGCAGGGCTGTATCGCCGTCGATGGTAAACGGCCCCTTGGCAATGACCACTGTGCAATTGGGCAGCGGTTTTTGGGCGGGCGCATCAACCAGCCGCAACAGATAGTGATGCTGAACGCCCATTCTGAAATCATCCAAACCCTGTTTGCCAATTGCCAAAAACACCCGCGCGGGCGTGTCGGGCAGGGCGGCCAAGGCCGCAGTATTGTCGGCAACTTGGGTCCAGTGATCGATCTTCAGGGGCCGCCAAGCCGCCCTTTCCAATGCCAACAACGGCAATCCCAGCGCCGCGCAGGCTGTATGGGCGTTCCAACTCATTTGCGCGGCAAAGGGATGGGTGGCATCGATCACATGGGTGATACTTTCAGCCTGCACATATGCAATCAACCCCCCGACTCCGCCAAAGCCCCCGATCCGCAGGGGCAGGGGCTGGGGCGCGGGATCATCCGTGCGCCCCGCATAGGAAAACACCGCGTCAAAGCCCGCATCTTTCAGCGCATGGGCCAGCAAACTGGCCTCGGACGTGCCGCCCAGCAAAAGAATTCGCATCATGTCTGATCCTTGGCTTTCCATCATAGGTCTGGGCGACGATGGCGCGCATGGGTTGGGAAATACAAGCCGCGATCTGCTTTTGCGGGCGGAATTCGTCATCGGCGGGCCGCGTCACCTGACGCATCTTGCGGGGTTGACGGGGGCAGAGTTGCGCCCTTGGCCGGTGCCCTTTGACATCGCGCCGGTCTTTGCGCTGCGGGGGCGGCGGGTGGTCGTTCTGGCCTCGGGTGATCCGTTTCTTTTTGGCGCGGGGGGCAGTTTGATGCCACATCTTGCAAGCGGGGAATGGCGATCCATTCCACATCCCTCATCATTTTCGCTGGCGGCAAACGCCTTGGGTTGGCCGCTTGAACAGGTGATCTGTCATGGCCTACACGCCGCACCGCTGGCCCGATTGCGCCCCGATTTGAACACGGGTGTGCGGATCATCTGCACGCTGCGCGATGGGGGCGCCCCCCGCGCCCTCGCCGAATATCTGACCCATATGGGTTTTGGTGCAAGTATTGTGTTTGTCTGCGAATCCCTAGGCGGTAAAGATCAGCGGATTCGAAATGTTCGGGCTGATGCCTACGACCTCGGCGACATATCACCTCTGTGCCTTGCCGCAATTGAGGTTCAAGGTCTGGGAATGTCCCGCGCCAGTGGTATTCCTGACAGTTTATTCATGAATGACGGACAGATCACAAAGCGCCCGATCCGTGCCCTTACAGTGTGTGCGCTGTCGCCTCGGCGCGGTGAGGTGCTGTGGGATATCGGCGCGGGATCAGGATCCATTTCGGTCGAATGGTGTTTGGCGGGGGGCCTGTCCCATGCCATTGAACCAAACGAAACCCGCGTTGAAAACATCCGTCACAATGCCGCGAATTTCGGTCTAGACCACCGTATGACCGTGCATCTTGGGACTGCCCCTGCGGTGTTGGACACCCTGCCACGGCCTGATGCGGTTTTTATTGGCGGCGGGGGCAAGGCCGAACTTTACAACGCGCTCTGGCCGTTGTTGCCACCTGGCACACGCGTGATCGCCAACGCGGTAACACTGGAAACCGAGGCGTTGCTGATCCAGCAGCAATCAAAAAAAGGCGGCAGTTTGATGCGAATTGATATCGCCCAAGCGACATCATTGGGATCGATGCAAGGCTGGTCCGCGGCGCGGCCCGTAGTGCAATGGAGCATGACAACATGATCTTCGCGGGTATTGGATTTCGTGCAAGCGCCACCAAAAAATCGCTTCAAAGCGCCTATGAAAGCGCTTGTCAAACCGCAGGTATTGCGGGGGTTCACGGCTTGGCCAGTATTGCCGAAAAAACCGCAAGCCCCGTCTTACAGCAATTTGCAGCCGATAAATCCCTGCAATTAAAATCAGTTATCGTGACGGGCGTTGTGACGCCCACCCAATCAACGCGCGTTCAATCCCTCTATGGCACGGGGTCGGTCGCCGAGGCGGCCGCCCTGATCGCGGCCGGCCCCAATGCCCGACTGATCTGCCCGCGCCTTACATCCAAATGCGGGCGCGTCACCATAGCCATCGCACAGGAGGCATCATGACCGTGCATTTTATCGGCGCGGGTCCAGGCGCGCCCGATCTGATCACCCTGCGTGGGCGCGATTTGATTGCCGCGTGTCCTGTGTGTTTATTTGCGGGGTCTTTGGTTCCGCGCGCCCTGCTGGATCATTGCCCAAAGGGGGCGCGGATCGTGAACACAGCGCCCCTATCGCTGGATGAAATTATGGCCGAAATCAGCGCGGCCCATACGGCAGGCCATGACATCGCACGTCTGCATTCGGGTGATGTGTCCATCTGGTCCGCCATGGGCGAGCAGTTACGCCGCCTGCGCGCGCTGAACATACCCTATGATGTCACGCCAGGCGTGCCATCTTTTGCGGCGGCGGCGGCTGTTCTGGAATGCGAATTGACCTTGCCTGGTCTGGCGCAATCCGTGGTTTTGACCCGCACTTCGGGGCGTGCGACGGCTATGCCTTCGGGGGAAAATCTGGCCGCATTTGCGGCGACGGGGGCCACGTTGGCGATCCATTTGTCGATCCACATCGTCGATCAAGTCGTGACGGATTTGATCCCGCATTATGGCCCCGATTGCCCTGTCGCGGTGGTGTGGCGGGCGACTTGGCCCGATCAAAGGATCTTACGCGCCACATTGGCCACACTGCAATCTGGGCTGGGCGCAGAGTTGGAGCGCAGCGCCCTGATCTTGGTTGGTCCCGCCTTAGGCGGCGAAGGATTTATCGAAAGCCGTCTTTATGCCGGCGATTATGACCGCCGTTATCGCCCGATTGGCACAGACCCAAGGTTTCCTGAATGAATATTCCGAATGGCCTGATTGTTGCGGCTCCCGCTTCGGGGACAGGCAAGACCACTCTGACGCTGGGGCTGCTTGCGGCGCTGCGCGCGCGCGGATTGGCGGTGCAGCCGTTCAAATCTGGGCCAGATTATATTGACCCCGCCTTTCACACAGCGGCGGCAGGGCGCGTTTCGGTCAATTTGGACACTTGGGCCATGGGCAAGGATCAGCTTTTGGGCTTGACCCATGCGGCAATTGGCGCGGATTTAATTATCACCGAGGGCTCCATGGGCCTTTATGACGGCGTGGCGCAGGCAGGCGCGTTTGGCACGGGGGCCAGTGCCGATCTGGCCGTTTTGATGGGCTGGCCCGTCGTGTTGGTGCTGGATGTGGGCGGGCAGGCGCAATCGGCGGCGGCGGTGGCACTGGGATTTGCGGCAATGCGCCCTGAATTGCAGCTGGCGGGCGTTGTTTTGAACAAAATCGCCAGTCCAAGGCACGAGGCATTGGTGCGCGACGGAATGCGCCATGCTGGGATCACCGTGTTCGGTGCCTTGCCCCGCAATCCCAGCGTGACCTTGCCCGAACGGCATTTAGGATTGGTGCAGGCGCAAGAACTGCCCGAATTGACAGATATCTTGGCCCGTGCAGGGCAGTTTATCACCAATCACATCGACCTAGATGCGCTGATTGCAGCATCAGCAGGGGCGCGGCACGCATCATCGCCGCCAAACATCATCCCTCCTGCGCAACGCATCGCATTGGCCCAAGATGCCGCGTTTTCCTTTATTTATCCGCATCTTTTGGATGGATGGCGGCGCGCGGGTGCCGAAATCCTGCCGTTTTCGCCGCTTGCCGATCAATCGCCCGACCCGAGTGCAGATATGTGCTGGCTGCCTGGCGGGTATCCTGAACTGCACGCAGGACAAATTACCGCCAATCAAAATTTTCGTTCAGGAACCTGCGCCTTTGCCCAAAGCAAACCTGTGCACGGCGAATGCGGTGGCTATATGGCGATGGGTGCGGGGCTGACCGACAAGGCAGGCGCGCGACATGAAATGCTGGGCCTTTTGCGATTGGAAACATCGTTTCAGGTCCGCAAGATGCATCTGGGCTATCGCCGCGCTATTTTGGTCGAATCTCTGCCCAATTTGGCCGCAGGCAATGCATTGAACGGGCATGAGTTTCACTATGCCACCATCACCACCCAACCCGATGCGCCCTTGGCCTATGTCGCCGATGCAAATGGTGCCACAGTGGCGGAAACAGGGTCTATTCGTGTGCAACCGCAGGGCGGGCGCAGCACGGGCACCTTCTTTCACCTAATCGCCGAGGTATCATGAGCGGTTTTGTTTCCTTTGTTTCTTCAGGGCCTGGCGATCCAGAGTTGCTGACCTTAAAGGCCGTAGCGCGGCTGCAGACTGCGGATGCGATTTTGTTCGATGACCTGTCGTCGGGGCCGATCCTGACCCATGCGCGCAACGGGGCTGATCTGATTGGTGTCGGCAAACGCGCAGGCCGCCCCTCGCCCAAACAGGATCATGTCAGCCAATTGCTGGTAGAATATGCCCAAACTGGCGCAAAGGTGGTGCGGCTGAAATCGGGCGACAGCGGTATGTTTGGCCGCCTAGAAGAAGAGATCGACGCCCTGCGCGCGGCGGGGATTTCCTATGAAATTATCCCAGGCGTCACCTCTGCCTCTGCCGCCGCGGCCGCCGCTGGAATTCCCCTGACGCGGCGGCTTGCGGCGCGGCGGGTGCAGTTTGTGACGGGCGCGGATGTGACGGGCGATCTGCCGCAGGGGTTAAACTGGGCCGCATTGGCCGATCCGAATGCCACAACGGTCGTTTTTATGGGCAAGCGCAGCTTTCCCGCCCTCGCCGCACAGTTGATCCAACACGGCTTGCCCCACGACACCCCCGCCCTTTTGGCCGAGGCGGTGGGTCACCCCGAACAACGCCTCACCCGCATGACCATCGCCGAATTGGCGCATATTCTGGCCCAAGACCGCAGCGACCTGGCGGGGCTGATCCTCTATGGTCCACTAGGGGAAAGCGGATGAACATCACACTCTGCGGCAGTTGCACCTTGGGACAGTCAGGTTTTGCCGAGCCCTTGGGCCACGCCTTGCAACAGGCAGAAATTGCTGCCGACATTGCGGTGATCGAGTGTATGTCAGGATGTTCCCGCGCCTCGACCATTGCCTTTCGCGATACGGGAAAAACCGCCTATTTGTTCGGGGATGTCACGGCGGATGATCTGCCCGATCTGATCACCTTTGCGCGCCTGTATCGCGCGGCCCAAGATGGCAATCTGTCCGATGCGCGCCCCTTGGGCAGATTGCGGACCAAGGCGATTGCCCGCATTCCCGCCTAATGCTGTCGCAAATCGCGTCCATCAGGGCGCGTATCGCCTTGACCGCGCCCCCGCCTTGGGTACAAGTGGTGGCGTAAGGTGCCCAATCGTGCAAAGCATAGGGCTTCATCGGGAATGGGACGGGCGGACCAAATTAGGCGCCTAAACCCCAGCCGCCCCCGCGACTGTATGCGGTGAGTGGGCTGTCATTTTGCCACTGCCCTTTTGGGTGGGAAGGCGGCAGTTCATGTCGACCCGCAAGCCAGGAGACCGGCCTTACAAGGTGAAACACGCTGTCGGTGGGACAGTTAGGAGAGATGATATGACGAATATGACCAATACGACGACCCTGATTGCAACCTCGACCTTGGCCCAGGTGCTGATGGTGGCGGCATTGGGCCTCGGGATGCTATTTCTGGCAGGCCATGCACAATCTTCAACACTGCATGATGCAGCGCATGATGTGCGCCATGCCACTGGCTTTCCCTGCCACTGATCTATGACAAAACGAATGGTTGCCAGTGCGTTGTTCGCTGGCTGTGCAGCAGGGCTGATTGCCGTCCTGCTGCATTTCGCGTTTGTGCAGAAGTATATCCTGTTGGGTGAAATGTATGAATCTGGCGCGATGACGCATTTTACGGATGGGGGCGACCATGCAATGGACACCGGCGCCGTATCTGCGGCTGAAACAGGCCACACGCATCATCATGTCACCGAAAGCAATTGGCAGCGCAACGGCTTGACCGCCCTGTTTATGGTTATCGTCTACACATCTTACGGGCTGCTCTTGACGGCGGGCTTTGCCTTTGCCGACAGTCTTGGGCGCAAAATTGGCCCGTCCGAGGGGATGCTTTGGGGCATTGCAGGCTTTGTCACCTTTCAACTTGCGCCGGCGATGGGGCTGGCTCCTGAACTCCCGGGGACAATCGCCGCCGATTTGGGTGCACGACAGCTGTGGTGGTGGGGCGCCGTGATTGGCACAGGCGCGGGCATTGCGCTGCTGGCCTATGGGCGCAAGACATGGATGTTCGTGCTGGCAGGGGCGCTGTTGGCCGCCCCCCATGTGATCGGCGCGCCCGAGCCTGAGGGTTATTTCGGCACCGCCCCGCCCGAGGTTGCCGCCGCCTTTGCGGCCCGTGTCTTGGGATCAGCCTTGGTGGTCTGGACCTGCCTTGGATGGCTTGCCGGCCATTTCTGGGCCACATCTGAAACCTAAGGGGTTTTGCCGTGACGCATCTGTTCTTGATCGGTATCGGCACGGGGAACCCTGACCATCTGACACGGGCGGCTATCCGCGCGATGTCAGAGGTCGATCTGATCCTAATACCGCGCAAAGGCGCATCCAAGGCGGATCTGGCCGACTTGCGCCGCGATATCGTTGCCGAATTTGCACCTGATACTCGGGTGGCCGAGTTTGACTTGCCCACACGCGACGCCGCAATTCCAGATTACCTGACGCGTGTCAAAGATTGGCACGATCAGATTGCCGACATCTGGGCGCAGACCATGGCGGGCGCGGCTCAGGTCGCGATCTTGGTCTGGGGCGATCCGTCGCTTTATGACAGCACCCTGCGCATTGCGGATCGGCTGATCCCCAAACCGCGGATCACGATGATCCCAGGCATCACCTCGATCCATGCCATGACCGCCGCCCATGCCATCCCCCTAAACGATCTGGGCGCGCCTTTTGTGGTGACCACGGGACGACACTTGCGCGACACCGGTTTTCCCGCAGGCGTCGATACGGCCGTCGTGATGCTGGACGGTGAGTGCAGTTTCCAAACCCTGCCGCTGACAGATTTCACCATCTATTGGACTGCCTATGCGGGCATGGCCCAAGAAATTTCTCTCAGCGGCCCTTTGGCGAAGATGTCAGACCACATCATCGCCACCCGCGCCCGCGCCCGCGCCGATCATGGCTGGATCATGGATATATATTTGTTACGCCGCGCTGCGGCCCCCGCATAGGGGGGCTGTCTGCCCCCCATGTTACATTGGCAACGCCAATGTAACGCCCCCCCGAGGATATTTAGAAAAAGAAGAAGAAAAGCAGGATTCGAGCTTCTTCTTTTCACAAATATCCTCGGGGGGTGAGGCGAAGCCGAGGGGGCGCGAGCGCCCCCTTATCGGGGCGTTTAATCGGCGGGCATCATCGCATCAATCAGGGCCAATGCCTCTGGCCTGTCCCATTGGGCATCGCCGATCATGCGGGCGACCTCTTGGCCTTGGGGATTCAAAAGCAATGTCACGGGCAGGCCCAAAATCCCGATCTGCGACGACAGGGCCATTTTGGGATCGCGCAATTGCGGCAGATTTGACACGCCCACCTCATCCGTAAAGCGGGTGATTTGCGGCACGGGGTTGCGGCCTGTGGCGATCAATACCACCTTTAATTCAGGAATTTCTTCGGCCAATTTCCCAAAACTTGGCATTTCGGCACGGCAGGGCGCGCACCACGTGGCCCAGAAATTGACCAAGGTCCAATGCCCGCGAAACTGGGTCAAATCCTGTGGCGCGTCATTCAGATCGACCAAAGTCACGGTCGGCAGATCGACGGGGGTCGCGTGGATCACCATCTTTTTCATGTCGCCGACCAACAGCGACGTCAGGTCGGTTGCATTTGCACCCTGCCCCAAGGCCGTATAGACAAGAGCAGCAATCAAATTCCGTAAGGCCCGTTTCATGCCCAAATCCCCTATATCAGACGCCGCCAATCGTATGTGGGGCGGGCGTTTTGCCAGTGGCCCCGATGCGATCATGACAGCGATCAATGCCAGTATCAGCTTTGACCAGCGCCTTTACGCCCAAGACATCGCGGGATCAACCGCCCACGCCGCCATGCTCGCCAAGGCGGGTATTATCACATCTAACGACGCCGAGGCGATCCGCCAAGGTCTGGTCACGATTTTGTCAGAGATCGAGTTAGGCAATTTCACCTTTTCAACTGCGCTCGAGGATATTCATCTAAACATCGAATCCCGCCTGACCGATCTGATCGGCGAGGCGGGCAAGCGGTTGCATACGGCGCGGTCGCGCAATGATCAGGTGGCCGTCGATTTCCGCCTGTGGGTGCGCGATCAATGCGACGCCGCGATTGACGCAATCACCGCATTGATGCGGGCCTTTGTGGATCAGGCGCAGGCGGGGGCAGACTGGGTTATGCCGGGCTTTACCCATTTGCAAACGGCGCAGCCCGTGACTTGGGGCCATCATATGCTGGCCTATGTGGAAATGCTGTCCCGCGATCGGTCGCGGTTTCAAGACGCCCGCAGGCGGATGAATGAATGTCCATTGGGGGCGGCGGCGCTGGCAGGCACATCCTTTCCCATTGACCGCACCATGACAGCACAGGCCCTGGGGTTTGATCGCCCCACGGCCAACAGTTTGGACAGCGTTTCCGACCGCGATTTCGCGCTGGAATTTCTGTCGGCCTCCAGCATCTGCGCCATGCATCTGTCGCGCTTTGCCGAAGAATTGGTGATCTGGTCCTCGGCGCAATTTCGCTTTGTGCGGCTGTCGGACAAATGGACGACGGGCAGTTCCATCATGCCGCAAAAGAAAAACCCCGATGCCGCGGAATTGTTGCGCGCAAAACTAGGTCGGATATTGGGCGCGACTGTGGCCCTGTTCACGATTATGAAGGGCCTGCCCCTGACCTATTCGAAAGATATGCAAGAGGATAAGGAACAGGTGTTTGACGCGGCCGATACATTGATGCTCGCCTTGGCGGCAATGACGGGGATGGTGGGCGATATGACCGCCAATCGCGACATCTTGGCACAGGCCGCCGCATCAGGATTTTCCACCGCGACCGATCTGGCTGATTGGCTGGTGCGCACATTGAATATGCCCTTTCGCGAGGCGCATCACGTCACAGGCGCCTTGGTTGCCATGGCCGAGTCGCGGGGCATTGATCTGCCCGATCTGACCCTTGCCGATATGCAGTCGGTCCATGCGGGGATCACGGGGGCGGTGTTCGATGTGTTGGGGGTGGAAAATTCTATCCGCTCACGCCTGTCGTATGGCGGAACCGCGCCGATCCGCGTGGCCGAACAAGCGGCCCGGTGGAAAGTTGCCCTAGGATAGGTCAATCTAACCCATCGTTGAAAGGAAACCTTATGGCGCGATATTATTTGGTGTTTTCATTGACTTTGGTCGGTTGTGTGACGGATCCGCGATTGAATGCGGGCTTATCGATTGGCACGAATGGGGTGACCGTCACGCCATCGGTGCAGGCAAATGTGGGGGGTGGTCTGTTGCAATATACGCCAAGACTGAATTGAAAAAACTGTGGATCATCGCGCTATTGTCATTGGCGGCTTGCGGCGTGAATGGCGCGCCGGAACGCCCAACAAAGGCGGGCCTGACCCTAAGCGGTGAGGCCGCGGTGGGCATCGCCAAAAACGGCAACTAGGCTGGATTGCAGCGGGGCAAAGACCTGCTATACGGCGGTTAAAATCGGGGGTTCAGCATGGATCATTTTCTGTATAAAAACGGCCATTTGCACGCCGAAGACGTGGCCTTGCGCGATATTGCGGCCAGTGTCGGCACGCCGTTTTATTGCTATTCCACCGCCACCCTAACGCGCCATTATCAGTTGTTCACCGAGGCGCTTTCCCCCCTGCCGCACCAAATCTGTTTTGCCATCAAATCCTTGTCTAACATCGCTGTGCTGAAAACGCTGGGCGATTTGGGGGCGGGGATGGATGTTGTTTCAGGCGGGGAATACAGACGCGCCCGCGCCGCGGGGGTTTCTGGCGATAAGATCGTCTTTTCTGGGGTGGGTAAAACCCGCGAAGAAATGAAACTGGCGCTGATGGGCGGCATTCGGCAATTCAACGTGGAATCTGAACCCGAAATGCGCGCCCTGTCAGAGGTGGCGCTGTCGCTTGATATGGTCGCCCCCATCACCATTCGCGTCAATCCTGATGTCGATGCCCGCACGCATGAAAAAATCGCCACGGGCAAAAAGGAAAACAAATTCGGCATTCCGATTGACCGCGCCCCTGCGGTTTATGCCGAGGCGGCCACCCTGCGCGGTCTGAAAATCGTTGGCGTTGATGTGCATATCGGCAGTCAGTTGACCGATCTTGAACCCTTTGAGCAAGCCTATCTGAAAGTCGCAGACCTCACGACCCGACTGCGGGCCGAGGGCCATACGATCAGCCGCCTTGATCTGGGCGGGGGCCTTGGTATTCCCTATACCCGCAGCAATGACGCCCCACCCCTGCCCATAGACTATGGCCATCTGATCAAACGGACCGTGGGCCACTTGGGATGCGAGATTGAAATTGAACCGGGCCGTCTGATTTCAGGAAATGCGGGGGTTTTGGTGTCTGAGGTGATCTATGTCAAAAATGGCGAGGGGCGCGATTTTCTGATTGTGGACGCCGCGATGAATGATCTGGTGCGCCCGTCTATGTATGGCGCGCATCACGATATTGACCCGTTGATTGAACCTGCGCCCGCGACATTGGCCCAAGACTACGATGTCGTGGGCCCCGTGTGCGAAACAGGCGATACCTTTGCCAAGGGCCGCCCCCTGCCGCCCTTGTCCGAGGGGGATTTGATCGCCTTTCGCTCTGCGGGGGCCTATGGTGCTGTGATGGCGTCGGAATATAACACGCGCCCCCTGATCCCCGAAGTGTTGGTCAAAGGCGATCAATTCGCCGTGATCCGCGCGCGACCAAGTTTTGACGAAATCCTAAAACGCGATAGCA
Organism: Cypionkella sp.; assembly: GCA_040398785.1. Classification (GTDB taxonomy): domain Bacteria; phylum Pseudomonadota; class Alphaproteobacteria; order Rhodobacterales; family Rhodobacteraceae; genus Cypionkella. Next base: position 42,437 of record JBBATJ010000001.1, on the reverse strand, counting down.
TTCCAGAATGGCTTTGATCACGGCGAGGGCATGGATAAAAACGACCCAAGTCTAAGGGCGGTCAAAAGACCGCTGCAACTCACACTGATTGGCCTTTGGGCCGAACGGTTGGCACAGGCGTTTTGGCCGCTTTGGACGGTGTTTTTGGCGGCGCTGACAGTGCAGGGCTTTGGCGCGCTGAACGCCCTGCCGTTGGAAGCAGCGTGGTTTTGCGTGCTGGTTATGGCGGGGGGCGCCGTCTTTGGCATTTGGTATGCAGCGCGGCAGTTTCATCGCCCCACTGACGCGCAGGCCTTTGTTCGGCTGGATGCGACATTGGCGGGTCAACCCCTGGCTGCCCTGATCGATGCGCAGGCGATCAACGCGCAAGATGAAGGTTCGGCGCAGGTCTGGGCCGCCCATCAATCGCGAATGCAGGCGCGTCTTTTTGGCGCTGTCGCGGTCTCGCCCGATTTGCGCCTGTCAGCCGCTGACCCCTTTGCGCTGCGCTATATCGCGGCTTTGGCGGCCTGTTTGGCCCTGATATTTGGCACGCCTGATCGCATGGCAAATCTGCCCGCCCTGACCAGCGCCACTGGCCCCACATGGGAGGCTTGGGCAACCCCCCCCGCCTATACAGGCAAACCGGCGCTTTATTTGAACGAGCAACCCGCTGGCAACCTTACCCTGCCCATGGGCACGCGCCTGCAAACGCGCCTTTATGGGGCGGTGGGCGATATGCTGCTGGATGAAACCGTATCGGGGCGGACAGATGCGGTCGCTGCCTCTGATCCTGCCCAAGATTTCATCGTCACCCGTTCTGGCGCATTGACAATTTCGGGTCGGGATGGCCGCGACTGGGCGATCACCGCGACGCCCGATCTGCCGCCCAGCATCACGGCTGACCCAGAAATACAGCGCGATGCAAATGGCCGCTTTAACCAAGGATTTTCTGCCCGCGATGATTACGGCGTCGTCAAAGGGGGCGTGCGTTTTACCTTGGATTTGGGCGCGGTGGACCGCCGCTATGGTCTGGCGATTGACCCAGATCCCGTTGAACCCGTCACGCTGGATTTGCCCTTGCCCCGCAAGGGCAATCGCAGTGCGGTCAAAGGCACAATGACCGATGATCTGTCGCAATCCATCTTGTCAAATCTGCCCGTGACAGCAACCTACTGGGTGACCGATGCCGCAGGTCAAACCGCCCAGTCAGACGCGGTGCACGTGACCCTGCCAGGTCGGCGGTTCTTTGATCCCCTTGCCGCGGCCTTGGTGGAAATGCGCCGCGATATCCTGTGGGCGCGGGCCAATGCGACGCGCGCGGTGCAAATCCTTAAGGCTGTTTCTAACGCACCCGACGGGTTTATCCGCAACCAATCCGCCTATCTGCGCCTGCGCGTGGCGATCAAACGGCTAGATACCGGCGATGTAACGACCGCCTTGCGTGACGAAGTGGCCGCCGAATTGTGGGACATCGCCCTTTTGGTCGAAGATGGCGATTTACAATCCGCTAAAGAACGCCTTGCCCGTGCCCAAGATCGTCTGGATCAAGCGATCCGAAACGGCGCGTCTGCTGCCGAAATTCAATCCTTGATGAATGAGATGCGCGCCGCAACCAAAGACTATCTCAAACAACTGGGCGCCGAGGCGCAAAAGCGCGGTGATCAAACCTCGCAAAACCAAGGTCCCAGCATCAGCCAAGATCAATTGCAACAGATGTTGGATAAGCTGCAAGATTTGATGGACCAAGGCAAAACCGCCGAGGCGACCGCCTTGATGGAACAGCTGCGCCAATTCATGGACAATATGCAAGTGACCGAGGGAGGGGGCAGCTCGGGGGAAAACCCGTCGGATCAAACCATGCAGGGGCTGAATGACACATTGCGTGACCAACAGGGCCTGTCGGATGACGCCTACCGCGATATGCAAGACGGCCAAAATGGACAGGACCAAAATGGACAGGACCAAAATGGACAGGACCAAAACAGCACGGGCGGGAAATCTCTTGCCCAGCGCCAACAAGACCTGCGCGACCGACTGGATCAGTTAGGGCAGAACGATGCCCTGCCGGGCGCTGGCACCGCGCCTGGGAATTCTGGTCGCAAAAGTTTGGATGACGCAGGCCGCGCAATGAAAGACGCCGAAGAGGCGTTGCGCCAAGGGGATACATCGGGCGCACTGGACCGCCAGGCCCAAGCGCTTGAGGCGCTCAGGAATGGCATTGACGATTTAAACGACGCCTTGGCTGACGAGAAACAAGCTAAGAATGGCGGGTCGTCGTCGGGCGAACAGGCCCAAGATGACCCAAATGGGCGTGATCCATTGGGGCGCCGCACAGGCAAGGCGCTGCGCAATGGATCAGATGAAAACCTGCCGCAAGGCAAAGATGTTTATCGTCGCGCAGATGAGTTGTTGGGTGAAATTCGAAAACGGGCAGGGGATTTAACGCGGCCCGAAGAAGAACGCAGTTATCTCAAACGACTGTTGGATTTGTTTTAGGCGGCGTAACCCCTGTAGGGTGCGTGGTTTCCACGCACCACTGGGCGGCTTTAGGCCAAGGTGCGTGGAAACCACGCACCCTACAGGGGTTGCTAGGCCTTGTCGTTCATATCCAATTGCACCTTAATCCAATGCCACCAGGCCTTGGCCTTGAATTTGATCGCGTGCCAAGCAAGAGGTGCTTCTTTGATTGCCCGGTCTTTTAACAAGATCAGTCTTGGGCGAACCACTTTGCGAAAGACAGTCATCCCGCCCAATGATTGCCTGCGGCCAATCCGTGCCAATCCCGCCGAAATGCTGCGCCGCGCGGCGGTATCCTTGCGAAATGCCATCGAGCAGAGGATTCCCCAGATCGCGCCCGCCATCACTTGGGTCAGCGTATGCCAGCGTGTTTCAATCCGTGAGCCGCCTGTGTATCCTGCGGCAAGCGCCACGACAATTTGGGCAACAGGGGCGTGGGTTAAGCAGCTTTGGATCAAGGATGTCGCCCCAAAGGTTGCAGTCGCAGTGTGGCCGCTGGGAAATCCCTGTAACCCCCCTCTTGGACGATGGTTGATTGGGTTTAAACCCAAAGCATTCTTTGTGCCATGCAAGCCTACAAACATCACCACATAGCGCCCAGCATATTCCAGTCCCGACCCGTTCATCACTTCGCAACCTAGCGCCAAAACGGGCAATACCACTTGATAACGATCCCCTAAGCGTTCAGGGTCAGGCGCGGTGACGGCAACCAATCCCAGAACCGCAAATATGATCTGCACACGGCGCACCAAAGTCAGTTGCGCGCGCAACTGCGCCCATGGAAATGTTGGTCGCATTGAATGCCCCTTTGGCTGTTTGGGGGATTAATACTCTGAGAAATAGTCCTCGTCTACGGACCGCAGAACATAGATCTTACGGGCACGCACGCCGATTTCATGGACTTAGTCGTGATCAGCCCGAAATGCTGTGACCAAAGATCGCGCCACGCTAAACACGGGAACGCTGACCAACCCCAATGAAACTTGCCAAGGCCCACCAGCCCAAGCCGTCACCGATGCCAATACCAACGCCAAAATGGAGATTGCCGCGCCCAACCATTGACCGCGCGTTCCAGCCTTGACGTTTTCAGGAAAAATGAGTCGCTCAAGCGCGATACGATGTTGCTGCTCTAACTCTGCCATTTTCAATAGACGTTCCGGCGCATCAGGAACAATTTCGCCAAACTTCGCCAAATCTTCGGGTCGTGGCAAAACACCAGACCAAGACCGTTCGGAGTGAATTTCCAAATCTGCTTGCCGCCCATCAGGATGAATTACTTGGGCACGCTTAATTTCACGTTCGGCTTGTTTTGGTTCAATATGCTTCGGCGTGTTTCGCGTTGATTTCGCGGGTAATTTTGATTTTTGCTCGTCCGACATCTGCGCGCAACACCTCTATATCCGATTGTATTCCCGAAATCGCGGTTCCAGGACCAGAATATACGGGTGCTTCAAACGCATCTACCGATGCAGAAAGGCCACGAAGTAGCGCTTTGCGAAACGTGCCTTTCAAGGACGAACCTGCAATATAGGGTGTTGTCAATTTACGAATGTCGTTCATCATAATGCCCCCTACCTGCAAGACAACGTAATACATAATGTCTGACTTGGCAAATCTTAAGCCGCGATAGATGAAAATGTGATTAAGCCCGCAACCCCACCACGGCCACACCCAGCACCTCTAGCACGCGCGCCTCAATCTGGGCCGCGTCCATGCCTGCGACTTGATACATCCGTTCGGGGCTGGCTTGGTCGATGAAAATATCAGGCAGGACCATGCTACGATATTTCAAACCACGATCGAACACGCCTTCATCGGCCAAAAGTTGCGCGACATGGCTGCCGAACCCGCCAATCGCGCCCTCTTCAATCGTGATCAAGGCCTCATGCGTCCCAGCCAATTCCAAAATCATCGCCCGATCCAAGGGCTTGGCGAACCGCGCATCGGCGACTGTGGGGTTGAGACCGCGCAAGGACAACGCCTCGGCCGCGCGCAACACCTCGGACAGTCGGGTGCCAAAGGACAACAGCGCCACCCGCGCCCCTGTCCGCATGATCCGCCCTTTGCCGATTTCCAGCGCAATACCTTGGGCGGGCATCTCCACCCCCACCCCGTCACCACGCGGAAACCGAAAGGCAATCGGCCCCGCATCATGCGCCGCCGCGGTGGCCACCATGTGCACCAATTCTGCCTCATCTGCGGCGGCCATCACGACCATCCCCGGCAAATTGGCCAAAAACGCCACATCAAACGCCCCCGCATGGGTTGCCCCATCCGCGCCCACCAACCCCGCCCGATCAATCGCAAAGCGCACGGGCAGGCGCTGAATGGCTACATCATGCACCACTTGGTCATAGCCGCGCTGCAAGAATGTCGAATACAGCGCACAAAACGGCTTCATCCCGCCTGCCGCCAATCCTGCCGCAAAGGTGACGGCGTGTTGTTCGGCAATACCCACATCAAAACACCGCTTTGGAAAACGGGCGGCGAATTTGTCCAGACCCGTCCCATCGGGCATGGCCGCCGTGATCGCGACAATCTTAGGGTCACGCTCGGCCTGCGATATCAGGCTTTGGGCGAAAACTGCCGTATAACTGGGCGCGTTGCTGGCCGATTTGACCTGCACCCCTGTCAATACATCAAACTTGCCCCGCGCATGGCCGCGATCACTGGCGGCCTCGGCTGGCGCGTATCCCTTACCCTTTTTGGTCAAAACATGGATCAACATCGGCCCCGTGGCGCGGTCATGTACCATGCGCAAGACGGGCAACAACTGATCCAAATCATGCCCATCTATTGGGCCGACATAGGAAAACCCCAAGGCCTCAAACAGGGTTCCCCCCACCGCCATACCCTTAAGCATATCTTTGGCACGCCGCGCCCCCTCTTGGAACGGCTCTGGCAACAAGGAGACAAACCCCTTGGCCACCTGTTTTAGGTCTTGCATGGGCGCCTCGGCATATAGGCGCGACAGATACGCCGACAGCGCCCCCACAGGCGGGGCAATCGACATCTCATTGTCGTTCAAAATCACGAACATCCGCTGTTTGAGATGACCCGCATTGTTCATCGCCTCAAACGCCATGCCCGCCGACATCGACCCATCGCCAATCACCGCCACCGCATCGCCCTGATCGCCGCCCAATTCCGCCGCCATCGCAAATCCCAATGCGGCAGAGATGCTGGTTGAACTATGCGCCGCGCCAAACGGATCATAAGGGCTTTCACTGCGCTTGGTGAATCCCGACAAACCGCCCTCAGTCCGCAGCGTGCGAATCCGATCCCGCCGCCCCGTGAGGATTTTATGCGGATAGCACTGATGCCCCACATCCCAGATAATCTTATCGCGCGGCGCGCTGAACACGGCGTGCAAGGCCACGGTCAATTCCACCACACCCAGACCTGCGCCCAGATGCCCCCCCGTGGTGGACACCGCCGAAATCGTCTCGGCGCGCAATTCATCGGCCAATTGCTGCAACTCACGGTCCGTCAGCGCCTTTAGGTCCGACGGCAAGGTGACGCGGTCAAGCATGGGTGTTTTGGGGCGTTCAGTCATCGTTTAACTCTCTCTCGCAATCGTAAATCGCGCAGCCTGAACCAGCGGATCTGCGAGCGCACCATAAGGGGCTAGCGCCGCCTCGGCATCAGCGATCAAGTCCTGCGCCCGCGCCTTTGCCCCGTCCAGACCCAGCAGCGACACAAAGGTCGCCTTGCCCGCATCCGCATCCTTTTGCAGCCGCTTGCCCGCCTTGCCCGCATCGCCCGTCACATCCAAAATGTCATCGGCAATTTGAAAGGCAAGGCCCAGCGCCGTCGCATAACGCCGCAGGGGTGCGGGATCGACCCCCGCCATCACCGCCCCCGCCGTGGCCGACCAGATGATCAAGGCCCCCGTTTTCCCCGCCTGCAATTGCGTTATCTTTTCCAGCGTCAAGGGCACACTGGCCGTTTCAGCCGCGATATCCAGCGCCTGCCCCAAAACCATCGCCCCCGCTGCCCGCGCCAAACCCTGCACCAATTCCAACCGCACGGCGGCATCACCGATCACAGGATCACACAGCATCTCAAAGGCAAAGGATTGCATCCCATCCCCCGCCAAAACCGCTGTCGCCTCATCCCATTTGATATGCACAGTGGGCAATCCACGCCGCAGATCGTCGTCATCCATGGCGGGCAGATCATCATGCACCAAGGAATAGGCGTGCAGCATTTCAATCGCCGCCGCGACGGGCAAGGCCGCCTGTGCAGACACCCCCAACATCCGCGCCGATTGCATCACCAAAAACCCGCGCAACCGCTTGCCGCCCGTGACCGCATAGCGCATCGCGTCAAACACGGGTTGCTTTGATTGCCCCGCAAACCAAGCCTCACAATAGGCCCCAATCGCTGCCGCATCTGCGCGCAACTGCGCCTCAAAACTCACAGCCCCTCCACGGGGGTCGCCCCCACGGCACGCCCCTCGGCACTGCGGATCATCTCGACCTTTTCTTCGGCATCCTTTAATTTGGTTGCACAATGCGTCTTTAACGCCGCCCCCCGCTCATACAGGGCTATGCTTTGCTCCAGCGGCACTTCGCCCCGCTCTAACTGGCTGACCACGCCCTCAAGGGCGGCCATCGCCTCTTCAAAGCTCATATCCGCAACCGCCTTATCGCTCATTCTGCGCCTCCAACACTGTCAAATGCGCCCGAACACAGTCCCTCAGCGCCCCCAAATCATAACCGCCCTCCAGACAGGATACCACCCGCCCGCCGCAAAACTCTGCCGCGATGTCGCACAGATGTTGCGTGATCCATGCATAATCTTCCGTGCGCCACAAAAGCCCGCCCAAAGGGTCATCTTCATGCGCGTCAAACCCTGCGGAAATCAGGATCATCTGCGGCTGAAATGCCCGCAAGGCAGGAAACACCTGCGCCGCATAGGCGGCTCGCATCGCCGCACTTCCGCCACCTGCCCGCAAGGGAATGTTCACAATCTGCCCATGCGCGCCCCGCTCGGATGTATCCCCCGTTCCCGGATACAAAGGCATCTGATGGCTAGAGATGAACAAACACCGCCCCTCATCCCACAGCAAATCCTGCGTGCCATTGCCGTGATGCACATCAAAATCCACCACCGCCACACGGCCCAAATCCAACAGCGCCCGCTTGGCCGCAATCGCCACCGTGCCAAAGATGCAAAACCCCATCGCCTGCGCCGTCTCGGCATGATGCCCAGGCGGGCGGGCAATCACAAAGGCAGTTTTCGCCTCGCCCGCCAAGACCGCCTCAACCGCCGCCACAGCGCCGCCCACCGCCCGCAGCGCCGCCTCAACTGTGCCTGCGGATTTATGCGTATCGCTGTCCAGCGGCCCCAATGCCGCCGCCTTTACCCCCGCCACATAGCTGGCAGGATGACAGCGCAAAATATCCACCTCGCGCCCCAAAGGCGAGTCCCGCCGATCTGCCCCAAGCAACCCTGCCTCCACGGCGGCCAACCGCTCCACCCGTTCAGGATGACCCGCAGGCGTCATATGCCCCGCACTCGCGCTATGTCCAAAAATCAACATGACCTTCCTCGTTGCACAAATATCCTCGGGAGGGGGTCAGGGAGAGGGTCGAAAACCCTCCCCCTGACCCCCTCCATCTAAACCGGCCACCTAATCAGGCTGCAACATATATCCCTCACCCCGCACAGTCTGCAAATAACGCGGCTGCTTTGGGTCCGCCTCGATCTTGCGCCGCAAACGGGTGATTTGCACATCCACCGCTCGTTCTGCCCCGCCCTCATCGCGCGGCATATCGCCGACCAGTTGATCGCGGCTTAGCGCGACACCGGGTTGCGCCGAAAACACCCGCATCAACGCGGCCTCGGTCGCAGTCAGGCGCACCAAATCCGCACCGCGCCACAGCTCGCCGCGTTCCAGATCATAGCGCACCAAACCCATATGCAGCACACGCGGCGCCAAAGGCTGCACCATCACAGGGGCGCGGCGCAAAATCGCGTTGATCCGCAACAGCAATTCTTTTGGCTCAAAGGGCTTGACCAGATAATCATCCGCCCCCGCCTCGAACCCTTCGATCTTATTCGATGTCTCACCCTTGGCGGTCAGCAACAAAATCGGCGTCCCCATTGTGCGCCGCAAATCCCGCGTCAGCGCCACCCCATCCTCGCCCGGCATCATCACATCCAAAATAAGCATATCGAAATCCAAGCCCTTCAACAGCCGCCTTGCATGGGCACTGTCACGCGCCACCGACACCAAAAAGCCAGCCCTAATCAGAAACTTCTGCAACAGACTGCGAATGCGCTCGTCGTCATCAACCACAAGCAAATGCGCGGGAACATCGCTCATGTGTCACCCTCTTTTTGATATTGGCGCCGTTGTTCTGGGTCCATCATCGCCTCAAGAACGGTGCGAAACCCTGCCACCGCCGCGGGGCCCGCCGCACGATACGCCGCCCGCATCCTGGCCCTTTGCGCATCTGACAAGTTGCGCTCTAGTGCGGCCCCCTTTGGCGTCAAATACAACCGCCGTTCGCGCCGATCGGTCTTGCCAACCCGCGCCTCAACCAATCCATCGTCAAACAAACTGCGCAAAACGCGGTTCAAGGATTGCTTGGTCACCCCCAGAATATCCAACAAATGACCAACGCTTAACCCCGGACTGCGGTTGATAAAATGCACTGCACGATGATGTGCGCGGCCATAGTCCAGCCCATCCAGAATCCGATCAGGATCCGACGTAAATCCCCGATAGGCGAAAAACATCGCCTCTATCCCCTTGCGCAGATTCTCATCCGTCAAAAACAGCAGGCTTTCGCCGCCCGAAGTGTTGTCAGCCATGCGGAACCCTCCTGACCCCAAGTTACGTCAGCCTTGTTGACATTCCAAGACATAACTGATAGCCATCCGACGATTTGGCGCAATATTATGTCCGAAATGGACCTATTGCGCGCAACATTCGCAATAAATGGGGGATGCGATGGCTGGTGGCTATGACGATCGGGACGGTTTTATCTGGATGGATGGTAAGTTGGTGGAATGGCGTTCGGCCAATGTCCATATTCTAACCCATGCGCTGCATTACGCCTCCTCAGTATTTGAAGGCGAGCGCTGCTATAACGGCAAAATTTTCAAATCGGTCGAACATTCCGAGCGTCTGCGCAAATCGGGGGAACTGTTGGATATGCCCCTGCCCTTTTCCGTGGCTGAAATTGAGGCCGCCAAACAGGCCACTCTTGCCGCAAACAAGTTGACCGATGGCTACGTGCGCGCCTTGGCATGGCGCGGCGCGGGCGACGATATGGGTGTCGCGGCCAAACGCAATCCAATTCGCATGGCCGTGGCCGTCTGGTCTTGGGGCAATTATTACGGGGATGCAAAATCCAAAGGCGCGAAACTGGATATTGCCAAATGGAAACGCCCGTCCCCCGAAACCATTCCCCATGCGGCCAAGGCGGCAGGCCTGTATATGATCTGCACCATGTCCAAACACGCCGCCGAAGCCAAGGGGTGTTCGGACGCCATGATGTTCGACTATCGCGGCTATGTCGCCGAGGCGACAGGTGCCAATATCTTTTTCGTCAAGGATGGTCAGGTCCACACACCCCTGCCCGACGCGTTCCTGAATGGCATCACCCGCCAAACCGTCATCGGTATGCTGCGCGCCCAAGGTATCACAGTGAATGAACGCCACATCATGCCCGCTGAATTAGAAGGGTTCGAACAATGCTGGCTGACAGGCACCGCCGCCGAGATCACCCCCGTCGGCCAAATCGGGGACTATAACTTTGAGGTGGGCGCCCTGACCCAAAAGGTCGCCTCAGACTACGAAAAACTGGTCCGCGCCTAACGCGCCGACCCACAGTATCTTCTCCCGCGCCCCCTTCCTCGTTGTCCAAATATCGTGGGGCAAGGTCACATTGGCAAATGCCAATGTGACTAGGGGGCTGGCCCCCGCTATAGGACTTGGTGCGGGGGGGGCTGGCCCCCCGTTGAAATCAAACCAAAACCGTCTCAACCTCAATATTGCCCTTGGTCGCATTGGAATAAGGGCAAATAAAATGCCCACGCTCCGTGATCTTTTCCGCCACGTCTTTCGCCAATCCAGGCAAGCTGACCTCCAGCTTCACTTTTAATCCAAACCCGCCACCCTCACGCCCCCCAATCCCAACACGGGCGGTCACGGTTGCATCTTCGGGAACAGCCCCCAGCTTTTCGCTGGTCGCCGCAAATCGCATCGCCCCCAGATAACAGGCCGCATAGCCCAGCGCGAACAATTCTTCCGGATTATGCCCCTTTCCAGATCCGCCCAATTCCTTGGGGCTGGTCATCGTCACCGTCAGACTGCCATTTTCAAGGCTCGACAGCCCATTGCGCCCCCCGCCATTCGCCTTCGCCTCGGTCCAATATTTTACATCTATGCTCATAGCCATCTCCATCGTATACGATTATATCGTGCACGATATATACCACTGCAAGAATCCCCAGTCAATCGCTTGCGCTTAGATCGCGCACGATATAAATTACGACATGACCCATTCTGTGCCGCCCAACGAAATGCTTTGCTTCGCGCTTTACAGCGCCGCCCATGCCATGCAATCCGCCTACAAGCCGCTTTTGGATCCTTTGGGTCTGACCTATCCGCAATACTTGGCCCTCTCCGCTCTTTGGGCGCAGAACGATCAAATCCTTGGACAAAGCGTCGGCCAAATCGGCGCGGCTTTGAACCTTGAAAGCAACACTTTGACCCCGCTTTTGAAACGGCTGGAACAGGCTGGCTGGATCAGCCGCCAGCGCGCTCAGGGTGACGAACGACAAGTGCGCATCACCCTGACCGCAGCAGGGCGCGATCTGGCGCTCCGCGCGGGCGATATCCCGCACTGTTTTCTTAATAAAACCACACTTGATGTGCCCAACGGCGCTGCCCTGCGCGCAGCCTTGCAACAGCTTGCAGCGGCCCTGCGCAGCAACGCGCCTCTTCCAGCTCAGGACCCGAGGCCCGAATGAATTTGACGACGTCAACCCAAACAAACCCTTGGTCCAAAGGCGAAATCCGTCCTGTCTCGGCCCAATCCGATCTGACCCTAGGCGATGTCATTACCCCACATTTTCTAGGCTTTGGCGGCTGTTTTAATGAACTTGGATGGCGCGCGCTATCGCATCTAGACGCCCAAGACCGCGACCGCATTCTGCGCGCACTCTTTGCGGCCGATGGTCTGGCCCTGTCCTATAACCGCCTGCCTATCGGTGCCAATGACTATGCCAACAGTTGGTATTCCCACAATGAAACGCCCGGCGATTTTGCGATGGATCATTTTTCCATCACCCGCGATCATCAGGCGCTGATCCCCTTTATCCGCGCCGCAGCAGGCATCAACGGCGGCGAGATGACACTTTTTGCCTCGCCTTGGTGCCCGCCCACGTGGCTGAAATTCCCCCGCGCCAATAATTTTGGCCGCCTGATCTGGGACACAGATCACCGCACCGCCTATGCGCTTTATTTCGTGAAATTCATTCAGGCGTATCAGGAATTGGGCCTGCCCATTCAGGCGGTTCATGTCCAAAATGAACCTGACTCGGATCAAAAATTTCCCTCTTGCCTGTGGACGGGCGAACACCTTGCTGCCTTTATCCGCGACGATTTGGCCCCCGCCTTTCGCGCCCATAACATCGACAGCCAAATCTGGCTGGGCACGATTGAACGCGGCAGTTTCAACGATTGGCTGGCCCCGACCCTGCTGGATCCTGCGGCACGCGCCGAAATTTCTGGCTTGGGATTTCAATGGGCGGGTAAATATGCCATCCAGCGCGCCCGTCAAGCCGCCCCCGATCTGCCCATTATCCAGACCGAAAACGAATGTGGCGATGGGGAAAATACTTGGGCCTATGCGCATTACGTCTTTGATCTGATGCAACATTATCTTTCAAACGGGGCGTCAGCCTATGTCTGCTGGAATATGGTTTTGGAACCCAAAGGCAAGTCTACTTGGGGCTGGACACAAAATTCCATGTTCAGCGTAGACCCCGCCACATCCAATATCACAGAAAATCCCGAATATTGGCTGATGCGCCATATCGCGGGATATGTGCGCCCAGGCGACAGCGTTATGGCGGTGCAGGGCCGTTGGGCCGCCAACGCGCTGGCCTTTCGCAAAAAGGACGGCCAAACAATTATTTGCCTGCAAAACCCCTTATCAACCGACCAAGATATCGTGATAGACTTGGGGGATCATAGCGTCGCTGTCACGCTGCCGCCCCAATCCTTTGCCACCCTGACCGCCTAGGAGAATTCCATGACCGACCTTGGCATCCTTGCCCGCCGCGAGATAGAGGCCAATATCATCGCCCCCATTTATGCGATCCTAAAACGCGATCTGGGCGAGGACCGCGCAAAGGCCGTGATTGCCGAGGCGATCACCCAAGACGCCATCAAATCCGGCGCGGAAATGGCCGCACAGGAACCCAACGGCGCGAATATCGAAACATTTGTCGGTATTCAGCACCTTTGGACCAAGGACGACGCCCTTGTCACCGACGTCGCCCGCGCCGATACATCGGCCTTTCACTACACAGTCAAACGTTGCCGTTATGCGGAAATGTATCGCGAAAAGGGTCTGGCGGAAATTGGCGCGCTGCTCTCTTGCGTGCGCGACGCCGCCTTTATCCAAGGCTATGATCCCCGCGTCAAACTGACCCGCACGCAAACCATCATGCAGGGCGCGGATTGCTGCGATTTTCGTTATGATGTGGCGACCTAGCTTTCATACTGACAAAAATACCTGCGCCGCAGGCACCTTCATGCAGCCGCTAAACGGCGGAAAACCCCCCGTCGACAAACAATTGCGTTCCATTGACGAATTCCGCGTCATCTGATGCAAGATACAGCGCCGCGCGGGCGATATCCTCGGGGCGGCCCAAACGGCCCTGCGCGGCCTTGATCGCGGCATCCGACACATCCACCCCCAGCGCGGTCAATTCAGCCACTTCGCGCTGCCCATGTGGCGTGTCGATAAACCCTGGGCAAACCGCATTGCAGCGAATGCCTTGATCCCGAAATTCCACCGCAATGGCGCGGGCGAACATATGGCAGGCGCCCTTGGTCGCGTCATACAACACCTCGTTGGGCGTGGCATAAACTGCTGAAATACTAGAGGTGCAAACAATACTGCCGCCCCCCGCCGCCAACATTTGCGGCAAAACCGCCCGCGTCATCAGATACATGGATTTGACATTTACATCGAACAGGAAATCCCAATCGGATTCTTCTGTCTGCAAGAACGGCTTAATCACAATCGTGCCCGCATGGTTGAACAACACATTCACAGGGCCAAGGGCGGCATTCACCGCCGCCACAGCCGCGGTCACCTCTGCGGCATTGGCCACGTCACAGGCGGCAAAATGCGCCGCATAGCCGCCAGCGATCAGCTCTGCCGCCAAGGCGGCGCCCCGCACCGCATCCCGATCAATAATACCGACCGCAGCACCCTCGGCCGCGAACAACCGCACTGCCGCAGCACCGCATCCCCCCGCACCGCCTGATACAATCGCCGTTTTTCCTGCCAAACGTCCCGCCATCTGCATCCCCTGATTCTGTTTTACGACAGACTAGCCAGACGCGCAGCCAGCGCAACCTATCCTGCCTTGCGCATCAATGGCCGCGCCTCGGGCAGGGACATTTGCAGCAAAGCCGCCTCATGCGCACGCAGACTGCGCCGTGCCGACGGACCATAGCCGTCCAACCCATCCAGCATCAACTGCGGAAAGATCGCCAAGATTTGCGCCTGCGCCTTGATCCCCAGCGCATCAAAGCCTTCTTCACCGGGATGGAAACTTTCGGCGGCGGCCCCTTCGGCAAAGACAATCTCATGCTGATCAAACATAATATGGTAATAGCTGACCTGATCCATCGGCAAGGCACGGATCGACCCGCCATTTACCAGCATTTTGGCGGCAACCAGCACCTCTGACTCGCCGAACAGCAATTCCGATTGCCAACCGCCGATCATCACCCGATGCAAGGGCGACACCAGCAGATCGCGGCGATTGTCCAGCGCCCCCGCCTCGATGAAAATCGGGGCAAGATCACCCAAGGCAGGCACCGTCATATGCCCAATCCAGCGGATCGGCTGCATCCCATGATCGACAGTTTCCACCAGATCACCGCGTTTCAACCGCTCAATCGGACGCTTGCCCTTTTCGGTCGCAATGCGCGTACCTGCCACGAAACAGACAGCGGTATTTTCCACATTCAACTGCGCACCAGCAACGGCAACACCGCCGTTTTGCAGCCGCACCCCGCCCGCCGCTTGCAAAATCCCGTCGGCCTGATCGGCCTGCAACCACTGCAACGGATTGTCAAACTGCGTGCCTGGATTGGCCGAATTCCACGCGGCCAGCGCGGGTTTGTTATAAAACGCGGTCAGATCGACAAAGTCATTGTCCAGATTGCCATTGCCCGAAATCCCCGAAGTGGCGTCAAAATCGGTGATCGTATCGCCGTCTTGCACGGCAAAGACATCCGCCCCCCCGCCGCCCGTTAGGACGTCATCGCCCGCGCCACCGCTGATCGTATCGCTGCCCAGACCACCCGCCAGCGTGTCATTGCCCGCGCCGCCCGACAGGCTGTCATTGCCCGCGCCTGCGTCGACACTGTCATTTCCCGCACCGCCCAAAACAATATCATTGCCTGCGCCCAGCGCGAATGTCTCAATCTGACTAAAGGCCGCCGTTGAGGTGCCGTCGCTGATCGACCCCGCCTCAGAGCCCGTAAAGTTCAGGGTGGTATTGGCGGTCAAAGCCGTTGCGTTGACGCTATCACCCGCCGTCTCTGCAGACTCGCCGCCAATGATCGTGTCATTGCCAAAGCTGCCAATCAGATTGATGCGATCATCGCCATCGCCGGCCATGATGCTGTCATTACCATCACCGCCATCAATCGTGTCGTTGCCCGCGCCGCCATCCAACGTGTCATTGCCATCCGATCCGCGCAAGACATCGCCACCCTGCCCGCCATCAAGATAAGATCCGATTGTCAGCCCAGGCCCATCCGCCGCTATCAGCGTATCATTGCCCAACCCACCATATAGCGTGTCTTGCGCGTTTGATCCGCTGCCATTGTCAGAGCCATAGATCAGATCGTCGCCATCGCCGCCGTAAAGCGTGTCGATATCAAATCCACCCGCCAGCGTGTCGTTGCCCGTGCCCCCATACAGCAGATCCTGCCCGCTGAACCCGCCAAAAACCAGATCGCTGCCCGCGCCACCATAGATTGTATCTGCCGAGAAATCAGCGCCGCCGCCACCGTCCAGCGTGTCATTGCCATCAGAGCCGAACATCAGATCCGTGCCCGCGCCGCCGTCCAAATAGGATCCAGGTGTCAGACCCGCCCCATCCGTGGCATAAAGCGTATCATTGCCCGCCCCACCGTACAGCGTATCTGCGGTGTTTGAACTGTTCAAACTGTCCGCGCCATAGATCAGATCGTCGCCGTCGCCACCATAAATCGTGTCGATGTCCGCGCCGCCGCCAAGAATGTCATTGCCCGCGCCGCCGTCCAGCGTATCGTTACCCGTGCCGCCCGTCAGCGTGTCATTGCCCGCGCCACCCGACATAGAATCGTTGCCCGCGCCCGCATCAACACTGTCATTGCCCGCGCCGCCTGTAACTGTGTCATT
>JBBATJ010000001.1:0-26180 GCA_040398785.1 Cypionkella sp. | reverse complement strand
GATCATCGCCGTCGCCGCCAAACAGGCTGTCATTGCCCGCGCCGCCGTCCAGCGTGTCGGCCCCCGTGCCGCCAAAAACCGTATCGTCGCCCGCCCCCGACGAGATACTGTCATTGCCGTCATTGCCATAAATCGTGTCGTTGTTGCCGTCCGTCCCGTCAATCTGATCGCCGTTCAGATCGACAAAGCCCGCGCCCATCGTGTCATTGCCAAATCCGCCATCCACAGCACCCGCAAAGACAACTTTTTCGATTTCAGAAAATGTCAGTGTCCCACCCGAGGCCAGGGCAATCGTGCCTGCCTCATTATTACCACCGCCATAGGTGATGATGGAACCTGACTCGACGATCAGCATATCATTGTCGCTGCCGCCCGTGGTCGTCGTCTCACCACCCGCGATAACATCGCCCGCGCCGCCGTAAATCGTATCGGCATCCGCGCCGCCATAAAGGGTGTCGGCCCCCGTGCCACCCGTCAGTAGATCACGGCCATCACCGCCAGACACATAGTCATTGCCGACCCCGCCCAGCAACGTATCAATGCCAGCATTGCCGAAAATCGTATCATTGCCGTCGCCGCCGTCCAGATAATCCGCCGCGCCGTCGTCCGATCCGATAACGGGTGTTAACGTGCGGTTGGCGGGGGTTGTAATGCTCGTAACATCTGCGCCTGCGATGTAATCATCGCCCGCGCCACCAAACACAATGTCTGCGCCATCATGGCCTTCGATGGCGTCATTGCCATCGTCGCCATAGATCGTGTCATTGCCGGCATCACCGGTGACGACATCATTCCCCGCGCCGCCATAGTGCAGATCGTCGCCCGTGTCGCCCGTCGCCCAAATATCGTCGCCGTCACCGCCATACACCGTGTCGTTGCCCGCGCCGCCGTTCAGCGTATCGGCACCCGTGCCTGCATAAAGCAGATCGTTATCTGCGCCGCCATCCAGCGTGTCGTTGTCCGCACCCCCTGACAGCGTATCGTTGCCCGCGCCGCCCAACATACTGTCATTGCCCGCGGCGGCGTCAACGCTGTCATTGCCGACACCGCCAAAGACGCTGTCATTGCCCAGACCCAGTGCGAATGTCTCAATCTGGCTAAAACCCGCGGTCGACGTGCCATCGGTCAGCGTCCCCACCTCGGACCCTGAAAACGTCAGCGTTGTGTTGGCGGTCAGCGTTGTGGAATTGACGCTGTCCCCCAGCGTTTCGCCCGTCTCGCCGCCCACAATCGTGTCATTGCCAAAGACGCCCGTCAGATTTATGCGGTCATCCCCGTCTGCGGCGTCAATGCTGTCATTTCCCGTGCCGCCGTCAATCGTATCATTGCCAAACTCGCCTGCAATATAATCATTCCCCGCGCCGCCCGACACGGAATCATTGCCATAGCCGCCATACAGGCCGTCATTGCCCGCATCCCCCGACATGGTGTCATCGCCAGACTGACCCAACATAAAGTCGTTGCCGTCACCGCCCGCCATGGAATCGTTGCCGTCTTCGCCGTATTGTTCGTCGTCGCCCGTGCCACCATAGACAAAATCATTGCCCGTGCCGCCACGCATGGAATCATTGTCTGCGCCACCATCCAGGGTGTCATTGCCAACGCCGCCGAACAGCAAATCTCGGCCCGCATTGCCGACCATACTGTCATCGCCCGCGCCAGCATCAATATTTTCACTGCCCGCGCCACCCGTAACGGTGTCATTGCCTGATCCCAGCAAAAACGCTTCGATGGCGCTAAAATTCGCGGTTGAGGTGCCGTCGGTGATCGTCCCCGTCTCGGCCGCCGTAAAGTTCACCGTCGTGTTCGCGGTCAGCGCAGTTGCGTCCACCGTGTCGCCGCTGGTTTCCAGCGTCTCGCCACCGACAATCGTGTCATTGCCAAAGGCACCCGACAGCAGAAACCGTTCATCGCCGTCATCGCCTTGCAGACTGTCCGCGCCCGCGCCACCATCCAGCGTGTCATTGCCGCCCTCGCCGACCAATCTGTCATTGTCGGCCCCGCCATAGATCAGATCGCCCGCAGATGTTCCCGTGATCTGGTCGTTGCCCGCGTCGCCATAGATCGTGTCCGCATCGGCTGTGGCGTTGTACCCGCCCGCATCGTCGATTGTGTCATCGCCATCGCCACCGTAAATGATGTCCCTGCCTGTGCCCGTCAGGATGTTATCATTGCCCGTGCCACCAAAGACCGTGTCGTTGCCCGCGTTCGCCTCAATACGGTCATTTCCAATGCCGCCAAACATGAGGTTCGCGCCATCCGAGCCGTAGACCGAATCGTTCCCGTCGTCGCCATAAAGCGTGTCGTTGCCGCCACTGCTTGCCCCAACCAGATCGTCTTCGCTGCCGCCATAGATCAGGTCCGTGCCAGCGCTGTCCCAAATCGTATCAGCGCCCGCGCCGCCATAGATCGTGTTATCGCCGCTTTGAACCGCACTTCCGCTGGGAATATCGTCAATGTAATCCGCGCCATCACCGCCGTAAACGATGTCATTGCCCGTGCCGTATTCCAGATAATCATTGCCCGTGCCGCCATCCAGCGTGTCATTGCCCGCGCCGCCGTAAAGCGTGTCGTTATTGCCCCCACCGAACAGCAAATCCGAATCCGCGCCGCCCGTAATCACATCATTGGTGTTGGCACCAAAGATCGTGTCATTACCTGCGTCTCCATACAGATAATCGCCATAGGTCGGGTCTTCGTCCGTGCTGCGCATGATGTCATCGCCATCACCCCCATAGACCGTGTCATAGGACTGTCTGACCGTGATATCGTCGTTGCCCGTGCCGCCATAGACCAAGTCAATGTCAGCAGGCCCTTGACCCCAACCAACGAAGGTATCGTTGCCCGCGCCCAGCTCAATCGTATCCGCGCCACCGCCCGTGACATTGCCCGTCGTCTCATCGGTGACATAATCATTGCCGTCGCCTGCGTTCAGGCTGTCGCTGCCAAGGCCGCCATCCAGCGTATCATCGCCCGTGCCGCCAAACAGACGGTCATTGTCCGCGCCACCCGACAAGATGTCGTTGCCAGCATCGCCATAAATCGTATCATTGCCCGCGTCCCCCAGCAGGGTGTCATTCGTCCCCGCCCCCGCAATCGTTCCCGTCGTATAGGTCGGCCCGATCACCGACACGTTGTCGATCTGTAGATCGGTGCTGATGGAATTCGTTGAGGTCGGGTTTGAAATCCGGATGGTGGAATTATCAGTCGTCGCATTGAAAGAAAACGCGATGTTCTGGCTGGTTTGGTTGTTGATCACATAGCTTTGGGTCGAAATCACGACACCAGAGCTGTTCAATATATCAACCGTAACCGTATGATTTGAATTGCCAACCTGATTTTCAAAAGCGGTTAAGGAAACGGCATAGCTTTGACCCGCGACTGTCGCAATCGATTGCTGGATAGAGTCGCCATAAACGGTCTCATCCCCCCAGTTAAACGATACCGCGCCAACACTCGCCGTTGGTGCAGATCCGCCAGTCGGATTATTGACAGTCCAGCCCGTCAAATTGGTGTCAAAGGTTCCATTGGTAACCAATTGGACATTCGCGTTTAAATCACCCGAGATCAGATCCGACCCGTCGCCGCCGCTGACATAATCGTTGCCCGAGTTGGCATTGACCGTATCATTGCCAGCGCCCGCATAGATCGTATCGCTATAGGCGGTGGCGCGGATCGTGTCGTTGCCTGCGCCCGTGTCAATCCAAATGCTGGACGTGGAAGTGTCGCCAACGACGGTATCGCTGCCAGAGCCGATGTAAACCTGTTCAATTTGCGTAAACGTTGGCCCGATGTTTGACGTGGTCAAGGCCGTCGCCGAAGTGGCGTTATAAGTGACCGTCAAGTTCACAGTCACGCCCGAGGCATCGATGACATCGCCCGATGTCTCGCCGCCCGTGCCGCCTGTAATGGTATCATTCTGGCTGGTGTCGTTCAGGATGAAACGGTCATCACCCGTGCCGCCGTCCAGAACCTCGGCCCCCGTGCCGCTGTAAAGACTGTCGTTGCCCGCACCGCCGTAAACCTGATTGGCCCCCGCACCGCCATAAAGCGCATCATTGCCATCGCCACCATACAGGATATCCGCCGCACTGCCGCCCGTGATGGTGTCATTGCCCGCGCCGCTGTCCACCCGCATCACGCCCGAAGCACCGCTTCCGTTGATGGAATCGTTTCCCGCACCGGTTAAGATATATTCGATCTGCGAAAATGTCGCCGTGCCGCCTGCCGAGGTGAATGTGCCACTTTCGCCCGTGGCACCGATTGTCAGCGTATTGTTGCCTGTGACCGCCGTCAGATCCAGAACGTCGCCCGATGTCTCGCCCGTGTCCCATCCGTCAATCGTATCATTGCCAAAACCGTCGATCAGATAGAACCGATCATCCCCATCATTGCCGACAAGGCTGTCATTGCCCGCATCGCCCCAGATGCTGTCATTGCCCGCGCCGCCATTGATGGTGTCAACCTCTGACCCGCCATACAGCAGATCATTGCCCGCCCCGCCATCCAAACTGTCACGATCCGCGCCGCCCCAAATGATATCATTTCCAGTGCCGCCAAACAGGCTGTCATTGCCTATATCGCCATAGATCAGATCATCGCCACTGGAATCGCCATTGATGTTATCAGCGCCGTCCCCGCCATAAATCGTATCATTGCCCGAGGCGTCATAGACCTGATCATTACCAGCACCCGCATAGATCAGATTGTCCCCGACCAGCGTGCCAACCCCAGAAAAATCATCAATCGTGTCGTTTCCGTCGCCGCCAAAGACCGTATCATTGCCTGCGCCGTAATAGATTGAATCGTCACCCAGACCGCCCGTAATGCTGTCGGAACCCGCCCCGCCCGAAATGGAGTCGTTGTTGTCGCCCCCATCAATTGTATCATTGCCCGCACCGCCCGTAATGGTATCCGCGCCCGCGCCCGTGCTGACATTGATCCCCAGCGCCGCGTTGGTCACGCCCGACGCATTGACCGAATCCGCCCCCGATCCCAAAACAAACCGCTCAATCTGGGTAAAATTGACCGTATTCGCGCCCGAAACCAGCGTGCCATTTTCCGCCGTGGCCCCAATCGTCAGCGTCGTCGCCGTGGTGATGGTCGACGAATCCAACACATCGCCCAAGGTTTCCAAGGTCTCACCACCCGCAATGGTGTCCACCCCGAAACCCGCCGCAAAATAGAACGCGTCGTCCCCGCCGCCACCCGACAGGCTGTCATTTCCAGCGCCACCATAGATGGTGTCCAGCTGGTCATTGCCCGCAAACGTATCGTTGCCTGTGCCGCCGTTAAAGATCGCCATTCAAATTCCCCGCGATGTCCTCGCGCGTATGCAGTTCTAGAACATGCCAAGCTATCACGATTTGGGTTAATTCCCCGTGAAGCCGTTACGCGTGAAAACTTACCTGTTTGGCCGTTTTGGCCGTTCTGCTCTGCTCGGCTTCTTGCGCATTCGACGGATCAGACCGCCCCGTGCGTAGAAACTCTTACCCTTTAGGATATATGAATATCCGCGGCTGTATTCAGGGATCGTTTGCGTTTTGGCGACAATCTTTGAAAAATACAGCCAATTTGAAAAACTGCGACTTGCGGATCACACATTATGGCAAAATCTGGGCAGGGTCGCGCCGCCTTTTGCCGCATTTTCCCGCTAAAGCTGATCCAATCGCCCAACTGCCCAGCGCGCCGCATCTTGCACCGCGAAATCAGGGTCGTCGCACAGCGCGGCCGCCACATCGCGCAACCGATTTTGCCCTGAATTGCCAATGGCATACAGAACATTCCTGACAAACCGATCCCGCCCGATCCGTTTGATCGGACTGCCCGAAAACATCAATCGAAACGCCGCATCATTCAGCCCCGCAAGCACCGCCAATTCAGGCGCCCCCGCGCGTGGCTGATAGCCCAGTTCAGCCGCCGCCACCGCGAATTTATTCCACGGACAGACCGCCAAACAATCATCGCACCCATAAATCCGATTGCCCATCAAGGCGCGCAACTCTGGGTCTACTGCGCCCCTATGTTCGATGGTCAAATAGGAAATGCACCGCCGCGCATCCAATTGATAAGGCGCAGGAAATGCCCCTGTCGGGCAAATATCCAAACAGGCAGTGCAACTGCCGCAATGGCTGATTTCAGGCGTATCTTTCGGCAAATCCAGCGTGGTGAAAATCGCCCCCAAAAACACCCAATTGCCCAAATCGCGGCCTAACAAATTTGTATGCTTGCCCTGCCAGCCCAAACCCGCCGCCTGCGCCAATGGCTTTTCCATCACGGGGGCGGTATCGACAAAAACCTTGATCTCGCCGCCCGCCTGATCCAGCAACCAGCGCCCCAAACGTTTCAGTCGCCGCTTAACGAGGTCATGATAATCCTTGCCCTGCGCATAGACCGAAATCGCCCCTAAATCGCGATGATCCAGCACCATCAACGGGTCAACCTCTGGCGTATATGCCTCGGCCAGCATAATCACCGATCGCGCCTCGGGCCACAGCGCTTGCGCATTGCCGCGCCATTCAACGCGTTCGGCCATCCAGCCCATCTGCCCGTGACGCCCCTCGGCCAAAAACGCCGCCAATCGCGCCGCTGTATCAGGGGCCGCATCAGGCGCGCAAATGCCCATCTTGGCAAAGCCAACCGCGCGCGCCTCATCGGCCAGTCTGTGGCTTAAATCTTTCATACTGACCCAAATACCTTCGGGGGGAAGGCACAATTGCGTGCAATTGTGCCTTGGGGGGCAGACAGCCCCCCATCGCGGTCAAAAATCCAAATCGGCATAATGCTGAGACGGCGGAAAACCTGGGACATTATCGGCCAGCAAGGTGCGAAAGGAAGGCCGCGATTTGATCTTGGCATACCAATCCTTTACGGCGGCATTGCGGTTCCAATCCACATCCGAATTGTAATCCAAGGCCGACAAATGCGCGGCGGCGGTAAAATCGGCCAGCGTCATCACATCCCCCGCCAGCCAGCGCCGCTGTTCCAAAAGCCACCCCATATAATCCAGATGATATTTGATCGCCACGGACCCATCCTTGACGTTTTTGGAATCGGGATAGCCTTGTGACATCAGCTTTTTGTTGACCCGTTCATAGACCAATTTCGATGTGACTTCGTTCTGAAACTTATCATCAAACCAAGCACATAGACGACGAACTTCATATCGTTTCTCAGCATCTTTCGGCATCAAAGGTGGGGTCGGCACAGTTTCTTCAAGATATTCGCAAATCGCTTGGCTTTCCGACAGGATCAAACTGCCCAAACGCAACACAGGCACTTTGCCCGCAGGGTTGCGCCGCATAAACTCGGGGCTTTGCTCCCAATAGCGTTCTTCGACCAGTTCAACCTCCAGCTTTTTCTCAGCCATGGTCAAGCGGACTTTGCGGCAAAACGGCGACAGGGGGGAATGGTAAAGACGGATCATCCGAAAGCTACTCTCAAAAACACCTTTGTGCAGCAATGCCCTGATTTCGCCAAGGATTCAACCGCCATCAACGCCAATCAAAACACGCGGCACGCCCATCAACGGCAATCGTCTCTGCCCCCGAAATAATGGATTGCGCGCGGCCCCGCACGAAATTCGACGGTTTCGACGCCGAACGCCGTTTTGGATCGGGCAATACGGCAGCCAGTCGCGCCGCCTGCAGGTCAGTCAAATCGCTTGCATCCACACCAAAGTAATGTTGCGCGGCGGCCTGCACGCCAAAGACGCCCTCATCAAATTCGGCGATGTTCAGATAGATTTCCAAAATTCGTTGCTTGGACCATGCCAGTTCAATCACGGGGGTCAAAACCGCCTCTAGGGCCTTGCGGATATAACTGCGGCCCTGCCACAAAAACACGTTTTTAGCCACTTGTTGCGTCAGGGTTGAGGCGCCGCGGTTACTGCCCGCATCCACCGCGTCCTTGATCGCCTCGACGTCAAATCCCCAATGATTACAGAAATTTGCATCCTCGGCCGCAACCACAGACCGCCCCATCACGGGGGCAATATTATCCCATGATACCCAATCTTTGGATATCCCGCCCAAGCGCCAGGCCTCGGATGCCTGATACAGATTGATTGGAGGCGGCAGAAAGCTGAACAGCAAAATCAACACCCCAAACAGGCCCGCAATCCCGCCCAATGCGCGCAAGGTCCAGCGCTTGGCGCGCGACTGCCACGGTTCGGGGGGGGGTGTTTTGGATTTGCGTGCCATAGGCCGCATCTTCCTGATGCAGGGCGCTTGGTCAAGATGTGATCGCGTTAGGCCGCAACCAAAACCCCCGCCTCATGCGCGCGCAACACCCGCCGCGCCGTTGGCCAAAGATTTTCGGGCAGGGCCAATTCGGGAAACAGGCCGATCACCTCGGTGCGAATGACCGCGTTTTCCTGCATCACCCTATCGCCTGGATGGAAACTTTCGGTCGCCGCCCCTTCGGAATAGACCACCTCATGGCGATCAAATAGCAGGTGAAAATAATCGACCTGATCACGCTGCACTTGGCGAATGGACTGGCCGTTTACCAGATGTTTTGCGCTGACCAAAACTTCGTCCTCGCCGTAATACAATTCACTTTGCCAACCGCCCACCAAAACGCGATGCTGCGGCGATACCAGTAACGCACGCGCATTGCCCAAGACATTAGGGGCGAAACGGATCGGAGCATAAATCCCCGTGCCAGGCACTGTCGTGTAATCCACCCAGTGCAGAATTTGTGCGCCGTGATCTTTGGTGACCACCAAATCGCCTGCTGCCAAATCCTCAATTTTGCGCAGACCTTTGGGTGTCTCAATCCTTGTGCCGCGCAAAAAACAGGCGGGGCCAAGGCTGCCAACAGTGGCCTGTGTGCTGGTGGTGACATAGGTGGATCGCACAAAAGTTGCTGTGCCAAGGATGGTCCCATCCGTCGGCGTAAACACCGCTGTCCCGCCCGTGCGGTAAAAGGTGACGCCGGTGACAATGGATTGCACGCCGCCCCGCGAGATGGTGATTTTATCGCCCTGCCAGACCGCGTTGACCACCAATCCGCCGACAGTATCGCCGACGCCTGCACGGATCAGATTGTCATTGTTGACGTCATTCAAATCCAGCCGAACCATGTTTAGCACGGTTCCTGAGGCGGGCGGGCCTGCGGGATCCATCACATAAAACTGGTCGGTATAGATTGGCACGTTTGGCGGCCTTATATTCTTTTGATTGCTTGACTATCCATTGTTTCTAATTTGAATAAAGTTTGCGTCAAAATTGCCGCCAGATTGTGGCCGAATATAGGCAAACGCGGCAGGGTTGTCCCTGCCGCGTTATTTTGGTTCGAAAAATCAGGATCTTGCCGCGTTACTCGGCGGGCACCTTCGCCGCCTCATCCGACAAGGGATGTGCCAGATGTGGCAACATTTCCTTGGGACAAACCTGCAGGAAATTCCCCCTCTCGGCGGCCCAATCGGCCAAAATCCGCAGGGCAATCGGCGATTGCGTCTCGGCGGCGTGACGCGCGATCAAACCTTTAACTTGCGCCTCCCAATGGGGATGACCCAAGGCGCAGGTGACGATGGTTTCCTCATTCATGAAATCCTCGGCCACCCCGTTCGGATCATAAACATAGGCCATGCCGCCCGTCATACCTGCGCCAAAGTTGGCACCTATGCGGCCCAGAACCACGGCAACCCCGCCCGTCATATATTCGCAACCGTTTGATCCACAGCCCTCGACCACCACATTGGCGCCCGAGTTGCGCACCGCAAAGCGTTCCCCCGCCCGACCCGAGGCGAACAGATGCCCCGCCGTCGCACCATAGAGAACCGTGTTGCCGATGATTGTGTTTTCCGCCGCGACCAAGGGCGACGACATCTGCGGACGAACCACGATCAGACCGCCCGACAAACCCTTGCCAACATAGTCATTGGCATCGCCCATCACCTCAAGTTTCAACCCGTTGACCCCAAAGGCCCCCAAAGATTGCCCACAGGTTCCCGACAATTTCACTGTCAAATGATCGGGTTGTAGGCTGTTCTTCATCCCAAACCGCTTGACGATATGGCTGGATGCGCGGGTGCCAATCGTGCGCAGGGTGTTGCGCACGGCATAAGACAGTTGCATCTTTTCGCCGTCTTCAAAGAACCGCGCCCCGTCCTTGACGATTTCCGCATCCAGCGTGTCGGGCACAAAATTGCGCGGCTTGGAACGGTCATAGGTGATCTTGGACGCGCCATCGACAGTGATCAGCAGCGGGTTCAAATCCAGATCGTCCAGATGCGCGGCGCCGCGTGACACTTGGGACAGCAAATCTGCACGCCCAATGATTTCATCAATGCTGCGCGCGCCGATTTGCGCCAAAATCTCGCGCACCTCTTGGGCATAGAAGGTGATCAGATTGACCACCTTATCCGCCGTGCCCGTGAATTTTTCGCGCAGTTTGGTGTCTTGGGTGCAGACGCCAACAGGGCAAGTGTTCGACTGGCATTGACGCACCATGATACAGCCCATCGCGATCAGCGCGGCGGTGCCGATACCATATTCCTCGGCCCCCATCATCGCGGCCATGACAATATCGCGCCCCGTGCGCAAGCCGCCATCGGTGCGCAGCGTCACCCGTTCGCGCAGATTGTTCATCGCCAGAACCTGATGCGCCTCGGTCAGACCCATTTCCCATGGCAGGCCCGCATATTTGATGCTGGTGCCAGGCGATGCGCCTGTGCCGCCATTATGGCCCGAAATCAGGATGATATCCGCCTTGGCTTTGGCCACGCCGGCCGCAATCGTGCCGACACCTGACGACGACACCAGTTTCACCGTCACCTTGGCGCGGGGGTTGATTTGTTTGAGATCATAAATCAACTGCGCCAAATCTTCGATGGAATAGATGTCATGATGCGGCGGCGGGCTGATCAGGGTCACGCCTTTGGTGGAATGGCGCAGACGGGCGATCAGCTCGGTCACTTTCATGCCGGGAAGTTGGCCACCTTCGCCGGGTTTCGCGCCTTGGGCGACCTTAATTTCCAATTCCTCACAGGCGTTTAGATATTCTGCCGTGACACCAAAGCGTCCCGAAGCGACCTGTTTGATTTTGGCCGATGGGTTGTCACCATTGGCTTCGGGGTGAAAATGCGCGGGATCTTCGCCGCCTTCGCCGCTGTCAGATTTCGCACCTATGCGGTTCATCGCGACGTTCAACAGTTTATGCGCCTCGGGCGACAAGGCACCCAAGCTCATCCCAGGTGTCACAAACCGCTTGCGAATAGAGGTGATGCTTTCGACCTCTTCAATCGGAACAGCCTTGCCCAAGGGTTTGATATCCAACAGATCGCGGATATGGATCGGTGGATTGGCCCGCATGGCCGCCGAATACTGTTTCCACATATCATAGCTGGCCCGGTCACAGGCCGATTGCAGCATATGCATGGTCTGCGCTTCCCATGCGTGCTTTTCGCCTGAACGGCGCGCCTTATAGAAACCGCCGATGGGCAGAACATCCGCCCCACCTTTCCAGCCGCGCGCGTGCACCTCTTCGACCTTCATTTGCAGGCCTTGCAGACCAATGCCAGAAATGCGGCTGTGCATACCGGGGAAATATTCGGCCACCATGGCGCGCGACAAACCCACCGCCTCAAAGTTCAGACCCCCGCGATAGCTGCTGATGACCGAAATGCCCATTTTGGACATGATTTTCAACAATCCCGCATCGACCGCATTGGCATAGCGGCGCATGGCGTCCAGCAGACTGCCCTCAATCAAACCGCGGCGAATACGGTCGGCAATGCTGTCTTGGGCCAAATAGGGGTTGACCGTGGTCGCGCCTGATCCGATCAAAACGGCGAAATAATGGGGGTCAATACATTCGGCAGACCGCACGTTCACCGAACAAAATGTCCGCAATCCCTTGCGCGTCAGCCACGAATGCACCGCCGATGTCGCCAAGATCATCGGCATGGCCACACGGGTTTCCGACTGATGCTGATCCGTCAAAACCAACTGGCCCGCGCCAGAGCGCACGGCATCCTCGGCCTCGGCACGGATACGTTCCAGCCCTTGGCGCAATGCATCTGTCCCCGCAGGAAAGGTGCAATCAATAAACGCAACCTGATCGCCAAAACGGCCCACCAGCACGTCAAATTCGGAATTGGCCAAAAACGGGCTTTCCAGCACCAGAATTTCCGACTGACTGTTGGATTCGTCCAAGACGTTGCGCAAATTGCCGAACCGCGTTTTCAGACTCATGACGCGGCCTTCGCGCAAGGAATCAATCGGCGGGTTGGTCACCTGTGAAAAGTTCTGCCGAAAGAAATGCGACAAGGGGCGATAGATCGACGACAGCACCGCCGCAGGCGTGTCATCCCCCATAGAGGCGATCATTTCCTTGCCGTCTTCGGCCATCGGTGCCAGAACCTGTTCCAGATCCTCAACCGAAATGCCCGCCGCGATTTGGCGTTTGCGCAGTTCGGCCCCTGTGAACATCGCCTCTTCTGGGACGTCTTTCAGCAATGCCCCCAGATCGACAATCTTTTGCACCCAATCACCATAGGGCTGGGCGGCGGCAAGTTTATCTTTTAATTCAACGTCATGATAAAGCCGCCCTTCGGCCATATCAACGGCAATCATCTGCCCTGGCCCAAGCGCGCCCTTTTCGCGCACAGTGCCTTCATCGGTGGGAACCATCCCCGCCTCGGAGCCCGCGATCAACAGACCATCGCCCGTGACGACATAGCGCATGGGGCGCAGACCATTGCGATCCAGCCCCCCGCAAACCCATTGCCCATCGGTCATCGCCAATGCGGCGGGGCCGTCCCACGGCTCCATCACGGAATTGCAATAGGCATACATATCCGCCCAAGCGGGTTTCATATCGGTTGTGGCCTTGGACCACGCCTCGGGGACCAGCATGGTTTTGGCCAAAGGCGCATTGCGGCCTGATCGCACCAACACCTCAAACACCGCATCCAGCGCACCGCTGTCCGATGTGCCGCCTGGAATGATCGGCTTAATATCCTCGGCCGCATCGCCAAAATTCGCGGATGCCATGCGAATTTCATGGCTTTTCATCCAGTTGACGTTGCCCTTTAGGGTGTTGATCTCGCCGTTATGGGCCAGCATCCGAAACGGTTGCGCCAGCCACCACTGCGGAAACGTGTTGGTCGAATAGCGTTGGTGATAGATCGCAAAGGCGGACTCAAAGCGGTCATCCATCAGATCGGGATAGAACACCGCAACCTGTTCGGCCAGCATCATGCCTTTATAGATGATCGAACGACAGGACAGGCTGCACAAATACAGCCCCTGAATCTGCGCCGCCAGCGCCGCCTTTTCGATACGGCGGCGGATGATATACAGTTCCCGTTCAAACTGTTCTTCGGAAATCGCCTTATCGTTGCGGATCAGGATTTGTTCAATCTCGGGCCGCGTTGCATTGGCCTTGTCGCCCAAAACCGACGTATCTACAGGCACATGACGCCAGCCATAGATATAATGGCCCATGCGCAGAACTTCGGTTTCCACAATCGATCGGCAACGCTCTTGGGCACCAAAATCGGTGCGCGGCAGGAACACTTGGCCGACTGCGATCAACTTGTCGGTGTCAGGCTTGTGTCCTGTGCGCACCACTTGGTCATAGAAAAACGGCACGGGAATTTGCACATGAATGCCCGCCCCATCGCCCGTCTTGCCGTCTGCGTCCACAGCCCCGCGATGCCAAATCGCCTTGAGCGCGTTGATGCCGTTTTCAACCACTTTGCGCGACGGCTTGCCCGAAATCGCAACCACCAAACCCACGCCACAAGACGCGTGTTCGTCATCCGTTTTATACAGGCTATGCGCGTCCATATAGGCGCGCTTGGCCTGCTCTTGTTGGACCCAAAGATCATCATACTGCGTCATGGTTCGTCTTTCTTTGTAAACTTGTCCAAATTTGCGGATCAGCCC
This sequence comes from Cypionkella sp., assembly GCA_040398785.1. Taxonomy (GTDB): domain Bacteria; phylum Pseudomonadota; class Alphaproteobacteria; order Rhodobacterales; family Rhodobacteraceae; genus Cypionkella. The sequence goes on along the minus strand of JBBATJ010000001.1, from coordinate 12,282 downwards.
GCAGGCCGCGATTGTGGCAAAGCGGAAACGACTGCGTCACAATCAAAAATCGGCTGAGTTGCACCGAACCCTTTGTCGCCAGGCTTGGAAAATTGCACGGGCGAGCCCTCAAGCGGCAACCACTCACTGCCCGACAGATATTCTGACGTGCCCGAAAAGAAATTGCGAAAATCTTCGCTGATAAATTCGTGCCCACGCGCTTGGCGCAGAATATTTCCATCGGGATCGGTTTCCGTCATTTCAAACTGCGTGCGCTGCAAGGTGACGCCGTCGATCACCACCTTTTCACCGGTCAACTTGTCAAACCCTTTGACAACGCTTTGTTGGCCGTTGTCTTTGGTCAGGCTGAAATCAAAATTGTCGATGCCCGTCGTCAGCAATTCGCTGAAATTCGCGGGATCGGCAGGGTTTGCGTCCAACGTTTGTTTCACAGTTGGGTTTTGCTCATAGCTTTCGATCCACTGCGTTTCAGCGTCGATTTTCGATGTATAATACATCCCCTCTTGATCGTAATCCGCCCGCCATTGATCGCCCGCAGGGTCCGCCGTGCAGATGTAATAATTTGCCACATTGCAGCCGCGAGATTGCACGGTCAGAGTGGCGGTGCAGCCCTCGGGCGGGGTGAAACTGCCTGCGAATGCGGGTCCAGTCATTGCGATCAGGGTCAGTGTCGTCCATTTCATGCCGATACTCCTGTAAAGTCTGCGCGGTGCACCCCTCCACTGGCAAGGGCCGCCGCTGAAAATGCATCTACCTGTCCTGCCAAGGCATGATCTACCAATGCCTGCGCATAGCCCTTGGCCTTTAGGTCAATGCCTAAGTTATGATCCGCCCCGTTGAAAATAAAGTGGTGCAGATTGGCCGCCACGGGAAAGCGCATGGCGTGCAAGGTTTCTGTATCGTGGGTGCCATGCAGGACAAAATAGTGCCCCTGCTCTGGCACATGATCCACGGCAGCAAACCGAAAACTCCCAATCTGACGCCGCAGTTTTTTCCAGCTTGGCTCGTCTGGCATGATCGACAGATCGACCGAATACTGTGGCACGATCGCCAAAACGGCATCCAGCGCCAAGAACCGCGCCATCAAAAGGGCCATTGTGCCCCCCATCGAATTGCCCAAGGCCGTCAGCCGCCGCGCGCCCGTGCGGTGCAACATCGCACGGGTGCAATCGGCAATCTGTTCCGCCATCTGGTCATGGTTCAACCAAGACCGCGATTGATCCGTGATAAACAGCACTTGACGCGCCCCATTGCCCGAGGCGATGCGGTAAAATTCGATCTCTGGCTCTATGTCCAAATCTGTTGTTTTGCCCACACCCGCAAAGGCCAAAACCAATGCGTCCCCCGTTCCCGGCAAATAGCGAATGCGCAAGGGCGGCTGGTCCAACACCATTTCCAAATTCACCCGATGGCTGGATTTGGCTTCCATCTATTCAGCCGCCACCGTGGCCGATTGCGCCAGATAGGACAGGATCGACTCGGCGGCTTCGCGACCATCGCGGATCGCCCAGACCACCAAACTTGCGCCGCGCACGATATCGCCCGCGGCATAGACCCCCGAAAGGCTGGTGGCATGGCTGCGGAAATCCGCCTTGATCGTGCCCCAACGCGTCACGGCAAGCTCTGGAACGCCCCACAGGGATTGGATATCTTCGGGCTCGAACCCCAGCGCTTGGATCACCAGATCGGCGCCCTCTAGGTAATCAGCACCTTCAATCACTTCGGGCGATTGACGGCCCGACGCATCAGCTGCGCCCAAACGCATCTTTTGCACCACAACCCCGTCAACCTGTGCGCCCCCCGTGAACCCCTTGGGCGCAGAAAGCCACACGAATTCGACGCCTTCTTCTTCGGCGTTTTGGGTTTCGCGCTGACTGCCTGGCATATTGGCGCGGTCACGACGATACAGACATTTGACCGAGGTAGCCCCTTGGCGAATGGCCGTGCGCACACAATCCATCGCCGTGTCGCCACCGCCGATGACCACAACCCGCTTGCCCATCGCGTTCAATTCACCATTGTCAAACTCTGGCACATCATCGCCGAAACTTTTTCGGTTGCTGGCCGTCAGATAATCCAAAGCCTTCACAAGGCCCGCGGCAGCAGGGGACTCAATATCGCGGGATTTATAGACGCCTGTCGCAATCAGCACTGCGTCATGCTTACCCCGAATGGCGTCAAAGCTGATATCAACGCCGACCTGGCAGTTCAGCACAAAGGTCACACCCCCCGCCGAAAATTGGTCAATCCGCTGCATAACCACGTGTTTTTCCAGCTTGAATCCGGGAATACCATAGGTCAGCAGCCCCCCAGCGCGGTCATAACGGTCATAGACGGTGACTTGCACCCCCGCACGGCGCAGCACATCCGCCGCCGCAAGTCCGCCCGGACCCGCGCCAATAATCGCCACGGACTCGGCGCGTTCGGTATGCGGTTTGATGGTTTTCACCCAACCCATTTCCCACGCCTTATCGGTCAGATACTTTTCCACCGATCCGATGGTAACTGTGCCGTGCCCAGACTGTTCAATAACGCAATTGCCTTCGCACAGACGATCTTGCGGGCAGATGCGGCCGCAGATTTCAGGAAAGGTGTTGGTGGCCTGCGACATTTCATAGGCTTCTTCCAGCCGGCCTTCGGCGGTTAGGCGCAACCAGTCGGGGATATTGTTGTGCAAAGGGCAATGGGTCTGGCAATAAGGCACGCCGCATTGGCTGCATCGGCTGGACTGCTCGGCGGCCTTTTCGGCGGCAAAGGCCTGATAGATTTCGTCGAAATCCTCGGATCGCACCTCCGCGTCCCGCTTATGTGGCGTTTCTTTGCGAATGTTGACAAATTTCAACATAGGTTGACCAGCCATAGCGCGCGCTCCGTCGAAAAATTACGTTGCGCTGGTGATACTGTGTCTGCATTTGGATTAAAAGTCAGTTGTGCTGACCTATTAGCGCTAAAAATACGGCCTGCGGTAAAATATTTGCCGCAGGCCGCTGAAACTAGGTCAGCAAAGGTGACGCATCACTTAGAGCCCAGCCCAAAGCGCCGCCAAGACCAGCGATCCGACAATGATTCGCCACCAACCAAAGATGGCAAAGCCATTGCGCCCGACATATCCCAAGACCCAACGCACCACCAAAACCCCCGCCACAAAGGCCAGCACAAAGCCAATGGCTATATGGCCCAGATCGGTAAAATCCAAAATATGGCGATTTTTATACAGATCATAAACGCAGGCGCCGAGCATGGTGGGCAGGGACAAAAAGAACGAAAATTCAGCCGCCGCGACACGGCTGACCCCCAACATCCGCGCACCCACAATCGTGGCCCCCGACCGCGACACGCCCGGCACCAAGGCCAGACATTGCACGACCCCAATCGCAAAGGCCTTGCGCAGCGGCAGCGCACTGGCGTTGTCGTTCGTGACAGGCGGCGCAAGCCGATCCACAAACAGCAAAACGATTCCACCCAAAATCAGCATGACCGCAATCAGCCGAGGCGATTCAAACAGCACCGATTTGATGAAATCATGCAGCAAAACGCCCAAGACCACGGCAGGCAAAAACGCAATCAGGATCGAGACGATAAACCGCATCGCCGCAGGGTCGCGGTGGGCGGTGGAAAACACCTGCACCAATTTCGCGAAATAAACCACGACCAGCGCCAAAACCGCGCCCATTTGGATGACCACCTCGAATGTTTTACCCGACGAGTCAAACCCCAAAAAATGCGCCGCAAGCAGCAGATGCGCGGTGCTGGAGACGGGCAAAAATTCGGTCAGCCCCTCTAGGACCCCCAGAAAGGCTGCAACCAACGTTTGTTCCATGTTCTTAAACTTTCTTTAAGTTCTTGGCTTCAGGTTTTTGGCGGAATCCTTGATGGCCGAATATTGGCCAGCAGGGCGATAGCACCACAGATATTCGGGGATAACACTGTCGATCCCCGTGGCATTGATCCCCAAGGTCGCCAAGGTCTTGGCCTTGGGCGCGACGATATTGTCCGTGCGCAGCGATGTCACCTGATCGCGGGTTAGGGTGTTGTTTTTCACCAGCCCCCCCGTGACAAAGGCCACAAAATCCAAAACACCTGCCATAATCGTGCCCGCAAAGAATGGCAGTCCCACCACCCAACGGCGGCGGTGGATCACGGTCAGCATCCGTTCAATCAGCGCGTGGAATGACAGAACCTCTGGCCCGCCCAATTCATAGACGCCCTTGGCCCCCGTCAAAATCCCGGTCACGGCGGCCTGTGCCACATCGTCGACGTAAACAGGCTGAAACAGCGTTTTCGCCCCAAACAAGGGCAGGATCGGCGTCATCCGCGCCATCGCGCCAAAGCGGTTAAAGAACCCATCCTCATTGCCGAAAATCACCGAAGGCCGCAGGATCATCGCCTTGGGGAATGCTGCCAGAACCGCCGCCTCACCCGCGCCCTTGGATTGTGCATACAGGCTGTCACCGCCCGCGCCAATCGCCGAGATATGAACCATCGCCCCAACCTTGACCTTGGCGGCCAGCGCGGCAATCCGCGCCGCCCCCTCATTTTGAACAGCGGTGAAATTGTTGCGCCCGCCGCGATCAAATGTGCCCACACAATTCACCACCGCATCCGCCCCCGCCATCGCGGCGGCAACACTGGCCTCGTTGCGGATATTGCACAGCACAGGTTCGACTTGACCGACCGCGCCATAGGATTTGACAAACAGCGCTTCATTCGGGCGGCGCACCGCGACCCGCACACGCCAGCCCGCCTGCGCCATCCGCCGCGCGATATACCGCCCAACAAAGCCAGAGCCGCCGTAAATCGTGACCAATTTGCTCATAATATCCCCTCGCGCGCAGATTGGTCCCTGAATAATCCCAGACCGCCCCTGCAGCAAGGCCAAACCGCACCCCCGCCGCCCAAGTTTTCGCGAGCACCCGCAACTTTCTGAGTGAACCCCGTTGACAGGGCCACGCCCCTTGGCTACATCGCCCACACGACACTTGCCCTGGTGGCGGAATTGGTAGACGCGCTGGTTTCAGGTACCAGTGTTCACAAGACGTGGAGGTTCGAGTCCTCTCCTGGGCACCAAATGTCTTTTGAAAACCCTGCAGTTCTGGCTGCAGGGTTTTTTTATGCCCAATGGCCTTTAAACGCCCTAAGGTTGATATAGCGCATGGATCAAATCCGTTAAATGCGCCGCATAGGGTTTCCATTTCTGCACCGACGCAGCACTGATCGGGCGGCGCACTTGGGATAGGCTTGCGGTGCGGACGGGGCGTTTGCTGTCATAGAAACGGGTGACGGCGTCGTCCCATGGCAGATCGCAGCGTGCCAAAAGATCGGGGATTTGCCGATCAGGATCGCTGACCAACGCCTCGTAAGAGATACGCTGCACACGACCGGGCACGACGTGGTCCCAATGATCCATCACCGCGACATAGCGGCGATACTGCGCGGCCAAGGCATCTAGATCATAGGTAAATTCGTGACCTGTACGAAATTGGCGTTCAAAACAGGCCAGACAATTGTCCATTGGATCGCGTCTGATATCCAAAACAATTGCATCGGGCAGGCACAGATGGATCATGCCCACATACAGATAATTGCCCAGCATTTTATCCACCCCGCGCGGGGCGGACCCCGTCATCAGACGTGAAAGATAGTCTTGGCCAAGGGTTTTAAAGAACTGATCTGTGGGCGGAACATCTGGTCGCGCATCCGCCTCGCCCGCAAAAGGCCATGTGCTCGACAGAACCTGCGACAGATAGGGCACCTCGCCCGCGCCGAAAACGTCGGGGTGACTGGACAGAATTTGTTCGACCAAAGTCGATCCTGAACGCGGCATCCCGACCACAAAGATCGGTCGTGCGCCTGACACCCCCTGCCCTGAAAACCGCGCCAAAAAGGGGGCGTCAAAAGTGGCCGTCATATAGTCACAAAGAATGCGGTGTTTTTCGGCCGCAACAGGCACGGATTGCAGTTTCGGTTTCTCCCCACCTGGCGCGATGGCTGATGTGGCGGGGCGATCCTCGGCCAAAATCATAACCATCGTGGCATTGGCGGCGGTTAATTGGGCAAAGGCCTGATCATACTGCTTGCGCTGGCGCAGTGCATCGGCATAGGCGAATTGCAAATTGGCGCGTCGTTCGGACGAGATATCAGGATTTTTCACCATTGCCGCAAGGCGCGCCACATCCGCAGGGGTCAAGCATTCAGGCCGCACCATCGCAAGAATGCCATAGGGCTGGCCGTCATCAGGCCATTGCCGCATCATGGCGCGGCAGGTGGTCTCAACCCCCACGAAATCACCGATATTTGCATAGGTATTGGCCAATTCGACATGGGCACGGCGCAGATCGGGGCGCAGGCCAACGGCGCGTGACAGCCATTCCACGGCCCAGCCAAAATTTCCCGCATAGCGGTGTGCCAGCCCAAGGTTATAGGCCATGATCCCATCGCGCGGGTTCTGCGCGCAGATCTTTTTCAACAACCGCACCGCTTGGGCCAGATCGCCATGCTCCATCTCGATCAATGCCTCGACCTCGCGGGCGGGGGCGAAATTGGGATCGATGCGCAGAATTCCTGTCGCAATGGCCTTTGCCGCGGCAAAACTACCTGAAAGATGCAATGTCCGCGCATTCGCGATTTGGGCGGCCCATTTGGACTGTGGGTTTAGATCATGAGAGTGCATGACGGCGGGCCTTTTGTCGAATTGGCGTGTTGTCGAATCTCCTTATAGTAATTATTCATTTGAGTAATTGGGGAAATGCAGAATTGCCGATCCGCCAAAAGAAATAAAGATGAGAGGTCAGACCATGTCACAATCGAAACGCGCCGGGCTGATGGCCTCTTGCGCTATGGCGTCTCTATTCCTGTCGCAAGCCGCCTTTGCGGACAATCCCGCGTTTACCTTCCATGTCTGCAACACAGCAGACCTCTACTGTCCCTCACAAGGCCATTCCTATGTTGGCATCGCCTTTGACTCTGCCTTGTTCAACACGTCTTCGGTCGGAGGCGCGATCCAAGATGCGACCAACACCAACACGAGCGACGCCTTTGATGGTTGGGGCGCGCTGTATGGCACCTATGACACAACAAAATATGATGGCGCGGAATATGCTACGGCCTTTAACGGCCTAGATGCCACCCGCCAGACCGAAGATTACACTGTCGCCACGGCCCTGCCGACCAATGCGGTGCGCTGGTATGACAGCTTTACCAACAACACCAGCGATGAGATTACCGCAAATATCGCCTTTGGCGGCAACCCGGGATCGGACAACAACACCACGATCTTGGGGTCGGGCGATGGCTATATCGTGACGGGACAAGGGGCGACTTCGGGACAATCAGTTGACCCCGTCATCTTGCACATCTATGGCAATAAAACCGACGCGATGACGACCCATTTTGTGGCGGGCAACCAGCATCCCTATATCCTATATCCGCTGACAGTCGCTGCAGGTCAAACTGTGTCGATCCTGAACTTTGATCTTCTGTATGGGTCGACAGGCCGCGGCGCAGATTCCGATGGCTCGATTTATGCGGCGGATGCGGCGGCGGCCTTGGCCGAAGGCGAATTGTTTATCAACAGCCCCGTCTTGGATGGGTTAACCCTGGAACAAATCGCCACGATCATCAATTGGAACATCAATACCGATGGTCAATTGGCGGCGGCGGGGGCAGCGTCAAACTTGTCTTTTGGGGTGCAAGATGCCTTTGACACCATGCTGCGCCGCAAGGCCCTGCTGCACCACGGGTCCGAGACGGCAAACGGCTATATGTTCGGCGGCCCCTTGGGTGGTCATCAGACCTTTGCCGACGGCGAGATGTCCTTTGCGGGCAATGTCTTTGGTCTGGGGATGGACACGTCCTTGGACGGGGGCATGACGGGCGGCTTGGCAATTGGTCAATCCCAAGGACATGGCGCATTAACCGATATCTATACGGCCCTTGGCGATCACCAACTGACGCTGACCGGCTATGGGACATGGCAGACGGCGTCTGGCGTGCAGGTCTATGCCAGCCTGACGGCATCCAAAGAAAATATCAGCTATGGCCGTGTCGCAGGCGCAAGCACCGCCGAGGCAGGCTTTGGCGCAACAGGTTACGGCGGCACCGTTGAGGCTGTAAAAGACATGGGCGACCTTTGGTCGGCCTATGGGGGCCTGACCTATCGGCATCTGCAGACTGCCGCCTATACAGAGACGGGCGCGGGGCGCGCGAATTTGGATGTCGCGGCTTATGGTGTGCAGCAGGCAGATGTCTATGCAGGTCTGCGCAGCAAAGTTAGCTTTGCAAAATCTGACGCGGGCGGCATTGCCGGATTTTACGGCATTGGTATTGGCCGTGTCATGTCGGGGGACAGCGCGGTTTCCACCGCCTATGCAGGGTCCGATTTGGGGGGCGACAGCCTGATCGAAAATCAGCGCGGCACATATGGCCTGTTTGAAATTGGGATGACGGGCACATTGGCCGACGGAATTTCTTTGGATGCGACATTGGCGCAACGCGCGGGCGCCCAAGGCAGTTCTGCAACGGCGTCATTAAACCTGACCGCCAAATTTTAACCGCAATCAGGCCGCCTACGGCCTTTGGGCGGCCTATTCAGTGGTTTCAAAACGGGCTTGCAGCCACGGCAGCACTTGGGGATTGCGTGATCTTGCGACCCGAAACTCGCGCTGATCAATCGTTGTGACGATCAGGTATTTCCCGTCACGGCGAAACCCCGTGATCGCCCGCGCTGACATCCATATGGATCGGCTCAGCATGGCGCCCTCAATTTCTTGAACTTGGTCGGTCACGGACACCAAAGTCGCGAGCGCAAAATGCCGCCCCGTGGTCATGATCAGATCCACATAATTACCCTCGGCGCGGGCATAAAGCAGCGTCGCGATGGGAAATCGGTTGTCGCCCACAGTCAACATCGGGCGATCCAAATCCACGATTTGTTCATCATATGTGGCAATCGGCACGTTATCCTGTTCGGTTAACGCGTTGATTTGCTGTACGATGTCAGGCCGGCCAGCCCGTATTTCAACTAAAATCGGGGGGATGACGAAATGCAAGGCAATTGCTGCCACCACCTCGGACAAAAGATAACTTAGGATCGCCCAGCCCAGCAAATTGGGCACGGAAAAATGAAACTCTTGCCGCAAAAAACTAAGGATAAGCTCCGTTGAAACGGCAGAAAACAGAATGCTTAGAAACATGATCGGCGACACAAAGATCGCAAGATAAGACTTGGGTGCAGACATTTTGCCGATCAACCAAATCGTGCCAAGGACCAAGGGCAGGGGCAACATATGCAACCAAATAAAAATCAGCAGGTCCAGCCAAGGTTCCAAATGTAATCCCCGGGCAGGATAGCGCAGGCTATACATCAAAAAAGAGCTGACGACATAAAGAACCATCATTCGCCAATGGCGCACGACGATCAGAACCTCTTCGAAATGGACCAGCACTGACCCAAACGTCAGCAAAGAGGCTTTTACAATCTTAGCTTTCATCAGGCGAGCTCATGGTTGGCCCTGCAAAGGTGTCACATCTGCGCAGGGCTGTTGCACAACGATTGCCTTTCCTGACACATCATCCCTAATTTCCCATCTCATGACCTATCCTATTCGCCGCGGCACGGGATCAAACCCAGTGCTGCAACTGGGCCAAACCTGCGTTTTCAAAATCAATATATGTCGATTTGGTAAAGTGATTCTTAATTTCATCGTCTGTTTCTGCTTGGTAAACAGTGTGTTGCCAGAAACGTTCTGATGCAAGCAACGCATCGGACAATTCGTCAACTGGTCCGATCCGACTTGTCCAATTCGTCAAGTTGCCGGGTCAATTCGTCCATCAAGCACCGGCTTCGTCAATCTACGCCTGAAAAGATGGGCAGATTCAAACATCATTCACTGTGTCAGGTTACGTTGCGCAGAAATACTGTCGTGGGTGGCGGACAAAAGGAAAATGGTCCCAAAGCTGGCAACGACGGCCTTGGGTTAATCAAAGAATTGGGTGGTGGTCCCATGTTTTAACCGTCTGAAAACCAAGTGGTTCCCATGGGGCCACGCGGCAGACAGCGGCACATCATGGGACGTCAAGTGTCAGTTGGGTGGGCGATATAATGGTGGACCTCATGCGTGTGAACAAAGATGATCCGATAGGCTTGGCTTTTGAAAAGCCAGTGACATTCATGTCTTATTGCGTATTGGGGGCCTTGATATGGCCAGAGGGCGCGTCGCAAAATCGTCGCCCTCTTAATTTGGCACCAAAAGACGATCGCCTGACGCCCCCTCCCTCAGCATCCAAGGAATAAAGTCATGGGCACCTTCTTTGGCACGGGTGGCAATGACACCCTGACGGGCACTACTGCCTCGGATCAGTTTTACGCTGGGGCTGGCAATGATGTCATCACCACAGGCGGCGGGATCGATGCAGTTTCGGCGGGCGATGGCAATGACACCATCAATATGGTCGCCGGCGACAGCGCAAACGGCAACGGCGGCGCGGATGTTTTTAAGATCAGCGAAGGCAGCAATCCGGGGCTGAACAACGGCTCGATCACCGTCAACGGCGACTATGACGGCATAGACGCCGACGTTTTAGATGTGTCGGCGCTGATCGCATCAGGCTGGACGTTGGTGTCAAATAATATCACCTCAACCGATGGGCAGGGGCTCGGCGGATTGGGTGCGCTTGGCTATCACGGCACGATGACCCTGTCCAAGCCAGGGTTTACGAATATTCGCATTGTTTACAACGATATCGAAAGTTTTGTGACGACCGCGCCACCTGCAGGGCCTGTGGATGGCACCTCGGGCGCGGATTCGATTGTCCCCGGCTATGCGGATGCGCAAGGCGATAAAGTCGATGGCAGCGACGGGCTGAACGACACGATTTATGGCAATGCTGGCAACGATACGATCGACGCGGGCGCCGGCAATGACACCGTCTATGGCGGGGCGGACAATGATTCCGTCACGGGCGGGGCGGGCAATGATATCGTTTATGGCGATTCAGGGTCGGACACGCTGGATGGCGGGGCCGACAATGACACGGTTGATGGCGGGGTTGGCAACGATTCTGTCACGGGCGGGGCGGGCAACGATTCTGTTCTGGGCGGCGATGGGTCTGACACGCTGTCGGGTGGGGCGGGCAATGACACGCTGGACGGCGGTTTGGGCGATGATGACATCGCGGTGGGCGGCGCGGATGTGGCCTTTGGCGGGTCTGGCGATGATGTGTTCACGCTGGATCCCACCGATCCTGCGGCGGATATCAATGCGACGATCACGGGCGGCGAGACGGGCGAGGATCTGTCTGATCCTGCCAATGGCGGGTCTGGCGATGTGTTGGATCTGTCGGCGGTCACCTCGCCTGTGACGGTTAATTTGACCGGCGAGGCGGGGAGTGTGAACGGTCTGGACGGCGACGCAAATCCAGATCTGACCTTCTCGGAGATTGAAAAGGTCATCACCGGCACGGGGGCGGATACGGTTGCGGGCGGCTCTGCCACAGGTCCGATCAATGTCGACACGGGCGCAGGCAATGACACAATCGCGACGGGCGCGGGCAATGACACGATTGCGGCGGGCACGGGCGACGACACGGTGGATGCAGGTGCGGGTAACGATTCTGTCGATGCGGGTGCGGGCAACGATTCCGTCAATGCAGGTGCCGGCGATGATACGGTGGCGGCAGGCGACGGCAATGACACGGTCGATGGCGGGGTTGGCAATGACAGCATTGACGCGGGCGCGGGCAACGACTCGGTCGATGCGGGTGCGGGCAACGACAGCGTTCTGGCAGGTGCTGGCAATGACACGGTTGCGGCGGGCGACGGCAATGACACGGTCGACGGCGGCGCGGGCGATGACACGATCGCGGGTGGCGCGGGCAATGACAGCCTGATCGGCGGCGCGGGGAATGACACGCTGGACGGCGGCGATGGGACGGATACGCTGGCGGGCGGTGAGGGCAATGATGTCCTGACGGGCGGCGCGGGCGACGATGATATCGTGGTTGGTGCGGGCGATGTGGCCAATGGCGGCTCTGGCGATGATGTCTTTACCGTTAACCCTGCGCTGACGGGCAATGCGGCGATCACGGTTGTCGGCGGAGAAACGGTCGAAGACCTTTCTGATCCTTCCAACGGCGGCGCGGGCGATGTTTTGGATCTGCGCGGCCTGACCGGACTTGTGGTCACCTTTGGCGGTGGCAACAATGAGGCGGGCACGGCGACCTATAAAAACGCCGCGAATGAGACGGTCACGATCAACTTCTCTGAGATTGAGACGATCCTGCGCG